>NZ_ML142910.1:0-332944 GCF_004150225.1 Flagellimonas olearia | reverse complement strand
GTATCCTCGGTCGGGTCTTTCGGGAAATCGTCATTGATGTCCAAGGTACCATCACCGTCATCATCGTCATCGGTATCATCCGGGATTCCATCACCATCGGTATCTTGGGCGGCAGTTATGCTTGCACTATACGTTGTGGTGCTCACGGCATCATCCCCATCTTTCACCTTAAAGGAAAATGAAGCATAGTTTGCACCATATCCCCCATTTTCGGTGGTATATGTTAATAAGGTAATGTCATTGATCATGTCGTTGAGGGAGACCGGGTTTCCATTATATTCCAAAGTTCCATTGGCTGGAAGGGAAATGATTTGAATCCCATTGAAAGCATCACTTGGGTCATCATCCGTAAAAGTGAAATCGCTCACAGCAAAAGTATAGGCAATATCTTGAATCACATCCAAGGTAATATTGCCTCCCTCTGGAAGGTCATTCACATTGGTGATATTGAAGGTAACCGTTACAGTTGAAGAGAAAGAAACAGCATCTTCAAAATTGTAGGTAAAACTATCTGTGCCAGACTCATCACCATCATGTTCATAGGAGAAAGTACCATCGGCATTAAAAGTAAAGGAAGCTGCATGCGATGGACCTGAAATCAAATGGTACACCAAGTCATCGCCATCAACTTCCACATCGTTGGTGGAAACATCCTCGTTCAAGGTGGCGTTTTCATCCAAATTGAAGCTATCCGCATTTGCCACGGGTAAGTCGTCTTTCGGCAAAATGGAGAGTGTAATTTTGGCCGTTGCTTTCTGACCTTGATCATCCAATTCATAGGTAACGGTATCCGTACCATTTTCGTTGGCATTTGGGGTATAGACCACCTGATTGCTTCCGTTGACCACAGCTGTACCTTTGGTACCTTGTGTGGTAATGGTCACTGTTGGGGTTACACCTGTATCATATACGTCATTGTAGAGTATATCAATAGGGTCTGATGGGCTATCCTCGTCCAAAATGGCCAAGTCGTCATCCGCGCTTACTACAAGTGTGATATCGTAAGGACCAAAAGATGCAGTGCCTTCGTTGCCCGCATTATCTTTTACCTCAGCATGGATGTACCACCCAGAACCCCCACTGTTGAAGGAAGTCGTTTTTGACTGGCTGTTGCTCCAAGAAGTCCATGCAGCATTGTCCGTGGCTGGAGGGGTGGCACTTTGCACTTTGGCAAAACGTTGCACATCAAAACCACTACCGCCATTTTCATCTTGGAACACCAATAGAATGTCTGTGTCGGTATCCAAACTTCCACTTGCAGGGTTTGCCGTAATGGTTGGTACGGTATTATCGTCCACAATGGTAAGCGTTCTATAGAACGGCTCTGACCATACTCCTGTATCGGTCTGTGTTCGCATACTGATGATATAATCGGCCGATAGATTATTGTAGGCCGAGAAATCAGTCATTGGTGTCGAAGCATTATAAATCTCCGAATCTATCGGGTCCCCGTCGCCATCATAGGTGCGCTGGGTAACAATCCATTCTTGGGTTGACAATGTTCTACCATAAGGGTCAATGGAATTATCAACAATGGTTATGGTCATATTACCTGAATAGGTATTCAATACATCTGGTTGTATTGTAAACTGGGCAATTGGCAAATCTGAAGAACCACCAGATCCAGCTGTTTTTTCAACATAAATACTTGCAGGGCTACTCCAGGTACCTTGGTGATCCTGAACACGTAGCATCACCAAATATTCACCATCACTGACGGCGTTTTTGTCAAAGGCTCCAGTGTTCCAATCGTTGGTGGAGGCTGCATCTACGGATTTCCATTTCCATTCGGATTGGGCAATACCATTGTTGGCACCTCCATCCAAATCATAGGATGTATTATTGATAAAACCGGTATCTGCACTGTAGGTGAAACTTGCTACGGGTCTTCTGTGAAAATAAAGTATGGTAGGTGCCGTTGGAAAATCTTCAAAGGTGAAAGTATACTGGCCTACCTTATCGTAGGTTTCGGGCAAATCATCAAGATATATACCGGACCATGAGACTCTACCTTCGGAATTATCAAAATAGGTTTCGTCATGGGTGATGCGCCATCGACCATTGGGATAACTGGCATTGGCGGTATTGGTCTTCAATTCTGTGGGGGTTACGTCTATTTCCACAGATCGGTCCGTGAAGAAGACTTCCCCATCAGTAATGGTCCCAAACTGATACTTTTCATAAATGTATTGGGCCATTTCATCAATCCAAGTGGACCAACTGCCCGAATCCCTGTTGATAAAAGTACCTTGGTTATTGTTTTGGGTGATAAAGCGTTCAAACTGCGCCTCATTGGTGTTTGTTCCCCATCCAATATAGTGAATGTCCTCGTTGATGGTCCGCATCAAAATTTCGGCCAAGTCGGCATCATTGTCAAAATCGGCCACCTCAAGGTCGTCCAAGTTTACGTTAAAACGCAAGGCGCTGTTTCTCCATTGGGGTTCACGCAATACGTCTTTAAAGGCACGTAATTCCAATTTTTCAATGTTGATGTCCTTGAAATACGCTCCGGATTGTTCGTGCACGTAAAAACCATAGCTGCCTTGGGCATGGGTAGTGTCATCAAAATTAAAGGCTTCCACCCAATCGGTTCCGGCAGTGCCACCACCACCTCTTCGGGAGACTTTGATATTATTGCCATTTAAGTCAATTTTAAAGTCTATGGTCTGTCCATTGAAATATGCATCAAACATGTCCGCTCTAGTTCCGTTCCATCCATAAGTAGCGGAGCCGGAATTTCCACTATTGGTATTCAATGCCAATACGGTTATAGAGCCATTTTCTACTTTAATGATTGCTTCTGCAGGGTCACCATCGGTTCCATAACCGCTAATATTACCACAAGCTGAGTGGTTGTCTATAATGTAGGCATAAAAGTTCTGGTTGTCCACTTTTCTAAAGATGAAACCTACTTCACCATGCGCGTAAGGGGCTTCACTGAGTCCCCAAGTCGCTGAAATGGAACCGTCAGCGATATCCCCAGTGGGATCGTACATGGCAAACCCCCATCCGTAGGAAGTATATCTGCCCACAAAATCTGCAATGACCCGGTTGGTTCCAGAGTCAAAAGAGAAATAATCCCCAGTGTATGAGCTGTGTACGGGTGGTTCGGTTCCGTTGAAGTTCATTTTGTTCCAGCTGTTGAAAATGTCGCTGGCATCTGCTTGGTCAGAGGATATGGAGCTTCGTTGAAAAGCCTCTACCCTTAGTTTTCCCAAGGGAATTCCTTTTAAGTGCATGGCTTGTTCCAAATCATCCTCAAAAGTGGATAGATCTAGATTAGCCGATCCAACGGTCACCATTACGTCGACGTTGGGTCCTTGTTCTACCTTCATATCCACCGTTTGGGCCTTTACGGTCCCTGCCAGTAGAAATAGTACGAAAAGCGATAAAAAGCTTGTAAAAGTCTGTTTCATGGTCGGTTGATCTATTGAAATATTGAATTTTGTGTGGGTTGGTTCATAGTGGTATGGTCAAACGTAAGGTTGCTCCCGAAAACTGAGTTGCAGTTGGTGGGTACGGCAATGTTGAAGTACGATTTGTCACTGATTTTCTTGAGTAGGGCCAAACCTTCCGTATTGGACCCCAAGTTGCAGTCATAGACAATGAGCTGAATGTGGTCGCCTTGGTAGAGTCCTTCCAGCATGGACAGCTCAAATTCTTGATCCACACCATCGGAATCGTACGTGGTGTTTCCCAGTTCAAAAGCATTATAGCTTGCATTGGCAAACAGGTGTATCGCCAGTGTGGAACGATGATTTTCCAGGTACTCCCTAATGGATTTCCAGGGATTCCCATTTCCATCAATTTCCAATATCTCAGCATTGCTGGGCAAATTGTCCAGGACCTGTTGTTTCTGTGAATACTTGGCATCCAGGACTACAACACTGTTGGATTGTGCCATGGTTGCAGTCACTGCAAAAAGGAATAGGCAAAAAAAGGATTGCATAAATTTCATGTAGATTGAATCTCTCATTGATTTTTGGTTTAAGGTTGTGTCAATTGTTTTTTTTTGGTCTTTATTTCGGTTGAGTTAAGGCATAGGAAGGTCATGCCTGCAAAATCGAGGCAATTCACTTAGTGGTCCCAAAATCTATGGCACCGTCCTTAAATCAGGAAAATGTATGGGGTGGGTTCTAGTAAATCTCTTCCATAAAAGGGAACTGTTTTTAGTTGGTTTTTTAGGTTGTCGTGTTTGTTGTTTTCTTACAATCACAACATTGAGAACTGTACAATTTTTCTTATTCTTCACCTAAGAAACGGAGGTGGTATAGTCTTATTTTATGAAATCGTTCGGGGAATTGACAAATATCAATTTAGAATCATTTTCTTACAATAAATGAAGCAGAATAACCCACAAAGGCCCTGTTTCAGTAGTGTGGGCAAAGGGTAATTCTTACAAAATTATAAGTTTGGTGGAGGGTTTATAGCCTTGATACGGCCTTCTATAGAATTTCCTTCATAATGCGCGAAAGGGTTTCTGGTCTCATGGCCAAAAAAGAAGCTAGATGTTTTCTGGGGATTCTTCCTACAATATCGGGTCTAATGTTTTCCATAAAATAGAGAACCCGCTTTTTTGCATTGGGAATTCGAGCCAAATACACCCTATGCTCTGCCAAAATATAGTATTGTTCGAGCATGATGCGATTGATTTGGCGTATTTCCGGAAAATGATTGAGACAATACTTATAATCTTCATAGTCCAGATAGTCGCAATGGGTTTCCTCAAGACTCTGGATAAACTCCCTGCTCTTCTCATTTCTAAAGAAACCTGTTATAGAGGTAAAGATTTCATTTTCAGAGTCGATCCATGTGGTAATCTCTGTGGAATCAATTAAAAAATACCCCCGGACCATACCCTTTTTTATAAGGTAGAGTCTATTGCAGACTTCCCCGGCCCTGCTAATGATTTCATTTTTTCTGAAAAAGCAGCTTTTAATCTTGTTGGCCAGATAGGACTTAAGCTCTGAACTGAGTGGATAAATGGAATTAAGGTACAGGATAATGAAGAGATTCTTCTCTAAATTCTGGTTGGCATGCATTTGGAATGCTGGTTTTGGTATAAAGTATTGAACAATGCTTCAAAAACACCAAAATGGGGCGGGACAGGTATTTTTGGACCCGAAAGATACGGCTTGATACGTATATGAAGTAATGTTTTTGTTAAAAATAAACATTTGCACCACAGATATTGATATTTATCAATTCTTGCCTTTGGTTTAATGGGTCTTGAAATAAATACAAATACTTTGAAAATAAATTTATTTTAAATAAAAAGGAAACGAAAGCTTTTTTTTGTGAAACATTTTAGTTTATTTTGTTGATAGGTCAGCTACATCGTTGGCCATACCTAACCAATAAAGTAGAATATGACCATGGAAATGGTAGAAAAGAATAAAACCTATACAGAAATAGAAATTTTCCAGCAACCTGAAGTTTGGAAAAAAGTCTTCGAGGAAATTCAGGGACAACGGGATGGGATCGGCAAGTTCCTCTCCTCGCATTTGTCAAATGCCAACACAACTATATTGTTGACAGGTGCCGGCTCATCTGCCTTTGTTGGAGAATCGGTGGAACTTGTCATTGCGGAGGCTACGGGGCTCAATACCAGGGCCATTGCCACCACAGACTTGGTTACGCATCCAGAAGCAGTGGACCCCTTGTCCGACACTCCTGTTATTTTGATATCCTTTGCACGATCCGGTAACAGCCCCGAAAGCGTGGAAACGGTAAAGTTGTTGGAGGCCAGATTGGGAAAACTAAAACATCTGGTAATTACCTGTAACCCGGATGGAGCCCTCGCCAAAATGGCGGAGCGGGATTCCTCTACACATTATTGTATTGTATTGCCAGAGGAAACCAATGATAAGTCCTTGGCCATGACCAGTAGTTTTTCATCCATGCTGCTTTCCAGTTTACTGGTGTTCAACTTGGACAAGTTGGATGAAGCACAGGCTTGGGTGGAGCATGTTGGAAAGGAAACTTCCAAGATTTTTGATAACGTAGAATTTTTGAAGGACTTGGCCCGCTTGGATTTTGATCGGGCCATCTTTTTGGGGTCCGGTCCACTTTTGGGCATCGCCAATGAATGTCATCTGAAGTTACAGGAACTCACGGATGGTCAGGTAATTTGTAAACACGATTCCTGTTTGGGTTTCAGACATGGTCCCAGGGCAGTGGTCAAGGAAAATACCCTGTTGGTCTTCTTCCTGTCGCCGGATGCCCATGTGGCCAAATATGAGAATGATCTTGTTTCCAGCATAGTTCAAGGGGGCGGTTATCTTGATATGGTCTTGGTGGGACAAGAAAGCGAATCCATGGAATCAAACTATATGGTTCCAGTAAACAAGCACCCCAATGATGTTGCAGGTGTTTTTATCTTGCCCTATGTGGTCATAGGTCAGCTTTTGGGACTCTATAAATCGCAGGAGTTGGGACTGAACCCCGATAATCCTTCAGTTAACGGAGCCATTAGTAGAGTGGTGCAAGGAGTAACCATATACCAGAAGTGACATGATTCTTTGTATCTGTCCAAATCCATCCATTGACAGTTATGCCTATTTTAATGCGTTTGAAATAGGTTCGGTCAACCGTATGGAAAAAATAAAACCCTATCCTGGAGGCAAAGCGACCCATGTTGCCTTGGCTTTGGCCGAAATGGGAAAGAAAGTGACCCTCTTTGGGTTTTGGGGTGGGGCCACAGGGCAATGGATTAAGAAAGAATGTGAAAAAAGAGGGATACAGGTTGAAGGGGTAGAGCTGTCTGAAAACAACAGGCAATGTTATACCTTTCGTTCGGATGATGCTTCTGTGGCCAACACCGAGATTTTGGAACCTGGACCAACCATAAGCCCAGAAGACTGGGAATCCTTTACTATAAAGTTGCAGGAATTTGTGGAGCGATCGGAGATGGTGAACCTGTCGGGCTCTTGGCCCAAAGGAGTACCGGAAAATGCAAGTCAGGTTGTGGCCCAAAGCTGTAAGGGTTTGAACAAGAGATTGATGTTGGACGGAACTGGAATCCAACTAAAGAATGCCCTTCAGTCCGGGTTTTATGGACTGCATATCAATGAGCATGAGGCCAAAGACCTTTTTGGAACCGAGGACGCTGAAAAAGTACAGGGAGCTTTAAAGGATAACGTGCAACTTCTGGCGCTGACCAAGGGTAAAAAAGGACTTTACCTAGCGGATGGAACTGAAGTGGTACATGCCCTAAAACCTTTGGAAAAAGTAATCAGTACCGTGGGTAGCGGGGATTGCCTTACCGCAGGGATATTGTATGCCCTTTCGGAAAATAGGTCCTTGGAGGAAGTGGCTCGCTATGGAGCGGCCTTTGGGGCGGCCAATTGTGTCAATGACGATTTGGGCATGCTAAAACATAAAGATGTAATGGACTTTTTACCATCGACCGAAACAAAACTTTTGTGCCATGGCTAAAAACGATCTACTGGTAGTTGGGGAACTTAATGTGGACCTTATCCTTAATGGAATTCAAGGGTTTCCCCAAATAGGAAAGGAAATAGTGGCCAACGACCTAACACTTACTTTGGGAAGCTCTTCGGCCATTATGGCCGCCAATGCGGCGGCATTGGGTCTTTCTACCGGTTTCGCCGGAATGGTGGGCAATGATCAATTTGGGGATTATGTCCTGGAAACCTTGGAAGAGCGTAACGTAAGTACGGCTTTCGTGAGAAGGTCGGACAGCTATCAAACAGGGGTGACCGTAGTGATGAATTATGATGAGGACAGGGCGAATGTTACCTATTGTGGAGCTATGGAGGCCATGACCTCTTTGGATATCCCATGGTTTGAAATGTCTAACTATAGACACTTTCATTTATCCAATTTCTTTTTGCAGAAAGGACTCCATCAAGAGATTACGGCCATATTTAAAAAAGTGAAGAGCCTGGGGCTTACTACATCACTGGATTTACAATGGGATCCTGCTGATGTATGGAATTTTGACTACAAAGAATGTCTGCCCTATGTTGATGTATTTATGCCCAATGAAGCGGAAATTTTACGACTCACCCAAGAGGATAGCGTGGAAAGTGCGTTGAAACAGGTGGAACCCTTTGCTAATACCATAGCCCTCAAAATGGGCAGTAAAGGCAGCTTGGGAATCAAGAACGGGAATCGGATTCAAGTATCGGCCTTCAAGGCTGATGTTTATGTGGACTCCATCGGTGCAGGGGATTCATTCAATTCAGGATTTATTGCAAAATACCTGCAAGGGGCAGAACTTGGGGATTGTCTCTTGAATGGAAACTTGATGGGGGCCATCAACACCACAATGGCAGGAGGAACAGAGGCCTTCAAGGATAAAAAGGCCCTACAAACGAAAATAGAACAATTACAACATAGCAAAACAACATCCTAGTATGGAGCTTAAACAAACACTGAAAGAATTCACAAAACAGGGGCGAGGGCTTTTGGCGACAAACTACTACAATGTGGAAACCTTGCATGGCGTACTTAAGGCGGCATCGGATTTAAATGAACCCATTATTTTACAGCTGACCAAGAGTTCCATTGATTATATGGGACTTGAAACAGCGGTAAATTTAGGACGTTCCGGACTAAAACAGTTTGGCGTTACGGGTTGGATACACTTGGATCATGGAGGTTCCGTTGAGTTGGCCCATAGATGCCTGGATGCCGGATTTGATTCCGTGATGATTGATGGAAGTGAACTCCCATTTGAAGAAAATGTGGCCATGGCACAGGAAGTAGTGGAATTGGCCAAACAATACAAGGCCCATGTAGAGGCCGAACTCGGTTTTGTGGCCAAATTGGGTCAATCTACAGAAGGAGCAGGTTTCACACAACCCGGTGAAGCCAAGGATTTTGTGGAACAAACCGGGGTTGATGCCTTGGCCATTGCCATTGGAACGGCCCATGGGTTTTACAAGAGCGAGCCCAAGTTGCAGTTGGAGCTTTTAAAGGAAATTGCAGCGATTACCCCTTCAACCTTGGTGTTGCACGGTAGTTCGGGTGTACCCCATGATCAAGTGCAAAAGGCCATATCCTTGGGGATATGCAAGATAAACCTCGCTACGGAAATCAAGAATATCTTCATGAAAACCCTCCAAGAAAGATTAAGGAGCAATGAGGAAATAGACCTTAGAAAAGTTTTTCCTGTGGCAACCAATGCTGTCACGGAATTAGTGAAGACCAAACTATTGATGGTAAAGAACGAAAACCATGCTACGACCATTCTTTGATGCCCATGTGCATCTGAATACAGAAAGTGGGGAAAAGATGAAGATGGCCATAGGCCATGATGCCTATTTTTTGTCCATAAATACCAATGTCCCTTTCTTTCCTTCTTTAACAAAACAGGAAGATATGGTTCATTCCTTAAACGCAACTTTTGGAGATCGTGCTGTGTATATCTGTTCCTTTGATATGGAGCGATGGGGCAAGGAGGACTGGTTGACCGGTGTATTGAACCAAATCCAGAAGGGTATCGCCCGTGGGGCGAAGGGAGTAAAGATGTGGAAAAATATTGGCATGGATGCCGAACTCCGAGATGAGAATGGAGAATTTCTCATGCTGGACCATCCTGCATTCGATCCCATTTATGAATACATTCAGGCCAATGATTTGGTTCTTATCGGCCATCAAGGGGAACCCAAAAACTGCTGGCTGCCCTTGGATGAAATGACTGTGGATTCGGACCGCAACTATTTTAGTGCGCATCCGGAGTACCATATGTACCTTAACCCCGAGTATCCCTCTTATGAAGCCCAGATTGAGGCGAGGGACAATATACTTCGGCGTCACCCTAAATTAAAATTTGTGGGCTTGCACCTTTTTAGTCTGGAATGGAATCTGGATGAGGTGGCCAAACGGTTGGATGATTACCCAGAGACCATGACCGACTTGGCGGAGCGAATTTGCCATGTACAGTATCAAGCATTGGAAGACCGTGAAGGGGTGAGGGATTTTTTTATCAAATACCAAGACAGGGTCATTTATGGGACAGATGTGATTGACGATGGTTCCCTATCTGGTCAGGAAGTGGCGGATAGGTTGGAACACTTATGGAAATTCCACTGGGATTTCTTTGCAACGGACAATACCATGGAAGCACCGGAATTCAAGGGAGAATTTAAAGGCTTGGCCTTGCCCGATACGGTACTTGAAAAGATTTTTTATACAAACGCTGTCAAAACCTATGGGAAGCCAGGGAATTGATGGACTAAAACTCAATCTTATGAAAAACAACAGGAGAAATTTTATACGCTCAGTCTCCATAGCGGGAATTGGTGTTGTTGGTGCCAATGCACTGGTTTCTTGCAAGAATGAATCTTCATCATCAACTACCGGGGTGGGAACTGCTGCATCGGTCAAGGATTATGGGAAACAGATTTTTAATATGTCCGGATATGCGGCTCCAGCATTGGAGACCGTTCGGGTTGGATTTATAGGATTGGGAATGAGGGGTCCGGCTGCTGTTGGACGCATCAGACTTATTGAAGGCGTTGAAATAAAGGGTCTTTGCGATTTGGTTCCTGAAAAAGTGGAAAAGGCCAAAAAAATATTGGAAGATACCACGCATACCCCAGATACCTATTCCGGTAGTGAGGAGGTTTGGAAAGAGATGTGCGATCGTGATGATATCGACCTGATCTATATTGCCACCCCTTGGGCACTGCACACCCCTATGGCCGTATATGCCATGGAAGCAGGCAAACATGTTGCCGTTGAGGTTCCAGCGGCCAAGACCATAGACGAATGCTGGCAGTTGGTGGAAACCTCCGAAAAAACCAAGAAACATTGCATGATGTTGGAAAATTGTTGCTATGATTTCTTTGAACTATTGACCTTGAATATGGCCAGACAAGGATTCTTCGGAGATATTATCCATGGTGAAGGAGCATATATCCATGATTTGGTGGGCCTCAACTTCAATAAGGAAACCGGATATGAGGACATGTGGCGTTTAAAGGAGAATGCCACTCGTAATGGAAGTTTGTATCCTACCCACGGCTTGGGTCCCATCTGTCAGGTTATGAACATCAACCGGGGAGATAATATGGACTACCTTACCTCATTATCCACGAATGATTTCACCATGCATCAAAAAGCGATGGAACTGGCCAAGGAAGATTCTTTCTTCCAAGAATATACCGATGCTGCCTTTAGGGGTAATATGAACACCACCTTGGTCAAGACCAAAAAAGGAAAGAGCATCATGATCCAGCATGATGTAAGCTCACCCAGACCCTATTCCAGGATACATTTGGTGAGCGGTACCAAAGGCATTGCCCGTAAATGGCCCGAACCAGCTAGAGTGGCCACTGGGCATTCTTGGTTCACGGAGGAGGAAATGAAGGCTTTGGAAGAACAATACACTCCCAAGATTGTGAAGAAAGTGGGGGAAATGGCCAAAAAAGTAGGAGGCCATGGAGGAATGGACTTTATGATGGATTGGAGGCTTATCGACTGTTTAAGAAATGGACTTCCTTTGGATCAAGATGTGTATGATGCAGCACTTTGGAGCGCTGTTGCTCCTTTAAGCGAGCAATCCGTTGCCAATAGGTCGCAATCCATTGATGTTCCAGACTTTACCAGAGGTAGTTGGGAAAGCAATGCCCCAGTGGATATTTCTTTGGAGAAGGGAGCCACTACAGGGGTCAATATGAGCGTCTTAGGATAGCTTTTCAATCAGGATTAATGCCAACAGGCGGTTTTTTGGTTATAAGATTAAAGTTATATTTGCCTTTGTAGCTAACCATAGGCAATAGAATTTTGATGAAAAAAACTGCATACCGTAGGGCGAAAATCCTTGAGGAACTCGATAAGGATGGCCAAGTAAATGTCAATATGCTCAGCAAACTCTTTGGTGTCAGTGAAGTCACCATTAGGAATGATCTGGACAAATTAGAGAAGAACAATTTATTGGTCAGGGCCCATGGAGGGGCATTCAAATCCAACAACCTTATTCTAACCTTCAGTCAGAAGAAAAAACTGAATATGGAAGTGAAGACCCGGATTGGAAGAAAAGCCGCCTCACTTATAGAAGAAGGAGATACCATTCTCTTGGATTCTGGAACGACCACTTTTGAGATTTCAAGGTTTTTGCGCGACTTTCAAAAGCTTACCGTAATCACCAATGCGTTGGACATTGTGAACAACTTGGCCCAGCAAGACAATTTGGAAGTGTTCATGCCTGGAGGATATCTCAAGGAATTTTCAATGTCCTTGGTAGGGCCGTTGGCCGAACGTAACCTGAAACAATTGTCCTGTAACAAGCTGTTCTTGGGGGTGGATAGCATTAAACCTGATAAAGGAGTATTTACCCACCATATTGAAGAGGCCCAGTTGAACCAGCTAATGATCAATCTTACCGAAGAGGTGATTCTGGTTTCCGATAGCTCCAAATTTTCCAAATCGGGAATGGCATTTATCTGTGAATGCAATCACATCCATAAATTGATCACGGACAATGGTATTTCGGATGAGCACTTAAAAGCCTTGGAAAAACATAATGTGGAAGTGATAGTGGTATAAGCCCTACAACAACATAATACAAAAGCCCCATTAATGGGGCTTTTTACTTTTTTGATATTTATTACGGAATCATTTGAGGGTGTCGTCAAAAATTTCGGCGGCCTTTTGGGCTACTTTTAAACGCACACTGGAGGAGTTCCTCCGGCCATAAATGGCTTTCGTCTTGAAGGCCAAGACCGTTTCTATAGCAGGATATACCGTTATGTTCTGGCCCATGGCCCCTTTGGCGGAATAAGCGCCCTCAAAACGAGGGTCATCCACAGCTTGCCATAGCCACCACATATATCCGTAGCCATAATTGATGCCTGTTCCTTGGAAAACGGGAACATTGCGGTTGAGTTCTTCATGTGAGGTGCGGGATTTCAACATTTCATTTACCCAAGATTCGCTGAGTACTTGGACATCTTTCCATTTGCCCTTGTTGAGCATCAGCAAGCCCAAACGGGCCATGTCACGGGTGGAAAACCACATGGGATAGGCCAGATATTTTGAAATGGAAGTATTGCCTTCCTTTTGTTGTACGGAGCGGTCCCAATCCTGCATATGCAATGGGTTGGCCAGTTGGCGTTCCACTTCGTCGTAGATGTTGCGGCCGGTTTCTTTTTCAAAAATGTAGCCCGCTACATTAAAGTCCCAATTGCTGTACAGCCAATAACTCCCAGGTTTTACCGAACCTCGCTTTGGGGCATATTCCTGCATGCCACCGGGATATCCTTCAGGATGATACACTCCTGATCGCGCAGAGATAATATCTTGGACGGTAGCGGTCTGTTCAATAGGGAGGATGCCTTCCACATCATCTATTCCAAGCTCCTTAATGGTTTTGTTCAGGCGGATGGTACCGTCTTCTACATATGGCCCATAAAGCATGGACAGCACACTTTTACGACAAGAGGCAATATAACTGAGTTCCTCCAAATCGCCATATTCAAAAATCACCTTGCCCTTGTGAACAATCATGAGTCCGGTAATTTTGGTGCTATCGATAAGGTATTCTTGAAAAGCCTGTGCCTTTGGATTTTGCCAAGCCTTGGCTTCTTCTGGACTGGCCCTGTGCCATACGCGGTCCGGGAACTCTTGTGCCTCAAGAGCAAAGCATGCGAGTATAAAGAAAGCCGTGAAGACTTTGTTGAGGTTAGCTGTTTTCATATTGAATCATTCTGTTTTCTTGAACCAAAGGTTCCGAGCCCTACCATTGGATGCCCGCATACCTTTTATGGTCCCAGTATCGTCCCTGATAAATTTTAGTACACTCAACGGATAGTTGCCCTCGAAGAGGTCTTTTTGTTTTTGATGGAGTTCTAATTTCCCGTGCCGGATATGGTGAGCGTACAGTTGTCCATCTGAAAAATGGAGGGTATAGGCCGTTTGGATTTCAGGGGCGTAATATGTACCGACATACTCCTCTGCATTTTTTGGGTCCAACGCCACAGGGGAATATTTTTTAAAGACCAGGGGAGCGCCGCTATTGCGTTGCAAGGTCATTGTATTTCCATCAAAGGTGAGCACGGTTTTGTTTTCAGGGTCAATGGCCTCGAACCTATCGGTGTCCATGGGGATGAATTTTGGACTTCCCCCAATCAAAAGTAGGGTATCCCCATTTACCTCAATTTTCTGCTCTTGAAGGGTAACATCATCCCAATATAAGCCTGCATAAGATTGCATTTTGGCTTTTGAGACTCTTTTTAGAGACTTAGGTGCTGGTGAGTGGGACGGCTCTAAAATAACTTCTGCAATTTTTGAAACCTTCGAAGCGGGCGACGCGCTGGAAAAATTGGTGAGAACTACAATACTGAGTGCCTTTTCAGGGAAGACGGCAACATTGGAACGGAATCCGCCAATGGCCCCTCCGTGGGTAATCCGTTTTTCACCGAAAAGTTCATCCACGTTCACTCCAAAGGCATATTGATTGGGACTGCCGTCATTCAAGGGGTCCAAGGTTAACATGAGTTCGAAAGCCTTTTCCCAACCTGGAAGTGGGTCATAGAAGTTTTTCAAATACCCTAAAAGATTATCGGTGGTGGTGTGCATGTTCCCGGAGCCTACATACCCCCAATATTCCACGGCACGTTCAAAACCATCAACGGTGGGGATGTATGAAGTGGCATTATTGGGCACAACCCGGTTGTATTGGTCTTCCACGTAGGTATTTTCCATTCCCAAGGGAATAAATACATCTTCCCGCATATAATCCACAAAGGATTTGCCCGTGACTTTTTCAATAATGTTCGCCAAGAACATATAACCGGTGTTGCAGTACAGGTATTCCGCCCCAGGGTCAAAATTCAATTCTTGCTGATCTACAATGATCCGATCCAGGTCTGCATTGGTCTTGGCATCATCACCCCGCCATCCCGCCAGGGCAAAAAGGGCATGGAGGCTTCGTAGTCCACTGGTGTGGTGCAGCATATGCCGTATGGTGATCTTTTGTCCAAGGTCAGGCAATCCATCAATATAACGGTCAATGGTATCGTCCACAGATAGTTTGCCTTGCAGATGCAACAGAACGATTCCCAAGGCACTGAACTGTTTGGAAACCGATGCCACATTGAACTGGGTTCCCGGGGAATTGGGCACCAAATATTCCAAACTGGCCAAACCATACGCTTTGGAAAAAACCGTTTTATCTCCAAGCATTACGGCAATGGCACCTCCGGGGTGGTTGGGGCGGTTCCAGTCGAGGAACAGACTGTTAATTTGAGCTGTTTTATCCTCGGATAACTGGGCGAAAGCCATTCCATAAAAGAGAAAAGTGACGAGGAGCAATGGAATGTAAAATGAACGTTTCATGGTATTACTTTTTGAGTCCTGCTTCGGCCAAAGCGATCAATAGGGCCAGTTTAATGGATTCAGGCCCTGTTTCATCATTCAGGTACCATTCGTGAAGGGAGTGTGCCCCTCCACCTTTACCGCCCCTGCCAATACATACGGAAGGAATTCCTTTGGACACGGGGATGTTGATGTTGGTTGAACCACGACCCAATTTGGGTTCCACACCAAAGTATTCCGTGGCGGCCATTGCTCTTTGAATCAAGGGTAGGGAAGTGGGAAGCTCCCCGGAAGGACGGTCTCCAATTTGGACCAATTCATAAGTAACCTTACCTCTTATACCACTAGAATTATATTCGGAGATGGCCTCTTCCACGGAGTTTTTGAACAAACGTTCAATTTCATCCAGATTCTTGGGGTCTATCGCACGCATATCAACTTCCATCCAAGATTCAAAGGGAATGGAGTTTACTGAGGTTCCCCCACCCATTCGGCCCACGTTGAAACTGGTTTTCGGGATATTTCCCGAAGTATAGGCCCATGCATCGGATGAAAAGGTGGAAATGATCCTACCGAGGGCATGGTGTGGATTGGCGAGGCCAAAATCGCCCCACGAATGCCCGCCCTGACCTTTAACAATTACTTTGTAGCGTTTGGATCCCAATCCGGCATTGCTGATTCGGCCTATATCACCACCATCAATGGCAATCCAAGAGTCGATATCCAACCCAGATTCGTTGAACAGATACTTCATGCCCCGAAGGTCTCCCAGCCCTTCTTCACCTACGGTTCCAACAATAAGCAGATCTTTTTGGGTCTGGATTTTGGATTGATTCATGGCTTTTAATAGACTGATGAGCATGGCAAGGCCACGGGTGTCATCCCCAATACCGGGAGCTTTAAGGGTATCGCCCACTTGGGTAACCGTTGCATCGGTGCCTTCCGGGAAAACCACATCCAAATGGGCATCCACTCCCACAAAACCGGATTCCCCTGAGGTTCCCTTCCGTAACCCGATGACGTTACCTACCTTATCGGTCCACAGACTGTCCACTCCAGCCGCAAGTAACATTTGGCCAAAAGCTTTGCCTCTTTCCTCTTCTTTGAATGGTGGGGCCAAGATTTCAGTCAGGGTCACGAGATCTTTTGCGGTTTGATCTTCTTGTGAATCGATATGTCCAAAGGCAGCCTGCACCTTTTTGGACTTGGCCAACTTGGCAATTTCTTTGGTATACTCCTTTTCGGTTTTGACACTCTGCTGTGCCGAAACACAGGCAGATAGCAGAGCAATGGCTATGAACGGAGCTTTTAAGTATGATTTCATAGGTCTTTTCTATTGTTTTCGTAATATTTTACCGGAACGGGCATCTACAAAAGTGCCATTGTCCACGGTTAAATTTCCATTTACAATGACAAAGGGGATGCCTTCCGGATATTGGTGCGGTTTTTCAAAAGTAGCTTTGTCAATAACGGTTTCAGGATTGAAGATGACCATATCTGCCTTCATGTTTTCCTTGATTTGTCCTCTGTCCGTTAGTCCTAGGGTCTGTGCGGGCAAAAAGGTCATTTTACGAATGGCTTCTTGAAGTGACAAGGTCTTTTTCTCCCGTACATAATGCCCGAGTACCCGTGGGAAGGTACCGTACCAACGGGGATGTGGGTGGCCCATGCCGGGTTCCACCAAGCGCCCATCCGAACCTATCATGGTCTGTGGGTGCTGCATGATCCGTGTTACATCTTCCTCGGCCATGGCATGAAAGACACAGGCAGCCCCACCATTCAATTGGGCCTCAATGACCAGTTCCGCACCGTTTTCCACGGTGGGTTCCAATCCCTTTTGTTCTACCCAATATTTTAATGTTTTCCCTTCCAGTTCGGGTTGCCATTCCACTTTTGCAAATTGAATACGGTTCAGGTCGGAACCTCCTCTATCATTTAAAATGTTGAAGACAATGCCATTTCGGATGCTGTCCCTGAGTATGGGGTCCGAAACCCTTTTTTCAAAAGCTTCCAGTCCTCCAGCCATGGACCAACTGGGAATGATGACGGATATTCCAGTATAGCTGGCCGTATACGGATACTGGTCCATTTTAATGTCCAACCCCCTTGCTCGGGCAGAATCGACCATGGCCAGCGTACGGGAACTTTTTCCCCACATGGGTTTTCCTATGGCCTTGTGGTGGGTGAGTACCACGGGAATATCGGCCTGCTCGGAAATTTGAATGGCTTCGGCAACGGCATCAAAAAGCCCCAGACCTTCTTCCCGAAGGTGGGATGTATAGATTCCGCCATATTTTGAAGCTACCTTGGATAGGGCAATGACCTCTTCCACATTGGAAAAAGTACCGGGCAAATATTTAAGTCCAGTGGAGATCCCATAGGCTCCCGCCTGCATGGCACTGTCCACTTGGGCTTCCATCGCTTTTTGTTCTGCTGTAGTGGGTGTCCGGTTTTCCAACCCCATGATGTTTCTACGGATGGTATTATGTCCAACCAAGTAGGCAACATTCATTCCGATGCCTTTGGCTTCAAGGCTGTCCATAAAAGACCCCAAAGGCCATGGAGAGCCTCCGTCAGGTCCGCCCAGTGCCGTGGTGACCCCTTGCCTTACATGGCTTTCGCAGGAAGAAAGCTCCATAATGGGTTCCAAATGGGTGTGCATGTCAATAAAACCGGGAGCAACGGCAAGACCTTCGGCATCTATGATTTGGGTGGCGGTGGCATCGTCCAAATTCCCGATCATCACAATTATTGAATCCTTTATGGCAATATCGGCCATGGTCGGGGTGTTGCCAGATCCGTCATAAACGGTTCCGTTTAAAATCAGAAGATCATAATTCTTGGTGCCCCCACATGAAAAAATGAATAGTAGGCATATTCCCATACCAATTTTTTTGAAGGAATCAAGGTAAGGGCGGGTATTGGTTTTTCTAAGATTGTGCATGGTTATACTATCGATGTTGAGGAATCCAATTGCTTGAGTTCTGCAAAGGCTTCCTGTAGTTTTAAGGTTGTTTTTCCAATGGCGTCCGGAACATGGAAACGGTGTTCGCCCAGCTGTGCGATGGAGGCAATTTGAGTGGTGGTACCGGTCAGGAAAGCTTCATCCATTGAAGAAATGGCATTGGCGGCGATGGGCTCTTCTACCACGGGAATCTCCAGATCCCGGCACAATTCCAGCACAATTTTCCGGGTGACACCATTTAAGATGTGTTCATTGGCCGGATGGGTGTACACTTTTTCATCCTTTATAAAAAAGATATTGGTATGGGAACCTTCAGTGATCAGTCCATCCCGGACCAGTACAGCTTCATCCGCATTTTGGCTCATGGCCATTTCATTGGTCATGACATTGCCCAGTAAGGAAATGGACTTGATGTCACACCGGTGCCAACGAAAATCAGGCTCAAGAATGGCCGTTATATTTTTTGAGTTGATATGGGGAAGTGAAAAAGGCAGGGCATACATCATGGTCGTAGCTGGGTAACCCTTCGGATAGGCATGCTTTCTCGGGGCCACGCCACGGGTCACTTGCATATAGATCAGGCAGGATTTTTCCTCGAGGGAAGCAGCGTGCAACAGAGGAGCAATTTGGGTCTCTAATTGATCAACATCATAAGCAATGTTGATTTTATCCAAATTCTCTTGCAAGCGGTCCAGATGGGCCTTTTTATAAAATATGCCATGGTCCAATTGTACCATGACCTCGTAAATGCCATCGCCAAAAAGAAACCCGCGATCAAATACCGATATCTGGGCAGCATCAGAGGGATAAATGGTCCCGTTCAGGAAAACCTTTTCAGGAAAATTACCTTTTGGAAGCATAGTTGGTGGTCGGTTTTAAATGGTATTGCTTGTGAAGGTAACGGTTATTTTCCTAAATAAAAACTCGATTTTGACAGGGCTGGGGGAATCTTTTACGGCTTAGATTTAATACCTTGCAAGGACAACAGAATTAAGTCATAATAAAATATTAGGAAGATATATCGGATGAAAGGAAAGCTAAGGGGTGTGTATAGTGTGAGTGGATTGTTAATGGTATTGATTACCCTGTCGTTATTAAGTTGCGGGGAAAAGGAAAAGAAGCAAGAGGAAGATGACAAGGAACCCCAAGTAGCGGAGAAGTTGGACCTTTCCTCTTTGGTTACGGTACCTCCAGTGGATGCTCCAGAAGGGATGGTTTGGATTCCCGGAGGGGTATTTATGCAAGGAGCCGTTTCATCCGATAAAATGGCCATGCCCCATGAGAGTCCTGCCCATGAAGTTGCGGTAAACGGTTTTTACATGGATGCGCATGAGGTCACCAATGCCCAATTTGCTGAATTTGTGAAACAAACGGGGTATATCACTGTAGCGGAACGCGAGATTGAATGGGAGGAAATGAAGAAGCAACTCCCCGAAGGAACACCCAAACCCCATGATTCCATTTTACAGTCCGGTTCGTTGCTGTTCAAAAAGACAAAATCCAGTGTCCCCAATCTCTATGATTATTCCCAGTGGTGGAAGTGGGGTATCGGCACCAATTGGAAGCATCCTGATGGACCGGAAAGTTCCCTTGAAGGAAGAGAGAACCATCCCGTGGTACACATTGCTTATGAAGATGCCATTGCGTATTGCAATTGGGCGGGAAGGCGCTTGCCCACCGAAGCGGAATGGGAATATGCTGCCCGTGGCGGTAAGGAAGACGCCATTTTTTTCTGGGGCAATGATTTGGAACAGCTCAGTTCAAATGCCAATACCTGGGAGGGTGAGTTCCCGGTGGAAAACCTGAAGGCAGATGGGTATGAGAAGCGTGCCCCGGTAATGTCCTATCCCCAAAACGGGTATGGTCTCTATGATATGGCCGGTAATGTATGGGAATGGACCAATGATTGGTACAATACCCAATATTATGGACAGCTCCAAGCCGAACAGCAAGTGGCTTTGAACCCGCAAGGAGCCTCAACACCCTATAATGCCACTAACCCCTATGCCCGCGAAAAGGTCATCAAGGGAGGGTCTTTTTTATGTAGTGCCTCCTATTGTGCCAGCTATCGCATTTCGGCACGGATGGCTACCAGTCTGGATTCCTCTTTGGAGCATTTAGGGTTTAGGACTGTTCTAGATCCGAGCATGATCAAAGAGTAACTTGCTTGGGAACAGTCCTATGGCACTATTTTCTGGCGTTTTGGTCTCCCAAATCCTTTTCCACAATGATGAAATCGGATCGGCGGTTGACCAGATGTTCCTGTTCACTGCACCTGACTCCGTTGGAGCAGTGGTTCTTGAGTTGATACTCCCCATAGCCTCTTGCGCTTTCAATTCTGTTGGAATCAATGCCTTTGGCAATGAGGTAACGCATGGTAGACTTGGCGCGGTCATCGGACAATTTTAAATTGTATTGATCGGAGCCCCTGGAATCAGTGTGCGATTCAATCTTGATTTTGATACCTGGAAATTCACGCATGGCAAAAAGGACCTTTTCCAACTCAATTTCTGCCCGTGGGGTAATGTCAGACTTATCGTATTCAAAATAGATGGGATTCACTTTGATTTTTTCGATGTCTCCATCCTTAACGACCAAGCTTTCGAAGGGGGTTAGATAAATCATGTTGTTCATGGAGGCCTTTTGAGGATTTTCACCAGTGGGCACAAAAATTTCCTTTTTCACGTATTTTGGTTTGATGAACACCAGTTTATTTTCCTTGTTGCAAGGCAATACGAAACGGAAGAATCCGGTTTCATCGGTTTTCATGGCATCCAAAAGTCCCAAGTTCACATCGTAGAGTTCAATACTGGCCAGAGGAATGGGTTCGCCGGTTTTTTCATCCAGTACATATCCGGAATATTCAAGACAATCAATAGGCTTGGCCTTTTTTAAATAGTAGATGTCGTCGTCCCCGGCACCACCAAATCGGTTGGATGCAAAATAACCATCCCCTGAACTGTGGTTGATCACCAATGAAAAGTCATCCATATTGCTATTGATGGGCTTTCCAAGGTTTTGGGGCAGGCCATAACTGGTTTTGGACTTGATTGTTGAGGTGAAAATATCCAACCCACCCAGACCATAATGGCTATCCGAAGAGAAATATAGGGTATTGTCATCCACAAAAGGGAACATCTCCCTGCCTCGGGTGTTGATGGTCTCCCCCAAGTTCATAGGCGGGGTAAGCACATCGCCGTTCAAGCCAAGTTCAACCACGTATAGATCGCTTTCTCCATGCCCACCGGGCATATTGGAAGTAAAATACAGATACTTGCCATCTGGGCTCAAAGCTGGATGTCCACACGAGTATTCTTTACTGTTGAAGGAAAGGGAAGTAACATTGATAAGGGTATTGGCATAAATCGTTCCTTTTAGGATCTGCATATTGGAGAGTCCTTCACTATTGGCATTTAGTTTGTCTTTTTTGATAAAATTCCTGGTAAAATAGATGGTGTTGGACCTTGGGTCAAAGGCCACATTGGAATCGTGAAAAGAGGATTCCAGGTTTTCCAGAAACTTTTCAGGAACAAATTGCGACATGTGGGGGTTGGTGAGGTAGAGGTCCAGGTACGGTTGGTTGTTCCACGGATACAATTTTCCATTGGATTTTAGGGTGTCCCTGGCCGATGCAAATACCAGCATATCATCATAGATTGAAGGGGAAAAGTCTGATTTATCACTATTGAATTCTAAATTTTGAACTTCGTATTTGGGGTTTTTCAGCAAAAGACTATCGAGGTTCCTTTTTTGTGCCATGATCATATCCAATCGGTTTTGATCGGAGTAAAAATCACGAAGAAGCTTATCAGCTTGATCGGCTTGCATGCTGGCCTTTAGACATTGAACCAGTTTGATGATATTGTTTTCACCCATTCTATTGCCCTCAATGGCGTAGAGTTTCTGATACCAATCCTTGGCTTTTTGATATTCATTCCGGTTAAAATGACTATCGGCCAATCTTTGGATCACATGGATGGAAGGCCTATTTTTTCGCATGGCCAAATCTTGATAGAGTACAATGGCCTTTTCAAATTTGAAATCGTTGAACAGTTCATCGGCCTTTTCCAATTTGCTTTGTGGAAAAACACTGGTAAAGACAGATAGTGTTAGGAAGAGTATTATTTTTTTCATCATGGTGCTTTTTAAAAGAATCTGGGGGACAAAGCCCTTTTGTTGGCATTAAAAACGGTGTATTTCAAAATAATCTCGTGAGAGCCGTCATTGTAGTTGTCCAATCCAGAGGTGGAATAATCATAGGCATAGCCTATAAAGAATTTTTTAGCCAAGTGGAACCCGGCCAATGCGCTGATGGCTTCATCGTAGCGATAGGCGAGTCCAAAGCTTACTTTTTCTTGGAATAGGAAATTTGCCGAGACATCCACGGTCAAAGGGGCTCCCGAAACATGCTTGGTCAATAAGGCAGGCTTGAGCATAATGGAGCTGGAAACATCAATAACATAACCTCCCATAAGGTAATATTGGGTTTTCCTATCGGTCACGGTAACCTCATTGTCATTATATATTTGCGAATTCATGAGGTTGTCACTGGACAATCCCACATACCAGTTGGTACTGTAAAAGAAGGCGCCAACCCCAAATACGGGTCTGGTTTTATTCAGGTTTTCCGCAAATATGGGGTCTTGGTCATCCACGTAATTTCCCTTGGACCAATCTATGGATAGGATGTCCAGTCCAGCATTCAGGCCAAGGGAGAGTTTGGTCTCTAGCCCTGTTGGGATCTCATAGGAGAAATGTCCGTTGATCTTTACATCGTTGGATGCCCCAATTTTATCATTGATGGCCGTTAGGCCAAGACCGATTCGTTTACCGGTTCTCCCTTGCACGGTGAACGATTGGGTTTCTGGTGCACCATCTAAACCAACCCATTGTGTACGGAAGAGCACATTGGCCTCAAAATTACCGGAGGTCCCCGTATATCCTGGGTTGAGTACAGTGGTATTGTACATGTATTGGGTGTATTGCGGGGCTTGCTGCGCCTGTAGTTTGGTTAGGGATAGGACCACCAGACCTGTGAGTATGCCGAGATTCTTTATGTTGCTATTCATAATTATTGGATTTATAGGTTTGGGATTTGGATTTTATCGTGCCAGTTGTAGCCAACCCACAAGATTTCTGTTGAGCTCGGGAATATTTACCACATAATAGTAGGTGCCTGAAGGGAGGTGTTGCCCTTTGCCCATAATACCATTTACATTGGCTATTCCATCCCAATTGTTCTGATAATCCATGGCTTCGAAGACTTTATTGCCATTACGATTGAAAATCTGGAGCGTGTTGGAATAGTTTTCTATGCATTCTATTTCAAAGAAATCGTTGTAACCATCATTGTTTGGGGTGAACTCGTTGTAGACCTGTAAACAGAACTCTTCCCCCAATACTTCCCCGCAGTCTTCAACTTCCACTTGTAGTTCTGTGGCTTCGGTCGGGGTACAACTGGTGCTGTCCTCATATAGAACACTGATTGAAGTGTTTTGAAGTTCGGTCCATATGACCGTGGCACTGGAGTCGGTTGTACCTCCACCATCGACTATGGTTCCTCCTGTAACAGTCCAGGTGTAGTTTTGTTTTCCACTTTCCGTGGAGTAAGTGTATTGTTCTTCTTCCAGACAGGCTTCACTTGTTTGCCCCGTCAAGTTTATGGGTTGGTCCTCCAAGAGGGTAACAGTAATCCCAATCCGCGTCAAGACAGATATAGGAATATCCAAAATACCTGCAAAGTATACAGAGCCATCGACCAAAGGGGTATTGAGGTCAAGGGCTACCGAGGCGTCCAAACTATCAAAGAACACGATGTCGTTTCCTGCCACTTGCAAATCCAATAAAGTGGGATTGTCGGATGCACAGAAAATCTGAAGAAGATCATCTACGATAAGTTCGGGAAGATCCACCGTGATATCTCCGGTCAGGGTACAAAGTGCCCCTTCCAAGAATACCTCAATGAGGCCATCAACATCCAAAGCCATGTCGGTACCATCAACTGCAATATCAAAAGCCAAATTGGCATCCAAGACCCCGGTATAGATTTGTCCATTGATGAAAAGGGAGACGGTATCCCCAACATTGGCATCACCGTTTACTGATCCTGTTACATTATAGGAGGGAGCCCCTTGAAAAAAGTCAATCAGATTTGAAAGGCTGATGACAGGGGTTGAGTCAATGGTAATGCTATTGGTAGAGTCAATAATGTCTACCGTGGCTTGGGCCAAATCCCCAGTGGCATTCTCACAACCGGCGGAAGCTTCGGTAATACGCACATAGAAGTTGTAGGGTCCACCGGCTTCATCCAGACCGGTTATGACAAGGGTCCCATTTGAAGTAATGGAATAGGTAACGGGGCCTTGGACAAGTCCATTGGTAATTTCATTGGTGGCATTGGCATCAAAATACCACGTATAGGTTCCGTTGATTGTGCTTGAGGGAACAAGGGTAACTTCGCTGGATGAGCATATGGGGCTTTCATCCCCGGTAATGTTGATATCACCTGCCGTAGGGATGTCAACCACGGTAACGGTAACAGGCACCCTTGGAGATTCCTCGGGACAACCTGGCTCGGCTGCTGCCACATAATAGATAGAGGTGGTGTTCAACACAGGAGTTGTATAAGCTTCTCCTGAATTTACGGTGTCCAACAGATTTCCACCCGTTTCGGCATCATACCATCTTAGTTCGTTGCCCCCGGTAGTTGTGGCGATCAGGTCAACAGAGTTTCCGGTGCAAATGCTCACATTTTCCGAATTGGTATCCAGTATAGGAAGGGCTGGAGCCCGATAAATATCAAAAATCTGCAGTTGCTGTTCCAGTGCAACATTTAACAACGATGACAGACGGACTGTGATTCGGGTTGCTTCATCACCAGGTGTAACCGCTATGGTTGCTTTTTGACCATCTTGGAGCAATCCCAAGAGATCTAAGGTCAGTATATTGTTCAGGCTCTCTGTGTAAAAGGGAGACTCAGCACCATTTTGGGCAATTACATCAATGGAATTGGCCACCCCGGCTTGAAGCAGAGAAGGATTTATGGCCAGGGTGATATAATAATTATCATCAGAGTTGGAGGGTGTATCAAAATAGGCTGTCTGTTCTATACTTGCAGCGACACCCAATATGCCGAGACTTAGTTCTGAAAACGTATTTAGATCATCGTCCAGAACCAGATGGGGATCGGTGACACCAGCCCCGCCCAAGTCCAGTAGGTCCAAAGTGAGCCCAGTACCTGTAAAGGAAGTATAGGTAGGGAGACCACATGAGGCCAATCCTTGATTGTGGAAAGCCCCAAAAACATCCAAGGTCTTGGTATTGTTGAGTCCAAGCAATGCCCCTATCTGATTGGTCATCCGTATGCGGTTGTATTGGGCATTTGGAGTAATGGCCATAAAATAGTCATTATCCACATTGGTCACCACTTTCAGTTGATCGGTGGCAAAAGCATTTGAACCACTGGATGCTTCCTCCAAAACGGTGATACTTCCATTTTTTGAGGTCACTGTAAATTCTTGGTTCCCTATAAGGACAGCACCTGCAATATCCGATAAGAGTCCTCCAAGGCTTCCCCCCAATAGATAGGGAAGAAGTTCATCTTCCGTTTCCAGTTTAACATATGATGTAGTATTGGGGTTCAAAGCTGATGGAAATTCCATTTCCAAATGTCCTGAGTAGGCCCCAACACCCAATAGGATACCGGTGCTGGCCCTTATTCCCGCATTAGTGGTTAAACTACCGTCCACAGCATTTGCGGAGAGATCTACTTCGTCTTCACTTACAATGGTTGTTGCAAAGGTTTGTCCTGCAATATTAAACGAAATTAAAAAAGATAAAATGAGAAATATGTAATAATATTTCTTAAGTATTGATTGATCCATATCTAAAGCACTTTATTTTTGTATATAACAGAAAAAAATGTTAAATATTTTGAATCGAAGGAAAATACTTACTAAAAAAGAAGGAAATATGAATAAATAATTGATTTACAGTATATTGATTATTTTCACTCTTTAAAAGGGTTTAGAGTGAAATTTAGTTATGCTAACAAGAAAAGTATCTAGTGGCAGGTCATCAAAAAAGATGTTATCTGTAAAATAGTTGCGTAAAATACAGTACCCCTTCAGGGTCAGATTTAATACTTACTGCAGTAAAATCATAGTTCCCTTCCATGACTTTTTGGTGGGTTGGACTTTTGGACCATGCATCAACCAAAGCTTCGGCAGAGATATATCTACGTCCAAGATTCTCGGCCACATGACTCGCATTGGTCTCCATGGCCAATTCAGACGAGCGTTTTTCAAAGTCCTTATGGCTTATTTCTCCATCCTTGACCATGGTATTGGTATGGGCTGTGGCATATGCGTAAGCGGTGACATTAAACTCTAAGGCAGTGAGGTTTTTAGAAAGGCGATATTCATTCACAAGGTGCAAAACTTCCATTTCCATATCAGTGGCCGTGCTGGCCACAAAGAAAGCTTCTTCCTCATCTGTGGAGGAGGTGCTACATGAGACGAAAAATACAGACAAAAACAGTAAGCGAACAACGGCGAATTTCATTCTTTTCACAGCGAATTTTTTTAAAATCGTGTGCAAAAGTAGCTTGCTGTTCCAGTTAAAAAACCATCAAAGTGAGTACTTTATATAAACGGTGGATAAAAGGCGATGAAGTGCGTGCTTTTCAAGTTTCACCCTGTGGTATGGCCAATAAAAATAACCCTTTATCGATAAAATACAGCCCGCCTTACAACAGGGGTTTGGTTACTATCCCATGAGAAAAAATCATGGAATGAAATCAATCTAAAGAAGAATGTCAGTGAAGGTTTTATTTTATTGTCAAATCAAACAAAACAAGGCCCAATGATTATCATTCTGTAAATTTCTTTTGTTTGTTTTGGATTTTGCCGTACTTCATCAAAAAATATAGAATATGATCATTTTTGTGGACATGGATGAGGTGATTGCGGATACCTACGGAGCGCATTTGGAATTGTACAACTCGGAATTCAATGCTCAAATAAGGCTTGAAGATTGCCATGGAAAAGGAATAAAGCAATGTGTTGCCGAAGAACATCTGGAAATGGTAAAGGGATATACGGCCCGGGATGGGTTTTTTAGAAACTTGGAGGTATTTCCAGACAGTCAGGAGGTTCTTCGTGAGCTTGCCAAGGAGCATGAGATCTACATTGCCTCCGCCGCCATGGAGTATCCAAACTCATTACGTGAAAAATCGGATTGGTTGGATGAGCATTTTCCGTTCATCCCATGGCAGCATCGCATTCTATGTGGTCATAAATATATTTTGAAAGGAGATTTGCTGATTGATGATCATTCCCGTAACCTTAAGCCTTTTGAAGGTAGAAAAATCATGTTTACTTCTCCCCACAACATGAGTGATACAGAGTTTGAACGCGCTGATAACTGGAAGGAAATCGCAGCCAAACTTTTGTAGATTTGTGAATGCGATTATTTCTTAGGGTACCCCATACATTGCTTTTAGGCACTTTTTTATTGTTTCAAGCCTGTGCCGCCCAATCCAATCTCATTGAAGGGGAACAAGTGACCGTAACCAAGGAAACCCTACAGTATTATCTGTACTATCCTGAAGATTACCTATCCAACCCTTCACAAACCTATGGTTTGTTGCTCTTTTTGCACGGTGGAGGGGAATCTGGGGAATCCCAAGAGGAATTCAAAATGAATGAGCCCCCCAAACTTTTAGAAGAAGGAAAACAATTTCCATTTTTAATATTGGCGCCGCACAACCCCCATGAAAGAAAATGGTGGAATACGGCAGCCGTTATGCAACTTTTGGATTCCATTGTTGCCGAGAACAGGGTCGATATAAACAGAATATACCTAACAGGGATAAGTAGGGGAGGTAATGCCGTATGGGAAATGGCTACCCAATACCCGGATAGGTTTGCTGCCCTGGCCGTAGTATGTGGTATGGCGCCCTTACCATATGCCCATTGGATTGACAGGGAAATGCCCATTTGGGTGTTCCATGGCGAATTGGATGAAACCATCCCGGTTGAGGAGTCCGATGCCATGGTGGAAAAGCTTAAATCAATGAATTACAATATCCAGTATACAAGATATAAAGGGGTAGGCCATAATGCTTGGGACAGGGCCTATACCACAGATTCTTTGTATACTTGGTTTGCGAAACAAAAACGGATAAATTGAATGTTATGAGATATTGCATCATGTTCCTGGGGTTGATGTCTATTTTCTCCAGTTGCCATGAAAAACCCAAGGAAGCCAAAACGGAGGAACCGGTTGAAATGACGTCCATAGAGATGGTAGACTCCATCGTGGTCCAAGAATCTCAAAAAGAATTAAGAACTTTTGAAGGGCTGGCGGACACGACTTTCGTGCGTTTGGCGGATTTTAGCGACGACTTTGCCTATGACCTGAGATACGCCACGGAAAATAATTTCCTAAAGGCAAAGGTATACGACTGCGCAGAGTGTTACACCCGGGTAAAAACAGCCAAAGCGCTTATCAAGGCCAATGCCGATTTTAAAGAGAAGGGGGTAAGAATAAAGTTTTTTGATTGTTACCGACCCAATTCCGTTCAATATAAAATGTGGGCCATTGTACCTAACCCCCAATACGTGGCCAATCCGGAGAAGGGGTCCATCCATAATAAAGGTGGTGCGGTGGATATTACTTTGGAAGATTTGGAGGGAAACGAATTGGATATGGGGACAGACTTCGATTTTTTTGGGAAAAGGGCCTATCATGACAACCTGGACCTACCAAAAGAAATCCTGGAGAATAGAAAACTCCTGAAGGAAACCATGGAGTCCCATGGGTTTTGGTCCATCAGGACGGAGTGGTGGCATTATAATCTTTCGGCAGGGTCCAATGATAAAGTGGCCAACTTTAAATGGGACTGTCCTGAGTAAAAAATTAATCAAGATATGATGAAAACAATTAAAAAGTTAGCTCTAGTACTTGTATTCATTTCTGTAAGCGCATCAGCACAAGATGCTATTGTGCCGCTTTGGCCCAATGTGGTACCCAACCAAAACATGGATACCGATGAAAAGGAGCAAGTAGAGTATAGGGAGTCAGGTATAATTTGGGTCACCAATGTTCAAAAGCCAACCTTGGAGGTGTATCTTCCTGCAAAGGGAAACGCCAATGGAAAAGCAGTGGTTATTTTCCCTGGTGGTGGATATTCCGGATTGGCATACGATTGGGAAGGTAGGGATATCGCCAAGGCCCTAAATGGAAACGGTGTTGCTGGAATAGTGGCAAAGTATCGATTGCCACGTTCCAAATCGATTGTGGCAGACCAACAACTAGTTCCCCTGCAAGATGCCCAACGGGCCATCAGGATAGTGCGCAGCAAAGCCAAAGAGTGGAATTTGGCGGAAAATGAAATTGGTATCATGGGGTTCTCCGCAGGAGGACATCTGGCTTCTACCTTGGGCACACATTTTGAAGACGTGGTATACCCAGCACAGGATGTCATTGATGGGATTTCTGCCCGTCCGGATTTTATGGCGTTGATCTATCCCGTCATCACGCTTATGGAGCCTGCCGTGAATATGGGGTCAAGGGAGTCCTTGGTGGGGAAGGAGCCTACCATGGAACAATTGAATTATTTGTCCAACGAAAAACAAGTGAAGGACAATACACCCCCAACTTTTTTACTTCATGCAGCGGATGATAATCCAGTGCCCGTGGAGAACAGTCTTATGTTTTTTGAAGCTTTAAAGGTTCATAACATTCCGACTACCATGCACATTTACCCTTCGGGTGGACATGGTTTTTCTTTAGGGCATAAGAACAAGGGATTAAAAAATTGGCTTGATCTTTTTGTTGCTTGGCTTGATAATTTAGATTAATCCAGTACTTTGGAACAGTCAAGAACCAACAAGGAATCGTCATGGTTTTTGGTAAAGAATAGATAGCGATCTCCTCCGTCCTTAATTTTATGTTTTTTTCGTATTTCGGCCACAGATAGTGGAAAGTTTCGGGTGGTGATGTTGGCCTTGGTCTGTGAAAAGCTTCGTAATGTCTTTTTTGAATAGGGGAGAACCTGTACTATGGAAAACCTTCTCCCTGGGAATTCCACCAGTGTTTCGGACGTGTACAAGTGGGAGTGCTGGTGTAACTTGTCCAATCCATATTTCTCCCCCACGATTTTAAATCCACCGGATTTTAAAATGGCGGCATTGGGTTCATAAAGGAACTTTTGGGGGCTCCCCAATTTCGTGGAACTTACTTTTTCTTCATTAAGGACAAAGTCGAATACAACCTCTCTCCCATGGGTGAAATTGATGGTCTTGATCACGACATCCCCAGTGTAATCCTTTTCCAATAGGTAGAGCAATTCCTTTACCTCGTTATTGATGGCCACCACATGGACTTCCTTTACAAAATTAAGTTCTTCCAAGCCTTGGGTGAGGTCCAAAATAGGTGAAACTTTTATCAAGACTTTTTGGGTGTGGCTAAAAAGAAGGGGTAGCTGTTCAGGAATATTGGGAAGGCAATCCTTGAGCAAAAAAACCTTTCCGATGTTCTCATTTCTTCGTGATGGATCTACAAAAATCCAGTCGTATTTCTGAGAGTTGTTTTGTAAATAATGAATGCCATCCTCAGGAATGCAAGTGACATTTTCCTGTCCTAAAACCCCAAAATTATAGGTGGCAATTTCACTGAGTTCCTTATTGATTTCACAATGAAATACCTTCTCTATTTTTTTGGAAAAAAAGTAGGTGTCCACTCCAAATCCTCCGGTAAGATCTAACAGGTTTTTTCCGTCTACCAAGCCAGCCTTATAACGAGCTGTTTGCTCGGAACTGGTCTGTTCAATATTCAGCTTATTGGGGTAATATATGTGTGGGGTAGTGAACCAGGTTGGAAGCTTGTCCTTGCATTTCTTCTTGGCTTCAAGCTGCTCTACCAACTCTTTTTGGGAAATCCCGTCAAAAAGGGGTTTTTGGAGTAAAACTGACAGCGTGTCAGTATTCCAATTTTTATCTATAAATAATTGTACACCAGTATGTAATATCAATTTATTCAAACTGACACTATAAGTTCTTGGTCAATTTCTTCACAAAGGAATATTCCGCCAAAAATTCCTTTAAAATCACCTTTATGGCGGTATATCCGGGTACGGCAACCACCATCCCGACCACTCCAAAAAGTAGTCCAGCGATAATGATCACCAAGAAAATTTCAAGGGGATGTGACTTTACGCTGGTCGAAAAAATAAAGGGTTGTGAAAAGAAATTATCCACCAATTGACCAATGGTCAAACCGATTAAAACATACATGGCTTTGGGCAGGATAACGGTGCTAAAATCCGCTCCCAAAAAACTGGTCATGGTGAGGGTCACCATGATCACTCCGCCAATGATCGGACCAATGTATGGGATAATGTTGAACAGGGCGCAGAGGAAGGCAATCACAATTGCATTTTCCACCCCAACAATCAACAGTGCAATGGTGTAAATCACAAAGAGGATAAAAAGCTGAAGAAGGATGCCCGCAAAATATCTTGAGAGCAATCCGTTGATTTTATCAATGGATTTTACGAGGTTACTTTCCTTGTCATCGGGAACGAAAGTAAGGATGCCATTTTGGAACAGTTTGCTGTCCTTTAAAAAGAAAAAGGAGATGAAAAGAACGGAGAACAAACCTATGCTGAAATTACTCAGTACGTTCATAAATGAATTCAGAAAATTGGGAATGAACCCCAAGTCAAGACCTTTTAGAAAACTTTCCTCTAAATGGGTTTCTTCCACCAAACGCTCCACGTTTCCGGAAGAGGCTCCAAAATATTCCAAAATCTGAAAATACAGTTTGTTGATGTCACCTTTCAACGCTTCAATATCCAACAGGGAAAGGTTTTTGCTCTGTTCCGATATCAAGGGCACAAAAAGTGCCAAGATGCCCATAAAAATACCAAGCATAAAAATCATGGTGGCTATTACGGCGAGTGTATTGGGGAACTTTAGCTTTCTTCGTAAAAAGAGAACAACAGGTCTTCCTAAAAGTGCAATTACGGAGGCAATGGCCAAATAGGTAATTACGGATTGAATTTTGTACAGAAAGTAGCCCAAAAGAACCACACCCACAATAATGGCAACGGCCCTTAGAATTCCATTGGCAATGGTCTTTGAGGTCATAGATTAGCTTTTAAAGGCATATTCAACAATATTTGAACCCATTTGCAGTGCCTTCAACCGTACCTCTTCGGGGTCGTTGTGCACAGACGGGTCTTCCCAGCCATCCCCTAGATCACATTCAAAGGTAAAGAGCAAGAGTAGCCTGCCCTTGTCAAAAATACCGAGCGCTTGAGGCCTTTTTCCATCGTGCTCGTGTATTTTGGGAAGTCCGTTGGGGAACTTGAATTTTTGATCAAAAATGGGGTGGTCCGAGCCCAGTTCTTCCAATTGTTTATCAGGAAATACCTTGAGAAGTTCCCTTCTCAGGTAGGGTTCCATTCCATAATTGTCATCAATATGTAAAAAACCACCGGAAAGGAGGTAGGTCCTCAGATTTTGGGCCTCTTCGTCTGTGAAAAAGACGTTGCCATGCCCGGTCATATGTAGAAAGGGATATTTAAAGAGGGTAACGCTTCCTGTTTCTACCGTTTCTGGTTCCGGATTGATTTTGGTGCCGATGGCATTGTTGCAAAACGCAATGAGGTTGGGCAATGCCGTAGGGTTGGAATACCAGTCCCCACCTCCTCCATACTTGAGGATGGCAATCTCTTGGGCGCCCACTGTGCCCATCATAAAAAAAGTTAAAATGCAACCTAGTCTGGTAAGTTGTCCCATGGATTTGCGATTAACCAACTACTCAAAAGTACGGTATTCATGATTAAAAAAGCCATAATTGCCTCATTTGCCTTTTTTGCGATGTCCTTGATGGCGCTCTACACGGCACGGACCAAGGAGGTTTCAAGTTTCATACCGGCAATGGAGACCCAAGAAGCGCCTGTGGTGGTCTTGGAGCTCTTTACTTCCCAAGGGTGTTCCAGTTGTCCACCGGCCGATATTCTTTTGGATAAGGTGAAAAGGGAATTTCCCAATGAGGTTTTTGCGCTGTCCTATCATGTGGATTATTGGGATTATATTGGATGGAAGGATCCTTTTGCCCAACCGGGCCATAGCCTTAAGCAGCGTGAATACAATAAAAAGTTGGGTTACGATGGCAACTATACCCCGGAGATGGTGCTCAATGGGAGTCTTCATTTTGTAGGATCCAACAAGGTCAAACTCCATGAAGAAATCAATTCCCATCTGAAAGAGAAGGCCCAAAACGGTGTTCAGCTACGAAATGTTGTTGCTGGTATCAATGCCGTTTCGTTTGAATATGCCGCTACGGGGGATTTGGGCCATAAACTGTTGCGGGCCATTTTGGTGATCGATGAACGAACCACCGAAGTGAAACGAGGAGAGAATAAGAATAGGACCTTGCAGAACAGCAATATTGTGGTGCAGGAAGCTTATTTGGATTTGGAGGCTTCGGCGGGAAAAGCTAGTATAGAGATTCCCCAATTGGTTTTGGAATCTGACAGTCTAACCCTTGTCTTGTTGGTCGAAACCGAACATCTGGACATCACGGCTGCAGCCAAGGCCCAAGTAAAGCGCTAACTGTTAATGATGGCCACGGTGGTACAGGCCACAATGGCTGCGGTTTCAGTACGTAATCGGGTATTGCCCAAAGAAATGGGGATGAACCCCTTTTTGCGGGCCATGTCAATTTCTTCTTTGGAAAAATCTCCTTCGGGACCGATAAGGATCGTAAGGTCCATATCGGAAATGACCTTTCGTTTAAGCTCCATCTTTTCGCCATCATCACAATGCGCAATGAACTTGAGGCCAGTTTGTTCCTGTTCCAAAAAGTCCCTGAGAGGTATCGCAGGATTCAGTTTGGGCAATACGGTCTGTAAGGATTGCTTCATGGCCGATTGCAGTACGCGTTCCATCCGGTCGTGCTTCACCACTTTTCGTTCGGAATGATCGCAAATGATCGGGGTAATCTCATCCACACCTATTTCGGTGGCTTTTTCCAGAAACCATTCATACCGATCGTTCATTTTGGTGGGGGCCACAACCATGTGTAGCGCATACCTTTTGGGGATGGTCTTGTGTTTTGACACAATCGTTGCCCTACATCGCTTTGGGTCGGAAACAATGATTTCCGCTTCGTATCGGTATCCCTTTCCATTGGTGATATGAACAATATCCCCTTCTTTTTTCCGAAGGACTTTGGCAATGTGTTTGCTTTCTTCGGGAGGAAAGGTGAATTGGGTAACGCTGTTGTCCAACAAAGGGTTGTAGAAAAGTTGCATAGGCTATAGTTTGTTTTTGGCGTGTTCCAGACCCAGTTCTATCCATTGGTGCAATTGTTCCTCAGTGACAAAGCCTTTTTGGGAGACAAAGACAAATTCTTTCATGGGTTTCCCGGTAAAATCCATGGGTCGTACACATTCCTGCTGCAAGATACGGTCCATTTTTTCTGCGATCACACGGACCATCAATTCGTCTTTTACCACACCCACGGTCATTTTGCCTTTATATAGAAAAGCAATGCCCCCGAACATTTTCTTTTCGGTAAACTCTTCTGGGAAGAGACCCAATAGATATTGGACCCTACGGGCTATTTCTTCATTGTAGGCCATGTGCCGGTGTTCTACTAGGCTCAAATATCCGAAAAATCCGTAAATCCAGGGAGGGTTTAGGTCCCAATCGCATACCGGGCTTTGGCGGCAACACTTTGGTCGGTAAAATCCCCTTCTAGAAATTTTAGGTACCCCACAATCCCTATCATAGCGGCATTGTCCGTACAATAGGCAAACTTGGGGATATAGGTTTTCCATCCCAGTTTTTCCTCGGCTTCCTTGAGTCGGGCACGTATGCCGGAGTTGGCGGCCACACCGCCTCCAATGGCAATCTCTTGGATTCCGGTTTGCTCCACGGCCAAGGTCAGTTTATCCATCAAGATCTCCAAAATGGTATGCTGTACCGATGCGCAGATATCGTTAATGTTTTCCGAAACAAAATCAGGGTTCTTTTGGGTTTCCCGTTGGAGGAAATACAGGATACTGGTCTTTAAGCCACTAAAACTGAAATTGAGCCCATCCACTTTGGGTTTTGGAAATTCAAAAGCATGTGGATTCCCTTCCCGGGCATATTTATCTACCAATGGGCCACCGGGATAGGGTAGTCCCATAAGCTTGGCGCTTTTGTCAAAAGCCTCGCCCACGGCATCATCCAGGGTCTCTCCAAGGACTTCCATATCAAAATGGTCACAAACTTTTACAATCTGTGTATGTCCCCCGCTAATGGTCATGCCCAAAAATGGAAACTTCGGAGGGGTATTGTCACCATCTTCAATAAAGTGGGCCAAAATATGGGCTTCCATATGATTTACTTCGATTAAAGGAATGTCGAGCCCCAAAGCCAAAGACTTGGCAAAGGAGGTGCCCACGAGCAGCGAACCCATAAGTCCGGGGCCACGCGTAAATGCTATGGCAGATAGTTGTTTTTTATCGATATTTGCCTTGGCCAAGGCCTGATGAACCACTGGTACAATGTTTTGCTGATGGGCCCGTGAAGCCAACTCTGGGACAACACCACCATATTGCTTGTGTATTTCTTGTGTGGCCACCACATTGCTCAGTACCTTTGTATGGCACAAAACGGCGGCAGAGGTGTCGTCACAAGAAGATTCAATGGCCAGAATATATTTTTTTGGATTTGTCACTGGTTTTGGAACAAAAATTGGTCATCAAAGGTAAAACATAAAGCCCTATCAAAAAACTTCGTAAAATACTAATACGATTCTTTTTGGCCCTAGTACTGCTTATGGTATTGGGGTCTTTGGTGTTGTCCATGCCGGTGGTGCAGACCAAAATTGCGAAGTACGCCACCAATTCCATCAATACGGAGTTCGGGACCAACATACAGATCGATCGTGTTAGCCTTTCACTTTTTACACTCAATGCAGGTATCAAGGGAATTTATATCGAGGATTATCAGAAAGATACCCTGGCTTATATCCATAAGCTGAGCACTTCTATATTGAACATTAGGAACATGGCCAATGGAACGTTGGAGTTTGGCGACATGGAAGTGGACGGTATCCTTTTTAACCTGAAGACCTATGAAGGGGAGCGGGACACCAATCTGGACGTATTCGTTGCCAAGTTGGATGACGGAAAGCCACGTCCGCCCGGAACACCTCCCTTTTTTATGTCCACCGATGAAATCCAGATCAACAGTGGTAGGTTCCGGTTGATCGATGAAAACTTGGAGGCGCAAGAGGTCCTGAATTTTTCGGAGTTGAAGATATTGGCCAAGGACTTCCAGATCTTGGGGCCGGAAGTGACCTTGCAGATTGAAGACCTTTCCACCTTGGCCAAGCGGGGCATTCGACTTAAGAAATTGACCACAAATTTTAAGTATACCAAAGAACAGATGCGGTTTGATTCCCTTCTCGTTGACACCGAGGAATCCGAGATCAAAGGGAACTTGGTCTTTAATTATAATCGGGAAGATTTTGCAGAGTTTTTGGACAAGGTGAACATCGAGGCACAATTTGATGAATCCAGTGTGGCCTTGAACGAAGTGAATGCATTTTACAATGAGTTTGGAAAGGACAGGATAGTGACTTTTTCCGGACAGATGGGAGGAGTGCTCAATCAACTGGAAGTGGATGATCTTTATGTGCATATGGAAAATACCGGGATCCATGGCGATTTTGTATTCTCCAATATTTTTTCTGATGAGGCCCCCTTTGTCATGCGGGCCGATTTGGACAACCTTACCTCCAGCTACTATCAATTGAGGGCCATTTTGCCGAATATTTTGGGGGAAAACATTCCTGAAACTGTGCAAAAGCTAGGGCAATTTACGGTTAGAGGCGATGCAGAAGTGACGGAGACGTCCTTAGATGTAAAAATCAACCTCAATACAGCGGTGGGTAGCAGCTATATGGATGTGCAAATGACCAATCTCCAAGCAAAAAATGATGCTTCCTACATTGGATTTATATCCCTTATTGATTTTGACTTAGGAGATTTTATCGAAGATGATGAATTGGGGCTGACCTCCTTGGATTTCAATGTGGAAGGAAAAGGATTTGCCGCTGAAAATTTGAATACTGAGGTTATTGGTGATGTTTATAAACTGCAGTTCAATAATTACGAATACAATAATATTAAGGTTTCAGGAATCTTAAAGGATCAGTTGTTTGATGGCTCCCTGCTTTGCAATGATGAAAATTTCCGATTCGATTTTAAAGGTTTGGCGGACTTTGGCGGTACCGAGAACAAATTCAACTTTATTGCTGCCGTGGATTACGCCGATCTTAAGGAACTCAATTTTATTGATGATAGCATTTCCATATTCAAGGGTCATATAAATATGGATATTGAAGGAAGGACTTTGGATGATATGGTGGGTCAGATGCGTTTTTCCAACACCACCTATCAAAATATAAACACGACCTATTATTTTGAGGATTTTGCTGTTTTTTCCTCATTTGATCGGGATACGGTCCGTACCATTGAGATCAATTCGCCGGATATCATCACAGGGTATGTCAAGGGAAAATTCAAAGTCAATGAAGTGGGAAAATTGGTGCAGAACTCCGTGGGAAGCATTTATACCAATTATAAGCCCTTTGAAATTTCGGAGGGACAACATGTGGACTTCAACTTTAAGATTTACAATAAAATTGTGGACGTTTTCTTTCCAGAAGTGGTCTTTGGTCCCAATACCTTTATGAGGGGTAGTATTATATCGGATGAAGGGGATTTTAAAATGACGTTTAAATCACCAAGTATAGAAGCTTTTGACAATACATTTGAAAATGTAGAACTGAAAATCGACAATAAGAACCCTCTTTTTAACACCTTCGTTTCGGTGGAAGATATGTCCACGGTCTATTATGACATTAAAGATTTCAGTCTTATCAATACCACATTGAAGGACACGCTTTTCTTTAGAACGGAGTTCAAGGGGGGAAGCGAATACAACGATAGCTACAACCTCAATTTCTATCATACCTTCAACGAGAACAACCGATCGGTCATTGGCCTTAAAAAATCGGATATCAGCTTTAAGGGGAACACCTGGGTGCTGAACAAAGATGGGAACAGTAAAAACAAGGTTATCATCAACAAGACCTTGGATAGCATAATCATTGAGGATGTGGTGATGGACAATAACAACAAGGAGCAGATCAGGCTCCGAGGCGAGTTGGCCGATTCCACCTACAAAGATCTGGACCTACAGTTTAAGATTGTGTCCCTCAGCAAGATTACCCCTGCCATAGACAGCCTTAAGATGAACGGATCTGTGGATGGTTTTCTCAACATCCTTCAAAAAGATGGGAAGTATCTCCCCACATCCAGTCTAAATGTGAAAGACTTTAGCGTGAATGGCATGCGTTTGGGAGATTTGGAAGTAGGTATTTTTGGGAACAACAATCTTACCCAATTTGGGGTGAGTACTTGGCTCGTTGACAATGGCAAGGAGAAGATGAGTATCAACGGGAAGGTGACCAATATCAACAACAAACAACAGGTGGACCTTGCGGCCAATTTCACCGATTTTAGTTTGGAACCCTTCAGCCCATTGGGCGATGGGGTTATTTCCAACATACGGGGCAGTGTCATAGGAAGTGCCAAGATTACCGGAGATTTATACAACCCGTCCATTAATGGAACCTTAAGTCTCAACAATGCAGGAATCGGTATTCCCTACCTCAATGTGGATTATAATTTTGCGCCCTATTCCCGTGTCCGCCTTTTTGACCAAACCTTTTATTTTGAGAATGTAGGGCTGTCCGATGTGGCGGAAGGTACCAAGGCCACTCTGGACGGAACCATAAGCCATACCGGGTTTTCCGACTGGTACCTTGGGTTGGATGTGGACACCAAGAACAATAGGTTCATGATTCTTAATACGGATTATGATGAAGAATCCCTTTACTATGGAAAAGGCTTTATCAACGGTACAGGAAGTATTTATGGGCCAACCGACGCCTTGACCATTGCTGTGGATGCGACCACGGCGAGGGGCACTTCCCTAAAAATTCCGTTGAGTGATGTTACCAGTATTGGGGACTATTCGTTTATCAATTTCATTGAAAAGGGAGAATCCAATTCCTTTGAACAAGAACGGGTGTTACAAGAGTATCAAGGTCTGGAAATGGCCTTTGACCTCGCGGTGACCCCAGAGGCCGAAGTAGAGATCGTTGTGGATCAGAGTACAGGAAGTTCCCTTAAGGGAACCGGGGAAGGAATTCTGTTGATAGAGATCAATACCAATGGAAAATTCAATATGTATGGGGAGTTTGTTGCCGTGACGGGAGAGTACAATTTTAAATATGGTGGGGTGATTGATAAAAAATTCAAGGTGCGCCCGGGTGGCACCATTCTTTGGGAACGGGATCCCCTGGCCGCCCAGTTGAACCTCGAAGCCGTGTATGCCCTGAATGCCAATCCAGCCCCATTGTTGGACAATTCCGGTTTTGCGGGAAGGATTCCCACAGAGGTAATCGTTCGTTTGGATGGGGAGTTGGAAAGCCCCAATATCAATTTCGATATTGACTTCCCCGGAACCAGTTCCGTGGTACAGTCCGAGCTCCAATACCGATTGCAGGATCCCACCGTAAAGGAGCGAAATGCCTTTTTTCTTTTGGCACAGGGAACATTTGTGGATTCTCAGTCGGGAATCAACCAACAGGCTGTTACCGGAAACCTTATACAAACTGCCTCAGGGCTCTTGAACCAAATCTTGGGGGGTGACAATGACAAGTTCAATCTGGGAGTATCCTACGAACAAGGTCTTTTGGATCCCAATGCCAGTACACGGACCGAGAATAGGATAGGGGTCACGGTTTCCACACAGATATCGGATAGGATTTTGGTCAACGGAAGGGTAGGAGTGCCCGTGGGAGGAGTTTCCGAAACTGTAGTGGCCGGCGACGTGGAAGTACAGGTACTATTGAATGAGCAAGGGACCCTAAGCGCAAAGATCTTTAACCGGGAGAACCAAATCCAACGATTTTTGGCCGAACGGCAGGGGTATACCCAAGGGGTTGGTCTGTCCTACCAAGTGGATTTCAATAGTTTTAAGGAACTCATGCAGAAGGTCTTCAAAAAGAAAGAAAAGGCACAGGAGCCCCCAAGGCAAAAAGAGGCAACGGAAGTCATGGGACAGGATAGTCTGATCCGGTTTATGCCCAAGAAAGATTCTCCCGCCAAAACAGGGCAATAGGCTTGTTATTTTTCACGCTTTTTGAGGAATTCTTTACGAAAACGTTTGAAAAAATCAATGAAGGTAAATAAATTATTAAGCCATTCATATTTTGGATAAAGTTTCCTAGTTTTGACCCTTTAAAATTTTGAATGGCTTCAGAAATAAAGAAAATAGGAGTTTTTACCTCTGGAGGAGACTCCCCGGGAATGAATGCAGCGATTCGTTCTGTAGTCCGAACTTGTGCTTACTTAAAAATTGAATGTATTGGTATCTATCGTGGATACCAAGGTATGATAGAGGGTGATTTCAAGACCCTTGATGCACGGAGTGTAAACAATATCATCAATAAAGGCGGTACCATCCTTAAATCTGCCCGTTGTGAGGAATTCAGGACAAAGCAAGGAAGACAAAAAGCATACGACCAATTGGTCAAGGAAGGCATAGATGCCTTTGTGGTGATTGGTGGGAATGGTAGCTTTAACGGTGCCATGCTCTTCAACCAAGAGTTTGGTTTTCCAGTTATGGGTATTCCGGGCACCATTGACAATGATATTTTGGGATCTTCCTATACCATTGGTTTTGATACCGCGATCAATACAGTGGTGGAAGCAGTGGATAAGATCAGGGATACCGCCAGTTCCCATAACCGTTTGTTCTTTGTGGAGGTCATGGGAAGGGATGTAGGCCATATTGCCTTGAACGCGGGTGTGGGTGCTGGTGCCGAAGAAATTTTGATTCCCGAATTGAACTTGGGTCTCGAACGTTTGGTAGAGTCCTTGAAACGAAGTAAAAAATCAGGCAAGTCTTCCAGTATCGTAATTGTTGCCGAAGGCGATAAGATTGGGAAGAATGTCTTCGAATTGAAAGAGTATGTGGAGGAACATTTGCCCATCTACGATGTAAGGGTATCCGTTCTGGGGCACATGCAACGTGGTGGGAACCCAACCTGTTTTGACCGGGTTTTGGCCAGTAGAATGGGTGTGAAGGCCGTGGAGAGCCTATTGGAGGGCAAATCCAACTTCATGGTGGGGATAAAGGATACCAAATTGGTGCTTACCCCGATTGCAGAGGCCATAAAGGCACATACGGAAATAGACCAAGAACTCATTAGAGTTTCTGATATAATGACAACATAATTTAAAACCAAAAAGGAGAGAAAATGTCAAAATTGAAAATAGGAATCAACGGATTCGGTAGAATTGGAAGGTTGGTGTTTCGTGCAACCGTAAAAAGGGACAATGTGGACGTAGTGGCCATTAACGATTTGCTGGATGTAGAGCACTTGGCCTATTTGTTGGAGTATGACTCTGTGCATGGAAGATTCGATGGAACCATCGAAATTAAGGATGGAAATCTTATTGTAGATGGAAAAACCATCAGGATCACCGCAGAACGTGACCCTAAAAACTTGAAATGGGATGAGGTTGGTGCCGATGTTGTTGCCGAATGTACCGGTATCTTCACTACTTTGGAAACTGCTCAATACCATATTGATGGTGGCGCCAAGAAAGTAGTTATCTCTGCTCCGTCCAAGGATGCCCCAATGTTTGTTATGGGTGTAAACCACCAAGATGTCAAGGCATCTGACACCATTATTTCCAACGCATCCTGTACCACCAACTGTTTGGCACCAATCGCAAAAGTTCTTAACGATGCCTTCGGTATCGAGGAGGCTTTGATGACCACGGTACACGCCACAACTGCAACCCAGTTGACGGTTGATGGTCCATCCAGAAAAGATTACAGAGGTGGTAGAAGTGCCCTTTTGAACATTATTCCAGCGGCTACAGGTGCTGCAAAAGCGGTGACCAAGGTAATTCCATCTTTGGAAGGTAAACTTACCGGTATGGCCTTTAGGGTACCAACTGCCGATGTTTCAGTAGTGGATTTGACCGTTAAATTGGAAAAAGAGACATCATACGAAGGAATCAAAGCTGCCATGAAAGCTGCTTCAGAAGGTGAATTGGCCGGAATTTTGGGTTATACCGAAGAATTGGTAGTGTCCCAAGATTTTGTAGGTGATGTTAGAACTTCCATCTTTGATGCCGATGCGGGAATTGAGCTGAACTCCAAATTTTTCAAGGTGGTATCTTGGTACGACAACGAAACCGGATATTCAAACAAGTTGGTAGATTTGGCCGAGCACGCTGCGAGCCTTTAATAATAGTATCTTGCATATAAATCCAGAAGAGGGTGTAAAGCCCTCTTTTGGATTCAACCAAAAACTTTGACGCATATGATTTTGATTGTGGATAGTGGAGCCACTAAATCCGATTGGATTGCATTGGATGACAAGGGGAAGCAATTGTTCCTTACCCAAACCCTTGGGTTAAGTCCAGAGGTGCTCACACGTGAGGTGATTGAGGACAGGTTGGCCAATAATTTTGAGCTTTCCAAGAACAGAGAAATCGTTAGTCAATTGTATTTCTACGGTGCCGGTTGTGGCACGGATAGAATGAAGAATTTCCTAAAGGTAATTTTCAAGGATTTTTTCCCCAATGCCAAGGCAGAGGTTCGGGAAGACACCTATGCGGCCATATATGCCACGACCAAGATTGGACGTCAAGGAATTGTCTGCATATTGGGCACAGGATCCAATTGCAGCTATTATGATGGTCATCAATTGATGCAAAAGGTAACCTCGTTGGGCTATATCCTAATGGATGATGGCAGCGGTAACTTCTTTGGAAGAAAGTTGTTGCGTGATTATTACTTCCATAAGATGCCGCAGGATTTGGGAATCAAATTTGCCAAGGAGTATAATCTGGAGGCAGATGTCATCAAAGAAAACTTATACAAACAGCCCAATCCCAATACGTATTTGGCCACGTTTGCCCGTTTCATCATCGAAAACAAGGAACATCCATATTGCAAAGGGGTCATAGAAAAAGGATTGCAACAGTTTGTGAACAACTACATTATGCAGTTTGAACTGGCCACCAAGGTACCTATCAACTTTGTGGGCAGTATAGCGCACTTTCTGCAGGACGAACTAAAAGCTTGTTTGGAAAGGAACGATCTTATTCTTGGGGTAATCCGCAGAAGACCTATAGAAGGTCTGGTAGAGTTTCACCAAGAAACTATTTGACCGCGATCATAGAAATTTCAACATTCACAAATTTTGGAAGATTGGCTACTTCCACGGTTTCCCTGGCTGGGGCCGTATCTGCATTGAAATAAGTACCATATACCTCGTTTATTTCCGAAAATTGGTGCATATCCTTGATGAAAATGGAGGTTTTTACCACATGATCAAAGGTTAGGCCGGCTTCTTCCAGAATGGCCTTGAGGTTTTCCATGGACTGCTTCGTCTCCTTTTTAATATCACCTTCCACCAATTTGCCCGTAGTGGGATCTATTGGAATTTGTCCGGAAATGTATAGGGTGTCCTTAATCAATACGGCTTGATTGTAGGGACCAATAGGGGCAGGTGCCTTTGGAGTGTTTATGATTTTCTTCATGGAAGTTTATGCTTTTGTTTAGAGACTTGAAGATATTCAAAAATTATCTTCTACCGCTAAAAGGCTGGCTTCTATTTTCCCACTTCAAGTCACTCAGGATCGAACTCTTTATACCAATAAAGAAATACCATCGCTCATAACGGCCAAAGGGCGTCCAGTCAAAACTGAGCCTAAAACTGTTCAAATCCCTGTTAAAATTGAACCTTGTATCGGCAAATCCCTTGTTTTTAAGATCATATCCAGAGTTAAAGCCCACTTCCCATTTAGGGGAAAGTTGAACATTTCCAGAAAACATCAAAGAGTGGTTGGTGATTTGTTTTTCCCGATTTCGGTTGCTGTATGTGGCCACATAAGTGAGCCGTACGTCCCATGGAATCTGGGTGTTGTATGTTGGGTTGTCCACTTCACCATCGGAAGAATCATCTTTGTTCCCAAAGTGTGATTCGCCATTCCTGGTGCCCTTTAACTCAAATGGATTTGCCCCATAGTCCGGTTCTTCCTGTTTCTCTTTGTCCTCCTTGTTTTTTGCTCCTTTCTTAAACATGTCACTGTCCAAGGTAAAGCCTGTATTCAATCGTGCGGATGTCAGTCGAGCCAATCCTCCTCCATTTTTGATGTTAAGGGTATTGATTCTTCTACCATTGTTATCTATGGCATACGGGTCAAAAGAGGCCGAAAAGTTAATGGGCACCTTCTTGATGATCTCTGTGGAACCTGAAAGATTGATAGGGCTTAATTTTAAGGAATCCGCCTCAAAATTATAACTGGTGGAAAGGGTAAGATTACTTAGGATACTGATTTTTTTCGGTTCTGTGGCCGTGGAGTCCTTGTCCCTCACCTTGGCTTCCAAGGTGTTCTGCAATGAAAAATTCAGGGAGCTTCCCTTGCTCAGCGAAGGCCTTCCGTAAACACTGGTCTCAAAGGGAGTGTACTGCACCTCATCGCCATCACCATCAGTATAGGTATCATAAAATTGTTCAAAGGACGGGGTGTAACTGTATCCAATGGAGGGTCGCATAACATGGCGTATGGCCTGAATCTTTTTGTCCTCACCAAAATTAAAGGTACCATAGATCACGGTACCTATACTGGCACCCAGGTTGTAGCGGTTAAAGCGGTCAAACCCAGCCACGGTGTCGGTAACAACCGCTTGTTCCTCCTCTACATATCTGCGACGTATGGTCTCCAAGGTCCATACATCCTCATAACCTCCGTTTAAACTGACACTCAGGTATTTGGCCACCTTAAAGTTGGTGCCAATGGGAATACGGTGTCTGGCCCCGACCCGGGCACCTTCGAACATTTTGCTGGTAAAAAAATCCTCCTCATTGGTGGTGATGCTGTTCTGGGCGTTCACATCATATTGAAAGTTGATGTTCTGCAAGATTCCCTTTTTTATTCCATCGCGTTTCGCAAATGGGAAAATACGTTCCATACTGGCCTGAAAGGTTGGTAGGGACATATTGATGGTCCTTTCCTCTGTACGGGTATTTTGGGTATGTGTCAACGTAAGACTGGCATTCACGGAAGGGTATTCCGGAAAGGTTTTGGAATAACTAATGGAAGATGCAAAGGTGTTCGTCTGCGAATTGTTCCTATTTATTTGATTGAGCGAGTTGGTGTAATATTGGCTACTTCCTAAGTTCACGGATGCCGAGAACCTCGAATAAGGACTGGCCTTTGGGTCTTGGGTGTGCGATATACGGATGTTGTAGTTGCTCGTTCTACTATAATCATCAAAGCCTTTTTGACTTTGGATCAAGTTTTCGAAGTTAAAATTGACATTACCCCGGAACTTATAGCGCTTGGAATATTCTGATTGTCCCCGGAACCCATAACTGCCGTTGGTGTAGAAGTCCCCTGTAACGCTAAGGTCAACATACTCACTGATGGGTAAATAATATCCCCCATTCTGAAGGAAATACCCTCTTTGGGGGTCGTTTCCAAAAGTGGGGAACAAAAGCCCTGCCACCCGACCTGTCGTTAGTGGAAAATAGGCAAAAGGCAATGCTACCGGGGTGGGAACATCCACTATATACATGTTACTGAACCCAGCAATGATTTTTTTCTTGGGCACAAACTTGGCCTTTCGTACCCGTATGTAATAATCGGGATCAACCGTATCCTTTGAGGTGGTGAGTTTGGCCTCACTTAAAAAGTAAACCGAGTCGTTCTCTTTTTTGGTGACTTGGGCATATACTTTCATGGCATCACTGCCCAATTGGCCCAAACCGGCCTGTTGTTCCGTTCGGGAATTCCAGATAAGGGCCTTCTGGGTATCAAAATTAAAACGAATGGAGTCCGGGCGGACTTCATTGCTCCCTTGTTTAAAATAGGGAATTTGTGAGTAGGTGCCCGTGGAGTCCTTCATCCGGCCCGCATACACCTCATTTTTCACATAATCCATTATAATGACACCTGCTTTGAGCTCGGTATCTTGATAATAGATTTCAGCCTCGTCATACAGATAAATTTTGTTATCTTTCTGACTGAGTTTTACATATTCCTTGGCTTTATATTTAATTTTATCCAATAACAAAGGTTGTTTTTGGGATGCGGAATCCACCTCAACGGAATCCACCTCATTGGGGCCTTTTAGGAAATCTGAAGTAAGGATGGGAGCCGTTATACTATCCTTGATGGCTTTGATGGGCAAAGGGGTAATGAGGTCTTCCTGAGCCACCGAGGATATTGTGCCACAAAGAAGAACAAATAGGAAAACTAAAAGATGTTTGTTTGATTGCAACGTGATAAATCCTATTTTTGTGCTGGTTTGGCTCAGTTTTTGGGCTCAAACTTACATATATTTTTTGTTCTGATTATGGCTGATTACGATATTTTTAACCATTACAGGACACTATAATTACTCGGTTCTTATGAATAAAAGCAGGTCAACATTTTTGGTTTTTCTCCTTACACTCCTCACACTGACATCTTTTACCAAAAATAATACCGAAGTACCTCCCAAGGATAAATTCATTGTGGTTTTGGATGCCGGTCATGGCGGACATGATCCAGGGAACCTTGGAAATGGGTATCTGGAAAAGGATATATCATTGAATATTGTGCTGAAGGCTGGAGAAGAACTGAGCAAGGACCCCAACATAAAAGTCATATACACCAGAAAGGACGATACATTTGTTGACCTCTTCAAAAGAGGGGAAATTGCCAATCAGGCCAATGCCGATCTGTTCGTTTCGGTCCATTGTAATTCCCATAGTTCGGACGCCAGTGGAGTGGAAACCTTTGTTTTGGGAATTCACAAGAACAAGCAAAATTTTGAAGTGGCCAAAAAGGAAAACTCCGTAATCTATTTGGAAGATGATTATGCACAGCGCTATGCCGAGTATGACATCAATTCCCCTGAATCTGTGATTGGCCTTACCATTATGCAGGAAGAGTTTTTGGACCAAAGCATCATGTTGGGAAAAAGACTTCAGGACAATTTCACCAAAAAATTGAAAAGGAAGGACAGAAAAGTAAAACAGGCAGGGTTCATTGTGCTGCACCAAACCTTTATGCCCAGTGTTTTGGTGGAAGCGGGTTTTTTGACCAATAAAGGGGAAGGCAGTTACCTGAACTCCTCAAAAGGACAAGGTGAGATGGGCAAGGCCATTGCCAATGCTGTTTTGGCCTACAAGGCAGATATCAGTGGGGCACCTGGACCACGGGAAACAAGTCTCGAAATTGAAGATAGCGAAGTTGCCGTGAACCTCCCTGAAGAAACCAAACCCATACAGGAGGAAAAGAAGGAAGAGCCCAAGCCTCAGTCCACATCCCCGGTGGAAATCAAAAAAGAAACGGTGACCCCAACCACCACCAATAAATCGGATGTGGTATTTAAAATCCAACTTTTGGCCAGTGCCAAGAATATTCCGCTCAATGGTCAAAATTTTAATGGTTTGGACCAATTGTCACGGGAGCCGTTTAAAAATCTATATCGATACATGTATGGCAATGCAAGTACTTTGGAAGAGGCAAAACGCCTAAAATCCAATGCCGATGCTAAGGGGTATACCACTTCATACATTGTGGCCTATAAAAACGGAAAACGCGTACCCATATCACAGGCGGTAAATTAGGTGTGTAAAAACAATGACAGTCTTGTTAAAATTATTCCTAATTTTGTTTAGAACCATAAACCGAATCTTTTGAAACTATCCAGGGAAATCAAAACTGGGATTATAGTACTCGTTGGGATTTTGGCCTTCATCTTTGGGCTGAGTTATCTTAAATCCGCCTCCCTTTTTGAAAACAATAAAACATTCTACGCAGTTTATGACAATGTTGGTGGACTGCAACCCGGTACCCAAGTGTCCATCAATGGATTCACCGTGGGTAACGTGAACAATATTAAGTTCAAGGACAGCTCGGGAAAGCTGGTGGTTACCTTTACCGTGAGCAATGAATTTGATTTTTCCGGGAACAGTGTGGCTGAACTTTATGATACCGGTATCATTGGCGGAAAGGGAATCCAGATAAATCCCGTTTTTGATAATGCCCCTCTGGCAAAATCAGGAGATACACTTACTTCAAACATAAAACCTGGAATCACGGAACTGGTACAGCAAAAACTCACCCCTTTGCAGATGAAGGTGGAAGGAGCGGTTTCCAATGCCGATTCACTGCTGATGAACGTAAACCAGATTTTGGACGATCCCACCAAAAAAGAACTCAAACAGACCATAGTGGCCCTTCACGAAATGGTAAATGCCTTTAAGGGAAGCGCAGATAAGCTCAATGGGTTGTTAGCAAACAACAAGGAAGAATTGGATAATTCCTTGAAGAATGTGGACAAAATCACTACCAATTTTTCAAAACTGTCCGATTCATTGGCCAATGCAGGTCTGGCCCAGACGGTCTCCAATTTTCAGGTTACGGTGAACCGATTGAACTCGGTGCTCGAAAAAATCGAGAAAGGCGAAGGGTCTTTGGGAAAGCTTACGCAGGATGAGCAACTGTATAAAAACCTAACGGATGCCTCAAAGGAATTGGACCTTCTACTACAAGACTTCAGGCTTAACCCTAAACGATATGTAAATGTATCCGTGTTCGGGAAAAAGCAGAAAGAATATGCCCTTCCCGAAAATGACCCTGCCCAACAACAGGAAAACTAGCCTATGGAATACCTGCCCAACATTCTTTTTCTTATTGCCCTTATTGCGGGAATAGGTTTTTTTACAAGAAATGTGAAAAAGCTGTCCAGAAACATCAAATTGGGGAAAGATGTTGATGTAAGCGATAACAAGTCGCAGCGTTGGCAAAACATGATGCGTATTGCATTGGGGCAGACCAAAATGGTGGTTCGTCCCGTGGCCGGTCTAATGCACATTATTGTGTATGTAGGATTTATTATCATCAATATTGAAGTATTGGAGATTATCCTCGATGGGATTCTAGGGACCCACAGGCTGTTTTCATCTTTGGGAGGCCTTTACGATTTCCTCATAGGTTCTTTTGAGGTGTTGGCCCTATTGGTAATTGTGGCCGTCGTGGTTTTTTGGATCCGCAGGAACATTATCCGATTGAAACGGTTCATCAAACCCGAAATGAACGGATGGCCCAAGAAAGATGGGAACATGATCCTGTACATCGAGTTTGTTTTGATGTTGCTGTTTTTGACCATGAATGCCGCCGATTTTCAACTACAACAATTGGGAGCGGAACACTATACCAAAGCAGGCGCTTTTCCAATAAGCCAATTTATAGTACCGCTATTGGACGGATTGCCCGTATCCACATTGATGGTTATTGAACGCACAGCATGGTGGTTGCACATTTTGGGAATATTGGCCTTTTTGAACTATCTCTATTATTCCAAACACCTGCACATTCTTTTGGCATTCCCGAACACCTATTACGGAAGGGTAAAGCCCCAAGGGGAGTTCAATAACTTGGAATCGGTGACCAATGAGGTCAAATTGATGATGGACCCATCGGCAGACCCATTTGCCGCACCTGCGGAAGGGGATGCTGCAGTACCTGAAAAGTTTGGGGCATCGGACGTCATGGATTTAAGTTGGGTGCAATTGCTCAATGCATACACCTGTACGGAGTGTGGCAGATGTACTTCCGAGTGTCCGGCCAATCAGACCGGAAAAAAACTGTCCCCAAGGAAGATCATGATGGACACCCGCGACCGTTTGGAGGAAGTGGGCAAGGTCATGGATACCAACAAGGGAGAGTTTATCCCAGATGGTAAGCAGCTTTTGGGAGACTATATCAGCCATGAAGAGATATGGGCGTGTACTACGTGTAATGCTTGTGTGCAGGCTTGCCCCGTGAGCATAGACCCCTTGTCCATTATTGTGGAAATGCGAAGGTATCTGGTAATGGAACAATCTGCGGCGCCAACGGAGCTGAACAATATGATGTCCAATATAGAAAACAACGGGGCGCCTTGGCCATACAACCAAATGGACCGTTTAAATTGGGTGAACGAATAATTTTAGGACTATGAGCGAGCAATTGACAGTGAAGACCATGCAGCAATTCATGGCCGAAGGAAAACAGCCGGAAATATTGTTCTGGGTGGGCTCAGCTGGTAGTTATGATGATCGTGCCAAAAAAATAAGCCGGGCCTTTGTAAAGTTGTTGAATAAAGCCAAGGTGGATTTTGCCGTCTTGGGACCTGAGGAAAGTTCTACCGGGGATGTAGCCAAAAGGGCGGGAAATGAGTTTTTGTTCCAAATGCAGGCCATGATGAACATTGAAGTGCTGAACGGCTACGAAATAAAACGAATTGTAACCTGTGACCCGCATTCCTTCAATACCCTTAAGAATGAATATCCAGGCCTTGGTGGAAAATACGATGTAGTGCACCACACCCAATTCCTAAAGGAATTGTTGGATTCTGGACGTTTGACCATTGAAGGCAACACCTACAAGGGAAAACGCATTACTTTCCATGACCCTTGTTATTTAGGTCGTGCCAATTCGGTTTTTGAAGCCCCAAGGGAAGTACTATCCAAAACAAATGCCGATTTGGTGGAAATGAAGCGGCACAAGAGTAGGGCATTATGCTGTGGAGCAGGAGGGGCGCAAATGTTCAAAGAACCGGAAAAGGGAGATATGGACATTAATGTCTTACGAACGAAAGATGCTTTGGAGACCCAACCCAATATTATCGCAACAGGATGTCCCTATTGCAACACCATGATGACGGATGGCATCAAAGCCCATGAAAAAGAAGATAGCGTTTCGGTTTTGGATGTGGCCGAACTTTTAGCAAACTCCATTTAGTATGTTGACAGATTTTAAAGACCTTCCAGGTCACTCAAGAATATGGATTTATCAATCCAATAGAAGTTTTACGGATGCTGAACTCGAGGAAATTGAAGAAAGCTTATCGGCATTTTTAAAGGAATGGACCGCACATGGCAGTGAACTACATGCTGGTTTTGAGATTCGGTATAAAAGATTCATCATCATCGGGTTGGACCAATCCAACACAGGAGCTTCGGGATGTTCCATTGACACATCGGTGCACTTTATCCAAAGTTTGGAACAGAAATACAATGTGATTTTACTGGATAGAATGAACGTCTCCTTCAAACAGGGAGAATTCATCGCGTACAAGCCATTACAGGATTTCAAACGAATGGCCAAGGAAAAGGCGATATCCAAAAATACCATCGTCTTTAACAATTTGGTGGCCAGTAAATTGGAATACTTGGAGAATTGGGAAGTCCCTGCCAGCGATAGTTGGCATGCCCGTTTTGTGTAGCAATACTCTTAAATTATCTTAATTTCCGTGCATTCTTCGATGAAATGCAATATTTTTATATGCGATAAGTTCATGTCATAGGCAAGATATTTATGCGATTAAACTACTACTTTCCCCTTCTTTTATTGTTCAGTGTGTGCCTTCGCGGTCAAAATGACCCTTTGGTTGTAAAAGATTCCTTGGCCCAAGCCCATTGGGTGGAAGCACAATACCAGAAAATGTCCTTGGAAGAACGGGTGGGGCAACTGTTCATGGTGAGCATTGCTTCGAACCAAGATAAGGCTTCCACCGACAAAATAACCACATTGGTGAAGGAACAGGCTATTGGCGGGGTTATTTTTCTACCGGGTAGCCCTGTCAAACAGGCGAAATTGACCAATGCCTACCAATCAGAATCCAAAATTCCTCTTTTGATCGGGTTGGACGCTGAATGGGGACTCGCCATGCGATTGGATTCGACCTATGCCTTCCCTTGGAACATGACGCTGGGAGCCATTCAGGATAACAAAACCGTGGAAAAGGTAGGATATCAGATAGGAAAACATGCCAAACGCTTGGGGGTACACATCAATTTTGCGCCAGACCTGGATGTGAACAACAATCCCAAGAACCCTATTATTGGAAACCGTTCTTTTGGGGAAGACCCCATAAATGTGGGTCAGAAGGGTGTGGCCTTTGCAAAGGGTATGGAAGCCGCTGGAGTTCTTTCATGCGGAAAACACTTTCCCGGTCATGGAGATACGGCTACGGATTCCCATAAGGCATTGCCCATCATCGCTTCAAATAGGGAACGATTGGATTCCATTGAACTCTATCCGTTTAACAAGGCCATCAATAATGGTCTGAGTTCGGTGATGATTGCCCATTTGGCCGTTCCAAGCTTGGAAGAAAGGGAAGGGTTTCCGTCCTCACTTTCTAAAAGTATTGTGGTGGACCTACTTCAAAATGAAATGGGTTTCAAAGGATTGGTCTTTACCGATGCTCTTAATATGAAGGCCGTTTCCGAGTTCGCGCCGGACGGAGAGGTGGAACTACAAGCATTTTTGGCTGGAAATGATATGTTGTTGATGCCCGTGGATGTGCTATCGGCCAAGAAAAAGCTTATGGAGGCCTACGAAGCAGGGACCATTACCGAAGAACGTCTTGCTCATTCCGTGAAAAAGATTTTGATGGCCAAGTATAAAGCTGGGTTGTCTGATTATAAGCCCATTGATCTGGAAAATCTTTATGAGGATCTCAATGGTATTGAAAACGATGTCATTTACGAGGAAGCGATAGAAGGAGCCATTACGGTGGCTAAAAATAATTTCTCCCTGATGCCCATCAAGAAATTGGAGAACAAGAAAATAGCCTATGTCCAGTTTGGGGATGATGATGGAGCACCTTTTTTGGATGCATTGAACCAGTATTTCAAGGTTACGGCCATCAAGGCAAAGGATATTGCTGGATACCGGAAAGAGTTGGCCAACTATAATTTGGTGATTATAGGGTTTCACAAAAGCAACGCAAGCCCTTGGAAAGGGTATAAATTTTCCAAGAATGAGATTTTTTGGCTGGAGGAAATATCGCGTATGCGCACCAGTAATACCATTTTGACCCTTTTTGCCAAACCCTATGCCCTTTTGGATGTATTGAATTTTGATGCAATGGATGGCGTGGTGGTAGCGTATCAGAACAGTAAAATTGCCCAAGAAAAAGCGGCAGAGGTCATCTTTGGTGCCATTGGCGCCGATGGTAAACTTCCCGTCTCTGCACATCCAGAATTTCCAGTAAACACAGGAGAGAAACTGGAATCTTTGAAGCGTTTGGGGTATAGCATCCCGGAACGGGTAGGGTTGAGTTCCACAGGACTTGCCGAAGTAGATAGTTTGGTACATTCCGGTCTGGATTCCCTAATGTTTCCCGGAGCCCAGGTTTTGGTGGCCAGAAAAGGTAAAGTGGTCTACAATAAAAGTTTTGGAAAGCCTACTTATGATTCCACGAGACATGTGAATGCCAATTCCATTTATGACTTGGCTTCGTTGACCAAAATATTGTCCACCCTCCCGTTGATCATGAAAATGGAGGAAGAGGGAAAAATTGCCTTGAACAATACTTTTCAGGAATTGGTGCCAGAATATGGAGAGACGGAACTAAAGGACGTAACCGTCCTCAAGGCTTTGTCCCACTACGGGCGTCTTCCGGCTTGGATCGCTTTTTATCTGGACACGCTTACCAAGGAAAGAAAACCTTCCGATGAATTTTATAGAAAATCACCCACTGAAGGGTATTCTTATCAGGTGGCCGACCATTTGTATCTCACGAATGCCTATAAAGACTCCATCTACGATAGAATAGGTAGACAAAGTCTGAAATCCAACCGGTACCGATATAGTGACGTGGGCTACTATGTTTTTAAAAAATATATTGAGGACACCTATGGCAAGCCTATTGATGAGCTTATCAATGAGTTTCTCTATACGCCTTTGGGATTGCAGCATACCGCATTTAATCCCTTGCATAAGTTCCCGAAAGATGAAATAATCCCTTCAGAGGAGGATGACTATTTTCGATACCAGACCATTCAGGGATATGTGCACGATATGGGAGCTGCCATGCAAGGTGGAGTAGGGGGACATGCCGGACTGTTCAGTACGGCCAGTGATGTAGCCAAGATCATGCAGATGTACCTACAGGGCGGATATTACGGAGGGGTTCGTTTTTTGAACGATAGGACCGTAAAGAAATTCAATACCTGTTATTTCTGCAATAAAAATGTACGACGCGGGGTGGGATTTGATAAACCCCAGTTGGAAGAGAGTGGCCCAACTTGTGGCTGTGTATCCCATAAGAGTTTTGGGCATAGTGGCTTTACCGGAACGTATACGTGGGCAGACCCGGACGCGGAGTTGGTCTATGTGTTTTTGTCCAATAGGACGTATCCATCGGCCACCAATACCTTGTTGATCAAGTCTGGTCTTAGGACGAGAATACAACAAGCTATTTATGATTCCATTATAAATTAAGAAGCAAATATTACCGTAGCTTTGTTTTCATGAAAATTGCAATTGTTTGTTATCCCACCTTTGGAGGGAGTGGTGTAGTGGCCACCGAATTGGGAATAGCCTTGGCAGAGAGAGGGCATGAAGTACACTTTATTACCTATAAACAACCGGTTCGATTGGGGCTTTTGGGTAACAACATCCATTTTCATGAGGTCCATGTTCCCGAGTATCCCCTTTTTCATTATCAACCCTATGAGCTGGCATTATCCAGTAAGTTGGTGGATACCATAAAAATGTATGAGATCGAGTTGCTGCATGTACATTATGCCATCCCCCACGCTTATGCGGGCTATATGGCCAAAAAGATGCTTCAGGAGTATGGGATTTTCATTCCCATGATCACCACTTTGCACGGAACCGATATTACTTTGGTGGGAAAACACCCTTTCTATAAGCCTGCAGTTACCTTCAGTATCAATAAATCCGATGTGGTCACCTCGGTTTCCGAGGCCTTGAAAAAGAGCACTTTGGAGTTGTTTGAGATTGAAAGGGATATTGAGGTAATTCCAAACTTTATAGAAAAAAACAAGTATAGCACAGAATATACGGATTGCCAACGCTCTTTGATGGCCAAGGACAATGAGCGTATCATTACCCACATCAGTAACTTTAGAAAGGTAAAACGGATCCCTGACGTCATTAAGGTTTTTCAGCGTATTCAAAAGGAAGTGCCTTCAAAATTGATCATGGTGGGAGAGGGGCCCGAAAAGGAAAATGCAGAGCAGATGTGCGATGATTTAGGTCTAAAGGATAAGGTGTTGTTCTTGGGTAACAGTACCGAGATAGATAGGATTCTCTGTTTTTCAGACCTCTTCCTGCTACCTTCGGAAACGGAAAGTTTTGGTTTGGCGGCCTTAGAGGCCATGATTAACAAGGTTGCGGTCGTTTCCAGTAATACGGGAGGTATTCCAGAAGTGAACATTGATGGAGTTTCAGGTTTCTTGTCCAATGTTGGCGATGTGGATGATATGGCCTCCAAGGCCCTCCAGATATTGAAGGACGACCAGACTTTGGAGAAATTCAAGCAAAATGCCTACAACGTTGCTTCCAAGTTTGATATTGTCAATATATTACCCCTGTATGAAGAAATCTACGAGAAAGCCTATAATTCCAGATTCAAGAATACCGTCTAATATATGAGATATGCTGTGTCTTTACTCATGTTGATCGGTTTGCTTTCCTGTAAGGCGCAATCCCTATATGGTGAAAAGATGGAAGATTTGGTTTTGGTGACACATGATGGATATAGTGGTATCCCAGAGTATGAGACCAAGGTAATACAGGATACCAAATCGTTGAACAAATTCTATGCGCAGATCAACAAGACTAGAAAGCCTGGTCTTCCTGTTCCGATTATTGATTTTTCCACGGAAACAGTTTTGGTAGTCTGCTTGGGAGAGCTTCAAGGAGAAAAAGAGCCACTTTTGTCAAGAATTCAACAAACCGAGGATGAACTATTGGTGGCAATAGAGCTGTCCACACCGGCTAAAAAAGGAGAATCCCAAGCTGTTTCGCACCCTTTTTATTTATATAAAATGCCACACTCCTCAAAGGAAATCTATTTTAAAAAGGTAGGGTGGTAAAGCCAAAACAAATCACTCATTTATTGCGTCTCATCGAAAATTAAAGCACTTGAAAGTGCAAAATTTATCTTTTTGAACAGTTGGTATAGCTTTGTTCTTGATAACCTCAAATCTTACATAATGAATATTTCAAGATTGGCCTGCGTGGCTTTGGCATGTATTTTCACCACATCTACTTTTTCCCAAGAACCAGAATTGGAGCTGACCAAGAAAGATAGTATTGTAAATAGCTATTGGCTTGTTTCTTTGGGAACCAATATGGTGGACGACTCTGGCCATGAATTTAGCAGACTTTTTGATATAGAAGGTGCTTGGAATATGGTTCCATATCCATCCAGGGTCAGTGTGGGTCGCTATTTTAAAAATGGATTGGGTCTGGAAGCCATCGGCAGCTACAACAAGTACAAAGAAGGAAAGATTGTTGATCAAGTGATAAACCCAGAGGATAAGGATTATTTTGGACTTGACTTTAGGGTGAGCTATGATCTTAACAAGATATTAGGGGAGACTGGTTTTTTTGACCCTTATATAGGAATTGGTGCGGGGTATACCGATGCAAACAACCAGGGTAGGGGGACCTATAATGCTGTAGTAGGATTTAGAACATGGTTTTCGGACCATTGGGGTCTAGATTTTAGTTCTACAGGGAAGTGGGCCATGAGTACGGAGAATGCAACCAATCATATACAGCATGCCGTAGGAGTTGCATATAGATTTGAAGTCGAAAAAGAACTTTCCCGTAAGGGCAAGGAAAAATTGGCCTTATTGGAAGAAATGGAAAAAGAGCAGCAAAGGGTACAGGATTCCATAGCGAAAGCTGAAGAGGCCAGACTATTGGCAGAGCGCCTGCAAAGAGAAAAGGAGGCTGCGGAACTTGCTGCAGCTGAAAAGGCCAGAAAAGATGCCGAAGATGCTAGACGCGCCGCTTTACAGAATAAAATCAACCAATTGGGCAATGTATACTTCAAGTTGAATTCATCATACCTTACCAGTAAGGACAAAGAATTGTTGGATGAGCTTGTGGCCATTATGGAAAATGAGCCTACCATAACCATAAAGATTACCGCCCATACGGATTCCCGAGGAACCCATAAATACAATCAATGGTTGTCAGAGAAAAGAGCTGAGCGTACAGTGGACTATGTCATCTCAAAAGGAATTTCTTCTGATAGAATAGAACATGATGCTTTCGGAGAAACCCAGCTGATTAATGATTGTAAGGATGGGGTGTATTGCACCGAGGAGGAGCATTCCAAAAACAGAAGGTCAGAGTTTATGATAGAAAATTATTGATTCAAGTGCATCATCGAATTAAAATTAAGTTTCACCGATAATCTGAATGCTTCGTAAAATAAGGGTTTACCTTAAAGGTTTTTATGAAAAAACGTTCCCACTCACTTTAATTTATTATTAATATGGTCATACTGGGATTAAACTATTTTTTTCATGACTCTTCTGCCTGTGTGGTAGAGGACGGTCAACTCAAATCTGCAATAGAGGAAGAGCGTTTAAACAGGGATAAACACACAAGGGAGTTTCCAAAGCTCGCAGCTAAAAGATGTCTAAAGGAATCTGGATTATCTTTTGAAGATGTTGATTACATAGCAGTTTCTATAAAGCCAAAACATAACTGGTCCAATAAGTTGATATATGTACTTACATATTTTCTTGGATTGCTTAGGTCAGGGAACCTTTTGCGTTTTGTTGGACATCATGTTGGACATACCTATCTGATGCAGAGAAATTTTTGGGCTTGGTACAACGAGAATTGGGGAAAGAGCGATAAAAAGCCGAAAGTATATTTTATTGAACACCATTTGACACATGTTGCGGGTTCTTTCTATATTTCTCCTTATGAAAGTGCAGCACTGTTGGGAATAGATGGTGCGGGAGAATGGGCAACTACTTGGATTGGCCATGGGAAAGGAAATGAAATTAACAAGATAAGTGAAAATTTTTACCCACATTCCTTGGGTTCTTTTTACGAAGCTGTGACCCAGTTCTGTGGTTTTAAACCAAATTATGATGAGGGTAAGACAATGGGACTTGCTCCTATGGGTAATCCAGAAACCTATTTGGAAGAAGTAAATAAGATAATAAAGGTAGATCATAAGGGAAGGTTCAAAATAGATTTGAGCTACTTTAATTTTCAGTATTTGGCGGCCAAGCGATATTCAGAAAAATTTGAAAAGGTGTTCGGTCCTGCTAGAAAACCAGATGAGAAGTTTACACAGAGACATCAGGATGTTGCAGCTGCTTTCCAAAGGGTTTTGGAAGATAAGGTCTTGGAGATATGTGAAATTCTCTACGAAAAAACAAAGGAAGATTATCTGGTTATTGCAGGAGGGGTTTCACTTAATAGTGTAATGAATGGAAGAATAGTAAGGGAAAGTAAATTCAAGGACGTTTACGTTATGCCTGCTGCAGGAGATAACGGAACGGCCCTTGGAGCTGCGTACTATTTGTATAATGGTCTACTGAACAAGGAAAGAAACTTTGTACATGACAACCCTTATTTGGGAACAGAATATTCCAACGAAGAGATTAAGGCTGTTTTAGATGGGGCCAAATTGAAATACAGTTATGTAGAGGATGTTTGCGACCATGCTGCAGAGTTACTGCAAAAAGGCAAGATAATTGGATGGTTTCAGGGCAAAATGGAAGTTGGGCCAAGGGCATTGGGAAGTCGCAGTATTCTTGCCAACCCAGCTTTTCCAGACATGAAAGATAAGATAAATGCAGAAGTAAAGTTCAGGGAAGCCTACAGGCCTTTTGCCCCATCGGCTATTATTGAGGCAAAGGACAAATTTTTCGACCTTGAAGTCGAAGCACCGTTTATGCTCAAAGTATGTAATGTTCTTGAGGAGAAGCAGAGTGTCATCCCTGCGGTTACCCATGTGGACGGAAGTGCAAGGTTACAGACTGTCCGAAAGGAATTACATCCCAGATATTATGAAGTTATCGAAAAACTTGGGTCAAAGACAGGGATTCCTGTAGTTTTGAACACAAGTTTCAATATTCAAGGTGAACCTGTGGTAGAATCCCCAAAAGATGCCATTCGGTGTTTCTGGTCAACTGGATTGGATGCTCTGGTCATTGGTAATTATGTTTTAACAAAGTAATCCTACTGTATGCTTTTTAACTCGTTGGAGTTCTTTATTTTCTTGCCAATAGTATATTTCGCGTATTGGTTTTTGAACAAAAAATCTTTAAAGCTTCAAAATTTATTGGTCCTTGTGGCCAGCTACATTTTTTATGGATGGTGGGACTATAGGTTCTTATCTCTCATTCTATTTTCAACCATTGTGGATTATTTTGTAGGTCTAAAGATGGCAGAGAGCAAGAATGTGAAGTCCAAGCGAATGTATTTATGGATTAGTTTGGCTTCCAACCTTGGCTTGCTCGGCTTTTTTAAGTATTACAATTTCTTTGTTGATTCTTTTGTAAATGCCTTTACATTTTTTGGTTATCAGATAGAGAATGTATGGACGCTTAATATTATTCTTCCGGTTGGGATTTCATTCTATACTTTTCAGACCCTTTCCTATTCATTGGATATTTATAAGGGTAAATTGAACCCAACAAAGGATTTTATATCATTTTCAACCTTTGTTGCATTTTTCCCGCAATTGGTAGCAGGTCCTATTGAGAGAGCAACTCACTTACTGCCACAAATAGAACTTCCGAGAAAGTTTTGTGGGGAACAACAGCGAGAAGGAATCAAGCTGATGTTATGGGGATTGTTCAAGAAGGTGGTAATTGCGGACTCTTTAGCCCCAATTGTGGATGACATTTTCATGAATTCTGCAGGATATCCATCTTCGACTTTAATCTTGGGAGCCATATTTTTTGGTTTTCAGATTTACGGCGATTTTTCCGGATACTCAGATATTGCAATTGGTACCGCCAAGTTATTTGGGGTTGAACTGATGTCCAATTTTAAATTTCCCTATTTCTCTAGGGATATTGGGGAATTCTGGAGAAGATGGCACATTTCACTATCCACATGGTTTAGGGATTATCTATATATACCCTTGGGGGGGTCTCGTACTTCCAAGCCCAAAGCAGTACGAAATATCTTCATCATTTTTTTGGTGAGTGGATTTTGGCACGGGGCCAATTGGACCTTTATTTTTTGGGGACTTTTTCATGCTTTTTTATTTGTCCCATTGTTCTATGCTAAAGCAAATAGGAGGTATTTGGATACTCCTGATGTTTTTGAATCGTTTAAGAGTTTTGCTTTAGCTGGAGGGCGTATAGTAAAAACATTCTTTTTGGTGACCTTGGGTTGGGTATTTTTTAGAAGCAAAGACCTTTCAACAGCTTTCGATTACCTTAATAATATGTTGTTAGGATTCACTTACGAACCATATATGCATCCTAGGGGATATAGAATAGTGGATTATATCATTTTGTTAATCGCATTTATTGTTTTCGAATATGTTATAAGAAGGGATGAGCGAAACCCGTTTCGTTTTCAGAATAGGTACATTAGGTTTTTCATATATGCATCTTTGGTTTTTCTAATGTTGCTGTTTTATGATGATGGTGTTGACCGTTCCTTTATATATTTTCAATTTTAGACATGAAAAGATTATTGCCAAAAATAGTTTTGTACGGAATTTTAATGTTGGTCTTCTTTGAAGTACTGGTACGCGTTTTTCATTTGTATGATGATCGCCCTATCCGATACACTGATGAAAAGGGAATCCTTAAATGGATACCTGGCCAAACTGGTTATTCTGTGCACGGAAACCGTAGACAAAACTTTGCCGAATACCATATAAATAATTCGGGCTTCAATTCCTTTAGGGAGTTTGAACCATCCGCTGATAAACTTGAACTGGCGATAATTGGGGACTCTTTCATAGAAGGGTTTCACCAAGATTATACCAACTCACTAGGGAAAAAAATTGAAAACCAACTACAGGGTGTAGAGGTGTATGAATATGGGCACTCCAGTAACGATTTTGCTGATGCCATGCATTTGATTGAATCCTACAAGCAAGATTTTGGCAAGATTGATAAAATAGTCATATATCTGGACTATGAAGGAGATTTGGATAGAGCAGAATATAAGTATGTTGAAAGAAAACTGACCCTTCCATTTCTAAACTATTCCAAGTTGTATGTGTATGCAAAAATGATTGGGCTTTTTGATCCAGTTAAGAATATGGCAAAGAACCTAATAACACTTAAGTTTTTAAAAAAAGACACTAAAAAAGAAGACCATCTTGAAAGACCAGATACCTTTCCAATAAGAGCTGGCAACTTTGAATCGGTAATAGAGAAGTATGGATTTGACAGAAAAAAGATGATTTTTTTGTTGAACTCAGATCAGACCGATGAACGTTTCGTATCGTATCTTAAAAGCCAGAACTATGACTATATGGATTATGCCAATGTTTTTAAAGAATCAAGGGAACCTACCACATTGATATATGACCAGCACTGGAACAATAATGGTCGGGAATTGTTGGCAAAGCTGATTTCAGAAAGGTTGGCATTGGAAGGTTTTGCGGTAAAGAAATAGACTTCAGCGCGATTACAAAACAAAAAAATAGCCTCTTTGAGGTTATTTTTTTGTGCCGACAAGTTTGAGTTTATGAAACCAGTATAGATCAACAAATTTTGATCATTCTATCACATTTTGAAAAGATTAAACCATGCTGGTAATTATCGAATTGAGTTACATCATGGTTTCCTTTGAGCCACGATATATAAATAGCAGCTGTATTGATACCCGCTTCGTGTGAAAAGGGGTAACCACCCCCAAATCGCGGATTAAGTTCCAAAACATAGGTCTGACCATCTTTAACAAAGACATCGCAGTCCATATTGCCCAAATGTTTGGAATTTTCCCCTAGAGTTTGACCAATTTGGGATAATGTGTTATCAATGAAAGACATGGCTTTATCTGTTTCTCCAGATCGCATCGATAATTTTTTCCGGGCAAAAGTTCCAAAATACTCCCTGTTAAAATCATTGAGCACATCAATGCCGAATTCTTCTCCGGTGATTTTTTCCTGGAAAATAAAAGCATTTTCAATGTCGATGCTACTAGCGATATTAAGGATAGACTTTTTAAGCTTTATGTTCAGTAATTCATGAATCAATTCCAGTTCACGCATACTTTCTGGAAATTCGATTCCTATGGAGGCGCTTCCCCACCTAGGCTTTACTACTAAAGGAAAATTAAGTGTTCCTTGCTCTATAGCTTTGATGGTATCAGAAAGAGTTCGGTAAGTCTTAGGAGATTTAAGCCCTATTTTTTCAATAAATTTTACCGTCTCCCACTTATCAAAAGCAATGTCTATAATTTCCGGATCGGAAACTAAAACCTTGGTTCCTTGAGCTTCCAATTCGGACCTATGGCGCGAAAGTATTGGAAGCTCCAAATCGTTCAGTGAAATGATGGCGTTTATCTCGTATTCCTTGGCTTTGCTCTTTAAGGTATCAATATAGTTCGGGGAATAAATGCTAGGCACTTTAATGGCAATGTCAGCATCTACCATTGCCGGAGCAGACATGTTTTGATCTGCAGCCAGTATATGGCCCTCACCATTCAAGGCTTCCTTGAAATAGTTAATGAGATAATTTCGCCTTCCGGCGCATGTAAACAGTATATTCAATTTCCTTGTATTTTACACTATCCTATATCGGGGGAAAAAATCAGAGTCTACACTCTTTTGAAAATCAGTTTGTATAGACTCGTAGATATCTGGAATTGCGATATACTTCCATATTCTATAATCTATATAATTTTGGGTAAATGATGATTTAAATTTCATTAAAGAACCTTCTCTGCCTCCACTACCTCCACCAAGAACCAAATATTTTATTTGCTCATTCTTCAATATTGCCCTTGCTTCGTCATAAACAATCCTAGATGGTCCATATTTACTAAAATCTTCATTTGTACATATCAATTCAAGATGGCAAATTTCACAGGAATGAGTGGCGAATGCAGCTGCAATTGTTTCCTTGGTCTCATCATCAATCGCAAATAGAATCTTACAATTAAACAGATTTGAATTTACTAATCTATCAAAATATTCGTTACCATAGTAAAATTTTTTATGAGCTCCAAGACGGTCCATGGTTTGATGATATATTTTGATGAAATCATCAATGTCTTTGGGAGTTTTCCTTTCTACGACTGTTGCGGTCTGTCTTAACTTCTTTAAGCTTCTCCGTGTGTTGCGGCTATAAAAGGATTTTTGTGTTTCATCATCCATCTGTTGATCAAAATAGACTAACTCCCCAATGGCCTCTATATTTCCTAGGGCATTGAGCACTTCGTCTTGTCCTTTAATAAAGGGATTAAGTTTGGAGAAAGCGGTAATGATGTTTTCGGAAATCAACAGGTTTTCAAAACTGGATTTAAAACCAGCATTGTCAAAATCCGAATCAACGTTGCACTGTATTGGCCCTAAGTAACCATGAACACTGGTAATGTCTGAGTATTTTCCATATACATTTTTCTTAATGAAGGGAAATGCAATTTTTTTCTCCTGTTCCCAATATACAATAAGTATAGGTATTTCACCTTTTTTGGCAAGGGCCACATGGTAGTCATAGGTATGATAGAAATCATATTTTCCAATTTCCAACAAAACCTTGTTCCAATCCTCTTTTTTGTATATAATGTCTATCATACGCCAAAATAATTAAACATGCCCCCGGTATACCAGAAAAGGATATCACCGTCCACGGGATTTTCTTTCAGTATTTCTTGCATTCCATAAAACGCTTTTCCAGTATATGTAGTATCCAACAGGATGTCGTAATATGAAAGGGAGTACTTTGCAATATTTTCTATAGCATCATTGTACTTTTGGTATCCACCACATAAGAAACTATCATCGACAATGATTTCCCCATTACAAGGAATATCATATGCTTCACATAATCGATGGTAAAATTCTTCAACCTCTTTTTCTGCCTTTATTTTGGATCTTCCAACCGAAATGCCAATCACTTTGGTATTTGCACCGGACTTAGAGATTCCCGCTAAGATTCCCGCCTGTGTGGAACCTGTTCCAGTGGGTAAATAAATCTGTGCGGGTGTAAAACCGTTTTCTACCATTTTCACCACGGCATCGATATAAGCCTTTCCGCCATCCAGCGTGTGCCCCCCACCATACAAGTAGAAGGGTTTGTAGCTATTTTCCTCATATTCCCGCATCGCGGCGTCCATGGTTTCGGATATCTCATCCGGATCACAGAAGTTAAGGCTCGCGTTTGTATCACGAATTATTTTAGCATTTCCCAATTGTCTGTGGAATTCAGATTCATTGCCATGCAGGACCAATGTACATTCCATTCCATATTTTTGGCAATAAACAGCGGTAGCCCTGCAATGATTGGACTGAATACCTCCTGTTGTCACGATAGCATTGTATCCTTGGGTTTTGAGTACTTTATCAAGCGCCATCATCTTCCTTGCCTTGTTTCCTCCACCCAGTGAAGGATAAAGATCATCCCTATAGATGAAAAAATCTTGTACTTTTTGTATGTTCTCGGATATGAAACTCATCTTACATCGAACAGTAATCGTTTATATAAATATTGCGTTATTGTAGGTTGCGAATAGTATCTGCTAGCGGAGGAGGCAACAACCTGGTATTTCTTGTGCTTTTTTGAAAAAATTTTCTTTATGGCAATATCAAAACAGCCTAAAGCTTTGATAGTCTGAAGTATTGGATATGTGCAGAAATTATCCTTTTTAGATTTTTTAATTCTTTTTTGAACTATTATTTTTCCGGTGTCAATTCCGGTGTCCACAAAATGAATTGTTGTGCCAAAATTTGAAGTGTCCCCATGGTGTAAAGACCAATAGCCTCCGTGAATCCCTCTATATTTTTGGGTTATGCCAATATGAAAATTGATAATGGGGCAGCTGATGTTTTTTAGAAAATTTTCATTGATAATCGATGTTCCATGAACAATTATAAGGTCTGGATTGTTTTTATTTACAAAGGATAGAGTGTGTTCTGAGTTAATGTCTTTGGCCCTATAAAGATTGCCATGATGCTTTGGTTTTCTAAGGGTAACTTTTTTAAGAAGCTTTTTTCTTCTGTTTCTGGATTCATATTTTAATATAGGGACGCAGACTTTGGTAAAGCACAGTTGCAGAAAGACCTTGATATACCCATATTTTGAAATCCTCTTTTTTACCTTTCCTATTCTAGATTGTTTTTTTTTATAAGTATCATCAATGACCACAGCAGTAATATTGAACCTCCTGTTGAGATATCCATATACAATGTCGCATTGTAAACCTTGACCAGAAAGTAGTACTATTTTCATTTTTTTGTTGTTCGGTACTCATCAAAAGTTTGCATGGTGTCATCCAAGATCACATTAGAGGCCTTAAAAACTTTCTCAACGGTCTTAAATAATATGGATATATCCGTGGCCATGGATAGATTCTCAACGTATTCAACGTCTTTTTCCAGTTTTTCGTCCCACCCTATGGCATTTCGTCCGGACACTTGCGCCAAACCGGTAATGCCAGGCCTAACCGTATGGCGTAGTCGTTCTCTTTCCGTATAATAGGGGAGATAATGTGTCCTTAAAGGCCTAGGGCCAACTAGACTCATATCTCCTTTGATAACGTTGATCAATTGAGGTATCTCATCCAATGACGATTTGCGCATAAAATTACCCAGTTTGGTCAATCTTTTTTCATCTGGAAGCAAATTCCCATTTGAATCGCGCTCATCTGTCATAGTCTTGAACTTGACTATTTTGAATACCTTTTCATTTTTTCCAGGTCTTTCTTGAAAGAACAGTGGATTTCCCTTGTTAATAAAAAGAACAATTAAATAGAGTAAGGCAAATACAGGGAATAAAAGTGTAAAGCCTATTAACGATAGAATAAAATCAATAAATCGTTTTATGTATTTAGAGTACACGTTGGTTGATTTGGTTTGATGGAACAGATAAGCTTCCATTTAATTTGTATTTAACAATTTCCTTGACTTACAAAAAAAAAGACTTGCTTCGGTTAACGGATTTTTTTTAGCCCAAAGGCGAAATAATAAGTTAAATTGCAACTGACGTCACGTTAACGAAATAGATACTTCTGTTGCACCAACGGTTGGCCAATTTTTTTGGTGCTCTAATATTCTATTTATAGGTGTATATGCAATAAAAAAGGTGCGGTTGAACTACGGTGTCGTGTTATGGTGCATAACAGACTTGATTACTTTTCCTGGGTTTCCAACAACAACGGAATATTCGGGAACATCTCTAATGACTACGGCCCCAGCTCCAATTATGGACCATTTTCCAATAGTGACCCCTTGAATAACCGATGCGCCGATTCCTATGTGTGCCCCTTCCTGAATATTCACAAAACCAGCGACAGCACTATTTGGTGCCACATGGACAAAATCACCAATGGTTACGTCATGACCGATAATGGCACCAGCGTTTACAATACAATGTCTACCAATCGCTGTCATTGCTTTTATGGAACACTGTGGCATGACCACGGTTCCTTCCCCTATGCTAGAATATTTGGAAATAGTACTAGAGGGATGAATAAGTTTGGGATAATTGACCTTGAAAGTTTCAGATAAATCTTTTCTTGTTTGATTGTTTCCAATGGCGATATGGAAGTCTTGGTTCTTCGAAAACTGATGGTCATTGATGTTGCCAACAGGTATTCCCATTATCTTACCATTTTCATTATCGTCGAATAGACCGTCAACATCAAACTCAGAATCAGAGACGACTAAATCTATTATGGCCTTTCCATGACCGCCAGCGCCAAATATGTACATGCAGTAAATTATTTTTTGGTTTTAAGCTATATGATATGAGGTGTATAAAAATACTTCTATGAATATACGTTTTCAATGAGCGTTTAGTTGACAATGAACCTCTTTTTTTTTGAGCTATCTATTATGCGAATCATACCTCCTCCTTTATCAATGACCGATAGTTTAGTAATATTTCATTGTGGACATAATTTCTGGAATAGTTATCAATCATGAATTGCCTTATTTCATTTGAACTCTCCAAGTCATTTTCACACATTATATTGACCATTGCGGATTTTAACTCAGGTATGTTTTTTACTGGTATGACAAGACCATTTTTTTTATCTCGAATGAGTTCATTGCAACCATTGATATTGGTTACCACACTTGGAATGCCCATAGCGCAAGCCTGCATTACTACATTGGGAAACCCTTCTCTATAACTTGGAAAAATCAAAGAATTGGAAATGGAAAAAAAAGGCCTTACATCGGTTTGCCAGCCAACTTCAATTATGAAATCCGATTTTTTGATATAGTCTTCGTTCTCTGGGAGTATGGGGTCCAATTTTTTTTCAGGTGCGCCAACGAGCAATAATTTAATATTTGCATATTGAATTGTAAGATCTTTGAACGCTGAAACGAGTTCATTAATTCCTTTATCGCTCACAATTCTACCTACAAAGATAAAGACATAATCATCGGGCTTTATATTAAATTTTTTCCGTAATGCTTGTTTATCGTCATTGCTGAATAGTTTTGGATCAAAGTAATCAGTATCTATTCCATTAGAGCTACCTTTACCGATAACTTTGAGCTTTCCTTCATTCGTATACTTATTGTTTAATATTATTTCTTTTAGGCCAAATGAGTTCGGGTACACTTCTGTGGAAAAGCGATAAGTCAGCTTTTCTACGAGGTCCAATATTTTTCTTTTGTTCCCTTTTGCCTCCAGAAGGGGTAATCCAGCAACAGTGTGTAATCTATGCGGTACTCTTGCCATGTATGCTGCTATCATTCCCAAGGTTCCGGCCTTTGGTGTGTGTGTATGGACTATTATAGGTTTTTCTTCCATAAATATTCTATATAGCTTCCAGACGGCAATTAAATCTTTCAGGGGTGTGATTTTTCTTGTCATTTCAACAGGAATGACCCTAATGCCTTCTTGTTTACTTACATCAGAAAGGGACCTGGAGTCTCCTGGGGAAGAAATTCCAATTACTTCAAAATAATGGTTCATAAACTTCAACTGCCCTTTTAAGAGTCCTCCCAACGATCCGGGAACAGTAGTGATCCTAATCAATTTTGGTTTAGCCATTATTTAGATATGTAGGTGTTGAAATACCATTTTTGAAAGCAATAGAAAGTCCATACCTTAAAAGTGTTGTCCGCAGTACCTGACAGGTGCTCCCTGACAAGTTTGGTAATGGTGTCTGCATTGAAAATACCTTGTTTCTTAAGCTTGTCAGTTTCAATATATGATTTTAACTCTGCACTAAGCGAAGTTCTAAGCCAATCCCCAACCGGGGCGCCAAAGCCACTTTTTGACTTGTCCAGAAAGCCTTTAGGGAATTCATCTTTGAATGCCTCTTTTAAAAGAAATTTTTTGTTCCAACCATTGAGCAAAAAGTTTTCAGGTAGTGTATTTACATAATTCCATAACTGTTTGTTGAGAAATGGAGCCCTGCATTCAAGTGAGTTCAGCATGCTGGTTCTATCTACTTTGACAAGCATATCCCCTTCAAGGCTTATATGGCGATCAACCAACCGAAAATCAGTTAAACTTTTTGGTGAATTAATTCCTAAGGTGTCTTTGTATATTTTGAACGGGGTGGCAACTTGGTTTTCGGAAAGCAAATATTCATTGATTTCACCGTTGGTATATCCCAAAGAGATAATATCCCAATAAAAACCTCCATTATAGTCAAATGAGTTCAGTAATCGTTTAATTTGATACCTTCTACCTCTGTTGTCATTTGAGGTGTTCAAAAAAGGCATACTGATATTTTTAACAACATTATGGAGTGGTTTAGGAACCCAACTTGTATATCTGCTGTTCAATTTGCCCATGTAGTATTTGTTGTACCCTCCAAAAACTTCATCGCCCCCATCTCCAGTAAGCGCAACGGTTACATGTTCCCTGGTTTTTTTGGAGACCAAATATGTAGGGAGTGCTGATGAATCTGCAAATGGTTCATCAAAATTATTCAAGATTTGATGCAAATCTTCTTTGATATCCTTTTCGTCAATTATAAACTCGTGATGGTTACTATGAATCATCTTGGCAACCAACTGGGATTTATCGGTTTCATCAAAAGACTTTTTCTTAAAGCCAATTGAAAAAGTTTCAATAGGTTCGGATTTGTATTGGGATAGGCATAATGAAACTATGGATGAGTCAACCCCACCGGAAAGGAAGGTGCCGAGAGGAACATCTGAAATAGATCGGGAAACAACACTGTCCCTCACAAGGTCTCTTACATTGTTTTTGGCCTTGTCCAAACTGATTTTGGAGTTGGTTTTGTCAGGATAGGTCTCGGCCTCTATCTCGCTTATTATATAATTGTTTTCTGATAAGTCGTATGTGATATAAGAGTAGGGAGGGAGCTTATGTACACCCTCGTAAATACTATATGGCGCTGGAATATAAGTTAGTCTAAGATAAAGGTTGAGCCCTACTTTGTCTATTTTCAGAGGGGTGGCAGCATCATTGGTTATGGACTTTAATTCCGATGCCCATTTAAAACTTCCATTACTCTGCGTATAGTATAGCGGCTTTTCACCAAAAAAATCACGGGCAATGAATACCTTGTTCAGTCCTTTGTCGTAGATACTAAAGGCGAACATGCCGTCCAACCTTTTAAAAGATGAGACACCGTAATTCTCATACAGTTTTAAAATAACCTCCGTGTCACTGTTGGTCTTGAAGGTTACACCTTTCTTGATGAGTTCCTCCTTTAGTTCAAGGTAATTGTATATTTCCCCATTGAAAACAATTACCAATTGGTTGTCTTCTGAAAAAATAGGCTGCTTTCCGGAATGAAGGTCAATAATGGATAACCTGCGCATACCCATGGCAATCGTGGTGGTTCCATTATTTTCATGGAATATGCCATCGTCATCCGGCCCCCGATGAACAATCAGGTCGTTCATGTGGTTTATCCTAGAAACCGATTCTTTTTCAGATAAGGTTTTTCCGTAACTAATAAATCCGTTAATGCCGCACATTTATCAATATATTTTTAAATAAAACTCTTGTAAGTTTCTTGCGTTTTCAACAATATCATATTGCCCTTGAACGATGCTGTTCAACATATTCTTGCGTTCATAGGTTAGATTTTTGTCAACTTCTTCGGCCCAATGATCAATGGGGTCTGTTAAGCCACAGAATGTGATCAAACCAGTTAGGTCCACTTCATTGGTGATGGTATCTGAAGCTACAATTTTCAATCCCGAAGCCTGTGCTTCAATTAGGGTTACGGGAAGCCCTTCATATAGGGACGGGAACAAAAAGAGGTCAAAGGCCTGCAATAGTTCGGGGATATCCTCCCTAAGACCCAAAAAGACCACTTCTTTGGTAATTCCCAACTGTTTCACCTTATTCTGAATCTTTGACCTTAGGTTGCCGTCTCCGACCAATAGCAATGTACAGTTGGGGTTTTTCTGTAAAAGGCTATGGAAAATATCAATGAGGAGAAAATGATTTTTTTGCTCATTAAAACGCCCCACATGCCCAATGATTTTTCTACCCTCCAGTCCCAACTCATTTTGAACTTTTTTTCGGATTTCGGGGTTGTATAGAAAATCTTTGGCATTTACTGCATTGTTTATGATTTCCACCTTATCCCTGTTGGATTTTCCGAACAACCAGTCTCCGGCCTTTTCCCCACAAGCAAAATAGTGGGTGGCTAGATGTCTTACCCTTCTACGGATAAGTGATTGTGTGCTGTCCTTGATAGTCGCTTTAATATCGGTGTTTGGCTTGAACACCTTTAAAAATACAAAAGGTTCAACCGCTAAATGGCTATGGGCAATCCGTGTTTTTATACCTTTTTTCTTGGCCACCCTAAAAATAATGGAGCTCAATGCATTTAGATGGGAATGCACAACTTGGTATTCTGGGTGCTCATCAAAAAATTGTTCCAGTTCCTTTTGGTACTTGAAGTAGTTTTTAGGTGAAATGGAGGGCATTCTGTAAATTTTTCCTCCAAGGGACAGGATTTCATTATCAAAAGCGCCGGTTTCCTTTCTATGGAGCAAAAAGTCAAATTGGACCAATTCCCGGTTAATGTTCCGGTAATAGTTCATGACCATGGTTTCGGCACCTCCCCGGTTCATAATGGTTAAAACATGTAGAATTCTAATTGGTCTGGCTTCCATGTACCCTAAGGTTTAAATAGATTTTCGTATTGTCCAAGAATCTTCTTGGGCTCAAATTTTGAAATAACAGATTCCCTGATTTGGGCAGGGGGAATGTATTTATGGTTTTCAAGACACTCCAAATAGCTATCCTCATCCTCCACCAAAAAACCGTTTTCATTGTGCGTAATGATTTCTTTGGTTCCTCCCGGCACGTTGAATGCCAGTACGGGGGTTCCTACCATGCAACTCTCCAAGACTGTATTTGGAAAACCTTCCACATAGGATCCTTGCAGAAAAAGGTCGTTTTGTTCCAAATAGCCCTGAATGTCTTTACTGTGATCCACAAAGGTTATCTTTCCCATGAGCCCAAGGGAATCGGCCAGTTTTAGGAGTTCCTCTTTTTGGGGACCGTCCCCGAGAATTGTATAGTGGAAATCCCTTTTGAGCTTTGATAGAATTTTTAGCAACCTTGCCTGTCCCTTTTCTTTACTTAGCCTGCCAATTGTAATGACCTTTAATGTACGAGAATCACTTTCTACACTTTTTAATTGGAGTTTTGATGTAAGTGGGTTGGCAATGGTTGTAATTTTTCCTTCTACACCCGGATAGTTTAATGCAAAATCTTTTGCCATGTCTTTGGATTGGCATATTATCCCTGACACCCTATTGTATGCAATTATTGCAAGACGCCCCCTTAAACGACTCTTCCTTTTGGAGTATTTACCCATGCTACTGACTACACTGGCCTCCCTTATGAAAACTTTTGTACGGCCAAGAAAGAAAGATAAAAGACCCAATACGGTATTTAGGTGACCTATTGAGCTTAGTATAAAATCAGGTTTCTCTCTAAGAAGAAAAAAGTATAGTTTAGGCACAGCATGGAGTACCCTCTTTTTATTAAAGAAAATCAAATCGATTCCTTCCACGCTAAATGCGGATGAGCTTTCATCTCCCAGGATCAATAGTTTCGAATCAAAGCTATTTTTATCAAGGTTTTGCGCTATAAAAGAAATAACTCTTTCGGCGCCACCAGCTGTTAAAGTTGGTAACACAAAGATTATTTTTTTGCGGGCCATATTAAAAGTTATTTTTTGGGGACATAATGGCTTTGGGCATGGATAAAAGCCAACAATGGTTGGCTTTATATGTTTGTAAAAACACTATTATATATGTTTTATTATCTTTTTGATATCGATTTCCTTTATTTTTTTTGCTGGATTACCCGCAATCAAGATTCCTGTTTCTTCAAAGGATTTGTTCACAACGGCATTTGCACCTATAGCACAATTATTGGCAACATTGATTTTGCCATAAATTTTGGCGCCAGGGGCTATGTATACATTATCTCCAATCTGGGGCGCGTGACTTGTTCCTCCCGATGCACCGATATTGGTACATGCATGTATTCTGCAATTTTTACCAATCCTTGCATTTGTGTTGACAACGATGGTACCATAATGTACAATGGCCAAACCCGGGCCAAATACGTTTATGGGTATTGAAAACCCCAATTTGATTGATATTTTCCTGAATTTATACTTTAAATAGTAATACGTTGGTTTGCTCCAAAAGCTGTTTTTACAATTGTAGTAGTACTCCAATTTTCGAAGGGTTTGCTCAAATCTCCAAATGTAATTGGGAAAAAGGAAGTCTTTTATTTTTGAAGAAAAATGGTCATTACGGACTCCCAATGCAATCCTATCCTGTTCTAAATATGACTTATATTCACTGTAGGAGCTGATCATACTAAAGTGTTGTTTGGTTCATTATAGATTCTTCGTTTCAAGGTTTCATCAAAATATTTTTCCCCGTAGTTCAGACTATCAAAAAATGCAACACAGATAAGGACCGCCCTTTCATAAAATACGTTGTGGGCAATAAGCCCTTCAAAAACGAAAAGAGAATAGAAAACAAAACAATAAAACTGATTTCTACTGATGGATATCTTTATGCCATATCCAATTAGCCACAAGTACAATACCAGTCCCAAAATACCATAATTCACGGCTAAATAGAGGTATTGGTTATGGGTGTTCAAACTATTAAACTCCCTGTCATCGGTAAATCCCGTCCCATATCCCAAAGGATTGGACATGAAGTCATCCATGTACTTTAAAAATAAATCTCCACGACCGCCCCCTGAACCGGTATCCTCGGCAATTACCCCTTTGTCACTTTGCCCCAATAAAAGATCCATACGCTCACCTGCAGCCCCTCGGGTAAATGCTGGGAAGTTTTCCCGAATCACACCGGCTAATGTAAGCAATGCCACATAGAGCACGGAAAATAGAATAACAATTCTAAAGAAACTTTTTATGAGCCTTTGCACATCGATTTGGAAGGTTGATTTCCAATTGTTCATCGTGCCAAGGATTAAGATAAGAACGGCAGAAACAGTTCCACTTCGCGAAAAAGTGATGAAAATTGTGGCTACCAATATGGTAATGACCAGATATTTTTTTGTTTTGGAGTGTTCCAGAAAGAAAAGGACGCCAAGTGCCAAAAACTTTATTCCGGAAGCAGCTTTGTTGGGGTTTTCACCAAAACCACCCTTTCTGACACTTTCGGCCAAAGTTCTGTTGTATTTTGGTAATCCAATCAGGAAGTCATACCAAACACTGCCAGCAAGTACAATCAAGGAAATAAAGACAACTATAAATACGGTTTTCTTGTCTTCCTTGATAAAGAAATGGAGCATAAACAGATAAAGTATCAGGGTGATGACATCAAGTGAGATATTTGTTCTGATGACTTCAGGATCCGCATTGGAGAAAGCAGAGAAGATGGTGGACAGCATAAGCATCAAAAAGAAAAACTTCGCTGTGTGCGATTTAAACAGCGATAGAACCTCCTTCATATTATACCTTAATACGAACGCACCCATAAATAGGGGGATGAGAAGTGAAGCAGGAGGCAAAGGGTTAATGCCTACACGATATAAAAATATATCTGAGTAGGTTGCGAACAAAATTATTAAGACGCCTAGTACATATTTCATTTCATCAATAAATTAATCACTTTATTTCAGAGTTTATTTTTGATGATACCATAAAACCTGTTCACAACATGTCTGAACCCCTTGCTCAAAGCCAATAGGATCAGAAAATAAATGCATGAGAAAAACATGCCCAACTGTATCAAATGGACCAATAACTCAAAAATCCCCGTATTTTTTGACATATCAAAGTTACGGGATGCCATTAAAAATAGAAGTCCGGCTATGGATAAATAAATCAAATGCATTAAAAATCCTTTCCAGTAAACCCTTGAACTGATTTTCATCCCGGATGTAAACAAAAAATAAGGCCTCCATATCAAAACAATGGCCACCTGACTGACTATGGTCCCGATAAAAACGCCAATGATTCCATATTCCAGGACCAGAACAACGGACAGTATTAAATTTAAGACACTTTGAACCACAGGGGACCAAATGTCATCAAAAAGCCCATATGCCTGTTTAAAATCATCTACAGGTTGCCTGATCTGTAAAATAAAAAATATGGCAACCAATGCTAAAAGTATTGTTTCGGAAAGAATATACTTTTCTCCCAACCACAATATTATAAAATCATCAAATCCAATGTACATAACCAATGAGGCGGAACCGGCAAAGAAAAACCTTAGGGCCATCATTTCCCAAAAAACCTTCAGGGTGTTTTTCAGGTTGTTTTCTGCCACCAAGTTCCCAACACCGGCCTTGGTGCCTTCGAACAGTTTGCTTACCAATATATTGATATTGTTCATTACCATTTGATAATTTCCAACGTAGGCCACTGTGGCTGGATTGATAAGTGCGAATATCAGTATGTTATCTGTTCCCGTAGACACGAAACTTCCCAGTTTATGAAAGCTGATCTGTTTTATTTTGGTCAATAAGGACCTGTTTCTTTCCTTAATGGGTTGGGTTACCTCAAATTTAAGATGCAGCCAGGGGTAAGCTTTCCGTATCCGTTTTCTAAATATAAGGGCATATAGGAACGCGGAAAGCAACTCAATTGATATCCAAACGATAATGTTTTCAAGATAGATAAGAACAAAGCACTGAACGACTAGTTTTAAGATATAAGTAGACCTATTGATGGTGGTATTGATATATCCCCTTTGATCGGCTTCCAAGAGAAACATATGATAGGTGAAAAAATAGTTGATCAGATTGCTTGTCAACAGCGCTAAAAACAGAAAAATGACTATTCCAATGTTCACTTTTTCATCATCAAAGAACAGCGGAAAAAACAATATGAGCACTACACCGCCCAAGAGCACAAACAAACCGATCCTTTTGTATAGGTAACCCAGATAACCAATGAGCTCATTTATTTTTTCACGGTCTTTGTTAAACAACGGTTTGTATAGGGCAAAACCTACAGCAGTACCTATCCCAAGCTCCGATAAATTTAGAAACATCAATATGCTTTTCAGGGTGCCTTCAGTTCCTACAAAGTCATCACCCAGATATTCCAAAAAGATATTCCGGGAGAAGAACTGGGTCACAATATATGCCAACTGAAAAACTAGGGCAATCCAGCCATTTTTTAAGGTCAATCTCAGTCTGGACATGTGCGATAAAACTATTTTAGTTTCTGATTTACCGAAGATATGATTTCTACAATCAAAGAGGGCATGAAGATGACCAGGAAGGTTCGTAAACTGAGTCTTTTGAAATTTACCGCATCGAGGATTGCCTTCCTGATTTTTCTCCTATATTTTTTTTGTGGATCTACATGTTTGTTTCTACTTAAAAGAAAATAATGGTCGGTATAGTATGAAACCACATAATTTTTGACCACCTCTTGAACGGACGGATTTTTTGGTGTGTTCTCTATAATATATTCAGTGGCCCTTATTCCTGTTTCAATCTTGTTCTTTGAATACTTACTTCTAATAATGCTCAGGTTTTCTGTATTGTAGAAATAGAGAGGACTATTTAGGAAACCTATGGATTTTACCTTGTTCATAACATCAATGGTAAAGAAAACATCTTGATGTATGATTCCGGGAATAAACCTCATGTTTTGGACAACCTCTTTTCTGTAGATCCTCCGCCATACCGAAAAACATGCACCACGAAGGATTCTCTTGATTGCAGTATTGCCATCCTCGATGGCAAGGGTGTTGTCAAAGCCATTCTTGTTACCGAAAATTATTGGGGAAATTTCCACAACATCCAGATCATTACTTTCCATGATGTCAATCATCGTTTGAAACATAGATTTGTCTATATGGTCATCGCTGTCCAGAAATGCTATCACATCGCCGGTACAAATTTCCATCCCAGAGTTTCTCGCCACACTGGATCCACTATTTTCTTGATTGACTACAATAATCCTTTCATCTTCTTGTGCATACCTTTCACAGATTTCCTTACTGCTATCAATAGATCCATCATTGACCAGAATAACCTCCATGTTTTGGTAGGTTTGACCAATAATGGATTCAATGCACCGTCCAAGATATTGCTCGACATTATAGACGGGGACAATAATGCTGATTTTGTTCTTTTGCTCCATTATCCTTCGCTAAATGATTTAAATTGGACTGAAAAAAGTGTTTTTATATTCTATTATTTCGGCCAATACCCTATAAGCGTCCATTATATTCTTTGGCAACCCCTTTTACATCATAAATAATACCATCTGGATTTAAAAGGTCTTTTAGATTTAAATCAGTGAATTCTTTATGGGAAACGTTAAGTACAATGGCATCAAATGTTCCATTGGGCATTTCTTGGGTTGTGGTTAGGTCGTATTCTTTTTTTACATCCTCAGGTTTGGCCCAAGGATCGTAGATCATTACATCTGTACCGTAAGTTTGTAAATCCTTGATTACATCAACGGCTTTGGTGTTTCTTACATCGGGGCAGTTTTCCTTAAAAGTTATGCCTAATGCTAGAATGCGAGCGTCCTTGATTCGAATGTCATTTTTCACCATTAGTTTGATGATTTCCGTAGCCACATATTTGCCCATACTATCATTGACTCTCCGTCCGGCTAATATAATTTCTGGATGATATCCAACTTCTTGGGCTTTTTGCGCAAGGTAATAAGGGTCCACACCAATGCAATGGCCACCTACCAATCCAGGTTTGAATGGTAAAAAGTTCCATTTGGTACCAGCAGCTTCCAACACGGAATGAGTGTCAATATCCATTAGATTAAATATCTTGGCCAGTTCGTTTACAAAAGCAATGTTTATATCGCGTTGTGAATTTTCTATTACCTTGGCAGCTTCCGCTACTTTAATGGTGGGGGCTAAATGTGTTCCAGCGGTAATGACTTCCGCATACAATGCGTCGATTTTTTTTCCAATCTCGGGTGTTGATCCAGAGGTTACTTTCAGAATTTTCTCAACTGTATGCAGTTTATCTCCTGGATTGATTCTTTCTGGGGAATATCCAGCATAGAAGTCTTCATTGAATTTCAGACCGCTCACCTTTTCCAATACGGGAATACATTCATCTTCCGTTACTCCTGGATATACTGTGGATTCGTAAACAACGATATCCCCTTTTTTCAGGACCTTTCCAACCGTTTCACTGGATTTATATAGAGGGGTCAAATCGGGCCTGTTATTTTTGTCTATTGGGGTGGGGACGGTAATGATGTAATAATTACAGTCTTTTATTTGGTCTATGTCGTTTGAACAAAAAAGGCCTTGGCCTTCAGGGGCACTTTCTTTGATTACACTCTGCAGGTCTTCATTACTGACCTCAAGAGTGCTGTCCACCCCTGATTGTAATTCTTGTATACGTCCCTGATTGATGTCAAAGCCTATTACAGGATATTTTGTGGCAAAAAGGCGAGCCAAGGGCAAACCTACATAACCAAGTCCAATTACTGCAATTCTAGTTGTATTCATAGATATTATTTTTTTCCTATTTGAAAATATTCAAAGCCTTTTTTAGAAAGTGTTGTATGGTTGTACTGATTACGACCATCAAAAATTATGGGTTGTTTCAGTTGTTTTTTCAATTCCTCAAAATCTGGGGATCTAAACTCTTTCCATTCAGTCAAGAGAATCATTGCATCGGCATTTTCAAGAGTTTCATATTTAGAGTTAAAATATGTAACGTTTTTATTTCCTTTTAAATAGAAACTCTCGGCCTCCTCTCTTGCTTTGGGATCATAGGCCTGTATCTTGGCTCCTTTTTGGGTGAGATGGTTTATAACATAGATGGAAGGTGCCTCACGCATATCATCTGTTTCCGGTTTAAAGGCAAGACCCCATATCGCAAAGGTTTTTCCTTTCAGGTCTTCACCAAATCTGGAAACAACCTTTTTGGCAATGACCAATTTTTGCTTGTCGTTTACGTTCTCAACCGCTTCTATTAGATTTGCGGTATATCCATTTTCCGCCGCGGTTCTTTTTAGGGCTTTTACATCCTTTGGAAAGCATGAACCGCCATATCCACTGCCAGGGTAAATGAAGCTATAACCAATTCTACTGTCAGACCCGATTCCAATTCTAACTTTGTTGACATCGGCATCCACCAATTCACAAATGTTTGCAATTTCGTTCATGAATGAAATCTTTGTAGCCAACATGGCATTGGCAACATATTTGGTCATTTCGGCGGAACGTACATCCATAGTGATCAGGCGATCAGTGCTACTTCGAAAGAAGGGGGCATATAATGCCCGTAATTTTTCTTCTGCCTCCACATTGTCTGACCCAATCACCACTCTGTCCGGCTTCATGAAGTCGTTAATGGCATCCCCTTCCTTTAAAAATTCTGGATTTGAGACCACATGGAATTCAATTTTCTCTCCTCTATTTTCAAGTTCTTTATTGATGGTGGCTTTTACTTTATCCGCGGTTCCTACAGGAACTGTGGACTTATTGACAACAACAAGGGGGGTGGTCATGTACTCACCAATTTCTTTGGCGACCTGCAGTACATACTTTAAATCTGCAGACCCATCTTCTCCCATAGGTGTGCCAACAGCAATAAATGCAATGTCCGTATTGTGCAAATGATCTTTAAGGCTCGTACTGAAACTTAAAGTTTTATTATAAATGTTGCGGGCAACCATAGGTTCAAGACCTGGTTCGTAAATCGGGATTACCCCTTGCTTTAATTTTTCAATTTTTTGGGTATCAACATCAATACATGTTACGGTGTTTCCCATTTCGGCAAAACAGGTACCACTTACCAAGCCTACATAGCCGGTTCCAATAACGGTTAAATTCATTCTCTGTGTTTTTTATTTAAGGTTTTCCCAATACCAGTCCACGGCTTCTTTGAGGCCGGCTTCTATGCTATATTGAGGGTTGTATCCCAATAGTGTCCTTGCTTTTTCAATAGAGGCCAGTGAATGGGGGACATCACCTTTTCTAATAGGCCCATATGTAACTTCAATATTGGATATTTCGGGGTCAAAATTACTTAAATACTTTTTCAACAGGGCCACTAGCTCATTGAGGTTGGTTCTTTCCCCGTACGCGGTATTGTATACCGTATTGATGGCTTTGTTGTTGTTGGACACAATTGACCTCACATTCATCTCTATTACATTGTCAATATAGGTGAAGTCCCTGGAATAGGTACCATCGCCATTGATATTGGGAGATTCATGATTCATCAGCGTCATTACAAATTTCGGTATTACGGCGGCATATGCTCCATTGGGATCTTGTTTCCTCCCAAAAACATTGAAGTAGCGCAATCCAATGGTTTCCAAGCCATAAACCTTGTTGAAAATATCGGCATACAGTTCATTCACATACTTTGTAATAGCATAGGGGGAAAGGGGCTTTCCTATGACATCCTCAACTTTGGGCATACTTTCCGAATCGCCATAGGTTGATGAACTTGCGGCATATACAAATCGTTTTACGTTGGAATCCTTGGAGGCAACCAGCATATTTAAAAAGCCACCTACATTGACTTCGTTGCTCGTAATAGGGTCATTTATTGATCTTGGGACTGAACCCAACGCCGCTTGATGTAAAACATAATCTACCGTCTTACATGCATCTTTACAGTCTTCAATATTTCTGATATCGCCTTCCTTTAACGTAAAGTTTGGATTGGAAAGCAAATGTTGTATATTTTTTTTGTGACCTGTCGCAAAATTGTCCAAGCAAGTCACTTTATTCCCATTTTTTATTAGTGCTTCACACAAATTGGAACCAATGAACCCGGCACCTCCGGTAACTAAAATATGATAATCACTGTTTAAATTTAACCCTCTAATATCCATTTATAATTTATTTCAGTTGTAAAGATGCAAAGCTAAAATTGGTTTAAATTAAATTTTGCTATGAATTACAATATATAATCGTTAAGTGAACTTCTTACCAGCGGTACTATAGACCTATTTTAAAATAGGATTTGTACCATTCTATAAACTTGCCCACTCCTTCCTTGATTGAAGTATTTGGGCGGTAATCATAATCTTTAATGAGATCGTCAACATTGGCCCAAGTTTTTGGAACATCTCCAAGCTGCATGGGAAGCATCTCTTTTCTACCCTCTTTTTTCAGATTCCGTTCAATTTCTTCAATAAAATCTAACAGTTTAACTGACTTATTATTGCCAATATTGTAAATCTTATACAAGTTTTGTGGGTCAATTTTGTCCGTAACAGGTTTTTCAATGATCTTGACCACACCTTTGACGATATCGTCGATATAGGTAAAGTCGCGTTCCATTATACCGTGGTTAAAGATTTTCAAAGGTTTATTGTGTATTATGGCATCTGTGAAGAGGAACATTGCCATATCGGGTCTGCCCCATGGTCCATATACCGTAAAAAAACGCAGTCCTATAGTTGGTATTTGAAATAAATGGCTGTAAGTGTGGGCCATAAGTTCATTACTCTTCTTGGTGGCAGCATAGAGACTGATAGGCTGATCAACGCAATCAGTTACTGAGAAAGGAATTTTTTTAGATAGACCATATACGCTGGAACTGCTTGCATATACCAATTTACTTACCTTATGGTTCCTACAGCATTCCAAAATGTTGAGAAACCCTGTAATGTTACTATCCACATAGGTCTCGGGATTTTCAATACTATATCTGACACCTGCTTGGGCGGCTAGATTACATACTACATCAAATTTTTCGGAAATAAATAATTTGGGCAAAGCTTCACGGTCTTCCAAATTCATTCGCACAAACCTAAACTCAAAGCCATATTTTGTGCTTGCATTGATACTTGAAAAAGAATGCGAATCTTCCTTTTTAATTCCCAGTTCATGGAGACGAGCATATTTTAGGTCAACATCATAATAGGAATTTATGTTGTCCAAACCTACAACTTGATGACCCTCTTGAAGCAGCATTTTTGAAACATGGTAACCGATAAATCCTGCTGCACCAGTCACTAATATTTTCATGGATAAAAGGTTTGTATTGCAAATATGATAAGACTAATCCTAATTCTACGGTTTTTATTGTGAAGAAAATATTTATGGGTTTGTTTCTTTCGTCTAAAGATGGATGCAAAAGAAGTCTTAGTTGTTAACAAAAGGTGTATTTCATCGATTAAAAGAATATAATCTGTTAAATCAAAGTTAAGGCGAAATCCTAGGGCGTTAACCAAACGTACAAGTCAGAGTATCAAATAAATCTAAAAACAGCCCTAGTGGCTGCATTTCATCGAATAATTAAAACATTTTATCTAAAAAAATTTTTTATACACTAATTTTGAACCCCAATATCCCTATACCCATGACAAAATCATTTTTAGCCTTTTGCCAAATGTTGCTTTTACTTGTTTTATTTTTGACTTTTAATTCTTGTTCAAAGGATTCCGATATATTTTATGAATCAATCAGTGAAGAAATCGATGATAATATCGGAGGGGGAAACTCTGGCGAAGGTGGGCAGGAGCAACCCGATGGTTCAGGTGATGATTCGGCCAATAAAGATGATGTTATTTCTTCTGAATTAAAGGCATTTCCAACCGCATATGGGGCAGGAGCCTATGCAACTGGTGGTAGAGGAGGCAATGTTTACCACGTTACCAACCTGAACAATTCTGGTGAAGGTAGTTTTAGATGGGCGTTGGGTCAACCAAGACCAGCCACCATAGTTTTTGACGTGTCAGGAACCATTGAACTTACCTCATGGCTTACTGTTACAGGTAGAGATTTGACCATTGCCGGCCAGACGGCACCTGTTGGCGGTATTACCATTACTACTACCAACTACTCAAGGTTCTTGTTCGATGAGGTTGAGAACATCATCATCCGGTATATTAGAATAAGAATGAAAGACTCTCCCAGTGTTGCATTGGATGTCTATGGCAATAGGGGAGTGGCACGTAACCTGATGTTTGACCATATGAGCATCTCCTATGGGGGGTTGCAGGCCTTTGTTATACGAGGTAACGAGAGTCGGTATGTTACCTTTCAAAAAGGATTGATAGCCGAAAGTAAGACCGGTGCTTTATTTGGTGATAGCCAAGACCATCATTTTAGTCAAGACAATAGTTTTATCAACAATCTATTTTATAATGTATCCCATAGGCTTCCCAACTCTGGGAGTAATGGAAGGGTGGACCATATCAATAATGTAATCCAGAACTGGAAATTTAGATTGTCATTTGTTAATGGGGACATTAAACTAAACCAAATCAACAATTATTACTGTGCCGGAGGAAGAAACTCCTTGGGAACAGGTCAAAAGAATGTGAATGCCCTAAACTCATGGCATGATAATCAAATATATACAGCAGGGAATATCGTTGACAAAGGATTGTTCCCTGACCCTGATGCCGATAACAGACAACTTTGGGTTGAGTTTGATGCAGGGGTACAAACAGATTACGCGCCTGCCAGTGAGTTTGTAGATACTCCCTATGAAATTCTAGGGCCTCCGATGCCAATCAAGACTGCACGTGAAGCCTACGAAGAGATTGTTAACAATCCTGATGTTGGTGCAAATGCATCCCTAAATGGAAATGGAACCATTGTGTATAGCCCTGATGCTAATGACAGAGAATATCTTGAGGTCGTTGCAGGGGGTGAGGGGTCATATGAACCTTACACTACCGGAAACAATGGATCGGACAGGAGTTTCTATTTTGAGCAGAGGTATATTAATTTCTTAGGTGGAATAAGTTCAAATCCAATCAACTCTAGGAGTTATGATTATGACACAGACTTCGATGGTATGCCAGACGTGTGGGAAAGAAGTAAATTTGGAGATTTATCCAGAAATGGTAAAGAGGACCATGATGGCGATGGGTATTCCGACCTTGAGGAATTTCTGAATTTAGTTGATGTTGACTAAGCTATATTGCTTAAAAAAACAAAATCTCCCCTCTTTCAATCAATTTGTGTTGAACTCATTGGTCCATTTACAAAGTACATATACTTTCCATATATTGGCAGTATGATCGACTTTGCCATCCATATGATCGGACAACATCTTTTTAAACATATTCGATTTAAAATTGGGTATGCTGTTCAAGGCTTGATCGTTGAGCGTGGATAAAAATTCATCTCTCAGCTCATTCCGCATCCATTTTCCTATGGGAACGGCAAACCCTTTTTTAGGTTGATTGAAAACCTCTTCTGGAATATATTCCTTTAGAATATCCCTTAGTATTCTTTTTTGATTGCCTTTTTGATACCTAAATGAAACAGGTAACGACCTTGCGTATTCAATGACACGGTAATCCAAAAAAGGACTTCTAACCTCCACAGAATATGCCATACTGGCTCTATCGACCTTGACATTGCTATCGTTTTCCAACCAAAGTTTAATATTAAGGTCCGCTGCTTTTTGTAGAAAGTCCCTTGACCATTTTTTATAGCCTTGGTAATATTTCATATACCCTTGTCTCTTTTCCTTCAGTAAGAAGCCTTTTCGAGAAAATATGTTTTCAATAAAATCGTTTCTTGTTTTTGTGCCTAGGGCATTTCTAACTCTATGTGTATTTAGTCCCGCTAGACCTAGGAGCTTTGGGTGGGATAGCATTTTTCTCAACGGATAAGGGATGTCCATAATGAACCTATTTCTAACCAAAGAATCAAAATAAGGGTAGCCCAAGAAACTCTCATCCCCTCCATCTCCTGAAAGAGCCACGGTTACATATTGTTTGGTAACTGAATTCAGCAGCAAGGAGGGTAGGGCAGAACTGTCCGCAAAAGGCTCATCGTATACAGAGATGAGCTTTGGTACCAGTTTAAGGATATCATTTGGCTTGCAAATAGTGGTCTTATGGTTGGCGCCAATAATTTCAGCATATTTTTCTGCAATTTTACTTTCATCGAAATCAGCCTCCTCGAATCCAATGGAAAAGGTGTTTATTGGTTTATCCGAAACTTCAGATGCTATACTGGATACCAATGCCGAATCTATTCCCCCGGACAGGAATGAGCCAATTGGGACATCGGATTGTAATCGAATCTTTACGGCATCTTTTAAAAGTTCATGCAACTCCTTCTTGGCCTGGTCATAATCAATTTTCCGGATAGCCACATCCTTGAGGTTCCAATATTCTGAAACTTTTAAATCGCCGGTGTTCAGATTAACCTCCATGTAGTTTCCTGGAGGTAATTTAAAAACATCTTCAGCAATAGTATAGGGGCTTGGGATGAACATGCAATCCAAGAATATGGATATGGCCTCATCACTTATTTTTTTACTTTCAAGAAGAGGTCTGATTTGGCTGCAGATTTCTAAATTGCCCTCCTTCCAATAATAGTAAAACGGTTTTACACCAAGTCTGTCCCTAGCACTGAAAATAGTGTTGTTCAACGAATCATAAATGGAAAAAGCAAACATACCATTGATTCTTGATAGAATATCCTTACCCCATTCTTTATAGCCCAAAAGGAGCACTTCGGTATCACTCTCGGTGTTAAAGTTATACCCGATTTTGGCTAGGTCTGCCTTAAGATCTTTATAATTATAGATTTCACCATTAAATACAATTTCGAGGTGGTCTTCAGCCATAGGTTGATTTGACCTGGGGTCAAGATCCAATATGGATAGGCGCAAGTGTCCCAATGTTACTTGATTCACTTTTTTTATGCCAGTATGATCAGGTCCCCGAAAGGAAATTGAATTCAGTTTTTGCTTGACAGTAGTGTCATCGTATTGTATGTTGGTCAAATAGATACCGCACATATAACTTAGGTTTCTTAATTGCGATTATTGTTTATTCCAGTACTCGGTTACATTTTTTGGGGTTAGGGCCATTAAATATGGTTCATCCACCAATTCTAGAAAATAACGGTCCGATGCCCTATCCCCATATCCATAGGTGTAGCTATATTTTTTACCTTTAAGATAATTTTCTAAAAGACTTCTTTTCTGATTTCCATAGCAGTTTAGACCATCTATGCTACCCGTAAATCGGTCATCTGTCCTTTCAAATTCGGTACCTATTAGAATATACCCCTTTGAATCGCACCATTTTTTTAGCCATAACCCCGAAGAGGCGGTCAAGATCATAATGTCATGCTTTTTTACGGTATGCCAAGATAGAACAATAGAGGCAGATTCACGACATAGCGAAGGGAGTACTTTTTCTGAAAATTCCTGACCCTTTTTTTCAATTTCCTTATAACCATGATTGGATAGATAATAAGAAAAAAAGAGTTCTTTGAGTCTTTGGTTTTTAATAATTCCCAAATAGAAAAGAATAACATAAGGAGACAAGGCCACCAAACCTAAATAAAACCGGAAAGTGCCGTTTACATATTTAATGAACTCTAAATAGGTATCCTTTGAGGTAATGGTCCCGTCCAGGTCAAAAACCGCAATATGGTTGCTATTTGTATTGGTGTCCTCCATTTGGTAACAGAAATAACTATACTATTTTGTTAAATAAATATGTAAGAAACCCATCTAGGACAAAACCATTTTTAAAGTGGTACACCCTCCAAGTCAACAGCAAAATAATGTACATAACGGCCAAGCTATATTTCCATACGGGGAGGCTGGTCTTTTTTATTACGGATTCTTTGGTTTTTGTTGGTAATAAAGTGGCCAGCACCAATAATAGTAAGACAAAATGAATCTGGATCCATCTTCCCCAATCACATACCAGAATAAAAAGTGGCAAGGAATACCCGATCAATAGCAGGAAGCTCCATAGTATTCTTTTTGACTCGGAAGGATGTTCTTTACGTAGATAATAGTATACATGCAACAGTCCTAGTATAAGGGATACTGAATAGAGGGAGTACCCCCATGGAGTTTCCAAATACCGATCTATACTGGATAGCAGGTCATTGGAAAAGTCAAATATGCTAAGTTGTCCACTTCCGAACTCTATCCCCCTTTGTTTTAAGATATTCAATGATTCTCCTTCGTTGATGGCCTTGCCAAAAAAGAAAACTATACAGGTGGGTATAAGGACGGACAAATAGAGGCGGGCTCCCTTCCAATAGTCTACCTTCTTATTGAAAAGCCATAGGGTAAGCACAAAGTATGGGGCATAAAAAATGAAGATTTCATGAAATAAAACCCCTACAAAAAGTAAAGCATAGACCAAATATTCTTTAAAGCCCTTGAATTGGTCTTTGCTGAGCAAATGGACAAAGAATGCGAATATGACAAATAAAATAATCTCTTTGCGTCCTACAATATGGATGTCATTTATGAAAAAAAGCAAGGTTAACGGTGAAAATATAAGGGAAACGAATAGTAAGGTTACTTTTTTCTTTTGTATTATCTTGACGAATAGAACAAAAAACAGAAAATATAAAACCATTTGTCCAATAAAGACAATCGTTTTTAGTCTTAACCCCGTAACATCTTGAATCATGAAGAATAGACTTCCCGTGAGCCCTCTTCTTTTAAACCCTCCGTCATGGTAATTAACCAACCAGTCCCCAAGAATAAATCCATGACTGGTCTCTATGAATTGATAGGTATGGTATCCAATCCAGCAAAACAAGAAGACAAAAAATGTGTAAAGTCCGTATTTGTATATGTTATGCCAGTTTTGGGATTCCATTGGGAGGGGTAAATTATTTTTGAAAATAGATAAAGTAAGCAAAGAGCATCAGCCAGACCAATAAGGTTGCCTGCAGAAAAACATCTCTACTTAAGATCTTTATGGGTGACCCCGATTTGTTCTCAACCAAAGAAATTTGTAAATATCTCATGATACCTATAAATACGGGTAATGATGTGATATATAGCTTGTCGGTTCCTACTCGGGCTATGACTTCTTCAGAAATTGTGTACAAAATATAGGCCATAAGGGTCACCGAAAAACAAATACTTTTGGCAATGTCTATAAAAGCCGTTGTGTATCCGCTTTGTGATTTCCTCAAGGTAACCCCATTCTGAATCGTTAGATCATCCCTGCGCTTTGCAAAACCAATGGACATACTCAAAAGAAAAACAATGATTATCATCCACTTGCTCACAACAATACCTAGTATAAGCCCACCGGCAAGAATTCTTATCAAAAACCCGATACTTATGCAAATGACATCAATTATTGCTATGTTTTTTAAAATGAAGGCATATAAAACATTCAGGACAAAATATCCTATGACAAACCATTTAGAATCATCCAGCGAATAAATAAGAGATACCGAAAGAACAAAAAGAAACAAGGCAATTGCCACTGCCTGTTTTATGGAAAAATAACCGCTGGCCAAGGGGCGGTTCTTTTTTTCTGGGTGTAATCGATCCTTCTCTACGTCAAGCGCATCGTTTAATATATATATCAGCGAACTGGTAAGGGAAAATGCAAAGAAAAGAATGATGGCCTTATAAATACTATGATCAAACAATACTTCGAGGAGTCTTCCAGAGAAAAAAACGGGAAGAAAAATCGCTAGATTTTTAACCCAGTGGTGTACCCGAATAAGTTTTAATATTTGTTTGATCATTTGTTGACCTGAGGTTTGGATGCAAAGAAAACAACAGGGTTCCTAATGTAAACATTACAAAGACGAAATACGGGTAAACTCGATAAAAAGAATGGTAATACAGGAATGGAAGTCGGATTTAGGTCGTAAGATTTTACTTTCCAGGAATATTTGATATTCTTTAAACCAAGGAAATGTTTTTAATGGTAAGTTGATCCAATAAGTTGTTGAACTACCTTGCTTGAGCATTTTTTTGAATGTACTCACCCTAAAATAGGGGTTGATCGGATGGATGGAATCAACACTTAATCGATTTTTTTTCATCTTGGGCGAATAGTAAGTGGAAAAGGGGCAACAGCTAAATTTTACTGTTACTTTTATCCTGATTAAAGTTATAATCACACCTACTTATATCAACCCAAAACTGAAATGGAAACTACTACTTTGAAAAAAATTTGGTTATCCTCGCCCCACATGGGGCATAATGAGGAAAACTATGTAAAGGAAGCTTTTGAAACCAATTGGATTGCTCCTTTAGGTCCCAATGTTCAACTTTTTGAAGAATCTATATCCGAATTTATTGGTAACGAGGTAAATGCGGCTTGTCTGAGTTCCGGGACCGCGGCAATTCATCTTGCCCTTGAGCTTTTGGGGGTTGGCAATGGCGATGAGGTTTTGTGCCAAAGCTTTACTTTTTCGGCCTCGGCAAATCCTATTACATATTTGGGAGCGACCCCAATCTTTGTTGACAGCGAAGAAGATACTTGGAACATTAGCCCTGAACTTTTGGAAGTTGCCATATTGGACAGGATAAAATTGGGAAAAACACCCAAAGCAATTGTTGCTGTACACTTATACGGCATGCCTTACAAAGCCCAAGAGATTCAGGATATTTCCAAAAAATACAATATCCCTGTTGTAGAAGATAGTGCTGAAGCCCTTGGAAGCATCTACAAAGGAATTAAATGTGGTAGTTTTGGGGATTTTGGAATCTTGTCATTCAATGGCAACAAGATAATAACCACATCAGGTGGAGGTGCTTTGCTAAGTAAAGATAAAGAGGCCAAGGAAAAGGCCATTTTTTTGGCTACCCAGGCTAGGGACAACGCACCGCACTATCAGCATTCAACCGTAGGTTACAACTATAGGATGAGTAATGTATTGGCTGGCATAGGGCGAGGTCAAATGGAAGTTTTGGAAGATAGGGTGCTTGCCAGGAGAAAGAATTTCGAGTATTACAAAAATCATTTATCGGATGTTTCAGGCATTCAGTTTTTGGATGAGCCAAAAGGATGCCTATCCAATAGATGGCTTACCTGTATCCTTACCCAGTCCTTTGAAGACCGGGAAAGAATTAGATTGGCCCTTTTGGAGGAGAACATTGAATCCAGACCGTTATGGAAACCGATGCATTTGCAACCCGTTTTTCAGGAGAATCCAAGTTATGTGAATGGTGTCAGTGAACATCTTTTTGACAAGGGGCTATGCTTGCCCAGTGGTTCAAACTTGGATGAGGATGACTTGGAGAGAATTTGCAATATCATTAAAAACGAACTAAAATGATAAGAAAATACTTGTTGTTTGTCAATCGTAGGCATTATGCTTCCAAATGGACGGTATTGTTCATTGACCTGTGCATTGTAGCGGTTTCGTTTATATTGGCATATTTTATCCGATTTAATTTGAGCTTTGGTTTTGATGTTCAAAAACTATGGACCCAATTGCCCATTGTGGTTGTTTTGTTCTTTTTGTCCTTTTTGATGTCAGGAAGCTACAAAGGTGTGGTAAGGCATACGGGAATCAAGGATGTCTATGCTATTTTCAACGCCACATGTATGGCCAGTATCGGGGCAATAGCGGTTGTGCTCGTTAATAGGTCCATGGATTTTATGGATGGGTTTACTATACCATTGTCAATCATCATTATCAATAGTCTACTTACGTTCATAACACTGACCTCATCAAGATATGTTTTCAAGATATGTTATGAAAGTCTGTTGAGCAGCAACGAGGCCCCTACCAAAAACCTTTTGATATATGGAGCAGGGGAATCAGGAATTATTGCATACAATACATTGACCAACCATTCAAAGGTTAGAGCAAAGGTTATCGGCTTTGTGGATAGCAACCAACAGAAGGTAGGTAAACAGATCAATGGGGTTAAGGTTTACGATAAGTCTATTCTTACCAAGGATTTTATCAGGTTCAATAATATTGCCGAGGTTATTTTTTCCATACAAAGTATAAGTCCAAAGCAATTACGTGTACTGGTCAACGAGATTGTGGATCTTCCGGTCAAGGTGAAGATTGTACCCCCCGTAGAGGATTGGATCAATGGGGAACTAAAGGTCTCACAGATTAAAAGGGTACAGATTGAAGACCTTTTGGACAGACCACCAATTGAAATCAAGAACAGTAAGGTTGAAAGGGATTTTGAAGACAAGGTGATCATGGTCACAGGTGGGGCAGGTTCAATAGGAAGTGAATTGGTAAGGCAAATCTGTAAGTACAATTACCGATCTTTAATTGTAATAGATCAAGCGGAATCAGCATTATACGATCTTCAGCAAGAATTGAAACAGGCCGGTTTCTTTAATTTTGTTCCCTTGGTAGGTGATATCAGGGATAAGAATAAAATGCGGGTTCTCTTTGAAGAGCATAGACCGGATAGGATTTTCCATGCTGCAGCCTATAAACACGTGCCACTTATGGAACAGAATCCGTATGAGGCTGTTAAGATAAACGTTGCTGGTACCAAGACCATTGTGGATCTTTCCGTGGAATATAATGTTGAGAAATTTGTATTTGTGTCAACGGATAAAGCTGTTAACCCAACAAATATCATGGGGGCTACCAAACGTATTGCAGAAATGTATATTAGCAGTAGACAGCAGGAGGGAAAAACCAAGTTTATCACTACCCGGTTTGGAAACGTTCTTGGATCCAATGGGTCGGTCATTCCACTTTTCAGAAAACAGATTGAAAAGGGTGGTCCCCTTACGGTTACCCACAAGGATATCACTCGTTATTTTATGACCATTCCGGAAGCATCCCAATTGGTACTTGAAGCCGGTGCCATGGGTAAAGGTGGGGAAATATTCATCTTTGACATGGGAGAGTCCGTTAAAATTATGGACTTGGCAAAGAATATGATCAGACTTTCCGGTCTTCATTACCCGGATGATATTGACATTAAGATAACCGGACTACGTCCAGGTGAAAAATTGTATGAAGAACTTTTGGCCAATGGTGAGAATACTTTACCTACCTATCATGATAAGATAATGATCAGTAAGGTTAGGGAGATTGACTATATCCAAACTAGGACAATGATCGATGAACTTTGCATATCCAATCTGTTCTTTAAGGATAACGTGGTACAACTTATGAAAAGAATTGTGCCAGAATATATATCCAACAATTCCGATTTTTGTAAATTGGACAAAAAGAAGAATACAAAAGAAGAACCCTTACATCAACTTAACAACTAAACTAAAAGTATATCTTCATGTATAAAAAAATAAATATTGCATACATGCTTGCGATGGTATGTCTTGTCTTTTCGTGTACACCTTCTAAGGATGTGGTTTATTTTCAAGATGCGAACCAATTTGAAACTTTGGTGGATGATGATTCCTTTACAAGTAAATTTAAGGTAGATGATTTGGTGAGTATCCACATATCAACTTTAGACGCCGAGGCTAGTGCTCCCTTCAATCTATTTAGAGGTGCGGAAGAGGGGGGGATACGTGCGGAACAAGTTAACTATTTGGTGGATAAAAATGGGGAGATTGATTTTCCTGTTATTGGGAAGGTGAAGATTGAAGGGCTTTCTCCGAGTGAAACAAAAGAGCTTCTTCGAGAAAAACTTGCGGATTACCTTAAAGACCCTATCATCAATATACGGATAAGAAACTTTACGGTTACAGTTATGGGAGCTGTTAGTAGACCAGGAACATATCCGGTCAACGGGGAGAAAATAAGCATTATGGAGGCATTGGGATTGGCTGGGGACATTACCATTAAAGGTAGACGTGACAATGTAATGGTGCTCAGGGATTTCGATGGAGCCAAAGTATATAATAGGATAAACCTTAATAGTAAGGAAGCTTTAAAATCCCCAGTATATTATCTTACCCAAAACGATGTGGTGTATGTGGAACCCAACAAATCAGGGAAAACACAGTCCAACTTGGACCAAAGGGCTTCCATTGCTGTATCGATTCTTTCTGTATTGATTACCTCCACGGTTGTGTTGTTGACAAGAAATTAATCATAATAATTGATTTTTCTGATAGTTATATATTATATACTCTCGAAGTAGATGAATAAAATGGAATTGGATTTAAAGGGCCTTTTAGACTCATATTTAAAACATTGGAAGTGGTTTGGTCTTAGTGTATTTATTTTGATTTTGTTGGCCTATGCCTATTTAAGGTATAGTACTCCACAATATAAGGCATCGGCCAAAATTCAAATAATAGAAAATAAGGGAACATCTTCAGAATTGAGCGTTCTTCAGGATTTGGATGTTTTTTCGGGTGGAAAGACACAGATTGAGGATGAAATTGAAATTCTTAAATCCCGGGGTAATTTAACCCAAGTTGTAAAAAAGCTTAAACTCAATGTGAGGTATTTTGTTGTAGGGAATATTCGAAATAGCGAATTGTATGGAGGAAACTTCCCTTTTAGCATTAATTTTATATCTCCCGATTCCATTGTCAATAAATCCGAACATAGTTTTTTTGTAAATCTTAATTCAGATACTTCATTTGAATATGGGGAAGAAGAGGACGCCCCTTTTAAGAAATATGATTTTGGCTCCAGGGTCAAGACAAAAATTGGTAGTATAATCCTTGTACCGGATGGTGAATTTCTTGATACATACAAAGGTAATCGGCTCAAGGTTGTCATAAGCCCAATTCCAAATGTTGCAGATGGCTACAGACAAAAGATAAGTGTTAGCCCTGCAGCAGAGTATTCCAATATTATAAATATTGCCTTGGTCGACCCAATTCAAAAAAGAGCCGTGGATGTTATCAATGAACTTATTTTAACGAATAACTCCAATGCTGTTGCAGACAAGAAAAATATTGCGGACCGCACCACAAAGTTTATAAATGATAGGATAACTGAAATTTACAGTAGTCTTTCATCGGTTGACCAAACTGCGGAATCTTTTAAAGAAAGTAGAGGTATTGCAGATCTTGGATCTCAATCCAATGTAAATTTCAGCCAAAGTGCGGCAAGTGAGCGACAATTACAGGAGACCAGCATTCAGTTGAATATTGCCAGTTCCATGAAAGATTTAATCAGCGATCAGGAGGGCTATGACATAATACCCACCAATGTAGGGTTAAATGATGCAGGAATAGCCAATGCTGCTCAAAAGTACAATGAATTGGTAGCCCAAAGAAATAGATTGCTGGAAAGCTCCAACGAGAAGAACCCAGTTATTCGAAAATTGGACCAACAGCTTGAGGATCTGAAAAGAGGGATGCAATCCAGCTTGAACAACGTTACCAACAATCTTGATTTACAGGTAAACAGTTTGAGCAAACAGTTGTCTCAGATTAATTCAAGAATATATGCTGCACCGAGTAATGAAAGAGCTTTGAGGGATATTTCAAGGCAGCAGCAAACAACGGAATCCCTTTATCTTTATTTGCTGCAAAAAAGAGAGGAGTCCCAGATTACTTTTGCCTCGGCCGCGCCAAAGTCCAAAATAGTGGATTCTGCATATGGTCTCAACCTTCCTGTTTCACCAAAGCCCAAATTTGTTTATTTGGCAGCGATCATGGCAGGTCTCCTGATACCTTTTTCCATTATCTATACTAGGGATTTGTTGGACAACAAATTGCACAATAAACTAGATTTGGAAAAAATTGTAGGAGATATCCCAGTACTCGCCGAAATCCCAAAAATTGGAAAGAAAGCCAGTAAATTGGTTAAAAAAGAAGACCGCTCCGTACTTGCGGAATCCCTAAGGATTTTAAGGACCAACTTGGACTATATCCATAAGTCCAAGGGAAAAACTGAAAAAGCCAATATTATCTTTGTTACTTCCAGCGTCCCTGGAGAAGGAAAGACCTTGATATCCTCCAACTTGGCAAGTATCTTTGCCAATACAGGAAAAAAGGTTCTGCTTATAGGAGCGGATATTAGGAACCCAAAATTGTATACGTTTTTTTCAGGAGACCTTGATGCCCCTGATTTTAAGCCCAAAAGGGAAGTGAAAATGGGACTGACGGAGTATTTAAGCAATTCAGGTGTACATTTAAAGGATATCGTTAATCCTGCACAAGATCTGTATGGCAATGTAGATTTGGTATATTCAGGTAAAATACCACCTAATCCTACAGAATTGCTAATGAACGATAGAATGAAAGAGTTGTTCGAAGAAGTATCTGAACTTTATGATTATGTTGTTGTGGATACTGCGCCTCTTATGGTGGTTACGGACACGCTTTTGATTAGTGAGTATGCCAACCAAATGCTGTATGTGGTCAAAGCAGGTGCTACGGAAACAAAAGTCCTTGATTTCCCTTTAAAACTCAAAAAGGAAGGGAAGCTCAAGAATCTCTCCTTTGTAGTCAACAATGTGAAGCAGACCAATTTAGGATATGGGGGTAAATATGGCTACGGATACGGGAAGACCGTTAAAAAGTGGTGGAATTTTGGTTAATCATATCAATAAAAGGTCTGTATCGTATTTTCAATGATCGGAAGTAAAAGGTTTAGGTTGCTTCTGGATATCTTGGTTTCCTTAATGAGGGATAATTGCCTAATGTTATGAACATCCGAACCCACATAGTCGATCAACCCATCGCTCAATAGTTTCAAGGCCGTTTTTTGAACCTCTTTCCCATAGGCAAGTGGGCTAAGCGACTGAAGATTCAACTGAAACAAAATTCCTTGTCGCTTTAAGGAAGGGTAGATTTTGTACTTTCTATGGTAATATATATAGCGTTCGGGATGGGCAAAGATTGGGAAATAGTTGTGCAGGGCTATCTTATCAATGGCCTCGTTAAAATTCAGCGAAGGCTGTAGGTAGGACATCTCTATCAAAAGATATTCTTTTTTAAGGGCCATGACCTGCCCACGTTCCAGTAAATTTTCAAAATTGTCATCAACCATGTGCTCAGCCGCCGGTTCAAGCGAAATATTGGCCATTTGCTTGGATATTATCTCATTCTCAAGCAATTTATGGGCCGCATGTATGGTGCTGGGGGTATTGTCGTAATGATTGTGCATGATATGGGGAGTGCACACAAAAGTTGTAATACCCAGCTCAGAAAAGCCATTCAGTAAATCAATGGAATCTTTTATGGTGCCGGCCCCATCATCTATACCGGGGAGGATATGGTTATGTATGTCCACCAAGCCATGCAGATAATCGGCCAAGAAGTATTTTTTTTGAAAAAAATGAAACATGCTTAAAATTTGGAAAACAAATATAAGGGATATGTGAAACAGGCTACACAAACCTTTCCCTATAAAAGAAGAGATTAAATAAAGAAAAGGGTACAATTAAAAAGGCCAATCCAATGGATTGACCTCTTCAGTGTTTTTCGGAAAAAGTTACACTACTTAATTCTTTATTAACTAAACTCAAGGGTAAAAATAAGGACTTGTCCAGTAACTTGGGATTAACAAAAAAACAAAAAGATTAATGAAAGATTAATCTACTTAACCAATGGGTAAATTGCTGGTGTTTTTTTACTTATTTCGCAATATGCTGACAAAGAGAAACGTATATGTTGTTGTTTTTGTGGTCTCTGTCATTGGACTTTTGGTGGTACAGTATCAATATTTGAAGGTAGGGTTGGGCTTGGCCCGGGTACAGTTTTCAAAAAAAATAGACGAAGCAAGAAGTCATATCAATGAGGAACTTTCCGAGTTCAATACGCTTTCCTATACCCTTGCCAATGCCATAACCAAGGATACTTCTGAAGTGAGAATCGGTTTGGACAGTCTGGAAAGAGCCTCACAGTTTTACCTGAATGATTACATATCCTATCAACTGGGCGTGTCGGGGATAGACGCTCCTTTTACGTATGCCTTGTACGCTAGGGACTCCACGCAATACCTTAGTTCTCAAAAGCCACATGTAAAGGGCAAGGACATACTCACCTATCCTATAAAGATTGAAGGGTATCTTCCCGAACATCTACAAAAGGAAGTAATCTTGGAGCTGGGCTTTGAGGATATCAATACGTATTTCTACCGTCAGCTGAATGGTCTTACCATTCCAGGGCTGTTATTCCTTTTGGCTATTATAGTGGTAGTGTTTTGGGTGTTGCGATCTTTTTATTGGCAGAGCAGTATCATTACCACCACCAACGATTTTATAAACAATCTTACCCATGAACTCAAGACCCCGGTATTTTCCATAGGCTTGGCAAGCAAAATACTGGAAGATGGTCTTCCGGAGGATAAAAAACCGGTCTTGGAGCTTATTCGTAGAGAAACAGATAGACTCAAACAGCACATAGATAAGGTCTTGGAGTTGGCTAGCTTGGAATCGGGGAAAAAACTGATGCAGTTCACCGAATTGGATTTTAGGCCTGAGCTTAACCGGATATGTGAGGATTTTAAAATGCTTGCACAGTATGAGAATACGGATTTTGAATATCAATTGGAAGAAGGTCCGTATCATATGCGCTTGGAAAAATTCCATTTGGAAAACGCCATTCTCAACCTATTGGAAAACGCCAAAAAGTATTCGGACGACCCCAAAGTACGGCTAAAGGCCCATGTGCATCGAAGGAAGTTGACCATTGCCATTTCAGATAATGGACAAGGTATTTCAGAAAAGGAACGAAAACGGATTTTTAGAAAATACTATAGGGTGCAAAATGGTGGCCTACACAAAGTAAAGGGGCATGGTATTGGTTTGTCCTACGTGCAAAAAATTGTGCGGATGCACCATGGTCATATTAAGGTGGATAGTGAATTGGGAAAGGGGACTACGTTCACGCTTTCTTTTAACCTAACAAAAAATGGATAACACGTATAAATTGATTTTGGTGGAAGACGATGCCTCCTTGGGGTATTTGCTTTCGGAGTATTTGGGGATGAAAGGCTTTACGGTCTCATGGGCCAAGGATGCCAAAGATGCACTCTTAAAAGTCAACGCCAATGTGTTTGATTTGGCCGTTTTGGATGTAATGTTGCCAGATATGGACGGTTTTGAACTATCCCAAAAGATTAAAAGCATAAACCCCCAGCTTCCCTTTATTTTTCTAACCGCACGATCCTTAAAAATAGATGTGTTGAAAGGGTTTTCCCTAGGTGCTGTGGATTACCTGAAGAAACCCATTGATGAAGAGGAGCTGGTGGTAAGGATCCATGCGCTTTTATCCCGTTTGTCAAGTACACAACCAGAGGAAGGGCAAGTATCCAGTTATCAAATAGGCGATTACACCTTGGACACGGATAGATTTAGTCTGAGATATAAAGATGAGGAGATAAAACTTACAGGTAAGGAGTTTGACCTTTTATCTTTACTGGCGATAAATATGAACCAACTTTGCACACACAAGGAAATCCTGACCACCATTTGGGATAAGAACGACTACTTTAACAAAAAGAGCCTCAACGTTTTCATCTCACATTTGCGAAAACATTTGGGCAAAGATCCCAGAATAAGTATTGTGAATGTAAGCAGGAGAGGATTTATGCTCCGCGTGGAAGAAAGGAAATAATCTTTTCTATTTTAAAGTCATGGCCCGGTTTTTGTGGATTTCTCTGGATAATCCAACCAACCATTTTAGTTAAATGTTTAAATTTTTACGTAGCGAATCAAAAAAAACACCATTGGCCCATTTGGATGAACTTTTTAAGCAAACCATTTCAAAGTTGCCGGTCAATGAACAAATTGCCTATTGCCAAAGACTTATAGAAAGTTCCAAATTCCAATTGACACAGCAATGTCCCAAAAAGGACTCATCCTATTTAAAGGGCCTCATTTTGGCAGCTGACGATGAAATCCAAAAATTAAGTTCAATAACCACAGATTAACTACACTTCCGTTTATAGTACCCTTCCATTTTGTAGATAGGAAATTAGTAATTTGCAAACAAAGAGAAAGCTTTGCATACTGCTGAAGAAAAATTAAGGGAACGGATTAAGGAATTGACCTGTTTGTATGAGGTAACGTCTTTGATCGTAAATTGCGACTATGAGCAAATTGAAGAGGTATTGCGGGCAATAGCCCATTGTCTTCAGCGTGCCTGGCAATTTGATGCCGATGCCCTTGTGGAGTTACAGACTTCATCGTTGAACATTAAAACAGATGAAGAAATGGGGAAATCTGTCTTTTTGCAGTCCTCCATCAAGGTTTTTAATGAGCAAGAAGGTTTTATCAGGGTAGGGTACCCTTCATCCAAATACACACAGTCCGATTTTCTTATAGAGGAACAACGGCTTTTGGACAATGTGTGTCTTGAAGTGGGAAATCTCTTGGAACGTAAGGAAATCAAGGAAAACCAAGTGGATATCCGTAGACAGGTAGAGCAAGCAGACCGCCTGCGTATTCTTGGGGAGATTACAGCAGGGATTGCCCATGAGCTGAATACACCATTGGCCAATATTTTAGGCTTTGCCGAATTGTTGCGGGAACGGATTGAAGGTGACGCTGATGCAGAAAAGGATCTGGACAAGATCATCTCCAACGCCATATTCTCTAGGGAAGTGGTCAAAAAGCTGATGTTTTTTGCCTGCGAAATGCCTCAGGAGAGGGCCAGGGTCAACATAGTACCCATTATTAAGGACGCCATTGACCTTTTAGGCACCACACTCAGCAGAAATGAGGTGAGTTGCGAATTGGAGGTCAGTCAGGAAAACATCACCCTAAAGATTGATAAGATCCAGTTGACGCAGGTACTTTTTAACCTTATTGTGAATGCCCTGTATTTTTCCCCTCCGAAGGGTAAGATAGTGGTAGCCGTCTGTGAACATCAAGAAACGGTGGTCCTTAAGATTTCGGATGAGGGAATTGGCATACCTGAGGACATGGCGAATAAAGTTTTCGACCCCTTTTTTACGACCAAACCCGTGGGAGAGGGTAGTGGATTGGGATTAAGTGTGGTGCACGGTATTGTAAAAAGCCATCAAGGCACCATCAAACATATGCCCAATAGCCCCAGTGGCACTATCTTTACCATAGAATTTCCCAAACTATAAAAAAAGTCAGGATGTTGAAGAAGGAAAATATACTGCTGGTAGATGATGATATACAGATTTTGGAGCTGCTGCAACGGCATTTAACATCCATGCACTACCATACCTATAGCGCTGTTTCGGTCAAGGAAGCACTGTACATTTTAAAAGATACGGCAATTGACCTCTTGATTACCGACATCAACATGCCGGACATCAATGGCATTCAATTGATCAAATATATGGCGGAACATTATCCGGATATTCCCAAACTGGTAGTTACCGGATTTCCATCAATCGATGATGCCATGAGTGTAATAAAATCCGGGGCCACGGAATATATTACAAAGCCTTTCACGAAATCGGAATTGGCCGATGCTGTTCAAAAATCCTTGGAATGTACCCAACACCGAAAATCCAAAGAGAAGGTGTTTCCAAAGGCACAGCAAGGCTATGGGGAAATGATCGGCACCTCGGAGGCCTTTAAAGAGGTTGTGGAGATCATTGAACGGGTAAAGGACAACCATGCCACCATTTTGGTCCAAGGTGAAAGTGGAACAGGAAAGGAGCTTGTGGCCCGTTCCATTCATTATTCGGGCAAGTTTGCAAGAGCTCCCTTCATTGCCGTCAATTGTGGGGCCATACCCGAGAATCTTCTTGAAGCCGAACTTTTCGGATACACCAAAGGGGCATTTACGGGTGCTTTTGAAACCCGGAACGGTTTTTTTCAGGCAGCCAATAATGGAACCATTTTTTTGGATGAAATTGGGAACGCCTCCCTAGCTGTTCAAGGGAAGTTGTTACGGGTTTTGCAGGAAAAGGAAGTTACCAAAGTAGGTTCACAAAAATCTGAAAAGCTTAATGTACGAGTCATTGCTGCCACCAACAGCAGCTTGACCGAACTTATCGAGAAGAAACTTTTCAGGGAAGATCTGTATTATAGACTCACAGTGGTCTCCATATCCGTACCTCCCCTTAGGGAGAGAATTTCCGATATTCCTATGTTGGTATCCAAGTTTCTTCAAAAGTATGGAGTGGAGTATAAGGACCGATTGGTAGGAATTGCTCCAGATGCGCTTGAAATACTGGAACGCTATCCATGGCCGGGAAATATCAGGGAATTGGAGAATGTTATCCAAAGAGCCGTTATAATGAGCGATGGCCAAGTGACCGTAAAACATTTACCTGAGCAGGTGAAATTTCAAATAGATTTTCCGGAGCAGGCCTTGAAACCGCTCAAGCAAGTAGAAAAGGAATATATAGAAAAGGTGCTGGTAGCTACCGGGAACAACAAGACAAAAGCGGCTGAAATTCTACAAATCGACCGTAAGACCCTTCGGGAGAAATTAAAATAGAGGTGAGGAGAAATGCACCATGCGGGTAATTTTTACCCATTCCCTAATTACGGACTTCCAAGAGTGGTATTTGTAATAGTCTAATTTTCAATTATTTATTATTTACAATGGTGGATGTGGTATTTTAGGCACACACTTTGCTTAAATCTGGAAGTATTGTCATGTGCTTATGTCACGGAGGCGAAGTAATATGGTAACTCAATGAATTGCTATGAAAAAATACATATTTGCGTTGATGTTTTCTGTTTTCACCCTTGGGCTTCAGGCCCAATCTGTCCATAAGGGTGAAATTGCTGTTGGGGATATTCTTGAGGTAGGTAAACCAGAATCCTCCCAATACGCGCACATTGAATTTCCCAAGCCCAATTTTATCATTAAACGTGGTGGATTGGCCAATTACAAAAGGGTAGAGGGGAACAAGGTTGTGGTTACTTCCGTTAAGGAGAAAAAAGATGGATCCCTACGGATAAAAATAAAAAAGACCGATGGCAGTCGTTTTTTTGGCAGCCATTGGCAAGTAGCGGCCAATGTCAAGGAAGCATTGGAGTCTGGCGAGCTTAGAAGAATCTAGTTTATTGATTGATGTGTTGTGCCCGACCCTGTTTCTCATTTGTTTGCTTTAAAGGTTAGTTACTGGGGTCGGGCTTTTCATTAAGCCCTTTTTTTTCTTTCACCGAATATTCTTTTGTGGCATAACCCAAGCGGCCATCTTCCGAAATGGCCTCCACAATGATGATGTATTCTCCCAATATATCCCCATTATAGAAACTACTGGAGGTATTCTGTGTTTGGTCCATGAAAATATTGGGTTGCCAATGTATTACCGATCGTAGGTCTGGTTTATCCTCTTGGGATGGAACGGGTTTGTCATATTTGGGAGCATAAAATTGTTTCACCGGTGTAAATAGGGATATTGCTGCCTTGAGGGTTCCTGGCTCTGGTCTGATAGGGGCCTGGACTCCCACGCCACCTTTGGTGGTTATGGAAATGATATGCCCCAAAGATGGTATTTCAAATAAGTCGGCCTGCGGAAATACGGTAAGGTATCGAGATTTGAAAAACTTGGCGTATTTTATGAGTTCCACGCGTTCCACTATCTCGGGAGACATGCTGGGGACATATTCGTAAAGATGGTTTTCCAGCAATTTTCCATCCACCATCAATAAAGTGGCTTCCCTGCTGCCGCCCCTTACGTGCGCCAACATAAACCCGTCCGGGAATCGCTCTATGGCTATTTGATCACCATAGTTGAACAAAAGGATGCTATATAATCCATACGACCATTCTTTTTCTTTGTCCCGTATATCATCACCAGAAATGATCACATCCGGTTCTCCGTATTTTTCATAAAGTTTTGCCCGCTCGGGAGTAAGAAAATGGTCTGAAACCACCACTTCGTCCAATTGGGTAACCCCATAAAGAGAGTCAAATACCATCTCGGTACGAAGTCTTTCTTTCCCAGCCTCCACTACGGCCTTGACCACGGTGTCCGATTCTCGTATGATAGGTTTCTGTGTGTAGGTAACCTCAGGTGGGCTTATCGTGTCCAAACGTATATTGTGGTTGACCTTTTTCCCCTTGGGGTCTACAGTGCTTAATAGATATTGCATTTTTGGACCGTAATCGTCATCCAATACAAAGCCGAATCGACCTAAACTATCGGCTTCCGTGGTGTAAAATTTGGTTGCTCTCCCAAAAGTGGCCAAGCTAACATTTATAGGTTCTGATGTATTTGATTTGTTTCGCAAAACTTGTACAGCCCCATTGATTTCAAGGCCTTTTTCCGGCCAAAAAAAAGTAGGCCCCCTTCGTTTTATGGGATATTGGTAATTTCTCCAACCCTGGGTAAGCAATAGTGCGTCCAAAGCCTCGAAACGTTCAGGGGTTTGAGCCCTAAAATAATAATCCGGATCTTCTATGTCACCCCGTATTTCTGAATCCAACAGAAGATAGGAACGGATGGTATTGATGGATTCTGGTTGAAAGTGTGCTTTGTTCAGGACAAGGACCGATAAACTGATGTTTTTTGATTCGGATGGTGGCCCAAGAATGTGCATGTTCAATTGGGTCTTTTCCCTGCGATCATATACGTTTTTATCTGTCTGGATTGAAATGTCCAAAGCTTCCCCATCTTTATGATTAAAGAAAAGTCGTTCAGCAATAGGCTGTTTAGCTTGATCCATAAGGGTAAAAACCAAAATCCCTTCAGGAAGTTCATTAGATGGCATATCCTTTACCAGTTTCCCATTTTTTAATGGGCCCTCCAGTAAAAAATAATCCTTCCCCCTACAGGCAACCTTGATATAAATTTTTCCTTTCAAGTGGTTTGAGGAGATTCGGGTCCAGATTTTTTCGCCAACTCGGGATACCGATAGGGTACTCCCTTTCGGGGATACCTTGGGCAACGGATGGATATGGGTAGTTGTTCCAGTGGAATCATTGGGTTCCGAAACTTTGGCATAATAGGTTCTTGCACTGTCAACCTGTATAGTCAAGGTTCCCATTCCTAAATGATTGGTTGAAAAATCACTGATAGGTTGCCCCTTATCGTTAAAAACAGTACCCTTTAGACGCGTTCCTTTGCTATCTATCCCTAAGGACTTAACGCCCAATTTGTTGAGGAGCCCATGAACCAGCTGCCCACTTTCCGGAAAAAACTGTACATCAACGGATTTTTTCCTTAGTATGATGGTTTCTGAGTGGTAAGAATCAGGGTTTTCTCCGATGGACAAGGTTATCCAATCCACATTTTTGGGAGTCTCATAATCCAAGGTATAAACCCCATCTTTCTTCTTTAGCTCCAAGGTATCCTTTCCCACTCCATAATTGAGATACACAGGAATTTGTTTTTGGTCGGTGACTCCGATAGTGGAGTTGATTTCTCCAGTCAACAGAAATTTACCGGATTCCAGTTCGGTGGTGGTCAATGTATGTAAAATGCCTTTTTCAGGTTGGGAATTGGGTGCGACGATGTTGACATAGTCTTCAAAAATGAAATCATTGCCAAAATTTCTGTTCCATTGGGTGTAGGCGCGAATGAGGTAAAGGCCTACAGGGTAATTTTTACCCAGTTCAAAGGAACCATTACCCAGACCAGAAGTCAGTTTGGTCAATTTGTGTTCAATGACCTTTCCGTTGGGGCCAATTAAATCAACATACAATACTTGACTTGTTGTACTTGGCAAGTGGTTTTCGGAGTCCACCACAATAGCTTTGAACCATATGTCCTGGTCCGTGGCATAGACCCCAGAGCTAAGTTGGATATAAATCTTTTCAGTTAAAGAAACATCTAATCGCTCATTGGTCTGTGCCATGGAAAGCAATGGAAATACAAAAAAAACTGCGAGTAATCCATATACGGATAGGGTCCAAAAGATTAGGACTGTCTTTTTATGTTCACGTATTCTCTTTTTGGGCAAGATGCAAGTGATTTAAATTGCTGAAATTTGGATGCTTACACTAAAATAGGGATTTGTTGGAGACTTTAGGCATGGCAACGCATATGATGCTTAAATGGGATCAAATCTTTGGCCAAGGGTAAATTTGGAGGTTTTAAGGAATTTATTTTCCGATGCAGAAATTGGAGAATATATTCCCCAATAAATCATCCGTGGTGACATTTCCAGTAATTTCACCAAGATGAAAGAGTGCTTGCCTGATGTCTATCGCCACAAGGTCACTTGCCAAACCAACATCCATGCCCTCCTTTACCTTTTGTATTTCCTCAAGCGCTTTCAACAGGGCGTCATAGTGTCTGCTGTTGGAAATGATAGTACTGTCCCCACTCAATGCCCCCGAGTCCACAAGACTTAGAAGTTTGTTTTGAAGTTCCTCCATACCGGATTGATGCTTGGCAGAAAGGAATAATAGGTTTGGGATTTCCTTTTTGAGCTGGCCCTTTTGTTCATCATTCAAAAGGTCTACCTTATTGCAAATAACCAAAAGTTGTTTATTGGGATATTTGTTCTTGATTTTTTCCAGCTCTGAACGGTCAAAATCAATGTGATCAAACAAGAAAATGATCAAACGAGCCTTTTCAATCTTGTCAAAAGTCCGCTCAATACCAATTTTTTCAACGACGTCCTCGGTTTCCCGTATCCCAGCGGTATCTATAAACCTAAAATTTATACCATTAAGACTGATATGGTCCTCCACTGTATCGCGGGTAGTTCCCGCAATGTCACTTACAATGGCCCTTTCTTCATTCAACAGGGCATTGAGAAGGGTAGACTTACCCACATTGGGCTGACCCACAATGGCCACGGGTATACCATGTTTGATGACGTTGCCCAAAGCAAAGGAGTCGATTAGTTTTTTGAGTACTTCGCTGATTCGGTTCAATAGTGCATTGAACTGGGTGCGATCGGCAAATTCCACATCCTCTTGTGAAAAATCGAGTTCCAATTCTATCAAAGAAGCAAAGTTGAGAAGTTCTTCCCTGAGTTTTTGGATTTCATTGCTAAAGCCGCCCCGCATCTGTTGCATGGCTATGTCATGCGCCGCTTCACTATCGCTGGCAATAAGATCGGCCACGGCTTCAGCCTGGCTCAGATCCATTTTACCATTCAAAAAAGCTCTAAGGGTGAACTCCCCGGCAGAAGCTGTTCGGCACCCTTTCTGTAGTATCAATTGTATGATCTGTTGTTGGATGTACGGAGATCCATGACAAGAGATTTCCACCACATTTTCACCGGTATAGGAGTGGGGTCCCTTAAAAATGGAAACCAACGCTTCATCCAAGACTTTACCATCATCAACAATATGCCCCAAATGAATAGTGTGACTCTTCTGCTTGGACAATTCTTTCCCTTTTACCGATTGAAAAACGGAATCGGCCATGGAAATGGCATCTGGACCCGAGATGCGAATCACGGCTATGGCCCCAGTTCCTGATGGTGTGGCAAGGGCAACGATGTTATCATTGTACAACATGGGGTCAAAAGTACAAATTAACCATGGGTTGTAACATTTTCCATAAAAAGGACACTAATAAAGTACATCATCAAAAATCAATCAGAAATGGAAGTCATCAATCAAAACGTTATTAGGAAGGACAATACCTTATTGGCCTTCACACACTTATCACAGCTATTACATTATGTTACTGGATTTGGAGGATCATTGTACCTCTTGCTCTTTGGCTGTCCACAAGACGAACGGTTGAAGGAATGGACGAGCACGGTAAGGCTATTATTAATCTACAGTTGAGTCTGTTACTGTACTTGATCATAAGCATTCCTGCTATTTTAGTCTTTGGGTTGGGACTGTTGGGACTTATGGGGGTTGGAATCTTAGGGTTTGTCCTGCCTATTGTAAATGCAGTAAAGGCGGCCAACGGCGAATCACCCATTTATTTTTTCACCATACGTTTCCTATAAAAAATGGGAGCCCTTTTAAAGGGCCCCTATTTCAAAGAAGTGATATCTTAAATGTTTTTTAGTATGAAAAATATGTTGCCCAATTGTTCCCCGGAAAGCTACACCCATCAGCCCATGCAGTTTCTTCACAGTCGGAGCACTCTATTGGATAACTAATAAGTAATGGTTGTTTGCCGGTATCATCAGGTAATATAATCAGACCTAACAATTCGCCACAATCTGGCATATAGTCTGTACCATTTATATTTGCTAAGTCTATGATTTCTTGTGCACGTTCTTCACTCCATTCACCTACATTATTACCACAAGTAGGGCATTGAGCATTTTCAACAAAACTCCAAATTGCTACTTGAACATCTCCAAAAGTAAAGGCTTCACCATTACTTGCCAGTGTACCAACAAAATCTTGGTTAATGATCCAGTTTACCTGATTCATATTATCTGTATATGCTATTGAAGTACTGCTCAAATCTGAATAACTTGAAACAACGGAGCCTTCGGCGCAAATAATCCCCAGTGGTTTGTTTGCATCCAAACACCAAGCATTATAATCGCCGGCTAAAAAAGAATTGGATATATTGATGCTCCAATAGCTCAAACCAGTATTAGTGCCCCTGTCAACTGCACAAAAGTCAATATCAACGGGCAAGTTTTCTGCGATACTTTCAGCCGACTCATTCAAACAATTAACCACAGCATGAGCGGCAATATAAGGACCCTTAGAAGTAGGCACCTCATAGGTAACCGTTTTGGCACAGTCAAAACTGTCCTTGTACTCAAAGTTCCCATTCTTTGGATTACCCGAATTGGTCATGGGAAAATCTTCGGGAGAGTTCACTACAGATAAATGGGTTTCCGAGATACACCATTCATCATTGGTAATTTCATAGGTTATAATATAATTGTCACCGGATTCGGTTACAGTTACCTTACCTACTTCCGTGTGTTGACCGGCTAAAAGAACTGCCTCGGATTTTTGACAATCCTCCGATAAGTCAAACTCTATTTGTGAGTTCGTATTTTTTGCAGCTTTTCCTTTCGCATCCACGCTTGTTAAGTCTTCACTCCCTGCAGACTCAACTTCACATGAGGATAAAACAAATGCGAAAATCGCAATTGCGGCTAGTGTTAATTTTTTCATGTTCAAAAGTTTAAGGTTAAAATCATTAATTGAATAAAAGTATAAAACATCTTATTCAGCGGATTTTATCCACGATGAACACAGGTTATAATCGATGAAAAGCACACATGGTCTGTGGGGTCACATGAAAAAAGTAAAAACTGTAGGAAACCCCTTTAATTATTGAGCATTACAGGCATAACCAGCATGGTCACGTGCTCTCCTTCATCCAGTCCATCAATAGGGGTAAGGATACCCGCCCTGTTGGGCAAGCTCATTTCCAATGAAACATCATCGGAAGAAAGATTATTGAGCATTTCTACCAAAAAGCGTGAGTTGAATCCAATCTGCATATCATCCCCTTGGTAGGAGCAGGACAGACGTTCCTCGGCCTTATTGCTGTAATCCACATCCTCGGCGGATATGTTCAGCTCGGCTCCAGCAACCTTCAAACGGATTTGGTGCGTGGTCTTGTTCGAAAAAATGGAAACCCGTCGCACTGAACTCAAGAATTGATTTCTGGAAATGGTCAGTTTATTGGGGTTTTCCTTGGGAATTACCGCCTCATAATTGGGGTATTTTCCATCAATCAATCTACAGATCAATACTGAACTGTCAAAAATGAATTTGGCATTGCTGTCATTGTACTCGATGGTTACCTCGGATTCCGAACCGGCCAAAATCCCCTTTAACAGATTCAAAGGTTTTTTGGGCATAATGAATTCGGCCACTTCCGAAGCGGTCACATCCTGCCTTTGGTATTTTACCAACTTGTGGGCGTCTGTGGCCACAAAGGTGAGATTCTCCGGGGAGAACTGGAAGAACACCCCGCTCATTACCGGGCGGAGGTCGTCATTCCCTGCGGCAAAAATGGTCTTATTGATGGCCGTTGCCAAAATATCACCCAAGAGCGTGGTAGAACTTGGATTGGAAACTTCAACGGCTTTTGGAAATTCTGCACCATCCGCGTAGGCCAAGGCATATTTACCATGGTTGGAGCTTATTTCCACTGTATTGTTATCTTCAACAACAAAGGTCAAAGGTTGTTCTGGAAACGTTTTTAGCGTGTCCAACAACAACCGGGCAGGAACCGCAATGGTGCCTTCGGCATCTGAATCCACTTCTAGTACCGAACTCATGGTGGTTTCCAGGTCGGACGCTGAGACCGTAAGTTGATTTTGTTTTAGATCAAATAGGAAATTGTCAAGGATGGGCAAGGTGTTGCTATTGTTGATAACTCCTCCCAAAACCTGCAATTGTTTCAATAAATATGTACTGGATACAATAAACTTCATCAAAGAAATTCTTTAGCTATGTTGTCCGTTGGATGTTTCATCCAAGTAAACGGGCCGTGTAATCGACAAAAGCAAATATATCTTAAAACGATTAAGCAGAGAAACAAATTTATTAACAGCTACACTGTGAATTTTCGCTTTCTCACATAGTTGAAGAAAATACCAAAAACCAATGTCAATACAACTGGTATACCGATGTTTATTAGCTGCCATCGTGTTTTTTGGGTTACGATTTTTTCAACATCCAAGAGTGGGATGGACACTTTCCTGTTTCGAATGTTTATAAGTCCGGTATTGTCCAAAAGGTAATTGGTGCAGTTCACCAAGAATTCTTTGTTGCCATAGAAACTATTGGTCCATTTGTCATACCCAAGTTCCAAGGGTCTGCCGTTACGCAATTGGTTTTTGATGACATCCCCATCGGAGATGACGATCATTTTGTTTTCTGGACCTTGTTCCTCGGTATTTTGAAGTTCCAAAGGCTTAACCCGGTTCTTGTACATGGAAACAAAATCTCCCTCAATCAAAACGGCCAAGGGTAGGTCACCATTAGTGTACGATTCCCTATCCGGAGGATTGTTCAAAATATCCAAACTGATCTGTCTGGGGATACCATCGGTTTTTGATAGAGGAGAGCTCTGGAGCAAAACGGTCTTTTGGTAATCATTGTCCAATACCTCCATGGGACTGGTGAACTGGTATCGAACCGCTTCTATATTGGTGTTGATGGGGTGGTTGTTCCTTGAAAACACCATGGGATTGTAATACCAAGGAAGGGGATTGTATTGGGAATCATTTCCTTCCCCTGTGGCCAACACAATTTGGGTAAAGTACATGTCGTTGACCAATACCGGGTTAATCCTTACCCCATATTGAAAGAAAAAATCCTTGAGGTTAAGGTCACGTGGCAAGGCAAATGCACTTCCTTCGCCACTATAGATGCTATCCATTTCCATGGCCACTTGATCCATCAACCAAATGGATTTACCACCCTGCACCACAAATTGATCCAATACGTACTTTTCTTGATCGGTAAAGGCTTCTGTGGGTTTGGCCACCACAGCCAAGTCAAAGTTTTTAAGTTGGTCCAGGACCTTTTGGGGGCTGGTTGCCACGGAATCCAAAGTAATGGCCCCAATATTATAATAATCGCGAATGGTGGTCAGGTAATCGGCCAAATATAGATCATCGAGCTCTCCATTTCCTTTGATCACGGCAATACTCTTTTTATCCGTAATGCTCAGCTTGGTAAAGGCATCGGCAAAGGCGTACTCCAATTGCTGCACCGAATTGTTGATGCGGTCTTCGGCCGTTGAGCCGAGTTTGTTCTTTAAAAGAGGGACTTTAACGGTATTGTCCCTATAGTTGACCATGGCCCATGGGAATACCAATTCTTGGGAAACCTTTCCGTTCTCTTCAACCGTGACATTGGCGGGTTGAAGTCCCAGACCTTGAAGTTCTGCAATGGTCTGTTGGGCCTGACTCTCATCTTCCAAAGGATCTACCAAATTATATTTGATGTTGCTGTTTTTTGAAGCAAAAGATTCCAATAGCTGAATGGTCTCGGTTTTGAGTTTGGAAAATTCTGGAGGGATGTTTCCATCCAACAATACATCCACAATGACAGGGGAATCAAACTTTTGGACCACCTCCACGGCAGGTTGTGACAAGGTGTAGCGTTGGTCTTCGGTCAAGTCCAATCGGGTATATACAAAACCGGCAATAAGGTTCAGTATAATGACAACAACAACGGCCTTGAGCACGGAAACAAAAAACTTTGACATCATCTGGGCAATTGTTTTAAGCGTTGATGGGTGAGGTACAGAAAAAAGAGGGTCAGGGAGATAAAGTATATCAAGTCCCTGGTGTCCATGACCCCTCTGGCGATACTGTCAAAATGCGATTTGGCTCCCAGACCCTGTATCCATTGTTGGGTTTCCCCATTGGAAAACAGAGAGGACAAGGCATCAAATCCATTGAAAATCATGAAACAAATGAGTATGCCCACCAAAAAGGCAATGATCTGGTTATCCGAAAGGGTAGAGGCAAAGATTCCAATAGAGGCATAGGCCGCTATGAGGAACAACAATCCAAAATAGGAGCCGATAACCACTCCTAAATCAAAATTACCCTCAATGACCCCCAAGTTGGAAATCGCAAAAACATAAATGATAGTGGGAACCACGGCAATGACACATAACAGAAATGCGCCCCAGAATTTGCCCAAAACCAACTTCCAGACCGAAATGGGTTTGATCAGCAACAACTCCAAAGTACCCATTTTACGCTCCTCTGAAAAACTCTTCATGGTAATGGCCGGAACCAAAAAGACAAAAATCCATGGGGCCAACAAAAAAAAGTTGCCCAAATCCGCAAAGCCGTAATCAAAAATATTGTACTCCCCTTTAAACACCCATAGAAAAAGGCCATTGAGCAGTAAAAAAGATCCTACGATCAAATACCCAATGGGGGATGTGAAAAAAGACTGGACCTCTCTTTTAAAAATTGCAAACATTATTCTGGAGTTGAGGAATTTACCTTGGCTACGCTCCAAGCTTCCGGTTTATCGGCAAAAAGGGTTTTGGTATGTCCCCAAACCGCTCTAAAAAAATCTGATGTCCTATAGTTTTCCAAATCTGATTCCTTTTCCCAGAAGCTGTACGTAAAAAACACGCTTGGATTCTTGAGGTCTTGGTAAAGGTCCACCTTGGAACACCCTTCAAAAGCCAAAATCCCGTTTTTCGATTCATCAAAAATTCGCTCAAAACTAGGAATATTTTCGGGTTTAAAGGTGAGTTTTACGATGCGTATCAGCATTTATGAAAAATTTATGGTTACAATGTCCCTGTAGTTCAATCCCAAAAGGGTAGAAGCCCCTCCTACGGAATTCAAGTCACTTTTATAAATGGCAAGCTCAATATATCCGGCAGAATTGAACAAGGCCAGGGCGTCACCGGGACCTTTTCGTTGACTCCTGTCCAAGTCGAAATTGATAATGCCGTTATAGCTTTTCTGGATTTCCTTGATCTTGGTGGTGCGGGCGGTCAGTTCATAGTCCCGTCCATTGCGATAGGCTTCAAACAAGCTTCGCTGTATGTTGGTGACCACATTGCCGTAGTTGTCAATATAAATGACATTTCCAGAAATGGTCCTTCCATCATTGGAGACACGGGGTTCAAATTCCTTGAGTTCCTTGAGTGCGGCAAAAGGTTTTCCAATCACCTCCAATTTACCGCCCCGGGCAATATGGCAGGCCACTTGTACAAAGACATTCAATACGGGAAAAGAACCGGATTGGGTATTGGGCAGTTGTATTTCCACTACTTTTTCGGGAGTCACCTCCGATGTGATCAATGAAATGACCCCACTATTGGCACTTACAAAATAATGTCCATCCACCTGCACCACAATATGCTGGTTTTCAGGGGACAGTTCGGAATCCACCCCAACAATATGCACGGTACCCTCAGGAAAGGAACGGTAGGCATTTTTAAGGATATAGGCACACTCTTGGATATTGAATGGGCTTATAGCATGGGAAATATCAACAATGTTCACCTCGGGCAGACTACCCAGAATGGTCCCTTTTACAGCACCTACAAAGTGGTCTTTATAGCCAAAATCTGTAGTTAAGGTTATGATTGCCATGCAATACTGTTGATATGTTTTTCCACGCTCGAATTGATTTTTGGTTAAGTTTGTGGAGTAAAATTACATTAAAAAAGAAAGAATCCAATTCTTCAAAAAATAACTCTAAACACCCCGTTTTTTGAACGAACTTATAATTGAACTCACGGATATAAGCCCACAGGACTTCTTCGGGCAACAGAACGAGAATATTGAATTGCTCAAAAAATATTTCCCAAAACTGAAAATCGTTGCCCGTGGCAATAAGATAAAGGTGTATGGGGATGAAGAACTCTTGGAAGAGTTCGACAAGCGATTTGATATGCTCACGAGCCAGTTTGCCAAGTACAACAAGCTTGATGAGAACATGATCGAGCGCGTACTCACCAGTGATGGAAATGAGGACCATGTGGCATCCAAAAGCAGCGGGGACGTCTTGGTCCACGGTGTAAGCGGCAGATTGATAAAAGCCCAGACCGTAAACCAAAGAAGAATGGTGGATGCTTGCAAGGTGGATGATATGGTCTTTGCCATTGGTCCGGCCGGTACAGGAAAGACCTACACAGGAGTGGCCTTGGCCGTAAAAGCCTTGAAGGAAAAGCAGGTACGGCGCATCATCCTTACCCGTCCCGCTGTGGAAGCAGGGGAAAACCTTGGTTTTTTGCCTGGTGACCTGAAGGAAAAACTAGATCCTTATATGCAGCCTTTGTACGATGCCCTCCGGGATATGATTCCCGCTGAAAAATTGGCAAAGTACATTGAGGATGGCACCATTCAGATTGCTCCCATGGCCTTTATGCGGGGACGCACCTTGGACAATGCCTTTGTGATCTTGGATGAGGCGCAGAATACCACCCATGCCCAAATGAAGATGTTCCTTACCCGTATGGGAAAGAACGCCAAGTTTTTGCTAACGGGTGATCCTGGGCAAATAGATTTGCCGCGACGCGTCATTTCGGGCTTAAAGGAAGCTTTGCTTATCCTTAAGAATGTGGATGGCATCAGTATCATTTATTTGGATGACAAGGACGTCATTCGCCACAAACTGGTCAAAAAGGTTATCGACGCCTACAAAAACATAGAACACCAAAACCAATTCTAAACAAGATTATGGGGCAAAATACAGTAATGGCCACGGATTTTCATTTTCCGGGCCAAAAATCGGTATACAAAGGAAAAGTAAGGGAAGTATATACGCTGGAGAACGATATTCTGGTCATGGTGGCCACGGACCGACTTTCGGCTTTTGACGTGGTCATGCCCAAAGGCATACCTTACAAAGGGCAGATTCTGAACCAGATCGCTACCCAGATGATGAAGGACACCGAAGATATTGTGCCCAATTGGTTAATGGCCACCCCGGACCCCAACGTGGCGGTAGGAAAGGCCTGTGAACCCTTTAAGGTTGAAATGGTGATACGTGGATATCTTTCTGGTCATGCGGCCAGGGAGTATAAAGCAGGAAAACGTTTGCTATGCGGGGTACCTATGCCCGAAGGGATGAAAGAAAATGATAAGTTCCCAGAACCCATCATCACCCCGGCCACCAAGGCGGAAAAGGGAGATCATGATGAAGATATTTCCAGGGAAGCGATTTTGGAGCGCAGCATTGTCTCGAAAGAGGACTACGAAGTTTTGGAAAAATATACCCGGGCCCTGTTTCAGAGAGGGACAGAAATTGCAGCCAAACGTGGATTGATTTTGGTGGATACCAAATATGAGTTTGGGAAGACCAAGGATGGGGAGATTGTACTCATCGATGAGATCCATACCCCCGATTCCTCACGCTATTTTTATGCAGATGGATATGCAGAATTACAGGCTAAAGGAGAACCTCAAAAACAATTGTCCAAAGAATTTGTACGTCAGTGGTTAATTTCAAATAATTTTCAAGGTCTGGAAGGTCAGGTTGTGCCCGAAATGAGTGATGCCTACATCGAATCGGTTTCCGAACGGTATATTGAACTGTATGAGAGTATTACAGGAAAAGATTTCGAAAAAGCAGATGTTTCAAACATTGATGAACGCATCAAATTCAACGTTTCGGAGTATTTAAACAAACTTTCTTGAAAATGTTATCCCTTATAATTTTGAGTGGTCTTTTCTGAAGATTTCATATATTTCAGCCACTAAAATTATAAAATGGACATTAAGCAGAGAGAAAAGTATTGGAAAGAAAATTTAAAGTACCTGGGCATTCTTCTTGCCATTTGGTTTTTGGTTTCTTTTGGGTTTGGGATCCTTCTTGTGGATCAACTGAATGCCTTTAAATTGGGAGGCGTTAAATTGGGCTTTTGGTTTGCCCAACAAGGATCGATTTATGTATTCGTGATCTTGATCTTTGTCTATGTCCGACTCATGAACAAATTGGATAAAAAATATAACCTGGACGCATAATGGATATACAAACTTGGACGTTTATTATCGTCGGGCTCACTTTCGCTTTATATATTGGAATTGCTATTTGGTCCAGAGCGGGATCTACCAAAGAATTTTACGTTGCAGGAGGAGGAGTGTCTCCCTTGGCCAATGGATTGGCCACAGGCGCGGACTGGATGTCCGCGGCATCTTTCTTGGGAATGGCAGGAATTATTGCTTTTGCAGGATACGATGGTTCCGTATACCTTATGGGATGGACCGGGGGATATGTGCTTTTAGCATTGTTATTGGCCCCTTATCTGAGAAAATTTGGAAAATTTACGGTTCCTGATTTTATCGGAGATCGTTATTATAGCAACGTGGCCCGTACCGTGGCCGTTGTTGCGGCACTGTTCGTGTCGTTCACCTATGTGGCCGGGCAAATGCGTGGAGTGGGTGTGGTCTTTTCCCGTTTCTTGGATGTAGAAGTGAATACTGGGGTGTACATAGGTATGGCCGTGGTATTTTTCTATGCGTTCTTAGGAGGGATGAAAGGGATCACCTATACACAGGTAGCACAATATTGTGTGTTGATTTTCGCATTTATGGTACCTGCCATATTCATCTCGCTAATGGTTACTGGAAATCCAGTTCCTCAATTAGGGTTTGCATCTACAGGAGAAGATGGGGTGTATTTATTGGATAAATTGGATGGGTTGATGACTGAACTGGGCTTTACGGCCTATACGGATGGAACCAAGTCCATGACCGATATGTTGTTTATCACCGCGGCCTTGATGATGGGTACCGCAGGATTGCCTCACGTGATCATCCGCTTTTTTACAGTGCCAAAGGTTAGTGACGCCCGTAAGTCTGCCGGTTACGCATTGCTGTTTATCGCTATTTTGTATACCACTGCTCCGGCCATAGCCGTATTTGCACGTACCAACCTAATCGAAACCGTGGAGGATACTCCCTATGAGGAAATTCCAGCTTGGTTTACCAAATGGGAGAATACTGGTCTCATCGCATGGACGGATAAGAATGGGGATGGAAAGATCCAATACCTTCCGGGTTCAGCGGTTGAAGGCAGACAACCCGAGTTTGTTGAAGGTAGGGGAGCACAAGGACAACGGATGATTTCCAATGCCAGCGCTTCAGCCAACGAATTGTATGTGGACCGTGATATCACCGTTTTGGCAAACCCTGAAATTGCAGGATTGCCCAATTGGATCATCGCTTTGGTTGCCGCAGGAGGATTGGCAGCAGCTCTATCTACTGCAGCAGGATTACTTTTGGTAATTTCCACGTCAATTTCGCATGATTTGATCAAAAAGCAGATTGCTCCGGACATTTCGGATAAAAAAGAACTATGGGTTGCCCGTTTCTCAGCACTTTTGGCTGTAGTGGTAGCCGGATATTTTGGTATTCACCCTCCAGGCTTCGTGGCCTCGGTGACTGCCTTGGCCTTTGGTTTGGCCGCATCTTCATTCTTTCCGGCCATTATCATGGGAATCTTTAGCAAGCGTATGAATAGGGAAGGAGCCATCACAGGTATGGTAGCCGGACTTGGTATTACATGCTATTACATTGCCCGTTTTAAACTCGGATGGATTGGAAACCCGGAAACCAGTACCCAAGAGCACTGGTGGTGGGGTATTTCACCTGAAGGTTTCGGAACCATGGGTATGTTGGTCAATTTTGCTGTGTCTATTTTAGTTTCAAGATTTACACCAGCTCCTCCGGAAGAAGTACAGGGTATTGTGGAAAACATACGTATACCTAGTGGGGCCGGAGAAGCAATTGAGCATTAATTCTGGTGAAAGTCCCTCTCTTTTTTTAATTTTAAAGGCACATAAAAATTTACTATAACTAATGAGTAATTACCATATTAAGCATCTGGAAGAATATTTTCAGGTGTATCGTAAATCTGTTAGAAACCCTGAGGATTTTTGGGAAGAAGTAGCGGAAGAACATTTTTTTTGGAGAAAAAGATGGAACTCCGTTTTGGAATGGGATTTTACAAAGCCCGAAATTAAGTGGTTTGATGGAGCACAGCTCAATATTACCGAAAACTGTATAGACCGCCATTTGCGTAGTCGTGGCGATAAAACTGCCATTCTTTTTGAACCCAATGACCCCAATGAGGAAGCAGAGCATATTACCTATCGTGAGTTGCACGAAAGGGTTTGCAAATTTGCCAATGTTCTCAAAGATCAAGGAATAAAGAAAGGAGATCGTGTGGTCATTTATTTGCCCATGATTCCTGAATTGGCCATCTCATTGTTGGCCTGTGCACGTATCGGTGCAGTTCATTCCGTGGTGTTTGCAGGATTTTCTTCAACGGCCTTGGCCACACGTATCAACGATTGTGGAGCCAAAATGGTATTGACTTCGGATGGTTCGTACAGAGGCACCAAAACCATCGACCTAAAAGGTATTGTGGACGAAGCGTTGCAGCATTGTCCAAATGTGGACACCGTATTGGTGGCCAAACGCACCGGAGAAGAAATCCCGATGCAAAAAGGTCGTGACAAATGGTTACAACCTCTTCTGGACAAAGCATATTCTGATTGTGTTCCGGAAATCATGGATGCGGAAGACCCGCTTTTTATTCTGTATACTTCCGGTTCTACAGGTAGACCCAAAGGAATGATGCATACCACTGCAGGGTATATGGTCTACACGGCCTATACTTTTAAAAACGTCTTTCAGTATAAGGAACAGGATGTATATTGGTGTACGGCAGATATCGGCTGGATTACCGGCCACTCCTATATTGTATATGGGCCTCTGGCCAACGGAGCTACCACTGTAATGTTCGAAGGTGTGCCTTCCTATCCTGATTATGGTAGGTTCTGGGAAGTGGTTGAAAAGCATAAAGTTACCCAATTCTATACGGCACCAACGGCAATTAGGGCCTTGGCCAAGGAGAATTTGGATTTTGTGACCAAGCATGACCTCTCCAGCCTTAAGGTTTTGGGAACCGTTGGAGAACCCATCAACGAAGAAGCTTGGCACTGGTACAACGATCACGTTGGGGAGAAAAATTGTCCCATTGTGGATACGTGGTGGCAGACAGAAACAGGAGGAATCCTGATTTCACCCATACCTTTTTCAACACCTACAAAACCCACATACGCCACACTGCCTATGCCCGGTGTGCAGCCTGCTTTGGTGGATGAGAATGGGAAGGAGATAAAAGGAAACCAGGTGGAGGGTAGATTGTGCATTAAATTTCCATGGCCTTCCATTGCACGGACTATTTGGGGAGACCACCAGCGTTATAAAGACACCTATTTCTCTGCTTTTGAAGGGAAATATTTTACAGGTGATGGTGCCCTTCGGGATGAAGTAGGCTATTACCGAATTACCGGTAGGGTGGATGATGTGATTATTGTTTCCGGACATAATCTGGGTACGGCACCCATAGAAGATTCCATCAACGAACACCCAGCGGTGGCAGAATCTGCCATTGTTGGTTTCCCTCACGATATTAAAGGGAACGCGTTGTATGGCTATATCATCTTAAAGGAAACTGGGGAGACCCGAAACAGGGACAACCTCAAAAAGGAAATCAACCAATTGATCACGGAACATATTGGACCTATCGCCAAGCTGGACAAGATTCAGTTTGTGCCTGGTTTGCCCAAGACCCGTAGCGGTAAGATCATGAGACGAATCTTAAGAAAGATTGCTTCCAAGGACACTAGTAATCTGGGAGATACTTCAACTTTGTTGAACCCGGAAGTGGTCGAGGTAATCATGAAAGAAAGTCTATAAGACTTAAAGCCCAAATTTTGGGGGATTTTGTTTTTTGAACAGATCTTTCAAATTTTTGGGCTTTAACTTTTCCACAATCGCCAGAAAAGCAATGGCAGTGATCAACGTGTCGCCTAAAGCGGTATGTCTATCTTTTTTTGAAATCCTGAACTTTTCGGCAAGCTCATCCAAAGAATACGTTTCTTTCTTTCGAAGTACCGTGGAAATGAGTAAGGTACGTTTATAGAGCAGACCGGTATCCAAGGTTTTATTCAGCAATTGGGGGAGACCGTTCCGTTTAAGGGCAGCATTGACCATACCCACATCAAATAGTACATGGTGGCCTACCAGTATATGGTTTTTGGCATAGGCCAAAAATTGTTGCAATGCCTCCAGTTCGGTTACCCGCTCCTTCTTGCTCTTCTTCAAGATTCCATGGATTTCGGCACTTTCAGCATCATAATGCTCCTGCTCCACATATACTTCAAAACTTTCCTTTACGACTATGGTGTTGTCCCTGAGCTTTAAGGCACCGATGCATAGCATTCGGTCTTTGGTCATATTGAACCCAGTGGTTTCGGTATCGAGCACCACAAAAGTGTTCTCGGATATCGTTTCCGGAAGTTTATCCTTGAAACAATTGGCATAGGTTTCCCAAAACCCGGGAAGTTCCAAGTGCTTCTTTTTTGAGAAAAACCCCATCATCGCAAAAGATTTTTTACTTGAAACCGTATTTGCAATAGCTCTTGGATTTCTTTGATGGTCTTGAACGTACGTTTGAGCTTTATTTTTTCCTCCTTGTTCAATTGGTCCAAGGCGATGTATCTACCAGAATCATTATGTTGTAGGCCCTGTCTTGTCCTGAACTTTAAAAGAGCCTTGCTGGCATACGAAGCTGCTAAATAGAGTTCTTTGTTTTTAGGCTCCAGTTCGGCCAGTTTTTCATAGCGTTCCGCAGTGTTGTTGATGGATTTTATGGCATGGGAAAGGATAAGGACCCTTGCGGCATCAATAATAGGCATGAGGGCACGAAGTTTCAAATCAAAGAAATCCTTGTGTTCTCCATCTTGTTCTACCAAAAAGTCTCTAAAAAATCCGGATGGGGATGGATTTTGAAGTGCTCCACTGGCCAAATGGGTCAGGAACTGGGGATACTTTTTCGCATTCTCAAAAATGTGCAGCGAAAGTTCATCGGCGAGTGCCTTTTCCCCATAGTTCACATTGAAATCGAAGAAAATGGAAGATAGGAGGATCTCATCCGGACCAGGATTGTTCATCCAGTGGGATGTAACCTCTTTCCATTCCTCCAAACTATGGCACCACAGCGGATTGGAGGCCATCATTTCAGCCGGACAATATTCAAACCCTACCAGGTTCAGTTCTGTTGAAATTCGTTTGCCCAACCGTAAAAAATAGGTTTGGGTCTCTTCCTTTTTTTCCAATGGTACATCTTCGTAAAGGATGGCATTGTCCTGATCGGTAGTGAGTAACTGCTCGCCCCGCCCTTGACTCCCCATGGCCAACCATGTAAACTTTACGGGAGGAGGGGTCTCCATCTGGTCAACACAAATTTGTATGACTTGTTTGATGGTGGCATCATTGAGTTCGGAAATGATTTTGCAGACCAATCCCATGGGAATGTTCTGTTCCAAATAGCCCTGCAATAGGTTTAAAATACTATGCCGAATGGTCCGTAGTCTTTGGGAATCCGTGGCCCGTTTTATGGCCCGCATGAGTACGGCAGGGTTGTTTCCAAGGGCCACCATGACATCGTGTTTGGAAAGAATGCCAATGGCGGGAGTGTCCGTGGTTCCATCCTCAGTTAGGCACAGATGACTGATTTGACTTTTCATCAATGCCATTTGAGCTTGGGTAATGGTCAGGTCCTTGGAGTAGGTAATGACTGGGGAAGACATAATGGCTTCGGCATTTTCCATTATGGAAACCAATCCTGTGGCAACCTTGTTCCTTAAATCTTTATTGGTGATGATTCCAATGGGAAGTCCATCTTGGGTAACCAGAACACAGCCTACATTTCTTTGGGTCATGGAAGCGGCCAACGATTTTATCTGGGTTTCCTTGGAACAGGTCACCAAATTGGTGGAGTAACGAACGGGCTGTAGGTCCAGCATTTTGGTTTCGGGGTTTCCTTCCGCTTCATTGGGAACCCCGTACAATTTGCCCCTATGTTTAAGGGAATAGGGGTTCCGCGTGTTGGAGGCAAAGCTTTCTATTAAAAAATCCCCAACTTGTTGATTCTCCAGAGCAATGGGCTTGAACTCTTGAATGGGAATGGCATACAAAATGGTTTCTTCGCGTGCTGTGGCCTGAAGCTTGTAGTTTTCGTGCGCCAATAAGGGACGGAGACCAAAAATATCTCCTTCGTCGCAAATGTCCAGCATTTGTTGTGACCCTTTTTTGGTTAGGGCCACAGCCCCTTTGTGCACCACATAAAAGTAGTTATGGGGAGGCTCCTTTTCAGAAAAGACCAGGCTATTGTTCTCCTTATGGATAATGGTGACCTCGTAGGACAATTTTTCCAATTGGTGTTCCGCCAGAATATTGAAAGGAGGAAATTTTTTTAAAAAATCGGCAACTCTTTCAGAAATGGTGTTCTTCATACCATAAATGTAATGGTAAAACCCATGGTAAGGATGCACTTCAAAAGAAAAAAGACCATCGAACAGGACGGCCTTCCAAATATGTATACGGAATTAAGGTAGTTTTTTCTAGAGTGTTGAATAGATATCTTATAACAAGGCCAAACCTAGGCCTATCAATAGCATGGAAGCTACCATAAGGATTTGAACTGTTTTTGTTTTCCCTCTTTTTGTAAGTAAGATTCCTAACATAATTCTCTTATTTTGAATTAAGATACGATTTTGTTTTTATATACCGCTTAAGAATGTGGTTCCATATACGGATTAAAAAAGGTTAGGAAGATGAGCTTACAAACAAAAAGGGGAGAATTTTTTGTGGGAAATGCACAAGAAAGGTGATAAAAGAAGAAGGGCCAACAATTTGATAAACAATTGGTTGACCCTCCGTGAATGTAGCGAGAGGGAGACTTGAACTCCCGACCTCAGGGTTATGAATCCTGCGCTCTAACCACCTGAGCTACCTCGCCGTGGTTTCGCTAAGCGGGTGCAAATATAAAGTTTAATTTTTGCTGAATCAAAATTCAGGATTAATTTATTATTTGATATTTATTTTTTTATCTTCCCAAATTATATCAATTGTTGAAAAGGGATAATAGAACAGTATAATGAGCGATAAGGTAAAATTTGAAATTGAGTTTGTAATCCAAGCATCCCCACAGTTGCTTTACCAATATATTTCCACTCCATCCGGACTTTCCGAGTGGTATGCCGATAATGTGAACTCCAGAGGTGAGATATTCACTTTTATTTGGGACGGGGCCGAAGAACAGGCCAAAATGTTGAAACGAAAAAGTGAGGAATTTGTCAAGTTCACTTGGGTGGACAATGAGGATGATTCCTTTTTTGAGATGCGTATCATTGTGGATGAAATCACCAAAGATGTCTCTCTCTTCATAACGGATTTTGCCGAAGACGATGAAGTGGACGAGGCCAAGATGCTCTGGGAAAACCAAATCTCCGATCTTAAACAGGTATTGGGCTCCAAATAGTGGTATTCTCAACTAAGCCGTATATTTGACCTTGATTTTTCAAGGTTTTTTTATGGTAAATTTCAACGGAGAACTTTTTTCAGCTGAATCGGATATCCTCACTTCTGCCAATAGGGGGCTTAAGTATGGAGATGCCCTTTTTGAGACCCTCAGGTGTGTCAAGGGAGACCTTTTCTTTTGGGAAGACCATTATTTTAGGTTGATGGCTTCCATGCGAATGCTACGTATGGAAATTCCCATGACGTTTACCTTGGAATTTTTGGAAGCGGAAATCAAGAAGACCATTAGCGGAAATCAATGGGATGATGAAGCCGTAAGGGTCCGTATCACTATTTTCAGGAATGATGGGGGATTGTATGCCCCATTGACCAATGATATTTCCTATCTGATTGAAGTGGGGGCGATGGTATCTCCATTTTATCTCATCCAAGATGACGGTTATGAGGTGGAGCTTTTCAAGGACTATTATGTCAACAAGGATATGCTTTCCACACTAAAGACTACCAATAAAATCCTGAATGTGGTGGCCAGTGTATATGCCCAAGAGAATGGTTATGCCAATTGCTTATTGGTGAATACGGATAAAAATGTGGTTGAAGCCATTAATGGCAATCTTTTTTTGATCAAAGGGAATACGGTAAAAACCCCGCCACTGGGTGATGGATGTCTCAATGGAATCATTCGAAAAAAAATCATGGAGATAGTGGAGTCCATGGAGGGCTTTCAAATGTTGGAAGAATCTGTCTCACCTTTTGAGCTTCAAAAGGCGGATGAGCTTTTTATAACCAATAGCATTATCGGCATTCAGCCCATAAGCAAATACCGCAAAAAACAATTTGTAAACACCGTCAGCAAAGGTCTTGTGGGCAAATTGAATGCCAAGGCCCGAATGGCCCAGACTAGTTAAGAGAAGGGTTTTCAGGAGCATTGGACCATAAGAGGTAATCGCCACCCAATTCCACCATTTTTTCTTTCCAGAAAGAAATTGAGGATTTCCCCAAAATACTGCTTTCGTACTCGTTTTTGACTACTACCCAGGACTTGGAGGAAAGCTCGTTGTCCAATTGCTGCGATCCCCATCCGGAGTACCCCAAAAAGAAGCGAATGTCCTGTTCGGTAATGATGCCGTTATTGATGAGCTCAACGATTTTCTCAAAGTTTCCACCCCAAAAGATACCATCGGAAATCTCAACACTGTCCTCAATCAATCCGGGAACTTTGTGGATGAAATAAAGATTGTCCTGCTCCACGGGACCGCCATTGAATACTTTGAACGGAATGGTAATTTCGGACACAAGGTCACAAATGGTATAATCCAACGGTTTGTTAAGGATAAACCCAACAGAGCCTTCATGGTTATGCTCGGCAAGTAAGACCACGGATCTATTAAAAGAAACATCACCCGTGAGCGAAGGTTCTGCAACAAGCAATGTGCCTTTTTCTGGTTTTGGACTTACCATTTTCATGGACTACTTGACTTTAATTGCAGTATAATATACAACATTTACAAAAACAAAAAACCCTTATAACTAAAAAAGCGCCTCCCTAGGGAGGCGCTTTTGTATATTGTAATTACTAATTGATTAGTTTACTGCACCGCTCAATTCTGCTCCTGCTTTGAACTTTACTACGTTCTTAGCTGCAATTTTGATGGTCTTACCAGTCTGTGGATTTCTACCTTCCCTGGCGTTTCTTTTAGAAACGGACCAAGAACCAAAACCAACCAAGGAAACTCTGTTTCCTTTTTTAAGCGATCCCTCTACATTTCCCAAGAAAGATTCCAATGCTTTTTTGGCTGCTGCCTTAGTGATGCCCGCATCGGCTGCCATAGCATCGATTAACTCTGTTTTGTTCATAATGGAATTAAATTAATTGTTGTTAAAATAATTTTAATGCTGAACAAATTTATACGGATTTGCATTTAACGCAAGTAAAACCGCGGGAAATAGGGGTTTTTGTTGATAACTTGAAACGTTTGTTGATAAAGTCAGAAAAAACAACCACTTTTTTCCCAGCCCTTTCATAGCAAGGGTTTAGCGCAGATGGGCATTTTCATCCAAGTTCAATCCATTCAAAACTTCGGAAACCTTCATTTTGCGCTTGCCGGGCAACTGTAGTTCCAGAATCTGTAAATAACCTTCCCTTACGGCAACCTTGAGCGTTTTTTTGTCCGCCAAGAGTTTTCCTGATTCCAGATGGTGTTCGCCGAACTCCATATGAGTCCCGTAAATTTTGATGGGCTCTTCCTTACCGTCGTTTACCAGATAGGTCCAGGCAGCAGGATAGGGGCTGAGACCCCGAATGAGATTATGTATATCCCCCAATGGAACATTCCAGTCAATCTGGCAAGTCTCCTTATGTATTTTATGGGCTGGCTTAAGAGGGTTGATTTCCTTTTGGGGCAGACCATCCACGGTGCCGGCAGCTATTTGGTTACAGGTCTCCACGACAAGTTCGGCTCCAAGTTCCATAAGCCTATCATGCAATGAACCCGCATTGTCTTCTGGTAGGATATTCTCTTCCCTTTGAAGAATAACACTTCCGGTGTCAATCTTATTATCAATAAAAAAGGTGGTCACCCCTGTTTTGGTCTCTCCGTTGATGATGGCCCAATTGATGGGTGCCGCCCCACGATACTGGGGCAGGAGTGAGGCATGTAGGTTAAACGTACCGTACTCGGGCATTTGCCAGACCACCTTGGGCAACATCCTAAAGGCAACCACTACATGTAAGTTGGCATTTAACCCCCGTAATTCATCCAGAAAGGATTCGTCCTTTAAATTGGTAGGTTGCAACACCTTGATATGGTGTTCCTCAGCAAACTGTTTTACAGGAGATGTTTGGACTTTCCGTCCGCGACCTGCTGGCCGGTCAGGAGCCGTGACTACCCCGACGACCTCAAAACCCGCTTCTAGGATACTTTTGAGACTGGCCACCGCAAAATCTGGGGTGCCCATAAAAACAATTCGCAATTTATTCTTTGATGGTATACTCATTAATTTGGTTTAAAACAATCACTTCATCCTCCAAAAGTCCCTGTAAGGCCAATAATAGCACTTTTTCATCCACTCCGGTAGCCTTTTCCAACTTTCTGGAAGTGCTTGGGCCAAGTTTCAGAAGGGCCAAGATCCGTTCCTCTAACTTAATGGGGGATTTTAACTTGTTCTGTTTGGTGCAAATATCGCAAGTGCCGCACTTTTCCTTGGCATTTTCCCCAAAATACTTTAGTAAATAAACGCTTCTACAGATTTTCTTGTTTCTGATATAGCCTAGCATTGCCTCCATATTTCCTTCTTTCACGGCATTGAGCTCCCGAATCCTTTTGGCAAATGGGTTTATGGTGTGGTCGTCTTCCCTGGGCACCAAAAAGGTAATTTCAAGGTCGCTGGTATTGTTTTGGTATTCCACGATACCGTCATCCTGCAACTGTTTTAGAAGTTTTTTCAAGGATTTTTCGCTCTTGTTGGTTTTCTTGGACAACAAGTACAGATTTATCTTTGTTTCATATTCTGTAATCCCACCGTAAGTACGAAGTATGGTCTGAATGATGGGAGCCGATTTACGGTTTTTATCCAGATATGCAAAAATACCTGCCTTTGGGGCTACAAACTGAAGCAAGGTCTTTTCCCTAAAATTCTCCGAAAGGGCTATTACAGAGTTTTGGTCCAATACTCGTAAGGCGTTGAAAGCCTTGTTGGGATTGAATCCATAGCGGTTACAGAATTTATTGAACTTAAAACCCAAAGGTTCCTCGACCCATTCCCCGTAGGAAATTTGAAAAAAATTGTTCAGCTTGGAATATACGGTCTTCACAAAAGCCACATCGGGTAAACCTGACAGAAACTGTTGCTTGGCCCTTTCTTGGTCTTCCTTGGTGGTTAATATAATAGCAGTGGACGGTTTTCCATCCCTTCCAGCCCTTCCGGCTTCTTGAAAGTAACTTTCCAAACTGTCCGGAACTTGATAATGCACGACCAAACGAACATTGGGTTTGTCAACCCCCATACCAAAGGCATTGGTGGCCACCATGGTATTGATGTTACCTTCCAACCAAAGGTTGAGTTTTTCCTCCTTCTCGGTTTTGGAGATGCCCCCATGAAAAAATGTAGATCGAATCCCGTTCCGGTTCAAAAACTCCGCAAGTTCTTGGGTCATTTTTCGGGAACGTACATAAACAATGGAGCTTCCAGGGAATTTCTCCATATATTTTTTCAACTGATATAGCTTGTCTTCGGCACGCTTTACCTTAAAGGCAATGTTGGACCTGGAAAAAGAATCCTTAAAAATGGTAGCATTGTCCAGTTTCAAGTTTTGGACAATATCCTGAACTACTTTAGGTGTAGCCGTAGCCGTCAACGCAATGGTGGGAGTATCGGGAACAAGTTCTTTAAGTAGGGAGCAATCCAGATAGGCCGGTCTAAAGTCGTTACCCCATTGCGAGATACAATGGGCCTCATCAATAGCGATAAGATTCACGTTCATTTCTTGGATACGCTCCTGGATCATGGATTGTTGTAACCTTTCCGGGGACAGATAGAGAAACTTGTAATTGCCATACAGACAATTGTCCAAAAGGTCGTTGAGCTCCTCAAATGGGATTCCTCCGGTTAGGGCAATGGCCTTAATACCTCTTGCCTTTAATTGTTTTACCTGATCTTGAATCAAGGCCACCAAAGGTGACACCACAATGCAAATGCCATCCATGGCCAGTGCGGGGACTTGGTAGCAAATGGATTTTCCACCACCCGTGGGCATCAATGCCAATACATCCTGTCCGGAAATGACTTTGTCTATAATGGATTTTTGGGATCTCCTGAAATCATCATAGCCCCAGAATTCCTTTAAAATAACCTTTGCTTCTTTTTGCACTAAAGTTGATTAAGGGTTTCCAAAATAAAATCAATCCGCTTAGGGACTGCATCTTTTGGCACTTCAATGGGGTTATAGCCAAATTGGGTATACGTATTCATCAGCGCATCATGGATATTCTCAGCCTCTTCAAAGGTTTCCAGACGCTCATTGTCCGAAACATAAATTTCCTGCCATGGCGGAACAATAAAAATGGTGTCGTATCTATTTTTCTCACAAGTATCAATGAACTCCTTGCTATAGGATTGTCCAAAGAAATCCATGTAAGCCAATACATCTGGGATTCCCCTGTCAAAAAAGCTCAGGGGAACGTCCATCTCTAGGGACTTTTGATAATGCTTTGCCCTTCCATAAAGGAGGTCCTTGTTGAACTGCATGGCATCTTCCACAAACACCAAAGGATTTGAGATGTGGGTGTGTTCCTCCCCTTCAAGCCTGGCCTTGGAGGTCATGTCCCTTATAATTTCATGGAAACAATGGAACCCTTGCTTTTCCAAACCGTGGATTATGGATGTTTTTCCGGTTCCCGGAGCTCCCGTTACAACTACTTTGTTCTTGCCCAAACACTGTGATTTAGTATTACAAAGTAATGAAATCAGCCGATGGAAAAAAAATTGGGCCGTAAGCCATATATTTGTAAAAAAAAGATGGAAAAAGACAATCCGGACGAATTCTATGCGCGGCTCAAGGAGCAATTATTGGAAACCACCAGTTGGCCTTCCAATTATTTGTTCAAATTTATTGTGCCCACGGACGAAAAGCGCATTGGTGAGATCAATGCCATTTTTGACAATACGGGTGCGGTAATTGAGTCCAAGAAGTCAAAAAAGGGTACATACACCAGTATTTCCATCACCGTGAACATGAAGGATCCGGACGAGGTGATAGCCAAATACAAACAAGTTTCCACTGTGGAGGGCGTTATTTCCCTTTAAAACCGCAGATTGCCATAATTTTATTATTTTGCAGGCGTTATCGGATAGACTTCCCGATAATTTAATTTCAATAAACATTTCAATTTGAACCTAGTAGAGAATTTAGAATACAATACAGAGCGCCCGAAGCTCTTCATTCCCGAATATGGCCGTCATTTTCAAAAAATGGTGGATCATGCTGTTTCCATAGCGGATCGGGAAGAACGCAATAAAGAGGCCCAGGCCATTATCAGTGTCATGGGAAATCTTCAGCCCCATTTAAGGGATGTCCCCGATTTTCAGCATAAGCTTTGGGACCAATTGTTCATCATGTCCGATTTTAAATTGGATGTGGATTCTCCTTTTCCGATCACTTCCAAGGAAGTGTTGCAACAGCGTCCCGAACCTTTGGAATACCCACAGAACCACCCTAAGTATCGATTTTATGGGAACAATATCAAAAGAATGATCGATGTGGCCGTAAAATGGGAGAAAGGTGATATGCGCTCCGGGTTGGAGTATGCCATAGCCAACCACATGAAAAAGTGCTACCTTACTTGGAACAAGGATACTGTGGAGGATACGGCTATTTTTAACCATTTGAAGGAAATGAGCAATGGGGAGATTGATTTGGCCAATGATGGCGAAAACCTGACCGAGAGCGGACAGTTCCTTAAAAATAGACAGGCCAAATCCAACAGGAGTAATGGCAGTGGCAGTAAAAAAGGGCAGCGCAACAGGAAAAAAAGGTATTAAATTCCAAAGGAATCCATGGGAACATTTCGAATAGAGGGTGGACATCAATTACATGGTGAAATTACACCCCAAGGTGCCAAGAATGAAGCACTTCAAATTCTTTGTGCCGTACTTCTTACCGAAGAGAAAGTCACAATCCATAACATCCCGGACATTGTCGATGTAAACAAACTGATTGCCTTGCTGGAAGATTTGGGGGTAAAAATCCAAAAGAAAGGCAAGGGATCTTACTCGTTCATTTCGGATGACATCAATCTGGAATACCTGCAATCGGCCAAATTCAAGGAAGAGGGTAGGGGACTTCGTGGATCCATTATGTTGGTGGGACCTTTATTGGCCCGGTTCGGCAAAGGATATATTCCAAAGCCCGGAGGCGATAAGATCGGAAGACGTCGATTGGACACCCATTTTGAGGGATTCATAAAATTGGGCGCTAAGTTCCGCTATAACAAGGAAGAATATTTCTATGGCGTGGAGGCCACAAAACTCAAAGGCACCTATATGCTTTTGGATGAGGCATCCGTGACTGGTACGGCCAATATCGTTATGGCCGCTGTTTTGGCGGAAGGCACCACTACCATCTATAACGCAGCCTGCGAGCCTTATTTGCAGCAATTGTGCAAGATGCTTAATCGCATGGGGGCAAAAATTTCAGGGGTTGGTTCCAATTTATTGACCATTGAAGGTGTGGACAGATTGGGTGGTACGGAACACACCATGTTGCCCGATATGATTGAAATTGGCAGCTGGATCGGATTGGCAGCCATGACCCGCAGCGAACTGACCATCAAGAATGTAAGTTGGGACAATTTGGGACTTATCCCCAGTGTTTTCCGTAAGTTGGGTATTACTCTTGAAAGAAGGGATGATGATATTTTCATTCCCAAGCACGATAAGGGTTACCAAATCCAAAATTTTATTGATGGCTCCATATTGACCATTGCCGATGCGCCATGGCCTGGGATGACACCGGATTTATTGAGCATTATTCTCGTAGTGGCCACTCAGGCCAGGGGAGAAGTGCTCATCCACCAAAAAATGTTTGAAAGCCGACTGTTCTTTGTGGACAAGTTGATCGATATGGGAGCTAAGATCATTCTTTGTGATCCCCACAGGGCCACGGTGATCGGGCACGACTTTAAATCGACTTTGAAGGCCACAACCATGGTTTCCCCCGATATTAGGGCTGGGGTTTCCCTATTGATAGCGGCACTTTCGGCCAAAGGAACTTCCACGATCCACAATATTGAGCAGATAGACCGTGGTTACGAGAACATTGATGAACGCTTACGGGCCATTGGGGCCAAAATTGTAAGAGTTTAAAACCTCAATGTGATTCGGTATACTTCTTGAAATTGTTTAAAATGGCCTGCCAGCCATTCTTTTGCATCTCCAGAGAGTTCTCTTTTTCAGCATCGAAGGTAATGGTGACCTTGGTTTCTGCATTGGATTCTTCAAAAAGGACAGCTGTTTTTCTTCCGTTCTCAAGAGTGAAGACCATTTTCTCTTCAGGAATTACTTCATCGTAAACTGCTTCAAAGTCAAAGCCAAAACTGCCATCCTTGGCTTCCATCCTGGCTAGGTATTTTCCGCCTTTTCGCAAATCATTTTTCGCGGATGGGCAATGCCAACTATCATCGGCAAAATTCCATTGGGTAATATGTTCCGGTTTGGTATAAAATGCCCAGACTTTATCCAAGGTTGCAGCAATGTGGGCGTTTATTGTAATGGGTGTTGTATCCATGTCTACAGCTGGTTTAGGATTGGAACATTGGTTTGTATTTGGGCCAGTTCTCAATAATGACCCAAAGGTTGATGGCAAACAAGGGAAGTGCAATGGGAAGTCCAGAAGTGTCGGTTACGGTATTGATTAACAAGATACCCACCATTACGGGAAGAATGACAATGGCCCCGAGTGCCCTGGTCCTTTTGAAAAGGAAAAGGATACCGCCCAAAAATTCCACAAGACCTACAAGTGGAATCAACCATCCTATGGTCATAATAGCCTGCATCATTTGTAATAGACTTTCCGGAAGATCTTCGGGAACGGGCATGTAGTTGAAGAATTTGTTCAAGCCTGCATTGATGAACATCAGACCGAACAGCACACTGACAACAGCGATGATTTTTTGTTTCATGATTGAGATGATTTATGAATTTGACAATAGGGAATCCAATCCTTGCAAAGCAATGGTAAAGCCTTCTTTGAATCCAAGTTCGATTATTTTTTCCAAATCGGCCAAGTTTTTATGCTTGATGGTAATATATACCAAGGTCGTATCTCCTTGATTTACAAAATCCAAGTTCCAGTCCGATCTTGGAAATTCGTCGTTGATGTTTCCGTCCGCATCACAGAAGGCATCCAAATACTGAAAGTTGGTTTTTGGCGAAATGGAAGTGAAATCGGCCACGGCCCAATGTTCCTCTCCTTCGGGGCCGCACATGGCATAAAGACGTCTTCCACCTACCTCAAAGACCATGGACTTGGTTTTGGAAACCCATGGTTGTGGGGCCCACCATTGGTCCAAGATTTCCGGTTTGGTAAAAGCATCCCATACCACGTCCTGTTTGGCGGCAAACTCCCGCTTTACATGTACGCTGTTGTTTTCCTTGTTTACGGTAAAATCAAATAAGAGATTGGTTTTCATAGAGAAAGTTTTAATTGGGATATATAGTGTTCAAGTTTGGCGATATTCTGTTTCATACCCTCATCAGCTTTGTGGGCCTTGATTACGGTCTGTAGCATTTCCTCGGTATCAAACACTGCAGTCCAGGACATATGGGTTTCCTCTCCGTTGGGTTCAAAGACAATAGTGGTAATGAAATGTGGATTGAAGTGCTCAAACACAATTCTTTCATGGGGAACTATTTCCTTAAAAATGCTTTGGTTGGGGTAGTTGGTGCCATCTGGTCCGTGCATGGTCAGTTTCCATTCACCACCTTCCCTAAGGTCCATCTGCTGTATGGTATTGGTAAAGCCATCGGGCCCCCACCATTGTGCAATGTGCTCAGGGTTGGTCCATACTTCCCATACCAAGGCAATGGGAGCTTTCAGGGTTCTTGAGATTGATAATTGTCTACGTTCAGTGTTTTCCATTCTTTTTTGCGTTTTGGAGGTCGGCCAAGTACCTATCCAGATTATCGAAACGGTTTTCCCAGATTTTCTTGAACTGTTCCAGCCACAGATCAATTTCCTGCATCTTGTCAACCTTCAACTCATAGAAGATTTCCCTACCCTGTTGATTGGATTTGACCAAATCACATTCGTTTAGGATTTGAAGATGTTTGGAGATGGTGGGTCGAGCCGCATCAAAGTTTTCCGCTATGGCCCCAGCGGTCATGGTTTGTGATGCAAGTAGGACCAATATGGCCCTGCGTGTTGGGTCGGCAATGGCTTGGAATGGATCTCGTCTCAATTTCATCATGAAGCAATTTAAAATATGAAGCTATTTGACTACAAATATATATGTAGCTATTTAACTACGCAAATAATTTTAGCAAATTTCACCTACGGTTAGGGAAGGTGGTGGCTCTCTTTCAGATAAATAGGAAGATTTACGAGTCTTTTTCCACTAGAGAGCCATCCGGATATAGTGCAAATCTACCTCTATCCTTATCATGGACATTATCCGGATAGGGCCAAGGCCAACCCCCAAATTGGGTGAGCTGGTATTCTTCCATGGCCTGCTGGATTTCCTCTTGGGTATTCATTACAAATGGGCCATACTTGGCTACGGGTTCGCCAATGGGCTTACCTTGGAGCATCAAGAAATGGGCTTTTTCCTCACCCACTTTAAGCGTGACTTCTTGGGTAGGGTCCAAAGCGATGCCAAATTTGGAGTTTACCTTGCGGTCCCCAATAAAAATTTCGGACCCTTCGTAAAAGTACAGGGTGCGATTAGTTCCAATGCTTGCTTTTGGTAGGGTAAATTGGGTATCGGCCTCTACCAGAATATTCCAAACGGCCACCTCATTTTCTGGATTGGCCGCCCAGGAATCTGGGGCAGGGGAAAGGGCAGGAGTACCTTTGTAATCCCCTGCGATGACTTTTATTTGTGCTCCGTTCTCTTTTACCACAGGAATATCCTCATGCCAGAGCATTTTAAAATGGGGGTCCACAAATTTGCTGGCCTTGGGTAGGTTCAACCAAATTTGGAACAGTTCCATGGGGTTGTCCGTATCATCATGGAGCAACGGAAACATTTCGGAGTGTTGTACCCCTCTACCGGCCGTCATCCACTGTACATCACCTTCACCAAACCTACCAGCAGCGCCCAAAGAATCTGAATGATCACAGTATCCTTTGTTCACCACGGTGATGGTCTCAAACCCACGGTGCGGGTGATAAGGGAAACCAGGTATGGTATTGCCATGGTACATGCGCCACTTTTGGGTAGGGTCAAAATCATTGCCTATATTTCTTCCCCTGAGTAGTTCAGGGTCGGGCCCCATTTCGCCATTTCCCTTGGGAAAATGGTCTAGGTGATATACGCAAAAGAGGAAGGGGTCCTGGGTGTGCCAAGGAAAACCCAACGGAAATGTATGTAAAACAGGATTGTTCATAATGATCAAGGTATTGCTGTGTTGATTTCAATCCAGTACCCTTCCGGGTCTTGGATGTAGATTTGTTTTGCGCCATCAGAGCGGTCGGTAATGGAGTTTTTGTTTCCCGGTCGGTCGTAAAAATCAATGTTCATTGCCATCAAGTGCTCAATGAAATTTTCCAGATCTTGAGTGGATAAGCACAGATGCATGCTCTTGTCTTTCGTAAATCCGTCCACATCTTTTTTGATCAATTGCAACTGGGAATTTCCATGTATTTGAAACCACCTAAAACCAGGAGCGTTATCGGGGTGGGGAATTTCGGTCAATCCAAATACATCCCGATAAAAATCACCGGTTTCCATCAACTTGTCCACGATGATGGAATAATGGTCAAATGTAAAACCAAAATCAGGGATATTCGCCTTGAATTGAGTTTGAAGATAAGTTTGTTCCCAATTTCCATCCTTGTAACTGCCCACCGTAAAATTATAAGTGTTCGCATCCACATATTGCCAATAATCCGTTACCTGTGAGTCGCCATATTGATAGGTATAGACGATGTCCTTGCCTTTTTGGACCACGTTACCTTTGGTGACACCGCCAAAAACATCAAACTCCCAAAAAACAAGGGATTGGGTCTGGGCATCGTATTTTCTGATGCCATGGTTTCTATCTCCGTACGTGGTCTGCTCCTGATTGGTGAACCCCTTGCTGTGCGATACCACCAAGGTTTGGCCCAAATCATAGGCAAAGGTGATTTCCTGTATAAACTGGGAACCATCTCCCCAAGTACCTTCAGCTTTCCATGTTTTTCCGATGAGAGGTTCAAAAATGGAAAGTGCGGCACTCTGGGCCTGCAAGTTGAAAAAGCCTGCGAGAAGCAGGCTTAAACATATTGTTTTTTTCATTTTCTATTGTCCTTGGATAGGGGGTGGGCCATCGATCATAGCCTCATATTTTTCATCTCCTTTACGGGTCTTGTACTCTTCTTTTACCTTATCCACCAATTTTGGATTTTCAAAAAGGTCCAACATGGTCATTCCCATAGCTTTGGCGGCATAGACCATTCCTTTGTGGCCAATGCTCATTCCACCACAGGCCACTACGGCCCAGGAGTGCCACGGGGTATCTTTGGGGGCAACGGTGACACTTAGGTTGATGTTGGGTACATTCCAGCTCACATCACCCACATCGGTAGACCCACCACCGGGAAGTTCTTCGGTTTCCCGCAATGGATTGATGTCACTGTCCATACCTACTTGCGGTTTTCCAGTAGCCTCTTGAATGGATTTGCCATAGGCAATCTCTTCATCCGTATAGGTAATGGGACCTAAAAGCTCCAGATTCTTTTGCATGATTTCACCTCCGGAACGGTTCACCAAGGTCTCATAAATTCCGGAAACCAAAGAGATTTTGTAATCCACATTGGCCATGATTGCTGCGCCTTCGGCCATTTTTTTCACTTGTTCGTAGGTGGGAAGCATTACTTTACGCTTGGGATCACGAACCCGTACCCAAATCCGGGAATAATCGGGAACCACGTTCACTACTTGGCCTCCATCTTGTATATGATAATGGATTCTTGAGGTAGGTCGTATATGCTCCCTATAATAGTTGATTCCCGTGGTGTACAGTTCCAAGGCATCGGAAGCACTACGTCCATTCCATGGATCGGCCGAGGCATGGGCCGCCTGTCCGTAGAACTCCACAATAAAGTCGATTAACGATAGGCCACTTTGTACATCGGCTTCGATACTGGCCCCTGGGTGCCAGCTTACGTTCACATCCACATCGTCCCAAAGTCCGGCTTCCACCATCCATACTTTGGCAAAGTATTTTTCTTCGGCAGGGGTGCCCAAAAACTTGACGGTACCTTTTATTTTTCCAGCTTCAATCTGTTCTTTGATAGCAATCGCTGCACCCAAGCTGGCCGCTCCGAACATGTTGTGTCCACATCCATGTCCTGGCGCCCCTTCTATACGTGGATCTTTGGTGGGAACCGTATTTTGTGACAATCCAGGGAGGGCATCAAACTCTCCCAAAATGCTGATTACCGGTTTTCCCGAACCATAGGTGGCCGTGAATGCTGTAGGGATATTGGCCACGCCACGGGTGACGTTCATCCCATTCTCTTCGGCATATTTAGCCAATATTTCGGCGGATTTTGATTCTTCAAAGGCTGTTTCGGCCAAGGCCCAAATGGAATCACTGATTTTAATCAGGTTATCTTTATGCTGTTCTACGGAAGCAATCAAGGCCTTTTTGTTTGAAGTAAGTTTTTGCGCAGATAGGTTCAATGAAATCAAACCTAAAAGGAGTAAGGTTGAAATTTTTTTCATTTTCAAAATGTTTGAGTCGGTTAAACATGGTGAACAACCTCAATGCCAATATTTAATATGGCAAGGGATTGAACGAATTCTAAAAATACTGAAAATGCATTAACCTACCGCCTCTTTGTATACTTTTAAGCAGCGCTCCCTGGCCATTTTATGGTCCACTATTTTTTGTGGATAGCTAAGTTCCTGCAATTCGGGAACCCAATGATCAATATATTGCCTTTGTTTGTCGAACTTTTCAATCTGGGTCATGGGATTGAAAATCCTAAAATAGGGGGCGGCATCCACTCCACTACCAGCGGCCCATTGCCAATTCCCCACATTACTGGCGAGTTCGTAGTCCAACAATTTTTCGGCAAAATAGGCTTCTCCCCAACGCCAATCGATGAGTAGGTGCTTGCACAAAAAGCTGGCCACGATCATCCGTACCCTGTTGTGCATGTAGCCCGTGGTATTGAGCTCCCGCATACCGGCATCGACAAATGCATACCCTGTGTTTCCTGTTTTCCACAGTTCAAAATCGGCTTCATTGTTTCGCCATTCCACACGGTCGTACTTGGGTTTAAAAGCTTTGTTTACGGTATGGGGAAAATGCCATAAGATTTGCATAAAGAATTCCCGCCAAATAAGTTCGTTCCAAAACACTTCGTTTTCTTCAGAAATGGCTTTTTGTACCATTTTACGGATAGAGACCGTTCCAAATCGTAAATGGGGTCCTAGTTTGGATGTTCCATTGGAAAGGGCAGGAAAGTTTCGGGTTTCTTCGTATTGCTCTATGAAATTTGGTGTTGCGGTGTAATCAAGAACATGGATGGTTGATTTAATAAATCCAATGTCTTGAAGACTTACATTGGGTAGATTATCATCTTGTAATAGGTTTTCTCCAAGTAGATTATACGAGTCATATCCATTGATATTTTTGGATGGATTGAAGTTTTCCTTCCAACGTTTCATGTAAGGTGTGTACACCACGTAAGGGGTCCCATCATCCTTGACCACCTCATTTTTTTCGAATATCACCTGATCCTTATAGGTGTTGAATCCAATCCCATGTTTGTCCAAGAGTGCTTTTACTTCAGCATCCCGCTTTTGGGCATAAGGTTCGTAGTCGTGATTGGTATAGACGGAATCGATATCATAATCGGAAATTAGATCCTGAAAAACTGAAATGGGGTTGCCATAAAAAAGAGCCAAACTTCCTTTGAATTGGGTTTGTAGGGTCTCCCGGATTTTTTGAAGCTGCTCGTGGATAAAGGTGACCCGGGCATCATCTTTAGGAAGTTTGTCCAGTATTTCCGTGTCAAAAATAAATATGGGGAGTACCGGGGGCCCATTTTTTAGGGCATGGTGCAACCCAACATTGTCATCCAACCTTAAATCCCTTCTGAACCAAAATATGGAAATGGTTTTCTTCATTCCGTTACATTAAATGCGCTTGAGTTCCAGTGCATTCTTGGTTTCTTGGACCTGTCCAAAAAGTTGGATCAGTTTTTCTTCCCGATATTTAAAAATATGCTTCAGTTGTTTTTTTATCAAAAAGGAATGGGCCAATCTGCCCAAAATACCAAAGGGAAGCTTATAATCCACAACGTCTTCCATAACCGTCCCGTTCAAGGTTTCCCTTAAAAAATGCTTGTGGTGCCAGAACACATAAGGACCAAAGCGTTGTTCGTCAACAAAATAGTCATTTTCCACTACATGGGTAATCTCCGTGACCCATCGTACACTGGAAAACGGAAAGGGCTTTACCTTGTATTCGATAATTTGACCGGGATACATGGGTCTATCCGCCCCACTTAAAATATGGAAACCCATACTGCTGGGAGTAATCACTTTCAGGTTTTTGGGGTTTGATAGAAATTCCCAAGCCTTTGATTTGGTCACAGGTACTATTTGTAAAGCTCTTAGTTGATACACCTTCACGAGTTTAATGTGATACAAAAATACAAAATGTTTAACTTTATTGTAAATAAATTAAACAAAATATTTATTTGTGAATTGTCTCAGTAGTAGCTTGAAGTTTTTGAGAAGCTATTTGTTTAGGAATTTCTTAACAAATGGGACATGTCTTTATATTTAGTTTTGTTCAGCTAACAATTAAAACACTATTCCTATGAAAAAATTTGCACTAGTAGTATTTACGGCATTGCTTTCGGTTTCCTTGCAGGCCCAGATACAGACCCCACAACCCAGTCCATCTTCAAAATTGGAGCAAGTGGTAGGACTTTCCAATGTCGTTGTGGAATATTCCCGTCCCTCCATGCGTGGTAGGACTATTTTTGGAGACTTGGTTCCATATGACGCTCTTTGGAGAACAGGAGCCAATAAGAACACCACAGTTACCTTTAGTGATGATGTAGTAGTTGAGGGGAAAGAGATAAAAGCTGGCACCTACGCTATTTTTACAAGACCAAGTGAAGCCGTTTGGGAAGTCATTTTTTATTCGGATTCAGAGAACTGGGGAACTCCTAAAGAATGGGATGCATCCAAAGTGGCTGCAACGGTCAAAGTGGAGGTTTATCCTATGCCCGTTCCTATTGAAACCTTTACCATGACCATTGATGACCTTCATAACAATGGAGGTTCTTTGGGTATTATGTGGGAAAAAGTATATGTTGGAGTGAAGTTTGTTGTGCCCACCGTGGCCAAGGCCACGGAGAGCATTGAAGCTGCTATGGCATCTCCCGCCAATTTAACCGCCAATGACTATTTTTCTGCTGCCTCTTATTACTTCAGTGAGGGCGTGAATATGGGCAAAACCAAGGAGTGGATAGACAAAGCGGTTGCCATGAACGGAGGAAGTGCTTATTGGATGACGCGTCTTCAATCCTTGATCTATGCCAAGTTGGGCGACAAAAAAGGAGCCATTGAAGCCGCCAAGAAATCTTTGGTGGCGGCACAAGCCGAGGGTAACCAAGATTATGTAAAAATGAACAAGGACTCCCTAAAAGAATGGGAAACCGAGTAAGCATTTTTTTAAAGATTTTTGGAAGCCCACTTTATGTGGGCTTTTTTTATGTTTCTATGGGAGAATTCCCCAAGAAGTTGTCAAAGGCTTGGGTGATAAAGGCCAATATAATGACCAGAACACATCCGAAGGCATTGAGCCATAGGTAAGACATCCAATCCATATACCAACCTATGATCACAATGATCTGGGTGACTATGGCTGCCACAAAAACAGCATTGCCTTTCACAAACTTGAAGAAAAATGCCAAGAGGAAAATACCCAATACGTTGCCGTAAAATATGGAACCTATGATATTCACCAGTTGGATAAGATTATCAAATAAACTGGCCACACAGGCAATGGCGATGGCAATAATTCCCCAAAGAAGTGTAAAACCTTTTGTGGCAAAAAGGTAATGTTTGTCATCCTTGGGTTTCTTATTGTTCCTTTTGTAAAGGTCCAATGCAGTGATGGTCCCCAATGCATTGAGCTCCGAAGCCGTGGACGACATGGCCGCGGACAAGATAACGGCCAAAAGTAACCCAATAAGCCCCGTAGGAAGGTTGTTCAATATAAAATGTATGAAGACATAATCCTTGTCATTGGTTTCCACCGTGGTGCTAGCTTTGGAAATCAGTTCTTTGGCGGTGTCCCTACTGGCCCGTTCCTTTTCATTGATTTTGATGATATTCTGTTTGGCCTGTTGAATGGCATTGTATTCCTTGAGTTCCAGCGCTGCTGAAAAGGCATTTTGGGCAATCCTTTTCTCCATTTCCAACTCCAGATGGTCTTCCTCCAAGGCCTTGTAATCATCCAAATATTCGGATTGCATTACCGCTTCAGTGGCCGCTGGGTTGAAATTCAAGGGAGAGGGATTGTACTGATAGAACACAAAGACCATGGCTCCCACCAATAGAATAAAAAACTGCATTGGGATTTTGAGGATTCCATTAAAAATCAATCCCAATTGGCTTTCCCGAACCGATTTTCCTGATAGGTAACGTTGTACTTGGCTTTGGTCGGTACCAAAATAGGCCAGGGCCAAAAAGAAACCACCTGTGATACCACTCCAAAAGGTATAGCGGTTGTTGGTGTCCAATGTAAAATCCAGGATGTCCAATTTGTTGTTGGCCCCTGCAATCTTCAATGCCTTTCCAAAGGAAACATCCGTAGGGAAGGATCCCAAGATGAAGAAAAAGGCAAAGAACATCCCCATCATGATGATGAACATTTGCTGCTTTTGGGTAACGCTTACCGCCTTTGTACCTCCGGATACGGTATAAATAATGACCAGAATGCCAATGATGATGTTCAGGGTCCGTAAATCCCAACCCAACACGGCCGAAAGGATGATGGAAGGGGCAAAAATGGTGATTCCTGCGGCAAGACCACGCTGTACCAAAAACAGAAATGCGGTGAGTGTCCGGGTCTTTAGGTCAAACCTTCCCTCGAGCATTTCATAGGCGGTAAAGACCTTCAGTTTTTTGTAAATGGGAATGAACACCAGGCAGATAACGATCATGGCCAACGGAAGTCCAAAGTAAAACTGGACAAAGCCCATTCCATCATGGAATGCCTGGCCAGGTGTGGATAGGAAGGTGATGGCACTGGCCTGAGTGGCCATTACGGAAAGCCCAATGGTCCACCATTTGGCATCATTGCCACTTAAAACATAATCGTCAACATTTTTACTCCCACGGGTCTTCCATACGCCGTACCCAACAATAAAGAGCAATGTACTACCAAGAATGATCCAATCTAATAAGGCCATTAAGGTTTAATTATTTAGTATCATGATGAAATAAAAAATAAGGATATAGATCATGTTCAAAAGAATGACAATGGTGTATTCTTTCTTCCACTCGAATTTGGTATTCATGTTATCCTTTGACATGACTTTCTTTTTTTACTTCATCCTTTCCCACGGAAAGCATATTGGCAAAAAGTTTATAGGCTCCGGAAACCCCTGCCGGAAGTTCCCTGAAAAAACTGAGCCCCGTGTAAATATAATGACCTTCTCCATAAGGTGCCACCAAAAGACTTCCATTTTTAGGGGATTCATCCTCATCGTGCATGGAAAGTACCGGAGTGAACTCCGAACTCCATTCCGTGGGGAAATATAACCCTCTTTCCTGGACCCATCCATCAAAGTCACTTTCTTTAATGGTATTGGGGAAGTTTACCAAGGAATTGTTTGGGGCAATGATGTCCACTTTGGCAGTCTCATCGGTTACACGATCTCTGGACAGGGTGAGGTCATAAGGAGCGATGTTCTCAAATTGCTCGGCCCAGCGTCCAGCAGTATTATACTGCACAATCATATTTCCACCATTTTTTACATAGTCGAATAAAATGGGCTGTTTAAATTTCAGGTCATCCACTACATTGTAGGCGCGAATACCCACAACAACAGCATCGTACTTGTCCAATGACCCCTTTTGAATGTCACTGGGGTCAATAGGATGCACTTGGTAGCCAATTTGCTCCAAGCTTTCAGGAACTTTATCACCAGCACCCATAATATATGCAATATGCTCTCCTGATTTTTGAATGTTCATGCGAACCACTTTTGCTTCCGAAGGCAATAGAATGGATTGCTTTGGAATATGTCCGTAAGTAATCTCCACAAGTTCCTTGCCATACGTTTGGTTTCCTATGGTAACTATTGGGGAAATTTTCCCTTCACTCTCCGAGGAAGGCGGGGTAACGGTAAAGGTCACGGTTTGTTCCTGACCTTTTTGCGCAATGGAGAAAGGAATGCTGGCAGGGGAGACCACCCACCCTGAAGGATGGTTCAGGCTCACCTGTCCATTAACGCTTTCAGTTCCCGCTTTTACTTTTACCTGGATTGCTTTGGAAGATGCATCGGAAAAAATCAACACTTTTTCATCGATTTTGGAAGTGGCCTTTGGCAAAACCACGAAAGGTTCATACAATTCGCCTTTGTCTGGTTTTGAAAAATGGTGGACCAAGTCCTTTTCAAAATTGATGGTCATTCCATTGAAATCCAACACAAACTGGGCTTTAAAAGCACTGGGCGTTTCCGGTTTTCCAATGAGATTCTGATCGGTTACCGTGTACATTCCCAAAGTTCCGGGCTCATTTAGCCAATACGGACTGGAATACTGGGCAGTATTCGGGACGGTAAATTCCATGGAAAAGTTTTCCTTTTGGTTATTTTCAAGTGCTTCGTTGGGTTGTATCGTAGCAGTGGCGCCAATAAGTTTTACCTCCTTGAGCACGATATGCTGTGCGCTACGGTTGACCGCCTCAAGATTTATTTTTGCCGAACTTCCCGGTGTGGTGGATGCCTCTTCAGAATTAGCTTCCAAATACAGACCTGCGCAGGCAAGTATCAGATCCTTGAGTTCTTTGGATTTGATGGATTTCCAGTGTTCATCCTCTACTTTTTGCAGAAGTTGGTAGGCTTTTACCAAATCCGGGACATGCTTGGAAGGATCGGTGAAGTCAAAATTTTTCTCAATGGGGTATAAAATACTCCCTATGGCCGCACCCCCTTTAATGCGTGACCAACTGGTATCAATGCCATCAAAAAGACTGGTACCGGAAGGAAGGTCACCTTTCAGCAATTCCACATATTCATCCGTAGAACCTCTATCCGTGAGTCTACCAAAACCTTGGCACAGGTGTTGGCTACTGGCCATGGCGGCTATTTCATTGTTGGAGAGTCCCAGTTCGGGATAATAGACCCCAACATCCAATTTCAACATTTTGGACTTATCGGCTTTTTCAAAATTTTCAGGACTACCATAAAACCACCATGAGGTGTTGAAGAATACCCTTCTGGGTTGCCAGGTCGAGGTAAGGCTCAATTGCTCTTGGTAGGAGTTTGGATCATTGGCCAAATCAAAGGCTTCCATACTCAACATGGCCGAAGAGGTGTGGTGTCCGTGTGTGGATCCCGGGGTTCGGTGGTCAAATCGATTAATGATCACATCGGGCTTTAAATTACGAATGGTCCTGACCACATCGCCCAAAACCTTATCCTTCTCCCAAATTTTGAGGGTTTCCTTGGGGTGTTTTGAAAAACCAAAATCGTTCGCACGGGAAAACCGTTGTTCCCCACCATCTATGCCTCGGGCAGCCAAAAGTTCCTGGGTTCTCAATACGCCCAACAGCTCCCTAAGTTCGGAGCCGATTAAATTCTGTCCACCATCGCCACGGGTCAAGGAGAGGTATACTGTTCTAGCTTTATCGTGGTTGGATAGGTATGAAATGAGCCGGGTGTTCTCGTCATCTGGATGGGCAGCAATATAAAGCGCAGTACCCAAAAAATTCAATTTTTGCAGGTCGTGGTAGATTTCTGCTGAAGTAGGTTTGTCCGGTTTTTGGGCAAAACCATTGGATAGTACCCCAATGATTGCCAAGGTGCAAACCAATAAATTACGCATAGTTTGGTTTTTGTGGTTTCCCAAATATAGAAAGTTTAGCAGCAGGGGTCGGTACTTTAGAACATCTTTAACAAGCCGCTCCCCAGTTGTTAACTATAGCCCCAAACTGTCGCGGAGCACCAAATCTTGATTGCTGTTCTGACCCCAATATGCCGTGTTGATGGACTTCATTTTAGTGGCCTTGGTGGTCAGGACTTTGGCATTGGGCCCGAATCCGCTTTTGAAACTTTCCGTCCATCCCTGTATGGTATACGGGAACTCGGGAGAAAAATCAATTTGTAAAGTTCTGTCCAAGCTGGGGTAAGTCAATGTATAAGAGGCCATGCCCTCATTGGATGAAAGTGAACCCACTGCATTATATGCCTCAATCTTTGTATGGCTCAAACGGAGGTATTCCAAGGAAGGAACAACTTTAATGTCACCAATGGGAAGGTCAAAAGGGTTGATCCTCAATTTGGTCCAAACCTCATTTTCCAACATGGCTTTGTCCAGACTCAATTCTTGGTCTGCCTCCTTTTCAAAATACGAATGGGAGGTGTATTCAAAAGTGTTTCTGTTGTTGATCTGTGCATAGACATGCCCACACCATTCCTGAACGGACAAACTGGTCTTTAGGGCATGTTGGTTGTCATGGACCGGATAAAAAGTACTGCTTAATATGGAGTAGGGGTATATACCCGTTAAAAAGTTTTTGGTGGCATTGAGTTTTAAGACCGATACGTTGCCAGGATTGCTATGGTCCGCCTTGACTTGTTTTTCAGGAAGGAATGGCTCGGTAACATAAATAAGGACCGCGTTCCCATCCCGAAGTTCCCCATAACGTGCTTGCTCCAAGGCATAGGAAGTAATCTCGGCCTTACCTGCATACCAGTAGCCCTTAAACGCATTGGAAAGAGGTTTCTTGGGAGCTACCGTTTCCAATATCACCTCCTCATTGGAGACAAGCATAGCTTCATCCGTGGAACTGGATTTTTGTTTACAGGAAATTGAGACAACAAGGAAGGATAAGAGGAAAATAGTAGCGCGTATGGGCGTCATGACACTGGTTTTCAGTAAAGTTAAGCATCCCTACTTAAGAAACCATGTCCATTAACGTTTTGTAAACCAAATGGGTGGGAAGCCCCACTACATTGGTATAGGAACCCCGTATTTCAGAAATTCCCACCATACCGATCCATTCTTGGATTCCGTAAGCCCCGGCTTTATCGAAGGGATGACAGTTTTCAATATAAAAATTGATTTCCTCATCGGTAAAATCCATGAATTTCACCTCAGTGGTCTCGTTTACGGTCTTTTGATTGGCTTTGGTGGTAAAGCACACGGATGTAATGACCTGATGCCAATCTCCCGAAAGGGTCCGAAGCATGGAGAAGGCCTCTTCCTTGGTGGAGGCTTTGGCCAGAGAAGCCCCATTGTACCATACTACGGTATCGGAAGTCAATACAATCTCGTTTTCGTTTAACTCGGTTTTAAAGGGAACAGCCTTGAGCTCGGCGAGATAATCCGAAATTTCATGTCCTTGCAAATGCTCCGGATAGACTTCATCCACAGATTTGGGTCGGACCACAAAATCCAATCCCATTTCCTCCAAGAACATTTTTCTTCTAGGAGACCCTGAGCCTAAAATCAGCGTGTATGCTTTGAGTTTTTTGTTGAGCGGGTTGTCAGTCATTTTCTGCACTGAAGTTGTCATTCCAGTCCCCGCGGACTTTTAGAACCTGTTCAATAATGTCCCGTACGCAACCATCACCACCATTTTTATGGGAAACATAGTCGGAAATGGCCTTGACTTCCTGTACCGCATTTTGTGGGGATGTGGCTACCGCTACTATCTTCATGGGGGGAATATCCGGCATATCATCACCCATATACAGTACATTTTTTGGGTCTATACTATAAATGTCCAAGTATTCTTCCAAGGGGTCTTGCTTGTGGTGCGCTCCCATATAAAAATCCGTCACCCCAAGACCTTGTAAGCGCTCCTTGACCCCTTCATTGGTGCCTCCGGTAATGATACATACATTATATCCTTTCTGAATGGCGGTCTTGAGTGCATAACCATCCTTTACGCTCATTCTGCGAAGCAGTTCCCCTTTTGATGTCACCAATACCGAGCCATCGGTAAATACACCATCAACATCAAACACAAAAGTGGTGATGTCACTCAACAGTTCCTTATAATTCTTTTTCATAAGCGTTTTCTATAGCCTCGCTGCACAAGGTGTAAAGTGCTATTTGGTTTTTATTTTTCAAAAGTTTCAAGTGTTCTTGCATGCTCTTTTGGTCCCCTCTCCGAGCCGGTCCGGTTTGGGCCATTTTCGGGGACATGGACTGTACTTTTTCCGCAGTTTCCTTGATCAACGGTTTCAAGAGGTCGAAGGATAACTGGTTTTCCAAGCAAATTTCTTCGCCCACCCCAAATAGGTGATTGGTGAAATTGTTGACAAAAACGGCCGCAAGATGCAATTTTTTCCGTTGGTCGGAATCTATTTGTTGGACATTATCCGATAGGCCATTGGCCAATTTTTGAAGGACCAAAGTATCTTCAGGGCTGCTACCTTCAATGCACAAGGGAATCGATTTAAAATCCAATTTTTTCCCTTCCGTAAAGGTCTGTAAGGGATAAAATACCCCTTTTCGTTCTGCCGCAATGGCAGTTAGGGAAACCGCTCCCGAGGTATGGGCTACCACGCCTTCTTTATGGGATAGGGCTTGGGAGACCTCCGTTATGGCATCGTCCTTGACGGCTATGAGATAGACATCGGCTTCAACAACGGAAGAAAAATCATTGGAAATAGCGGTCTTTTCAGAAAACCATTTCAGGCGATCACGGTTTCTGCCTACCACCTGAACCACTTGGGCACCATCAGTTTCGGTAATGGCAGTGAACAGATGTTTGGCAAGATTTCCGGTCCCTAATATCACAACGCTGAGCATGCCCAAAACTACAAATTTTGAATCGATGGGATGTTTAAAGAATTAACAAAATTGTTTGATTTTTTGTTGATGGCACGAACCACCAAGTTATAAAAAGGCCGTATTTTTGCATGTTGAAAAGTACACCGCATTTACATGATCAACATTCTCAAGAAAACCCTCTTTTCCACTAGACTTATGGCCGTTCTTTTTTTGGTTTTTGCCACGGCAATGGCCATCGGTACATTTGTGGAGAGTCGGTACAGCACGGAAACCGCACGTATCTATATCTACAACGCCACTTGGTTTGAAGCGATCATGGTCTTTTTTGTGATCAATTTTATCGGGAATATTTTCCGGTACCAGTTGTTGCAGTGGAAGAAATGGGCTGTGCTTGTCCTGCACCTTTCTTGGATATTGATCATCTTGGGTGCATTTGTTACCCGATACATCAGTTATGAAGGGGTAATGCCCATTCGAGAGGGGGCCACTGAGAACAAAATGTTTTCGGACAAGACCTATCTGACCGCTTTCGTGGATGGCGATTTTAATGGAGAGACCCGGCGCAAAGTACTTGAGGACAATCTGATCGTAACGCCTGAAGGCCGTCGCTCTAGCCTTCCCTGGAAATCCGATTTCAATGGCCAACCTTTTTCTATTGAATATGTTGACTTTATTGCAGGTGCGGACGAAGGATTGGTTCCCGATGAAAACGGAAAGGAATATTTAAAGATTGTCGAGGCAGGGGATGGACAACGCCATGAGCATTATCTAGAAAATGGCCAGATTGCCAGCATACATAACGTTTTGTTTGCCCTGAACAAGGAGACCGAAGGCGCTATCAATATTTTTTATGATGGCAATGATTACGAGATAAAAACCCCGTTTGAAGGAAACTTTATGCGGATGGCGGACCAATTCCAAGGCAATGTGGCGAACGATAGCCTGCAAGCCTTACAGTTGCGTTCCCTCTATTCATTGGCGGGAATGCAGTTTGTAATTCCCGACCCCATAGTGAAGGGAAGCTACGGAGTGGTCAAGTTGCCCAAGGAGCAGGTAGATGAAAGTTCCAAGGACGCGTTGATCGTTTCCATTACGGCCAATGGGGAGACCAAACAGGTGGAGTTGTTGGGTGCGAGAGGTTATGCCGATTTTTCGGATAAGATTACCGTAGGCGGTTTGGATTTTTCATTGAGTTACGGTTCCAAGGTATATGAGCTTCCTTTTTCGATCAAACTCAATGATTTTATCGCTGAGAAATATCCTGGAACCGAGACAGGCTATGCCTCGTTTATGAGCAAGGTAACGGTAGAGGATGAACGTCCGTTCGACTATGATATTTACATGAACCATATATTGGACCATAGAGGCTATCGCTTTTTCCAATCCAGTTTCCATCCTGATGAGAGAGGTACCGTTCTGTCCGTTAACCACGATATGTGGGGAACTTGGATTACCTACATAGGCTATTTTTTATTGTATATTGGGTTGATGGGTATCATGTTCTTTGGAAAAACCCGCTTTAGGGATTTGCAACAGGCCATTGAAAAGGTCAAGGCCCAAAAGGCGGCACTTACCGTAGTTGTCTTACTGTTCACTGCAACTTTGGCCAATGCTCAGGACAATGAAACTGGTCACGAGCATGCAGGTATGCCCACACAACAACAGGTAGATTCCATCATTCATTCCGCAGTGGTTGCCAAGGAACATGCCGAAAAATTTGGCGCCTTGGTCATTCAGGATGAAGGGGGTAGAATGAAACCAGTCCATACGTTTGCCTCCGAGCTCTTACGCAAATTGAGTGGTAAAGACACCTATAAGGATTTATCGGCCAATCAGGTTTTTCTTTCCATGATGATGAACCCCGGAGTATGGTACAGTACAGAGTTCATTGATCTTGCAAAACGGGAAAACGATAGTATCCGGGAAATTGTAGGGGTGCCAAAAAACACGGAATATGTCAAGGCCACGGATTTCTTTGATGAAAAAGGTAGGTACAAGCTACAGCCGTATTTGGAAAAGGCAACATCGACCAACAACCCTTCAAATTTTGAAAAGGACTTTAAGAAGGTAGGGGAGAGACTCAGCTTGTTGGACATAGCGTTGAGTGGTCGGATAGTCAAGATTTTTCCTTTATTGGGAGACGAGAACAATAAATGGGTTTCGGCAGTGGAATACCGTTCCGGCCAATACCAAATGCAGGATTCCCTGTATTCCAACTTTGTGCGGAACGCAATGCCCTATTACTTGGGTTCCTTGCAAGAAGCCATAGCTACGGGAGATTATTCCCAACCGGACAAGTTGTTGGATGCTTTCAAACAGAATCAGAAAAACCATGGGGAGGAAATATTGCCTTCCGATAAAAAGATAAAGATTGAGATTATATACAACAAGCTGGATATCTTCAACCGATTGTACAGGTATTATGGATTGGTAGGAGGCCTCCTTTTCCTTATACTGATATTGAAAATCTTTAAGGAGCGGAAAATCTACGATGCATTGGCATACCTTCTCAAGGGGACCATTATCCTCATGTTTATATGGCATACGGCCGGACTGATCTTGCGTTGGTACATTTCGGGTCATGCGCCTTGGAGTGATGCTTATGAAAGTATCCTCTACGTGGCTTGGGCCACCATGGGAATTGGCTTGGCCTTTGCCAAAAAGAGTGAGCTCACCATTGCGGCAAGTGCCTTTGTGACCTGTATGCTTCTGTTCATTGCACATCAAAGCTGGGTGGATCCAGCTATATCCAATTTGGTTCCTGTTCTGGACAGCTATTGGCTTATGATCCACGTGGCCGTTATTGTGGGCAGTTATGGACCGCTTACCGTTGGGATGATTTTGGGCGTTGTGGCCCTTATCCTGATGATATTGACCACGGAGAAGAACAAAAAACGAATGGCCCTCAGTATCAAGGAGCTGACCATTATCAATGAGTTGGCCTTGACCGCTGGCTTGGTGATGCTTACCATTGGAAACTTTTTGGGCGGACAATGGGCCAATGAGAGTTGGGGACGGTATTGGGGATGGGACCCCAAGGAAACCTGGGCCCTGATTTCCATAATGATCTATGCTTTTGTGCTCCATATGCGTTTGGTGCCCGGTCTTCGGGGGAAATGGATTTATAATTTTGCCAGTATCCTTGCCTTTGCCAGTATCATGATGACTTATTTTGGGGTTAATTTCTACCTAGTGGGATTGCACAGTTACGCCAGCGGAGATCAAGTGATAACACCCACTTTTATTTGGTACACCGTACTTGGGGTATTTATCTTGGGAGGGGTTAGTTTGTGGCGGTATAAAGTGCACTACGCAAAATAATTTGCCCTGTATTCGATTTCACTTGAAAAAAAATTGCATATTTGCTTCATCATGAAGTTATAAGAATTATGTACGCTATAGATGTCATCTTTGGCTTTACGCCAAGAAAGTAACCGAAATACGTTTCGGTCTTATTGACATTACTTCTTTTTTATACACATAATTCTTTTTAAAATGACACAATCAAATCATACAAACTTTTCAGTAAAGAAATATCTTAAGTATTTCTGGATTGCCGTATCCGGCAAGGAAACCGAATTTACCAGTGGGAGCATCCGCAAGGCTATTTTTATGCTATCCATCCCCATGATTTTGGAGATGTTGATGGAATCCATCTTTGCTTTGGTGGATATTGCCTACGTTTCCAAAGTAAGCGTAAATGCCGTGGCCACCATCGGATTGACCGAATCCGTCATCACCTTGGTGTATGCCCTGGCCATTGGGCTGAGCATGGCCGCAACGGCAGTAGTGGCCCGTAGAATAGGGGAGAAAGATGTTGACGGGGCCAAGATGGCTGCCGTACAGGCCATAGGCTTGGGTGTTTTGGTTTCCCTCGTTTTGGGCGTGGTCGGAATTCTATATGCCAAGGAAATTTTGGCGCTCATGGGAGGAGAACCCGATTTAATTGCCGAAGGATACGGGTACACCAAACTTTTGATCGGAGGGAACATTACCATTATGCTCTTGTTCTTGATCAATGCTATTTTTAGGGGTGCCGGTAATGCCTCCATGGCCATGTGGACCTTGGTGCTTTCCAATGGACTCAACATTATTTTGGACCCCATTTTTATCTTTGGTTGGGGACCCATTCCCGAGTATGGGGTCATGGGTGCGGCCATAGCCACTAATATTGGGCGTGGTACCGCGGTCTTGTTCCAATTGGGAATCCTCTTCTTTGGATGGGGAAAAATCAAATTGGTACTTCAGGATTTGGTGTTGAACGTCAAGGTCATGGTCAATTTAATCAGGGTTTCACTAGGGGGTATTGCCCAGTTTTTGATAGGCACTTCAAGTTGGGTATTCCTCATGCGGATCATGTCCGAGTTCGGCAGTGAGGTGTTGGCCGGGTATACCATAGCCATTCGGGTGATGATGTTCACCCTTATGCCCTCATGGGGTATGAGCAATGCCGCAGCTACCTTGGTAGGACAGAATTTGGGCGCAAAGCAACCCGATCGGGCCGAAATATCCGTTTGGAAAACAGGGAAATACAATGCCTATTTTATGGGTGCTGTGTCTTTGGTATATCTCATTTTTGCCAAAAGCATTATCTCTTGGTTCAATGCAACTCCCAGCGTGGTGGAAAATGGAGCCCTTTGTCTACAGGTCATTGCCTTGGGATATGTTTTCTATGCCTATGGTATGGTGGTCAGTCAGGCCTTTAATGGGGCAGGGGATACCAAAACCCCTACCAAGATCAATTTGATATCGTTCTGGTTGTTTCAGTTGCCCTTGGCCTATGTGGCCGCCATGGTTCTGGGCTGGGGAGCGAAAGGTGTTTTTATTGCCATTACCTTGGCCGAGGTGCTATTGGCCATCATGGCCATGGTCTGGTTCAAAAAAGGAAAATGGAAGCAGGTTCAAGTATGACGGGTTTCGTATCTTTAACCTTATAAAGATATACCGTCATGAATACTAAAAATAAAGGGATTAATACCATTTGCACCCACAGTGGTCAATTGAACGATACAGCCTTTGGAGGTGCCGTGTCCCCGTTGTACATGGCCACATCCTATCCTTTTGATGATGTAGACATAAAACGATACCCAAGATATTTCAACACGCCCAACCAAGAAGCGTTGTGCAAAAAACTGGCGGCCTTGGAACATGCCGAGGCCGCTTTGATTTTTGGCAGTGGTATGGCGGCCATCAGCACAGCCTTGATGGCTTTTCTGAAGGCAGGTGACCATATTGTGTTGCAGCAGACCATGTATGGAGGGACCTATCATTTTGTGGTGACCCAACTCAACAAGTACGGCATAGACTATTCCTTCACCAACGGATGGGCGGTGGAAGATTTTGATAAAGAAATCAGACCCAATACCAAGGTGGTGTATTTGGAAACTCCTTCCAATCCTTTGCTTACCATTACGGATATCAAGGGGGTGGCCCAGTTGGCCAAATCCAAAGGATTGATTTCCATGATAGACAACACCTTTGCAAGTCCCATCAACCAAAATCCTATTGATTTTGGAGTGGATGTAGTGTTGCACAGTGCCACAAAATATATGGGAGGTCATTCCGACATTTGTGCCGGGGTGGTCGCGGCTTCACAAGAACATATGGACCAAGTATTCCAATCCGCCATATGTTTTGGAGGAAATCTAAGCGATTATACCGTTTGGCTCTTGGAGCGAAGCATCAAGACCATGGGAATCCGGGTGAAGGCGCAAAACGATAATGCCCTAAAAATGGCCACGTATTTAGAGAGTAACCCAGACGTGGAGAAAGTATATTATCCCGGGTTAAAGAGTCATCCCGATTATGAATTGGCCCAATCACAGATGAGTGGCTTTGGGGGAATGCTTTCCTTTGAATTGCCCCATGTGGACATATCCCAATTCTTTAAACAGTTAAAATTGATAAAACCGGTAATGAGTTTGGCCGGGGTGGAAAGCACGATGATTTTGCCCGTGACCACTTCCCATGCCTTGATGAGTCCTGAAGACCGGGAGAAGCAGGGCATCAAGGATTGTTTGATTAGGTTCTCTTTGGGCATCGAGGATATTGACGACCTCATTGTAGATATTGAACAGGCCATTGCACAGGCTAAAACCATGACCATACCCGCATAATAAGACCTATGAAATTAGATATTTTAGTTTTTGGGGCCCATCCGGATGATGCCGAGCTGGGTGCCGGAGGTACCATAGCCAAAGAAGTTTCCCGTGGAAAAAAAGTGGGGATTGTTGATTTGACCCGAGGTGAACTTGGAACCCGGGGTTCCGCTGAACTAAGGGACAAGGAAGCCGCCAAGGCAGCAAAAATTTTGGGCATTGCCGTTCGGGAGAATATGGAATTCGATGACGGCTTTTTCGTGAACGATAGGGAGCACCAAATGGAAATCATCAAGATGATTCGGAAATATCGCCCGGAGATTGTGCTTTGCAATGCTGTGGACGATCGCCATATTGACCACCCCAAGGGAAGTAAATTGGTCAGTGATGCCTGCTTTTTAAGTGGACTGGTTAAAATTGACACCCAAATGGATGGGGATGACGAATGGCAGGAACCTTGGCGTCCGAAGTTGGTATACCATTTCATCCAATGGAAGAATCTGGAACCGGATTTTGTGGTGGATGTTTCTGGTTTCATGGAAACAAAGGTCGATGCGATTATGGCCTATGCGTCCCAATTCTACGACCCAGACAGTGATGAACCGGAAACCCCTATCAGTAGTAAGAACTTTACGGACAGTGTTATTTATAGGGCGAGGGATTTGGGTAGGTTGGTAGGCGTGGAGCATGCGGAAGGTTTCACAGTGGAACGCTATGCGGCTGTGGATAATTTGGATGCCCTTATTTAATTTGGATCAACTGGCTTGCTGATACCGCTTTTCGGCCTTTGGAACGGTGAAAAAGAACGAAGTACCTTTGCGAGGAACACTTTCTACCCATATTTTGCCCTTGTTTTTTAGGATCATTTCCTTACAGAGCGACAGTCCTAGACCGGTACCTCTTTCGTTGTTGGTACCATAGGTGGTGATATTGGAGGAGTCTTCGAATATCTTTTTCTGGATTTCCTTGTTCATTCCAATACCAGTGTCCTTAACGGTTACCTGCCACATACCGGACTTTTCTGCAGCTTCAATGGTGATCAGGCCATTGTCCGGGGTAAACTTGATGGCATTGCTCAGGAGATTTCGAATCACAATATCAATTTGGTTTTGATCGGCCCATATTTGGGGGTTTTCTGGCAATTGGTTGATGATCTTAATGGATTTTCCAGAGGCTATCTCGGAAAGCAACTGTATGTTGGCGTTCACCAAATTATCCAAAGAGACCCGTTTGGGTTTGGTAACTACTCCATTTAGCTGCGTCTGCCCCCATGATAACAGGTTGTTCAAAGCAAAGGAGATGTTCTCAACATCAATTTTAAGTTTTGGGATGAACGATACAAATTCATCTTTGTTCACCTCACCATCCGTATACAATTTCAATAATCCATGTAACGCCCCAATCGGACCCCTAAGATCATGCCCGATAATGGAAAAGAGCTTGGTCTTGGTCTTGTTCACTTCGTTCAACTGGCTTTCCCTCTCGGTTACGGCCTCGGTTTTTTCGTGAAGTTCCTTGTTCAGTTTTTTCTGGATTTTCTCACTACGGCGTATCACAAATGTAATCACACTAAGAATCAATAAGATGATTACCGTAAAGTAGATATAGTTCCTTTGCTTGGCCAAAGCCGCTTCATTGATCGCTATAAGTTGTTGTTTCTCCTGCTCGTACTGTATTTTGGTTTCCAAAAGGGAAAGACTTTGTTTGTTCTTGTCCCGGAACAAGGAATCGGAAAGTGCTTTGAAGCTTTCAAGATAGTTGAGGGCGGCCACATGCTCCTCATTGTTTTTGTAGACCTTATAAAGCGTTTCGGAACAATCTATCTGGCCTTGCAACGATTGTATTTTTCTGGAGATTTCAAGACCTTCATTGGCATACTTCATGGAGAGACTGTCCCTTCCCAAGCCCAAATACACCTTGGCCATACCGTTCATGAGGTTGATTTTTTCCCGGTCGTCATCCAGTTGTTGGTTGTGAAGCATATTACTCTGGTCATACCAATAGAGGGCCCACTGATATTTTTCCTGCTCCAGGTATATGCTTCCCTTTACCTCATAGGCATAAGCCAACCAATCATATACTTTGTTTTTTTCAAACGTATTGATGCTCTTATTGATGTTGAACATGGCTAGATCAAAATTCTTGGCATCCTTGTAGAGTGAGGCCATGTTGCTCGAGGTTTCGGCATCTATGATATCATTGCCGAGTTTACGGTTGATCCGTTGTACCGTATCATAAAAAATAAGGGCGTTCTTATAATCTTTTTGGTCGGCATACAAGCTGGCTATATTTTCATTTAATATGGACAGCATTTCTTTGCAATCTATACGTCGGGCCACATCAATTCCCTTTAGGTAAAGATTTAAGGCTTCGGCGTAATTGCCTTCGTAACTATAATCATGGGCCAGACCGTTAATGATGTCCAATTCGGAAATTTCATTCCCGGTTTCTTCGGTAAGGATAAGCGCCTCCTTAAAAAGGGCCATGGACCTTTCGCGATTCCCCTGATCCGAATTGTAATTGGCCATTCCGCTCAACGCTTTTATGATTCCTCCTGTATACTCTATATCGGTGCTATATTTTAATACCCTTTGCGAAATGGCATTAAGACTATCGCTATTGACAAAGCGATATGAATAGGCAAGATCGGAAAGCAGGTTGATATGGGTAGTGTCCTTAGTGTTGAACCGATTGGTAGATTGCAACCTTTTTAATTTATAGGAAAGACTATCCTTTTTGGTCAATTGGGTGTGTCCCAAGGATGACATTAGAAGTGCGCACCAAAGAATGGCAACTTTCCCAAGTTGGAATTTGAATAGTGAGAGGTTGAATTTTTTATGGGGCATACTTCGCTAATCTAGCAAGTGTAAAAATACCTTTCCATACGCGTTGTAAGAAACTAAATGTTGTGAAAGGGCAAAAAATGTGTGTTTTGTCCATTTAAAAGTGCATTTCATCGATATTTGTAGGAAATTGACTTCAATTCATATGGTGTTGGCTTTATGGGATTTAACCAACAGTAAGTGGACACGATTAAAAAAAGTTGATTTTACTTTCGGGAAGTAGTAAATTCTTTTGGTTGAATCAATACAAAAAAGTATTTTTGCATCCGCTTTTAATGGTGGTTGTAGCTCAGCTGGTTAGAGCGCTGGATTGTGGTTCCAGAGGTCGCCGGTTCGAACCCGGTCTTCCACCCTTAAGTTTACTTGAATCCCAAGCCAATAGGTTTGGGATTTTTTTGTTTGGGACATAAAAAAAGCCCTCATTTAGAGGGCTTTGCATAAAGTATTTCCACTTATTCAATGGGTTTGTCCACCAGAACCTTATTAGGCCTGTTCGCCACTTCCCAGGCCGTATGGAAAATAAGACGACTTCGGTTCTCCAAAAGATCGTAGTTGATCTTGTCCGGGGTATCACCTGGTCTGTGGTAATCCGCATGGGTTCCATTGAAATAGAAAATTATAGGGATATTGTTTTTGGCAAAGTTGTAATGGTCACTTCGATAATAGAACCTATTGGGGTCGCTTTCATCGTTGTATTTGTAATCCAACTCCAGATGGGCGTATTTTTTATTGACTTCCTCAGAAAGGTTATGCAGTTCTGTGCTCAGTTTGTCGGAACCAATAAGATAGATATAGTTCCGGTCCCCATTCCTGTTGGGGTCTATACGGCCAATCATATCTATATTGAGGTCGGCCACGGTTTCGTGTAAAGGAAATATAGGGTCTACATCCGTATAGTATCTGGAACCCAACAGTCCTTTTTCCTCTCCGGTCACATGCAGAAAAACTATGGACCGCTTTGGTCCATGGCCAGCATCGGCCGCTTGCTTAAAGGCTTGGGCTATTTCCAAAAGGGCCACGGTCCCGGAACCATCGTCATCCGCGCCGTTGTTGATATCGCCATTGGCATTGACCCCAATATGATCTAAATGCGATGAAATAATCACATACTCATCGGGCTTTTCGGACCCTTTCAATACCGCAATGACATTTTCAGAATCGATTTTTTCGTTTCCACTCTCCACACTCAATTTTAAATCTACCGTGATTTTTTCCGGTGTGGCATTGACATCAATATCCTTTTTAAGTGTGGTGGCGGATTTTTCATTGAGCATGATCAAAAACACCTCGCTGTTGTCCCCGGCCAATTCCATTTTACCGGTAGTGTTGGTTTTCATAAAATCAAAATACCCTTGGTATCGAGGGTAGTTTAGGGAATCATAATACAAGATTCCACGTGCACCCTTATCAATGGCCAGATTGGCTTTTTTTTCCATACCATCGGACATACTCCCCCAGACTGATTTTTGATCGGTACCGGTCACTACATAGGTTCCATCCGCATTGGCGGGTTCCCCTGATTTAATGAGAACTACCTTTCCATTTACATCCAGTCCGGTATAATCAGAATAGTTATCGTCTTCGACCCCATAACCTACGTATATGATTTCATTATAATCCCCATGGGCCACCGTAAAGGTCACGGCATCTTCCCCTAAGGGGAAAGTGGTATTGTTGATACGGATACTACCATTGGGGACACTGGTCACTTCAAGCGGAACTTTTTGAAAATAGTCGCCATCTGCCTTGGCCGCAGGAATGCCCATGGCCTCATATTGGGCTTTTAGGTATTCCACGGCTTTCTTTTGACCAGGTTTACCGGTTTCCCTACCCTCAAACTCATCTGAGGCATACGTATATAAGTGTTCCTTTAATTCATCTTGGGTAATGGTATGGGCGTAGGTAATGGACAAATCCGGTCCTTGCTGGGTTCCTGTTGATGGATTCTCTGAAACTGTTTTTTGGGAGGAGTTGCAGGCAAACATCAGGCCCAAGGCAAACAAGCAGATTTTTTTCATTGTGTGATCGGTTTTCAAAATTTACCAAAAGTAGTTAAAAGATTACGAAAGAAATGAGCGGTACCCGATTAACTTTTCCGCGCCCTTTATGTATCTTGGCTCCCTATTTTAGAGCTTTGTGGATAACCTAAAAACAGGGCGATATTTTGCCTTGGAAATGATAAAGTATGGGTAAGAACAAGAACGTCATAGTGGTCGGTGGAGGCATTGTTGGACTCTCAACAGCCTATTTTTTGCATAAGGAGGGACATCAGGTAACGGTTTTGGACAAGTCCGATATTACCTCTGGGGCCTCTTTTGTCAATGCGGGCTATTTAACCCCGAGCCACATCATTTCTTTGGCCTCACCGGGAATGATTTCCAAGGGAATCAAGTATATGTTCAATTCTTCCAGTCCATTTTACATGAAGCCCCGATTTGATATGGACTTTTTCAAATGGGCTTGGTACTTCAAGAAATCATCCACCAAGGACAAGGTGGAGCGGTCCATGCCGATTATCAGGGACATCAACCTGATCAGTAGAAAGTTGTATGAGGACATGAAGGCTTCGGGCGATTTGGGTGACTTTCATTTGGAAGACAAAGGTCTGCTCATGATGTATCAGACCGATCAGGCAAGGGACCATGAATTGGAGGTTATGGAAAAAGCCGGCGCACTGGGATTGGAGGGAAGGCATTTGAACAAGTCCGAACTCCAGAAGATGGAACCCAATGTTGAATTGAATGCTGAAGGCGCCATTTTATACGAATGCGATCGTCATACCACCCCTCCCCAGATTATGAAAAGTATGGTGGACTTTCTCTCCAAGGTGGGGGTGACCATTAAAAAGGACGAAGAGGTGGTAGACTTGAAGATTAAGGGAAATACCATTTCGGAAGTGATCACCAACATGGGAAGTTATACCGCTGATGAAGTTATTTTTGCGGCAGGTTCATGGACTTCCATTCTCTCCAAAAAATTGAAAATAGAACTTCCGCTTCAGGCGGGGAAGGGCTATCGCATCAATGTGGAAGCACCAACAGGAATATCCATGCCCGCGATTTTAATGGAATCCAAAATGGCGGTGACCCCAATGAAAGGCTTTACCCGTTTTGCCGGGACCATGGAGTTTTCAGGAATCAACAGCATTATTCGCAAAGAAAGGGTGGAAGCCATTGCCAAGGGAGCGGCGCATTATTATAAAGGACTTACCATATCGGAAGAGGACCAGAAGAATGCCCAGTGTGGTTTGCGTCCGGTTACTCCTGATGGACTTCCTTATATTGGACGCCCCAAAGGGTTTGATAATCTCATTATAGCCACAGGCCATGCCATGATGGGCTGGAGTTTGGGCCCTGCAACAGGTAAATTTGTAACCGAGTTGGTTTCTGGGGAAAAGCCGTCCATGGACTTAAGTGCGTTTCATCCCGACCGTAAGTTTTAAAGTCCATATTTTCTTTGGGTTAATTTAGGCACGGTATGTGCCATAAATTTTTTAGTTGCTCTTTTTAAAAGTAATTTTGTCCTATGATAAAAGACTACACCATACTTTCATTCTTTTTCTTTTTTCTGAATCTCAGTCTATACCCCCAAGAGGTCCGCATATTTCATGTGGAGGATTTTGACCTGAATGGGAAGGTGAAGTCGTGTCTGGTGATCACGGATTATGGTAGGGAGTCTTTCGAGTTTAATGAAGAGGGGGTGTTGAAACGTACGGTGACCCAATACAACGATTCCGATCAAGATATTACCTACTATAAATATGATGGTGGGGAATTGGTGGAAAAACGTATGGAAAGTTATAAGAACAATGCATTGGATACATCCACCTCCATGGCCAATTTCTACACCATTGATACGGTGCCACAGCGCAAAGTATTGGAAAAAATCGTTTCCTATGACAAGCAATTCTTGGAACAGCAGGAATACCAATACAATGAAGAAGGTAGGTTGGCACGGATCATTACTTCCAATGCCGAAGGAGTGGATGAGACCACGTTTGAATATACCCCGTATAAAAATGAAATTACGGTAAGTACTTTTACCAATGGTATTTTGGAGAAATCCGTACGTACATCGGAACGGAAAAGTGCAAAGGGGGTTCAAGAAGTGATCTTGACCAAGGAATATATAGATGGGGAACCTAACCGTGCCACCGAGGAGGTTTTTAACCCAAATGGTAAACTGGTGACCAGCGAGGACTTTTTGTACAATGTGGCGGAAAAAGAGTTTATCTCACAGGAGAAACGCTTTTACCATTATTCGGATGGGGTATTGGGCAAAGTGGTGACCAAGACCGTGACCACGGAAGCTGTTGAGGAATACATATTTCAGTTTGATAACCACCAGGAGAAAAACTGGGTAAAGCAAATCATCACCCCAAACAACACCTACATTACCCGGGTGATCACTTATTACCCAGAGAAAGAAGAAACCCAACAGGGGCCCAATGACAAGAAATAGAGGTTAGACCAAACCCCGAATGAGTTTTGGTTTCACCTCATGACCACCTTTGAACATCAGAACTTCAGCCTTTCCTTGAAACAAGTCCTCAATCTTGACTTTTTCAGTGGCTAACCGTTCCGGGGTTATAAATTCATCTTTGTCCCCATACATAAGTTTTACTTGTGTAGTGTCTCGATCAAGGAAATCAAAATCCTCTTTTTTGAGTTCGTTGGGAATTCCTCCTGCATACAGAATCAGGGCGTGACATTTTAGTTTTCTATGGACCAAGTATCGCGTGGCCACCGACACCCCTTGGGAAAACCCAAAAAGAATGAGGTTGACGTGGGAGGGAAGCTGTTCCGTTTGAAGAACCGCATCCACATAGTGGATGACATTGTCAATCTCCATAGAGGTATTCTCCTTGGTCAGCCAACTGGCCCCAACATATTTGTACTCGTTCTTCAGATAATATTTTGAGGGAGCTTGGGGAACAATAATGTAGTTTTCTTCAGGGTCAAGACCTTCAAAATATTTTACAAAGTATCGACTTAGATACCCTATACCATGGAATACCAACCAAACATTTTTGGTTTTTTCTCCAAGGGTATTCTGTGTAAGATAGGTGTTTTTAGCGGTATACGTAACCGTTTCTTCTTTGGGGAACATAAAGTGGATTGTAGGGGTACTATTGATAAAGCTTTGTGTAATTTTACAAAAAAATAGAACGATGGAAGCGCATAAAGCGAAAATTCTATCCGTTTGCAACGACATTTGCAAGGGGACATTGATGGAAACGTTGGATATAGATTACATAGATGTAGGGGAGAATTTTTTACTTGCCCGTATGCCCGTGACCCCAAAAGTACATCAACCCGATGGTGTTCTGCACGGAGGGGCCACAGTAGCATTGGCCGAGAGCGTGGGCAGTGCCGCCTCCTATATTTTTTTGGATGGAAAGAAATTCTTTGTGCGGGGCATTGAGATTGCCGCCAACCATGTCAAGTCCATAAAGGAAGGCTATGTGTATGCGCGCGCTTCCATGTTGCATAGGGGAAGGACCACCCAACTTTGGGAAATCAAGGTCACCGATGAAGAAGGAAAACTCATTTCCAACTGTAAACTTACCACCATTGCCCTACCCAGAGAATAAGGATTTTAATACCGTAATGGAAAAAGTAGGCCTTTGCTTTCAAAAGGGTCTACCGTTCTGCATCTACCGGAAACCTAAAGAGGAGCAAATAACGGCAGTATTCCAAGCGGATGACCGCTTGCACCCCGTTGTGGATTTTACGGAAAGTGGGTTTGTCTTTGCTCCGTTCCGTTTGGAGGATGGAGCGGTATTGCTGAAACCGGATCAGATCTATTTGTGTAAGCATACCAGTAGTGTTCATGCCAAGGCCGAAGAGGTTTTGGTTACTGAAGCAGGCAAGCAGGCCCATCTTGATTTGGTTCAAAAAGGGATTCAGGAAATCGCTGTAGGCCGATTGGGAAAGGTGGTCCTCTCCAGAAAATTGGAAAAGGAAACCGAGAAACCCATAACCGAAATTTTCGACAAACTTCTGCAGTCGTATCCTAATGCGTTCTGTTATCTTTTTTTCCATCCTAAAGTGGGTACCTGGTGCGGTGCCACTCCAGAAACCTTGGTGCAGATTCAAAACAAAACAATGCGCACCATGTCCTTGGCGGCCACCCTTCCGTTTGTTCAAGGTGAAACCCCAAACTGGGGCCAAAAGGAACTGGAGGAACAGCAAATGGTCTCGGACTACATCAAGGAACGTTTGACACCCTCCATGGAAACCTTGGATGTAGCAGCGGCCAAATCGGTAAGGGCTGGAAACCTTTGGCATTTGCGCTCCGAAATCAAAGGGGTGTTGTCCCAAGAAAGTTCAGTGAAGGAAATCATTTCCCTATTGCATCCCACCCCTGCGGTTTGTGGTATCCCTACCCAAGCGGCCAGGACCTTTATCTTGGAAAATGAAGGCTATCAACGAACCTATTACACAGGATTTTTGGGGGAACTCAATCTTAATGCCAAGGCAGAAGTTTCCTTGTTTGTAAACTTAAGGTGTATGGAGCTTCAGGGTAGCACAGCTTCAATCTTCGTAGGAGGGGGTATTACCCAAGCCTCTGACCCTGAACGGGAATGGATTGAGACCCAGAATAAAAGTAGGACCATGCTCAATATCCTATAATTTGGTGTGGCATAATTTAGGGCAATCCCATTTTCAGATGTATTTTTGTATTCCATGATGTACTCAGATATCCCCTCGGCGCAGACACTGGTCCTACATTTTAAATCCCGAGGTATCAGAAATATTGTGATTTCCCCGGGATCTAGAAATGCTCCTTTGACTGTTGGGTTCACCAAGCATCCATTTTTTAAGTGCTTTAGTATTGTGGATGAACGATGCGCGGCTTTTTTTGCTTTGGGCATGGCGCAGCAATTGCAGGAACCGGTTGCCGTAGTTTGTACATCGGGCAGTGCGTTGTTGAATTATTACCCTGCCGTGGCCGAAGCATTTTACAGTGACATTCCGCTAATCGTGGTTTCGGCAGATCGTCCCAGTTATCGGATCGATATTGGGGACGGACAGACCATCCGCCAAGAAAATGTATTGGAAAAGCATGTTGGGTACTCCGCCAACTTAAAACAGGATGTTTCCCATGCCTCTGCTGCTGTTTCCAAATTGGGAGGGGAACGCTCAAAAGAAAATCAAGAAGATATACAGGCCTATAACGAAGAAGCTATTCAAAGAGCGCTGCAAACCGCTCTCCTTGAAAAATCCCCGGTACATATCAACATTCCTTTTGAGGAACCTTTGTATGGGACGGTATCAGAGCCTACCATAGCCATTCCAGCGGATAAACAAAGAGTGGAATTGGAAGGAGTCCAAATGGATTGGGACCGTTTGGCTTCGGTTTGGAAAGCCAGTAAACGGAAAATGGTATTGGTAGGGGTAAACCAGCCGAATGCAATAGAGAAGGAAGTGCTTGAAACCTTAGCCAATGATGGCAATACCTTGGTTTTTACGGAGACCACTTCCAATCTGCACCACCCCGATTTTTTCCCTAGTATTGATAGTATTATCGCCCCTATAGAAAAATCAACGGACAGGGAAACTCTTTTTCAGGATTTGCAACCCGATTTGTTGGTTACTTTTGGTGGACTCATCGTTTCCAAAAAGATCAAGGCATTTTTACGAAAGTATCAACCCAAGACCCATTGGCATGTGGATCCAAAAAAAGCTTTTGACACTTTCTTTTGTCTGTCTGAGCATTTAAAGGTAGACCCCAACACTTTTTTCAAGGAGATACTTTCTGATGAAAGTGCTCCCAGCACCTATAAAACCAAATGGCTCAAGATAAAAGAATGCTATGAAGAGAAGCGCCAGGCGTACCTGAACCAGATTCCGTTCACGGATTTTTCGGTTTTTGATGAGGTACTCCGAGGAATACCCAAAGGGTATCAGGTGCACTTGGCCAATAGTTCCACCATACGATATACCCAATTATTCCCAATGCATCCTTCACTGAAGGTATTTTGTAATCGAGGCACAAGTGGGATAGATGGCAGTACCTCCACGGCCGTGGGTGCCTCCATTTTTTCAGAAGAGCCCACACTCTTGATTACGGGCGATCTGAGTTTTTTCTATGACAGCAATGCGTTGTGGAACGCTCACATACGTCCAGATTTTAGGATTATATTGATCAATAATTCTGGAGGGGGCATATTTAGGATCCTTCCCGGAAATGAGGATACGGATGAGTTTTCTACCTTTTTTGAAACCCATCATGGCCATACGGCCGAGCATTTGGCAAAGATGTACGGGTTCTCGTATCAAAAAGTGGATGATGGAGAACAATTGAAGAATGGTTTGACCAATTTTTATGATGCGTCGGACAGTCCCAAGATTTTGGAGGTTGCCACCCCTCGATTGCTGAACGATAAAATTTTGCTTGGCTACTTCGATTTCATATCTTAGAGCAAGTATACATCATCAACAATAACCATTTAAAAATGAGCAAACGAGACGAACTCATCCAGAAGTACGCAGAGGAGATCAAAACAAAATTCGGAGAGGAACCCAACATGGACCTTTTGACCAAGGTAACCATAGGATTGGGACCTTCCATTTATAATCTGGACGCTTCAAAAGTTTCTGGATCCAATGAAAAGGAGATGGAGACGGTAAAGACCAATTTCCTGATCAAAAAACTAGGACTTTCGGATGGTCCCCAATTGTCCGAAGCCATCAATACCGTCATAGATGCCTATGGCCGGTCGGATAAGAATAAATATCGTGCCGTGATCTATTATATGTTGGCCAAGCATTTTAAGAAGGAATCCATCTATAATTAAGAAAAAAGCATCACAAGTAAGGCTGCTGAAAGGGCAGCTTTTTTTATACCCATAATTTCAATCTACCTTTGCCCCATGATTCAACTAGGCAACTATAACACCCTACAGGTACTGCGGAGTACCAGCGTAGGCCTCTTTTTGGGAGATGATGAAGGAACGGAGATCCTTCTTCCCAACAAATATGTTCCGGAAGATTTTAAGATAGATATGGATATGGAAGTGTTCTGCTATCTGGACAATAATGAACGCCCCGTAGCCACAACATTGAAGCCGCTCATTATCAGAAATGGCTTTGCTTTTCTGGAAGTGGCAGAGGTAGGGGAGTTTGGGGCCTTTATGGACTGGGGCGTGGAGAAACATCTGTTGGTTCCGTTCAAGGAGCAGACCGTGCGAATGGAAGAAGGGAGAAAGTATGTGGTGCACTGTTATTTGGATGAAAAAACGTTCCGGTTAACAGGTTCCAGTAAGGTGGACAAGTTTTTGTCCAATGTGGAAGTAGCCTATGAGGTAAATGATGAAGTAGATTTGCTGGTCTACAGGAGAACCCCGCTGGGATGGGAAGTCATTGTGGATGAAAGGCACAAAGGCCTCATTTTTGAAAGTGATGTATTCCGGCCCATTTCCATTGGGGACGCTCTTAAAGGATACATCAAAAATGTGAGGGAGGACAAAAAAATAGACCTGTCCCTTCAACCCATTGGAGCAAAAATGTTGGAGCCCACGGCCAAAATGATCTATGATAAGTTGGTGCAGAGCGATGGATTTCTGCCCTTGCATGATAAATCATCCCCAGAAGAAATACAGCAAGTTTTGCGCATGAGCAAAAAGGCTTTTAAAAAAGGGATTGGCATTCTGTACCGTCAGCGAAAAATCAATCTTCAGGAGGATGGCATCCACTTGTTGTAAGTAAAATACCATAAAGGCCCAAATAGCAAGGATTTATAAGGGATTTTGATACCATTGGGTTTTTTTCTTTCGCCAAAAACTTTACATTTGTAAGTGTGTATATTAACTCATTGACAGTTATGCGCTTAGCAGAACTGTAGAACCCGTAACCTTTTAGCAATATGCCTTTTATTGAAGAAAGCGATTTGTTGGACCTTCATAAGGATATCGATAAGGCCCAGATTATCAACGAAAGACTTCTAGATCAGATAAAATATAAGAACAAGGATTTGCGAAAAATAAAGTTGCAACGGAACATTCTTTTGGGTTTCGTTGGCCTTTTTGTAATTGGCACCTTGGCCATCACATCCTTTACCGCAGGGTTGAGCAGCAAACAATCCTATGAGAACCAGAACAATCTTTTGGTCAGTATAGACAGTCTGGATGCCATCAAGACCCGAATAGACAACCTCAAAAGTCAAAATGAAGAGCTCAGCTTGGTCAAGGAGTTTTACTTGGCGAAAGAGTTTCTGAACAAGGAAACCATCTATTCCGTGCAGGTAAAGTCGTTTGTGGACAATAATGTAACGCTTGCCTCAGAGGCATTGACCAATACACTATTTGTAAAGACCAATCCGTTTTATGCCTATTCCCTCGGGAACTTTGAGACCTTGGATGAAGCACAATCTTTCCGGAAACAATTGGTACAGATGGGCTTTCAGGATGCCTTTGTGGCCTCGTACCAAGACGGAAAACGAATTAAAATAGAAGATCCGTATTAATCTTGGGAAATTTTAAGGCCTGGGTACAGGCTGCTAGACTACGCACCCTTCCGTTATCTTTATCTGGAATAATAATGGGTACCGCCTTGGCTACCAAACAAGGTGTTTTCAATGGGACGATTTTTATTCTTGCATTGTTGACCACAGTTGGTTTTCAGGTCACCTCCAACTTTGCCAATGACTATGGCGACGGGGTAAAGGGAACCGATAATGAAGACCGGATAGGTCCGGCCCGTGCCCTGCAAAGTGGGTGGCTTACCCGTTCTGCGTTGAAGAAAGGAATCATCGTATCAATCGGAATTTCATTTTTGTTGGCCATTGGTTTGATTTACATCGCTTTTGGGTTGGACAATCTACCTTACATTCTATTATTTTTAATACTTGGCATTCTTAGCATTTGGGCAGCATTGAAATATACCATGGGTTCCAATCCTTATGGGTATATGGGCTTGGGCGATGTGTTCGTGTTTTTGTTTTTTGGACTTTTGGGCGTGTTGGGAAGCATGTTTCTCTATACAAAAAGCATAGCTTGGACGTCTTTATTACCTGCGATTGGCATAGGGGCATTGTGTGTGGGAGTCCTTAATTTGAACAACTTGCGGGATGTGGTTTCCGATGGAAAACACGGAAAAAACACCTTAGTGGTAAAAATGGGGTTTCAAAATGGAAAGAAATATCATTTCCTATTGTTGGTGTCCGCTCTTATTAGTTTTATGGCCTATATCTTTATTGAAAGATTGGGCATTACACAATCCTTTTTTATGATTGCCTTTGTGCCCATAGTGGCCCACTTGATAAAAGTCATGTCCACGCAAGTGCCAGGAGCATTGGATAATGAGCTTAAAAAACTGGCTCTCAGTACTTTTCTGTTATCCGTGCTCTTCTATGCGGCAGTAAATTATTTTTTGTAATTTTGAGATATAACCAGATAAACTTTAAGGAACGTGGAGCAACCGATTAAAATTTTAATTGTAGAGGACAACGTCATCATTGCAGATGATATGCAGTCCATGTTGGAAGAGATTGGTTATGAGATCGTGGACAATGTCATTGTTTACGAGCAAGCCGTTGAGGTATTGAAGAACAACCATGTAGACTTGGTTTTGATCGACATTATCTTGGCTTCTGACAAAACAGGGATAGATCTTGGAAAGCATATTCGTGATGTGTACAATATTCCATTCATTTTTGTGACCTCCAACTCCGATAGGGCCACGGTTGAAAATGCCAAAACGGTAAAACCGGATGGGTATTTGGTAAAGCCATTTGAGCAACAAGATTTATATACTTCCATAGAAATAGCCCTTTCCAACTTTAATTATTCAAAAAAGGCGGAAATAAAGGAAACGGATAGTGAGGATGGAGATACCATTACCTCCAATTCAGTACTCAAGGATTCCATATTCGTCAAAAAGCAGCATTTGTATTACCGAATCCAGTTTGGTGACATCCAGTTTATCAAAGCGGACAACGTGTATTTGGAAGTCAATACGGTGGACAAGAAATTCTTGGTACGTTCTCCCTTGAAGGATTATTTGGAGAAATTGCCCAAGAACAAATTCTACAGGGCACACAAATCCTACATCGTGAATGTGGACCATATAGATGCCATCAACTCCAAGGATATTATGATCAATAACAACCTGATTCCCATTTCCAAGGATTTCAAAGAGTTTATTCTCTCCTCAATGAACAGTTAATAGTTGAGGAAACATATGATATGATAAAGTGCCCAATAGGGCACTTTTTTTATGCAACAATCTTTTTTAAATACATGACCACAACTTTCAACCGGTTCACAACAAAGTTTTCATGCTTTGGAAGGATGCCGGTACTTTAGCAGTGTAATTAATTCAGAAAGTAATTTTTTCATTTTCATATAGTGTTCTCGTAAAAGGGTCTTGTTCAAAATTGGCAAGGCCTTTTTTAGTTTTGTACATGTGCCATGACTTCTGAAAATCCATGAAATGCACAAAACATCGACAAAAGACCCTTTCACATAACCAAAGGGTAGTTTCACAACAGAAATTTGGGGTTTCACAACATTGGTGGGCAAGTCTTTCCGTTTGGATTTAATTTTGGGGGTAAACTAGCGTTCTTTATATACCCCATACTTGCATTGCAAAGCTTCATTTTTAAGGCTTAGGCAGATTTACCGTTTTGCGTAATGGGGACATGAAAAAGGGCACAAACAATAGTATGGACCTTGAGGGTAATTCCCAAGGTCGATATATTTAATAGATTAATGGGACGTTACGTAAGATTCTTATTTGCCACCATATACTTTGCTTTCCTATTCAGTGGTTCTGCGCAATCCATCACTGGTGAAGAACCCAATACCCTAAAGGAATTTCAGGATATAAACACCCCATCTGGGAGGTTCAATGTCTTTTTCAATTCCGTGAACAGGTACCAGGAGCATTCGGCATACGATTGGCTGGATACTGTAAAAATATACCTCTCCAATGCCCAAAAGACCAATGACACTATAGCTACAAGGCTGTATCAGGTTATGCAGGCCCAGATATACAATGATCTTGGGGAATATGATAAAAGTACCGCACTGGCCAAGGAACTCTATTTTGCCAAGGATTCCCTGGACACTGAATCTCAGAAAATTGTTTTGGACGTCTTGGATGACAATTATGCCAACCTCCAATTGTACGACAAGCAAATTGAAATCCGTAAGCAGAAGCGGGAAATGGGCATTACGGAAAATGTGGCCTTTTATGATATTTACAGCAACTTGGGACTGTACCGAAAGGCTCGGAACCAATACATCATGGAGGTAAAACCCACCATAGCGGACAATGATTCCTATGGGTTGGCCAAATACCACAGCAAAGTGGGCAATTACCTGAGATTGGACAACTCGGCCCCAACTGCTTTAAGTGAGTTGAAAAAGGCAAAAGCCTATTTGGATGTCTATCTCAATGACATTTCGGTACAAAAGAGTGAAGCGGAGATATTTGAGAGTGATTTGCTAAAAGCGGATATCGAAGGTAATATTGCCAAATGCCACGTCATGTTGGGGGAATACGAGCAAGCCATTCCTTTGCTCAAGGGTAGTATTGAAGCCTTGGAGGCTTCTCCGAAAAATGCGCACAGAAACGAAATCATCGAAAACACGCTTTATTTGGCCGATGCCAACCTTCAATTGGAGCGTTACTCGGAAGCCAAGAAAAGTCTGGATGTCGATTTTGAGAATATTGGCATACTCCAAAGCATCAAACGAAACAGCTTGTTGGCTGCCTATTACGATAAGGTGGAGAATTACAAAAATGCCGCCATGTACTATAAGCGCAATGAACGGATAAAAGATTCCCTAGCGCAAAAACAATCTTCCATCATCAAGCAACAATTAGTGACCATAGTGGCCAATGAGGATTTGGAAAACTCCCAACGCTTGATCGATGAACAAAAAAGGATCAACGAATTGGCACGTAGTGAGATGAAGGCCAAGGACGAGCGCATCAACCTAGTGTTCATTTCCTTGATTTTCACTTTGCTTGGTTTTGCCGGATTGGTATATGCCTATGTAAAGAGTATTAAAAACCAACGGTTGATCGCGGAACAGAACCACATCATCGAGAACGCGCTTATCGAAAAAGATTCCCTGTTGAAGGAAATTCACCATAGGGTAAAGAACAACCTTCAGATGGTTTCCAGTCTTTTGAGCCTGCAAACAAAAAATACGCGGAGCAAGGCAGCCATTGAGGCCTTGGAAGAAGGAAAGAGCAGGGTAAAGGCCATGGCATTGATCCACCAAAAGTTGTATCAGAACGATGACCTTTCCGTAATTGAAATGCAGGGATATATTGAAAGTTTGATCAATAGCGTACAATCCGTTTATAAGAAAGGTGGACACAACATCAGCATTACCATTGATGCTGAAGGCACCGAACTGGATATAGACCGAGCCATTCCATTTGGATTGATTTTGAACGAATTGGTCTCGAACTCCTTTAAATATGCGTTTCCGGAGAATGATGAGAATGGAAAAATTTATATCCATCTCAGAAAAAATGGAGATCAAGGCTATTTTGAATATACCGACAATGGGGTAGGACTTCCGGAAGATGCCGAGGAGCGTGCCCATTCCTCCATGGGTATCCGACTGATGAACAGACTTGTAAACCAGCTTCAATCCAAATTAAATATTGATAGGGACAATGAAGGGGTGCGGTTCTGGTTCAACTTTAGCTAAGATCTTTACTGCTTGGGCTTCCTAAAATGGTTACATTTGATACCATTGGATGAAAGCACAGTATACAAAGTACACCCTTGACTTTAAAAGACCCAGCGGGACCTCCCGCGGCATTCTTACCCAAAAGGAGACCTGGTTTTTGATTCTCGAAGAAAAAGACCATCTTGGAATTGGGGAATGCGGTATTTTAAGGGGGTTGAGTGTGGACGATGTCCCCGAATACGAAGAGCAACTTGCCTGGGTTTGCGATAATATCCATTTAAGTGAGGTGGAACTACTAAATAGGCTCCAAGAGTTTCCTTCCATTCAGTTTGGACTGGAACAGGCTTTTCGCTCATTAAAGTCCTCGAATCCATTTGAATTGTTCCCTTCGGAATTCACTCAAGAAGAAGCACCCATATCCATCAATGGTTTGATTTGGATGGGGGACGAATCCTTTATGCTTTCCCAATTGGAGCAGAAATTGGAGGAAGGGTTCCGCTGCATCAAGATGAAGATAGGGGCCTTGGATTTCGAGAAGGAAATCGCCATTTTGGAAAGTATCCATAAAAATTTTGGTCCAGATGAAATAGAACTTCGGGTAGATGCCAACGGTGCTTTTACACCTCATGAAGCTTTGGGAAAACTCCAACGGTTATCCGAATACCAATTGCATTCCATAGAGCAGCCCATCAAGGCTGGTCAATCTGTGGAGATGGCAGTTTTATGCAAAAACACCCCCTTGCCCATTGCTTTGGATGAAGAGCTCATTGGTGTTTTCGATGTAACGGAAAAGGAAGAACTGCTACAAACCATACAACCCCAATATATAATATTGAAACCAAGTTTGGTAGGAGGTTTTTCCGGGAGTTTGGAATGGATTGATTTGGCCAAAGAACAAGGAATCGGGTGGTGGGTCACCAGTGCCTTGGAGAGTAACATCGGACTAAATGCCATTGCGCAATGGACCTATACCTTGGGCAACCAAATGCCACAGGGTTTGGGCACGGGAAGTTTGTATACCAACAATTTTGAGAGCCCGTTGGAAGTGGGACACGGCAATTTGTATTATAAGTCGAATAAGAATTGGAAGAAAGATTTAATCAAGAGTTTATGTATATAGAACAAGGCTATAAAGGAGAAATTGGGTTATGGAAATATTTTGTGATCCCATTGGCATTTATCGGTTTTATGATAATCAACTATATCGCCACAGTCAATTCACCCATAAGTGTTGAGGATACCATGCAGCAGTTGATAGAACAGATGGGTTCCAATGTGGTGTTGATTTTTCTATTGCTACCCTTGTCAGCAGGCTTGCTGGTGGTGTTGGGGTGGACCTATCTGGTCCACAGGCAGTCCATAACCTCATTGACCACCTCTAGAAAAAAGGTGGATTGGAAACGGATTTTTTTTTCTTTTGGTTTATGGACTATATTGACGATACTTCTGACAGGAATAGATATTTACGCTTCCCCGGATAAATATGTGCTCAATTTTGATTGGGCCAAATTTATTCCGTTGGCCATTATTGGGGTGGTCCTGATTCCCATGCAGACCAGTTTCGAGGAGTACCTTTTTAGGGGACATATGATGCAGGGTCTTGGTATATTGGCCAAGAACAGATGGGTGCCCTTGGTGGTAACCTCCACTTTGTTTGGTTTGATGCATATTGCCAATCCGGAAGTTGAAAAGCTGGGGCATGGCATTTTGGTCTATTATATTGGTACCGGTTTTTTCTTGGGAATCCTCACCTTGATGGATGAAGGGCTGGAACTGGCCTTGGGTTTCCACGCCGCCAACAATTTAATAACCGCTTTATTGGTGACGGCGGATTGGACAGCTTTTCAAACCAATTCCATTTATAAAGATATTTCCGAACCAGCCTTGGGATGGGATGTGCTCATTCCCGTGTTTGTGATCTTCCCTTTATTGTTATGGTTCTTCTCCAGGAAATATGGGTGGAAAAACTGGAAACAGCGATTGTTCGGAAAGGTAATGACCAAAGAGGAATTTGTAGCATTGACCCATGGCGAATCCGATATGGCATAATATCCATCCAGAGTTTAAGCTCAATGGCATTCCATATTCCCATGCTGAGCTCTGGGAAGTGGGGTATAGCTTGGTCAAAGAGGGTAGTACTTTTGAAAGCTCCATGGGTGATTTTTTATTGGATTGGCTTTCAGGAAATCCGATACTGGAGGTTTTCACCTCGGGATCTACGGGAGCCCCCAAGAAAATCCATTTAAAAAAGAAGCATATGGTCAATTCGGCCAAGGCTACCGGTCAATATTTCAACTTGGATGCGGGGCGTACGGCCCTGCTTTGTCTACCTTTTTCAGGAATTGCCGGTAGAATGATGTTGGTTAGGGCCATGGTCTTGGGTTGGCAATTGGATTATGTGGAACCTACCTCCACACCCTTGTCCCATACCAACAAACCATATGATTTCGCGGCCATGGTTCCACTTCAAGTGCAAAACTCACTGGAACAATTGGGGCAGGTTCGTACCTTGATCATTGGGGGGGCACCGGTGAATGCTGCTCTTAAAAAAAACCTTGACACCCTTGGCACCAACTGTTATGAAACCTATGGCATGACCGAAACCGTGACGCATATTGCCATAAAAGCCATTAACGGCCCCGAAGGCTCCGATTTTTTTAAAACACTTCCCGGGGTTAACATCTCAAAGGATGAGAGGGAATGTTTGGTCATAGAAGCTCCTGCTATTGCAGCGGAGGCCATAGTGACCAATGATTTGGTGGACATTGTTTCAGAAAATACCTTTCAGTGGTTGGGCAGGTTCGATTCCATAATAAATTCGGGAGGGATAAAGTTGGTCCCAGAACAGATTGAGAGAAAATTGGCACATCTCATGAATTCACGTTTTTTTGTAGCAGGTGAGCCAGATGAAAAATTGGGACAGCGTTTGGTTTTAATCGTGGAAGGAAAGTATGATGTGAAGCAGCTCCTTCAAGAAATAAAATCCCTCGAAACGCTACAAAAATTCCAGGTGCCTAAAGTCGTTTATTGCGTTCCCAAATTCATTGAAACCAAAACGGGAAAAATATTGCGTAGTGAAACACAGGAACTTACTTACACTGTGTAAGCTTTTTTTTCATATCTTCATAAAGTTCCCCGATTGATTTATAACCAGTTATATCATTGAAATCTCTAAAAAATGAAAAATACACTATTGTTATTGGTTTTGTGTGCGGTGTTGCCACTTTACCCCCAAGCCACGGATAGGATGGTTTCCGGGCAGGTCACCGATGTTTGGGAAACCCCTATAGAAGATGTGAACGTTTTGGTAAAAGGTACGGAGCGTGGGGTACAGACCGATACGGAAGGAAGGTTCTCTTTAAATGCCGACACAGGGGAAGTGTTGGTGTTTTCCGCGGTAGGGTATGGCAATGTGGAAATGGAGATACTGGAAATTGAAGAAAGATTTAAAATCATCCTTTCACCCAGAACCACAAAGTTGAAAGAGGTGGTTGTGGAAGAGACCAAGCGTAAGACCAGACAGGACTTGTTGGTAGAGTATGCCACCAATAAAAATTTGATCAAGACCACAATGGGCATTTTGGACAAGGATCGTTCTTCCACGGCCCTGGAAATTATTGATGGTGATAATCTGTTGCCGGTGGGTGCGGATTTTTTGGCGTCTTTGCAGAATTTTAACCTTAATATGCGGGTGGTTCGGCCTCCAGAAGCTCCGTATGGTGAAGTGAACGTGTATTTACGCAGAATCTCTTTTCAGGATGTGGCCGGTGATTCCCTTCGGTCTTCTCAACCCAGGGCTATTTTTGATGTGGATGGTTTTGTGCAGGAAACGGCTCCAACCTATTTGGCCGGTTCGGATATTGACCGTGTGGCCATATTGGAACGTAATGCTGCCGTAACCCGCTATGGGCCAAGAGCTATTGGAGGGGTGATCATCATTAATACCAAAGCCCAAAGTGAAATGGATGCGATGGGGTATGGCAAGGATTATACCGCTGCCGATGTTCGCAATAGTATGAACAACTTGTTTGAGGGAGCGGATTATGTACCCGCAATTCCGGAGTATATGGAAGCCTTTGGGACCATTGCCTCGGAAGGAGCGGCAATGGAGTTGCTCCAAACGAGCAAAGGAGATTACTTGAAGGATTCGTATTTTCTAATGGATATGGCTTATTATTTTCGAGTACGTTGGAAAGATGAAAAGGAAGCCAACAATATCTTAAAGGAAGTTCATGAAGAATTTTCGCAAAACATACCTGCTTTGAGAGGTTTGGCCTATAGATATGCCATGTTGGGCAAACATGATAAGGCTTTGGAGATTTTCCTTGAAGTATTGGAGAAAGACCCCTTATCCGCACAATCCTATTGTGATGTTGCACAGGCCTACGCGGAAAGAATGAACTATAAAAAAGTTTCCAAGACGTATGAGGATTATAAAGCCATAAGAGGGAATGACCTTCCTTTTGATGCATATGGCGCAGATTTGTTCATGACCACGGATTCTTATGGATACGTGAAGTCCAATAAAGAAAGACCGAGCTGGGAAAAAATAAGCGAAGGAATGGGAGGAGAGATTTCCCATACCCGAATCGCTTTGTCTTGGAACAACCCTGATGTCAAGATTGGGTTCCAATTGGAGGATCCCGAGTCTTCATTCAAGACATGGGAAGTAAAATCCCATGATGATGAAACGGATAGGGGATATGCCAGTACTCAATTTTTTCTGGATGAAAATGTGTCAGGTGAGTGGTTATTGAACTTACTTTATTATGAAAGTGAGACCCAAACCCCTACCTACTTGAGGATTACCAGTTATTTCAATTATGGACTCCCCACGCAGCGTTCGGAAACCCGGGTACTAAAATTAACCCAAGAATATGAAGGGAATGGTTTGGTGAAAATCAATACTTCCATAGGAACATTAGGGAAATAGTTTCAAACTCTTTTTGAGGAAGGAATTTTTTACTTAAGAAATTGGTAATCATCGCATAAGTGCAAAATTATCAATCTTCAAACGTGATTTTATTCTACCGTTCCATTTGCGCAATGCCTCAAGGTCATCCCCATGATCGGTTTCCTTCCTCATGTTTTTAGCTTCGGCATTGGCGCCATCGTAAACCTCATCGTAAATGGCTTTCATTTCGTCAAAGGTCATCCCATCCTTGATTCGGGAATTGGCCAACTGTCTATATATCTCATAGATATCAAAGAGCAGATTAATGTAAATAAGTTTGTTTCTGGTATGCTCATGATGAAACTCGGAAGAGTTGATATCCATAAGGGTTCTTCCTATAATCTTTCTATTTCCGTTCCAATCCCAGTACATATCCAGCATATAACCGATATTGATCTGGTTTCTTCCTTTGGGCCCCGAGGTTTTCCGTAGAACCTGAAAGGGGGAATCATAGCTCTTTCCCGTTTTATATTCGTTATCACCTTGAATCCCTTTGGGAACCTCTTCGGTTTCTTCCCTTAAATGGTCCCATGCAAAACGTTTGTCTTCTTGCCATGAAAGCACGGAAGGTCGCGCATAGGCCAAATCTTCGATGGGAATATAGCTGTCATAATTGATCAGGTATCCTTTTTCTTTCATATAATCCAAAGATCTTTGGTCATTGAAGCTTTTTGGGTATTGGTAATTGGTTTCCCAAAAATCATCGGATGCCTGTAGGGCGATTATTTTATCATAATCATTACTAAAGGAAATGTCCTTTGTAAAATAAGGTTCCTCAAACGATTTATTGTAATCATAGAAATAGATGAATGTTCGTGAATTGATGATTTCCGAAATACTTTCCGTGGTGTAATTCATCTGAAAGGAGAAATCCAAATATTGGATTTTCCCATAATCCAAAGGATTGAAAACAATATTGAACCCAATTTCCATTGGGGTCAGGGAGACAGTTTCATTTATGGAGGTCAGGGCATTGGTTACGGGGTCCTTGATGCCAAGTTCAATTTTCTTGACAATCAAGTTTTCATAATCCACGATCATTTTTCCATAGAACAACCTTCCATTTGGGTTTTTAGGTGTAAAAGAAATAGATGCTTCTTCTTGGGTGCACGAACTGCAATCGTCAATTCGTACGGTATACTTTCTTTTGAGGGCATTGTAGTCCATATTGCCAGGGTGATCGGGCAATATCTGACCGGTTTCCTCGAAAAAGGTAAAATCACTTAAAATCTGGGTGTTGTCCAGACTATAAAACGCAAAAGATTTGTTGAGGCCAAATCGTCCGCTTTTGACCTTTAGCTCTGTAATGCCTCCCGAAAGACTTTGCTCACTGTTGTAAAAACCTTCTATCTGTTCGAGGGGGATGCCTCTCACAGCGGAGGTTAGGGTCAAAAAGGCCTTACTCGGAGTGGTTTCCCCTTGTTGTCTGTACTTTTGAACAATATTATCCAATAACCTGTATGGATATTCTTTGTCCTCGCCAGCGGTGAGCACAACTTCCTGTAGGGAGGAAACATCGGGCTCCAAAAAAAGTTTGGACTCATCCGTAAAGTAGGTCAAGGCCACTATTTTTGTTTTAAACCCTAAATGCCGTACTTCCATTGAATCTTTTTGGATATGACCATCCACGGCAAATTTACCATCCTCATTGGTGATGGTGTGATGGGTATCCTCTCCAAAAACGGTAATTGTGGAAAAGGGTAATGGTTCTTGGGTGGCTTTATCAACGACAACCCCCTCAATTTTTGTTTGAGACCAACCTACAGCGCAAACAAATAGAAGTAAAAAGCAAACTTTCTTCATCCTTGGTTTAGTTTATCGGGGGAGTTTTCCTTGACTCCTAATATAAGCATTTGATTTTTAGTAAGAAAACAGCTTTCTTTTGTGTTGGGTAATCCTCGATACCATTTTAATGGAATATGGATGGATTTTGTAACTTCATCCAAAATCGACCCTATGAACAGACTTTTTACCATCCTTGGCATCTTTTCATGTTGTGTATTGCAATCCCAACAAATCCTTCCCGAAGTGGAACGCGCTCGGGTGGTGGACGAATTGCTGGAAGATCGGTTTACGAACCTACTTCCAAAATTGATGGATGATGTGGGTGTGGATATGTGGGTTTTGATTTCAAGGGAATACAATGAAGACCCGGTTCTGCGTACCATGCTTCCGGCTACTTGGTTGAACGCAAGGCGAAGGACCATTCTACTGTTTTATCGGGATAAGGAAAAGAACACCATGGACAAGCTCGCCGTGGCACGTTATAATGTAGGAAAAAGTATTGTTTCGGCTTGGGACAAGGAAAAGGAACCCGATCAATGGAAGCGGTTAATGGAATTGATCGCAGAGCGAAACCCAAATAAAATTGGATTGAACTTCTCCAAAGACCACAACATTGCAGATGGTTTGGACAAAACAGATTACGATGGTTTCATGGCCAACTTGCCCAAAAAGTTCCATTCAAGAGTGGTTTCCGCCGAACCATTGGCCGTACGTTGGATCGAAACCCGTACCGAACGTGAAATGGTCATCTACGACCAATTGGTAGATATAACCCATGATATCATTGCAGAAGCATTTTCCGAAAAGGTAATCACTCCCGGTATAACCACAACTACCGAGGTAGAATGGTGGATGCGGCAAAAAGTGACTGATCTGGGTCTGGAAACCTGGTTTCATCCAACGGTCGACATCCAGCGGGATAGTGAAGCGTTGGTGGGCCATTTATATTCCTTTTCGGGACGCCCAGATGATATGGTGATACTGCCCGGAGACCTATTGCATTGCGATTTTGGAATCACCTATATGCGCCTCAATACGGATTGCCAGGAATTGGCCTATGTGCTGAAACCAGGGGAAACGGAAGCGCCTTCCTTTTTGGTGAATGCCTTGTACGACGGAAACCGCGTACAGGATTTCCTCACCAAAAACATGATCAAGGGAAGAACAGGAAACCAAATATTGGCCAAAGCTTTGCAAGATGCCAAGGATAATGGGCTGCAACCAGCCATTTACACCCATCCGTTGGGAGCTTATGGTCACTCAGCAGGGACTACTATTGGTATGTGGGATGCCCAAGGAGGGGTCATGAAGGATGATGGTGAAAACTACCCATTGAACTCCAATACGGTTTATGCCATAGAACTGAATGCTACCGTAAACATTCCCGAATGGAAACGAGACATCCGAATTATGCTGGAAGAGGCTGGTTTTTATGGAGAGAATGGGTTTAGGTATGTAAATGGCCGGCAGACCGAGTTGTTGTTGATTCCGAGGATAAAACCACAGCAGGGCTATTGACCTGTACCATGTGAAACCACATTTTTACTTCGACCAAGCCTAGGGACGTGGTCGTTTATCCCTTTAATATTTGAATTTCTATGATACGATTTTAATTCGTAAAACCCAGATAACTAAATATTTAAATATTATTTTTAACTTGTAGGAAATCAGTCAAAAAACACATCGCCATGCTTCGTACTACAGTGTTCTCTCTTTTCCTGTTTTCTTTTTCAATGGTTTTTTCCCAATCCCAGATAAAGAAGGTTTGGGGTAGGGTATCGGATGGAGTATCACCCATATCCAATGTCAATATTTCCGTGAAGGATACAGACACAGGTGTGCAGTCCAATGCGGATGGAACCTATGAAATTTATGTGGATGAAGGTCAGACTTTGGTATATAGCTATGTGGGTATGCGAACCGTTGAAATCATCGTGGAAGACATCACCTCGGTCTTAAACGTTACCATGTATCCCAATATTGAGCAATTGGATGAAGTGGTGGTGACCAAGAAAAAAAAGAAAACGCAAAAAGAGCTGTTGTATGAGTATGAATCCAATAAAAACCTGATTAAAACCGGATTCGGTATTTTGGATAAGGATAGGGTTGGGTATTCTTTACGAATTTTTGATGGGGATGAGCTCAACCCGGCAGCCATTGATTTGGTTAGGGCACTTCAAGGAAGACTTCCAGGGGTGATTATAGAACCATCACCTGATGACCCAAATATCCCGGTGATGTATCTTAATACCATGAAGAAACTTTTGGGCCAAAGCGCCATTTATGAAGTGGATGGTATGATATATAGAACGGCACCAACTTTTGTTCTTCCCAACAACATAAAGCGAGTGGCAGTGATTGGCAGTTTGGCGGGAGCTTCCAAGTATGGAACGGGATCGGCAGGTGGAGTCATAGTAATCAACACGAAAACGGGCAATTACGCTACAAGAGAGCCGGGAACGAACAAACCCTATGATTTGGCCCGACGTCGTGATAATTACTTTGAAAAAGGAAGTGCCGTGGCCATTTCCAAGATGGCAGACCCAAAATATATAGAGGAAGTGTCGGTGGCCGCTAGTGAAACAGAAGCTGTTGCCCTGTATCAAGAACTGGAGAAAAAGTATCAAGCTTCTCCTTTTTTCTATTTGGATATGTTTTCCTTTTTTGGTGAAAAGCGGAAAGACGGTGGGATGCAAAAAAGCATTGGGGAAGAAATTGAAAACAAGTTCGCCACCGATCCTACAGTGCTCAAGGCATTGGCATATCTGTTGGAACAGCAGAACCAATACGAATGGGCCAGTGACCTATATAAACAAATTTTCGCCATGAGGCCCCATTATGCCCAATCCTATTCAGACCTGGCAAGAAGCTATGAAAATATGGGCGCGGTGGAAAGTGCAATGGTCCTGTATGCACGCTATTTTGATTTAGTGGAGAAATCGCTTTTGGATTCCTCCAAAACCTTCACACCCATCATTAAAAGAGATGTGAATAGCTTATTTGCCCGGCAAGGTTCCCTAATGGGGAGTACCAGTGTTGTCCAAACAGAAGCTGAGGATTTTGATGGTGTCCGGTTGTTGCTTGAATGGAACAACAGCGAGGCAGAGTTTGAACTTCAGTTGGTTAACCCGGAGAATCAATATTATTTATGGGAGCATACGATGTTTTCCAATGCAGAGCGAATTCAAGAAGAGAAAACCAGCGGATTTTCATCGGAAGATTACCTGTTCTATAAACCCATTCAAGGCAATTGGACGGTAAATGTGAAATATTTGGGAAACAAAAGCTTGACGCCTTCATATCTCAAGGCCACCATCTTCTATGATTTTGGCACCAAAAACCAGCGTAAGGAAATCAAAGTTTTTAAACTTACCGCCAAGAATATCAACCAAGCTCTTTTCCAAATCAAGAATGGTGGCTCCATAACAACATTTTAAAAATGGGAAAGTTTTTATCCATATTCATTCTCACGTTTGGGTTGCTTTTGGGAACCCATGTACAGGCGCAAAACCCTGAGAATATTACCATCTGCTGGGATGTGTCCCTGTCCATGCAGAATAGGGACTTGGATAAGGATTTTTATTTTTTGGACACCTACTTTAAAACAGTACAGAACGCCAAGGTTACTGTTCTGACCTTTAGTGATCAAATTCTATCAAAGTATGACTTTACGGTTTCAGCGGGAAGTTGGACCGACATTAAAGAAAAACTCCAAGGATTTTCCTATGATGGTGCTACTTCCTATGCATCCTTGGGGAATTATGTAACTGGTGGCACCGTGTTTTTGTTCACAGACGGAAAACAGAATTTAGGAACAAGTACCCCCAACTTTGGAGGAAAATTGTTCATTGTTAATAGCAGCAAAAATTTTGATAGGGGAAGCCTTAATTTATTATCCATCATGAATAATGGTGATGTGGTAAATTTTATGGAAAAGAAAGAGATGGATGAATCCATAGACCCCATTGAGGAATATTCTGGAACCATTTTAAGCGGTACTGCTGGTTTGTCCAATGCCGAAGTCTATATCCAAGGTAATGAAGAGGGAAAAGTGAAATCCGACGACAAAGGAGGTTTTAGGATTGATGGGAAGCCCGGGGATACACTTATTGCGGTGTATGGAAACAAAATGGAAAAACAGGTTTTAGGGGATTCCAAGACCATGAATTTTTCATTGGGTGATGGAGGTGTGCAGCTACAGGAAGTAGTGGTCAGTGAAAGAAAAGCAGAACCCGAAGAAAAGATAAACACGGCTTATGGGGAAGAGAACAAGGATGCCGTGGGTTATGCCGTTCAATCCATTACTGAAGACGATATTCCCGATGCTGCATCCACCGTAAATATGGCCGTGCAAGGAAAATTTTCTGGTGTCAATCTGGGCATCAATGAAGATTTAAGTCAAGTTAAAATGCGTCCACGAAATACCATTTTGGGAAATGTTTATGGTCTGATCGTGGTCGATGGGGTTCCTCTGAGACAATCCGGGTCACACAGTGGAGTGGTGTACAGTACAGATTTTGTAAATCCGGAAAACATAGCGGATATAACGGTTTTAAAAGGTTTGGCTGCTACCAATAAATATGGGAGCTTGGGAGCCAACGGAGTATTGTTGATTACCACAAAAACAGCAACTTATGCCAAACAAACTGGTGAAAAGAAAGACTTGGCCCGTTTGACGGATAACATCTACGAAGAAAAAATCAAGGTGAATGCCAAAACCTTGGTCACTCCATATTTAAAGGAACTAAAAGGGGGCAAAAACATCCGGGAAGCATATGATATCTATCTTGTCCAAAGGGCAAAATATCAAAATGAACCATCGTATTTCTTGGATGTCTCCAATTTCTTTTATGGGACCAGTCCAGAAATTGCCTTACGTATTTTATCCAATGTGTTGGAGAATGAGGATACCGATTATGGTACTTTGAGAAGCCTATATCTGCGGTCCGTGGAAATTAAAAATCATGATATGGCCCTTTTGGCGGCCAATCGAATGTTCGAAGTATTTCCCAACAAAATCCAGTCGTATATGGATGTGGCTATGGCACAGGAACAGTTGGGGAACTATCAAGAAGCACTCAATATGTACAATGGGATGCTAACGGGCGATGCCAACCCGCAATTGAATTTTAGGGGAATGGAAAAGGTGGTGGGGACAGAGGTTCGAAACCTGGTGAACACACATAGAGCGCAATTGGATATTTCAAAAGTCAACCCAAAATACCACAACAACCTTACCTATAATGCCCGATTGGTCTTGGATTGGAACCAACCTGACGCAGAATTTTCCGTACAGTTCGTAAATCCGCAGAAACGATTTTTCACTTGGGAACATACTGAAGTAGGAGATCGAAAAAGAATCTTGGATGAACTGGAAAATGGAAATTCCACCGAACAATTTGAAATTGTTGGTTCCGATACCAAGGGAGAATGGATTTTGAACGTCACTTATGACGGGAACAGAACCCCTGCCAATACATCGGCAACTTTTCTAAAATGTACTGTGGAGTACAACTTTGGAAAACCCAATCAAAGAAAAGAGGAGTTTCTAGTTCGTTTACAAGAAGTAGGGGAAGAGGTCCAATTGGCCAAATTTTCTGTGGATTAAATTATACCTGAAGCACTCCCATATTGAATTTTTTCTCAATGGGGGCATGGTTGGCAGCATCAATCCCCATGCTGATCCACTTTCTCGTATCCAAGGGATCTATAATGGCATCCGTCCATAACCGTGCCGCAGCATAATAGGGGGATATTTGGTCGTCATACCGCTGTTTGATTTTATCAAACAATTCTTTTTCCTTTTCAGCATCCAAAGGTTGTCCACTTTTTTCAAGGGATGCCTTTTCAATCTGTAACAGCACCTTTGCGGCCGAGTTTCCGCTCATCACGGCGAGTTCGGCACTGGGCCAGGCCACGATCAATCTAGGGTCATAGGCCTTGCCGCACATGGCATAGTTTCCTGCCCCGTAACTGTTCCCTATGATTATGGTAAATTTGGGTACCACGGAATTGCTCACTGCGTTCACCATTTTGGCACCATCCTTAATGATGCCCCCATGCTCGCTCTTGCTGCCTACCATGAATCCGGTCACGTCCTGCAGGAACACCAAGGGAATCTTCTTTTGGTTGCAGTTGGCAATAAAGCGGGTGGCCTTATCTGCAGAATCCGAATAAATGACTCCACCAAAGCGCATTTCACCTTTTTTGGTCTTGACCACTTTCCGTTGGTTGGCCACAATACCCACGGCCCAACCATCAATTCGGGCATAACCGGTCAAAATAGTTTTACCATAACCCTCTTTGTACTGTTCAAACTCAGAGTTGTCCACCAATCGTTTTATGATTTCAAGCATATCGTATTGATCACTCCGCGAACTGGGTAGTATACCGTAAATATCTTCTTGGTTTTCCGTTGGGTCTTTTGCTTCAACCCGATTAAAACCAGCTTTGTCAAAATCGCCGATTTTGCCTACGATACTTTTTATTTTATCAAGCGCATCCTTATCGTCCTTGGCCTTGTAATCCGTGACTCCACTGATTTCCGAGTGGGTGGTGGCCCCACCTAGGGTTTCGTTATCAATACTTTCGCCAATGGCCGCTTTCACCAGATAGCTTCCAGCCAAGAAAATACTTCCTGTTTTATCAACAATAAGGGCTTCATCGCTCATAATGGGCAAATAGGCCCCACCGGCCACGCAACTACCCATTACAGCGGAAATCTGGGTAATGCCCATACTGCTCATAATGGCATTGTTCCTGAAAATTCGGCCAAAATGTTCCTTGTCCGGGAAAATCTCATCCTGCATGGGAAGGTATACCCCCGCACTGTCCACTAAATAAATGATGGGCAATTTATTTTCCATGGAAATTTCCTGTGCCCTGAGATTCTTCTTCCCGGTAATGGGGAACCAAGCCCCGGCTTTTACCGTGGCGTCATTGGCCACTACCACACATTGCTTTCCTTGGATATACCCTATTTTCACCACCACCCCGGCAGACGGACATCCGCCATGTTCCTCGTACATGGCATCTCCTGCAAACGCACCAATTTCAACAGCCTTGGAATTCGGGTCCAATAAATAATCAATACGCTCACGGGCGGTCATTTTACCCTTTTCGTGATGTTTCTCGATGCGTTTCTTTCCCCCGCCCAGTTTAACCTCGGCAAGTCGCTTTCGCAGTTGGGAAAGCAAGAGTTTATTGTGGTCTTCGTTTTTATTGAAGTTGATATCCATGTACCGTCAATTTCTTCTTATTGGCTAAAGATAAGGAGTTATAATCATTACTTTTGATTCCATATGGAAACTAAGATACGATGGGGCATCGTGGGCCCGGGAAAAATTGCACGGAAGTTCATTTCAGATTTACAATTGGTGGAAGATGCCGAGGTTACGGCAGTTGCTTCCCGTTCGTTGGGGAAAGCACAGGATTTTGCCGCAGAATATGCCATTGAAAATGTGTTTGGAAGCTATGAGGAACTATTTGCTTCCGATACTGCGGATGTGGTCTATATTGCCACACCACATCGGTTTCATAAAGCATTGACCTTGCAAGCCCTGGAGTCTGGAAAACATGTACTTTGCGAAAAACCCTTGGGGGTCAGCAAAGCTGAAGTGCAGGAAATGGTGGATGTAGCCCAACGGAACAAGGTCTTTCTGATGGAGGCACTGTGGTCCCGTTTTAATCCCTCTATTCAAAAAGTAAAACAATTGGTGGTTGATGGAGAGATAGGGGATTTGACCCACATCAATGCAGATTTTGGATTTTATGCCTTGGACAGGGATGAGGAATCCAGGGTTTTGAACCCTGATTTAGCTTCTGGGTCGTTGTTGGATATTGGGATCTATCCTATCTTTTTAACGTATCTGTTTTTGGGAATGCCCAGTGAAGTCCTTGCCGTATCGAACTTCCACAGTAATGGAACGGAATTACAGACCTCAATGATTTTCCAATATCCCAAGGCGCAAGCCGTGCTTTACAGCGGATTTACCAGCAGGACCCGTACCGAAGCGGAACTATCAGGAAGCCAAGGGGAAATTTTCCTTCCTTCGAGATGGCACGAGGCCGATGCCTATACCTTGCTGAAGGATGGTGTTTCCGAGACTTTTGAACACCCGTTAAAAGGAATAGGATTTTACTACGAGATTTTGGAAGTTCATCAATGTTTAAGGGCGAAGAAAATGGAAAGTGATCTTTGGTCACATCAAAATAGTTTGGATGTAGCTGAATTACTGGACACTGTGCGTGAAAAATGCGGGATTCGGTTCCCTTTTGAGGGATAATCGACATATAACCATTTTGGAATAGTCCATTTTTTACGATATTTGACCTTCTACAGAACAATATATATGGGAATGAACAAAAATACTGTGCTCGCTTGGGCCACTTGGATTATGATTTTTGTGGGAGTTGGAATGATAGCACTTGGCGCTTTCAAGTACGATGAAGTGGCCGGATACGGTTTTGGAGCCGTGGGCATCGGTTTTTTTGCCGTAGCTTGGGTTTTCAATGCACTCAAGGGACGGGTATAAAGTTCTCTTTTCTTAATTTTTAAACACAGCCAAATGTCAGACGATAAAAAGGTCATTTTTTCAATGTCCGGGGTTACCAAGACCTTTAAAACGGCCAATACCCCAGTACTTAAAAATATTTATCTAAGCTTCTTCTATGGGGCCAAGATTGGGATTTTGGGTCTCAATGGTTCCGGTAAATCCACCTTGCTCAAAATCATTGCCGGAGTGGATAAGAACTATCAGGGGGATGTAGTATTTTCTCCAGGATATACGGTTGGGTATCTGGAACAGGAACCCCAATTGGATGAAGAAAAGACCGTCCTTGAAATTGTCAAGGAAGGGGCTGCCGAGACCGTTGCCATTTTGGACGAATACAATAAGATCAACGATATGTTCGGTCTACCCGAAGTATACGAAGATGCGGATAAGATGCAAAAGTTGATGGATCGTCAAGCGGTACTTCAAGATCAAATTGACGCATCGAACGCATGGGAATTGGACACCAAGTTGGAGATTGCCATGGATGCACTGCGTACGCCTGAATCGGACAAAAAAATAGGCGTGCTTTCCGGAGGGGAACGAAGACGTGTGGCCTTGTGTAGATTATTGCTACAAGAACCCGATGTGCTTTTGTTGGATGAGCCTACCAACCACTTGGATGCAGAGTCCGTACACTGGTTGGAACACCATTTGGCACAATACAAGGGAACGGTGATTGCCGTAACGCACGACCGTTACTTCTTGGACAATGTGGCGGGTTGGATTTTGGAGCTGGATAGGGGTGAAGGCATTCCTTGGAAAGGAAATTACTCTGGATGGTTGGATCAAAAAGCCAAGCGTTTGGCCCAAGAAAGCAAGCAGGCCTCCAAAAGACAGAAGACTTTGGAACGGGAGTTGGACTGGGTTCGTCAAGGAGCCAAAGGAAGGCAGACCAAGCAAAAAGCCCGTCTTAACAACTACGATAAACTTCTTAGCCAAGATCAAAAACAGCTTGAAGAGAAACTGGAAATCTATATCCCCAACGGACCCCGATTGGGCACCAATGTCATAGAGGCCAAAGGGGTAAGCAAAGCTTACGGGGATAAATTGTTGTATGAAGACCTAAACTTCAATCTGCCCCAAGCAGGAATTGTGGGGATCATTGGTCCCAACGGTGCTGGTAAGACCACTATTTTTAGAATGATCATGGGAGAGGAAACCCCGGACAAAGGTGAATTCATTGTCGGGGATACCGCCAAGTTGGCCTATGTGGACCAAAGTCATTCCAACATCGACCCAGAAAAGAGTATTTGGGAAAATTTCAGTGATGGACAGGAATTGGTCATGATGGGAGGGAAGCAAGTGAATTCCCGGGCTTATTTAAGTCGATTTAACTTCTCTGGTAGTGAGCAGAATAAGAAAGTGAACATGCTTTCCGGTGGAGAGCGTAACCGACTTCATTTGGCCATGACCTTAAAAGAGGAGGGTAACGTTTTACTTTTGGATGAGCCTACCAACGATTTGGATGTGAATACCTTGAGGGCTTTGGAAGAAGGTCTCGAAAATTTTGCTGGTTGTGCTGTTATCATTTCCCACGACAGATGGTTCTTGGATAGGATTTGCACCCATATTCTGGCGTTTGAAGGGGATTCACAAGTATATTTCTTTGAGGGATCTTTCTCGGATTATGAGGAGAACAAAAAGAAACGCTTGGGAACGGATATCATGCCCAAGCGTATCAAATATAAGAAACTTATTAGGTAAGCGGGAGTACTATTCCTCCCCGCCAATATTTTTCAGTCCTTCCTCAAGAAGCTTTCTGGCGTTTTCCAGATACATTTTTTGGTGATATTCCAAACTATTGGGGTCATTGTTGTTTCCATCAGGAGAGCTTCCAATGGTTTTGGAAAGTTCCACAAGTTGGTCAATAGCCTGTTGGGCCGAATTGAGTTTTTCGCTGGAGTGTTTCTCAAATACCTTGATCATCTCCAATTCCATAGCATTTTCGGGAGCTTCATCATCGGCATGGGCCTGATGTTCCATAGTGCTGGTTGCATTGTCAGCTATGGTCACCGTGGAGGAAGCCCCTAAGGTACATTCATCCAAAATAGTGATCAATTCATTGATTTGTGCCAAGGCCTTTTTGGTAAAGAACCTGCCAGCTTCCCAATCAACGGGTTCAATGGCTTTGTCCAACGTCTCTAGGGCGTCCAAGGTTTTGTTCTCAGCCTTGGCGCAGTCACATTCTTCCCTAAAAGCTTTGGATTTTTCAAGAGCGGTCAGTGCCCTTTCGGCATAGTACATTTGGTGCTCAAAATTGGTGGCCGACATTCCTTTTTTGCAATGGTTCAGCGCATAGGTCACCTTAGAATAAAAATTGTCACATTGGGAGAAAGCAGCTTGGAATGCACAGAAAAATGCAATAGCTACTAAAACATGGGATTTGGGAGCCATGGTAAAGTATTTTTTGATTTGGTTAAGTCTGTTATCTTAACGACAATGTAAGGGAAATATTTTATCCCATCAAAAATCGTTGTTTGGATACCAATCCAATTGTACTACTTTAATGTCGGGATTTCCTTTGTTTACAAGCTCTTTAAACTTTTTTACATCGCTTACATCGGGTCGACCTCTATAATGGTATGGGTAGACTTCCTTGGGTTGAAACTCCAAAACAGCATCCGCGGCACTTTCCTCGGTCATGGTATAGGGAAGGTTCATGCATACAAAGGCTTTGTCAATGTTTTTTAGCGCTCGCATTTCAGGGATGTCCTCGGTGTCCCCGGAAAAATAGAGACGCTCCCCACCTATAGTCAGTACATACCCGTTTCCACGTCCTTTGGTATGAAAATCCAAAGCTTCTTCCCGTAAGTTATACATGGGAATGGCTTCAACCTCTATTCCGGAATAGGTTTTGGTGTCTCCATTGTTCATGATATCCAACGTCAAGGTAGATTCGCTCGGAATTTCATCAGCAACAGCTTGGGGAACAATGATTGTAGTGTTTTCGGTAATAATTTTCTGAATAGTTTCTAAATTAAAATGATCACCATGTATATCCGTCACCAAAATTATATCAGGGCTGTTTTGTCCTTCAAAGGCGGATTTTCCTCCTACAGGGTCTATATATAAGGTAATATCATTCCATTCCAAAACCGTTGTGGCATGCTCAATAGGGATTATCGAAACTTCTGAAGAGACATCAGCCACTTTAGCTTCTACAGCGGTCCCCTCTGTTTCTTTATCTGGGTTGTTTTTTGATTTACAACTGGAAATCAGTACTATCCCTAAACACAAAATGGTGATTTTTCTCTTCATGATGATTTTTTTGAAGTTCCTTTAAAATTAAGGTATATGGATGTTAACGTCGATTTTTTTTAAGATTATTTTATTTGAAATGATCCAAACAACAATCTAAAGCGTATATAAACCAAACACGATTGATTAAAAACCTTAAACGAGAATCAATTAACACAAAAAGTTATGACAGAAGCAAAAAATAACAACGGATTGAAGGTAATTGCTGGTTTGTTGGGTGTAGTTCTTTTGGGAACCATTATCTACACTGTTAGCCTTTACCAAGATAAAAAGGAGACCACTCAAGCCCTTACCCAAGAAAAAGAGTTGGTTGTAGAAGATTTGAACAACTTGAAATCTGAGTACGACAAGGCTATCCTTGAAAGCAACGCCACAAATGAGGAGTTGGTTGCCGCAAGGGACAACATTGCAAAATACATCGATTCAGTACAGGGTATGAAAGCTGATATCGCTTCCCTTTCAAGATACAGAAGACAAGTGAGCGTTCTAAAGGCTGAAAGAGAAAAACTATTGAAGCAAGTAGATTCCTTGACACAGTCCAATAGCTTGTTGGCCATGCAACGTGACAGTACGTTCACCGAATTGGAAAAGCAAACTGTTTTCAACGATTCCTTGATTGTACAGAACACCCAATTGGCCGATGCGGTTGAAAGAGGTTCTGCACTTAACCTTTCCGTTATCAGCGTAGATGCTGTGAAGGAAAGAACCAGCGGTAAATTGGTATCTACTTCAAGAGCCAGGGCTACCGATAAACTTAAAGTATGTTTTACAGTAGCCAGTAACACCATTGCCGAGGCTGGTGACAGGGAGTTCTTTATTGAAGTATTGGGCCCTCAAGGAAACGTTCTTGGAGAAGGATTGACCAAAGCTACTGAGGAAGGCGCTTCCATTACATACAGCAAAGGAACCAACTTTTATTATGAGAACAGCTCCTTGGATGTATGTGATTACGTAAACAAGCCTGCAGGTGACTACCAAAAAGGAAACTACATGGTTAATGTTTATGACAGCAAGTTGAAATTGTTGGGTACTTCCAAATTTGAGTTGAAATAATACACACACTATCCATAAACCATAAAAGGCCCGTCCAATTTGGACGGGCCTTTTATTTTTTAAGAAGGTCAACAACTATTTTAAGCTGCCTACCATGTCTTCCGGTTTTACCCAAGCATCGTACTCTTCTGGGGTAACGTATCCAAGATTAACGGCCTCCTCTCGTAAAGTCGTACCATTTTTATGGGCTGTATTGGCAATTTCCGCGGCTTTATAATAGCCAATTTTGGTATTCAGCGCAGTAACCAACATCAAAGAATTGTTCAAAAGGGTCTTGATGACTTGATGGTTGGGTTCAATACCCACAGCACAGTTTTCCTCGAAACTTACACAGGCATCACCCAATAATTGGGCCGACTGTAGAATATTTGCGGCCATCATGGGCTTAAATACATTCAGTTCATAATGTCCTTGTGTGCCCCCAACACTTATGGCCACATCGTTGCCCATGACCTGTGCGCACACCATGGTCAGTGCCTCACATTGTGTAGGGTTTACTTTACCTGGCATGATAGAGCTTCCAGGTTCATTGGCAGGGATAATGATCTCACCAATCCCGGAACGGGGACCTGAGGCCATCATCCGGATATCATTGGCAATTTTGTTGAGTGACACTGCCAATTGTTTCAGCGCACCGTGGCTTTCCACAATGGCATCATGTGCGGCCAAAGCCTCAAATTTGTTTTCGGCAGTTATGAATGGAAGTCCTGTAAAATCCGCAATATATTTGGCAACCAACACATCATAGCCTTTTGGTGTATTAAGTCCGGTGCCTACCGCGGTTCCACCCAAGGCAAGTTCGCTCAAATGGGGCAATGTGTTTTTCAAGGCCTTTAGTCCGTGCTCCAATTGTGATACATACCCGGAGAACTCTTGTCCTAAGGTCAGGGGAGTGGCATCCATTAAGTGGGTACGTCCAATTTTCACGACTTCCTTGAATTCTTTGGATTTTTTCTCCAAGGTATTTTTGAGCTGTTCCACACCGGGAATGGTAACCTCTACAATCTTTTTATAGGCGGCAATGTGCATGCCAGTGGGAAAGGTGTCATTGGAAGACTGGCTTTTGTTCACATCGTCATTGGGTTGGATGGTCTTTTCGCCCTCTCCAATTTTTTTTCCTGCAATTTCGTGGGCCCTGTTGGCAACCACTTCATTGACATTCATGTTGCTTTGGGTCCCTGATCCTGTTTGCCAGATCACCAAAGGAAATTGATCATCGTGTTTTCCGGCCAGGATTTCGTCACAGACTTGGGAAATCAAATCTCTTTTTTCCACAGCAAGGACACCAAGCTCATGATTGGCATATGCAGCCGCTTTTTTCAAGTAGGCAAAGCCGTATACCACATCCAAGGGCATGGAAGCGGAAGGGCCAATCTTAAAATTGTTACGGGAGCGTTCGGTTTGTGCCCCCCAATATTTATCAGAAGGCACTTTTACCTCCCCCATGGTATCTTTTTCAATTCTAAAGCTCATTTCTTAAAATTTTGAGTTACAAAGGTAATTGTTAACAGAATTATATGGTAGTGCTTGTTGTCAAATACACTTTTTTGATTTCAGATTTGTTTTTTTTGAAAAGAAGAAAGTATCTTTGTTATACAAAAGGAAAGAATAATGTTCGAATTTGACCAATATCTAGGATTTTTAGCTTTTTTGACAATTTTGACCATCGGTTTTTGGTTGATGATTTTCTTATTGACCTTTGTGGTCCCTTATTGGTTGGTCGGCAACCTTAGGGAAATGATGAAAGAAAAACGCGAGGCCAAAAAAGCCCAACTCGAAGAATAAAAAAAGAAGATAAAAAAAAAGAAGCCAATTGGCTTCTTTTTTTTTGTCCCAGCTTAGGAATTTCCTCCGCCTTTAAACTCTCCCTGCTCTTCACCGCCACGTTCATCCCCGTCGGGTCGGTTTCCTTGTCTTCTGTCCTTAGGCTGGTTAAATCGGTATATAAATGATAGGTTCACCTGTCTTTTTCTCCACTGAAATTCACTGTCCCTGATAAACGAAGCAGTTTGTGTATAGCTTTGGCGCCTTCTTGAGTTGAACATATCACTGACATTCAAAGAAAGTGTAGCCTTATCCTGAAACAAATCCTTGCTCAATGCCATGTCCAAAGAAAACATTGCATCGGTTTCGGTTTGGGCATTTTGTCGTGGACCCATGTAAAATGAATTGGCCTGAAGCTCCATTTTGGCCGGTAGTGTAAACTTGGAACTTAACCTAGTGAAAAAGCTCGAGTTGGAGGCCCCGTAATCTACGTTGTTGAACTCTCCATCCGTGCTGAACAAAAAGAAGTTGACGCTCCCATTCAATCTCCACCATTTTGCAGGACTGTACATTACACCTGCTTCCGCACCCACACGTTCATTGGTGGATAGGTTAATGGGCAAAGATCGGATGATCTGGATGCCGTCTGAAGTTACCTGGCCTGTTTCTTCCGTAATGAACTCAAAAGATCTTGTTTCTTTTTGGTAATAAATGGAAGAAGTGAAGGTCAAGGTTTTCCATCTTTTCATGTATCCCAAGTCAAATGCATTGGCAAATGCAGGGTCTAGGTCTGGATTCCCTTGAAAAACGTTGGTTCTACTAGATCTTGATGGGAACGGGTTAATAAACCAGCCCCTAGGTCTGTTGATCCTTCTGTTGTATCCAAGAGAGATGTTCTGGGTCTCGGAAATTTCAAAAACCAAGTTAACCGTAGGGAATAGACCCAAATAATTTTTATCAAAATTAAGGTCAACATCTTGCCCGATGAGCTCATCCAATACAGCGCCATCAATGTCAGAATCCACACTCCCTTTCATTTGGGTATTTTCCAAGCGCAAGCCTAGCAAAACGGAGAACTTGCCATATTTGTTACCATATTGGGTGTAGAGTGCGTTTACGTTCTCGTGGTACGTAAATATATTGGTCAAGTCGGTGTTGGTCTCAAAATTACCTGTACCTTGATTCAAGGTATCTAATTGATAATCATTGACTTCCTTTTCAAAATTACCTCGGTAACCTGCCTCAAATTGCGCATCGCCCATGGGTAGGACATAATCTATCTGGGCTAAAATATCATCTTGGGTCTGCTTTTCATAAATGTTCTCAAGCGCCAATAAATTGTCATTTGGAAAGGTGTTGTTTTCCTGTATTACCGTCAAAAGATCCTCATCATCTGTTGAATACTGAAAATCTGCGGTAAGCTTGTGGCCGCTATCATTGATGTTATTGGTATAGTTTAAGGAATACTGACTGCTACGGTCATCCTCGCCTTGATCTTCCGTTCTAAAGGTTCGGCTGTCCAAGTTGTTGTCTATAAACCGCTGGTTGTCGTTTTCCGTCAAGTCATTTTCATCGGACCATCTAAAGAAAACACTACCGGTAATGGAAGATTTATCCGTTAGGAAATATTCCATCCCAAGATTTATGTTAAAACCATCATCATTACGGCTGATGTCCCTTTCTTCAATAATCCTATCAAACTGACTTGCATCGGAAAGGTAAGTATTGTCATTTCTTCCTTCTCCTGGAGATTCCCTGTGGAAATACCCCAATGTGTTGAAAATGTTGAATTTTTCAGTGCGAAGATTAAAATTGGTCGTTGCCCTTGCATTGAAAGGGATACCCACGGTGGTATTCACGGACCCGTTGATACCCAAGGTCTTTTCCTTTTTGAGTATGATATTCAGGATTCCCGCTGTTCCTTCTGCATCATAACGGGCAGACGGACTGGTAATTACCTCCACTTTTTCAATGGCATCTGCCGGTAATTGGCGTAGGGCGTCGGTTGAACCAAATCCTGCCAATGCGGAAGGTTTCCCATTGATCAATATCCGAACATTTTCGTTCCCCCGTAAACTTATGGCACCTTCAACATCCACTGAAACAGAAGGAATATTGCCCAGTGCATCACTAACGTTACCTCCGCTAGTGGTAATATCCTTTCCAATATTATAGACCTTTTTATCCAGTCTTACCTCCACAGTGGTTTTTTCCCCAACTACTTCAACTTCTTGCAGTTGTGCTACATCGGGTGCCAAGATAATGGAACCTAAATTTGTGGAAGCGTTATAGGTTTGATTGGTACGGGCATAGGTTTTATAGGAGATGTATTCAACCCGGATATTATATTGACCTGGTGAGGCTTCAACCTCAAACTTACCATCCAAATCTGTTATTCCACCGGTGACTTGGGCAGGGTCATTGGAGCTTTGAAGCACAAAAGTGGCATACTCCAATGGTTGGCCAGAGTCTTGATCGACCACTTTTCCAGAAATGGTGATGGAATTTTGAGCTTGGGTATTTACCGCAAATAGAGCGAATAAAAATAACGGGACAATGATTTTGTGCATAGTTTGGTTTTAAGTCGACAAAAGTGGTAGGAAATTCAGAAGAACTGAAATTAATATCTGTCAACAGCACAATTGGGCCCGTCAATGACCTTAAGGATTTGTTAATCTTTTTTCTTTTTCTTTTTCTTCTTTTTCTTCGTGGATTTGAAGCGGTTTTCTTGGAGTTCCATGAATGCGTTGTATTTGTCCTCCGGTAAGCCGGCCTTTAACTCCTCATTTTGTATTTTTTCGATCTTCTCTATTTCTTCTTTGGCCTTCAATGGCTCGAGACCCAAAATTTGAAGTTCTATGCGTTTTTGGACCGATTGCACCAAAGTAGTACGCACTACGGCCTCCTCAAAAGGGTTAAGGCCCAAAGCCTCTGTAATCGAGGGCATCTGCCCATCTACCACCTCTTCTGCTGTGGGTGGCTCCTCTTCTTTTGGGGTAGACTGTACTTGAGGGAGGGTACTTTGTCTTCTTCCATACCTGTTTCCATAGGGTGAACCATATCCATACTGGGCAAAAGCCTCACTGGCACATAACAATCCTATACATAAGGCGAGAAGACTAAGGATGCTAATTTTTTTCATGACTATTGATTCAATTTATTGTAGCACTGGATACATTTGAGCTCCAATACTATAGCAAGGTATTGATTTTTTCGGCAGGTCTGCCAATTACGGCTTTTTTCCCGTTGATCACAATGGGGCGTTCAATAAGTTTGGGATGCTTTACCATGGCTGCAACGATTTCAGCATCGGAAAGTTCCTTGCCCTTATAGTGTTCTTTCCATATGGCCTCGTTCTTGCGGACCAGTTCAATGGGCGAAATGCCCAAATACCCTATAATTTCGTTGAGCTCATCCTTGGTAGGGATCTTGTCCAAATACTTGATTACTTCAAAGTCTTGCCCTGATTGTTCCAAGACTTCCAGCCCTTCTCTGGACTTCCTACATCTTGGGTTGTGGTATATTTTGATCATATTTCTATAATTGTCTGATATCTGATGTCTGAATTTTATTCCTCTTTTTGTCCCATCATCATCAGATAGGCTTTCAAGAATGCGCTAATGTCCCCATCCATAACGGCATCCACGTTTCCGGTTTCTTCCCCGGTGCGTACATCTTTGACCAATTTATAGGGGTGCATCACATAGTTTCGGATTTGGGAACCCCATTCAATCTTCATTTTTGAGGATTCAATTTCTTTACGTGCCTCTTGTTTTTTCCGAAGCTCTATCTCATACAGCTGTGACTTCAACATCTTTAGAGCTGTGGCTCGGTTATCGTGTTGCGAGCGTGAATCGGAACAGGAAATTTGTATTCCCGTGGGCTTGTGTACCAATTGCACCTTGGTTTCTACCTTGTTTACGTTTTGTCCACCAGCACCACTGGAACGTGCCGTGGTTATCTCAATATCCGATGGATTTATTTCGATTTCTATGGTATCATCCACCAAAGGGTACACATAGACCGAAGCAAATGAGGTATGGCGTTTGGCATTACTGTCAAAAGGGGAGATGCGCACCAAACGATGCACCCCATTTTCACCTTTGAGCCAACCAAAAGCGTATTCACCATCAATCTCAAGAGTCACGGTTTTGATTCCGGCAACATCTCCTTCCTGGTAGTTGAGTTCCTTGACCTTAAAGCCATTCTTTTCGGCCCACATAAGGTACATCCGCATGAGCATGGAGGCCCAATCACAACTTTCGGTACCTCCGGCACCAGCCGTAATCTGAAGTACTGCGGTAAGCTCATCGCCTTCATCGGAAAGCATGTTCTTGAACTCCAGGTTTTCTATGATCAACAAGGTTTTATCGTATTGTTGAGTCACTTCTTCCTCAGAGACTTCCCCTGCTTGTTGAAATTCCATCAGAACCTCAAGGTCACCCAATAGGGCTTGGGCAGTATTGTAATCTTCTACCCATTTCTTTTTGGATTTTAGCAATTGCATCTGCTTTTGGGCTTCCTGCGGATTGTCCCAAAAATCAGGTTCGAGGGTTTTTTCTTCCTCGTTTTCTATTTCAATAAGTTTGGCATCAATGTCAAAGATACCTCCTTAACGCACCAAGGCGCTCAATAAGATCTTTCTGCTGATCTGTAGTGGTCATATACTTAACTTTCGCACAAAAATAAACTTCTTTTGGAATATAACTGAATCAAACTTGATTGGTAAACCAACACTTGTTTTGCTACTACCAGATTCATCTCACACCCAATCTTTTAAAAAGACGTTTTCATATGTTTTTAAAAATGAAATACATATTTTTAAGTCCAATTTCCACACCATTATGAAGAAAAGCATCACTCTGGCCATTATACTGTATTCGTTCTGTACTGTATTACAAGCGCAGACCTTTAACAAGGCAAAGGATTTTCAAAAGTTCAGCGGATATTTCAACTTTTACTACGACGATGAATCCGACAAAATATACCTCCAGGTGGATGAATTGGATAAGGAGTTCCTTTATGTGTATGCCTTGAGCAGTGGAATAGGGAGCAATGATATTGGGCTTGACAGGGGACAACTCGGGAACGAACAGGTGGTCTTTTTCAAAAAAGCAGGTAATAAATTGTTATTGGTTCAGCCCAATTTGGAATACAGGGCCATCACCCAAAATAATCTGGAACGAAAATCTGTGGAGCAGGCTTTTGCCAAATCGGTATTGCATGGATTTAAGATTGAGGAAGAGTCCCGCGGAAGTTACTTGATTGATTTTACGGATTTTTTAATGCGGGATGCCCACGGAGTGGCCAATCGATTGAAAAGCACCAAGCAGGGTTCGTACAGTTTGGATAAATCCAAAAGCGCGTTGGATTTTGAACGTACCAAAGCTTTCCCAAAAAATGTGGAGTTTGATGCCATACTTACCTTTGAAGGAACTCCCACGGGAAACTGGATCCAATCCGTGACCCCCAACCCGAGTCTGGTTACCGTGGCGCAACACCACTCACTGATTGAATTGCCGGATGATAAATACCAAAAACGGGAGTTCGACCCACGTAGCGGTTCATACCCTTTCTCATATTATGATTATGCCACCCCGGTCCAAGAGTCCATTTTAAAACGGTTTGTGACTCGACACCGATTGGAAAAGAAAAACCCAAGTGCTCCGGTCAGCGAGGCTGTGGAACCCATCATATACTATCTGGACAATGGCACCCCTGAACCGGTTCGCTCTGCTCTTTTGGAAGGAGGAAGGTGGTGGAACCAGGCCTTTGAGGCCATCGGTTACAAAGACGCATTTCAGTTAAAAGTATTGCCCGATGATGCCGATCCTTTGGATGTTCGTTATAATGTGATTCAATGGGTGCACCGTTCCACAAGGGGTTGGAGTTATGGCAGCAGTGTTACCGATCCACGTACAGGGGAAATCATAAAAGGGCACGTCAGTTTGGGAAGTCTACGCATTCGTCAGGACTTTTTAATCGCCCAAGCCTTGATGAACCAACCGTTTGCCGAGCGGGACGACAATTACCAGCCCATGCTGAACATGGCCTTGGCTCGAATTCGACAGCTTTCTGCCCATGAAATAGGCCATACCCTTGGCTTTGCCCATAATTTTGCGGCAAGTACCAATGATCGGGCATCGGTGATGGACTATCCCCATCCCCAATTTGAACTGAAAGGAAGCACCATAGATTTCTCCAATGCCTATGACACGGGGATAGGGGAGTGGGACAAAGTAACGGTAGCCTATTCCTATTCCGATTTTCCAAAGGGTACTAATGAAAAAACAGCCTTGAATGCCATTCTAAAGAAAGCCCAAGATGAAGGGTTGCGGTATATTTCCGATCAGGATGCCAGACCAACCGGAGGAGCCCATGCCTTGGCCCATTTGTGGGACAATGGCAAGGGTGCCAGCCAAGAGTTGGAAAATGTGTTGCAGGTCAGGAAAACGGCCATCAACAATTTTTCCATGGATAACATTCGGACCGGCGAACCCAATTCAGTTTTGGAAGATGTGTTTGCTCCCTTGTATTTCTTCCACCGTTATCAAACGGAAGCAGTTTCCAAGCTTGTAGGTGGACTGGATTACAATTACGCCACCAAGGGTGACGGACAGCGGACAGTCCATATGGTGAACGAAGCGCTACAGGAACAGGCCTTGGAATCCATACTGGAAACCTTGGATGCCAAAGTAATTGCCATTCCACAGGATAAATTAGATCTCTTTCCACCCAGGGCCATTGGATATTCAAGAACCCGGGAATCGTTCAATGGTAGAACAGGGGTGAGCTTTGATGCCCTTTCCGCTGCCGAAACTGCTGCGGATATGACCTTGGGACTTTTGTTGCATCCGGAACGTGCCTCTAGATTGATTCAGCAAAAGAGTTTGGATAAAAACCAATTGGGGCTTTCGGAAGTTTTGGAGGAAACCATAAAGAGTACCATAGGAGCGTCTAACCGAGATGCCTATTTGGATGAAGTACAGCAGACCATTAATTTCAGGATATTGTACCATATTATGAATTTGGCGGCCCATGATGCGGTGCATCCTCAGGTGAATGCTCTTGCCCATGAATCCCTTAAAAACATCAAGGCATCCTTGCTTGGAGGCGAAAAAACAGCCATTGCGATAGAAATGGTTCGACGAATTGATGCCTTTTTGGACAAGCCCGAAAATTTTAAATTGATACCAACTCCGAAAATTCCAGATGGATCTCCCATTGGAATGGATTGTATGAACTAGACCTCGATTTTAATGGAAATCAATCTGATCAGTGATACGGTTACCCGGCCTACAGCGGGAATGTTGGCGACCATGCTGGCAGCCAAAGTAGGGGATGATGTATTTAAAAACGACCCTACGGTAAATGCTTTGGAGGAAAAAGTGGCCAAATACTTTGGTATGGAAGCGGCTTTGTTCTTCCCTAGTGGTACCATGGCCAATCAGACCGCCATAAAACTCCATACCCAACCCGGTGAGCAATTGATTTGTGATAAATACGCCCATGTCTTTAATTATGAAGGAGGAGGAGTCAGCTTTAACAGCGGGGTAAGCTGCAGATTGGTGGATGGGCATCGAGGGATGATGACGGCCGAACAAGTGGAAACCTCCATAAATCCTCCAGATTTCTACCACAGTCCTTTGACCTCTTTAGTTTGTATCGAGAACACCACCAACAAGGGTGGGGGAGCCTGTTGGGACTTTAGTGAACTTCAAAAAATCAGAAAAGTTTGTGACGAACATCATCTCAAATACCATTTGGATGGGGCCAGGTTATGGAATGCGTTAGTGGCCAAGAAAGAGGACCCAAAAAGCTACGGAGCTCTTTTTGATACCATAAGTGTGTGTTTGAGCAAGGGAATGGGCTGCCCTGTAGGTTCTGTACTCGCAGGTGATTCCGAAACCATTGCAAAGGCGCTTCGTGTCCGTAAAGTGTTGGGTGGGGGAATGCGTCAGGCCGGTTTTCTGGCCGCGGCTGGAATCTACGCTATGGACCACCATATTGATCGATTGGCGGAAGACCATAAAAAAGCTGCTGAAATCGGAAAAATTCTCTCTAAGCTGGGCTTTATCAAAAAAGTGGAGCCCATAGAAACCAATATTATCATCTTTGAGTTGGATGAATCCCAAATGTCATCCCCGGATTTCTTGAGAAAATTGGAGGAAAACCAGATATCCATCATTGGAATGGGGCAGGGAAAGCTGCGTATTGTCACCCATTTGGACTATACGGATGCCATGCACGACCACTTCCTCACTATTTTGAAAAAAATAGGATAGTTTATTTCATAAAGGAATCCATCCCCGGGATATTGGGCATCCCTTCTTTGGCCACGGCAGCCAATTCGGTTTCATTGACCTCGGTAGCTTTGGCAATAGCCTTATTTAGGGTGAGCACCAAATAATCTTCCAGTTGCTCCTTGTCTTCCAACAAAGAATCGTCCACACTAATGGATTTTATTTCCCTATTGGCGGTAAGGGTTACTTTTAAAAGGCCATCGGCGGATGCTTCATCGATCAGTACGGTATTCAAACGCTCTTTGGTGGCGGCAACCTTTTTCTGGGTCTCCTTCAATTTTCCCATCATACCCATTAAATCTCCAAACATAATCGCAATTTTTTAGTTGTAAATGACCTCAAAAGTAATACATTGGAAGAAATCTAAATCTATGGGACATGCCAAAACACTCACTTATAGTTTCATTTTAAGCCTTATTTTTGCAGGCTCTTGCCAAAATAATAAACAAGAATCCATGAGTATACAACCCCCGGTGGCCCAAAAGAAACCTACAAAACTGGAAAAACACGGTGATGTAAGGACCGATGATTATTATTGGATGAACAATAGGGAAGATCAGGACGTGATCGATTACCTGAATGCCGAAAATGAGTATTATCAAAAAATGACGGCCCATACGAAGGAGTTCCAAGAGACGCTGTTTCAGGAAATCAAGTCCCGAATCAAGGAAGACGACTCCTCCGTGCCCTACAAATTGAATGGCTACTGGTACATTACTCGCTACGAGGAAGGAAAGGAATATCCCATTTTCTCGCGTAAAAAAGAAAGTTTGGAGGCCGAGGAGGAACTCATGTTCGATGGCAACCAGATGGCCGAAGGCCACGAGTACTTTAACCTAAAAGGCGTTACCATAAGCCCGGACAATACCTTGGCTGCTTTTGCCACGGATACGGTATCCAGAAGACAGTACAATATCCAAATAAAGAACTTCCAGACCGGTGAAATTTTTCCGGATATTATAGAAAACACTACAGGGAGCTCGGTTTGGGCCAATGATGGAAAAACCTTGTTTTATACCAAAAAGGATCCTGTAACATTGCGTTCGGATAAAATTTATAAACATATATTGGGGACTTCCTCAGCGGATGATGTATTGGTATTTCATGAAGAGGATGATACGTATAATACCTTTGTCTATAAGACCAAGTCCCGAAAATTTATCGTGATCGGTTCGGTGAGTACGCTCACTTCGGAATATCAAATTTTGAATGCCGATGACCCCAATGGGAATTTCAAGATATTTTCGCCCCGTGATTTGGGCGTGGAATATTCCATTTCACATTACGAAGGCAATTTTTATGTCCTTACAAATAAGGACAAGGCCATCAATTTTAAGCTGATGAAAGTCAGTGAAGGCCAGACTTCATCGGAACATTGGGAAGAATTTATCCCGCACCGGGAAGATGTATTGTTGGAAGATGCTGAAATCTTCAGGGACTACTATGTACTTTCAGAGCGTGAGAACGGACTCAACCAGCTCAAAATCTCCCGTTGGGACGGTACGGACAGCTATTATCTGCCTTTTGATAGCGAAACCTATGTGGCCGGACCTTCGGTAAACTTGGATTTTGACACCAACGAACTTCGCTATTACTACAATGAAATGGGGGCGCCTTATGCCGTCATTGATTTCAACATGCAGACCAAGACCAAGAAAGTTTTGAAGGAGCAAGAAGTCCTTGGAGGTAAGTTCGACAAGGCCAATTATACCACGGAACGTTTGTGGGCCACGGCATCGGATGGCAAAAAAGTACCCATTTCATTGGTGTACCGAAAAGATACCCCTTTGGATGGGACCAGTCCGTTGTTGCAATACGCTTACGGTTCTTATGGGAGTACCATTGACCCTTATTTTTCATCTGTCAGATTGAGTTTGTTGGATAGGGGCTTCATTTTTGCCATTGCCCATGTAAGGGGAGGAGAGTATTTGGGAAGACCTTGGTACGATGATGGTAAAATGCTTCACAAAAAGAACACTTTCACCGATTTTATAGCCTGTTCCCAATTTCTGATTGAGAAAAAATACACCAGCCCGGAGCATTTGTACGCCAGTGGCGGCTCTGCAGGAGGTTTGTTGATGGGTGCCATCATCAATATGGCCCCTGAACTCTATAACGGGGTCATTGCCTCGGTGCCTTTTGTGGATGTGGTCACTACTATGTTGGACGATACCATTCCTTTGACCACAGGAGAATATGACGAATGGGGAAATCCCAATGACAAGGAATACTACGATTACATAAAATCCTATTCACCTTACGACAATGTGGAGGCCAAGGAATACCCTAATCTTTACGTTACCACAGGACTGCACGACTCGCAAGTACAGTATTGGGAACCAGCTAAATGGGTGGCCAAGCTAAGGGACTATAAAACAGACGATAAGCTGTTGTTTTTGGATACCAACATGGATGCCGGGCATGGTGGGGCATCCGGTAGATTTGAGGCTTTACGGGAAACGGTGAAGGATTACGTATTTATTTTAGATCTTGAAGGAAAAGCCTTTTAAAAATAAAAATGTTACTTTTGTGCCGGACTTTTGGCGAAATATGGCTAATTTGTCCCTTACCTAATACCAGTTATGAAGAAACAGATAAATGCGCACAGCAGTATCCTTGACCTAATTGGAAATACCCCCTTAGTTAAGCTTAACACTATTGCAGCTCCCCTAACCGGAAACTTTTATGCCAAGTTGGAGTCCTTCAATCCAGGACATTCCTCCAAGGACCGTATAGCCGTCCATATTATTGAGGAGGCCGAACGAAAGGGAATCCTTAAGCCAGGAAGTACTATTATTGAAACCACATCGGGCAACACAGGCTTTAGCTTGGCCATGGTCAGTATAGTAAAAGGGTATGATTGTATTTTGGCCGTGAGTTCAAAATCATCGCCCGATAAGATAGATATGTTGCGTTCCATGGGTGCCAAGGTATATGTATGCCCTGCCCACGTAAGCGCAGACGATCCACGTTCGTATTATGAAGTGGCCAAACGTCTTCACCAAGAAACCGAGAACTCCATTTATATCAACCAGTATTTCAACGAACTCAACATTGAGGCCCATTATCAGACCACCGGGCCGGAGATTTGGGAGCAGACCAACGGGAACATCACCCATTTGGTGGCCTGCAGCGGTACTGGGGGAACCATTTCCGGGATTGCACGGTATCTCAAGGAACAGAACCCCAATGTTAGGGTTTTGGGTGTGGATGCCTATGGTTCCGTACTTAAAAAATACCACGAGACCGGGGAGTTCGATCATAATGAGGTATATCCCTACCGTATTGAAGGTTTGGGAAAAAACCTTATTCCAACAGCCACGGATTTTAACAGTATAGACCGTTATGTTAAGGTCACTGATGGTGAAAGTGCCCATATGGCCCGAAAAATAGCCCATACCGAAGGGATGTTCGTAGGTTATACCAGTGGGGCCGCCATGCAGGCACTGTTCCAGTTGAACACCGAAGGTGAATTTACCGAGGACAGCAACGTGGTGGTTATCTTCCCAGACCACGGCTCACGTTATATGAGCAAGGTTTACAGTAATGAATGGATGGAAAACCAAGGCTTTTTTGATATCCAAAATGCCGAGGTACCAGAAAAAATAGAATACATTAAGTAGTAAGATGTACCGCATAACCTAAATAAAGACGGCAATGATCTCATTGTCGTTTTTTTGTATAAAAATTTCGTTGTGCGTACTTCGTAAAAATCTATACTTTTGCAATTCAATCAATTTTAAGGTAGATGAAAGATTTATTTGATAGGATCATTGAAAACAAAGGACCTCTAGGGAAATGGGCATCGCAGGCAGAAGGGTATTTTGTATTCCCGAAGCTGGAAGGACCCATCTCAAATCGAATGAAATTCCAAGGAAAGGACGTGATAACGTGGAGTATCAATGACTACTTGGGACTTGCCAATCTACCAGAGATCAAAAAAGTTGATGGGGACGCCGCCTACGAGCACGGTGCTGCCTATCCCATGGGCGCCCGAATGATGAGCGGCCACACCGATTACCATGAGCAATTGGAAAAGGAATTGGCCGAATTCGTTCATAAGGAAGCCTCTTATTTGTTGAACTTCGGATACCAAGGATTTATGTCCGTGATAGACGCCTTGGTGGCCAAAGACGATATTATTGTCTATGATGTGGATTGCCACGCCTGTATCATTGATGGGGTGCGCTTGCACATGGGCAAACGCTTCACATTTAAGCACAACGACCCGGAAAGTTTGGAGAAAAACCTGGAACGTGCCACCAAATTGGCCAACGAGACCGGTGGTGGTATCCTCGTAATTTCCGAAGGGGTGTTTGGGATGCGCGGAGAGCAGGGAATCCTCAAGGAAATCGTGGAGCTGAAGAAAAAATTCCAGTTCCGTTTGTTGGTAGATGATGCCCACGGCTTTGGTACCCTTGGTAAAACCGGGGCCGGAGCAGGAGAGGAGCAAGGTGTACAGGATGAAATCGACGTATACTTGGCCACTTTTGCCAAATCCATGGCAGGTATCGGGGCTTTTGTGGCGGCCGACAAAGAAATCATAGAATACCTTAAATACAACCTAAGATCGCAAATGTTCGCCAAATCGCTGCCCATGGTCTACGTGAAAGGGGCATTGAAGCGATTGGACATGCTTCGTTCCAGACCAGAGCTCAAGGCCAAATTGTGGGAGAATGTAAATGCCCTACAAAACGGACTTCGTGAGCGTGGTTTTGATTTGGGAACCACCAGTAGCTGTGTTACCCCGGTCTATTTGAACGGAAGTATCCCAGAGGCTATGGCCTTGGTAAAGGATCTGCGTGAAAACCACGGTATCTTCTGTTCCATTGTGGTATATCCGGTTATCCCAAAAGGATTGATATTGTTGCGATTGATCCCAACGGCTACCCATACCCTACAGGATATTGCGGAGACCCTGGATGCCTTTTCATCCATTAGGGAGCGATTGGAAAACGGTACCTATAAAAGACTTTCTGCTGCCGTAGCGGCTGCGATGGGGGAGTAACGAGTAGAATAAGCTTACATGCTATCTATACTACTTATTACATCAAGAAAGTAATCAGTAAGATTTTTGTATTCGATTTCACCTGGAATCCAACTGGCGAACTTCCAATATCGCCATACGGTTGTTGTGTTATTAGGAGGAATTAACAAAAAGTATTGCTCCTCGTTCATTCCGGCAATGATAATGCTTTGTTCAAGTATAGCACCTGTTTCATCATTTCCAGTTCCTTTCCAAATTTCAACAATTTCATGGTCGTAAGTTTTTAAATATTGAATTTGACCTACTTCTAAAAAACTTGGTTCTACAGCATCATTGTGTGTAGGGTATCCATTTGCTATGGAAAGGAATTCTTTATAATCCTCAGGAAGTTGGATTCCAAGTCTTAATTCAGTTTCTTGAACTTCGGAAGTGGTTGCAGCAGGATTTCCTATCCAATTTCCTTGAACTTGTTGAGGAGTAAAATAATTATTGCCTACTTGGGTCATTGATTTTTTTAAAAGATCTGAAAGTATTTTTTCCACTCCTTCTTTAATCATTTTTCAAGGACAGATCCTTATACATTTCTTTGAACATTTCTCCCGGGTCTACGTCCAAGGCCAATGCAATCAAATAAAGTTCCCAAGCCCGAAGTTGGGTAGAAGGGTTAAGGGTCAATTCACTTATCCTTGATTTACTGATGCCAGTTTTTCTGGAGATTTCTGCCTTGCTAGCTGACTTTTTGGATAAAAACAATCCTAATTCTGTCATGATAATTTTTGATTTTCGATACTCTAATTTAACAGATTGATATCCGAGTTTAGAAAATCTGTACTAAAATTTTGATTTATTCCCGAAAGTAATTACCTTGGTTTTGATTTTCGAACTATAATATAGAATTTCTAAACTTTTTAACGAATGAAAAAATACACCAAATCTGACCTTGAGGCCATTATTGGCACCCAACAAGAAAATCTTACCGTGATACAGGACTTTTTGGGCATCATTAAACACCAGAATGAACTGTTGCACCAAGCCAACCAAAGGTTGCGGGACCAGATTGCAAAGATGGAGTAGGGGATGCGCCATAATACCAAGGGTCTTAGGATTCTATATGGACTAATAAGGTGCTTCCCGGTTCTGGTTTGAAGTTTGCATGGTCCATGGTCGGAGCTAAAATGTACCCGTAAATGTTGCGTCTTCTTTTTTCCAGCTCATTATTGAAGGCTTTATCACGCTCGGCCTCTGTCTTAAAGGCAAAACTTAAGTGCTCAAACTCAGTTTCGCAATCAAAAACTATTTCGGAATCGGCCATCATAAGCAGTCCGGAGAAGGCCCTTTTCTTTACTACCCATGCCTGTTTGGAGTTTGGATCCATCAGTACGGTATTGGGAGGAAGTCCATCAAGGCTATGCTGAATTTCAGTCAGCAACCCTCTGCCAGTAATCGTATAACATTCAATGATTTTTACGGAAGTATGGTCCATGATGCACCTCGGTCAATGGTTTTTGATGTGATTTGGGGTATTCTAAGATCATAAAAATCCTTCAAAAACAAAAAAAGTGAACCCAATGGCCCACTTTATGTTCAAAGTTTTTGAAATGACTTTAGGGAATTGCGTTGATTTGCTCATAGATCCTTTGTTTCGACTTTTCAAAGATCTCCCCTCCAAATTCCTCATTGTCCAATGAAATGATGGTGGTATCGGTCACACCCATCATCCCAAAAATAAATTTCAGGTACGTGGTCTGAAAGTTCATGTGTCCGTTCTTTTCGTTTTCCCCATATCCGGTATCGCCCCGAGTGGACAGGATGAACAGTTTTTTGTTTTCCAATAGTCCCACATAATCCCCATCTGGTTTTCCCGAACGGAATTTCCAAGTCTCGTTGATCCGCATGATCTGGTCTATATACGCCTTGAGACCACTGGGAATGGACCAATTGTACATGGGGGTTCCCAAGACATAAACATCATTTTCTTGAAGTTCCTTGACCAGTATGTCGCTCAAAGCAACCCAGGTTTGGTTTTTTTCCTCCCTGTTTTCAGGCCTAACAAACGCACTGGCAATCCAATTTTCGTCAATGGGTGGGATTTCGTCCAGTCCCACTTCCCTGTGGGTAAAGGAATCATCGGGATTCTTTTTTCGCCAATTGTCCAAGAACAGCTGGGTAAGTTGTCTACTCTGCGATCTTTCTTTTCGCACGCTGGCGTTGATGATAAGTACTTTTTTCATTTGCTCTCCATTTTGAAAGCAAAGTTGTGCCAAAAGAAAACCCTAAAAATTGACCTAGTTCAATTTCGGTTTGTTTTTTCGTATTCGGCTTATAAATTCGGGAGTCACTCCCAAATAGGAAGCAATGAGGTATTGGGGCACCCTTTTGGCGAGTTGGGGATAGTTTTCCAAAAAATCGGCGTAGCGATGGGCAGCGTCATACGTATTGTTGATGACGATTCTCCGTTGTAGACTGGCCGTGTAACCTTCCAGAATGATACGGAAATACCGTTCCAACCTTGGGATTTCCGCCAACATGTTCTGGAATGCATGGTATTGGATTTGGAGCAGTTCTGTCTTTTCCAACGCCTGAATGGTGTACATGGAGGGTTCTTGTTTTTGAAAGCTGAGGATATCCGTGGCCCACCAATCATCAATGGCAAAATAGAGAATCTCTTCCGTGCCTTTTTCGGGATTGATGAAGTAAGCTTTCAAGGAACCGGAAATGACATAATTGTCCGTTTTGCACACCTTCCCGTTTTGGAGCAAATAATCTCCCTTCTCCAAAGTCTTGGTGGTCCAAAAAGTATTGAAAAGCGTAATCTCTTCGGGAGAAAGCTTTACATGTTTGGATATGTTTTGTAACAAGGATTCGTGCATCGGACCAAATGAGAGTTTAAAATTCACCAAAACTTGGCAGAAAAACAATTCTAAGCCCTTCTCATTAATCCGCTGCGGCCTGCTGAAAATTGGAATTGGCCGGGGGCAGTGTAAATTCCTCATCCTGCCCATGCGTTTTTTTGGAGAGGTGCAGGGTATGGGTGTGCACCCAAAGGGCATTGGTGTAGATGTAGTGCCCGGCCGTGGTGGTACTGGCAAACTGGTTGTTCCACCCAACGGATATGGACATCCAGCGGTTAAACTGTACCGTGGGCATCACGATGAACCTGTTTTTGTCAAATACGTTATGTACAATGTGGTCCCCAGCATTGAACATGACCTCGTCACTGATATTGATCCTGAATTTGCAATCCGATCTGGTCTTGGAAAGGGAAAAGAGATCAAACCCAGTCATCAAGGCATAACGGAGGCGGAGGGCAAAGATATTGTCGGATTGTACCTTGCCTTCCACCACGGGATTGTAGAAACGCTGCTCGAACCGGAACCTATGGTTCAACCGGAGTTTATCGCCATTCCCGCGGACAAAAAGCTCTTGATAGGGGCGGTATTCCACTTGATATCGGTCCTCGTTATAGAATTCAACATAGGTGAAGCCCGTGGCCACACGGATGTTGTCCGTGATAGCACAGCTTCCGCCCAATCTGCCAAAGAAAATGGAGAATGTATCAAAACCATTCTTCCAACGAACGCCTGTATTTCCGAAAAGCATCCATTTTTCGTTCAGATGGGTGATGTTGTTGTACTGAAACCATTGCTCGCCCCTGTGCGTGACCTCTCTTCGCTGCCCAAATACATGATGACCCCAAAGGGCAAGCAGTATGAAGCTTAAAACAAAGGTCTGGCGGGATGGGTTCATAAATCTTTTCGATAGGTTCTTCGGCGTTTGTGCACCACGGGATCAAAATGCTTCCACATTTGTCGTATGGCCACATTCTCTTCCAATTCTGGGGTTCGGATGCAGTTCACAACGCCTTTTTCACTAAAAGTTTTGTAATACTCGTTAAAAATGATGGCCGTGACCCCTTTGTTCTGATAATCGGGACGGATGCCAATCAGGTAAAAAATAACATCCTTGCTTTTCTTTTTGGCTTTCAGCAAGTGATAGATCCCAAAGGGGAACAATTTCCCATTGGCTTTTTGCAATGCTTTTGAGAACGAAGGCATTACAATGGCAAAGGCCACAAGTTTGTCATCGGAATCCACCACAAACTTGATATACTCCGGATTGATGAAGCTGATGTACTTCTTTTTGAAATACTCTTTTTGGATGTCCGTGATTTTTACAAAAGAAGAGAGCTTGGAATAGGTGTCGTTAAACAGGTCGAACATTTTATCCACCCACGGCATAATGTCCGCGCTTTTGGTAAAGTTCATTTCCCGAAGCCCATACCTTTTTTTTACCAGTAAATTAGCCTTGTGGAACAAGGCGGGGTCTGCTTTGGCCGCCAAAAACTTGTTTTCTAGATATTCCTTTTCCTTGACAAATCCGTGTTTTTCGTAATGGGACTGATAGTAGGGATGGTTGTACCAGGTAATCATGGTCCCGATATGGTCAAAGCCTTCAATGAGTACCCCAACCTTGTCCAGATTGGAAAAGCCCACGGGGCCTTCCATATAGTTGAGTTGGTGCTGTTTGCCAATTTCCGCAACCTTGTCCAATAAGGCTTTGGACACTTCAAGATCGTCCACAAAATCGAACCACCCAAAGCGCATTTTTTTGAGTTGTTGTTCGTTCACTTCCAGCCAATTGACAATGGCGGCGACCCTGCCCACGATTTTCCCATCCTTGTAGGCCAAGAAAAAAGAAGCTTCGGCATTTTTAAAGACCGGATTCTTGGTTTCATCAAAGGATTCAATTTCATCCTTGATGATGGGCGGAACCCAATAGTCGGAGTTTTTATATAGGGAAAAGGGAAACTTTACAAAGTCCTTTAGTTCTGCTTTGGATTGAACCTGTTTAACCGTGATCATACATCAACTTTTACAGGTTCAATAATAGGAATATTACCTACAGCATGAAAGCGTTGGGGGAAAAACTTAGAAATCTATATCGTCTTTGTTTTTCTTGTCGCGTTTTTTTGACTTTTTCTTATTGGAATTCTTTTTGATCTTTCCATTTTGACCACCACTTTGCTCGTCAATGGGGATGAGTTTGTCCTTGTGGAAATCCAATCGGTAGGAGAAACCCGCAACGGCAAACATCCGTGATGGGTCACTTTTAAAGTTGGAACCCACGTGAAAGTCGGCTTGGAAGTTTTCACTGAACAGGTAAGCCAATCCAGTACGCGCCAAAATATCGGAATAACGGTCACTGTTGATGCCCTGACCTTCCAAGAAAACACTCCATTTAGGGTTTCTAAAGGCATGGGTCACGGAAAGGGCATAACGCCATTCCGGAAAATCGGTACCGATACGGTCGTATGCAATGTTGGATATCAGTACAAACCTTGGAGACAGTCTACTTTGTGTGGCAATGGCCCCACGGTATGCTACTACAGGGTCGCCCACATAAAAAGGGTTGTCCCCCACGGTAAATGTAGCCCCGCCATACAGGGAAACGGCAGGAATCAGGTTTTTCAACTGAAACACATTGTTGGCCCGCCAGCTATATAGGTTGGGTTTGTTCTTTTCTGGATTTTTAAAGGGATCATATACCAAATATTTTAGCCCCACACGGTTTCTGGAAAAATCGGTTCGCCTACCATCCGTTCCCAATGGGGAGGAATAGTCAATATTCTGCGAAATAAAAGAACCCTCGTATACAATCTCCAGTTCCTCAAAAAGGAGTCCGTACCGTAGGGCAAAATCGGTCCCAAAAATATTGGAGTCAAAATTTTGCTCGGAATCGTTCCGTTGCTCATACAACAGCCCCATTTCAACCTGCGCCACATTTTTCCCAACGGCATAGGCACTTACCGCCCGGCCAGGTCTATTGGAATTGATGACATCGGTATATTGGGCACTTAAAAGGGTAGGGGCAAAAAGGGATAGAAACAGTGCTTTTCTGACGAAGGAAAAATCCATATAACTGATTTTAATACTATTTTATGAAACGTTTGGGTTTATTAAGCAACTAACAGTGTAATTTTGATACAATAACTAAGGTTATATGGTTTTACTAAAAACGATTTTATTCCTCATATTAGTATACTACGCAGCTAAATTACTGCTAAAGTGGTTGGCCCCCAGATTGTTCAATTACGCCATGAAGAAGACCCAAGAGCGTTTTGGACAGGATTTTGGGCAGTACCAACACTATGCAAATGAGCCTACTGAGGAGGGCAAGACCACTGTTTTTAAAGGAACGTCCAAAGGTTCCAAACCCTCAAAAAAAGTTGGAGAATACATAGATTTTGAAGAAATTGACTAATATTTGTCTTTTCAAAACCTATCCATGAAACTTTCTCCCAAGGCCTTTATCATCCATCTTTGTGTTTTTGGCTTATTCATACTTACGGCATTGGTCTACTTTTATCCTGTATTGCAGGGAAAGGCCATTTTTCAATCCGATATTGCCCAATACAAGGGTATGGCCAAGGAACGAGATGACTATAAGGAACTTACAGGAGAGGAGTCGTACTGGACCAACAACGCCTTTGGCGGTATGCCCACCTATCAATTGGGGGCCAATTATCCGCATGATTACGTAAAAAAATTGGACCGCTTGATTCGGTTTTTGCCTAGACCTGCCGATTACCTCTTCCTATATTTTATTGGGTTTTATATTTTATTATTATGTCTTAAGGTTGATTTTAGGCTGGCGGCCTTGGGGGCACTGGCATTTGGCTTTTCCACGTATCTCATCATCATTCTAGGGGTGGGGCACAATGCCAAGGCCCATGCCTTGGGCTATATTCCCATGGTGTTGGGAGGCATAGTCTTGGTATTTCGAAAAAAGTATCTCTGGGGATTTATCTTGACCGCGCTGGCCATGGCGTTGGAAATCAGTGCCAACCATTACCAAATGACGTATTATTTTATGTTGTTGGTACTGGTGTTGGGACTGGTTCAGCTTATTTATGCCATCAAGGACAAGACACTAAAACATGTATTCGTTTCCGTAGGGATTTTGATTTTGGCCGTGGCCCTTTCCATAGCGGCCAATGCCACGGGGCTAATGGCCACCAAGGAATATGCGGATTGGAGTACCCGCGGTAAGTCTGAATTGACCGTAAACCCAGATGGAACGCCCATGCAGGCTTCCAATGGATTGGACAAGGAATACATTACACAGTACAGCTATGGAATTGCTGAATCGTTGGATTTGTTTGTTCCAAGAATGTTCGGAGGTTCCGGCAATGAAGATCTAGGAACGGATTCCAAGGTGTTTGAATATTTGGTGGGTCAAGGACTGCCACCTTCCAAAGCTTTGGAATTGTCCAGTGGACTGCCGTTGTATTGGGGGGACCAACCCATAGTGGCAGGGCCTGCCTATGTGGGGGCCATAGTGGTATTTCTGTTTTTTTTAGGACTATTCCTAGCGAAGGGCAAGCGAAAATGGTGGCTTTTAACCGGCGCTATATTGGCACTTGTTTTGTCTTGGGGTAAAAATTTCCCGGTCCTTACCAATTTTATGATTGATTACTTCCCATTGTACAACAAGTTTAGGGCAGTTTCCTCCATTCAAGTGGTGTTGGAGCTCTGTTTACCTGTTTTGGGCATATTGGGTCTGTGGGAGCTTTTCAAAAAATCCGGGGACGACAAAGAAAAACTAAAGGCCTTGAAATTGAGTTTCTTTATCACTTTGGGGTTGGGCGTGTTTATTTTTCTTCTAAAAGGATTCTTTGATTTTGAAGGACTGCGCGATGAGATGTACCGCGGATATTTTGGTGATGACGTCATGACCATGATCCAAAGGGATAGGGAAGCAGTGTATACTAGCGACACGATACGGTCTTTGATTTATGTGACCCTTGCCGCTGTGGTCCTATGGTTGTTCATAAAAGAGAAAATAGGTAAGAATTTCTTAGTGTTGGCTCTGGGTGTTTTGATAGTGTTTGATTTGGTGGGGGTGGCCCTTCGCTACGTGAATGAAGGTGATTTTGTACGCCAACGTCAGGTAAATACTCCTTTCCAGGCGAGTGAACTGGACCAAATGATCCAACAGGATGATTCCATCTACCGAGTATTTGATCCACAGGAAGGCCTGAACGGTGCCCGAACCTCCTATTTCCATAAGTCCATTGGAGGATATCATGCCGCAAAACCTAGAGCATTACAAGATTTGTTCGAATACCATCTGTACCAAAACAATCTGCAGGTGTTGAACATGCTCAATGTAAAATATATCATCCAGCAAGATGAGGAAGGGAACAGTTTTCCTGCATTGAATGATAATGCCAATGGCAATGCTTGGTTCGTGGAACGTCTGCTTTCGGTTTCATCGGCGAATGAAGAGATTGCAGCACTCAAGGATTTTGATTCAAAATCGGAGGCAGTGGTCAATACCACAGCGTATCCCCGTTTGACCAAGAACCGATATGAGTTGGATTCACTGGCTTCCGTAGAATTAGTGGATTATCGCCCCAACTATTTAAAATACCAGACTAACAATGGCAACGAAGGTTTTGCCGTGTTTTCCGAAATGTATTACCCTTCAGGTTGGAATGCCTTTATTGATGGTAAACCCGAGCCCCATTATAAGGTAGATTATGCACTTCGTGGGATGAAGGTGCCGGCGGGAACCCATGAAATCGAGTTCAAATTTGAACCCAAGGTGGTGGAAACAGGTAGTCAGATTAGCTTGGCGGCCTGTATTTTACTGGGATTGATTATCGTTGGCGGCGTTGGCTATTCCTTTGTTTCCAACAAATCCGAGGAATCCTGATGCAAAAGATTCTGGTCATAGCGTACTATTGGCCTCCTGCCGGGGGACCAGGGGTACAGCGGTGGCTAAAGTTCACAAAATACCTGCCCGAATTCGGATTCAGTCCCATAGTCTATGTACCGGAAAATCCTAGCTATCCTATCATTGATGAGAAACTGGTCGGGGAAGTTCCCAAGGGAGTCAAAATACTGAAACAACCGATAAAGGAACCCTATGCTTGGGCTTCCTTGCTTTCCAAAAGGAAAACGAAGACCATCAGTTCCGGAATCATTAAGGAAAAGAACCCCTCGTTTATGGAAAAATTGTTGCTATGGATACGGGGCAATTTTTTTATCCCCGACGCCCGTAAGTTGTGGGTAAGCCCTTCTATGGAATATTTGGCCAAGGTCATAGCGGATGAAGGCATTAAAACTGTGATCACTACAGGACCGCCCCATAGTTTACACTTGATAGGCTTGGGTTTGAAGAAACGATACGCCATCCAATGGATTGCCGATTTCAGGGACCCATGGACCACCATAGGGTACCATAAAAAACTACGCTTGACCTCATACGCAAAGCGAAAACACAAAAAACTGGAACAAGAAGTATTGGTTTCCGCCGATAAAATTGTGGTGACGAGCCAAACCACCAAAAAGGAGTTCGAAGCCATCACGGACAAACCCATTAAAGTGATCACCAATGGGTTTGATGAGGATTTAAAACCTACCACCCAAGATACCAACTTTACGATTTCCCATATTGGGTCATTGCTTACAGGGAGGAATCCTATCGGCTTATGGCAAGCTCTTGCCGAACTTGTCCAAGAAAACAAGGATTTTGGGAATACGCTTCGCATTCAATTGGCTGGAGTGGTAGGGGAGGAAGTGCTCAAGTCCATCCATGAATTTGGACTTGACACCTACCTGAATCAGATGGGATATCTTTCCCATGACCAAGTTTTGGAAGTACAGCAAAAGTCGCAGGTATTGCTATTGCTGGAAATTGACTCCGAAGAAACCAAGGGTATTATCCCAGGCAAGCTTTTTGAATATTTGAATGCCAAACGACCCATTTTGGCCATAGGTCCGGAAGATTGGGAAGCGGGTACCATGGTGACCACGGCTCAAGCCGGAGCGTTCTTTTTACATGCTGATGTGGCATCCCTAAAAAGAGTACTTTTGGATTGGTTCAATACGTATCAACAGGGGGAATTGCAAATAAATTCAATTGATGTGGAGCAATACCACAGAAGAGCTTTGACCCATAGTTTGGCTAAATTTATCTAATGGGAATCGTACTAAAGCAGTCCATACAAAATGTTGTGGTCACCTATCTGGGTTTTTTGTTTGGTGCGGTGAACACCCTTTTCCTATATACCAAAATTTTACCGGATGCCTACTACGGATTGGTCACTTTTATCTTGGCATCAGGCGCCATTTTAATGCCCTTGATGGCCTTTGGGGTGCACAACACTATGGTGAAATATTACAGTTTCTGCCAAGATTCCGAAAAGGATTCTTTTTTAACATTGATGCTATTGATTCCCTTGCTGGGGACTGTTCCTGTGGCTTTGGTAGGGTTCTTTTGGTATGAGCCTTTGGGGAATTTGATTTCTGAAGTAAACCCAATGGTAAAGGATTATCTCTGGTATGTTTTTGTGGTTGGGTTGGCCATGGCATATTTTGAGGTTTTTTATGCCTGGTGCAAAGTACATCTGAAATCGGTTTTTGGAAATTTCATGAAAGAGGTGTTCGGTAGGATAGGGGTTTCCATCCTTTTGATTCTATTGCATTTTGAAATTATTTCGCTGGATTTCTTTTTCAAAGGTTTGGTGGGACTGTACCTGTTGCGAACAGTGATTATCAAGATATATGCCTATACCCTTAGGTTTCCCCGGTTGGATTTTAAATTTCCGGCACATACCAAAGAAATACTCTCCTATTCCTTTTTGATTATTTTGGGGGGTTCGGCGGCCTTGATTTTGTTGGAAATCGATAAGGTGATGCTCAATCAGTTCATCAGTATTGAAAATGTAGCGTACTATGGGGTTGCTGTATATATTGCCACAGTGATCATAGTGCCATCGAGGTCCATGCACCAAATCACCTATCCACTGACTGCTGAATTGTTGAATACCCAAGACCTAGTGGGTCTGAAAAAATTGTATCAAAAAACCTCATTGACGCTTTTTATTGCATCAGGGATTTTATTTGTTTTGATCATACTCAACTTGAACGACCTATATCTGTTGCTCCCGGAATCGTACCGGAATGGGTTCATCATTGTTTTCCTGATTGGTCTGGCCAAGGTGTTCGATTCGCTATTGGGAAACAACAACTCCATCCTGTTCAACTCCAAGTATTATAAAACGGTTTTAATTTTTGGGGTCTGCTTGGCCGTGTTGACCATTGTGTTGAATTTTTTACTTATTCCAAAGTGGGGCATGACAGGGGCAGCTTTGGCTAGTTTTGTCTCCATTTTCATTTTTAATGTGGTGAAGTTGGGTTTTGTAAAGCAAAAGTTTGGCTTTTTGCCTTTTACAGGGGCTACTTTCAAGGTTTTTGCTACATTGTTCTTATTGGCCGTTTTGTTTAATATGTTGCAGTTTCCCTTTCATCCCATCCTCAATATTGCGCTCAAATCCATGTTGATTGTTGTGATGTACGTAGGGATTTTATATCGGTTTGAAATTTCTGAAGATGTTTCCGGTGTACTTTCCAAATGGTTGAAGAAAAGACAGGAGTAGTGCAAAAGAGAACCCCGTAGCGGATAAATCCAACTACGGGGTAAACAACTAACCAACCTAAAAACTATCTTTATTGCCTTCTGGAACTTTTTGATGTTCTTCCAGCGCTACTGCTTCTATTGCTTGTGCGACCAGTACTTTTTCTCACATTAGTACTTTTGGTACTTCTGGAAACCGTTTTCTTGGGAGTACTTTGTCTGCTCACTACAGACCTACTTGAATTGCTTCTAGCCTGTGGCTTTTTATAGGTACTTGTAGTGGTTCTGGTCACGGTTTTACGATTAGGGGTAGTGGTAACCTTTCTTTGCGATACGGTTTTCCGGTTTGAGGTCCGAGTCACCTGCTTTTGGGCTACGGTTCTACCACTGTTTCGGTTTACACCATCCACTTTCTGGTACACTCTTTTACTGCTGGTCCTGTTAGGGGCAACCTGTCTTTTTACAGTGTTGGAGCGGGATACGGTATTTCCTTTCCTATAATCGTTGCGGGCCACAGTTTTGTTGCTACGTCCTGTGTATCCTCTTCGTATACTGGCGTTATCACGTACCGCTACTCTTTTGTCATTTCTATAGACCCTACTTCTTCTGTCAGGATTGTACTTGTACGACCTTCCAACTTTGGCGTAAGCCCTTCTATAGTTGTTTCGGTAAGGAGCATAGTACGTATATCTGATAGGGCTGTAGTATCTTCTATATGGTGAAGAATATACGGTACAGAATCCTATGGCAGGTCTGGCAAAGTACCTGTGGAACGGACGGTACACATAATGTCTGTTATAGATATTGATGAATCCTGTGTAGTGACTGAACACACCTCCATTATAATATACGTGCAATCCACCTAGGCGTCTTACCCTACCATTGTTGTACCAGATATCCACACTTCCAATTTGTGAAACCCGACCATAATAATCATAAAAAATAGGGGTGTTCTCTACTTGGATCACGGCACCGTAATCATCATACTGCACATAAGGGTCGTAGTTATACCCAGAGTTGAAGGTAATGCCCACATTTCCAATTTGGGCACCTACACCAACATTCACTCGGTTGTCCAAGTAAAAATCGAACTCACCATCAGGGTATACTGAAAAAGTTACCCCGTCTTCCACGAAGATGAATGAGTTTCCATATCGATATGTTGTGGCGGTCACAACATTATCTTCTGTTTTGGCGGCTTGGGTACCTAGTGTACCGAAAGCGATCGCTGCTATAAAGAGTACTAACTTTTTCATACTACAAGGTTTTATGTTCTAGATGTACCTATTTACATCCACCTATGTAATAGCAAGCAGCGTGCCAAAAAAATAAAATTTTTATAACATATTGATTGTCAATAAAATAAATTTAATCTTTGATGATGAACATCGAACGTCTATTGAGTTGGTGTTCTTCTTCTGAGCACCTCACTCCATTGGAGCAGTTGTTCAACAATTGGGTTTCTCCATAGCCCTTTGCAGATAACCTATTTCGGTTTATCCCTTGTTTCACCAACCATTCCAGGGTGGATTGGGCACGTCTTTCGGATAGGTTAAGGTTAAAACGGCTACTTGACCTTGAATCGGTATGGGACTCAATATGTATGGAAAGCTCGGGATACTGTTTCATGGCTTCGAGGATTTTGGCCAGTTCCACTTCGGCATCAGGGCGTATTCTGGATTTTCCGTAATCGAAGTAAATTGGCTGTAGAGTCAGTCTACATCCCAAATCATCAATAGGACACTCTGGAGGCGTGAGTTCAATATCCATTTGCTCGGTATGGGAACCTCGAGGAGTGACCGTGCTCTTCTGGTTGGGAGAATAATCTTTGTATTCCGCATGAACCGTGTACTCTTTGCTGCAATCCACTATACCCTTAAATATGTAATTGCCACTGCTGTCCGTGGTGGTTTCGGCCACAATATTGTTGTTCTTGTTCAAGAGGGTCACCGTAGCCCCATTCAAGGGTCGGCCTGTTTTGGAATCTGAAATGGCTCCTTGTATAATGGTTATGCCACAGCTTTCCCACACCCTGTAGATGTCATCGGAACTACTTCCGGCATCACCATCCCGGTTGGAGGCCAGATAGCCAATCTTTTTTTCTTCATTCAAGATAAAACCAAAATCATCCTTATTGGAATTAATGGGTTGCTTTAGATTGGTTACCTCTTCAAACTCTCCCTGGGATTCCAACGAAACCACAAATATATCGAGTCCCCCGAGTCCCAAATGCCCATCACTGGAAAAGTAAAGGTTGTTGTTCTTTCCAATAAAAGGAAAGCCTTCCCGTGTTTCCGTGTTTATTTTCGGCCCAAGGTTAACGGGTGTCCCAAAGGAGCCGTTGCCTAGAATATCCACGTACCAGATGTCAGATTCCCCATGGGTGCCTTCCATGTCCGATGAAAAGTACAGGCGCTTTTCATTTGGGGACAAAGCCGGATGTGCAACAGAGTGTGAATCACTGTTAAAGGGAAGTTCGGTAATATTTTTCCAGGAACCATCATCCATTTTAGTGGCTTGGTATATTTTAAGGCTGACCAGTTTTTGTCTGCTTTTTCTTTTTCGTCCCTTGAAATAGTTGTTTCGGGTAAAATACACTGTTTTTCCATCCTTGGTAAAAACGGCATTGGATTCATGATAAGGGGTGTTAATGTCACCTTCAAGCGGTTTAGGATGGGACAATCGCCAATCTTCATCCACTTCGGCCTCAAACAGATCCAGATAGGGCAGGCCCGTCCAATTGTGTATTTTGTCTCCTTCGGTTTTTCCTGAAGAGGATGCGAAAACGACCTTGTCCCCATAAAAGGCTGGGGAGAAATCAGAACTGGTGAGTAGACCTGTAATATTGGCCACTTCGTAGGTACTGGATTTAATTCCTACCAAACTGTCCAGTTTGGCATAACCCTCCATAAAGTTTTTTGCAATTTCCGTATTGGAAGATAAGCTGGCATAGGTTCCCATCATTTTTTTGGAGGTTTGGTAATCGCCAATACTCTTGAAACTTTGGGCAGCCCTGTAGTAATAAATAGGGTCTACATCATTAGGGAATTTCTCCATCAATTTTTTATACCACTCCGCAGCTTCGGTATACTCACTATTAAAATAGTAGGTATCCCCTAATTTTTTAAGTACCTGTGGGGACTCATAACCGTCATCTACAATCTTTAGATAAATTTCCCGGGCATCTATGAAATAGTAGGAGTCAAAATCTTCATTGGCTTTTTTAATAACGCTTTTTTGAGGGTATGAAATGGATATGGTAAAAATGATACATAGAATTCCAAGGATGGTTTTGTGGTTCATAAGGCGAATTTTAAAAGAATCTAGGTGTAAGGACTTTGTCTGTTTTATGGAATAGGTCAAATCGGAGCAGTGCTTCATAGGAACCACTATTGTAATCTTTGATCGAGGTTGAGTCATAATCATAGGCCACTCCCAAGAACATGGATGGGGAAATCTGAAACCCTGCCATGGCACTTATGGAGGAATTCCACCGGTAAGACGCTCCCAAAGCAACCTTTTCATTGATCAAAAAATTGGCGGACATGTCCCATTGCAGTGGTGAGCCACTCACAAACTTTACCATGGTCGCGGGTTTGAACTTTAGGTTGGGGGAGAGGTCAAACACATAGCCCGTGATAAAAAAATAGTGCAATCGCTCTATGGCTATACTTTCCAAGTCCGCATCGTTCAATGAACCCTCATCAAAATGCGTTGAGTTCATGAAATTAGGTACAGAGAACCCGGCATAGAATTTTTGGGTATGGTAATAGATTCCGGCCCCGACTTGGGGTTGCAGTTTATTGTCCACTGTATTTTGAAAAAAGGGATCATTGGGGTCATAGATGTTCAACTTGGTGTAATCCACATCCAAAAGGTCTATCCCCGCCTTAAGTCCGAAGGATAGTTTGCTGATATTATGCCGGGCCAACTGGATGGAATACGAATAGTCCACAATGACATTGGACTCCGTGGCCGGACCAATTTGATCATAAATGATGGAGAGCCCAAGCCCCATATTCTTTGAAACACCAATGGGCGAGTTGAGCGTAAAGGTACCTGTTTGGGGAGCACCTTCCAGGCTCAACCACTGGGTACGGCCCAAAACCCCAATGCTCATCACCTCTCTGGAACCGGCGTAGGCGGGGTTTACAATCTGGGTGTTGTACATATATTGGGTGTATTGGGGGTCTTGTTGACCTTGAGCGTTGTATAGCGCCAATAGAAATAATAGTGCAATTAAAAATCCTTTCATATTGGGTATTCTGAATGTTGACGTCATTATATAATGGCTTGGTTGCATTAATCCCGGTTGATATAGAGGTACCCAGAATAAGCGGCCTCACCCGGATTCTCGGTTTCAAATTCCAGAATGTAGAAGTAAGTGCCACTAGGCAGGCTTCGGTCTTTCATGATTGTGGCCTGACCTTCGGATACACCTGTGAACACTTCATTTCCTATGCCGTAGCCATCGGCTTCGTAGACCAAGGCCCCCCATCTGTTGAAAATTCTAAGGGTATTATTGGGATAGGCCTCAATACCATCAATCCTAAAGAAGTCGTTGATACCATCCCCATTGGGCGTGATTCCGGTGTAGATTTCAAAATTGGGGTCGGTTCCCTCGCTAGGACAGGCATCACTGGGTACCATGGTTACAGTTTGATCGTTTTCATCAAGGCTGTTGTCATCGGATTGGTCAATGACCTGAGCTTCAAACCCTACGGGTTGCGAAGTAACCATGGCTTGGTTGGTCACCGAACCGTTGTCTATATCCTGTTGGGTAAGGGGGTGTGAAGTTCTAAATGTCCAACTTTCGCCTATGGACAATATGCCATCATTGCCATCGTCCGTTCCAGGGACCGGGCCTGCAATATAGCCTCCCAGTTTTTCATCTTCCAAAAGCAATTCCTCAAGGTCTACCTCTCCGGTATTGGTCACGGTGAACGTATAGGTAATGGAATCCATACAACCATCCCCTTTGGCATCTGCCAAATCACCTTTTTTGATCAGTCCTATTCCTGCGGAGCCGTTGGTACAGGCATTCGCTGGGACATCCGTAATGGTGGGGCCATCGGATAAGGGGTCGCTGGGGTGCGAAGTATCCTGAACGCCAATGGCCGTATTGATTAACTCTGCGGTTACTTGGGCCGTATTTTGGACAAAGGTGTTGTTGATATCGGTATCAAGGATGGCATACAAGGCTTGGTAGGTCCAACTTTCACCTATGGACAAGATACCATCATTGCCCTCATCTTCGCCCGGCAGGGGTTCATTCAAGGTTACACCAAGGACATTGTCCGTGATTTCAACCGTGTCCAAATCCACCTCACCGTTATTGATCACCACAAACGTGTACAGAATACTCTCAAAGCACCCATCTTGGTTCACATCGGCGAGAGCACCCATCTTGGTCAAGCCCAGACTGGCCGAACCTGTGGTACAGGCATTATTGGGCACGGTGGTACTGGTGATGTCATTTTCCAACAGGCTATCGTCATCGGAGTCATCCGTTATTTTTATATCCAGTCCTAGGGGTTCGGCGGAAACCGTAGCTTGATTTTCTTTAGATCCGGCATCGATATCTTCTTGGACCAATTCATATAGGAATTCATAGGTCCAGGTCTCGTTGGGGGAAAGCACGCCGTCCTCATTCTCATCGGTTCCGGGTACGGGACCGGGAATTGCTCCACCCAAGGCGTCATCCATAAGCTCTACGGTATCCAAGCCAACGTCTCCGTTGTTGGTCACGGTAAAGGTGTACAGGATGCTTTCAGGGCAGTTGTCTTGGTTCACGTCCTGAATTATTCCTGTTTTGATAAGGCCAATGCTGGCATTGCCATCCGTACAGGCATCTGCGGGGATTTCTATTTGGGTGGGGTCGTCTTCCGTATTGGAGTTGTCATCCGAAGTATCTACGGCCTGTGCCGTGGCACAGAGATTGGACAGGGTCACGGTAGCGGTGTTCTCCACAAAACCGTTATCGATATCCGTTTGGACAATGTTGTAAACGGCTTGGTAAGTCCAGATTTCGCCTACGGAAAGGATACCGTCTCCGCCATCATCACTTTCTGGGGTAGGACCGGGCACCTCGCCGTTCAGCATATCATCATTTAATACGGCTTCATGCAGGTCTGCATCCCCGGTATTTTCCAAGGTAAAGGTATAGGCCACACTTTCTGGGCAACCATCGTTGTTGATGTCCAACAGTTCGGCTTGTTTTATGAGACCCACGGCCGGGTTCTGGCAACCGCTCAGATCCACTTCGGTGACATCGTCCTCATCGGGGCTATCATCATCCGAAAGGTCTTGCACGGGTAGATTTACAAAGCCCAGTACATTGGCTGTCACTTGCGCTTGGTTGTGGAAACAGCCAAAGTTAATATCGTCAGGGCTTATGGGTTGGGTGGCGGTATAGGTCCATGTCTCATCAGGATCTAGTAAGGTATCGTTGTTTAAATCCCCCACAGGACCATTGATGACCAAGGGCAGGTCCAAATCCGTGACGACCACATTTTCAAATACTTCACCGGTATTACTTTCATTGGTTACCGTAAAAGTGTAGTCTATGGCCGAACAATCTGCATTGACCATGCCTGTTTTGATCAAAGCGATTCGGGGTTCACAATCGGCAAGCAAAGTGACAGTGGGTCTATCCTCGGTGGTGTTTTCAAAATCCGAGGTGTCCTCCACTGTAATTTCTGGAAAGCCCACCATGGTGGCCGTAACTAAAGCTGAGTTATTTACTTCCCCAGCAATACGATCTTCCGTGGTCAACTGATATTCCACGGGATCATAGATCCAGATTTCACCGGGATCGAGTTGTCCAGGGTTAATATCATCTCCAGAATTCGGTAGAGCTGGAACTACAATAGGCAAATTTAAATCAGTAATGACTACATTGTTCACCGCTAGCCCATCTGCACCTAGATTGGTTACACTAAAAGTATAATCAATATACGCACATCCACCTTCTCCACCTTGGCCATCTTTGGCAACTCCGGTTTTAAGCAAGGCTATTCTTGGTACGCAATTGGAAATATCTGTAACCGTGGGGCGGTCTTCATCCACATTTTCAAAATCGGACCAATCTTCTACAGTAAGGCCCAATAAAGGATCTTCTCCCGAAACATGTGCTGTATTTTCTACCTTTTTTGCTGCAAGATCTTCTGGGGTAATGGCATAGAATCCAGTATATTCCCATGTTTCACCAGCTTGCAGAATGTTATCACCATTGTCTCCCGAAGTATAACCAATATTCCCCACCAAATCATCCGTCAGGGTTATGTTATGCAATGGATTGCCATTTTCGCCTTCATTGGTCACCAAAAATGTATATCGTATTCTAAAACAGCCACCATCATTGCCCATATCGTCTTGGGCAATACCCGTTTTAACAATGGCAATGTCTGGAGCACAGGCAGACAGGTCGGTAACAGTTTCCCGGTCTTGGTTAGGGTCACTGGGGTCGGAGGCATCTACGGATATAAGAGGAGGGATAATATCTTTGGTTTCTGCCTTTACATAAGCTTGGTTGAGTACTTCCCCGTCTATGATGTTATCTGCAGTTACATTGTACACCTTGAAGTAAGTCCAAGTCTCCCCTGGCTCTAGCACGTCATTGGTTGTAATACTTTCAATAGGGGCATCTAGGAAAACCCCACCAAAAGCTGGGTCTTCAACAGTGATGTTGATATAACTATGGGGAACATTATTTAAATGTATTAGTGTAAACGTATAAGTAATGTTATTACAGGAATCATTGTCTTCCGCAGTTTTAATAAGGGCAACAGCTCCTTTTTCACATTCAAGAACTATGTCCGTGGTGGCATCATCAAAAAAATCACTGGGATGGGATAGGTCACTGACCGTGGCTAAGGGATTACCATCCACTGTTGCGGTAATATCTACCTGTTCAGCCAGCGTATTGGGGTAATAATCATTTTGGTCCAAGGGTCGGGTGGCGGTGTATTCCCAAGATTCACCGGAATCAAAAAGCGTATTGTTGTTTGCATCCCCAGTAACGAATGTAAAGTTCAAGTTTGGGTTTAAACTAGCAATCTGTACATTGGTCAAGGCTTGGGCTACTGCACTTAAGTTTCTGACTACCAATTGATATTCAACGGTCTCACAGCCTGGGGCATTGCCAAACCAGTCTTTGGTCTCAACAGAGAGTACCGCACCTATGCTCCGGCAGCGCGAAATATCGGTAAGGGTGGGGTCATTACTGCCCGGTAAAGCCAAATCATCCGAGAGAAAATCTGTGCCGCCAGCGGTAATCGTAGCTTGGTTTTGGATTTGGTCCAAGTTTAAATCTATTGTGCTAATGGCCCGGGTCGCGGTGTATTCCCAAGAATCCCCGGGGTCAAAAGATGCAGGCGTGGCATCCCCGGTCTTATCCGAAGGCACCATGTTAACTATGAAAAGAGGGTCATTGCTATCTCCAATGGTGATTTGGTTCTCGGAGAAAGATTCACCTGCTGTACTCGCATTTCTAATGGTTATGGTATAATCTATCGCACTGCAATCCGAGTTAACGATTCCCGCCATAAAGACCAATAGATTGGTTACATAAAGATTCTCTGCCTTGGCACTCAGGTTAGGTGTAGTGGTGGAAAGAGTTCCTTTGGGTTCCATAGCACCTCGGCCGAGATGAAAAAAGCTTAGTCCAAAAAAGGCCAGCAACAGCCCAACAAGACTTTTTCTATACGGTATTAGATTGCGTTTTAGGGAGTACATAGTTTTTGAGTTTGTAGGTTTTGGGGGTTGAGAAGCCTCCATCTGAAGGGAAGTGCCCCAGATGTTTTCGTTTCCAATAGGTGTAACATAAGGTTGTTGATCATGGATAGATCATTTTGTCCGCTTTTAACCTACTATATTAAGGTGTGGGGGTATTTTTACAGGGTGTAAATTGATGGATGCCCCTTACGAATTGACGAAATGGGGTTTTGGGTTGATGGGAAAAATCAACCTATATGAAAAAGAGGGGTGCCATGACCTAGGCTTTTACCAAAGGATCATGCAATAGGGAAACGTAAATGGATCAGAGCTTTTCACGCAAATAGACCGCAGTATGGGAGGCTTGGTTTTGGACGACTTCCTCGGGTGTGCCTTCGGCCACCAGATGCCCCCCGTTTTCCCCGCCTTCGGGACCAAGGTCTATCAGGTAGTCGGCACATTTGATGAGTTCAATATTGTGTTCGATCACAATCACGGAATGCCCCTTGGCAATGAGTTCGTCAAAGGACTTCAAGAGTTTTTTAATGTCATGGAAATGCAATCCCGTGGTAGGTTCATCAAAGATGAACAAGGCTTTCTCCTTGGTGTTTCCCTTGACCAAAAAGGAGGCGAGTTTTATCCGCTGTGCCTCACCCCCGGATAGGGTGGAGGAGGACTGCCCCAAGGTCACGTAGCCCAACCCCACATCTTGTAGGGGCTGCAACTTGGTCACAATTTTGTCCTGCTGGTGGGCCTTGAAGTGTGCCACGGCATCATCAATGGTGAGATTAAGGATGTCGTCAATGTTCTTCCCTTCAAACTGTACTTCCAAGATCTCCTTTTTAAAGCGTTTGCCGTCGCAGGCATCACATTCCAGATGGACATCGGCCATAAACTGCATTTCCACCGTGATCTCGCCTTCACCCTTGCATTTTTCGCAGCGGCCTCCGTCCACATTAAAGGAGAAATGCTTGGCTTGGTAACCCCGAAGCTTGCTCAGTTTTTGTGATGCAAAGAGGTTTCGGATATCGTCGTACGCCTTGATATAGGTGACCGGATTGGAACGGGACGAACGCCCAATGGGGTTTTGGTCCACAAATTCCACATGTTTGATATGGGCATATTTGCCTTCCATGGAAGTAAACTGGCCCGCTTTTTCGCCATACCCCCCCACTTCCTTTAATATAGAAGGATAGAGTATTTTTTTGACCAAGGTACTTTTGCCACTTCCTGAAACTCCCGTGACCACTGTCAACATATTTAAAGGAAAGGTGACATCTATATTTTTAAGGTTGTTCTCCCGAGCCCCCTTGATTTGGATATAGCTTTTGGAATTGCGACGCTCTTTGGGTACTTCAATGGCCTTGGTGCCATTCAGGTAGTCCGCTGTGAGGGAATGGGCCTTGAGAATGGCCTCCAAACTTCCAGTGGCCACCACCTCTCCACCCAAGGTACCTGCCTCGGGACCTATGTCGATGACCTCGTCCGCGGCTTTCATGATGTCCTCGTCGTGTTCCACCACAATCACGGTATTGCCCAAATCCCGAAGGGATAACAACACCTCTATCAGGTTTTCGGTGTCCTTGGGGTGCAGACCAATGCTGGGCTCGTCCAAAATATACATGGAACCCACCAAGCTACTACCCAACGAAGTGGCCAGGTTGATGCGCTGACTTTCCCCGCCCGAGAGGGTATTCGATTTTCGGTTGAGGGTGAGGTAGCTCAATCCCACCTTGTGCAAAAAGTCCAAACGGGTGGTGATTTCCTTGAGCAACCGATTGGCAATGGTCCTGTCGTGCTCCGAAAGTTGTAGTTCCTCAAAGAAGGGGATCAACCGTTTGATGGGAAGTTCAATGATATCCGAAATGGATTTCCCGGCAATCTGCACATAATTGGCCTCGGCCCTGAGTCGTTTTCCTTTACAGACAGAACATTTTGTCTTCCCCCGGTAACGGGAGAGCATGACCCTGTTCTGGATTTTATAGCTTTTCTCCTCAAGCTGTTCAAAGAATTGGTTGAGGCCCGTGAAATGCTTGTTGCCCTCCCACACCATTTGTTTTTGGGCTTCGGATAGTTCAAACCAGGGTTTATGGATGGGAAAGTCAAATTTGTAGGCCGAGTTGACCAATTGGTCACGGTACCAACCCATACTTTCGCCCCGCCATGGAAAAATGGCATTTTCATACACCGAAAGTGCGGTGTTGGGGATGACCAAGTCTTCATCGATACCAATGACATCGCCATACCCTTCGCATTTGGGGCAGGCTCCGTAGGGATTGTTAAAACTAAAGAGGTGTACATTGGGTTCCAAAAACTTTAGTCCATCCAGTTCAAACTGGTTGCTGAATATTTTGGCCTCCCCATTTTCCAAATTTTCAATGGCACATTGTCCCTTCCCTTCAAAGAAGGCATTGTCCACCGCATTGGCCAAACGGTTGTAAAAATCCTCATCATCCTTTATAATGATACGGTCCACCACCAAATCAAAGGTGCGCCCGATATCTTCGGGTACTTGATCTATTCGGATGACCTTGCCGTTGTGTTTTATCCTTGCGTAGCCTTGCTTGGAAAAAAGTTCCAGAGATTTTACGGGGTCGCGGTCTTCCTTAATGGTCACTGGGGCCAATAACAATAGTTTGGCACCTTCCTGCAATGACTTTATATAGTTGATGACATCTGTTACCGTATGCTTTTGCACCTCTTTTCCAGAAATGGGGGATATGGTCTTCCCGATACGGGCATACAATAGTTTTAGGTAATCGTAGATTTCGGTAGTGGTGCCCACCGTAGATCTTGGGTTGGTGGAGTTCACTTTTTGCTCAATGGCGATGGCAGGGGCTATACCTTTTATATAGTCTACTTTGGGTTTGTCCAGTTTCCCCAAAAACTGTCGGGCATAGGAAGAAAGGCTTTCCACATAACGGCGTTGCCCCTCGGCATAGAGGGTATCAAAGGCCAAGCTGGACTTTCCCGAACCGGACAATCCCGTGATTACCACCAGCTTATTTCGGGGGATGACCACATCGATATTCTTGAGATTGTGCAGTTTGGCACCTTTAATGATAATATTCTGCTTGGGATCTACGTTTATAGGGGTTGCCATCTGTTAAAATTAGATCCCCAAAGATACGATACCCCCCACTTAATACGTATATTGTATCAGTTAACATATAAAAACGGGCAAATCACAACATAGATTTTTAGGTCACCTACCTAATTTTCTATATTTGGGATGTAATTAAAAATCTGATAGGCCTATACAGCGATAATTACTTTTTTACAATAAACTAAATACCTAAAGGCTTTCCTTGGAAAAGGGAGACCCTAGATGTTAACCAAAAAAAAGTAATTTGTATGGAACTACAGATTAATGACTCGATCTTAGTAAAGAGCTATATTGCCGGTGACGAAAAGGCCCTTGAGACCTTGATCAACAGGCACAACCAAAGAATCTCCAGTTTTATTTACTCCAAAGTTTTGGATAGGGATGTTGCAGAGGACATCTTCCAAGACACTTTTATCAAGGTGATCAAGACCTTGAAAAGGGGTAAATACAGTGAAGAAGGCAAGTTTTTGCCTTGGGTAATGCGAATTGCCCACAACCTGATCATTGACCATTTCCGTAAGAACAAACGGATGCCCAAGTTTGAGGGAAGTGATGACTTCAACATCTTTTCCGTGATCAAGGATGAGAAGCTCAATGCAGAGAAACAACTCATCAAAGATCAAATAGACAGTGATCTTACCCTTTTGATCGAGGAATTGCCCGAAGATCAAAAAGAAGTGTTGATCATGCGTATCTATAAGGATATGAGTTTTAAGGAAATCTCCGAAAACACTGGGGTGAGCATCAACACAGCCTTGGGAAGAATGCGATATGCCTTGATAAATCTTCGAAAAATCGTAGATCGTAAGAATATCGTTTTAACGAATTAATCGGGCATTACATCGAAGCCTGCAATATTTCCATTCTAGCGGCGTTATCTATTTGAAACATTAATGCTAGAATATGGAAAACATTTACTCTGAAGAACAAAAAGCCGTTACATCGGTAAGAGCTAGCCAAAAGACTATCGATTTTTTGCTTAGCTATTCCAAATCGATTCATGTAGTTGATTGTAAAAAACATGCATTTGAAGTTACCTTGAACTAAGTACTTCAAAAGAGAATTAAAAAGAGCCGCGATCAGCGGCTCTTTTTTGTTTTATAATAGTCGTCAAGAACCGTTTTTCTGCCAATGGTCTTGGTAATGATGTCTTTTTCCAGATTCCAGCCTCTTGCCGGTGAATATTCCCTTCCGTACCAGATAACCTGTAGATGCAAACGGTTCCATATTTCCTTTGGAAACAGGCGTTTGGCATCCCTTTCGGTCTGGACCACATTTTTTCCGTTACTGAAGCCCCAACGGAACATCAGCCTGTGAATGTGTGTATCCACAGGGAAAGCGGGTATCCCAAAAGCCTGGGAAACCACTACACTGGCGGTTTTATGCCCCACACTGGGCAACTCTTCCAAAAGTTCAATATTTCTGGGTACCTCACCGTTGTATTTTTCAATCAGGATTTGGGACAGCCCATGGATTCCCTTGGATTTCATGGGAGAAAGCCCCACGGGTTTTATGATCTCCCGTATCTCGTCCACGGAAAGTTTTACCATATCAAAGGGATTATCGGCTCGTTCAAAAAGCAGTGGAGTAATCTGGTTGACCCGTACATCCGTGCTTTGGGCCGATAACAATACCGCAATCAACAGCGTATAAGGGTCTTTATGGTCCAGAGGAATGGGAATGGTAGGGTAGAGCTCATCCAAGGTTTGGATAGTGAAATCAACTTTTTCCTGTTTAGTCATTTTTGTTTAATTTTGAAATATAAATATTAAACAATAAAATTAAGACCATTCGCATATGAACATGTTAAAAGTAGGGGATAAAGTACCTGAATTTTCTTCAAAAGACCAAGATGGAAACACAATTAATCTGAGCGACTACAAAGGCAAAAAGCTGGTGGTCTTCTTCTACCCGAAGGCCAGTACGCCAGGTTGCACCATGGAAGCCTGCAATTTACGGGACAATTACAAGGTCTTGACCGATGAAGGTTATGAACTCTTGGGCGTAAGTGCCGATACCGAGCGCAAGCAGGCCAATTTTAGGAATAAGTACAAATTTCCGTTTCCCTTATTGGCCGATGTGGATCATACCGTGATCAATACCTTTGGCGTATGGGGACCCAAAAAATTCATGGGGCGGACTTTTGATGGTATCCATAGAACCACTTTTGTCATTGACGAGCAAGGTGTCGTGGAAAAGGTCATTGAGAAAGTGAAGACTAAGGACCATGCGGCGCAATTGCTGGATGAAGGATAGATTTGTCGGGTTCAAATATCGGATGTCAGACTTCTGATAAAAGACAAAAGGTGCAGGAACCAAGAAGAATTCCAAAAATATAAAATACCAACAATCCAAATTCTACCTCATAGCTCAACTTTTGAATATTCTGGAGGGAGAGTGAATCGGTGTTTGTTATAGCAGGGAATTATGCTTTTTCCTTTTCTTTTTTCTGTTCCGGAGATTCTCCTTCGCTAAGTTCCTTTTGGGAGAACAGGTGTTTTTCCTTGATGATTTCAGCAATTCCTTCCGGAAGCTCATCTTCCCAACCTGGTTCTCCGTTCATGATTTTCTTCAAAACATCCCTGGAGAAAATGTGCATTACATCAGGATCATAGTCAATAATGTCCATTACCTTACCGTTGTACTTGAAGAACTTGTAGAGTTCCTTCATCCGCGGATGCACCTTGACATTGTTGCTGGTCATGATCTGTCCGGTTTCTGGATCTTTCATGGGGTAGAGGTACACTTTCAAATCCTTGAAGAACAATTTTCCAAAGGCCTCCAAGATACCACCACTTAAGTGGCGATAGTATTTTTCATCAAAAACGTCCACCAAATTGTTCACACCCATGGTAAGACCAATTCGGGCCTTGGTGTAGTTGTTGAAATACTCCACCAACTTGTAATATTCCTGGAATTTGGAAATGAGAACCGTATGGCCCAACGAGCACAACAGTTCTGCACGGTCCATGAAATCTTGTTCGTCAATTTCCCCAGCAGCCTTTAGATTGGACAGGGTTATCTCAAAGACCACAATAGTGTTGTCCATGTCAACCGTCTGTTCCCGGATAAAAATATCGTAAGACTTCTGGAACATGTCCATATTCACCTTGGTCACAGGTCTAAAACTTCCCCGTAAGGCCAAGATGTTCTTTTTATAGAGGGCAGCTGCAGGCAACAGGTTGTTGCCATCAGGACCAAACATCACGGCATCCGTCATGTCGTTCTTGATCAACTGCAAGCTCATCAATCGGTTATCGACTTCTTTGAAATTGGGACCTGTAAAATTGACCATGTCAATTTCAACGGTGTCCTTGTCGATATGATCGTAAAGATATTTTAGAAGTTTTTTGGGCTTGTTGAACTTAAAATACGCCCCATAAATAAGATTTACCCCCAAAATTCCTAGGGTTTCCTGCTGCAAACGGGCTTCATTCTGCTTAAAGCGAATGTGCAGGACAATCTCATCGTATTCTTTTTGATCGGGATCCAATTGAAATCGGATACCAACCCAACCATGGCCTTTGTAGCGTTTGGAAAAATCAATGGTCGCCACGGTATTGGCATAGGTAAAGAACAAATAATTGGGGTTGTTATCCCTACTGATACGCTCCTCAACCAGCTTCATCTCATGGTCCAACATCTTTTTCAAGCGGGACTGGGTCACATACCGTCCGTCTTCCTCAATCCCGTAGATGGCATCACTGAAGGATTTGTCGTAGGCACTCATGGCCTTTGCAATGGTCCCTGACGCACCACCGGCCCTAAAAAAATGTCTTGCGGTTTCTTGCCCCGCACCAATTTCGGCAAAGGTTCCGTAGATGTTGGGGTTAAGATTTATGCGCAGCGTTTTTGCCTTTATCGAAGGGATGTTTTCAAAAGCATCTTCTTTGCTGAGTACAGTAGGCATATCCGGTATTTTATTGACCACAAAGTTACACTCTTCATTCAATCTATTAAATAAATAAGTTATAATTTTGATTTTAATGGACGACGTGATGACCATCACCTTTTTGGGCACCGGAACCTCACAGGGAATACCTGTCATTGGCAGTAACCACCCCGTGTGCCTAAGCCAGGACCCCAAGGACAAGCGATTGCGGGTATCGGTCTTGGTTTCTTGGAGGGATTACCATTATGTAATAGACTGTGGCCCCGATTTTAGGCAGCAAATGTTGACCAACCCCATAGATCGTTTGGATGGTATTTTTTTTACCCACGAACATGCCGACCATACCGCAGGAATCGATGATATCCGTCCTTTTTTCTTCCGGCAAGGCGATATTCCCATTTATGCCCATGAGCGTGTCATAGCTTCTTTGAAAAGACGTTTCGACTACATTTTTGCCGATGAAGACCGATATCCCGGTGCTCCCGCGGTTCAAGTAATCCAAGTATACAAGGACACCCCCATTCAATTGGAAGACATGGACGTCATCCCCATAGAAGCGTACCATAACCGACTGCAGGTTTTTGGTTACCGTTTTAAAGATTTTGTATACCTGACTGATGTAAAACGGGTGGATGCCCATGAAATGGCCAAGATGAAAGGCGTTAAGGTTTTGGTGGTCAATGCCTTGCGGGAAGAGCCCCATCATTCCCATTTCAACTTGGAGGAAGCCTTGGCCTTTGCCGAAGAAGTAGGAGCGGAAAAAACCTATTTGACCCATATTAGCCATATGTTGGGATTTCATGCGGAAGTGGAAAAAAAACTTCCCAAGAACGTACATTTGGCCTACGATAATTTGAAATTGAAGATTTAATCCATGAAGAACAAGCTTTTTTTATATCTATTTGTATTTGCAGCCCTTTTGGCCCTGTATCAATTTGTGAGTGCCAATAACCTACAAAAAGCCATGACTGCCGATGTGAATGAGTTGCAAGCCAAGGTGGAGCAGCTTGAGGATTCCATTCAAAAAACCCAGCTGAAGTTATTGGACATGCAGTACTTTTCCTTGGAAAACAATGATGATGCCTTGGCCTATTATGATCATCTCAACCTGGAACACCCTGCCCGCTACATCGAGGACAAGCTTTTGGAGACCAATGAAAAATCCGGCGACAATCCACTGATTCCTTATGCAGGGATGGAAAGTGATTTTAAAATCAATAAAATCAAGGTATTGAATCATAAATGGATCTTGGCCGATTTCTCGGATGGGAAATACTGGGGAGATCTCATCATCAAGTATGAACTTAAGGACGACCTGAGCGTAGACTTTACCCTATTGGATCATTTGTTGTACACCCGTAGCAATTAAAGGTGCTCCACCAACCACTTCCGGAAGGAATAAAAGTTTTGTTGTGAAACCCCATGCCCAATGGGGAACTCTTCGTAGGTAATGTCTATGGAAAGTTCCTTTAAAAAATCCGGGGTCCTTTGGGCCCATTCCAAGGGGATTACCTGATCTACCTGACCGTGGGAAGCATAGATGTGTAGATGGTTAAAGTCGTTGTTGACATACCCCTGCTTTATTATTTTTTCATCGATATAACCGCTTAGAGCGACTACATTTTTCACTTTCTCAGGATAGGATAAGGCCACGGCATAGCTCAGGATACTCCCTTGACTAAATCCCAAAAGAGTAATGTTTTTTGGGTCGATATCATAGGCTTCAATGGCCTCATCGATGAACGCAACGATTTTTTCACGGGATTCCGAAGCTTGTTCCACATCATTCCATTTGCCATGGGTCGCATCAAAATTGATGGCATACCAGGCATATCCAAAAGGATCTAAGTGGTAGGGTGCCCTTACTGAAATCACCAAAGGTTCCTCGGGGAGTTCAGAAGCAAAGGAAAAGAGATCTTCTTCATTGCTGCCATACCCATGAAACATAAAAATAGCGGGCTTTTTACCAGATTCAACAGATGATGGGCGTATAAGATATTCCAGGGACAATGGGGTGGGGGACATGGTATTGTTTTAGGAAATAAAGGTAAACCATTTTTGAAAATGCTCCCCAAGAATAGGCAGGGGATTGCTCTTTCCGGATGAGGCTTGGGTGATTCCGTATATGAGTCCTACAATATATAATCCATAAAGCGGGAGGGTCAGAAAAACAATCTGGCTGAAGGAAAGCACGATGGCCATGGCGTGGAACACCAAATGCATACCAAAGGCCTGTCTAATATGAAAGCGCGCAAACGTATTTCGGGGTTCCATGTTCCTACTCATGGCAATCAAAAAACCCACCAAGGTGATGTAGGCTATTACTGCAGTGGTCTTACCGGATTTGGTTTCGTTCAAAATATCAGATTAAAATATGACTGTTGTTGATGATACCGTATACCTTACCCTTCAAAGGTGCTCCCAAGAACATACTGTTTTTGGAAGTGGACAGAATGTCTCCCATCCCAAAGGTGTATTCCGTTTCTGGGTCGAACAAGGTAAGGCAAGCTTTTTGGCCTTCTTCCAAGGAAGGGGATTGTATACCAAATCGCTCATGGCCTTTGGTCAATAACGCCACAGTTTCCTCCACACCAAATAAGGGGTTCAGGGCCCCAAAAGCCGATTCCAGACCCAGGGTTCCATCGGCGGCATTGTCAAATTCCACCCGTTTTTCCTCAACATCCATGGGAATGTGGTCCGTAGTGATATAATCAATCGTCCCATCCTTGAGTCCTTTGATCAACGCTTTGATTTCTTTTTGTGTCCTCAGGGGAGGGGATACCTTGTAGTTGGTATCAAAATCTTGTAAACTTTCATCCGTGAAAACTAGATTATGAACCGCAACACTGCAGGTTACATCCAGTCCTTTTTTCTTGGCATTGGCAATCAATTTTACCGATTCTGCTGTGGAAATCGTTGGGATATGTAGTTTTCCGCCGGTATATTCCAAGATAAAGAGGTCACGGGCAATCTGAAGTTCTTCGGCCAAAGCCGGAATGCCCTTCAGTCCCAAGGTAGTGGAAACTACTCCTTCATGGGCCACACCTATCCCTTTAATGGAACCTTCTTGTGGAAAGGAAAAGACCAATCCACCAAAATTCTGGGCGTATTGCAGCGCTATTTTCAGTAGATTGGGGTTACTGATCTGTTGTTTAAAATCGTAGTAGGCCACGGCTCCGGCATTTTTCATGTCGAACAGTTCGGCCAAATCGTTTCCTTCCGAGTTCTTGGTCAAAGTTCCCAAGGGATATAGGCTGGTAGCTTTTCCTTGTCCACGTTCCTTCAAAAAGACCACATCCGAACTGGTGTCCGGTACGGGGCTGGTGCTGGAATACAGTACAATATCGGTAAAACCGCTTTTGCCGGCCACATGAAGCCCGTGGGAAATGGTTTCCCTTTCCTCATGGCCAGGCTCCCCAAAACTTACCCCGGTATCCAACCACCCCAAGGAGACATGAAGATTTTTCAGGTCAACCAATTTGGTATTGGACGGTGGATCAATGGATGCGGCAATCTTTTCGATGATGCCTTTTTTTATAAGGATGTCGCGTTTTTTCAAGTGCAGTTCCCTGTTCTCGGGGCACACTATTTTTGTGGACTTCAGCAGAATGTTCATGGGATTATTTTTTGGATGATTACCTCTACCAGTGCCAAAAGCAACGCTAAAATAACAAACCATTTCCAATAAGCGGCAATGTTGTTTTCAGCTTCCAAATAGGTAAAAAGTGAGTCAATGGATTCTTGGGTATCGGTCTGGTTCAAACTTTCCACATCCATATAGGCCAATTGGCTCTCGGATCTTGGATAATTAAAGCTTATGTTCGTTAAGGCCTGCCCATTTTGGGTGATGGTGTAAATGCCATCGGTGGTAGGGTTCTGTTCAAAAACAAGTCTCACTTTATTGGGGAGACTCTGTTGTAGTGGAATAAAGGTCTCATCCCCTTTGGATACGCTTAAAATGGCATCATTGGTCAATTGGGTGGATATGTCAACCGATTCCACTTGGCCCAAAGTATGTTGAATCTGGGGTAGTTTCAAGCTGGAGGTGGCCATGTTGTAAAACGTGGGAACAATCAATGGGGAAGCCGTAAAATTTGTGTTTTCCGGTTCCAAGGATGCGGTGAAGCAATACCATCCATCACTTCCCAATAAAAATGGTTCATTGTTATCCAAAGACAGTATCCGTGGTAAATTGGAACGGATTCTGAAATACTGCTCTACCTTCGGATACTGGAAATTGGCCACTTCCTTTTCAAACACGTTTTTGTATAAAGGATGGCCAAATGAAATAGCGGTGATGTTCACACTATTATCTACTTTTTCAAGAAATTGGATATTGGAAAGCTGGGAAAACAGGCTATTGTATGAAGTGAGATCACTATTTTCTGAAGGCGCCACTACCAATGTACCCCCATCCTCTTTAAAAGAGGCAAGCACATTTTGCAAACTATTGGGAATGGTGTTCAAATTATCAAGAATAACCATATTTTGTCCTTCGACGGTACTATAGTCCAATTGGTCCAGAGTTACCTTGGTCAGGTCAAAATCTTCTTCGGGAAATAAGCGTTCCAAATAATCACCAGTGCCAGCACTTATGGCCAACACCTTTATTTTTTCCTTGGTGTTGATATTGAAATAGAACTGGTTGTCGTAGCCCAAACCATTGTCTGTGATGATGATCCGCCCATTGATCTCTTGTCCACTGGGAATAGAGAACATCACTTCAGATGTATGGGCAGTGTTGAACTTGGCGGCAGTTTTTGCAATCAGGGACGAGCCATTATAGAGCGAAATGGGCAAGTTTTGCCCATCGGAACCGCCACTCAAGAGAATATGGAGTCGGGTCTGATCTGAAAAATCATCCTCAAGGTATATGGAATCTATGGAAACATTGGTGCGGTCCTGTGGTCTGATCGGTACGTAATAGGAATGGACGGTGGAATCCGATGGGATTTGTCCAGCCGCCATACGTTGCTGAAAATCGGAGATGACGATCAAATTTTTTATGGTGGCGTTGGAGTTGGAAAACAAGGTATTGGCCTTCAACTGGATATCTTCAAGGTTCAATTGCCTATCCGTATAAGGAAGTGACAATAGCTGGTTTTGAATATCCTTTACAGAAACATCCCTAAAAGTGTTTTCATTGGTGAACAAACTAAAAACAGTCTCTGCATCCATGTTTTTGATAAGATCTTGAATGGCCTTTTCCATCAGCGAAAGACCATTGTTCTTGGCCTGCATACTAAAGGAATTGTCCAAATAGACCACAGTTTCCTTTTGCTGTAATGCCGTAACTGTGGAAGAAAAGGGTTGGGCAAAGGCTATGATCAAGGCGGCCAATAAGAATAAACGGGTTATAAGCAACAACCATTTTTTTAGGGTATTGCTCTTTCGCGATTCAGAGACCACCTTTTGTAGCATGGCCACATTGGTAAAGGGTGTTTTTCTAAACCGTCTTAACTGAAATAAATGGATTAGAATGGGAATACTGAGGAGAAAAAGGGCCCAAAGGATTTCTGGATGTTTAAACTGCATTCCCAACTTTGATTGGACAAATATAGGGATTAAAATAGTGCAGCCCCATAAATTTCAATGTTAAGGGAGTGGTAAATGTGATTGAAGGTTAGGGGAGTTGCTTAACAAAAGAAATAATAATCCTCCATGGGGTTTAGGCCCATATTGGAAAAATATGCTGTGATTTCCCGTTGTGCTTCCTCGTTGGCTACGGTAACAATACTTTGGGGTTGTTCCAACGCTTTAAGCATCTTAAAATGGACCAATACTTTCCCATAGATTTTTTTTCCGATTTTTTTTGGGTTATCGCACAACCATGTAAAGTCAATATGCCGTTCCAAAAGGGTTTTGGCAATGGTTTTTCCCTTGAATCCGGCACCCCATATGACCAATGGGCGGTTGGACTGATAATCCAATTTTAGAAAATAATGGAGTTTGATGTCCAAAAAATAGTTTTGGGCATAGTGCTCATGGGTACGGGAAGTCCTGGTATCATAATCGCGCCATAAATGGAGTACTTCATGGCAAGGAATGATTTTCAAATCGTTTTCATAAAAACGAAAAGTAAGGTCATAATCCTCTGGATATCGGAGAGGGCGAAATGCACCGCTGGTCTCAAAATCTTCCCGATAGGTCATCCAACAGGGAGAGGGAATGACACATTCCTTATAGATTTCACTGTAATTGGAACCCGTGGACGTCAATTGGTTCAGCCAAGCTTCATAGCGTTCATAGCCATTGCTGATACCACGTTCAGAGAAATAACGGACCTGCCCAACGGCCACATAACCTTTTCCCGATTCCAAAAGAGATTGCACCATGACCTCCAAACGATGGGGTTTCATAATATCATCCGAATCCATTCGGGTTACAAAATCGCCAGTACTTTGGGCATAGGCGGTCTGCAAAGCCGGAATGATGCCTTTTCCTGAATTGTTGAATACTTTTACCCTGGAGTCTTTTTGTCCATAGGAATTCAAAAGTTCAAGGCTATCGTCACTGGAATGGTCGTTTACGGCAAGGATTTCCCAATGGGGATAGGTCTGTGCCCGTATGCTATCCAGACATTCAGGAAGAAAATGTGCGGTATCCTTAAAGGGTATCACAATGCTTACCTTGGGATTTTGCATACTGCAAAGAAACTAAATTCCAGAGGCAAATGCACGGCATCAATCAAAAGGAAGCAAATCTGGAGGAATATAATCCGTTTTTGCCTTTTCATGGGTCAACACTTCAGGGGTGTAATGTTGCTCAAGCAATTCTTTGAAAGCAGTTTTCAATCGTGGAAACGCTTCCATAAAATCGAAAAAGTTGGTGGATTTTGATTTTTTGTTGAAATGATGTACCGCCTTCACGGCTGCAACGGTTATGGTAGCGTGAAATTTATCCCCATTGCCATATATAGCATCAAAATGCGCTATACCCGCGCAAGTCTTCTCCACAGCCTTCTCTTCCCCGTACTTTTGAAGATACACCCATGCCAATCGAATATGGGCCTCATGGTTGAACAGCTTTGGGTGCAAACTGGCTTTTTCAAAAGCTTCCACAAATTCCTCATCACTGAGTTGGGAATGATGGGTATAATTTTTACCATGCCATGAATTTGGACGGGTGCAGGACATATGATTATTTTTTGATTGTGTCATATGCGGCTTCGGTAGCAGCAATAAGAGTATCACCACAGGAAATCAACATGAGATGCAATTGCCTGTGGCGATATATTCAGAAGGTTACGCTTTCTCTGAAACGTCCTTAAACGTCAGCATTTCCCAAATTCGTTTGGAGGCCCCGTTGTAAAATCCCGTTTCGTGCTTATATCCTTTTGGATTGTTGAAGGTTCCAAAAATGATATCAAATAGGGAGATGTCCGAATAGTTATAGGCGTGTATCCCTTTAGCATGGTGAATGGTATGGGCTTCCGGCCTTTGAATGATATAGCCTATCCACGTTGGTGTGGTAATATTGGCATGTTGAAATATGGCCAAAAAGGTAGTAATCAGAATGAACAAGGTTGCCGCTTCCGGGGTAAACCCTGCCACGACCACCAAGCATAGGCTTCCCAATAGGGTAAACCCAATCATGTCCATCGGGCTAAAATAAAAGGCACCATAACTATCCATGCGTTCTGCACTGTGATGCATCTGATGGAAAATCTTCCATAAGGTATCATTCTTGTGCATGGCATAGTGCCAAATGTACAGTCCAAATTCATAGATCATGACCGCAACAAACGCTCCCCAACCGGCCCCCAAAGCGGTAAGGTCAAATAGTTGGTAATCCACCAAATAGGTATCCCATACCAAGGGAAAATAGGTGGATAAGTAAAAAAATACGCCGAAGGATGCCAGCCCCCGTAGTTTCCAGTTCTTTACTTTGGGCAGTTCCCTGGCTGGAAATAAGGCCTCCCAAAGCATCAATACGCCGTACATGCCCAATACGATCAAAGAAATCGGGTCTATGAGCACTTCCCATGGATTGGGTAAACTTTTAATGATTTCAAACATCTTGTCTAGTTTTAATGTGTTGTTCACCCTAATAGGCAAAAGTTTCCGCCTTACATTGTAAGGAAAGTGTCGTAAGGGCCATTAAGTGGTCCACTCATGCGGCGTTTCCGGCTCGTAACTACAACAGGTGCCCGTCTTGATGGAGTTGGTCAAATGCTTGGCCAATTGAGGGTGTACCTTTTCAATTTTCTTGATGGAACTCCGAACACGCCAAGTTACGGCCGCTCTTGCCTTTTCTATGGAGGACCCTGTTTTTCGAATGGAATTGGAGAGTCCGGTTACTTGGGACAAGTGTTCTACCAAGGCATCGTAATCCCCTTTTAGTTCATCTGCCTTTTGGTACAACCCCATTTCTTCGGCATCGCAAATTTGGATTTTTAGGGACCGAAGCTTGGTTTTGTACTCTTTCATGGCCTGCTCATCGATCAGTGAAGTTCCTCTGGTCTCCAACACCACACCCATCAATTCGGCACAGTGGACCTGTTCTTCGGGCTGTTCCAATAATTTGGCAATATCGTGGAGTCCCTTGGAATCTTTTAGGGTTGCTGACTGGTTTAAGTAGTGGAGTTCCCAAAATTCACCATTGTCCAAGAAACTTCCTTTTATGGTAGAGCCGGTTTCTGATTTTGGAAAAGATGTTGCATTAATTTTGGAGGAAGCTCCCGAAATGTATTCCCAGAAAGGTTCCAAATTATTTTTGACCTTATACGGATTCACCACTTTTTGCCATTCCACCGCCTCTTGGTCGGTAGGCTCCTTTCCTTTGTTGATGTTTTGTTTGTGAAGTTCCAAATACTTTTTCCAATAGACCTTCATCTTGTCATACATGGAAAGGTGATAATATGCAGCGGACAAGTACGCCGGGAAATCGGTCCAAATGGAAAGTATGGCCACTTTTTCACCCAACTCTATGGCTTTTTTATAATCTCCCTTTTCAAAATAAACCAACATGCCAATGGGCAGATAGGCTTCGGGTTGTAATGGGTTTAGGTTACGTGCCCTGAGATAAAGTTCCTCGGCTTCCTTCAAATGGCCCAGCCAAACAAAACAATTGGAAATCAAGATCAGGTTGTCCGCATCATTCGGATTCATCCGCAATGACTTTCTCAAAAGGTGTTCGGACTTGTCGTAATCCCCCAAATACAGAAAGGTTCTTCCCAAAACGGCCAGAGACACATAATCATTTTCATCCAAGTCAATGGCCTTAAGGGCATAATCATGCGCCCCTTTATGACTTACTTCCCAACGGTCCCATAACTGGCAACTCCATTCATTGAAATAGGAAAGGGATATTCCGGTATAGGCTCTGGCGAACAGAGGGTCTATTTGCAAAGCGGCCTCAAAATATTCCCTAGCGGTAAGGTCGCTTTCAACGGTTCCTTTTTTTAGTTCCTTGATGCCCAAAAGCCAATTTTCATAGGCAGCGAGCTCAAAAGATTCTTTTTTGTAGGAGTAGGAGAGCAGATCGTGTTCTATCTGTTGCTGTAACACACTGACCATCTGTTGGGTAATAGTGTCTTCGGCATTCAGCAGGGTCTCAAGGGTCTCAATATGATTCCCGGCAAAGACCACTCTATTGTCCCGGGTCCGTATTAGTTGCACCCCAATTCGGTATCCATCATTTGAAGGTCTAAAACTACCTGTAATGATATAATCAGCGCCTAATTGGGCAATGGATTCGGTATCGGAAATATCTGAAATACCCAAAGTGGAGTATTGGGAAATGACCGATAATCCCACAAATTTGGAAAAGTTAATGATAAGATCTTCCGTGAACCCTTTTATGATAGGGCTCATGTCATTTTTCACCCCAATAATCTGAAAGGGCAATACTGCAATTGTAGTTTCCTTGTTGCCAACTAGTTCCACCAGAAAATAATTGTATGATCAAAGATACAAAAGATCACCTATGGTGTACAGAAGAGCAGTATATCCCCAAAGTTTTTGTGTGTTTGGCGTACACGGTTATATAAATGGATAGGAATTCTGTGGCTATGGTCGTAATAGGGCATCGTCTATATTGGCCTTATACAACCTGCTGTTTCCATTTTCGTAGGAATTCAGAAATTGTATAAGTTGCCCCATGGTTTCCAATGTTCCTTCCGGGTTTTGGGTGCGCCGGCTCGTAAAATACAGCACACCTTTAACTTCATCCACATAGGGGCAGTAGTCCATATAAGGCGAGTTAATGGGTTGGGGAAGGGGTTGGGCTTTGGCCCATTGCCCTTCATTTTTAAAACTAATGTACAGATCGCCGCTTCCTTGACCATCCTCACGCGCATATCCCCCAAAAATCAAATAAGAGTCATCCTTGGAGATGTACCCATTGTATTCGAATCCCTTGGAATTGATATTCTCGTCCAGCGAAATAGGCTCACTATATTCCCCATTTTGAAATGCGCTGAAAAAAATATCATCCTCACCTTTGGAGTCTGGACGGTCACCGGTGTAATATAGATTCCCGTTGGACGCTATTGCAGGATAAAACTCGTTATGCTCCGTATTTATCGGTGCTCCAAGATTTATAGGGTTGGACCATTTCTGGTCAGGACCCTTTCGCTCTACATACCAAATATCATAATCTTTGGTTTTGGAAATGGAGTCATGCAACGGGCGGTTCGACACAAAATAAAGCCGAAGACCATCAGGTGACATGAAGGGTTCCATATCCTTATATGTTCCTGAAAAGGATGCAATCTGGGGAGAATCCCATCCATTTTCAGTTTTTGAAGAGATGGAAATCACGGAAACCTCTTCAGTTTGGGATTGAACGGTAAAATAGGCCTCGGTACCACTTGCATCCATGGTAAAGTCCCTAACCTTGTTAAACTCCTTAAGGACATCCATAGCAGGACTTACGGTTATTTTGGCTTGACCAAAAATGGTCAGCGAACAAATGGAAAAGAAAACAAAGAGCCTAGTTTTCATTTTGGATTACTTGAGTAATCGCTTTATTGACCAACTTTTCCATCACGGCATAACCTTCCTTGGTGACATGGACTTCATCCGTGGTGTAGGCTTTGGGAAGTCCGTTTCGTTCATCGGCCATTGTTGAAAAATAATCCAGATAGGTTACATTTTGCTCAGTGACCATTTCTTTTAGGAGTTGGTTGAGTTTAGGAATCTTGATATTGGGCTGTAATCCAGGTCGCCACGGATAATCATAGGCAGGAAGTACGGAGCAGACAATGGAGTGGATTCCATTGGCCTTGGCCAATTGTACCATGGAGAGGATATTGTCCCTAATTTGTTCCAAAGTCATGGGACCCGTATTACCGGCAATATCGTTGGTTCCCGCCAGAATAACCACCGCTTTGGGGTGCAGATCAATGACATCTTGTTGAAACCGAAGCAGCATTTGGGGAGTGGTCTGCCCACTGATTCCCCGATTGATGTATGGATTATCAGTAAAGAATTCTGGATTGGCACTGGACCAGCCTTCGGTAATGGAATTTCCCATAAAAACTACGCGGCTTTCCAAATTTTTGGTCTTTAGTACTTCGGCATTGGCTTCCTGAAACTTTTGAAGATTAGGCCAATCCTGGGCCTGAACAGCTATGGGGAGCGACATTATTAAGACTAAAAGGATGAATTGGATTTTGATTTTGTACATCTATGACAGGTTTTGCTAAAAATAAGCAAATAATCATATTCCAAAATCAGAAGAACAGGTAATAGATCACTATACCCATCGAAATCATGATAAAGATGGCAAGGAAGGTTGCATTTTTTTCCTTTCTTTTCCCCTGGGCTATTTTTCTTCGAATGCGGAGCATATCCAATGGAGTGGACTTCTTCAAGTTCAATTGGGTCTTTACTTCAGAACCATACACATCCCCTTTACTTTTCAACTTGCGTTTCTTCAGTAAATCCCGGTTGGCCTTAAAAGACTTTACCGCATCCAACATGTAACCACCGCCACCCATAGTATTGTAGTATACCTATTGGTAGTAAGTTACAGATTTTTGTTACAAAAAAGCGATAAAATCAACTTAATGTCGACTTTACCGCTTCGAATGTTTTTTTATGATTTACACCCTAATACTTGGCACTCTTTCCATTGGCCTGCGTCCGTACAATGAAGGCTCGGATATCATCGTTGGCCTTTTTTAGATCTTCCCGTCTTAGGTACATCATATGCCCGGAACGATAGCCTTTGAATTCAAACCTATCCTTCATGCGGCCACTAGGGTCTACTTGCGACATGCTATACTTTGCGGCAAAATAGGTGCAGGCCCCATCATAATACCCAGATTGTACCAATACGTTCAAATAAGGGTTTTGGGCCATGGCCTGACGTAGATTATCGCGTACGTCGTCATCGTCGTTGTTCCATGGATGAACGGGGCCGAACATATTGTATTTGATATCTGTTTTAAAATTTAATTCTTCTTGTAGATAGTAGTTGATGGCAGGAGTGAAACTATGCAACCAAGAAGTCAATTCTGGCGAATAATCCGGACTATCACCAAAAACCTGCTTGTCTATACCAAGGTATCTACTATCCAAGCGACCCACCGTATACGCACCTCTTTCCTTCATCAGGGCTTTCCAGAAAAACTGTGTAGGCACATCGAGATTGTGATCTAGGATATCCTGTTCTTTAAGCCCCGTATAATAGGCCATCTTTTTGGCCACGGCCGTTTTTTCGGCATCAGCAATAAAACCCCCTTTGGCAATGGCAGGCAATAAGGTATTTAGGGTATAGTCTTCCACTTCGGGCAAGACCTCCAAAAGATCTTTGCCTTGCAAAGCAGATGGTAAAGCCTTATGGTGCCAAGCGGTGGCGGCGAAATAAGGTAAGTTCAGGGCACTGGAAACGGGATCTTCGGTACGGAACACACGATAGTCTGCGGGAGATACCATAATTACCCCATTGAGGTACATCCATTGTTGATTTTGAAGCGCTAAGGAAAGTCCCATCACCCGGGTTCCTCCATAGCTTTCCCCAACAATATATTTGGGTGATCGCCATCGATTGTTACGTGTCACGAAGGTATTCAACCATTCGGCCAAATAGGCCGTGTCGGCATTGATGCCGAAAAATCTTTCACGATCTACTTTCTCACCCGTTTCAGGAATGGTCCTGGAATACCCGGTATTGGCAGGGTTTACATATACGATATCGGTAACGTCCAAAACGGAGAATGGGTTTTCCTTTACCCCATAAGGTTGAACAGGGTATCCTTCATCATCGATCTTAAGGATTCTGGGACCGGTATAGGCCAAGTGCATCCAAACCGAACCGGAGCCTGGACCACCGTTGAAGGAGATCAAAAGGGGACGGCTGGCCCTATCCTTTACATTGTTCCGGGTGTAATACGTATAATGGAGTGCCGCTATGGGCTCGCCCATTTCATCCCAAACAGGTTGTGTTCCCGTTGTGGCCGTATAGCTAATATTGACACCGTTTATGGTAACGGAATGTTGCGTGGTCACCGTAGTGTCAACAGGTATTTTTCTGTTTTGTGCAAAAGCAATCGATGAGCATAGGACCATGCCCAAGAGAAGATGGATATTTTTCATTTTTAAGGTTAATTAGTCTAAGCCTAAAAATAGGTATTTTGGGTAACATGGGTTGCCACACGACCAAAAAAGAAGGGATTAACATTAAATTCAAATCCTAGAAACACAGAAGCCCCCCAAACTTTACATGCTAACATTGATTTAAAACAAGCATAAACCAATCAATATATAGGGGTAACCCAATCCTAAAGGTTCATATATAGTTTTGGACAAACAGTAACCTTAAAACTAAACTTTATGAATTTGAAAAAATTATTTCTAGGATTGGTATTGACTTCGGTGGTCGCCATTGGCTTTACCAGTTGTGACGGGGAAGACGGAAAAAATGGTATTGATGGCGTGGACGGTGTCGATGGAGTTGATGGTGTCAACGGAGCGGACGGGGAAGATGGCGATGACCTTACCGTTGCCGATTTGGTTCCCCTTACCAGCTCCGTGACCCCAAATACCGTATTTGAATTAAAAGGTGAATTCAGTACCTCGGCCCAATTGGAGATGATCATGTCTTCTGCGGATATCCTTGAATCTGATTCCACTTTCGTTTATGGTGCTTATATGGATGGTGCCGCATTGTATCCGTATGAAGATGGTACTTATGCCTTCATCAACAATTTGGAAGCTGATTATTCCATTGCACGTATCCGAATGAACTCCGATCTTCAACCATTGGAAGGGGATTATATTGTAAACTCTGCAGCCACCGCTTTTACTGCAATGTGCTCCGGGTCTTCCATCACTATGGAAGAGCATGGATTTGGACCTCTATATCTTTCTGGAGGTGAATGGGGAGGAAATGCCAAAGGAGTATATAAAATCAATCCATTTCGTTCCCCTGATGAAAGGGTAGAGGCCGAAAGACTGCCTGCTTTGGGTGAATGGGCCACTGAAAATGCCGTAGCTATCGGTAAAGATGCCTACCCAACCCAAACCGTGGTTTTTATGGGTGATGATGACAGTAACAACACCTATCCCCAAGCGCATTTTGGAATGTACGTAGGCAACAGAGGCGATTTGTACAGTGGAAAGCTATATGTGTTGAGAGGAAAGAACACTACCGAAACCGCCATTGGAGGTGGAGGCCTTAAATTTGAAATGGGTATGGCCGAAGATATTGAATACGATGTGGAGTGGGTTGAAGTCACTGAACGTACCCTTGCCGAATTGAACCAAGAGGCCATCGATTCCGTTGCCATTGGATTCCAGAGAATTGAGGATATTGACTGGAGAAGAGGTTCTGCCGAAAACAACAGGACCGTGTTCTTCAACGCTACAGGAAGAATCCGTTCGGATAATCCTGATTTGGCCAATAGAGGTACTTCCTTCGGAAGGGTATACAAATTGGAACTTGATCCAAGTGATCCCACTGGAGATGCAAAATTGACCGTTGTCGTAGATGGTGATTTGGAAGGTGGAAAAGGAGATGGGATGCACTCTCCCGATAATATCGTGGTAACCGAGAACTACGTATATGTTCAAGAGGACCCTAATGGTTATGCAGATGCCAACCCAGATATACAAGGTTATGCCAAGTTGTGGCAATATGACATTGCTACGGGAACTTTCAAGGAAGTGATGGAGTGTAACCAAACGGTTGCTGCCGGACTTGGTATTGGGAATACCGATTCTTACTGGGAGATCACCGGTATGATCGATGTGACCGATATCATTGGAGCTTCCGAGCCAACTTTTGTGGGTGGAGCACAGGTACACGGATGGTCTTTTGACAGTGGTAACCCCATGACCTATAGAGCAGACGGAAAGAAATTTGTGGATCCAACCGCCATTGATGAGGCAGCGGCCACCTTGGAAGGCTCCTTCCTTTTCAAATTAACAGGGCTTCCCAGATAATCCATTGATTTCGCATCATAACATTTTTTAAAATGAAGAGGTTCCCTGTTATGGGGAACCTTTTTGTTTCCATTTTTAAATTCATCAACCCATGAAATCATCGATATATACTATCTTCTTTGCATTCCTTTTTTTGATGGTGGGATCTTGTAAACAACAAGAAGGAAATCCAAGTCGTACCACTTCAATGGATAAGGAATCCGTATTCAATGAAGACATTAAAAACTACTATTTCCAGACATTGGATAGTGCGGCATACTACATTCAAAAAATGGACACCACCCAAAGCTTGGAAGTAAACCGGGCCAATTTTCTGAAAAGTAGGGAATGGTACAAACGGGCAGAACCCATGATCATCGCTTACGATTATGAAAACTACCTCTCCATGAACGCCCCCAATCTCCTTAAAGTGGAAATCGATGATTACACGGACATTAAAAAATTGAAGCCCAAGAGCTATCAGGTCTTGGAAGAGCTGTTGTATGCCGAAGAACCCATCTCCAATAATGAATTGGAATTGGTATTGACCTATTTACAGGTTCGTATTCCCTATATCCGTAGAAACCATATGCTGTATACCCAAAGGGACCGACATCATCTTAAGATGATGCGTGATGCCATTGTGAATGTCGCCACCAAGGGTATTACCGGTTTTGATTCCCCCATGTTGGCCAATTCCCTGAATGAAGCTATCTATAATTATGAAACCATTGCCCAAATATTGGAAATTTATAAGGAGGCGTTCAAGGACAGATCCCTTATGGATCAGTGGTCCGCTGAAATAGAGAGTACTATGGCAACCTTACAATCTGGGGATTTTGACCATTTTGACCGATACACTTTCATTAAAGACCATACGAACAGGCAATTGGAGTTGATCAATGCAACCGCAACAGATTGGAACATTGCCTTGAATACATCAAGATCATTGAACCCCAAGGCCACCAATCTTTTTGATAAGGACTTTTTCAATATTGCCCAATTTTCCACACCAGGCTCCCCTGACATTACCCCTGAACGCATTGACCTCGGGAGAAACCTGTTCAATGATCCTTCCCTTTCCAGTAGTGGGAACATAAGCTGCGCCACTTGCCACATCAAGGAAAAGGCATTTACGGACGGACATCCCAAAGCTTTGGGTATCAATGGGGTGGAATTACAGCGAAATACCCCTACCATGACCTATGCCGTATATCAGACCACCATGTTCTATGATGGTAGGGCGGATGGCTTGGAGGACCAAATCGTGAATGTGGTCAATGATGAAAATGAGTTTCACATTGATTTGAACACCATTGAAAAGCGAGTAGGGCAGAACACGTTTTACAAAGCCGCTTTCGATAGCTTGTATGGAGGGGAAATCAATAATTTAAACGTACGCCATGCCATTGCCACCTACATTCGGAGTCTTGCCCCGTTCAACTCCAAATTTGACCGAAATATACAAGGAAAGGAGAACTCACTGACCCAGGAAGAAAAACTGGGTTTCAATCTTTTTATGGGGAAAGCGGCCTGTGCCACTTGTCATTTTCCACCTGCCTTCAACGGATTGGTGCCTCCCAAATATGCCGAAACGGAATTTGAAAATCTGGGCCTTCCCAAGAACCCAAGCTTTGAACATCCCATTTTGGACGACGACCCGGGCATGTACCATCCATACAAAGTAGAAGAAAAACGAAATTTCTTCAAGACGGCAACGGTCCGAAATGTAGAGTTGACAGCACCTTATATGCACAATGGGGTGTACAAAACCTTGGAAGAAGTAATCACTTTCTATAATGTTGGGGGAGGGCAGGGAATGGGTCTTGACGTACCCTACCAGACCTTGCCGCCCGATTCATTGAACCTGAGCGATGGTGAGCAAAAAGCGTTGGTGGCTTTCATGAAAACGCTCACGGACAAAGAGTTTGTTGATGGAAAATAACGGTTATAGTCTCGACTAAAACTTTTCAAATACGCCAAGGCCGAAAAGGGCAAAATCATATTTTACCGGGTCCGAGGCATCCAACCTTCGTAGGTTTTGGTCCAATTCAGCCAAAGCTTTGGCATCGTTCTGTTTGCGTTTGAGCAGTTTCAGCTTTCGGGCCACATTGCCGGAATGTACGTCAAGAGGGCAGGAAAGTTGACTTGGTCTCAAGCTTTTCCACAGGCCAAAGTCGACCCCGGTGTTGTTGTCACGGACCATCCAACGTAAAAACATATTGATGCGTTTGGCGGCGGAACCTTTCACAGGGTCCGAAATGTGTTTTGTGGTCCGGGTAGGGTGGGGCAGTTCAAAAAATACCTTCTTGAAACTGGAAATGGTGGGTTGCAGGGAGTCTTTTTCGCTGTTTTGACTGAATATAGGCTCCAATCCACCATGGTTTAGGTAGATATGCCGAATGCCGCGGATAAAATATTGCAGGTCGATTCCATTAAAAGTGCGATGTACAAAGGGAGAAAGCTTTTCCAGGTCATCTTCGGAGTGGTTCATTACAAAATCGTACGGGGTGTTCCCCATAAGTTCCATCATCTTGGAAGCATTGTTGATGATACTTTTCCGATTGCCCCAAGCAATGGTCGCCGTTAGGAATCCACTGATCTCGATATCTTCTTTTCGGGTAAACCGATGGGGTATTTGAAGGGGATCATCCTCCAAAAAACGAGGATGGTTGTATTGGACGACCTTTTCATCCAAAAAAAGTTTTAATTCTGATTTTGTCATGGTACGCTAGGAAACTATCAAACCATCCACCATGGTCAACTTACGATCCGCCATATTGGCCAACTCCAAATTGTGGGTTACCAATACAAAGGTCTGTCCAAACTCATCCCGAAGCTTAAAAAAAAGCTTGTGCAGGTTATCCGCACTTTCCGAATCCAGATTTCCGCTGGGCTCATCGGCCAGTACAACAGATGGTTTGTTCATCAAGGAACGTGCTACGGCCACTCTTTGCTGTTCCCCTCCGGAAAGCTCGTTGGGCTTGTGATGGTACCGGTCCTTCAGACCCAAAAAGTCCAAAAGCTCCATGGCTCTCTTTTCTGCTTCCTCCTTGGGTGTTTTTTTGATAAAAGCAGGAATACAAACATTTTCCAAAGCCGTGAACTCAGGCAATAGTTGGTGAAATTGAAAAATGAAACCAATATGTTCGTTTCGGAAACGGGCCAAGTTCTTATCGTTCAATTGGGTAACCTCGGTATCATTGATCAGGAGTTGGCTTTCCTGTGTGTTCGATGGTGAATCCAAAGTGCCCAAAATTTGGAGCAAGGTGGTTTTCCCCGCTCCTGAAGCCCCAACAATGGATACCACTTCCCCTTTTTTGATTTCCAGGTCGACCCCTTTAAGTACTTTCAGGTCGCCGTATTTTTTTTGAATGTTTGTTGCCTTGATCATGAAAACAGCTTCTTCCGGTGAACGTAACCATTGCACCATGCGGTAACAAAGATTGGAATTTTTACTAAGTTTTTGGGCATCTTTCCGACTGATGTCAGGAAATTAGTTTTTTATCTGGATTGCGGGATACTAAACTTTACCTAATTTTGAAACTTCATGGACAAACAAGTCAACATGGATTGGGAGACCGCCATATTCGCTGGCGGTTGTTTTTGGTGCACTGAAGCGGTTTTTCAGCGCCTCAATGGGGTGATGGAAGTTGTTTCTGGCTATACTGGGGGAACCATTAAGAATCCGGCCTACAGGGAAATCTGTACGGGGCGCACAGGACATGCTGAAGCCATCAAGATTACATTCGACCCTTCAAAAGTTTCTTATGTGGAATTGTTGGAAGTGTTCTTTGCCACCCATGACCCCACTACCTTGAACCGTCAGGGAAATGATGTGGGCACCCAATATCGGAGTGAAGTCTTCTATACAAACCCTGCACAAAAGCAACAAGCGGAGGAGTTCATTGCATTGTTGGAAAAGGAGCAGATTTTTGCTTCACCCGTTGTAACGGCCATTTCCGAAGAGAAACCTTTTTACAATGCCGAGGAAGAACACCAAAATTATTATAATGACCATACACAACAACCCTATTGCCAGGTTATTATAGAGCCCAAGATTAAAAAGTTGAATACTTATTTTTCAAAAAAAATAAATACTATCAAGTAAAGCCTATGGCACCGTATCGCAATCTGGAAGAATACAATATTGAAATTACAAACGAGGTAAAAGACCACTTTGCCAAGATCATGGGGGACATTGGGGAGGATATATCCCGTGATGGTTTGGTGAAAACCCCGGAAAGGGCTGCAAAAGCCATGCTGTTCCTTACCCAAGGGTACAAACAGGATGCTACGGAAATCCTTAAAAGTGCCATGTTCGCAGAGAGCTATGACGACATGGTGATCATTAAAGACATCGAGGTGTATTCCCTTTGCGAACACCATATGCTCCCTTTCTTTGGGAAGGCCCATATTGCCTATATTCCCAATGGACATATTGTAGGACTCAGCAAAATACCCCGTGTGGTAGATGTTTTTGCCAGAAGGCTTCAGGTTCAGGAAAGATTGACCCATGATATTTTGGAGTGTATAAACACTACCCTTAAGCCCAAAGGAGTGGCCGTGGTTATCGAGGCTGCCCATATGTGCATGATGATGCGCGGGGTTCAAAAACAAAACTCGGTCACCACAACATCTGGATTCCGAGGTCAGTTTGAAAAACAAGAGACCAGAAACGAGTTTCTAAAACTTATTAGCTCCGATTTGTCTTAAGGCATTTCTTCAATTCATTTGGATTTTCTATTTTACCACAATGACAGAAGAAAAAGACCCCAAGTACCGTAATCTACTTTTAGGACTTTTGTTCGACGGCATCGGAATGCTGTCGTTCGCGATTCCCGGAATAGGGGAGTTTTCGGATGTAATCTGGGCTCCCATTGCAGGGTGGCTCATGACCCGATTGTATAAGGGCAGGGTAGGGCAGGCTGCAGGTCTCATCACCTTTGCCGAAGAGCTGATTCCCGGTATGGATATCGTGCCCACCTTTACCTTGACATGGATCTACACCTATCTATTGAGCAAAAAAAAGAGCGACAAATCGTAAAAACTATCTGCCGCTCTCCAAATTTTAATTCCGTTTTTACAATCCAATACTCAGATTAAAGGCAATGTTACGGCCAATATTGGCAATGCCATCAGTCTTTAATCGGGATAGGTGTGAGATGTAGGTTTTATCAAAAAGATTATTGCCACTTATCTTGAAACCCACCAGTTGGTTGAAAATGTTGATTTCACCCCCAAAACCCATATTGAATAGGCTATATCCAGATGTAGGTGTCTCAAAAGTGGCCACTTTATTCTGGTCAAACACGGATTGAACCGTGGCAAAGGCATAACTTTTGGATTTCGTCCCTTTTGCCGTGTTCCATTCTACCCGTAGTGTATTGTTCCATCGGTTAGCAGGAATCAACGGAAGGTCGGTCTTGTCTTCCAGTTCCCCAAAGACCATATCAAAACTGCTTTCCAAATGCAGCCAATCCAAAGGATGGGGGTGTAAGTGGAACCCGAATTCCCCTCCGTATAGCTTGGCATCCTGTTGTTGGAAAACGTATATGGGGTTATCATCCCTAAACTCTCCAGTAGGTTGCAAATAAATATAATCACTCACATTGTTATAGAATGCATTGGCATACACCTCAATATGTTGATTGCCATATTCAAGGGCCAGATCTACCTGTACATTTTGCTCGCTATCCAGATCTTGGTTTCCTATCTCAACGCGATTGGCGCCACTGTGGAGGCCATTGGAAGTCAATTCGGATAGGTTGGGTGCCCTGAATCCCGTGGCAATGTTCAAACGGAACAAAATATTGTCCGTTAAATCTGCCCTATATCCAACGGCAGCATTAAAACTATTAAAGTTTTTGTCCAAACTGGGAATATATTCCTCATCGCCAACAATGCCACTTTCTTCCCCATTTATTGACCTTAAATCATATCGTAGCCCAAATTGCAGATCACTTTTATTAAAATGGACATGCGAGGTGGCCAAAACCCCAAAATCATTGGTGATGGCATTGGGAATAAGCACTTCTTCCCCAAAATTCTCGTTCTTTTGATGCATGCCCTGCACACCAAAGATAGTGGTCATGCTGCCCCATTGGGGATTGAACTGCAGGTTGTAGTTAAACGTGCTCAAGTCCATGTCCAAGGCGGGACCCTCTTCCTCTTCATGCTCTTCCTCTTCCAAAGGTTCTTCGCCTTCATGTTCGTGGTGTTCCTCGAACTCTTTCCGATTATTCAAAATGTACCCCAACGTAGCCTCTAAACTCGATTTTCTAAAGAAAAAATTACTTTTTGAGCTTAATATGTGGGTTGCGATTTCTTGATTGGGCAATAGTGGGTCCCTACCATTGTCTTGTACCCCAATTTCTTCGGGGATGCCCAAATTGGATTCGTTGTAATTATACCTCAATTCCGTCTTGAATTTGGTGGCCTGATAGGCTAGTCCGGTCTTGATATCGGCTTCCTTGAATCTGGAGTTGGTCACACCGGTACCATCCCCAGTTTCATAATCGACATTGGATGAATAGGCACCCCTGACCAAAAATTTGAGTTTTTCACCGGAGGTCTTAAAACCCGCGTTGGCCCCATAACCCAAAGTATTGGTAAAATAATTTAGGTTGATGTCACCCGAAGTTTGGTTAGGGAGTTCAAAATTTTCTGGATTTAGGTAGAGTACACCACCTAGGGCATCCGAACCGTAGAGTAGGGAAGCGGGGCCTTTGATGACCTCAATGCTGGAAATCCCGGCGTCATTGACCCCAAGACCGTGTTCCCCTCCAAATTGCTGGTTCTCCAACCGCACGCCTTGGGTATAGACCAAGACCCTATTGAAACTTAGTCCCCTAATAACAGGTTTTCCAATTCCTACCCCCGTGGAAACGGAGGTTACGCCCGGTACTCTGGTAATACCATCGGCCAAGGTAATGGCACCTTCACTTTTGAGTTCTGCGATGGACTTTTGTTCAACTTTCATCACGTTTTCCCGCTGAAGTTTGTGAAAAGGAGTGGAAAGGACAACCTCGTCAATCTCTATGGCCGAGGGAGTCATGGCATAATTGTAGGTGTTGTTGCCCGAGTGGATTTCCAAGGTTGTGGAATGGGTTTCGTAGCCCAAGTAGGCCACTACGAGTTTATAGGAACCTTCAGGAAGGTCTTTTAGGGTGTATGAGCCATCGGTCCCAGTAACGGCTCCTTTCTCCAATTGGGGAATATAAACGGATACCTGTTCCAAAGGTTGTCCATTTTCTGAATCCGATATGTTACCTGTAACTGTGCTCTGCGCAACTATATATAGTGGGGCCAATGCCAAAAGCATTGACGTGAACAATTGTTTCATTATAAAAATTACTACGTTATTGAATGTGTTGAATGGAAAGGAAAACTATAATGAAACAGTAGGGGGACCTCGTAAGGCCAGATATTCTTTTTGGTAAGGCTTAAAAAAGGAGTTGTGAAAATTGTGCTGATGCCCAATAATCGGTATTTCCAGACTCACGTATTCATAGGAAGATGCCACAAATACTTTGGAAACCAGCGTGAAATCATGAAACTCACAATGAATATCCGCCTCATGGATGTGCTTTGTGCCCTCAGCAATGCAACGTTTTTCCTTGGAGTGCCCAAAGAGCGCATGCGATAGCTTTACTGCGGATGGGGTAAGTATCCCCAAGGCAAGTACAAAGGAAACTACAGCAATGATGCGTTTAGGAAGCAGTGAGGTCATCTTCGCAAAGTAACCTATCCGAATACTTTTTCTGTGTTAACAAAACCATAAAACTATGAAAGGAGAAATCCTAATCCCATGCGTCTCAACATTTTCTTTTCAAATTCCCAGAAGAATTTGAACTGCCCAAACAGCCACCCAACGAAGACCAATATGCATTGGTATATGGGAAATATCAGAAGAATTCGTGCGGTCCAATAGATGGCGCCATGAGTATTGTTTTCTCCAAGTCCGATCCATTCAACCAAAGGGCCAGCAAGCTTTCCGGAGAGACTTCCGGTTATGGCGAAGACAATGAAAATGGCTATCATCTCCCATTTATGGGCTACCTTCCACTTATGCTCCAATTTTTTAAAGCACCAGAGGAAAAATCGAATCATAACCACTGTTAACCCAATGGTAGACCCTAAAGTAAAAACCCATTCCACTAGTGTATTGTTAAGCCCGAAAGTGTGTAACAAACGTCTGGAAATCCAGTAGGCGGTAAGAATCACCAAGGAGAACCCCAGAAAGGGAAAGAAAAGTTGCCAGTTTTTACGAATTTCCCAGCGGTCCTTTATTTTTTTCATCGGCAAGAGTGTTCCGATGCAAAAATACGGTTTTAAATCCTTGGAAGAAAGGGACCAAGGCGCTGTTTGTACTTCCGCTGGAAATAAACGAAGTAATTATAGAGCTTATAATTTACCTCATAGCCATAATCAATGTTTGGATCGTAATCGATTTGAAACATATACAGGTTTGGATTAAAGTTTCCGGGCTGCACCACACGTCTGTTCCATTCCATTACAAGAAGTTGATTCCTGTTTTCCAGAAAAGATTGGGAGTAATAGCCTTCGGGTCGGGCAATACTCTGCAACCAAGTGTAGAATCCAGGTTCAATGATAATGATTTCATACTCACTCTCCTCATCTTTGATTTCTACTTCCTTTTCTTCCTGTGAATTGAAAACGGCCTGTTCTTCGTTGGAAATGTCCAAGGCCTCTTTTTGTGCAGAACAGGACACCAATAGGCCAAAAGCGGCCATAAAGGCCACCAATAAGGATAAAATTCTCTTTTTCATAGCTTTAAGATACAAAAAAGCCATTTGAAAATTCAAACGGCTTTGTTAAATATCGTTAAGTAGAAAGACTATTTTCCAAAAAGTCCGCCCAGCATTCCGCCAAGGCCGCTTTTTTTCTGTCCGCCACTGTTCAATACCATTCCGGCCAAGTCGTCAATAACGCTACCATCGCCATCCGAGTCAAGAAAAGTCTCAATAAGGGATTGTTGTTTGGAGGCACTTCTACCGCCGCCCATCAGTCCCCCCAAAAGACCATTCAGTCCATCAGGGCTACTTACATTTTGTTGACGCGTTTGTTTCCCCAAATAACCCAATAGGATAGGGGCCGCAATTTTAAGGATTTGGGAGATGGTCCCCGCATCCAGACCCGATTTGCTGCTCAAGGCATTTTCCACTTGGGGCTGTTTTGTCCCTAAGATATGGCCCAAGATTCCAGCGCCATCGTCCATTACGTTTTGGTCCACTCCACCTCCGAAGAAACCACCCATATCATCCAAAATGCTACCATCATGTTTGGAGGACAGCGCATTCATAAGTCCTTGGGCTCCCCCAGGGGTAGAGGTATTCTTTTTCATGGCGCCCATCAATAAAGGCATGGCCATACTTAAAACGTCGGCCGTCTTATTCTCCGATTGCCCGGTTTGTCCGGCCACCCCGCTGATCAATTGTTGGCCCATGGGGCTATTTAGTAAATCCAATAATCCTGACATTGTATTTGTGTTAAGGTTAGGAAGACAATGTAGTGAAAAACTAGGTTTTGAACCCGTACAGGGGCTAAAAAACCAGTTATTTTAGCAATTTGATAATCTGTTCCGCCAATTCCAGACTTATTCGTTGCTGTGCCTCTAGGGTTGATGCCCCAATATGCGGGGAAAGTGATATTTTGGGGTGCATCAATATTTTGATTTCAGGCTGGGGTTCAGATTCATATACATCCAATCCTGCAAAGGCCAATTTATCTGCATCCAAGGCTTCTACTAGGGCCACTTCGTCCAAAACTCCACCACGTGATGCATTGATGATTCCTGCCGTGGGTTTCATCTGGGCCAATTCTTTTTTCCCGATGACATAACCATTTTGGGATGGAACATGGATGCTGACAAAATCAGAATTCTTTAAAACATCCTCAAGTGGGCTATCGGCTAGATTGAATTGTACGGTCTGTCCGTCATAAAAAGAGAGCTCCAAGCTTATTTTTTTGGTATGATGATCATGGTACAGCACTTTCATGCCCAAAGCAATCGCCATTTTTGCAGTAGCCTGTCCTATCCTGCCCAAACCGATTATACCCATGGTCTTTCCACGTAGTTCCATTCCGGAAGCATAGCTTTTTTTGAGCTGCTTGAACTGACTATCGCCATCCAAGGGCATGTTCCGATTGGAATCATGTAAAAATCGAGCTCCGTTGAGCATGTGGGCAAAGACCAGTTCGGCCACCGACCCCGCGGAAGCTTCAGGCGTATTGATCACATGGATGCCTTTGGATTGGGCATAGTCCACATCAATATTGTCCATACCCACACCGCCCCGGCCGATCAATTTGAGGCCAGGGCAAGCGTCGATAGTTTTTTTTCTTACCTCAGTGGCACTTCGCACCAAAAGGACCGATATGGAATTGGCGTTGATGAAATTTGCCAACTGTTCTTGGGCCACCCGGGTGGTAACCACCTCAAAACCTTCTTTTTGAAGTGCATCTATTCCCGATTGGGCTAAGCCATCATTGGCCAGTACAATATTCATAGGCTTAAATTCTAAGTCTTAAGTTTTAAATAGTTTCTTGGCTGGTTTTGACAATTTTGGTCAAAATTTTGATGATTTGCTCTATTTCTTCTAAGTACTCTTTCAAATCAAGGTCAGATAAATTGGCTTTATGAATCAATCGTAACCAATATCTGGATTCACGTGCTTCTTTTGAAGCTATGGCATTTTAGAAATGAAATCTTTTTTGAATTGACCTGCACCTGCTTCGGCTACATTTGCTCCAATGCTGGTGGATGAACGCAATAATTGATCGGCGAAGACATACTCGTTGTTTTCCTTCAAATTTTTAACCAACTTGATGATGCGCAACGAAAATTCAAAACTTCTTTCTTCGATCAATATTTACGATTTAGAACTAAAAACTCAACACTAATCTATCCTTTTTTCTCCAATTCGCTCATGATGTCGACCAAAACCCCTACACTTTCCAATGGAAGTGCATTGTACATGGATGCTCGATACCCTCCAACGGAACGGTGCCCATTGATTCCACTGATACCAGCTTCCTTGCACATAGTATCGAAAAGCTCTTTTAATCCATCGTCTGTGATGTTGAAGGTGGCGTTCATGGTAGAACGGTCTTCCTTGGCTGCAAAACCAGAGAATACCGGATTCAATTCTATTTCGGAATAAATAAGGCTGGCCTTTCGCTCATTGATTTCCTCAATGGCGGCTATCCCTCCCAAATCCTTTAACCACTGCATGGTAAGCATGGACACGTATACCGCAAATACAGGAGGTGTGTTGAACATACTCTCTTTTGATACATGCACGGCATAATCCAACATGGACGGGATTTTACGGGAAACCTTGCCTAAAATATCTTCTTTAACCACTACCAAAGTGGCTCCAGCAGGGCCCATATTCTTTTGCGCCCCGGCATAAATCAAGTCAAACTGGGAAAAATCGAGCTGGCGGGAAAAAATATCGGAGCTCATATCACAGACCAAAGGCACATCCGTTTTGGGGAATTCCTTGATCTGGGTTCCAAAAATGGTATTATTGGAGGTAAGGTGCAGGTAATCCAAATCTGAAGGGATATGGTATCCCTTTGGGATATGGTTAAAATTTTCCGCCTGCGATGAGGCCACTTCCACAATATCCCCGAACAATTTGGCCTCCTTGATGGCTTTCTGGCTCCAGGTCCCTGTGTTGACATATCCCGCCTTTTTGTCCAAAAGGTTATAGGCCGCCATCAAAAACTGCATACTGGCCCCTCCTTGTAAGAATAGGGCTTGATATCCCTTTCCTTCCAAGCCTAAAAGTTCAAGGGCCAACGAACGGGCCTTTTCCATGATGGCCACAAATTCCTTACTGCGATGTGAGATTTCTATAAGTGATAGACCAATACCGTCCAGTTCCACTACGGCTTCGGAAGCCTTCTGCATGACCTCTTTGGGTAAAATACAAGGTCCTGCGCTAAAATTGTGTTTTTTCATTCCCTTAATTTAAAGGGTAAAGGTCTAAAAAAAACTTGGATCTAAAAACGGTTTCCGCAATGGGTTTTTTTATAATTGAAGTAAGAATTCCATAGTGTCCACACCATCCGCATAATCGCCCAGTTTGGGTTTCTGGGTCGCCCCAAAAGGAATATCGTCGGATTGGCTCTCTGCAGACACGACACATTGGATTTGCTCTTCTTGTCCCAACAACTGTTCACGTAGTTCTTCCAACGAATCGTAATGGGAATAAAATAATGCCGCGATAGGGGAAGAGAATCCCTCGTCTTCCTTGAGTACCAAAAAACCATTGTCCAAAATCTTGAAATCGCTCATCAGGTACACTGCCTTGTTGTAGTCGTAGTTATTGGCATATTTATGATGATGGATAACCTCCTGAAAAGTAAACATGGCCTTGTAAAATGTATCAAAATCATATCCTTTGGGCACAAAAAGCTTGGCTACATTCCGGCAACCCAACCCATAATATCTAAAAATATCCTCACCCAAGGCTTCCAGCTCAGCTTGGGATTCGTTCCCCGTTAAGATGGCCACCGAACTTCTGTTTTTTCGGATGATATTCGGTCTTTTACCAAAATAGTGTTCAAAATAGCGTCCGGTATTGTTGCTTCCCGTGGCAATGACCGCATCAAAGTTTTCCAGTTTACCTTCGGTGAATTCAATCCGCTCAGTCAATAAGGGCTCTTGTTTGATCAAATAATCGGAAAGAAAGGGGAGCAACACCTTATCATTGGATGAAAGCTTCGCCAATACTTTATTTCCGGAGAGCAGCACGCACAAAAAATCATGGAATCCCACCAAGGGAATATTTCCGGCCATGACAATACCGATGGTCTTTGGAGCGTTATCAACCGTAAGCTCATACTTGGAAAGCCATTGGGATAGGGTTTCTTCGGTCAACAATTCGCTCCATTGTTTTAGCGCAACGATGATGTTGTCCCGGGTAAACCACCCATTTTGCTGTTCAGCCTTGGTCAGGGCCTCTTCAAAAGAAGCCGATGAACCATTGTCATTTTCACAAAAATCGGCAAGGTAACTTCCAAGTTTAACAAAAGCTTTCAATATTGGGAGATGTGCCCTCATTATATTTGTATACTAATTTGGTAGGGTTTATTTTTGCCAAAAATACGCATGCTGAAATGAATCAGCACCACGGAAAAAGAAAATTATGGCGATAATTATAACAGACGAATGCATTAACTGCGGGGCCTGCGAGCCAGAATGCCCCAATACAGCAATATACGAAGGAGCCGACGAATGGCGATATGGTGACGGTACTTCCTTGGAGGGCGATGTGGTCCTTCCCAACGGAAAGGCCGTGAATGCCGAGGAGGTCCAGGAACCCGTCAGTGACGAAATCTATTATATAGCACCCGACAAGTGTACCGAGTGCATGGGCTTCCATGAAGAACCCCAATGTGCGGCGGTTTGTCCTGTGGATTGCTGTGTGCCGGACGAAGATCACGTGGAAAGTGAAGAAGAGCTTTTGGGCAAACAGAAGTTTATGCACCCCAACGGGTAACCCATAAAAAACACGTAATTTAGCCCCGAATTTATTTCGGGGTTTTTTATGCAGGAAAAAGAAAAAACATACAATGGTTTTTGGAAGCAGGCCGGGTGTATTTTGTCACTTGTGGCCATTTTTGGAATAATCGGTCTTTTTGCCATGGGGTTTTATTTCCTGATAAAAGGGTTTTAAAACGTTCAAAACAAAACTTCAACTTATATTTGCAGCCTTAAAATACACCTGAATAGATGAAAGCCGGTATCGTAGGATTGCCCAATGTGGGAAAATCCACCCTCTTTAACTGTTTGTCCAATGCCAAGGCGCAAAGTGCCAACTTTCCTTTTTGCACCATTGAACCCAATATTGGGGTGGTAAACGTACCCGATACCCGCTTGGAAAAATTGGAGGAATTGGTGAACCCTGAGCGTGTAATACCCGCCACCGTGGAAATTGTGGACATAGCCGGTTTGGTAAAAGGTGCGAGCAAAGGTGAAGGGCTCGGCAACCAATTTTTGGGCAATATCCGTGAAACAGATGCCATTCTTCATGTCTTACGCTGTTTTGACAATGATAATATTGTACACGTAGATGGTTCCGTAGACCCTATCCGGGACAAAGAAACCATAGATATGGAACTCCAATTGAAAGATTTGGAGAGCGTGGAGAAAAAATTGGACAAGGTAAAACGTGCCGCCAAAACCGGAAACAAAGAGGCCCAGAAGGAAGAAGCTGTTCTTTCTGCCTTGAAAACAGGTTTGGAATCCGGCACATCGGTACGGGCCATTCAACTCAGCGATGAGGATAGGCAGGAATATGTAAAACCTCTCCAATTGATCACGGACAAGCCCGTGATGTATGTCTGTAACGTAGGGGAAGAAGCCGCAGCTACCGGGAATACCTATGTGGAAAAAGTTAGGGAAGCCGTGGCCCAGGAAAATGCAGAGGTCATCTTTTTGGCCGTGGGTACCGAGGCCGATATCACCGAACTGGAAACCTACGAAGAACGCCAGATGTTCTTGGAAGATTTGGGTCTTTCTGAACCGGGTTCTGCCAAACTCATCCGCGGAGCTTACCGCTTGTTGGATTTGGAGACCTATTTTACCGCTGGGGTCAAGGAAGTCCGTGCATGGACCATCCCTGTGGGAGCTACGGCACCCCAAGCCGCTGGTGTGATCCATACCGATTTTGAAAAAGGCTTTATCCGTGCCGAGGTCATCGCTTATGATGACTATGTGAAACATGGCAGCGAAGCCAAGGTCAAGGAAGCTGGCCGTATGCGGGTGGAAGGCAAGGAATACATCGTTAAGGATGGCGATGTGATGCATTTCCGCTTCAACGTGTAACTATTAAAAAAATCTTGAGAGGATAAAATTTCCGTCAACTCAAAACCCGCATCCGTCAATTCATAGGACCCATCAGTATATTGATGGGTCTTTTTTTGTTCCGGAGTATCGATTTTAGGGGCTAACTCTAATTAGTAACCCAATAAATGTTTTGATTATGAAAAAAGCGATATTGATGGGCCTTCCCATAATGAGTATATGCCTAATTCTTTCCTGTGGCAAGGATGATGGGCCAACTCCTGATCCAGAACCTCAAGAAGTTGAAATTACTAGTTTTTCCCCCACATCCGGAACCGTGGGCACCGAAGTGACCATTAATGGTAAGAACTTCAGTTCCACCAAGACCGAGAACAGTGTCTCCTTTAACGGAACTGCCGCCACGGTAAAAGAGGCATTGGCTACCCAGCTTACGGTTGAAGTCCCCAGTGGAGCCAGTACGGGACCAATTAAGGTTACCGTGGGCAGTAGTTCGGCCACAAGCGCCACGGATTTTACGGTGATGGAACCTGTTGACCCTCCCACAGTGGATGGTTTTGAACCTACTTATGGAGTGATTGGCACCGAAGTCACGATCACCGGAACCAATTTTGGTGACCAAGCCAGCGTAAAATTTGGAGATATAGCAGCGGAAGTGACCGATGTGACGGCTACGCAACTAATCGTCACGGTACCCGATGGAGCCGAAACAGCACCCATAAATATTGCCGTGGGGTCCCAATCGGTTACTACCTCAGATGATTTTACAGTGTATGGCCCCGCATCCATGACCATGACCCCCGATGCAGCTTATGATGAGAACCCGGCATTTGAGATTGGCGAAGAAATATCGCTGTTTGTTGATGCCGATGTTCCTTCAGGCATAAGTGAGTTTTTGGGGTATAAAGCCGTTAATGGAGATGAGCCTGTATTGATAGGAGAAATTACAATCTTTAATGGCTATGAAGGATTTGTTAATGAACAACTTATACCTGAAGTAACGGAAGCGATCGGAGATGAGGTGGAACTTATTTTTAAGATAAAAGGCGAGGCGGATATTGATTATGCCATCGTTAGCTTTTCCTACACCGTAGCGGCTCAAGGCCAAGGGGGCGGTGGAAAGTATCCCACCTTTAGCATTTACAACAATGTTAAATTGGGCAGCCAAGGAAATGTGGAATTTGGTAGCTATTACAGTTCTTCGGCCAATGCAGTTTACTCCAATCCTGGAGCACTTACCGACATTGAACAACAACAGGTGGACATTACCTTTGGTGTGTTACTCAACTTACCCAATCTAATCTCACCGGATGAACGGGCCATAAAAGGCTTAAATAATCCATTGGGTGACAATGCTACCGGCACCACATTTATAAACAAGGGCAACTCCCTGGTCTTCTCTGAAATCACAGCCACCGATGTAGGCAAAATAAACCATACAGTGGGAACAGTAGTGCCCAATTTGCTCATAGCAGAAAACGTGTTTTATAGTTTTGTAAACGCTTCAGGAAAGAAGGGATATATTTTGGTGAACACCATTACGGACAACGGTGGTGATAATAAAGTAGTGGATTTTGATATAATTGTTCAAGACTGACCCATTTTAGATTCCAAGTTTAAACGGCCCGTTATACGGGCCGTTTTTCTTTGTGCTAAAAGTTTCCGTCAACTCAAAACCCACATCCGTCAACCCATATGGCCCATCAGTATATTGATGGGTCTTTTTTTGTTCCGGAGTATCGATTTTAGGGGTTAATTATAATTATTAACCCAAATTTTTGACATGAAAAAAGCAATTTTAATCGGACTTTCCCTGGTAAGTATGACGTTTTACACATCTTGTAATGAAAACGAGGATGTAGTCCCTGAACTAGAACTTGAAGATGTCCAGGTTTTAGGGGTTTCCCCTGAAGCAGCACAGCCTGGAACCGTAGTGACCATAACCGGCAAATACTTTAGTAGGGTATGGCGCAATAATATTGTCAAATTTAACGGAGTGCAGGCCGAGGTAAATAGTGCTTCCACAAGAAGACTCGATGTGGTTGTTCCCGAAGGGGCCAGCAGCGGCCCCATATCGGTTGCTTTTCGGGCCAATTCTACCACTTCGTCGTTTGACTTTACCGTATTGGAAAAAATCCCGACCATTTCTAGGTTTTCACCCACCTCTGGCGCAGCAGGTACCTACGTGAGTATCGAAGGGACCAACTTTAAGGCCAATCCCCAAGCTAACATTGTAAGATTTGGTGATGTGGAGGGCGTGGTCATCAAGACTGATTCTGCTGCCACCAAGCTAAAAGTAAAAGTGCCCGAGGGGGCTGTTACTGGAAAGATATCAGTCACCGCTGATTCACTCACTGGTGAATCTGAGGAGGATTTTGTTGTACAGTAGGAGAAAGAATATTTTGTTTTGTTTAATGGCCAAACATATGTTTGGCCATTTTTTTTCCTGTGGCAGAATTTCCGTCAACTCAAAACCCGCATCCGTCAACCCATATGGCCCATCAATATATTGATGGGTCTTTTTTTGTTCCGGAGTATCGATTTTAGGTGCTAATTCTAATTAGTAACCTAAAAAATTTTTGATATGAAAAAAGCGATACTGGCCAGCATCTTCATCTTGGCGTTGCTGCTATACATTTCCTGTGACAAGGACGACGACCCAACTCCTGATCCAGAACCTCAAGAAGTTGAAATTACTAGTTTTTCCCCCACATCCGGAACCGTGGGCACCGAAGTGACCATCAATGGTAAGAACTTCAGTTCTGCAAAAGAAGAAAACAATGTAACTTTCGGCTCATTTAAAGCCCCGGTTGTTGAAGCTAGTCCAATTAAGCTCGTTGTACAGGTGCCTACAAATGCAGTTACAGGTAAAATTACTATTACTGTTGGCAGCAGCTCCGCCACGAGTGCCACAAATTTTGAGGTTTTGGAGACCGCAGAACCGGTGTCCATTACAGGTTTTGCGCCAAAGAATGGTGATTTTGAAACTATTGTAACCATTGATGGTTCCAATTTCAGTGAAACATTAGCGGAGAATATTGTGAAATTTGGAGAAATCCAAGCCGAGGTTACTGGCGCGACCACTTCTAAACTCAACGTAAAGGTTCCCAATGGAGCCAATACCACTCTGATTTCAGTAACCGTGGGCGAAAATACAGCAGAAACCCAAGAATATTTTAAACTACCCATCTGGCGTAAATTGGATGACTTCCCGGGCACCGCAAGAAGAAGTGCATTTTCATCTGTTGTAGATGGAATAGCATATGTTGGAATGGGAATAGGGGACGGCAACTTATACGATATCCGGTCGTACGACTATATCACCAACACTTGGCAAGAAGTGGCCCCATATCCCGGGGAAGGAAATATAGCCCCAGCTGAGTTTGTAGTGGACGGTACGACCTATGTCTTGGATGGTCTACTAGGAGGAGAAGGGCTCTGGAGCAATGAATTTCGTTCGTATGATGTGGAGACCAATGAATGGACAGACTTACAGGATTTTCCCGGCCTCGTAAGGTATAGGGCCACTAGTTTCACCTACCAGGAAAGAGGGTACGTTGTAGGTGGATTGACCGACACCAACACTAGCCTGGCAGATGTTTGGGAGTATAACAATAATGATGGCACTTGGATTGAAAAGCAATCCTATCCCCAGCCTGATGGAATCTATGATGCAACATCTTTTGTAATAGATGGTCAGGCCTATATGGGAACAGGCGGGCTCGGCACCGGGTCTGAATCAAGTAGTCATTTTTACAAATTTGATGGGACCAATTGGACCGCCATAGCTAATTTGCCGCAATCCGCATATTCTAGATCTGGTGCTGTCGGCTTTGCCATTAATGGCAAAGGTTATGTTGGTCTGGGAAGAAATCATGAAAACTATCTTTATCTTCAGGATTTCTACGAATATGATCCCGTTGCGAATAGCTGGACTAGGCTAGATGATTTTCCTTCCCATGGCAGATCTTCGGCAACCGCTTTTGTATTGGATGGAAAAGCCTATGTAGGCCTGGGGGATGCGGGCGGCGATCTGGATGAGCAACAAGATATATACCTGTTTGACCCTGCCAATATTGCGCCGGAATAATCCGTTGGACGAACGACCTTTTTATGCCAACAACATCCTTGTTTTAGCTAGCGTCAACCCAAAACCAGTATTCGTCAATTCATATGGGCCATCGATAAATTGATGGCCCTTTTTTTGTTCCGAAGTATCGACTTTAGGGTCTTGTATAATAGTAACCCAATAAAATTTTGATTATGAAAAAAGTGATACTCATCGGACTGTCCATTTTGGCTTTGCCCCTTAGCACTTCTTGCGGTAAGGATGATGGTCCAACCCCGGAACCACAACCTAAAGCTGTGGAAATCACCGGTTTTTCCCCAGCATCTGGGGAGGTAGATACAGAAGTGACCATAAATGGGAAGAACTTCAGCACTACCATGACAGAAAACGTCATAACCTTTAACGAAACCACCGCCACTGTAAAAAGTGCAACGGCCTCAACACTCAAGGTAGATGTCCCCTCCGGGGCCACCACAGGAAAAATCAAAGTTACTGTGGGAAGCAGTTCGGCCACAAGCGCAACGGATTTTGAGGTACTGGAATCAACACCTGCTCTTACCATTGGAGGGTTTACCCCTACAAAAGGAGAATGGGGCACCGAAGTTACCATAACTGGCTCAGGGTTCAGCCTTACAAAAGATGAGAATGAAGTAAGTTTCAATGGTACCCTAGCTGAGATTTCCAGCGTAACAGCCAATCAATTGGTTGTACTGGTTCCCAATGAAGCAACTTCAGGGGTCATCTCTTTATCTGTAAATGGGCAGGCAGTCCAAAGCAACAATGATTTTGATGTATATACGGTTGCCAACTGGACCAAGCTTGATACTTCCTATCCAACTAACCACAGGGCTCATGGGGTTAGCTTTGTCATTGATGGGATTATCTACTCAGGTCTTGGTCAGACCTCGGACGAATTAAAAGAGCAAGAAATTTGGGCCTATGATGCAAATCTGAACACCTGGGAACAAAAAATGGATTTCCCGGTACAGGAAAGGTTGACATCATCTGCTGTTTTTGTACTTAACGGCAAAGCCTACGTTGTTGGTGGAGCCTATGTGAACAACGGGGATTCGTCCGAGGTATGGGCTTTTGATCCCAACTCTGGCGATTCAGGTACATGGACACTGATGGATACACCGTTTCCTGGTTCTGGAAAGGTTGGTGGAACTGGCTTTAGCATTGGAGAAAAAGGATATGTTGCAGGCGGAGGATATGATACAGGTGAAGGGTCTGAACTAGTAAATGAAGTTTGGGAATACAATCTATCCGATGATAGTTGGACCCAGAAAAACAACTTTACCGGCCCTACCTTTCATAGAGGGTTGGCTATGGTTTTGGGAAGCAAAAGCTACGTACATCTAAGCAGGACCGGAACAGACGGAAATGGTTCTTCAGATTGGTGGGAATATGATCCAGCAAGTGATGTTTGGTCCAAACGAGCAGATATACCCGGAAAAAGAACCGGAGCCTTTGGCTTTTCAATCAATGGTAGGGCATATTTAGGTTTTGGTAGTTATTATGATCAAAATACTAATACCTATTATCAGGATTTTATGGAATATGACCCTGAAACTGATTCATGGAGCACTTTGGTCAGTCCGTCGTACACCAGCTTAGTTCTTGCAGAAGGGAACGGCTTGGAACAAACGGGTATTTTGGGGCTTGGCATAACAGATGAAAATGGTCCATCAGACGATTTTTGGAGGTTTACTCCCTCAACTAAACTTTAAACCATTTTAAAAAATGAATTGTGGAGTCGGTCTATTTTGGATCGACTCTTTTTATTTCATCTCCCATATCAACACCTCTTGTTGATTACTTTCTGCAACACATTCTTTTATTTTTGCCCCTAAATTTTATATTAGCAAGGATTAACCCCTTTACACATGGCAGAAACCCAGTATACAGAAGACAATATCCGTTCACTGGATTGGAAAGAGCATATTCGTATGCGCCCCGGGATGTACATTGGTAAGTTGGGCGATGGTTCCTCTGCGGACGATGGTATTTACATCCTCCTCAAAGAGGTGATCGACAACTGTATTGATGAGTTTGTCATGGGGGCTGGGAAAACCATCGAGATCAACATCAAGGAGAATACCGTGCATGTTAGGGATTATGGCCGTGGCATTCCCTTGGGGAAAGTAGTGGATGTGGTCTCCAAAATGAACACAGGTGGTAAGTACGATACCCGTGCCTTTAAAAAATCCGTGGGATTAAATGGGGTAGGGACTAAGGCGGTAAATGCGCTGTCCGCTTATTTTAGGGTGGAGTCCAACCGGGACGGCCAATCCAAATCCGCAGAATTCGAGGCAGGAAACCTGACCAATGAGGAGCTTTTGGAAGAAAGTTCAAGACGTAGGGGGACCAAGGTAAGTTTTGTTCCGGACGAAACCATCTTTAAAAAATACAAATACCGTAATGAGTATGTGGAACGCATGCTCAAAAACTACGTATACCTAAATCCTGGGCTCACCATTGTCTTTAACGGGGAAAAGTACCATTCGGAAAACGGATTGAAGGACCTGTTGGAGGACAATAACAACGAGGAAGATTTTCTATATCCCATCATCCACCTAAAAGGTGATGATATTGAGGTGGCCATGACACATAGCAGGACCCAATACAGTGAAGAATATCACTCCTTCGTTAATGGGCAGCACACCACTCAGGGGGGAACACACCAAGCAGCGTTCCGGGAAGCCGTGGTCAAGACCATTCGGGATTTTTACGGAAAGAATTACGATGCCTCAGATGTAAGGAAATCAATCATTTCCGCTATCTCCATTAAAGTAATGGAGCCCGTTTTTGAGAGCCAGACCAAGACCAAATTGGGCTCTACGGACATGGGAGGGGATTTGCCCACCGTGCGTACCTACATCAACGATTTTCTGGGAACACAGTTGGACAATTACTTGCACAAAAATCCGCAAACTGCTGAAGCCCTACAACGTAAGATTGTTCAGGCAGAGAAGGAGCGCAAGGAACTTTCGGGTATCCGAAAACTGGCAAGGGAACGCGCCAAAAAGGCCAGCCTACACAACAAAAAACTTAGGGATTGCCGTGTACACCTCCAAGACATGAAAAAAGACCGGAGATTGGAGAGCACCCTTTTTATCACCGAGGGAGATTCAGCCTCAGGTTCCATTACCAAGTCCAGGGATGTTAATACCCAAGCCGTTTTTAGTCTTCGCGGAAAGCCTTTGAACTCTTACGGCATGTCCAAAAAGATTGTCTATGAGAATGAGGAGTTCAATCTACTTCAAGCAGCACTGAACATTGAGGAGTCCATGGAAGATTTGCGGTATAACAATATTGTCATCGCTACGGATGCCGATGTGGATGGGATGCACATCCGGTTGTTGCTGATTACCTTTTTCCTGCAATTCTTTCCGGAACTGATCAAGGAAAATCATTTGTATATCCTGCAAACCCCACTTTTTAGGGTTCGGAATAAAAAAGAGACCATTTATTGCTATAGTGAGGAGGAGAGACGAAATGCCATTGAAAAATTGAGCGGGAAGCCAGAAATTACCCGATTTAAGGGATTAGGTGAAATCTCCCCAGATGAGTTCAAGCATTTTATTGGGGATGATATACGATTGGAACCTGTGATGTTGGACAAGACCATGAGCATAGACAATCTTTTGCAGTTTTACATGGGGAAAAACACCCCGGACCGTCAAGAATTTATTATAAATAACCTTAAAGTCGAACTCGACTTGATAGAAGAAAACCAACTACAAACCAAATAAATACACATCCTTCTAGATGGAAGAGAACGAAGAACTGAATGAGGAAGGTTTAGAGAGCCAAGACAGTCTGGTCAAGGTAACCGGAATGTACAAGGATTGGTTCTTGGATTATGCTTCGTACGTAATCTTGGAACGTGCTGTCCCCGCCATTGAAGACGGTTTCAAACCGGTACAGCGCAGGATTATGCATGCCCTCAAGGAATTGGACGACGGCCGTTACAACAAAGTGGCCAATGTGGTAGGACATACCATGCAGTACCACCCCCACGGTGATGCCAGTATCGCGGATGCCATGGTTCAAATTGGCCAAAAAGACCTGCTCATTGACACCCAGGGAAACTGGGGAAATATCTTGACCGGGGATGGGGCCGCAGCATCACGATATATAGAGGCCAGGCTTTCCAAGTTTGCCCTTGAGGTAATCTATAGCCCTAAAATCACGGAATGGCAATTGTCCTATGATGGCCGAAAGAAGGAACCGGTGCACTTGCCCGTCAAATTTCCGTTGTTATTGGCCCAAGGGGCGGAAGGAATCGCCGTAGGTCTTTCCACAAAAATATTGCCCCACAACTTTAACGAGCTTATAGACGCCTCTATAAAACATTTAAAAGGACAGCGTTTCACCCTGTATCCAGATTTTCCCACAGGTGGAATCATAGATGTGGCCAATTACAACGAAGGCCTGCGTGGCGGAAAGGTTAGGGTAAGGGCCAAAATTTCGGCACTGGACAAGAACACCTTGGTCATCACCGAAATACCGTACGGCACCAACACCTCCTCTTTAATTGATTCCATTTTGAAGGCCAATGACAAAGGGAAAATAAAGATTAAGAAAATAGAGGACAACACCGCCGCCGAAGTGGAAATTTTGGTGCATTTGCCCAATGGTATTTCTCCAGATAAGACCATTGATGCACTTTATGCATTTACTGCTTGCGAATCATCCATATCTCCTTTGGGCTGTATCATTGAAGACAACAAGCCTTTATTTATAGGGGTCAAGGAAATGCTGGAGCGTTCCACCGAGAATACCGTGGAATTGTTGAAGTCCGAGCTGGAAATTCAATTGGGAGAACTGGAGGAACAATGGCACTTTGCTTCCTTGGAGCGTATTTTTATTGAAAACCGAATCTATCGGGATATTGAAGAGGAAGAAACCTGGGAAGGCGTGATTGCCGCTATCGATAAAGGCCTGAAGCCTTTCACTACAAACCTGAAAAGGGAAGTGACTGAAGAGGACATTGTGCGTTTGACCGAGATTCGAATCAAACGTATTTCCAAGTTTGATTTGGAAAAAGCCCAACAACTTATTGATAGTCTGGATGAGCGTATTGCGCAAACAAAGCACCATTTGGAACATTTGGTGGAATATGCCATAGACTATTTCAAGGAGCTTAAGAAGAAATATGGCAGCGGTCGTGAGCGACAGTCCGAAATTAAAGTATTTGATGATATTGAGGCTACCAAAGTGGTGATCCGCAATACCAAACTCTACGTAAACAGAGAGGAAGGCTTTATTGGGACATCGCTGAAGCGCGACGAATATGTTACGGATTGCAGCGACATTGACGACATCATCGTTTTTACCCAAAAAGGAGAAATGATGGTCACCAAGGTAGACTCCAAGGTTTTTGTGGGTAAGAACATTATCCATGTTGCGGTATTCAAGAAAAAAGACAAGCGCACCACCTACAATATGATCTACAAGGATGGCAAAGGCGGGGCCAGCTATATCAAACGATTTAATGTCACCAGCATTACTCGGGACAAGATTTACCCGCTGTCCGGCGATAAAGCCTCCGCAGAAGTACTTTACTTTTCTGCCAATCCCAATGGGGAGGCCGAGGTGATCACCGTATTGTTGCGGCAATCGGGCAGTATCAAGAAACTCAAATGGGACTTGGATTTTGCCGATGTTCTCATCAAAGGTCGAGCATCCAAAGGAAATTTGGTCACCAAATACAGCGTTAAGCGTATTGAACTGAAGGAGAAGGGAGTTTCCACCCTAAAACCCAGAAAGATTTGGTTCGATGAAGTGGTAAGTCGACTCAATGTGGATGGCAGGGGAGAACTGCTGGGCGATTTTAGGGGAGATGATTTATTATTGGTAATAGATCAAAAAGGAACGGTTCGGACCATTCAGCCTGATTTATCCACCCACTTTAACGAGGATATGATCGTATTGGAGAAATGGAACCCCAAAAAACCCATTTCCGTGGTCCACTATGAAGGTGAAAAAGAGCGCTATTATCTTAAGCGTTTTCTAGTTGAGAATCCAAATAAGGAAGAACTGGTGATTTCCGAACACCCAAAATCCTTTATGGAACTGGCCACGACAGATTGGAGACCCATGATGGAGGTTGAATTTGTGAAGCCACGCGGCAAAGACCCCAAACCCAATCTTGAAGTGAACGTGGAAGACTTTATTTCTGTAAAGGGCATCAAAGCCATCGGGAACCAGCTCACTGCGGAAAAAGTCAAGAACATCAACCTTTTGGAACCCCTGGTTTTTGAGGAACCTGAAGAACCCAAAGCAGAAGATATGGAAGTGGTGGACGAGGAAAATGTAGATACCAATGAAAGTGATATCGAGCCTAAAAAAGATAGTTCCGACCAAACTTCTTTGTTTTGATTTATATTCTACCTATATTCTCACCTGAACAGTAATATGCACTCCTAACCTCATAGCTAATACATTTTATGGATTTTACCAACCCGCTGGTTTACGGCGTACCAGTTTTTATTGCCTTTATTTTATTCGAACTCACGTATAGTAAGACCCATGGGGACGACCATCTTTATAACTGGAAGGATTTAGCTGCAAGCGGTTTTATGGGAATCGGTTCCGCAATCTTGGGTCCATTTTTCAAAGTGGTTTTTGCCATTGTTCTTTTTAATGCCACCTATGAGTTCTTCAATCCTATGGAAAATGGCACAAGACAAAATATTCTGGGTTATGCGTCTTTTGGATATGCATGGTATGTTTGGATAATTTGCCAATTGGCTGATGATTTTACCTATTATTGGTTTCACAGGGCCAATCACGAAATCCGTATTTTATGGGCAGCACATATTGTGCACCATTCTTCCGATAATTTTAATTTGGGAACGGCTGTTCGCAATGGTTGGTTTACCATTTTGTACAAACCCTTGTTCTACATGTGGATGCCGGCCATAGGATTTCCACCTGAAATGGTCGTGGTTTGTTTGGGCATTGAAGCATTATGGCAGTTTCAGTTACACTCTGTGTACATTCCCAAACTGGGCTTTTTGGAGAAATTCCTCAACACCCACACCATGCACCAAGTACACCATGCGCAAAACGTGGAGTATCTGGACAAAAACCATGGAGGCTTCCTAAATATTTTTGATAAAGTTTTTGGGACGTGGAAGGAATTGGATGATGACATCGATGTAAAATACGGTGTAATACATTCCCCAAACTCCTTTAACCCGGTTGTGATACTTACCCATGAATTCAAGGACATTTGGAACGATGTAAAGAAAGTGGACAAGCTATCCCACAAACTGATGTACATTTTTGGCCCTCCTGGCTGGAGCCATGATGGAAGCACCCTTACCGTAAAACAGCAGCAAAAGTTGTTCGAGGAACATAAGGAAGCGCATCCTGAGTTGGCGTATCAACGCCCAAATTAACCTTTACTCAACAGCTTCTGCTTCAGGATTCTTGTTTTTCTGCATCCTGAGGTTCAAAAACTCCACCATTAAGGAGAATGCGATCGCGAAGTACAAATACCCTTTGGGTATGGCACCTACCTCATTTCCAAATACCACAAGGTGGGATAAATGGGCCGCTTCAGCAATCAGCATGAATCCAATAAGAATCAAGAAAGATAGCCCCAACACCTGTATGGATGGGTGCCGGTTGACAAATTCCCCTACCGGACTGGCAAACAGCATCATGATTACCACAGAAATGACCACCGCTGTGATCATAAGAATCAAGGCATCGGTTGGGTTGGGAGAGATGCCGTTGGTCATCCCTATTGCCGTTAATATGGAATCAAATGAAAATACAATATTGATCACGGTTATCTGAACAATGGCATTCATCAAAGAAGACGACCGCGACTTTTCCACCTCACGCTCATCGTGCCCACGATCTTCAACTTTCTCATGGATCTCCTTGGTACTCTTGTACAGCAAGAACAATCCACCAGAAAAGAGAATGACCGCCTGCCAGCTTATCCCACCGGTAATCCAGGATTCATCCAAAAGCATGAAGGGTTTTTTCATCTTGGTGAGCCATGTAATCCCGAACAACAATATGATTCTCATGACCATGGCCAGTACCAGACCGATATTGGTGGCTTTTTTTCGGTCTTTCTTCTCCAATTTGCCAGCAGCAATGGAAATGAAGATAATATTGTCGATTCCTAGGACAATTTCCAAAAAGGTCAAGGTAATCAATGCCATCCAGGCATCCGGGCTGGTAAAAATTTCAAACATGGTCAGTTTATTTTGTGGGCGGTCCCTCTAAATCTTCGTTTATCCCCAACAGCGTTATACTCAAAGGTATACGAAGAATCGGAAGTTGTCAATATTTTAATATGGATTGATTTTTCCTCTGCTTTGCTCTTCGGGTTCTTGTTTTTCAGGATGTACTCGCAATCATTGATCCAGCGAACGGACGAAGTATCCCTTTTTCCGTCATAAAAATCCACTTCAGTGTCCAATGTCCTATGGAACGTGGTTTTCTTTTCCTCCCCATCAATCACTGTGGTAAACGTGAATTCACCTGTTTTAAAGTCTGTGCAATTGCGTTGGGGCGGCTGCCCACATGCCCAAAAAAGTAAAATGAGCACTCCTGAGAAGAAATAGTTTACCATAGTTACAAAGTAACGGAAAGAACTAAAGCGGGTCAATCCTTTTTTGCTTGAAAGGACTCAAAACTGCCGTCGGCATAAAAAACAATCACTTTTGTGGGTTGGAGGGTGTCTTTGTCCTGCGCAATGGAGTTGAATTCTGTTTCGGCTTGATCAGATTTCGTTTTTCCCGGAACAGCAATCTCTTTTTTGATTTCCCCTTCTTTTATAGATGACGGAAATTCCCCGACCCCTTTCAATAACCAGTACAGGTTTACTTCGGGGTAGGTGTCCACCAACTTCATTACAAAATCCAGACTGGGTTTGTTTCGTCCATTCAACAAATGGGAAACACTGGAACGCTGCACGCCAATTTCGTCCGCAAAGGCAGAAACCGTTAGACCATAGTGGTCCATGATGGTTTGTATTCGCGGAATTACATCTTTATTCACAATTGTAAATTTGTTATTTTAAAGCTAGTGAAAATCATAGGAACCAGAAAGGATATTTTATAAACCAGATTATAGAATCAAAAGAAAAGGATTAAATAGTTAACCATAAACTACTGTTTTTGAAATAATTAATTGTATTTGCGAAAATTCAGATTACAATTGTATTCAAACATCAAAAGTATCCGCCATATCTATTCACAAATGTATCTAAAATAGTGTCGATTAATTTACATTTGTAAACTTTGTGTGGGTTATTTTTGTGACTCATTTATAATGCAACTATGACTGATCACTCCCTATATAAAGAGCGTAGCGTACAAAACCGATACATTACTTTAGAGACGTTGGAGACCTGCCTTAAAAAAAGACCTGCAGCCTCTTCAAAGATTTTGGGCAAGTCTGTGCAGGGAGAACCATTATACGCATTCACATTGGGGAAAGGGGAAACCCGAATCTTGATGTGGTCACAAATGCATGGAAACGAATCCACCACCACCAAGGCGGTTTGGGACATGGTAAATTATCTGGAGTCCAGCGAGGGGTTGGCCATTTTAGAGATCTGCACCTTAATGATTGTGCCAATGTTGAACCCTGATGGCGCCAAAGCTTATACAAGGGTCAACGCGAATGAAGTGGACCTGAACCGGGACGCGCAAGAACTCACCCAACCCGAAAGCCAAGCACTGAGGGATTTGTTCGAAAAATTCAAGCCTGATTACTGCTTTAACCTGCATGACCAGCGCACACTGTTTTCCGTGGGGCAATCAGCAAACGTGGCCACGGTATCTTTTTTATCCCCTGCCAGCAATCAAGAGAGAGAGGTTACCCCAAGTAGGGAGGTGGCCATGAAATTGATTGTGGCCATGAATGAAACCTTGCAGAGAATGATTCCCGAACAAGTAGGACGATATGATGATGGCTTCAACGCCAATTGTGTTGGGGACACCTTTCAAATGCTCAATGTGCCCACTATATTGTTTGAGGCAGGGCATTCCCCAAAGGATTATATGCGAGAAAACACCCGAGAGTATATTTTCCATGCCTTGATAAAGGCCTTGACCACTATTTCAAAAGGGGAAATAGAAAATTACTCCACATCGGATTATTTCAAAATTCCGGAGAATGGGAAACTATTCTATGACATTTTGGTGCATGACCCGCAGGTTTTGAATCCAGATTTGGCCCCAGGAATTTCGCTTGGGATACGTTTCAAGGAGGTCTTGGATGGAAACAGGATTTTGTTCAAACCGGAGCTGGGAGATATGGGTAAACTAGATGGATTCTATGGACATGAGACCGTTAACTGTTTAAATCAAAAGGATTTGGAGCTACTGTCTGGACGCGATGAAATTTTGGATTTTATCAAAAATGTTGGGAAATAGACAAGGAACTTTCTTTGCTTCTTGCATTTTATTTAAAAAAGAACCATTTTTATTACGTTAATTTCTTTATTTAACTAATTTTGCTGAAAAATTCAATATAATGACCAAAGTAAAACTAGACGAAATCGACCATCAGATATTGGATATGCTGATCGATAATACACGTACACCCTTTACCGATATTGCCAAAAAGCTTTTGATATCTGCTGGTACGGTACACGTTAGGGTGAAAAAAATGGAAGAATCCGGAATCATAAAAGGTTCCTCCCTTACTTTGGATTATGTCAAGCTGGGATATTCCTTCATTGCCTACGTAGGGATTTTTCTTGAAAAGACCCACCAGACCAAGTTTGTATTGGAGCGTCTTAACCAGATTCCGTATGTGACCGTGGCCCATATTACCACAGGAAAATTCAATATTTTCTGTAAGATCAGGGCCAAGGATACCACCCACGCCAAGAACATCATTTTTAAAATTGATGATATTGACGGCATCAGTAGAACAGAGACCATGATCTCGTTGGAAGAAAGTATCAACGATAAGAAACGTTTGATGCATACCATCTTCAACGAGCTGTAACCGGTTTAACATTTGGGCCATGCGAAGTTCAGAGTTACCTTCTTCTGAATACAATCCCTTTTACCATACCTATATCCTTGCTTTGGACAATGTGGGTCTCATGGAAGAATTGAACCATGGGAAAAAACTGTTTTTGTCCTTGTTGGATGACATCCCCAAAGAAAAACTTGGATATGCCTATGCCGAGGAGAAATGGACCTTGGCGGAAGTATTGTTGCACATCATTGATGCCGAAAGAGTTTTTCAGTACCGAGCCTTGCGATTTGCCCGAAATGATAAAACTCCATTGCCCGGTTTTGATCAGGACGATTATGTGCCCCACTCAAACGCCGCAAAGCGAACGGTAGAGGATTTAAGGGAAGAGTATGTGGCCGTGCGACAATCCACCATTTTATTGTTCAACTCCTTTGATGATGAAGCGTTGCAAAGATTGGGTGTTTCCAGTGGATCACCCTTGAGTGTCAGGGCCACCGGATTTATCATTAGTGGACATCAGGCGCATCATCTGAAAATTATCCGGGAGCGATATCTGTAACGTAAAAGTCTAGTATAGGCTGTCGTTTTCGTAATCCCCGTCGGAATCCGGTTCAAAATCAGCTTCGTTAAGGGAACTCTCATCGGTTTCCAAGACTTCTTCCTTGCCCAATTCTCTTTCAATGTTTTCTTCAAAGTTGGAAATGAAATTGGAAAGGCTCTTGCTGATTTTCACCAGATATATGGTGTCCTCAGTTCTTACCTCTACAGCTTCAATGACCTCGCCGTTTGTTTTTTTCAAGGAAATAATGTCGTCATCGCCATACCCATAAGGGTAGGAATCAATCAAAACAGCGGCCACCTTGTGGTCCAGCTTTTTGTAGTCAATGAGTATACGTTTCATAATGGATAGGTTTAATGCTATCCTAAACTATGAATTTTTAAAACCCATAAAACCAAAGAGTTGTGAACGGAATTATTTAGTATATGAAGTGATTATTCCTTGTAGTAAGCGAACGCTTTATAAAAGAGTTCCCCGGGTACTTTAACATCCGTAACGGCATCACCAATGGATTGGAGCAGCACAAAATTGATATCGCCATGGGAGTTCTTCTTGTCGTATTTGAGAAGCTTAAGGATGGCTTTAATATCGTCATCATCCAATTCAACGGGCTCAAAGTGCTGTGAGAATGTCTCTTTGATTTCTTGAACGGACAGTCTGGACAGGCCTTTCAATTCGTGGGAAAGGTAGCCTTCCAATATCATTCCTGCCGCAATGGCCTCACCATGAAGAAGGGTTTTCTTGTTGGGGTTCTCCAAACAATATGATTCTATGGCATGGCCCAAGGTATGACCAAAATTCAGGATTTTCCGAAGGCCTTGTTCTGTGGGATCCTGCAGGACCACATCATTCTTTAGGGCAATGGATCGCTGTATGCTCTTGGCATCGGTAAAATTGCCCTGCGTCTTGAGCTCGTCCCAGTATGGCGCATCTTTAATAAGTCCATGTTTCAGCATTTCGGCGTAGCCGCTGACCACTTGTCGGGGATCCAAGGTTTTTAAAAACTCAGTGAACACCAGTACCATTTGAGGCTGATTGATCACTCCAATTTGGTTTTTCAAGGCTCCAAGATCAACACCCGTTTTACCTCCTATGGAAGCGTCTACCATAGAAAGTAGGGTAGTGGGGATGTTGATAAAGTCGATTCCTCTTTTAAAGGTTGAGGCCACGAATCCTCCCAAATCGGTGATTACACCACCCCCCAAGTTGATCAATAGACTTTTTCGGTCGCCATCATGGCCGGACAATTTTTCCCAGATCTCCAAACAAGTCTGTATGTGCTTGTTTTCTTCTCCAGATTGAATTTCAAAAATGGAATCGATAGGGTGGTCCAGTATCTTTTTGAAGACAGGCAAACAATGCATTTTGGTGTTTTCATCCACCAAAAGAAATACCTTGGAATAGTTTTTCTTGGCAATATGCTGTCTTAGAGCAGCTTCTGCAAGCTCTCCTAAATGAACCTCGTACGATTGTGATTTAATGGATTCCATAATTCAAATTACACCGCTAAATAAAGATTATTTTTATTGATAATCTTCTAGATTGGCGACTTATATTTGGATCTTTAAAAGATTGCCAATAATGCGACCTAATTTTGAGAATACCGCAATAGCTTTCGAGCTAAAATCGGACTCCCAACTGGAGAGGGCTTATTTTTTATTCAGAATGATTGCCAACGAACCTTTGGTTCGGATTGGCTCTGCGGTGACCAATTTTGCCCTCAAGGCACATCTCCCGGTGGAAGGACTTATCAGGGCCACCGTTTTTGACCATTTTTGTGGAGGGGTCAATGAAAAGGACTGCCTGTCCGTAATTGACAATATGTACAGTAAAGGAGTGCATTCCATTTTGGATTATTCCGCCGAAGGCAAAGAAGTGGACAACCAGTTCGATTTTGCTGTGCAAAAGACCTTGGAAATCCTGGATTTTGTCAAGGAGAAAGACGCTATGCCTTTTGCCGTATTCAAACCAACAGGGTTTGGTCGTTTTAAGTTGTACGAGAAAAAAAGTGCCGGACAGCCATTGGATGAAAAGGAGACCGCGGAATGGGGTAGAATTGTAGATCGCTACGAAAAAGTCTGTAAAAAAGCCCATGCCTTAGGAGTTGCTTTGTTGATTGATGCCGAAGAAAGCTGGATGCAGGATGCCGCAGATGATCTAGCGTTGGACATGATGCGAAAATACAATAAGGAAAGTACCATCGTGTACAATACTTTCCAGATGTACCGCTGGGACCGAATGGACTATTTGAAAAAACTAAATGCCTTGGCCAAAGAAGAAGGTTTCAAGGTAGGGGCAAAAGTGGTTCGGGGTGCTTACATGGAAAAGGAAAATGACAGGGCCCACGAAAAAGGCTATGAAAGCCCCATTTGTAAATCCAAACAAGAAACAGACGAAAACTTTGATGCCGCCATCACTTTTGGCATGCAGCATTTGGACCGAATCACTTTATTTGCCGGGACCCATAATGAGAAAAGCTGCTTAATGCTGGTAGACTTAATGGAACAACACCAATTGGAACCTTCGAATACCAATATTTGGTTTGGGCAACTGTTTGGAATGAGTGACCATATTACCTACAACTTGGCCCAAGAGGGATACAATGTGGTAAAATATGTGCCTTATGGCCCCGTAAAGGATGTAATGCCCTATTTGATACGAAGGGCAGAGGAAAACACCTCAGTGGCCGGCCAAACCTCTAGAGAACTGGCATTGTTGCAAAAAGAACGAAAACGTAGAAAACTGGATTCCTAAAGGGCTTTTTCAATAGTTTTAATGACTACCTGTTCCGAGCAATTTTCAGCTTGCATCTGGTAGTCCTCACCATTTACTTCATGGAAAATAATATAAACCTTGCAAGGTTCTGCTTCGGTATCACTTTTTCCAAAATCCACATCACCATCGGTTAAAAAAGATGTGATCAATACCGTATCCTTGAACTGTTCAGGTAGATTTTCATCAAAGACCAAGGATTTGGACCGCATATCCTTAAGGACCCTGCAATTGGGGAAGTAACAAAACTCCAATCCTTCTTCCCCAGATTTTTTCTTTAAAAAGAAAACCAAAAAAACTATACCAATGGACAGCCCTACCAGGTACCATCCCAAACGCTGTAAAAAAGCCATTCGCCTTAAAAAATCAGAAAGTTAATATCACTATAGTTGAGTCCAAACCAGTCCCCAACCGATTTATTGGTCAAAATACCATGGTACATATAGAGCCCGTTTCGCAAACCTTTATCAAAATGCAGGGAATGTTCCAGTCCTCCATCTTCACCTATTTTGAGCAAATACGGTGTAAAGATATTACTTATTGAGATGGAAGAAGTCCTGGGGTAACGGGATGGAATATTGGGAACCCCATAGTGGATCACCCCAAACTTTTCCATAGTGGGTTTGTTGTGGCTCGTAATTTCGGAAGTTTCAAAACAGCCTCCCATATCAATGCTCACATCAATGATAACGGCACCTTTTTTCATGTTCTCCACCATGGAACTGGACACCACAACGGGGGAGCGGTTCTTTCCACGGGTTGCCCCAATGGCCACATCACAGCGTTTTAGGGCCTTGATAAGGTTTTTGGGTTGTATGGTAGAGGTGTATACCGTGCGGTTAAGATTGGTCTGCAGGGTTCGTAATTTTGTAATGGAATTGTCAAATACCTTAATGTTTGCACCCAATCCCAATGCGGACCTTGCGGCAAATTCACCTACTGTGCCCGCTCCAATGATGACTACTTCCACCGGGGGAACACCACTGATGCTTCCCAACATCAATCCATTGCCCTTGCTGGTCGCCGCCATCAGCTCCGAGGCAATCAAGATGGAGGAAATCCCTGCAATTTCACTCAATGAGCGTACGGCTGGGTAATTTCCGTCTTCGTCCCTAATATACTCGAATGCAATGGCCGTGAGTCGCTTTTTGGCCATGGCTTCAAAATATTCCTTACGCTGCGTTTTAATCTGCAATGCGGAAATCACAATGGTTTGGGGATTCAAAAGATCTATTTCCGACAGCGAGGGAGGCTCTACCTTGAGAATGATGGGACAAGAGAAAACTTTCTTGGTGTCCCGGGTTATTTCGGCCCCTGCATTGGTGTAATCGATATCGGTGAAATTGGAGGCTTCCCCGGCACCGGATTCCAATAAAACACGGTGGCCGTTAGCGGTAAGGGCATTCACGGCATCTGGGGTAAGACAGACACGTTTCTCTTGATACTGGTTCTCCTTTGGGATACCTATAAAGAGTTCACCCTTTTGTTTTAGCACTTCCAAGGTTTCTTCTTGGGGTAGGAGCTGTTGTTTGCTAAAGGGGGAGGATGGCTGGTTCATATATTGTAAATCTGAGTGTCATGCCATAGGCATTAAAACAAATTTACATTTTTTTTGAAAGGGTCTTCTGGCGTTGTTCCAGTTTCTCCCTTTCCTTTCGAAGTTCTTCTTTTTCCTTCAGTATGCGCAACTCGGCATCCATGGCATCCAAATCAATACCATGTACGTGTTTATCCACCAATTTCACCCTAATAAAGTATACTATGGGCGTTACCACCATGGTCACGGCCACCACATACATTACTTCGTTCTCATCAACAATATTGGAGTCAAAGGTGAGTACGGCAAACAGCTGGAAGCTGTACATGGAAATTGGAATAAGAATGGCATAATACCACCAATTCTTACAGGTCACGAACCATACCACCAGAAGCAATAAGGGCACAATTTTGTTGAAATAATAATAAAAAGCCTCCCCAACATCATCAAATCCATTGGCGCCAAACTCAATGCCCAAAAATGACCATGTTTCTGCACCTTCCGGCATGTATTTGTACCAGTAGAACAAGATGGGGGATACTGCGATCAGAAAGGCAAAAGCACCTTCCATGATCAGTTTCTTACGGATACTTTTTTTGTCACTCATCACTCATGATAACATAAAAAAGCTGATTTTATTGCAAAAAAAATGGCCCTATCATAAAATAGGACCATTTGTACTTCAGTTAAGATCGGAAAAAAATTACAGCTTTCTAATCTTAGACTTCTCGATACTAGTAGTTTGACTTTTGTCCAAATCTACTGTCGCAACCGCAACAGTCATAGCCAAAAAGGCAACACCTAGTAATCCAAAAAAAACTTTTTTAGTGTTCATCGTAAAAGAGTTTTTGGTTAATAAATGAATTCATCTACAGGACAAATGTAGGAAAATATTTCAACTCTACCTACGCTTCATCGATAAAATTGGCATTTTAACGTAAAAAAAATACACTTTATCGATTCATCGATGTCCTGCACAATAAACTGGTTTGAATATAGGAGGATTGGGCGTTAACAAACATTTAACTCGACTGAACGCGTATTTTCATCGATTAAATGCAGGAAAATGGGTACAGCATTGTCCGGAAGTAGGGAAGCAATTTTTTCGGGCCATTCAATGAAGACCCATACGCTTGGGTCCAAATAATCTTCAAAGCCCATACCCAAGGCTTCGCTCTCCTCGTTCAATCGATAAAAATCGAAATGATGGGCCAAAACCTTGCCTTGAACATCATGGTATTCGTTCACCAAACCAAAAGTTGGGCTACTGCCTGTGTCCACAGCTCCCAATTCTTTAAGCATGGCCTTCACAAGGGTGGTTTTTCCAGCTCCCATTTCGCCATAAAAACATAGTATTTTGTCCGGGGCGGCTTGCAGTACTTTTTGCGCTGCCAATTGAATCTCATCTAGGCTGAATGTAATCTTCAAGTCGGTATTATTTAGCGTCCAAAACTACAAAAGGAACAATCATTTCTTCCAAGGAGACCCCTCCATGTTGATAGGTATTTCTGTAATAACTTACATAATGGTTGAAATTGTTGGGGTAGGCAAAGAACAAATCGTTCTTGGCAAAGATATAGCTACTGCTCAAATTAATATTGGGCAAATGGATGTCCTGAGGCTTTTTTGAAGCCAATACATCCTTATCCTCATAAGTGAGGCTTTTTCCGGTCTTGTAGCGCAGATTAAGGCTGGTATCCCTGTCTCCGATCACTTTTGAAGGCTGCTTTACGTTGATGGTGCCATGGTCAGTGGTCAAAATCAGCTTCATACCCAGGCCTTGAGCCTGTTGGATAATCTCCAACAAGGGTGAATTCTTGAACCAACTGAGGGTAAGGGACCTGTAGGCCTTGTCATTGGACGCCAACTCTTTTACCACCTCCATTTCCGTTTTGGAGTGGGAGAGCATGTCCACAAAATTGTAGACCACCACGGTTAGGTCGTTGTCTTTTTGTGTCTTGAAATTTTGGGCCAACTGTTTCCCTTGTTTCAGGTTATTTATTTTATGGTACTCCCATTTTAGGTTTAGGCCCAAACGTTTTAATTGGGCTCCCAAAAAATCTGCTTCGAAAAGGTTCTTACCGCCTTCGTCCGTATCATTTTTCCACCAATTGGGATACTGCTTCTCCATGTCCAAGGGCATCAGGCCCGAAAAAATGGCATTCCGTGCATACTGCGTGGCCGTTGGTAAAATGCTGTAATAGGCAGATTCCTGTTTCTTTTTATAGTGGACAGCCAATGTTTCCTCAAAAGCCAACCATTGATCGTACCGAAGGTTGTCTATGACCACCAACAGGGTTTTGTTTCCTTCCAGTTCTGGTTGGATCTTATTCCTGAAAAGGGTATGCGACATAATGGGAGCATCCCCGTCCTGAAACCAACTCCGATAATTCTTGTCCACAAACTTTCCGAATTGTGAATTGGCCTCGGCCTTTTGTGATTCCAATATCTCAAACATCCCGGAATCCTCGATCTGTTCCAACTGAAGCTCCCAATAAATTAGTTTTTTATAGAGCTCCACCCATTCTTCAAACGAATTGATAGTGGACAGGTCCATTGCGATCTTTCTAAACTCTTGCTGATAATTTGCGGTGGTTTTCTCAGAGATCAACCGCGAGTTGTCCAAACTTTTTTTGAGGGACAGCAATATTTGGTTGGGATTTACCGGTTTGATGAGATAATCGGCAATTTTGGACCCAATGGCTTCATCCATGATATATTCCTCCTCACTCTTGGTGATCATTACCACAGGGATGGAAGCATCGTACTTCTTTATTTCATTCAAGGTCTCCAGACCGGATAGGCCGGGCATGTTCTCATCCAGGAACACGATGTCGAAAAAGGAATTTTTAAGCTCTTCAAGGGCATCTTGCCCACTTTGACTGGTAACTACTTTATAATTTTTGCCTTCCAGGAATAAAATGTGAGGTTTTAATAGATCGATCTCATCATCGACCCAAAGAATTGTTATCTTGTTCATATAGTAGTTATCTTTGTGGGATTAAAACAAAAATCCTTGGTAAAAACCAATAAGCTTAACGTTTTCAACGACCCAATTTACGGTTTTATTGGAACTCCAAACGAACTAATTTTTCAGTTGATCGCGCATCCTTACTTTCAAAGGCTGCGTAGGATTTCGCAAATGGGTATGTCCTTTTTGGTCTACCCTGGGGCACATCATACCCGATTTCACCATGCACTGGGTAGTATGCATCTTATGGATAGGGCTATTCAGGTCCTAAGGTTGAAAGGGGTGGATATCAATGAGAAAGAAGAGACCGGGCTGTTATGCGCCATTCTGTTGCATGATATTGGCCACGGCCCATTTTCACATGCCTTGGAAGGTTTTGTAGTGAAAGACCAAAGCCACGAAAAACTGTCCTTGCTGTTCATGGAAGAACTCAACCAGGAGTTCAATGGGGCTTTGGACACTGCCATAGCCATTTTTAAAAGGGATTATCCCAAGCCTTTCATGAATGAATTGGTATCAAGTCAATTGGACATGGACCGGTTGGACTACTTAAAGAGAGATAGTTTCTATGCCGGGGTTACGGAAGGGAATATCAATTCGGAACGGCTTATCTCCATGCTCAACGTGGTGGACGGAAGTTTAGTGTTGGAAGAAAAAGGGATTTACGCCGTGGAAAAGTTTTTAATGGCCCGAAGATTTATGTATTGGCAGGTGTATCTGCATAAAACAGGCTTGGTGGCAGAGCAGTTGTTGGTGCGCATCATGCAACGCGCCCGGGAGCTTTTGATCAAAGGAAGCCACTTGTCCGGTAGTGAGGCCCTCCTCTTCTTTTTGGGAGAGAACGAGCCCATGGAATTTAACCGTGAGGCATTGGCAAAGTTTGCCCAATTGGATGATGTGGACATTTTTGGGGCCATAAAATCATGGCAGTTCCATGAAGATTTTGTGCTTTCCAAAATGTGTGGCATGGTGCTCAATAGAAAATTGTTGCATATCAAAATAAAAAAACGCCCAGCCAACCCAGAAAAAATGCAATTAAAATTGGAAGAAGTCGTCCAGAAATACGATCTTTCAGAAGAAGACGCCTCCAACTTTGTTTTTCAGGGAGAAATTTCGAACAAGGCCTATAACAGTAATGGACAGGCCATACGCATTCTTAAAAAGAATGGAAGAATAACCGATGTGCTCAAAGAATCTGACCAACTCAGCCTTAAGGCACTTTCCAAGACCGTGACCAAATATTATAGCTGCTACCCTAAGGAAGCTGTTTAACAAATTTTGTTACTTTTGCACAAATGAAATTTACAGCTACCCAAATTGCCGGAATCTTAGAGGGGGAAGTTGAGGGAAATCCTCAAATCGCTGTACATAAATTATCCAAAATTGAAGAGGGCGAAAAAGGCTCCTTGACTTTTTTGGCGAATCCAAAGTATACCTCTTATATCTACTCCACAAAGGCATCCATAACCATTGTGAACAAGGATTTCATTCCAGAACAGTCCCTGTCCACCACATTGATAAAAGTAGAGGACGCCTACAAATCTTTTTCCAAGTTATTGGAATACTACAACCAAGTAAAGAACAATAAAGTGGGCGTGGAAAGCCCATCCTTTATTTCCGAAAGTTCCCGTTATGGGGAAGGATTTTATTTAGGAGCCTTTTCCTATCTGGGCGAAAATGTCAAGATTGGGGACAATGTAAAGGTCTACCCCAATGTATATATAGGAGATAATGTCACTATTGGTGACAACGTAATGATCTTTGCAGGTGCCAAAATATATTCCGAATCCATTATAGGTAACCATTGCACCATACATAGTGGTGTAATCATCGGTGCTGATGGTTTTGGATTTACCCCAAATGCCAACGGCGAGTATAGCAAAGTGCCACAGACCGGAAACGTTATCTTGGAAGATAATGTGGATGTAGGGGCAGGCACCACAATAGATCGGGCCACACTTGGATCTACCATTTTACGAAAAGGGGTAAAGTTGGACAACCAAATCCAGATTGCCCATAATGTTGAAATTGGTGAGCATACCGCCATTGCCGCACAAACGGGTATAGCAGGGTCTACTAAAATTGGAAAGCACTGCCTTATTGGTGGCCAAGTAGGCATCGTGGGGCATATTACCATAGGGGATAGGGTCAAGATACAAGCACAATCAGGGATTGGACGAAACGTGAAAGATGATGAAGTGCTGCAAGGATCACCCGCACTGAACTACGGCGACTTCAATAAATCATACGTACACTTCAAGAATTTACCAAAACTGGTGAATCAAATCTCCAACATAGAAAAAAAAGTTGAAGGTGAGCAAGACAAGTAATAAGCAACGCACCATTGAAAAGAAAGTAACCCTTGAGGGAGTGGGACTCCACACGGGGGAACATGTGACCATGAGCTTTTTACCTGCAAAGGAAAACCATGGTTTTGCATTCAAACGGGTAGATCTTGAGGGAGAACCCATTATTGAGGCCGATGCCAACTATGTGGTAAATACCCAAAGAGGCACCAATTTGGAAAAGAATGGCGTGAAAATCCAAACCTCGGAGCATGTTCTTGCTGCCCTGGTTGGGTTGGACATTGATAATGTGATGATCGAGTTGAATGCCCCAGAACCGCCTATCATGGATGGTTCTTCCAAGTTTTTTGTGAAAGCATTGGAAGAAGCTGGCATTGTGGAGCAGGATCAGGAGCGGGAGGAATACGTAGTAAAGGACGTTATTTCCTATAAAGATGAAGCTACTGGCAGTGAGATAACCGTAATCCCATCGGACCACTATCAGATTACCACCATGGTGGATTTTGGCACTAAAGTTTTGGGTACTCAAAATGCCACCTTGGAACATATTTCTGACTTTAAGGAGCAGATTGCCTCTGCCCGTACCTTTAGTTTCCTTCATGAACTGGAAATGCTGTTGGAACATGGCCTGATCAAAGGAGGAGACCTTAACAATGCCATTGTTTATGTGGACAAGGAAATTTCCGAGTCCACCATGAAAAAGTTGGAACAAGCTTTCAACAAAGAAAAACTATCGGTAAAACCCAATGGGATCTTGGACAATTTGACTTTACATTATCCCAATGAGGCCGCACGACATAAATTATTGGATGTAGTTGGGGATTTGGCTTTGGCCGGAACGCGGATTAGAGGAAAGGTCATTGCCAATAAGCCGGGCCATTTTGTGAACACCCAGTTTGCCAAAAAACTATCCAAAATCATCAAGATAGAGAAAAGGAACAAGGTTCCCACCTATGATTTGAACCAGACTCCTTTAATGGATGTGACCAAGATCATGGGGATGTTACCCCACCGTCCGCCCTTTTTGTTGGTGGATAAGATTCTGGAACTTTCCGACACCCATGTGGTAGGTGTAAAGAACGTGACCATGAACGAACCGTTCTTTGTGGGACACTTTCCTGGCGCACCGGTTATGCCCGGCGTACTTCAGGTAGAGGCCATGGCACAAACAGGAGGTATCCTGGTATTGAGCACTGTTCCGGACCCGGAAAACTATTTGACGTTCTTTATGAAAATAGACAACGTGAAGTTTAAACAACAGGTGGTACCCGGAGACACCTTAATCTTTAAATGCGATTTGATTTCTCCCATTCGCCGTGGCATTTGTCACATGCAGGCTTATGCCTATGCCAACGGCAGGTTGGTTTCGGAAGCCGAGCTTATGGCACAGATCGTTAAAACCAAAAACGCTGACGAATAGATGAACCAACCCTTAGCATATGTGCACCCAGGTGCCAAGATTGCCAAAAACGTGGTCATAGAGCCCTTCACCACCATTCACAATAATGTAACCATTGGTGAAGGCACTTGGATTGGCTCAAATGTAACTATCATGGAAGGGGCCCGTATTGGAAAAAACTGCAATATTTTTCCTGGGGCCATTATCTCCGCCATGCCCCAAGATTTAAAATATCAGGGGGAAGACACCACGGTCCATATTGGGGACAATACCACCATTAGGGAATGTGCCACTATCAACAAAGGGACCTCGGACCGTATGAAAACGGTTATCGGGAACAACTGCTTGATCATGGCTTATTGCCACGTAGCACACGATTGTGTTGTGGGCGATGGATGTATCTTCAGCAATAACTCCACTTTGGCCGGACACGTGACCATTGGTCAGAATGTAGTTTTGGCTGGAATGGTAGCCGTACACCAGTTTGTATCCATTGGAAACCATGCATTTGTGACAGGTGGTTCATTGGTACGAAAAGATGTACCACCCTTTGTGAAAGCGGCAAGGGAACCCTTGTCCTATGTAGGTATCAACTCCATAGGGCTTCGCAGAAGAGGGTTTGAAGCTGAAAAAATCAGGGAGATACAGAATATCTACAGAATATTATATCAAAAAAATTATAACAATTCCCAAGCGGCATCCATTATTGAAGCTGAAATGGAGGCAACTCCAGAACGTGATGAGATCCTTCAATTTATCAGGGATTCGCAACGCGGAATCATGAAAGGCTATTTTAGTTCAAATTAATCCTATGGCAAGTACTTCAGATATACGAAAAGGGTTGTGCATCCGATACAACCACGACATTTTTAAGATCATTGAATTCCTTCATGTAAAACCCGGAAAAGGCCCTGCCTTTGTCCGAACCAAATTAAAAAGTGTCACTACGGGAAAAGTAATAGACAATACCTTCTCCGCTGGGCATAAGATTGAAGATGTTAGGGTAGAGACCCGATCGTATCAATATCTTTATCCGGAAGGGGACACGTTCCACTTCATGAACACGGATGATTACAACCAGATTTCCCTGCAAAAAGACGCATTGGATGCTCCTGAGCTACTAAAAGAAGGTGAGGTAGTTACCATTATTTTCAACACCGAGGACAACATGCCACTTTCAGTGGAAATGCCCGCCAGTGTTATTTTGGAAGTAACCCATACCGAACCTGGGGTTAAGGGAAATACAGCCACCAACGCCACCAAACCGGCCACTGTGGAAACCGGTGCCCGTATCAATGTTCCTCTTTTTATCAATGAAGGCGACAAAATCAAAATCGATACGGAAAAAGGGGCCTACATGGAACGTGCTAAAGAATAACAAGCCATGAAATTCCCTAGGGCGTATACCTTAAAAGAAATTTCGGAGCTCATTGACTCGGAATTTGTGGGAGGGGAAACCTTTCCCATTTTTGGAATGAATGAAATCCATGTCGTGGAGGAAGGGGATATCGTATTTGTGGATCATCCCAAGTACTATGACAAAGCCCTTGAGTCCAAGGCATCCGTGGTACTCATCAATAAGGATGTGGAGTGCCCGGAAGGAAAAGCACTGTTGATTTCTGATGACCCTTTTAGGGATTTCAACAAGCTGACGAAGTTTTTCAGACCCTTCCAGAGTGCCAATACTTCCATAGCCGAAACAGCCGAAATAGGTGAGGGAACCATCATACAACCCAATGTTTTTATTGGCAACCATGTAAGAATTGGAAAACACTGTACCATCCATCCCAATGTGACCATTTATGACCATTGTGTTATTGGTGACCATGTTACCATACATTCCGGTACCGTGTTGGGTTCAGATGCCTTTTACTACAAGAATAGACCCGAAGGACTGGACAAATTGATATCTGGAGGTAGGGTAGTCGTTGAAGACCACGTAGATATTGGAGCAGCTTGTACCATTGATCGTGGGGTTACGGGAGACACCCTTATCAAAACAGGATCAAAACTGGACAATCAAATCCAAATTGGCCACGATACCGTGATTGGAAAAAAATGCATGATTGCTTCCCAAGTGGGCATCGCAGGATGCGTGGTAGTGGAAGACGAAGTTATCATGTGGGGGCAGGTAGGAGTGACCAGTGCAGCAACCATAGGAAAAAAGGCAATTATTTTGGCCCAAACAGGGGTTGCCAAATCCTTGGAAGGTGGTAAGACCTATTTTGGAAGCCCGGCAGAGGAAGCCCGTGATAAACTGAAGCAAATGGCTTTGGTAAAGAAAATCCCGGAAATCCTCGAAAAATTGAAAAAGATTTAATAAAACAATAGACAAAACGCATAGCATAGCCTATTTTTACACCTAATTAAGTTTAACATATGAGCGTCTTAGTAAACAAAGATTCAAAAATAATTGTACAAGGTTTTACCGGTAGCGAAGGAACATTCCACGCCGGACAAATGATTGAATACGGTACCAATGTAGTAGGAGGTGTGACCCCCGGAAAAGGTGGGCAGGAACACTTGGGAAAACCAGTTTTCAATACCGTTTTGGAAGCGGTTGAAAAAGTAGGTGCCGACACTACCATCATTTTTGTACCACCCGCCTTTGCTGCAGATGCCATTATGGAAGCCGCTGATGCCGGCATCAAGGTCATCATTACCATTACAGAAGGTATTCCTGTGGCCGATATGGTCAAGGCAAACGACTACATCAAGAATTTTGATTGTACTTTGATAGGCCCTAACTGTCCAGGTGTCATTACTCCCGGAGAGGCCAAAGTAGGTATCATGCCCGGTTTTGTATTCAAAAAAGGAAAAGTAGGGATTGTTTCCAAATCCGGAACACTTACCTATGAAGCTGCTGACCAAGTGGTACGTCAAGGATTGGGAATCACTACTGCCATTGGTATTGGTGGAGACCCCATCATTGGAACAACTACAAAAAAGGCAGTGGAACTATTGATCAATGATCCAGAAACCGAGTGTGTGGTCATGATTGGTGAGATTGGCGGACAATTGGAAGCCGAAGCGGCCAGGTGGTATAAAGAAAGTGGAAGCAAAAAGCCCATTATTGGGTTTATTGCCGGTGAAACGGCTCCTGCCGGACGTACCATGGGACACGCCGGTGCCATTGTAGGTGGTAGCGACGATACGGCCCAAGCCAAGAAAAGAATCATGCGCGAATGTGGCATCCACGTAGTGGATTCCCCAGCAGAAATTGGCGTAAAAGTAAAAGAAGTGGTTGGCTAAAACCAACCGTTAAAACTATTCTAAATCCCGTTTAAAGCGGGATTTTTTTTCGGCAAAACATAAAACAACAACTATATTTGGTTGATAACCATTCAAACACTATCAGCATATGAAACTTTTGGAAGGAAAAAACGTAATCATTACCGGGGCAAGCAGGGGAATTGGAAAAGGGATAGCCCAAATATTTGGACAACATGGTGCCAATGTGGCATTTACCTATAGCTCCAGTGAAGCTCCAGCTCTGGAATTGCAAAAAGAACTGGAAGACATGGGCGTAAAGGCCAAGGCTTACAAAAGCAATGCGGCCAGTTATGAGGATTCAGAAGCTTTGGTGGCCCAAGTCTTGGAAGATTTTGATGGAAGAATCGATGTATTGATCAACAATGCCGGAATCACCAAGGACAATTTATTGATGCGGATGGGAGAGGATGATTTTGATGCTGTGGTGGAAATCAACCTAAAATCCGTGTTCAACATGACCAAAGCGGTACAGCGCACCATGTTGAAACAACGAAAAGGTTCCATCATCAACATGAGCAGTGTGGTAGGAATCAAAGGAAATGCAGGACAGGCCAACTATGCCGCCTCAAAAGCTGGTATGATTGGATTCACAAAGTCCATAGCACTGGAATTGGGTTCACGGAATATCCGTTGCAATGCCATTGCACCAGGTTTCATTGAAACTGAAATGACCGATAAGTTGGATGAGAAAACCGTTCAGGGTTGGCGAGACGCCATTCCGTTGAAACGGGGAGGAAAACCTGAGGATGTGGCCAATGCCTGTCTATTTTTGGCCTCTGACCTTTCAGATTATGTTACCGGACAAGTGTTGAGCGTGGACGGTGGCATGCTAACATAAAATGCATGGAATTTAGCACGGTACTCCTTATTGTTCTTGCAGCGGTTGCCGCGCTATCCATGGTCCTTTATCAATACTTTTATAGAACCCCCAAAAAGGGTTCCTTGACAATAATACTGGCCACATTACGATTTTTCACCTTGTTCTGTGGCCTTTTGTTGTTGATCAATCCCAAGTTTATCAATAGGGACTATTTTTTGGAAAAGGCCAATCTCATACTGTTGGTAGACGATTCTTCATCCATTCAAGAGACCCAGTCCAAAAGCTCTATTTCAGAAATAACCCGGCGTCTCATGGAGAATCCTTCTCTTCAAGAACGCTTTTCCATTCATACCTATGCTTTTGGAAAAGATATCCGCCCCATGGACTCCCTTGGGTTCAATAAAAGAAACACCGATATTTCCAATGCGCTTTCCACGGTGGATGAGATTTTTGTGAACGGTACCAACGCTGTGGTTCTTTTATCGGACGGCAACCAAACTTTGGGTAGGGATTACGAGTATCTCAACTTGGGAAGCAATCTTTCCATAAATCCAGTTGTGGTAGGTGACACCACGAATTATGAGGATATTTCCATTGGCCTCATCAACACCAATACCTATGCATTTTTAAAGAATAGGTTTCCTGTGGAGGCCACTGTTCTGTACAACGGCCAGCAATCCGTTTCCAAGGACGTCACCATAGCCTTGGATGGCAAAGTGGTCCATAGGGAGCGGGTGGAACTCAATCAAACCCAAAACAGCCAGACCCTACATACCTTGGTTGAGGCCCAAAGCGTAGGCATGAAAACCATTGGCATTGAGGTGGAAACATTAGCCAACGAACGTAGTACCACTAACAATAGAAAGGAAACTGCCATTGAGGTCATTGATGAAAGAACCAATGTGGTAATAATTTCCGATATGCTCCATCCGGATATGGGGGCGTTAAAAAAAGCAATTGAATCCAATGAACAGCGTACCGTATCCATACATCCCCCAACCGTTTCCAACAACGTTTTGGAAGAGGCAGACTTGCTTATCCTGTACCAGCCCAACCGAAAGTTCAATGCTATATACGACCATATTTCAAAATCCGGTATAGGCGCCTTTACCATAACAGGCACCAAAACGGATTGGAATTTCCTGAACAGGGTGCAACAAAGTTTTCAGAAAGAGAACAATAATCAATCTGAAGATATTTTAGCCGTTCGCAACGCTACATTCCAGACTTTTGGTCTGGATGATTTCAATGTCAATGGATTTCCGCCATTAGAAGGTTATCTCGGGAATGTTGAATTGAAGAAAAGCGGGGAAATCATCCTCTACCAGCAGATTCGCGGTGTGGATTTGGGAAGTCCTCTATTTGCTGTTTTATCCGAAGGAAATCAAAAAGAAGCCGTTTTATTCGGGGAAAATCTCTGGAAATGGCGTGCCCAGACCTTCAGGAATGACCAAAGTTTCCAAAATTTTGATGCTTTTATAGGAAAGCTCATGGTGTATTTGAACAGTACAGGGCAACGAAATCGATTGGAACTCGACTACAACTTGGTCTTTGATAATGCCAGCTTGGCACAGATACGAGCCTCCTATTTCGATGAAAGTTATCAGTTTGACCCAAGTGCAAGCATAAACATCCAAGTAGAGGGGAAAGACAATGGTTTTACCCGTGAATCCCCCATGTTGTTGAAAGGCAATTTTTTTGAAGTGGATCTGGGTGATCTGGAAGCAGGGGAATACCAGTTCACAGTTACGGTAAAAGAAGCCAACCTAAAACAGTCTGGAAGCTTTAAAATTTTGGATTTTAACCCGGAAGATCAGTTCACTTCTTCCAATTATGGAAAATTGGGGCGATTGGCCGAGAAGACCGACGGGCACTTGTATTTCCCTAATAGTATTGACACCTTGTTCGAAGAACTGACCACTTCGCAACACTATGTCCCCACGCAAAAGAGCAAAGAGAATATTGTATCTTTAATAGATTTCCGTATCCTATTGGGATTGATGGTCCTTACCCTTGCTTTGGAGTGGTTCATCAGAAAGTACAACGGATTAATTTAAATGTTATAAAACCATGGATAGATTACCTAAGATTGCTTTACCGGCCTTAGCAGGCATTATTTTTCTGATCATATTTATTTCAAGATCTACAGTGACCATCGGTTCTGGGGAAGCCGGGGTTCTTTACAAATATTTTGGAGGAGGTGTGGTCACCGATGCTCCCCCCTTGGGCGAAGGATTCCACTTGGTTGCCCCTTGGAACAAAGTGTTTGTATATGAAGTTCGACAGCAAGAACAGCTTGAGAAAATGAACGTACTTTCCTCAAACGGTCTGGATATTAAACTCGAAGCCTCTGTTTGGTTCCAACCAAAATATGATGAGCTTGGTAAACTTCACCAAGAAAAAAGTGAACAATATATAGAACGAGTTTTGCTGCCGGCAATACGTTCTGCTGCCCGTAGCGTGGTAGGGCGATATACCCCGGAACAGTTGTATTCCAGCAAGCGGGATGCCATTCAACAGGAAATCTTTGAAGAAACCCAAAAAATTGTGGATGACCAATATATTCAATTGAATGAGGTTTTGGTACGTGATGTAACCCTGCCGCCTACTATCAAGGATGCTATCGAACGTAAGCTCAAGCAGGAACAAGAATCCTTGGAGTATGAATTTAGATTGGTCACTGCCCAAAAAGAAGCAGAAAAAGTTCGAATAGAAGCACAAGGAAAAGCTGATGCGAATAAGATTTTAAGTGCTTCCCTTACGGACAAGATATTGCAGGATAAAGGGATTGAAGCTACTTTAAAACTCGCCGAATCCCCCAATGCAAAAGTGGTAGTGGTAGGGTCTGGAGACGATGGTTTGCCCCTAATTTTGGGAAATAACTAAATAAGTCTTTTTTGATAAAAAAATATGTCCTACTTTTGATTCCATAATGAGAAACAAAAACGTACATCATCATTTTTACACTTGCTCTCAAGCGAGGTAGAGATGTATTGTTGTAATCAAAAATATATTCTAACCCGTTTGAGAAATCAAACGGGTTTTGTTTTTGTGCCCGTTTGGGTTGTCAAACACCAAAAAAAGAATAATGACAAAGATTAGGATTGCGGTTCAAAAAAGTGGCCGGTTAAATGAGGATTCCCTCGCAATTTTGAAGGATTGTGGTATTTCCATAGACAATGGAAAGGATCAGTTAAAAGCCACGGCCCGAAATTTCCCCTTGGAGGTGTTTTACCTTCGTAATGGGGATATTCCCCAGTACCTAAGGGATGGGGTAGTGGATATTGCCATCATTGGGGAAAATGTATTGGTGGAAAAAGGGCAGGACATTTCCGTGGTTGAAAAACTGAACTTTTCCAAATGCCGGGTCTCCTTGGCAGTTCCAAAGGGAGTAAAATACAACTCGGTAAAAGACTTGGAAGGAAAAAAAATAGCAACCTCGTATCCCAATACGGTAAATGGATATTTAAAATCCAAAGGCGTTACGGCAGATTTGCACATTATCAACGGTTCTGTGGAAATTGCCCCAAACATTGGATTGGCCGATGGTATCTGTGATATTGTTTCCAGTGGAAGTACCCTCTTCAAGAACAATTTAAAAGAGGTCGATGTGATCTTGACCAGTGAAGCCGTTTTGGCAGTATCGCCCACCATATCCGAAGAGCGCATGGAGATTTTGAAGAAAATCCAGTTTAGGATAAAGTCGGTGTTACAAGCCCGCCAAAACAAATATGTATTGCTGAACGCACCCAATGACAAGCTGGATGAGATCATTTCGCTTTTGCCTGGAATGCGTAGTCCAACGGTGCTCCCGCTTGCCGAGGAGGGGTGGAGTTCCGTACATTCAGTGATTACGAGAGATACCTTTTGGGAAGTCATCGATGCCCTCAAACAAGCTGGGGCCGAAGGAATTTTAGTATGTCCTATTGAAAAAATGGTACTGTAGTGAAGCGAATAGATTTTCCAGAAAGAGAAAATTGGGAAGGAATCTTAAAAAGACCCACCCAAACGGTATCCGATATTGAGGGTACGGTCAATGCCATCTTTGAAGAGGTGAAATCCGGAGGGGATGCCGTTGTCAAAAAATATACGGAACGCTTTGATGGGGTTGCCTTGAACAACTTTAAAGTGACTTCAGATGAAATACAAAAGGCATCCGAATCCGTTTCCGAGGATTTACAGCAAGCCATAAGCCTGGCACAAAGCAATATTGAAAAATTCCATGCGGCACAACGTACGGAAAGGGTAGAAGTGGAAACCATGCCCGGGGTATCCTGCTGGCAGGAAAAGCGTCCCATCCAAAAAGTTGGATTGTACATTCCGGGGGGGTCCGCGCCACTTTTTTCCACTATTTTGATGTTGGCCATTCCAGCCAAACTGGCGGGTTGTACAGAAATTGTACTTTGTACACCCCCAGACAAAAAAGGGGAAATCAACCCTGCCATTCTATATACCGCACAACTTTGCGGGGTAACCCAAATCTATAAGGTAGGTGGTATACAGGCCATTGCGGGAATGACCTTTGGAACGGAATCCATCCCTAAAGTCTATAAAATCTTTGGCCCAGGAAACCAATTTGTTACCGTGGCCAAGCAACTGGCCACCAAATATGGTGTGGCGATTGATATGCCTGCCGGACCAAGTGAACTTTTGGTGGTGGCAGATGATACAGCCAATCCAGCTTTTGTAGCGTCTGATTTGTTGAGTCAGGCCGAACATGGAGCCGATAGTCAGGTAATTTTGGTATCAACCTCAGAGAGTTTGATCAATGCCGTAGAGAATGAAATAGAAGCACAACTCAAGGTGTTGCCAAGGGCCTCCATTGCTGAGAAAGCTATTGCCAACAGCAAACTGATTCAGGTAAAGAATGACCAACAAGCCTTGGGTCTAATCAATGAATATGGCCCCGAACACTTTATCGTCTGTGTGGAAAATGAGGGTTTTTACCTTGAAGGTATCCAAAATGCCGGTTCGGTATTTATTGGAAACTATACCCCGGAAAGTGCTGGGGACTATGCTTCGGGGACCAATCACACCCTGCCCACCAATGGGTATGCCAAGCAGTACAGCGGAGTGAACCTGGATAGTTTTATGAAAAGCATGACCTTTCAAAAAATATCCGAAGAAGGCATAGATAGAATTGGAAGTGCCATAGAACTCATGGCCGAAGCGGAAGGCCTTCAAGCACACAAAAATGCAGTGACCCTAAGATTAAAACGTTCCAAGTGAAAGCTGTATTCAACATAAAAAATATGGTTAGGGAATCCGTAGACCAATTGAAACCCTATTCCTCCGCACGGGATGAGTATGTTTCGGACGGTTCTGAAATGATTTTCTTGGATGCCAACGAGAATCCATTTGAAAATGGTGTCAATCGCTATCCCGATCCCTCCCAACGAAGCCTAAAATCACTCTTGGCCGAACAAAAAGGAGTTTCTGAGAGCAACATGCTTCTGGGAAATGGCAGTGATGAAGTCTTGGATCTTATTTTTAGGGCATTTTGTGAACCCAATCGGGACAATATCATCACCTTGCCACCCACGTATGGCATGTACAAGGTTCTGGCAGGCATCAACGCGGTGGAGAACCGGGAAGTATTGCTGACGCCGGATTTTGAACCCAATGTTCCTGAAATCCTGAAAGCGGTGGATGACAAGACCAAACTGTTGTTCATTTGTTCCCCAAACAATCCCACGGGAAACACCTTTGCGGTGGATAAGGTGCAACAATTATTGGAATCTTTTCAAGGACTAGTGGTAATCGATGAAGCCTACATTGATTTTTCAGAAGAAGAGAGTTGGGTTGGCAAATTGACAGATTATCCCAATTTGATAGTGACCCAAACCCTTTCCAAAGCCTATGGTTTGGCGGGTATTAGACTGGGGATTTGTTATGCCTCGGAAGAAATTATTGCCATTTTAAACAAGATCAAACCACCCTATAATGTCAATCAGCTTACTCAGCAGCAAGCCTTGCAACGTTTGTTGAATCAAGATGCGGTTGCCACTGAAGTTGACCAGATATTGAGGGAACGGGCGTCATTGATTGAAGCCTTAAATACATTGGCTTTTGTACAGGAAATCTATCCCACCGATGCTAATTTTGTATTGGCCAAGGTGGATGATGCCAACAAGCGATATCAACAACTGTTGGAGCAAAAGGTAGTGGTGCGAAACAGAAGTACCCAACCCTTATGCGAAAATACCCTTCGGTTCACCGTTGGGACCCCAGAAGAGAACAAAACATTGATAGCCATTTTAAAACAACTACCATAATGGGCAAGAAAGTATTATTTATTGATCGTGACGGGACCATTATAAAGGAAACGGCAGACGAACAGATTGATGCATTTGAGAAGATGATTTTTTATCCCAAGGCGTTCACGTTTCTGGGGAAAATTGCCAAGGAATTGGATTATGAATTGGTCATGATCACCAACCAAGATGGTTTGGGTACGGATATTTTTCCAGAAGATACCTTTTGGCCGGTGCACAATTTTATCATGAAATCTTTTGAGAATGAAGGGGTGTTTTTTGACCAAGTGTTCATAGATCGTACCTTTCCCAAGGACAATGCCAACACCCGCAAACCCGGAACTGGCATGTTGACCTCATATTTTTCCGATGCATATGATTTGGGGAATTCCTTTGTGATCGGAGATCGATTGACCGATGTGGAATTGGCCAAAAACTTGGGTGCGAAGGGAATCTTCATCAATGACGATACCCATTTGGGAACAGGCGAGATTACGGTAAAGCGGGAAGAGCTGGACGAGTATATCGCCTTGGAGAGCAATGACTGGGAGAAAATCTATGAGTTTTTAAAACTCGAGAACCGTATTGGTGAAATTTCAAGAAAGACCAACGAAACGGATATCCAAATCAAATTGAACCTGGATGGAACTGGAAAAAGTGACATCCAAACCGGATTGGCCTTCTTTGATCATATGTTAGACCAATTGGCCCGGCACGGACAAATGGATTTGGACATCAAAGTAGATGGCGATTTGGAAGTGGACGAGCACCATACCATTGAGGATACAGCCATTGCTTTGGGGGAAGTTTTTTCAAAAGCCTTGGGCAATAAATTGGGCATAGAACGCTACGGTTTTTGCTTGCCCATGGACGATTGCTTGGCGCAGGTGGCCATAGATTTCGGCGGAAGGAATTGGCTGGTGTGGGATGCTGAGTTCAAAAGGGAAAAAGTAGGGGATATGCCTACCGAAATGTTCCTGCATTTCTTTAAATCCTTCACAGATGGAGCCAAGGCCAATTTGAACATCAAAGCCGAAGGTGACAATGAACACCACAAAATAGAGGCTATTTTCAAAGCTTTTGCCAAGTCCATTAAAATGGCCGTGAAGCGGGATGCAGAGAAGATGGTATTGCCCTCAACCAAGGGCATATTATAAACTAGGTCATTTCGAAGGAGTTTATGACTGAGAAATCTAGATTTCTCACCACGTTCGAAATGACAACATACACATTACTATAAATGAAGTTGGTGATAATCGATTACGGCGCAGGAAACATCCAAAGCATCAAGTTTGCCATACAACGCTTGGGGTTTGAAGCGGTCTTGAGCCATGATGCCGAAGAAATCCGGCAAGCGGACAAAGTTATTTTTCCCGGTGTGGGAGAGGCCAGTTCGGCGATGGCAAAGCTTCGGGACACTGGTTTGGACAAACTCATTCCCACGTTGAAGCAACCTGTTTTGGGCATTTGTCTTGGTATGCAACTCATGTGCAGCTCTTCGGAGGAAGGGAATACAACCGGTCTGGGCATTTTTGATTTGGACGTGGTTAAGTTTCCCAATAGCGTAAAAGTTCCCCAAATTGGGTGGAACCAGATTACAGAACTCCAATCCGATTTGTTCAAGGGAGTCCCTGAAAGGTCATATATCTACCTAGTGCATAGTTTTTATGCCCCAAAGGGTGAGGACACCATTGCAGAATCCGATTATGCATTGCCCTATAGTGCTGCATTGCAGAAAGATAATTTTTACGGGGTTCAATTCCACCCTGAGAAAAGTAGCGAGGTGGGCAGTACCATTTTGGAGAACTTTTTAACGGTGATTTGATCATGGAGTACTATATCTCATCGGACAAGGATAAATTGGATGTTCCCAAAATCCACCAAGAGGTGAAATCTACCTATTGGGGTGGCTATAGGACACCGGAAATAACTCAAAAGACCATTGATGCATGTTTGTGTTTCGGGGTATATTCCCATGAGGGTGAACAAGTGGGTTTTGCCCGTGTATTGACCGATAAAGTGGTTTTTGCCTACCTTATGGATGTCATCATTTTTGAACCACATAAAGGAAAAGGATTGGGTAAAAAGTTGGTAGCTACTATTCTGGAGCATCCAGATATCAAAGCGGTTCACACCGTTGGATTGAAGACCATGGATGCCCACGGACTTTATGAACCATTGGGATTTAAAAAGATAGGGGATTCCGCCATGTGGATGGCCATGGACAACGCTAAATATGATTACGAATGAGACTGATTCCAGCTATAGATATTATTGAAGGGAAATGTGTCCGTCTTTCCAAAGGCGACTACAATACCAAGAAAATTTACAATGAAGACCCCGTGGAAGTGGCCAAGGAATTCGAGGCCCATGGGATTCAAAACCTCCATTTGGTGGATTTGGATGGGGCGAAATCCAAGCATATCGTCAACCACAATGTATTGGAAAGCATTGCTTCCAAAACCAGCTTAAAGATTGACTTTGGGGGTGGTCTAAAAACCGATGAAGACCTTCACATCGCTTTTGAAAGTGGTGCCCATCAAATAACAGGAGGGAGCATTGCCGTTAAGAATTCGGACGTTTTTTTAGGTTGGTTGGAGAATTATGGTCCCAATAAAATCATTCTTGGAGCTGATGCCCAAGATGAAAAAGTGGCGGTTTCGGGCTGGCAGGAGGAATCCGATCAAGAATTGGTTCCTTTTATCCAGTCTTACCAAAAGCAGGGAATCCTATATGTGATCTGCACTGATATTGGCAAGGATGGCATGTTGGAAGGGCCTTCTTTCGAACTGTATAAAAAAATCATCTCCAAGACCATGAAACATGAAACCATGATTACAGGAAGTGGTGTAGAGGACAAAGAGGTAATCGGCATCAACCTTATTGCCAGTGGTGGTATTTCAACTTTTGACGAACTGCCCAAACTAGCTGAAATGGGCTGCGAGGGCACCATTATTGGCAAGGCCATCTATGAAAACCGAATCAGTTTAAAGCAATTGGAAGCTTATATTCTTCAAAATGGATAAGGAAAGACAACTTCAGGAAGAACTCATCTGGAATGCGGGCTATCGCATGGACGAAAGCCTTCGAATGATCACAATCTGTCTGGACCAACTTCCGGAGTCCGATATCTGGAAGAAGCCCAATGCATCGGCCAACAGCATAGGAAATCTTATCTTGCACCTTTGTGGCAACATTACCCAATACGGGATTGCCTCCATCCAGAATTTGGAGGATACCCGTTCACGTGATGAGGAGTTTTCTGTTTCGTCCGGGTTTACCAAGGCCGAGCTTATACAAAAGCTCAGTGATACCATTGATGAGGCCAAGAGGGCCTTTTATGAAGCTCCCTTGGAAGAATTGTTGCGAAGGAGGGCCGTACAGGGATTCCAATTTTCGGGAGTGGGCAATATCATCCATGTGACGGAACATTTATCCTATCATACCGGACAGATTGCCCTATGGACCAAATTGTTGAAGGATACCGATTTGGGGTTCTATAAGAATGTAGACTTGAATATTAAAAATGAATAGCGAAATCAAAGGTCATTCCGAACTTGTTTCGGAATCGCATAGCAATGCAGCAAAGCTTTGTTTACATAATGACAAATAAATATAGAACCTCATTCTATATTGGGGTTACTTCTGATTTGTACAAAAGGGTGATTGAACATTCTAAAGGAATTGGCTCAAAGCATACTAAAAGATATAATCTTACCGATTTGGTTTATTTTGAAACTTTTTCGGATATAAATAATGCCATTGCCCGCGAAAAACAATTGAAGAATTGACATCGAGACTGGAAAATTAATTTAATAAAAAATCTAAATCCAAAGTTGAAAACATTGGAGATTACTTAAATAATAAGACCCTGAAACAAGTTCAGGGTGACAGATAATTATGCTTACAAAACGTATCATACCCTGTTTGGACATCAAGGACGGAAGAACCGTAAAAGGCGTCAATTTTGTGGACTTGCGTGATGCAGGGGACCCTGTGGAACTGGCGGCCATCTACGCCCAAGAAGGAGCCGATGAGTTGGTGTTCTTGGACATTTCAGCCACCGAGGAGAAACGAAAGACCTTGGCGGAGCTGGTGTACCACGTTGCCGAAACCATCAACATTCCCTTTACCGTAGGTGGGGGCATCTCATCTGTTGAGGATGTGGACATCCTTCTGAAAAATGGCGCTGACAAGGTCTCCATCAATTCCTCTGCTGTAAAACGACCTGAACTAATCAATGAACTGGTGGCCAAATTTGGTTCCCAATGTATTGTGGTGGCCATAGACGCCAAACAAATTGATGGACAGTGGAAAGTACACTTGGTTGGCGGTAAAGTCCCCACGGAAATGGACCTTTTTGAATGGGCCAAGGAAGTGGAACAACGAGGTGCGGGGGAAATCCTGTTTACCTCCATGGACCACGATGGTACTAAAAATGGCTTTGCCAATGAGGCCCTGGCCAAATTATCCGAGTTGGTGAACATTCCTATCATTGCTTCGGGTGGAGCCGGGACCATTCTGCACTTTGCGGATACGTTTAAAGATGGAAAAGCGGATGCCGCTTTGGCTGCCAGTGTTTTTCACTTTAAGGAAATTGAAATAAAGGATTTAAAAAACGAACTGAAGGAAGAAGGAATTCCTGTTAGAATTTAGGATATGAAAATAGATTTCACCAAAAGCCCCGACGGACTGATACCAGCCATCATACAAGACGCAATTACCAAGAATGTCCTGATGTTGGGCTATATGGACCAAGAGGCCTTTGATACCACCCAAAAGACCCAAAAGGTGACTTTTTTCAGCCGCAGCAAGCAACGCTTATGGACCAAGGGGGAAGAAAGTGGTAATTTTTTGGAACTCGTCGATATAAAAAATGATTGCGACAACGATACCTTATTGGTATCCGTCAATCCGGTAGGGCCTACTTGCCACAAAGGAACCGATACCTGCTGGGCCGAGGAGAACACCCAAACCTATGGCTTTCTATCTACTTTGGAGCAAATCATTACCTCCAGAAAGAACGATCAGGAAAATCCGGATAGCTATGTGGCTTCCCTATTTCGAAAAGGCATCAACAAGATTGCCCAAAAGGTGGGTGAGGAAGCTGTGGAAACTGTGATCGAGGCCAAGGATAATGATGAAGAGTTGTTTTTGAATGAAAGTGCCGATTTGCTCTTCCACTATTTGATTCTGCTGCAGGCCAAGGGATATACTTTGGAAGATATTGTACAGACCCTTCAGAAACGGCACAGGTAAGTCATAGCGTTAAGTTTTCTTTAAACGCTGAGCCATTAGATCAAAATGCGTTAATTTTATGTAATGGCTATGAATACAAGAAAAGGGTTTCGTTTTACCACTTACGAAGCGCCGGACCAAACCCCGTTCGAAAAACTCTTTGAGATTTTTCAGGAACTCATTACACATACTTCGGGAGATGTGGAGGAAGCTTTGGACTGGCTCCGGGAGTTGGACAAGGAGTACGAACTTACCGATGACGACTATACCATTGATGATTTTATAGAGGACCTCAAGGCAAAGGGCTATATCCGAGAGGAATTTGATACGGATAACCCTGAAGGGGGACAAGGCGAGGAAGGTGATGAAGAAGGACCTAGAGGCGGTATCTTGTCCATCACTGCCAAATTGGAGCGTATGTTGCGCCAGCGGGCCTTGGACCAAATCTTCGGAAAACTCAAGCGTAGTGGTGCCGGGAACCATAGAACCGGAAAATCGGGAAGAGGCGATGAGCATACGGGAGAATTTCGGGAATATCGTTTTGGGGATGCCCTGGAACATATTTCCATGACCGAAAGTCTTAAAAATGCCCAAGTAAACCATGGACTGGACAGCTTCTCATTGAATGAGGATGACCTTGTAGTGGAAGACACCCAGCATAAGGCCCAGATGAGTACGGTCTTGATGATCGATATCAGCCATAGTATGATCCTCTACGGTGAAGACCGGATTACCCCGGCCAAGAAAGTGGCCATGGCCTTGGCGGAACTGATTACTACTCGATATCCAAAAGACACCTTGGATATTTTGGTATTTGGGAACGATGCTTGGCCCATTCCTATCAAGGATCTTCCCTACCTAAAGGTAGGACCTTACCATACGAATACCGTGGCTGGTCTGCAGTTGGCCATGGACATGCTCCGAAGAAAACGGAACACTAACAAACAGATTTTCATGATCACGGATGGAAAACCTTCCTGTCTAAGACTCCCCAATGGTGATTATTACAAAAACAGTGTTGGGCTGGATGATTATATTGTGGAAAAGTGCTATGCCATGGCACAGCAGGCCCGAAAGCTCCATATTCCCATCACCACATTCATGATTGCCCAAGACCCTTATTTGATGCAGTTTGTGAGGGAGTTTACCCAAGCCAACAGGGGCAAGGCGTTTTACACAGGTCTAAAAGGTCTGGGTGAAATGATTTTTGAGGACTACGAACAAAATCGGAAAAGACGAATCAAAGGATAACGATTTATATGAAATTAGATCATACCAAAATAAAGACCCTCGGGGAATTGAAAGCCGCTGGGTATCAGAGTAAGAGTATCAAAGATGAACTTCGAACCAACCTGTTGGGGAAAATTGCCAGAGGCGAGGAAACCTTTCAAGGGGTGTGGGGGTATGAAAACTCCGTGATCCCTGAATTGGAACGGGCCATATTGTCACGGCACAACATCAATCTATTGGGATTGCGCGGTCAGGCCAAAACCCGATTGGCCCGATTGATGGTGCAACTTTTGGACGAATGGATGCCTGTTGTGGCCGGTTCTGAAGTGCATGACGATCCTTTGCAGCCCATTTCCAGATATGCCACTGAACTCATCAAGGAAAAAGGAGATAAAACCCCAGTGGAATGGATTCACAGAGATGAGCGTTTCTATGAGAAGTTGGCTACTCCAGATGTTACTGTTGCGGACCTTATAGGTGATGTAGACCCCATAAAAGCGGCCAACCTCAAGCTTTCCTATGCGGATGATCGTGTAATCCATTTTGGAATGATTCCACGGGCCAACCGCTGTATTTTTGTAATCAATGAACTTCCAGATCTTCAAGCTAGGATTCAAGTGGCACTTTTCAATATCCTTCAAGAAGGGGATATCCAGATCAGGGGATTCAAGCTTCGACTTCCGTTAGACCTACAATTTGTTTTTACCGCCAATCCAGAGGATTATACCAATAGGGGCAGTATTGTTACCCCGCTAAAGGATAGGATAGGATCGCAGATTTTGACCCATTATCCGGAAACTATTGAAATCGCCAAAAAAATCACTCAGCAAGAAGCCCGTCTGGACCAACGACAATCCGAAGGAATCCATGTGCCCGATATCGCCATGGAAGTCCTGGAGCAAATCAGTTTTGAAGCGAGGAACAGTGAATATGTGGATGCCAAAAGTGGGGTAAGTGCCCGTATGAGCATTACCGCTTTTGAAAATTTGCTGAGTACCGCAGAACGTAGGGCCATAAAGTCCGGGAACGATAGGACCACAGTTCGTCTGAGTGATTTTATGGGAGTGATTCCTTCCATCACCGGGAAAATAGAACTGGTATACGAAGGTGAGCAGGAAGGGGCCGGCTTTGTGGCCGAAACCCTTGTGGAAGAAGCCATCAAATCCATATTCCCCCATTATTTTCCCAAGATTGACAAGCTACAGCGAAAAGATGCAGAAACAGAATATGATGAGCTTATCCATTGGTTTTTTGAAGGAGAAGGCTTTGACCTTTTGGATGAAGATACCGATGATGAGTATAGGTCCAAATTAGACTCTATTGCCCCATTGAAAACGCTTTTAAGGCAATATCAACCCGATATTTCAAAAGAAGACTCCTATTTTATAAAAGAGTTATTGCTCTGGGGCTTGGTGGCCCATAAAAAACTGAGCAAACACCGATTTGTCCAAGGGTACCAATTCAAGGATCTCTACGGAAGCTATATCCGGGGGCTATAGTCTATTGGCTATTGCCAGATGTTCAGGTTGTTATTGTAATCCTCAAAATTGTAGTGGCCTACATAGTTACGCCTATACCAAAACAGTGAAATCGTAAAAATGGGAAGCAAACTATACAGTACGAGCATGAGTAGGGCCATAGGTTTAAAGGTGGGTGGAATCACATGCCCAACAAGTTCTGGAAAAGAAGTCAGTGTCAGGACACTATCATATATCTTGAAGATATAAACAACCATGATGGCATAAAGCGCGTACTCTATGTTCCGCATCTTTGGATCGGGCAGTTCATCTTCCTTGATTTTGAACCAAATTACATAGAGGTATAGAAAATGTACTGTACTCAACAACGGGAAAATATAATTGTCAGGTTTCAGAAAATAGAATCTGTTGGTATAAACTCCGTAGAAGTTTAGGATGTTCAAAGCCAACAATATCACTAAGGTGATTAGGATATTGGTTTTCCAGGGTAAAATTTTGCTTACGTATTTCATAGGTCTTTTGAGATTGGGACACTCATTATGGTAACAAATAACGTGCATCCAAAACCAATATTTTAAACAAATCGATGAACCGTAAGCAATGTTGGATTATCATAATAATCTGACATAAAAAAGTCCAATTTTCGACCTTTCCCAGTCCTTAAATCCTTATCCAAGGGCACAACATATTGATACATAATCCCGTACCTAAAGAGTATTGCAATTTTTTGTACTTTGGATAAAACGCTTTTTTATGCAAAACTGGGTCTACATCACACTTATGATACTCGGGATATACGTTTTGCTGAGTGTCCTGTTGTATTACCTACAGGACTATTTTCTCTTTAAACCAGAAAAATTACCCAAGGATTTTCAGTTTTATTACGATAACCAAGAAATTGAGGAACACAACTTTGAGACCCGTGATGGAGCTACGATCAATGGTCTTCGATTTAAATCCAAAGACCCTAAAGGAGTGGTCTTCTATCTAAAAGGGAACTCCCGTAGCATTAAAGGCTGGGGGAAGTTTGCGGTGGATTTTACCCGCCATGGTTACGATGTGATCATGGTAGACTATCGTGGTTTCGGGAAGAGTACGGGACGTCGTACCCAAAAAGCCATTAAGCGTGATATGCAGGTAGTGTACAATAAGATCAAGGAGAAGGTGTCCGAAAAATATATAATTCTCTATGGACGCTCCATGGGTTCGGGTTTTGCGGCCAAACTGGCCTCCATGAACCAACCGCGCATGCTGATATTGGACGCGCCCTACTACAGCTTGAGCAAAGTAGCCAAAAAATTTATTCCGTTTATGCCGCTCTCCTTGCTGATAAAATTCCCCATGCCCACATACAAGTGGTTAAAGTACGTTAACTGCCCCATACATATCATCCACGGGACCGACGATAGACTCATTCCCTATAAAACCAGTGTGAAGCTGTCCAAAATAAAGCCTGGACTATCAAAACTATACACCGTGATAGGAGGGGGGCACAAGGATTTGAACAATTTTGAATCGTACCACAGCATGTTGGAGGAAATTATCACCAGTAAACCCACCAAAGTAAATCTGGAAGGATCCAGCATCAATGTAAAACACTCCTCAAAACGGGCCAATGCAAAAGCTTAAGCGTTTTGGTATTTTTACGGTTGTTATTTTGATGTTACTCACCGTCATGTTGTATTCATTTCAGGAAAAACTGATTTTTTTGCCCACCAAGCTAGCTCAAGACCATGTTTATGCCTTCAATGCCGATTTTGATGAAATCTTTCTTGATACCGCGGATGGAGCGCGTTTGAATGCCCTTCACTTTTACACGGACAACCCTAAAGGGTTGATCTTATACTTTCATGGAAATGCCGGGGACCTGTCGCGCTGGGGTGAAATCGTGTTGCCTTTTGTGGATTTGGGATATGAGGTATTGGTAATGGACTATCGCAGTTATGGCAAAAGCACCGGAAAACTCAGTGAGGATGCATTGTACCGAGATGCACAACTGTTCTATGCCTATGCAATGGAAAAATACCCAGAAGAACAACTCATTATTTACGGACGATCTTTGGGCACGGGCATCGCAAGTCAGTTGTCCTCCAAAAATCAACCACAAAAATTAATTTTGGAAACCCCTTTCCATAGTCTTTTGGATGTGGCCCAAGAACGTTTTCCCTTTCTACCGGTATCCTATCTATTACGCTATAGGGTTCCTTCGTATGTATTTTTGGAAAAAGTGGATTGTCCCATACGTATTTTTCATGGTACCACGGACAATGTGGTTTCTTATGGATCAGGCAAAAAATTGTATGAGTCCATCTCCAACAGCGATAAAAAAATGTATACCATACCCAATGGCAATCACAACAACTTAAGTGATTTTGAAATCTATTGGAATGGGATTAAAAAAGAATTGGCTCCCGTCTTAATCAAATAAATCCGAAGAAAGGTAACGGTCTCCTCGATCACAGACTATGGAAACAATGGTGCCCTCTTTCAAGGTACTGGCCAATCTAATGGCCGCGGCCGCGGCACCACCACTGCTCATGCCAGCAAAAATACCTTCCTCCTTGGCCAATCGCTTGGCCATTTCAGTGGCTTCTTGCTCACTGACCTCCAACACGGTATCCACTTTCTGCGGATTGAATATTTTGGGAAGATACGCTTCGGGCCATTTACGAATACCTGGAATCTTTGAATCATCGGTAGGCTGCACACCCACGATTTGTACCCCGGAATCTTGTTCCTTTAAATAGGTCGAGGTCCCCATAATGGTTCCCGTGGTACCCATACTGGATACGAAATGGGTGATCTCACCTTTGGTGTCCTGCCAGATTTCAGGCCCCGTGGTCTTGTAATGGGCCATCCAGTTATCATTGTTGGCAAACTGGTTGAGCATGATATAGCCTTCATCCCTGACCTTGGCCTCAGCATAGTCCCTGGCACCTTCAATCCCAACATCCGATGGGGTCAAAGTCACCTTGGCTCCGTAAGCGCGCATGGTCTGAACTCGCTCCTTGGTTGAGTTTTCAGGCATTACCAGTTCAATGTCAAGTCCATAGATTCCTGCAATCATGGCCAATGCTATGCCCGTATTGCCACTCGTGGCCTCAATCAGTTTGGATGCAGTGGAAAAATCCCCACGATCCAGCCCGCTCTTGATCATATTATAGGCAGGGCGGTCTTTGACACTTCCTCCAGGATTATTGCCTTCCAGCTTAAAAAATAGTTTTACGTTTGGGTTGGGGTTCAATACTTTGGATTCCACCATTGGGGTGTTTCCAATAAGATCTAGAATGCTATTGGACATTTGGGGCTGTCTTGATTTTAATTTCTGGAGTGTGATATACTGTTGAATTTGCAGGAACGGAAGCAGTAAGCCATGCGTTTCCACCTATGATCGAATTTTCTCCGATTACGGTTTCACCACCCAAAATGGTTGCATTGGCATAAATGGTAACGTTAGACATTATCGTAGGATGCCTTTTGGTCTTTTGGAGGTTTTTGGATACGTACAATGCTCCCAAGGTCACCCCTTGGTACAATTTAACATTATCGTGTATCACTGCAGTTTCCCCAATCACCACACCCGTGGCATGATCAATAAAGAACGATTTACCAATGGTAGCACCAGGATTGATATCCACACCGGTCTGTCTATGGGCATATTCCGTCATTAGCCTCGGAATCATGGGCACCCCTTGAATGTAGAGCTCATGGGCCAATCGATAAATGGAAATGGCATAAAAACCGGGATAGGCCATATAGATTTCCTGAAGGGAGAGTGAAGCTGGGTCACAATTAAGAATAGCCTCGGCATCCAGATTGAGTTTTTCCAAAATTCCGGGTAAGCTGCTTATGTAATTGTTCCAAAGTTCATTGCTCGGCCTTTCCAAATCCCAACAAGCCATATCCATCAGCCGGTCAAACTTTTTCTCCAACATTTCAAGGTTCACGGCCACCGGGGTATTGGAATCAAAAAGGGTATAAAAAAGTGTATCTGTGAAATCCTCGGTTTCTTGTTTTAACCTATAGTCCAAATAGGGCAATTTCTTATGCCTATTGAGCTCTGAAATTATTTTTTCCTTGTCCATACAACAATTATTGTCCTAAATTTAGACAAAACCTTACCTGTAGCCTTAGGAAATAGCTAACTTTAGTTTAAAAATAACATATTATCGATTAACCGTGACTGATTCCAAAATTTCCAAGAAAGTATTTGATTTTTTAGAAGAGTTGTCAAAAAACAACCACAAAGATTGGTTCGAGAAAAACAAAACTACTTTTAAAGCCCATGAAACCGAGGTGAAATCCTTCCTTTCAAACGTAAAGGAACGCTTGGAGCAACATGATGATATTGAGAAAATGAAACTGTTCCGGATCTATCGGGATGTTCGGTTTTCCAAGGATAAAACCCCGTATAAAACCCATTTTGCCGGGTCTTTTTCACGATTGGGTGCCCACTTAAGAGGTGGATACTATATCCATTTGCAGCCCGGCGGTTCCTTTTTGGCAACAGGATTTTGGGCGCCCAATAAAGACGACCTGTTCCGGATACGAAAGGAATTGGAAATGGATGCTTCGGATTTTAGGAAGGTCATCAGTGACCCGGATTTCACTAAAATCTGGGGGCAACTACAAGGCGATGCGGTAAAAACGGCCCCAAAAGGATTTGACAAGGAACACTCGGATATTGACTTGATCAAAAACAAGCAGTTCATCTTTGTTCGCAAGTTTACCGACAAGGAGGTGCTATCTCCTAATTTTGTGGATGAAGTTGACAAATCGTACCAAGCAATTAGGCCCTATTTCGATTTAATGAGCGATATTCTCACCACCAACCTCAATGGGGAATCAACCCTGAAATAACATCTCGTTTTCCAAAAGCTGGATTTGGTCCTTCAAACGCTCTATGACCATATTCATCATGCGTTTGTTCAAAGCGGAGGAATTTTTAATGTATTCCTGATATTCCTCAATGGTAAATTGCCCAATGACCATTCCCTTTAGAGAGTTCCTAAACTTGATGTCTTTTTGGATGGCCCGTTCAATATACTCCATCTTTTTCTCCAAGGAAAGGTCATGAAAAACGCCTTTGTGCTTGCCGATATAGTTCTTGAAAACCTCAATCAACAACAGGTTTTGAAGCTTGATGATAGGTCGCAAGGTTTGGTTTTGAAAACGTTCGTCCGCACTCATTTGATTGTTGAAATAAGACTGTAGAATTTCGGGGCGGAGGTCCAAAAGACTCTTAGATCGTGAATCCATGGCTGATAGTTTTACTAAAATTACACAATCGTCCACCGCTCATTTTTCGTTAGGCCGATAGTTGTTAACGATGTTATGAACATGCATTGCAAAGTTTTATTTAAGTACTTTTAGGGAGAATCAACAGCATGCATCTATGAACATCAAAGCATTTTTCATTACTATACTTGTCCTTTCGGCCATTTCCTGTAAAAATGAATCCAAGAAAGAGGATGTCCAAGTTTGGCGCACCAAAAAGTTGGCAGCGGAAAATGCCACCCATAACCAATTGCTCGATATTGAAAAAGAGCAGGGGTGGGAGCTGTTGTTCGACGGGGAAACCTTGAACGGTTGGCATGTGTACAATGCTGGTGCACCATCCGTCTGGGAAGTGAAAAACGGCGAACTCCATAGAAATGTGGAACTGGAATCCGAACACAATGAGGATTTGGTCACCGATAAAGCCTATGAAAACTATGAGCTGGTCTTGGAATGGAAAATCTCGGACCGTGGAAATAGCGGCATCTTTATCAACGTTCATGAGAAACCAGATGTTGGCACGGCCTATCAAACCGGGCCCGAGTACCAAATTCTGGACCCCAACCATATGGATCATGATGTGGCCGTTAAAAAATCAGGATGCCTGTATGGATTTTCCCCACAGAAAAATGAAGCTATTACAAAATCTGGCCAGTGGAACCAAACCCGTATCAAACAGGAAAATGGAAAAGTGGAATTCTATTTAAATGGTGTCCTTACCGCTGTGGAGGATTTTACCACTCCTGAGTGGAAAGAAAAAATCTCAGCGACCCATTTTAAAAGCTATCCCGAATTTGGTCAAGCCACCCAAGGGAAGATTACATTACAGGATTGGTATTTTGAGGTGTGGTTCCGTGACATCAAGATCAGGGAACTATAGACCACTATAGTTTATCGATTACATTTTTGAGCCTTTGCTGGATTTCATGCGCCACGGGGCCTAAGCTGTCATTCTTGACCGAAATCATGGAGGCGACAGGATCTACGGCAGCCACCTCGATATCCCCGTCCTCATTTTCCAAAACAACCACATTGCAAGGCAGAAAGAGACCAATTTTATCTTCCTGCTTCAATGCCTCATAGGCATAGGGCGGATTGCAGGCTCCCAAAATCTTATATTTCTTAAAGTCCACATCCAATTTCTTCTTCAGGGTCTGGGCAATATCTATTTCGGTCAGCACCCCAAAACCTTCGTTCTTCAGCTCAAGGGTTACCTTTTCAAGGGCTTTTTCAAAATCTTTCTCCTTCAAAATTTTACTGAAATAATAACTCATGGTCTTTTGTCTTTATGATGTACGTCTTGGCTTTAAGATACTCATCTTTTATGGATAATTTGTATGCCCTCTTTTTGGAAATAGTGTTCAACAGCTTCTTGGACAGCCTGCAACGAGCTGTATTTGGGTTGATATCCCAACAGCTTCCTTGCTTTTTCGATGCTGCCACACGGGCTGTGCGCAATGTGGTCCCATGTGAGTTCCCTATCCCTTTCACTAACACTCTTTTGCCATACCTCCCAAGGTTGAAACCGCAATTGGGGTACTTGCCCGAATAGCTTGGCCATTTCTTCCGCATAGCCCCTCAAGGTAAGTGCCTGCTCCGAAACTACATGGAAACTTTCCCCGATGGCACTTTCCCTGTTCGCTATGGCCTTGACAAAAGCCTGTGCCACATCGTCCGCATGCACATGATGAACCGTTTCCATCCCAAGGTTGGGCAAGGTGATTTCCTCTCCTTGGGCCAATCGTAGAAATACCTCCGGATTTAGATTTCCGGCCGGGTTCACGGGCAACCATCCCGGTCCCGTAATATGCCCTGGGTGGAGAATAGTAGCCGGAAAACCATATTCTTTATGAAAATTGAGCAAGTACTCCTCAATCTTTGCCTTGTTGATTCCGTATGTGCCGAAAGGATTCCGCTCTGCAGTCTCGGTGGTGGGCACTTGTACGGTATGCCCATGGACCCACATGGTACCACAGTGTAGAAAATGTTGCACTTTGCCCTTTAGGTTTTCTGCAAGATGTTGGGCACTCTGGGGGGTGAAACAAATCAAATCAATAACCACTTCGCCGTTCAGGGATACGATTTGAGCCCCAAAACCCCCGTGCTCTTCGGATTTTTCCCGATCAATGCCCACAAACTCCACGGATTGCCACGCTTCGTGATCGGCATAGGGCTGGGACTGCTGCCGACTTACACAGACCACTTCATGACCGGCTTCAACAAGTTTTGGCACCAAGTATGTGCCAATATGGCCAGTACCTCCAATCAGTATTACCTTCATTCTTATTTTTTTATTCCTTGATTCGGACCAAATCCAAATCTTGATAATCAAAGCTAAAATCCATATTCGGGGAAATCCCTTTCATCTGTATCCCGATTGGGGTTCCTGATGCATCCATTTCAAAAATGGCAAAGGCATCGCACTGCATATCCGTATAGGCCATTTTAACGGCAAAGGTGTTGTCCTCATAGTGGAACATTTCCCCGTTCAACTGCGGGGAATGTAGTGACCTGAACCAAAGTTTTCCGCCATGGTTTTCGATGGATACCTTTCCGAACCATTTATCTTCATAGGTTCCTAAAAAGGAGCTTGCACCCAGTTTTTTCACATCCGAGACCGTGGCACTTTCCCAAACGGTATCCAAAGTAGCATCAGCCTCGGCCTGCCCAGATTCCAGCTGTTGCTTGGCAGACGCCAGATAATCCCATCGGTCCTTACGTATCCATTCATCCCGAATGGCCGAACTTATGGTATGGTAGCTGTTGCCTCCGGGAGCCCCATTGGTGAGTACCACAACTGCCGAATTCAATTCGGGCACCATTACCACGGAGGACAACATGCCTGGTAGACCACCTGTATGGGAAATTATGGTATGGTCGTACCTATTGGAAATACGCCATCCAAGGCCATAGGCGCCAAAATGATATCTGTTATCCGGTTCCGGTCTGGGTTGAAAGCTGATAAAGGTATAAGGGCGCCACATTTCCGCTTGTCGCTCGGGACTGAAAATCTGCTTGTCCAAAGCTTCGCCGTATTTTCCTTGCTGCAATTGGGCCATGATCCATTTGGACATATCATGGACGCTGGAATAGATTCCGCCTGAGGCCACCAAAGGGCCTTCACCCTTTACGTAGCGCTCTACCTTTCTTACGTTTCCGTTCTCGGTGGAGTGGGCCGATGCCACGTTTTGGGTCGATTTCAATCGCTTATAACGAACCGCGGTCCTGTCCATGCCCAACGGACCTAAAATATTCCCTTCAATGAATTCATCATAACTCTGGCCGCTTACCCTGGCAATGACCTCGCCCGCCACAATGTAGAGCAGGTTGTCATAATCATATTTAGTACGAAAATCCGAAGTGGGTTTAAAATATTGAAAACTGTTGAGCACATCCTGAATTTTGTAATCAGCTCCCGGAGGGAAAAACATTAAATCCCCGGCACCGAGCCCCAATCCACTGCGATGCGTCAACAGGTCCACAATGGTAAAATTCTCCCGGACGTATGCATTGTACATGGTAAACTCCGGTATGTGTTGAACCACCCGATCATCCCATTTAAGTTTTCCCTGATCCACCAAAATGGCCAATGCGGCCGCGGTGAACGCCTTGGTATTAGATGCAATTTGGAAGAGGCTATGCTCATCCACCTTCTCTTTGGAATCAACCGAGAGTTTTCCGTATCCCTTGGAGTGGATAACTTTCCCATTTTCTATCACGGCCACGGCAAGGCCTACTTGGGACATCATTTCCATAGATCGGTTCACCAAGGAATCTATCTGCGGGGAGGTAAAGCCCTGTCCGAAAACGGCGGATATGGCCCATAACAAAAATAGGGGGAGGGTAATTTTGTTTTTCATGAGGTTTTTTAGCGGTTATTAAAATACGACAGGGTTCAAATGCGAATCTATGGTCTCGCCAATGGCCACTCCCGGGCACCAGGTTTCCCAATCGTTCTTTTGGCCGTCGTTCTCAGGTTTCTTCAAAATCATGTCCTTGTCCATATAGATCACGGTCATAACTTTTCGGGTTTCGCCAGAGGTGTTGGCCCCGGCCCGGTGGAAAATCCAACCGGAATGAAAACTGACCTCCCCAACATCAAAAGCTTCTATGGTGTGCGGAAAATTATTGATCTTCAGGTTTTTTTGGATCACTTGTTCACTCTCATCGCTGATGGACAGTTCGCGCCCCAACATTATTTCCTGACTACCTGCACTGAATTCCAGTGGGCCCATTTCCAAAGGTGTTTCTTGCAAGGGAATCCAGATGGTGATGGACTTGTCCGAAGACAACGGCCAGTAATATTGGTCTGCATGCCAAGGGGTGATTCCCCCGCCGGCCTCCTTGAACAGGGCCTGATCGTGGTAGATGCGAACCCCATCGACCTGCATGAGGTCTGCGGCGACCTTGGCCAACCGCTTGCTCAGGATCAGTTTTTTGATTTCCTCATCCTGCACCCAAAGATTGCACAGTTGCAAAAACGCCTTGCCGTAGGTATCCCGCTGATTGATGGGAACATCCACCTTGTTCAGTTCCGCAACCTTTATGGAAATGACGGCATTGAAATGCGCCACAATCTCAGGCGATAAAAAATCCTTGATCTTGATGAAGGCATTCTTTTGGTAAAAGTCCACCTGTTCTTTGGTCACCTGAAAAGGCTCATCCAATAGGCTTACATCCATATTTTTTTAGTTTTCTATCCTAATTCCTCCGCCAATCCAACAAGAAGTCCTTCGACCCCACGGATATAGCATAGACGATATATATTTTCATAATTGACCATGTCACCGACAAGCTCTGCACCTTTTTGGGTGAGTTTGACAACCAGTTCGTCCAGATTTTCAACGGTGAACATGACCCGTAAATATCCAAGGGAGTTGACAGGTGCTTTCCTATGATCGGAAATGGTTTCCGGCTTCAAAAATTTTGAAAGTTCCAACCGATTATGCCCATCCGGGGTGGCCATCATGGCAATTTCTACTTGTTGTTGCCCCAGTCCTGTAACCCTGCCAGTCCATTCTTCATCAATGGTGGCCCGTCCCTCAAGGCGCAGGCCAATGTCTTCGAAAAACGATATGGCATTATCCAAGGATTCCACAACAATTCCAACATTGTGCATTCGTGGGAGGTTGCTTTGGGTCATAGTCAGGCGTATTCTTTTATACTCGTTCTAGTTCTGTCTTAGTATTTTCTCCATTTTCCAGCCCTTGGCCAACTCATCCACCAGTTTGTCCAAATAGCGGACCTGTTGGGTCAGGGGATTGTCGATTTCCTCAATCCGATACCCACAGATCACCCCTGTAATGAGGCTTGCGTTGGGGTTCAAGTCCGCACCTTGGAAGAAGGCCTCAAAAGTGCTCTTGGCATCAATATGCTTTTGAATGGCCTCATCATCAAAGCCCGTGAGCCATGTGATCACCTCGTGCAGTTCTTCTTTGGTACGACCTTTTTTCTCCACCTTGGCCACGTAATGGGGATATACCCCGGCAAAGGTCAGTTTTGCGATCCGTTCGTTATGTTCTGGGGTGACTTTCATCTTACCTAATCTTTAACCTTGGGAGACACAATCCATTGGTTGCTTAAATGTAGGGATTTTGAAAGTATCTTGGAAGATGGTCACGGTCAGTTGCCCACCTTGCTTAGAATCTTCTCTTTTAGCTGGACAAAGTCTATCCAGTAAATATTACCAATTTCAACTTCATCATCATCTCCAGAGACACCGCGGTGAAAAAACAGGTACTTTCCATCGGGGGAGACACTTGCGGTCATTTCACAATGTTCCGTATTTACTTCGGGGCCCATATTATACGGTTCTGTCCAAGTCCCGTTCTGGTTAAAACTGATGTACAGGTCGCAGTCCCCAAACCCGTCTTCGCTTTCACCATCATAGATCATGTAGCTCTCATCCGGTGCAATGTAGGAATGGGCGATCCACTTTCCTGAGAAATTGATGTCCGTTGCCATGGTCTTGGCATCACCATAGCCGCTTGCTTCTTTATCGGAACTATAAATGACCCAATCCCCGGGCTTGTCGTCCTTCTCGCCAGAAGTAAAGTACAGGTTGCCGTTTTCCGAAGCGGTCAGGTACATGACCACCCGATCCACGAACGGACTGCCCAGAGGCTCGGGGGCGCTCCATCCTTTTGCGGTTTTTGTGCTGTACCATTGGTGCATCCCAGAGGCCTTGGTGGTATCCTTGAGGGGTCTTGTGGTCCCAAAATAGAGCAGCTTTCCAGTGGGGTCAATATGGGGTTCAAAATCCCAGCCCGCATCGGTGGAAAAAAAGGCCGGCTCCGGTTTGGACCATTGCCCATTTTCCAGTTTCATGGTGAAAATCTCATTATCGTCTTCCGGTTTTCTGCGTGTGAAGAACATTTCATCCATTTCTGGGCTAAAAGTGATGGCAAACTCAAAATCATCGGTAGAGACCACACCTTCCCCAAAGATCAGGGCAGTGTCCGTTGGGATTTGATCACTGAGCAGCGTAAGGTTCGACTTTTTTTCTGGCCCGCAGGATACGAGAAAAACTAGCAACAGGGCAAAAATAGGGTAGAAGGTGGATTGTTTCATTGTATGGTTATTTTGATTGATGTTGATGGTATTATCGCTGGTCCAACTTGGCTCTATGGCCCTGTATTTGCAGCATCTTCCCCGATCTGCGCTATTTTTTCCTGACAGATTTCCTCGGTAAGCTGCTTTAGTTGCAGCACTTTGTGCGACAGGTATTCCAGATCACCTTTGGTGATGTGGTACTCCTTCATGTTGTAACGGGCATCGATGTAGGCGCGTTTCAGCAGCTCAAAAAGGCGCTTGTGCTCCTCGGTCTGTTTGGGAAAAAGGTCGAAACGCTTGTCGCACATGGCCACCTTGATCCCCAAAGTCTCCAGATTGTGGTCCTTGGGCCGGTAATCCGTGAACACCAACAAAATGGTGGTGTAGTAGCGCTCCACGGCTTGATGAAGATCAAACGCAGCCTCATTCAATAAATCTTCGCTTATGCTGAACTCGTATTTTTTCAACGCATTGTTTGCACTGGGAAACCACTGGTCAAAATAGTCCTGGGCCTTGTCTTGGTACTGTTTTGGGGTGAGCTTTTTGGGCGATGCTAGTTGATGCTTGCCCGAATCGTACAGCACAATGCCCTCTTTCTTGATGTCCCTAAAAAAGTAGTTCCCCACCCGAAGGGCCTGGTTCAGGTGCTTGATCCCGTGAAAGATAAGGTTCACCGGGGTGGCCACTTGGCCCGTGGCGGTGAGCTCCGCCTTGATCTGGTCCTCTATACGGAACTTTTGTTGCAGGTCTTCATGGGTGAGCACCACGAGCAGGTCGTAATCGCTGCGGTACTCGTAGGTGATGCCCTGTTCCACATAGGTGTCCTCCACCCAGTTGCCGCGGGCGTAGCTGCCAAAGAGCAGTACCATTTCCACTTCCTTGAACCCGGATAGCAAAGCGGTGAGCTGGTGCAGCTCGGCCTGCTTGTGATCTGGGAGATGTGCCACGGTCTTGTTCAACGGTCAGGTGTTTGTGCCCGAAAGATAGGCATATTTGGGTTTGGGTGGTTTTTGGCTGGGGAGGTTGATTTGGTTACAAGATACAATTTTGCAGTAGTGGGGAGTACCGTTCTTTATTCTACTACAATTATTAAATTTGGTTTTGCACTTTTGCCACGCTGGATTATAACCAGTGCTGTACTCCATTTTTATTATCTCATATGATATAGGTAAATCGCAAAATTTAAAATTCGAGACATATCTGAATCACTTATTTTATCATATCTATCTAAATAATCCTTTTTCATTTTTTCGCTATCAAAGTCTGTAAATTCGGCAAAATTGGATTTCGAGGGATTAAAAAATTTTGATTTAGATTGAAGTCCAATCTCTCTGAACAAGTCATTTTTTAATTTTCTTACATATTCAATTCTTTCCTGGTCATATTTACCAAGCCCATAATATTTTAATTTCCGTTTAATTTTTTGCTCGGCTTCTTTGAGGTCAGAAAAGTCAAATTCATAAGCTAAATCACCAAAGCAGACATAGTCATATGTTGGTTCGCCTGTTTCTGCCATTATGATTTACCTTTAACTAGTTGTTCAATGTATTTTCCGTGATTTTCAAATCCATTTTTTTTTGGATTTTCCAAGTCAATCATTCCATCAGTTCCAGAGTCATAAATTTGCCAATTATGCTTTTTGGCTAATTCAATGAGGGCATAAATCCCATTTTCCCCATATAATGACAGCATAAAATTGCTTGAATGCTCATTGCTTACAAAATAGTCAATAGTAAAGTCAGCACCTACTATCTCCCTATAGTTATCTTTTTTGTTAATTCGATCAAATGAAGATTCTAAAATTCCACTAAAATTGGTCTGTTCCAATTGATTTTCATCCAATTCTACAACCGAATTAATCTTTTGTGTTGAATTAAACAGTATAATCTCCCAACTCATTTTCTCGATTTTCCTGAATATTGTACTACTTGTTCATATGCTAAACTTTCTTCAGCGTGCGCCACTATTTGTTTTGACTCATACCCAAGTTGTCCGTTTCTAAATGTAGGAATTTTCAAAAGATCATGCCCCATAAACCCAAAGTGGAAGTTTTCCTAAATATTGACCATAAAATTATATGTTTTTTCCTACTTGTTTCATAAGAATTACTATCTTAACAGGGAAACACTTAGTAAACACTTAATCATTGACATTATGAAAAAACAGATTTTCTTTTTCGCTATCCCCGTATTGCTTTTGGTAGGCCTGCTGTTCTTGAACACGCCCCGGGAAAGGGCCTTTAACGAGTTGCCGGAAAACCCCGAGACCGAACAGGCCTTTACGTTTCCCTGCGCATTCTGTGACGCGGAATTGGCCGCTTGCATAGCGGGAGGCTCGTTTACCGAGCAGGAATGCCAAGAGATGATGGCTTCCTGTTACGCGGAGTGCCAGCCCTAAGGTACAGCCAAGTATTTTTTGGGACAGTGCCCGGACCTATCGTTCAACCTGTACGTATTCCTTAAGGAATACCTCCCTTGTTTGACCATTAAACGGTAGGTTTGGGCGCTTGTTCTTTTATACCCAAGCCATTTGCCGATGGCTTTTTCTTTTTCACAGAATTTGTTTAACATTGGGCCTATAAGCAACGTTATGAAATTTGGCCAAGTAGACCACCCGGAACTTATTGATTTTACCATTCCGCCAGACCACCCGGACACCGCCGTGGTGCTGTCCCAATACAAGGGTGGGGGAGTGCCCAACGTGTATGTGGGCTGCGCCAAATGGAACCGGCAGGACCTCAAGAACTTTTACCCCCGTGGCACCAAGGACGAGCTGGAATACTACGCCACCCAGTTCAACAGTATTGAGTTGAACGCCACCTTTTACCGAATTTTTCCGGCAGAGCAATACCAAAAGTGGTACGACAAGACCCCGGAGAGTTTCAAGTTTTTTCCCAAAATGACCAATGCGGTGAGCCATTTGCGACGTCTCAACGACCAAGTTTATGGGATTGTGGACGAGTACTTGCAGGTAACCTCGCTCTTGAAGGAGAAATTGGGCACCATTTTCTTGCAGATGCACAACAACTTCAACCCCAAGAATTGGGACAGGGTAGTGCGCTTTGTGGAGTACTGGCCCAAGGAATTTCCCTTGGCACTCGAGTTCCGGCATACGGATTGGTTCACCGACGAAACAGTTTCGCAAGAACTTTACCATCTGTTGCAAGAGAACAACATGGCCAATGTTTTGGTGGACACGGCAGGTAGGCGGGACCTGATGCACATGAGGCTTACCAACAACGAGGCCTTTGTGCGCTACGTGGGCGCCAACCACGAAACGGATTACCCGCGACTGGACGATTGGGTGACCCGATTGACCGCTTGGAAGGAACTCGGATTGGAGAACATCCACTTTTTTGTGCACCAGAACCTAGAGCTGGCCTCGCCCTTGCTTTCGGCCTATTTTATTGAAAAGTTGAATCCCGCTTTGGGATGTGGGCTGGCCATCCCCAAGACCACCATCAGTCCGCAGGAGCGTTTGTTCTAGCCAATTTCAATTATGGAATCTTTGATGGCCAAAATTACAGAGTCCGTATTCCTTGATAATGAAATGTTTGAAATCCACAATTCCATGGTAAAGGAGTGCTAAAATGGGGCGTTCTGGACGTGATTTGGACTAATTTTGTACTGTAGATATAAACGCTAAACGTTACACTAATGCGATTTCACACTAGAAAATGGGTAAAACCAGAAGACCTGAACGCCAACGGGACCTTGTTTGGCGGTAGGGTGCTGGCATGGGTGGATGAAGAAGCCGCTCTGTATAGCATCATACAACTTGAAAACAAAAAAGTGGTCACCAAATACATGTCAGAAATCAATTTTATGAGCACCGCCGTTGAGGGCGATATCATTGAGATCGGAATCGATGTGATCAAATTTGGGGTGACCTCCATTTCTTTGAACTGCGAAGTGCGGAACAAAATGACCCGCGAGAGCATTGTTACCGTGGACAACATCATCATGGTGAACCTGGACGACCATGGCAACCCAAAGGCCCATGGCAAGACCAAGATAGAGTTCGTAAAAGACCGCTTGGCCCAAAAAGAAAAGGAAGAGAATTCCTAGGCCTTAATCCAAGGTTGCCGCAACGGCCTGTACCTCGTCCAAGACACGTAGGAGGTTACCGCCCCATAGTTTGGCGATTTCTTCTTCGGTATAACCACGTTTTACCAATTCCAAGGTTACGTTGAAGGTCTCGGAAGCATCGGACCAACCCTCGATACCGCCACCGCCATCAAAATCGGAGCTGATGCCCACGTGGTCAATCCCAATGAGTTTCACCATATAGTCGATATGGTCCACCAAGTCGGATACGTTCACCGCTGGGGGGACATTGGGGTCGTTCGCCGCCATTTCCTCACCCAATTTGGTCACTTTGGGATAGTTTTCCATGAATTCTTCTTGTTGATCTTTAGTAAGGGAGCCAAATTCCGACCGCTCGTACCAGTTCAATCCTAAAGAATCCGCCGCTTTTTGGTTGATACTTTTCATATAGGCTGCACGGGCATCGTTCTTTTCGGTGTTCAGGTACGAAGTGAAGGCCACTGTTTGGGCCACACCCCCGTTTTCCTTCAACAATAGGAGCAGTTCATCATCCAGATTACGGCTATGGTTGCAAAGTGCCCTGGCCGAAGAATGTGAAGCGATCACCGGCGCCTTGGACAGTTCTATCATCTGTTTTATGGCTTCCTTGGAAGGGTGGGAGATATCGATCATAATCCCTACGCGGTTCATTTCGGCAACGGCCTGTTTTCCCAACTCGCTGAGTCCGTTGTGCAGCCACACGCCGTCCGCTTCACCAGTGTTGGAATCACTGAACTGGCTATGTCCGTTATGGGCCAAGGAAATGTACCGTGCCCCACGCTTTTGATAATCTGCAATTTGGGAAAGGTCCTCCCCAATGGGATACGCATTTTCCACCCCGATCATGGCCGCTTTTTTGCCTGCCGCGGAAATCCTTCGCACATCGTCCGAAGTCAGGGCCAATTCTATCCGGTCCGGGGCATATTCTTCGCACAGTCTGTGGATGGCCTCGAACTTGGAAATGGCATTCTCCTTAGCCTTGGCATAGCCTTCGGCATTCAAGGAATCCTGTCCGGTGTAGACAATGAACCAGGCCACATCCAGACCACCTTCTTCCATCTTGGGCAAATTCACCTGGTTTTCCAGCTTTTGGGTATAGTTGATACTGTCCGTGAAGTTCCTCACGTTGATGTCCACATGGGTATCCACAGTAATCACGGTATCATGGATTCTTCGGGCTTTTTCTTCCATGGTCTCAGTTTTATCGGATTGTTTTTCGGCGCATGAAAAAAAGAGGCTCACAGCGCACAAAAGGGCAGCGTATTTCATAGTTGGTGGTTTACACCTACAAATAAAGCAATTTGACAACAAAATCCATGGGCTACATAACAATTAATTGTAATCCCTTGATCCAATGCGGATTTTTAGGTGATAATTCAATAATTGAACAAAATTTGGAAACTAGGGAACTACTCACGTATCTGGAAAAATTGGAAATCGGGCTCAGCAGCTTTTCGTATGAGGAATTGGGCGTTGTGGAGGCCGGTGAGCTGAAAAAATCATTTGAAGTCTTCAAACACGGACTTGAAAACAAGGTTTTTGGCGTTCCCGAGATGAAGCAATTGGAAAACATCTACAAAAAAGTGGGCATCCAAGGTTCGGAAACCCATATGGGAGAAACCGCCAACATGCCCAATGAGCTCAAAGAGTTCCTATCCCTGATCGATGCCATGGAGAATACCCGTTTGTCACATGAACAACAAAAGATTGCCAAAGCCATGAAACAAGTGGCCCAGCAGTTGGGCAAGGAGTTGCCCATGTCCCAGAACCTACAATTTATTGAGAAAGAACTAGAACCCGGCCATTTGGCCCATACCATCAACTTAAAGCCCATTTTACAGGATTGTATGGGGCAGATGGAACTCATGGAGGAGCTGGTTAGGCTCTTCCAACAAAACCTCATGGAATTTATTGGCAGCGTAAAGGTGCACTTGCAGAACGAGAATTTCAAGCAAGTGGACCTGGCCTGTCAGAAAGTCCGTCCCAGTTTGGAGATGATGAAGGCCAATGGTCTGTTGGAAATCGTAAAGGAAATCCTCATGCTCTGCAGAACGGACAACGACCCCAAGCACCACGCATTTCTGTACGACCAATTTGTAATGGAGTACCCCAAGGTACAGGAGCAGGTGGACTTTGAAATGGAAATCCTCCGAACCATGTAAACAAGACCCATGGAAAGCCAAACCCTTCCCGACTATCTTCAAAGTATTTTTCACCCGCTTTTAAAGCATGCCAAAGATATGGAGTGCAAACTAATGCTGTTGGATGAGATACTGGAGGTAGGGGACAAAAAGGAACTTCCCTTGCTCAAGGAACTGGAAAGCCATGACCATCCCAAGATCAGCAACAAAGCCTTTGAGATACGATCCCTACTTGAAACCAAGTTGGGAATAGACGGCGAAAGGGAACGGAGAAGGCTCCCCATGAGCCTGTGTTTCATCTATGATGAATTCAACATTCGTCCCAGCAAGATAGACCCAGACCTCGAGTTTGGGGTATCCTTGGACATCCTTGATTCGGAATAACCACTGAATCCACTTTCCCTTATCCCCATGATGGGACATTTCACAACTGCAACACCCATTTTCACCACAATTAATTGATAGACAATAATCTTTCCCATAGATTCACGTTAATAACATAGACCAACATCAAACCCTCGAATCATTATGTTATACGATACCTACGGAGAAGAATATTTGGCCTTCTTGCAAGAGCTCAACGAGATTTTGAGCATCAATGAACTGGCCGAACTTGATTATTTATAGTAAACCCCAAACGTTGCAATATGAAAAATCTTAACCACGAAAACACGGCGTATCTTAACTTTATTCAAGATTTGAACGATATGCTCGTCGATTTTGATATCAATCAACTGAGCTGCTCATAATAGTTTAAGTGGATATCATGGAAAAGGGGATGTTAAAAACATCCCCTTTTCTATTTTATACTGACATGGTGTTATCCCAAATACGACTTCAAAATTTTACTTTTCGAGGTGTGTCTCAGTTTGCGTATCGCTTTTTCCCTGATTTGTCGCACACGTTCCCGTGTCAGGTCAAAGGTGCTCCCAATCTCTTCCAAGGTCATGGAAGGTTGGTTCCCGATACCATAGTACAAACGCACCACATCTGCCTCACGAGGGGAGAGAGTGTCCAAGGCCCGGTTGATTTCCGTGTTCAGGGATTGGTGCATCAATCCATTGTCCGGCTTGGGTGAATCCCCGGTATTGATTACATCGTATAAGTTGGAGGTTTCCCCTTCCTTCAAAGGAGCGTCCATGGATACGTGTCTTCCTGTATTTCTTAAAGACTGCTTTACCTCGGAAACGGTCATGTCCAGCTCTTTGGCAATTTCTTCCGGGGAAGGTGGCCGCTCGTGGGCCTGCTCCAAATAAGAAAACGTCTTTTTGATTTTATTGATGGAACCAATTTTGTTCAAGGGGAGTCGTACCACCCGGGATTGTTCGGCAAGAGCCTGCAAAATGGACTGCCTGATCCACCAAACCGCGTAGGAGATGAACTTGAATCCACGGGTTTCATCAAAACGTTTGGCAGCCTTTACCAGTCCCACATTACCTTCGTTGATGAGATCGGGCAATTTCAACCCCTGGTTTTGATACTGCTTTGCCACAGATACCACAAACCTGAGATTGGCATTGGTCAGTTTTTCCAAGGCCAACTGGTCCCCGGCCCTAATACGTTGGGCAAGCTCCACCTCTTCTTGGGCAGTGATCAAATCAATCTTGCTGATGTCCTGAAGATATTTGTCCAAAGATTTGGATTCCCGGTTGGTGACCTGTTTGATGATTTTTAATTGCCTCATGCTCAAAAATGGTTTTCTAGGTGATACATAAGCTTACATTATACATTATAATAGCCTATTTTCCAAGCCCTAAATGTTATTGTTATCAAAATGTTATGAGCAACATCCCAAAAAGTTTCAGATTGTTCGCATTGTTGATAGTATCTTAATAGAAATGCGAACATAGGGTTCCACCTTACTGCAAAAAACTCCTAATTTTGCAAGGTTTGTTGATCAAGAACCAAAAACCCTTTTCTTTTGGAGGTAAAAAAAGCTGTAAACAAGAAAACATTATACAATTACCAACAGGAAGATCTTAGAAAAATCTTCAAGCATTTGGAAGAGCTCCCTGATGGCACAAATATCCTATACCAACTGCCAACAGGGGGTGGAAAGACCGTGGTCTTTTCCGAAATTACCCGGAAATACATCCAAAACACAGGCAAGAAAGTCATTGTCTTGACCCACAGGATCGAGCTGAGCAAGCAAACCTCCCATATGTTGCACGGTTTTGGAGTGGCCAATAAAGTTATCAGTAGCGAGGTCAAGGAACTGCACGATCAAGATGATTATATGTGCTTTGTGGCCATGGTGGAAACCCTGAACAATCGGTTACAGGAAGAAAAGGTCACCATCAACAATATTGGCCTGGTCATTATCGATGAGGCCCACTACAATTCGTTTCGAAAACTGTTCAAGTACTTTGACAAGGCCACCATCTTGGGGGTAACGGCAACTCCCCTGAGTTCCAATATTAAACTTCCCATGAAGGATCATTACAAGCATTTGATCATTGGGGAATCCATCAAGTCTTTGATTGAGAAACAGTTTCTGGCACGGGCCAATCTCTATAATTTTGATGTAAGCCTCAAGACGTTGAAGTTGGGCATCCATGGGGATTATACCGTAAAATCCTCTGACGAATTCTACGGAAACCACAGCATGCTGGGCAAACTATTGTCCGCCTACGAAGAAGTAGCCAAAGGCACCAAGACCTTGATCTTCAACAATGGAATCAATACCTCGCTATACGTTTACGAGACCTTTAAAAAAGCAGGGTACAACATTCGCCATCTGGACAACAAAAACACGGCCAACGAACGAAAGGAAATCCTGGAATGGTTTGCCGAAACCCCGGATGCCATCCTTACCTCGGTAAGTATCCTCACCACCGGTTTTGATGAGCCCAGTGTGCAATCCATCATCCTGAACAGGGCCACAAGGTCGCTCACCCTATATTTTCAGATGATAGGGAGGGGGTCAAGGATATTGCCCAACAAGGACGAGTTCAATGTAATAGATTTGGGTAACAACATCGCCCGTTTCGGACCTTGGGACACTCCCGTGGATTGGCAGGAAATCTTCCACTTTCCGGATTTTTATCTGGAGAATATTAAAAATGATGAGGAAATCGAGCGGGATTTCGTTTACGAAATGCCTGAAGAACTCCGTGCCAAATTCAGTAAATCCGACAACATTACTTTTGACATCAAGGAAGAATACAAGAAGGTCTTTGCCCAAGGCAAAAAATCCAAAGAGGTATTGGAGCGCAGCATAGAGCAACATGCCCAAATCTGTGTGGAAAACAGCGAGGATGTCTTCGATGCCCGAATCCTGGCCAAGGAACTCAAGGACGAGATCGCTTACAGGGTACGCCAATACTCCTATTGCATCATGAACAACACCAAAAACTACAAAGAGTGGTTAGAGGAGGACTATGAGCGTAAATTGCGTTCCAGCATTTCCAAAAAATTTGCCGCACTGATGTAACATGAAAAAGGCGCTGTTCATAGGTCATGTATGGCCAGAACCCAGTACCACGGCAGCAGGCCACCGAATGCTGCAGTTGCTGGACGCCTTTCAAAAGTTTGGGTATCAGATCACCTTTGCATCCACAGCCCAAAAAACGGAATATAGCCTTGATTTGGCCGGTATGGGTATTACTTCGGTCGATATTTTACTCAACCATTCCAGTTTTGATGTGTTTATCTCGGAACTGTCTCCGGATGTAGTGGTGTTTGACCGATTTATGGTAGAAGAGCAATTTGGGTGGCGTGTGGCCGAGTTCGCTCCCAAGGCCATCCGTATTTTGAACACCGAAGATCTTCATGGGCTGCGAAAGGCTAGGGAAGAGGCCCATAAAAAGCAGGAGCCTTTTGCTCTGGACCAATGGACCAACCATCCCACGACCCTGAGGGAACTGGCAAGCATCTATCGCTCGGACCTTTCCTTGATGATTTCCGGTTATGAGTTGACCATTTTACAGGAAACACTGAAGGTTCCAGAGAATTTGCTGCTACATCTTCCTTTTATGGTGAAAAGCATCTCAAAACAAGACTATCTCCAATGGCCCAATTTTGAAGATCGAAAGGATTTTGTTACTGTGGGCAATGGTAGACATGCCCCCAATGTGGACTCGATACAGGTTTTAAAAACCAAGATATGGCCCCTCATCCGAAAAGAATTGCCCGATGCCCAAATCCATGTGTACGGAGCCTATCTGCCTAAACAAATCAAGGAAATGCACCATCCCGAGCAGGGATTTCTCGTAAAAGGTTGGGGCGAAGATATCGGAGACATCATGGAAAGTGCCCGTTTGGTATTAGCACCAATCCAGTTTGGGGCAGGCATCAAAGGCAAATTGTTGGATGCCATGCTACATGGCGCCCCAAGCATCACTACGCCTATTGGGGCAGAAGGAATGCATGGTAATTTGCCTTGGAACGGAACCATTTGCCGAGATTGGGAATCCTTTGCCCAAGCAGCAATCAAGCTCTATCAGAACCCGGTCCAATGGAAAGAGGCACAAGCGGATGGAGTGGTATTGGTCAATACGCTATATGATAAAGAAAAGCTTCAAGACCAATTGCAACAGACTTTGGAAACATTACATCAAAACCTCGATGCCCATCGCGGTCAAAACTTTATCGGAAGACTATTGCAACATCACACTTTGGCTAGCAGCAAATATATGGCCAAGTGGATTGAGGCAAAAAATAGAAGATAGGTTAGATATCATTCCATTTTTTCCATTCGTTCTGTATACACTTTTTTCATCACTTGGGCTTTGCTTTTATCTTCTGCCACCGCGGAGGTGGTAAACATCATCACCCCACTGGATGTACCCGAAAGTCCACCTCTTAGCACCGTTTCAAACTCTTCTGCGGAAATCGTTTCTGGGCCGTTAAGGGCTTGAACTATAGGCCATACTTTTGGATATTCGCCCTTCTTGATGTTCAAGCGGTCACCGAACCAAAGAATGTTCTCTTTCACCCAATTGGGATCTCTTTCCATTCTTCCGTGGTAGACCATAGGTGAAAAAACATCAATGGTTTCCCGCAATAAATCATAATCCAATCCCAAGATACGTCGTCTTGCCCCATCGAATTCTTGATCGTCCCAAGGGCAATGATAGAGGCCAAGCAGAGCCTCAGGTTTAATCTCCTTGACAATGTTCTTCATTTCATAAGTCCAATCATAAATGACCTTGCAACGCCAATCCCGCCAGGTTGTATCATGTTGGTCAAGAATCCACTGGGCTTTTTCCGAAGTGGTTCCTTCAGGGATTTCAATGTTTGAATCATGAGAAAATTCATCCAGACAGTGATCACAGAAACAGGTTTCTGGCAATATGGGTTCAGGGTCCTCAAACTGGGCGTGCCAGTGCACATAATCCATCCAAACCCCATCCAAGTTAAACTCTAGCAGTAAATCCCGCAATTGATCAAAACGATACTTGCGGAAACCGGGTTCAGTAGGACAGACTCCCATGAACCACGTAGCAGCCTCTACTTTTTCACCTTTTTCATTGATCGCCCACGCTTCAGGGTTTTCTTCCACATACCCTTTCCCGTTCAACGTAGCAAATTCAGCATAAATTTTCAACCCCTCGGATTTAGCCCTATCCACCATTTCAGGATTTATGGACCCACTATGTACAAAAATGGCATTGACCCCAAGTTCATTAAGATCATACCCCTTTTCCCATAAAGGTTTTGGATTGCCATAAACGCCCCTTATTTGGACAGTTTCAGCAGCTTCAACAGGTTTTGGTTTTGGTTTACAGCTAAATAGTAATAATGGGGCCATGCACCATACCATATACCGATAAAAAAATTTGAGAATTGAATCCATGGATGTAAGTTTATGAAAGTGACACAAGGTTCTCATCTAGTCTCCTTGATAGCCAGGCCCATGCACCACACGCCCAGGAAATGCTCCGGTATGCTCCCCTTCCTTGAGCACTTGGGTACCGTTCACAAAAACATGTACCATTCCGGTGGCATATTGATGGGGCTTTTCAAAAGTGGCTTGATCTTGAATCTCTTCTGGATTGAACAAAACCACATCGGCATAATGGCCTTGGGTCAATGCGCCACGCTTTTTGATCTTCAAATTGGTAGCGGGTTGGGTAGTGAGCTTATAAATGGCTTCCTCAAGTGATATTACTTTTTCGTCCCTGACATATTTACCCAACAGACGTGAGAAATTGCCATAGGCCCTAGGGTGGGTGCTCGATTTCAAGAAAACACCCTCAGCAGCCATGGACTGCGCATCGGAACCAAAGCTCATCCACGGCAGGGCAATCTGTTTTTTTACATTCTCCTCGGACATTAAAAAGTAGATGGTCCCTACGCGGCTACCGTCTTGAACCACCAAGTCCATTGCGGTTTCTTCCGGGGAAAGATTTCGCATTTCAGCTACCTCCTTCAAGGTTTTCCCTGTCAGGTATTTTAAGGAATCACTCTTAAAGCCCACCAAAAGGATTTTAGCCGGGTCGCCTGCAGCTTGCATCAGACTTTCCCATTCATCGGTAGGGGTCGTCATTTCTTGCATCACCTTTTTTCGGATGGCGGGATCCTGCAAACGTTCCGCCCATTTCTCGTACCCACCTTCCTGTACCCATGGGGGCATGGACGCATCCAATCCTGTGGCTCCCGCTACATAATTATACATGTCAGCCGTAATGCTCAGGCCCTTTGCCCTTGCCGAATCAACTTTAGCCACCACGGCATCAAACTTGCCCCAATTTTCCTTTCCACTTTGTTTTAGGTGATAGACTTCGGCCCGTATGCCTGCTTCATGCGCTATTTGAATCAATTCGTCCAAGCTTTCTAAAAGTCGGCCCCCTTCACTTCTCAAGTGACTGATATACATGCCGTCATAAGCGGAGGCAACCTTGCAAAGTTCTATAAGTTCCTCTGTACTGGAATAAAAGGCCGGGGCATAGATCAACGAAGAGCCCACTCCCAAAGCACCCTCTTCCATAGCCTGTTTTACCATTAATTTCATGGAGTCCATTTCCTCTGGGGTGGGTTCCCTATCATCATACCCCACGGTGTTGACCCGCAGGGTGGTGGCCCCCACAAAGGAGGCTACATTGGGGGAAATGCCTTTGGACGTAAGGAATTCCAGATATTCGTTCAATGTGGTCCAGGATACATCATATTTGATGTCGCCCTGACTTTCTTGCTCTTGTTCTCTCATTTCCTCACTCAAAGGTCCCATGGACACTCCTTCGCCAAAAACTTCCAAGGTAACCCCCTGTTTGATATCCCCCATGGACCTACCGTCCTCGATAAGGGATTCCACCGCCCAACTCAACATATTGATAAACCCCGGGGCGACCACCAAATCGGAAGCATCAATCTCGGTATCTCCCGTTGCGTTCTTCAAATCACCCATCGCGGCAATCGTATCAGCATTGATTCCCAAATCGCCAACATAGGAAGGATTACCAGAACCATCCATGATACGCCCATTTTTGATAAGTACATCAAATTTTTGGGGTTTTGAGCAATTAACCAATAACAAGGAAATTAGGATAAAAGAAACTGGGAGGTTGATTCGCATAATTGGATCATTTAGTGAAAGATACCAATTTAGTGATTTTTATGCTGATGTATTCAATACCCATACTCAGGTCATAAAAAAGAAATTAAAGGAACTTTATAGATTCCTTAATGTGACCAAAGTCGATATTGTGGTAGGGTCTGAAAATTTAAAAATGCCGTACTTTGTGACATCAAATACTTCTTTATGAAATCACCCAACTGGCAGACTGCCCTAGAATTTGAGGATATCACCTATAAAAAAAGTGATGGTGTGGCACGCATCGCATTCAATCGACCTAATGTGCGCAATGCGTTCCGTCCAAAAACCACCAGTGAACTTTATCAAGCCTTCTATGATGCCCAGGAAGACACCTCCATTGGGGTAGTGTTGTTATCTGCCGAAGGACCTTCTACGAAGGATGGAAAGTGGGCCTTTTGCAGTGGGGGCGACCAAAAAGCCAGGGGCCATCAAGGCTACGTGGGCGAAGATGGCTATCACCGTTTGAATATTTTGGAGGTGCAACGCCTTATCCGTTTTATGCCCAAGGTGGTAATTGCCGTGGTACCCGGTTGGGCCGTTGGGGGAGGGCATAGCCTGCACGTGGTGTGCGATATGACCTTGGCCAGTAAGGAGCATGCCATTTTTAAACAGACTGATGCCGATGTGACCAGTTTTGATGGAGGATACGGGTCAGCTTATCTGGCCAAAATGGTTGGACAAAAGAAAGCTAGGGAAATTTTCTTCTTGGGTCGTAACTATACCGCCCAAGCTGCCTATGAAATGGGTATGGTGAACGCGGTTGTTCCCCATGAAGAATTGGAAGACACCGCCTACGAATGGGCCCAAGAGATATTGGAAAAATCACCCACCTCAATTAAAATGCTCAAGTTTGCCATGAACCTTACCGATGATGGCATGGTGGGACAACAGGTCTTTGCAGGAGAGGCTACTCGATTGGCCTATATGACCGAAGAAGCCAAGGAAGGTCGAAATGCATTCTTGGAGAAGCGGAAACCCAACTTTGGAAAGAACAACTGGATTCCATAAACCAATGGACAATGTTCAATAAGCAATTACAAGTACTTGATTTAGTCCAGAACAAACAAAAAACAACTCTTATAATACTAGATTCTTCCTCCTTGTTTGGAAAGCGATGAGGTGATTCGAGAAATTCGCGTCAACCATTTTTCCAAAGGTCTTAAACCAAAAAGAGCCTTGCCACTTGGGTCAAGACTCTTTTACGAGAACACTATATGAAAAT
>NZ_ML142909.1:362877-363281 GCF_004150225.1 Flagellimonas olearia | reverse complement strand
ACGGCATCGATCTGATCGGCCATTTCCTTCAACATGGTGCGGTAATCGAAGAACACACGGGCGGTTGGGTGCAGCTTGCGCGCAGCGGAAAGGTTCACGGCATCCACATCGCACAGGGCCACCACGTCCACGGAACCATGGGACGATATGGCGCTAAGGTCGGCGGCGCCCATGTTCCCCACACCGATGTGGGCGGTGCGCAATCTTTCCTTGAAAGGGGCTCCCTTCAACAACGAAGGGGCCACCATGATGCCCAGGGCACCTACACTACTCTTTTTGATGAATTCTCTTTTATTCATGGGTCGGTTTTATCTAGTTATAATTTTTTGATTTTGATGTTTCGGAACCAAATTGGGCTGGAATGGTCCTGTAGCGCGATGTAGCCCGTCTTGAACTTTCCGTAA
>NZ_ML142909.1:0-362728 GCF_004150225.1 Flagellimonas olearia | reverse complement strand
CAGTGCTCCACTTTTTCGGGGGTGAAGACGATCTTGGAGCTGTTCCATTCCCCAACGGGGTGCAGGGTCTTATCGGCCTTCGGGGGGTGCATGGCATAGTCGGCCCCGGTCTGTTGCAAGGGTTTGAGCTCTTCAGGTTTATCGGTATAGCCCAGACTGGTATTGTAGGCCGTCAGGTCATGGATGCGGGCATAGTTCTCGTCATCGATGAGCTGATATTCGGGCGATACCACTGGAGGCCCGTCATAGCCTTCCTTGACATGGTAGAAAATACCGCTGTTGCCCCCTTCGGGGAGCTTCCATTCCATGTAGAGCTCAAAATTCTCGAACTCCTCGGCGCCGTAGATGATGTCCTTTCCGCCCTTGTAGTCCTGCTCCATGCCCAGTTCGGTGTCGAAGGTCAGGGTGCTGTCCTTTATGATCCAGCCGGGGGGAAGGGTCTCCATGTTGTAGCCGCGCCAGCCCTCGGTGCTGGTGCCGTCAAAGAGATAGATCCATTCGGACTCTTCTGGCTCTGGCGTTTGTGCTGTTTGTTCTTCTTGGGATTTTGATTGGTTTTTGCATGAGATGAACAATGCAACCATCAATGGCAATGTCAATGCGTATAATGGTTTTCTTGAATTTAGCTTCATTTACTTATTGAATTATGATTATACAAATGTTCGGGTTTCCATTAGTACCCATTCTTTTTATTCTTTAATGAAAGTTGATCTTACTTCTACAACCTTGTCCACAGAGATGGGGTTGTTTTGTCCGCCAAATTCAGCTTTAATAAAAGTCAAGATCTTTGCAATCTCTTCATCGGACAAGAAAACAAATGACGGCATCATTTCTCCGTACTTGTCCTTTGTTTCGTTTGCTGTACGGGCCGAACCCTGAAGCACCAACTGAATCAATTCATCATTCTTACCGTTCACAATGCTGGAGCCCATGAGGGATGGAAAAGAATCCTCCACTCCCCTTCCGTCTGTCTTATGGCAGGAGGCACAATACATTTCATAGCTTTTCTTTCCTTCCGTTTCCATATCACCTATTTCAGTTACTTGCTGTTCATCCTTCCTATCGGCAATATATTTGAGCAATTCGGCATTAGTCTTTTTCCCTACCATGGAGATACGAATGATCCTATCATCTGTTTTCTTTGGAAAACCTTCTTTGGGGTTCCAATCCTGATTACTGGTTGAGATATAAATATCCCCCTGGGGTGATGTGCAGATATCCCTTAACCGCCCCAAACCATTGTCAAAAAAAAGAGTTTCAGATAGAATTGAGTCTCCGGTTTTGTTAAGACCCATTACACGAAAATCACTTTCCTTCAAAGTAACGAGCAGTAATGAATTATTCCATTCTGGGATGGATTTCGAGTCATAATAATCGATTCCCGCTGGAGCAATGGTAGGGGTCCATGCCTTTAAAGGTTCCACCACGGCAGAATCCTTACAGAATGATGGATTTCCTGTTCCATCGTTGCAATACCCAGTTACATTGGGCCAACCATAATTTCGCCCCTTAAGCATGAGATTGACCTCGTCATCCGTAGCATCTCCATGTTCGGAGGTGTATAGCTGTCCGTTTGCTCCATAGGCCAAACCTTGAACGTTTCGTTGCCCCCATGACCAAATAGGACTATTGGGCAATGGATTATCAGCAGGAATTGAGCCATCCAAATTCAAACGCAATATTTTGCCATTGAGGGATCGTAGGTTTTGGGCATTGTCAACATCAGGACCAATATCGCCAGTGGCCCACATCAGTTTATCATCGGGAGAAATGGTCAGTCTTGATCCATTGTGTGCGGTATGCCCAGGAATTTCCAGGACAGTCTCAGGATTCATCAAAGTGTCATTGGCGTACTTGTATTTCATCAATTTGGAGGTAATCACTCCTCCTTGTTCATGGGTGTAATCCAAAAAGACATAGGGTTGCTCACTGAACTTGGGGTGTATTGCCATTCCCAATAAGCCTGTGGTCCTCTTCCGAAAGACGTTCCCTATTTCCAAAAGAACCTGTATCTCCCCTGTTTTTGGATCCAACCGGCTTACACGCCCTCCTTGTTCGGTAAACCAAATATTATCATCAGGACCCCATGTGATTTCCCATGGAACATCCAAATTCTCGGCGACTGTACTTCTACCTACGATGGTAGAGTCCAGTACCACCCATTCATCAATGGGCTTGCCCATGGAATCGTGTGCAAAATCGATAGTATCTTTCTGCTTTCTATCCGTATTGCAACCCACAATGAGCAGCCCCCATAAGAGGATTCCAATGTGTTTTTGATATTCTTTCTTCACTGCCTCCATCTGTTTTTAATGCACACTATCCAAAGTAATTTGTATTCCACCCTGCCTTTTACTGTCATGGGCGGCCTGCATAAATTCATAGATTTCCAAGGTCTCCCGCAGGGGTACTGGTGGTATCCTAGTTTCAAAAAACTCAATGATCTTTATCAGCAATGGACGGTATCCGGTATACTCTCCCACCAAGGCATTTCCATTTTCGCCAAAGGCGATTCCTCCAAAACCAATAGTATCCCTTCTCACACCCCTGAACGTACCCAGTCTTCCTCCTTCCCAAACACCGGTGACCACTTCAACACCATCCGTAGAAATACAACTCACACACTCACATCCGGTTCCCATGAGTGTATACAACAATTCCACGCCATGGATCCCATACCAAAACAGATCGGGGTGTGTGGGCTCCAAATATGCCGGTCCGTATGTGCTAGCTCCCATGATCTTTCCAACTATCTTTCCTTCTCCAATAGCCATTGCCTTATCTGTGTAGCGCAAAGAAGATGAGGAGAATACGGGCACTTTATGCTTTTCCGATGCTTCCACAATTTTCCGGACATCAGCAATGGAAGCCGCAAAGGGCTTGTCCATGAACACTGGTTTACCCGATTCAATAATTTTCATGGCCTGCTCCAAGCGCAGGTTTCCATCGTGAGTTTCCAGCAGTATCACATCCACCTGATCCAATACTTCATCAATACTCCTGGCAATCGTGACCCCCATGGATGCCATTTCCTTGGTATATTTTGGAATACGTTCACGTCCGGACTCAATAGTGTTGCTCCCCCACGGATACGCAGCTACAACTTTATACTCCTTGAAATCAGGACTTGGGACATCTGCATTGAGCAACTTGGTAAAAGCAATACTGTGGGACGTATCCAAGCCAATTATCCCCACTCGTTTGCCCTTATCCATCAACTTAAGCGCCGGTGATGCCATAACATCGGTCAAACCAATACCCAGACCTGCCAAGAGAGTTGTGCCTACAAAATGTCTCCTCGTTCCCATATTCTGCTATATTTGGATTGATTTTATGAAAGCCATCTTTCCAGATTTTCCTTTACAAAAGCATCATCATTCAAATGTGGATAAGCGGCATATATCCTATCGATTTCTTCCAATTGTCCTACTGAAAGCACTTCTTTTTCATTCAATGTCCAAGTGCCCTCCAATAGCCCTTGTCTTCTCAAAACTTCATGGATTCCCGGAATGCACCCATGAAAGGCATTGGCAGCATCAAAAAATGCTGCATTGCTATCCGTAATCTCAATGGCCGTGGTAAGCGTTCCTTTTACATCTTTGTCAAACTCCCCTTTATGTACTTGGTCCAGTAGCTCTACGGCGGATTTTGTCCAAACTGCCCAATGGCCCAATAATCCGCCAACGATGCGCTTTCTAATGGTTTTTTCTTTGACCCTTATTTGAAATTCCGATAATAAATCGACCAGAATGTTATCATCATTCCCGGTGTACAGTGCTATTTCATCTGCCCTTCCAGATTCCACTACCCCACGTACCACATCCAACGTCTGGTAACGGTTAAAAGGCGCCATTTTTATGGCGATGACATTGGGGATACTTGCAAAGCCCTTCCAAAAATCCACATCCAATGGTCTCCCTCCAACGGCCGGCTGAAGGTAAAAACCAATTAATGGAATTACTTCGGCCACGGCTTGGCAGTGCTCCAATAGTTCCTGGTTCGATGCTCCCTTGAACGCGGCAACACTGATCAATGCTGCATGATAACCCAAATCCACTGCGGTTTGGGCCTCCGCTTTGGCTTGATCTGTTTTTCCAATAATACCCGCTATCCTAATGATTGGCCTGTCATTCACTTTGGAGAATCTATCAAATTCTTCCCGGGCAATATCCAATACCGTGCTATACAAGTTGTGCTCGGGCAATCGGATTTCAAATTGGGTGGAATGTACTCCCACGGCCACACCCCCGGCCCCGGCATCCAAGTAATATCGCATCAGGGCCCTTTGGCGGGTTTCATCCAATTTTCGTTCCTTGTTCAGCGCCAATGGCAATGCAGGGATCACCATTCCTTTTTGAAATTGGTTTAGAATATGATTGGGTATCTCGGTATAGTCCATTATAATTCTTTAAGGTTTTTCAATCTATTTCTGCCCAAACATGTTCAGCGGTAAGGGCATATCTTCTACAGTCATCAATACTTTCCATCCCTCACCTCAAAATGGGTGGGCTTATCCAGAATCCTTCTTTCTTCCTTCATCCAATTTGCCGTCCATTGTATCACCTTTGTTATGGATGTTTTTGGTTTTCCAAAAAGTTCAAAGGATTTAGTGGCATTGTTCAACAGTGCGGTATCGGATTCCTTCCCTGTAAACTCTGGTTGAATCCCAAAATACTTACCAAACTCCTCCGCAACGGCTCGAACGGACAGGGTTTCTTCCCCTGTAACATTGATAATGTTCGAAGGAACAGAGGCATGCTGCAACGAACGCAGCACCATATTGTTGGCATCTCCCTGCCATATAGCATTAAAATACCCCATTTCCAAGTCCACCGGCTCACCGTTCCTAACCTTGGTAGCGATGTCCACCAATACCCCATAGCGCGGTTCCACCGCATAGTTCAATCGGATCAACGCAACGGGAGTGTTGTTTTTCCAACTCCCATACTCGAACATTCTTTCGCGACCCAGACACGATTGGGCATATTCACCTACTGCTATTGCCCCATCGGTCTCCTTTGATCCACCGGAGCTTATAGCAACCATGGGGTATACACATCCTGTTGAATATGCAACAATCCTAGCGTCTTTGAACCGTTGGGCGACCATTCCTGGTAAGAGTGCATTCATTGCCCAGGTCAGGGAAAGGTTGGATTCGGAACCAAACTTCATCCCGGCCAAAAAGAATATATTCTTCGCATTGGGCAGACTATTCAAAAAGTCCTCATCGAGCAGGTCACCTTTTATGGTTTCTATCCCCAATGATTCAATATAGGCTTGCTCATCAGGATTGCTGAAGCGTGATACGCCGATGATCCTCTTGCGGACCCCGGCTATTTCACAGGCCCGTTTGGCCATATGGGCCAAGGATGGACCAATTTTTCCCCCGATGCCCAAAAAAATGATGTCCCCTTCCAACTCCCTGAATAGTTCCACGGTAGGTATGTCTGGTTGAGACAGTTGCACCTCCAAGGTTGATTCGTCCAACATACTATCTTGATCCGTCTTCATGGTTTCTCGTTTTTAAGAATAATTTTTTTATATAGGTCCACTGCCTGTTCCAGTTTTGACACATGGCAGTATTCATCAATTTTGTGGGCCATTTCTGGTTCTCCGGGCCCAAGGATTATGGTAGGGGCATTGCCATATGCTCCTTGCAATACCGAACCATCGGTGAGATAGGGCATTGTCTTTGGAGTGTTTCTTTGTTCTCTTTGGATTCCACAAGCATCATAAACCTCGTGGATAAATGGATCATTGATGTCATTTGAAACTGCCGGAAGGTTTACCAACACCTCAACATCGATTTCACTTCCCACCTCCTTTTTTATTTTCTCCAGTACCGCGTCATTCGAAATGCTTGAAGTGATTCTGGCATCGATAGTAAACCCTGCATGGTCTGGAACAGAATTGATGTTCAATCCGCCCGAAACTTTGCCCACATTTATGGTAGAGTAGCCCAACAAGGGGTCTTTTTGCTCCCCAAAATCAAATTGTTCCATTTTTACAATGGCCTTGGCCACTTTGTATATGGCATTATCGCCCAGCTGGGGCATGGATGAATGGGCCGTTACTCCGAAAGCTTTAAGGTTTAGGTATAGTGCTCCTTTATGACCAATGGCCGGCACATTCGAAGTTGGTTCCCCAACAATGATTCCGCGGGCCTTACCTAATCCTGTATAGATTTTTACCAGGTCCATTGCTCCTTGGCATCCCAATTCCTCCGCTGCAGTGAGTACCAAACGCACACCCCCTGCCGGAGTCCCTTCCTCAAAGGCTTGGATTGCCGCTATGGTCATGGCGGCCACCGCACCTTTCATGTCCGTAGTGCCTCGTCCGTAGATCTTATCGTCCTTGATTTCTCCAGCAAAAGGATCAACGCTCCATTCTTGATTACCCAAAGGCACCGTATCAAAGTGTCCTGTGAACACCACAGGAAGGTTTTCCCGATCAAGACCACGTTCGGCAATCACATGAAGTCGGTCTGAGCCAAAGGGAACATATTCCACCCTGAAACCATTTTGCGCCAATAACTCTCCTATCATCATGGCCAATGGCGCCTCATTCCCAGGTGGGTTAATCGTATTTTGGGCCACAAGTGCCCTTGTCAATCCAATTACATCGTTCTTCATTTCATTAAAAATATCGTACATAGAAAAACAGGACTACGATCGTTATGAATAGCCACCAGTAAAATGGGTTTCTAATTCCTTTGTACAAATGCCTTTCGGATTCTGGCAACTTTAAGCTTTCCTTGTTCCATATCAATCCTTTCAATTCCACATCCGGTTTTGGTTTTGTAAGCAAGCTCACTACAAAACACACCAACATACACGTCCAGAACACTATTCCGGTACGGTTAAAGAATGGCATATCCGGCAAAAGAAACTCTATCAACAAAGACAGGGGGATCGTGATAATCCCAGCCGCCAAGGCTCCCGAAGTGGTGGTTCTTTTCCAAAAAACACCCATAATGAACATGGTGGCAATTCCTGGGGTGAATAACCCGTAAAGATTCATTAAGTAGAGAAACACTGGCTTATCCGAATAGCTGATGAGAAGGACCGAACTCATGATACCCAACATGATGATCACTATTCCAGACCTTTTCCCAAATCGAATTGCCTGACTATCGGAAGCTTTTTTATTGAAATATTCCAGATATATGTCAACCGTGAGAATAGTGGTACACGAGTTTATTGCTCCTGAGATATGTGACATGATTGCCGATATCAACCCGGCCATGACCAAACCGATCAATCCTTTTGGAAGCAGTTGTTCCACCAAGGTGGCAAACAATAGGTCCGGTTTGTCCAAATCTGGAAGAAACAAAGGGGCAACAAGGGCAGGTACCGTAATGATCAAAGGCACCAAAAACTTAAGGTAGTTCCCAAAAATAACCCCCATCCTACCGTGCCATTCATTTTTGGCAGCCAAAATACGTTGTACGATAAACTGATTGGTAGCGCAATAAAACACGCTGATACACAACAATCCACCCAGATACATGGTCCATGGAAAATCCGGGTCATCCGCAGGATAGATCATTTTCCAGTCCTTGGTAGAGTCAATTACCGTCTGAATTCCCCCTGCTTCGTTTATGGTGGCAAAAGTAAGTACCACCCCACCCACAACAAGGACCACCAATTGTACCATCTCTGTCCAAACCACAGCCCTTAATCCTCCAATGATGGTATATACCCCGGTCAATGTAGCCAACGCAAGAATGCTATAAATAATGGGGATATCAAACAATGCATAAAGCGATAGCGCCCCTAAAAAGAGAACCGCTCCAATTTCCACAAAAATGTAGGTGAAGAGAATCAATATGGCATAGACTGCCCTGGTAAGACTTCCGTACCGTACTTGCAAATACTCGGGAATGGTATAGAATCCGTTACGGAGGTAGTAGGGTAAAAACACCCACAACAGCGCATTGAACCCAATAAGGATTGCCGCCCATTCCAATGTTATTGCCACAAAACCCCTGCTGTATGCGACCCCCATTGCACCTACCAAGTGATGACTGCTAATATTGGCCGCAATAATGCTCCCCCCAATCATCCACCAAGGTAGCTTATCCCCTGCAAGAAAATATCCTTTTTTGGTCTTGGAGTTGAATCGGGAAGCATAAAGTCCTAAGACCAGTATTCCTAAAATATAGATGATAAATATGGATATATCAATGGTTTCCAGCTTCATGAATTCAAGGTTTGGATGGCTTTAATGGTTTGGTCTATGACTTTCTCAAGACTGCCTTTTGCATAGGGGGTCTGCCATACGGCATAGATATCCTTACCATACAAATCTGATGGGGGAAGGTAGCCGACATAACCATTGGCTATATTGATAAATGAAATATTGTAATTTGGGAACGTAGAGCGCAATTGTTGCTGTATCACCGAGTATGCCTCATTGGCCTGTGCAACTATAATGGAATCACCCAATTGCCATATCCAAACCGGAATCCTGTCCGTTTTTTTGTCTCCGATGGCCTTTCGGGTATTGATCTTTCTCCAAAGTCGGTCTTTTAATACCCGGTCTCCGCATTTATCATAGTCCAGCATCAACGTTTCAACTGATGGAAGGGATTTGTATTCAACCTCAATATAAAGAATCTGGGCGCCCATTCCATAGTTGGGTGATTTTTCCTGTGGCCTCCATAAAGCCAGTGGTGCTCCGGAAATCAAAGCTTCTTTAAATACCAAACCCATATTGTTCGGTGGAATGGACTCCAATGTGGCCACTGTGGCATATCCCAATCTGCGGCCATGGCTTTCCACTATGGCAGGGTCAGCCACATATTGTTCCTTGGGAGCCAAATCTCCCGATGCGCCTTGCAAAAACAAACAAGGACATCCCGTATTTTCTTCCACAATCTCCCGCATGGCCCCAACAAAGTCGGGGGAGAGCATTTTATTTTCATGGGCAAAGGTCGTTGGATGACAGGCATAGTTCACCAAGGTGGCCAAATGTGCCCCATCTTTATTCCTTACTGCACCTACCAGCAGGGTATTGTCTGCCTTTTCATCCGGATTATACCCAATGAGGTACTCCCCATCAACATAAAGATCCCTTTGGGTCGCCAAATCGCAAAGTCCATATCCCCAAGTTAGGGTTCCCTCTTGCATTTTATCACTTCCCTCTTGGTACAGTCGAACGGCAGTTTCTGCCAAAAACCTGAGGTAGGGTGCAATCTCTTCGCCTCCCGGTTTATCCTTATCCGCCGAACAAATACTGGGACCTGCATGGGTATGCGACAAACAAAAAAGCACTTGTTCTTTCTTAAGACCTGTCTTTTCAAAAATGTAATTTCTAAGGTTTAGCTCATCCGTACTGTTCTTCCACCAGCCAAGGTCCGCAGTAAACCAAGCCAAAATATCATCATTGGTAGATTTGATCAGCAGACATTGCATCATCAGAGGCATGTGAACGGCTTCTGCCCTATCATGTTTTGCAGCACCCCAGTTTCGGGCGTATATGGACAATGGGGGCGTTATATCCGCGGTAACCACTGAAAAGTGGCCCGAAAATGCATTGTTTGGGTTTATTTGGTTGTTATTCGAGGTCATGGTCAAGGTTTAATTCTTCATTTGGTCCTTATCAGTGAGAGACCTCCATCCATCAGTAAAGTGCTTCCTGTGGTATGTCTATTGGATGGAAGGCATAACCAAGAAACTTGTTTTGCCACCTCATCCGCTTCAATAAGCTTGCGTACGGGCACTCGGGCACTGGCCTCTTGAGCCAAGGATGGGTCTTGTTCCCAGACCGCTTTGCTAAGCCCTGCATTTACATAACCAGGCGCAATTTCGTTGACCCGTATTCCGTTTTCAGCGTACGTCAAGGCCATGGTCTTGCACAGCATTCTCAAAGCCGCTTTGGACACCGTATAAGCTGGAATATTGATATGGGCCGCATGGGCTGCCCAGCTTCCCAAGAAAACAATGTTTCCTTCAATTTCATGCTTAACGAAGGATTTACATGCCGCATTGGCCATAAAAAAGGCTCCGTTCAGATTTACTTGAATCTCTTTTTCCCATTCCTGGTCCGTGATTTCTTGTAAATTTTTCAACGTAACTTTTGCCGCATTCACAATAGCTATATCCATTTGCCCCCACGCTTCCTCAACCTTCAGTATCCACTCGTTCACTGCGCTTCCATTGGAAACATCAGCTTGGTCATAGCGATAAGTTATCCCTAAATCATCCATTGCACCAAGCTTATGACTTGCAGTTTCCTCATCCACGATATCCGATATTGCAATCCTTGCACCTTGTTTTCCAAACTCCAAGGCAACGGCTTGCCCTATGTCTCCCAATCCGCCGGATACCAACACCACCTTATCCTTAAAACTATTGCTTTCCATATTCAAATTCTTATCTCTACCAGTCCCCTACACTTCCATCTCTATAAAAAGTACGTTGTAGGACTTCTTGTTGAAAAGGATGGTTCTTGATTTCCTCTTCATTGATTTCTATACCCAAGCCGGGTCGTGTATTCGGAAGAACTATTCGACCTTCCTTCTTTACCTCAAAGCCTTCAGAAACCACATCTTCCCGCCATTCCACATCATTATGCACACTTTCGCAGATGATATAGGATGGGGTTGCAAATCCCAACTCCAACGATGCCGCGGTACTAACAGGGCCTTGGGGATTGTGTGGAGCCATGGATACTTTATAGGCCTCCGCCAATGCTCCGATACGCCTGGCTTCCGAAAGTCCCCCACAATGGGTAATATCGGGTTGGACCACACTTACCGCCCTTTTCTCCAGCATTTCCCGAAAAGCGTGCACTCCCACCAGTCGTTCCCCAGAAGCAATCGGGGTTGCAACCGAACGCTGGATCAGCGCTATGTCTTCCATGGTTTCCGGCCAACAGGGTTCCTCAAAAAAGAACAGCCCATATGGTTCAAGGGCCTTGGCAAACATAAGTCCCATACGTGGCGTGGGGCGTGCATGGCAATCCACCATAATGTCAATATCATCCCCAACCGCCTCGCGCATGGCCTGCACACATGCCTCTGCAGATTTTATGGGTTTCAGTCCTTCCAAGGACATGGTCTCTGGAACCGCCATTGATTTAAAGGCAGTGAATCCTTCCTCCACCGCCTGCTGGGCAAGCTCACCAAAACGTTTGGCATTTCCGGGTGCGGTTTCATAGAAATCTTCCATTTTACCTCCACCAAGGTGACAGTAGAGGCGCACGTAATCGCGTACTCGACCACCCCAAAGTTCATGACAGGGCACGTTATGGATTTTCCCCAAGATATCCCAAAGGGCAATATCAATACCACTGATGGCGGTTCCCCTTACGATTCCGTTTCCATGCCAAAAATGTTGTCTGTACATCATTTGCCAAAGGTGCTCTATACGCCTTGGGTCCTCCCCAACCAACAGTTGGGAAATATCCTCAATGGCCCCGACAACACCCTTGGTGTGCCACTCCAAGGTTGCTTCGCCCCAACCCCATAGTCCCGGTTGGTCCGTGACCACTTTCACAAAGATCCAATTCCTCATCCGTGCGTTGCACACATGAGTTTCAATAGCTGTAATTTTCATTCCAATTCTTATAGTTGATCAACCACTTTTTTTGTCTTATCCAAAGTCTCTTCGATATCCACTTCTGAATGCGCAAAAGATATGCTGCTCTGCTTGATTGCAACAGGAAAATTAAATATACCGTTTTCAATCAGTTTTTTCCGGTAATTAACATCATACTGAAAGTCATGATGGTGCAGTATATCATGAAAATCCACAGGCTCGTGATCCATGAAATAGGTACAAAGGGCAGAGCCTTGGCGAGCTACATAATGTTCAATCCCCTTTGAGCTAAAAATATCGTTCAGTCCATTTTCCATCATTTGCCCCAAGGCATCCACATGCTCATAGACCCCATGCTCCGGATCGGCCAGTTTCTTCAAGGTGGAGATAGCGGCCGCAGTGGTAAGCGGAAATGCATTGTAGGTACCAGCAATCAACACCCTTTCCCTTTTTTCTGGATGGACAAAATAGTCCATATATTTTTTCTTGCCGGCAATTACCCCTAGTGGATATCCATTGGCTACGGCCTTACCAAAGGTAGAAAGGTCCGGTTGAACGCCGCAAATGGATTGATATCCGCCCAAAGCATGTCTAAATCCAGTTTTTACCTCATCAAAAACCAACAAAAACCCATTCTCATCCGCCAAGTTGCGCAAACCTTCCAAATATCCAGGTTTGGGTTTTACAATCCCTATATTCTGAAGGATCGGTTCCAAAATGACACAGGCCACTTTGTACCGTTTTATAACATAGGAAATGGAATCCAAGTCATTGTAGTTGACCACATGCACAAGGGAACTATGCAAATCTGGAATACCCGAGGACAAAGAGTCAAAGGGATATTCACCTGGAGAAACGCGCTCCCCAATATCCTTCAAAGCACTGATAACGTTGCAAGCAACATCGTTATGCCAGCCGTTATACCCACCTTGCATCACAATGACATGGTCCCGCTTGGTCACGGCCCTGGCTATCCGTATAGCATGATAGGTAGCCTCAGAACCCGTAGTGGTAATTTGCACACTGTCTGCATAAGGAACACTGTTACAGAATAGCTCGGCAAACTCTCCTTCCAATGTGGTAGGACCAGCCCCCATTAAAATGGAGTTGTCTTTCAAGGTATCATCCACCGCTTGATTGACATCGGGATCGTTATGACCCAAAAAGGAAGCCGCAAATCCAGCTTGGAAATCTATATATTCCTTACCATCCATATCCAGGACCCTGCTCCCTCTTCCACTCTTAAAACAAATATTGGGATCGGCCTTTCTATTCAAGGATACAACCCCGCCAGGTATCCATTTTTCATTTTCCAACAAAACTCTATTAGATTGCGGTCTGACCATTTTCTTAGTTATAATTAGGTTAGTGATTAAATTCTGTGAAACAATATTGATATATTAGAATATTGACTACTAAATATTATATTTACTGAATACTAAATTAAACAATTTTTGTATACAATTATAAAATACACGGATTAATTTTATGAAACAGTTTTCCCATATCGCCATTTTACTTCAAGACCTTCACTTTCCAGAAGGACCAGCGTTTCACCAAAATGGTTCTTTATGGTTTGTTGAACAGCATATTGGATGCCTGAGTGCGTATTACAACGGCACCTTAATCCGTCATGATGTAGGTGGACGACCCAATGGAATTGCCATAGATACCAAGGGGTTACTATGGTTTTGCGATTCCATTAAAAATGAAATCAGAACCTATGACCCCGAAACAAGAAAGGCAGAAACCATCCTTTCAACCATAGATGGTGTACCTCTAAATTTGCCCAACGACCTGGCCTTTGATGCCCAAGGAAATCTTTTATTCACCTGTTCCGGGGAAGAACTCGATAAGGGAGATGGGTATTTCTGTGCATGGAATCCAACTCAAGGCCTTGTAAAAATAGAGTCCATTACATTCTACCCCAACGGACTTGCCTTCAACAGGGACCATTCCCTGCTGTACATTGCTGAAACTGGTACACATACTATATGGAAAGGGGAATGGGACCCTAGATCATTCTCTTGGAACAATCCTGAAGTGTTTACCCAAACCGGTGGCCCCATAGGACCAGACGGAATTGCTTTTGATGAAAAAGGGCGATTATATGTTGCTGTTTTCGGTTCTTCCACGGTACACATCTACACCAAGGAGGGGGTATTGCACGAGAAAATAGAACTACCTGGATTGAATCCCACAAATTGTGCGTTTGACCCTGCTGGAAAACTGGGTCTTATCATCACAGAAACAGAAAAGGGGCAGTTGCTAAGCTACAACTCCCCCTTTAAAGGTATTTTATAAATTTATCTCTCAACCCATCATCCGCTACAATTCAAACATTTAAAACTCTATGGATTCTCTTTCTCCGCGATCCAAATGCTCAATCAGTGTATCGACAGATTCCTTGATTTTTCCTTTTTTCAGGTATTCCACAATCTTTCGATGCTCCATTTCGGTTTGTTTGTAGTCATCCATGTGACTCATGGCATTGCCCAGCTTTAGATGAAACAAAGGAATATTACTGTTATTGTAAATATGCAACAAGCGCTCGTTTCCCGTAGACTCGATTATCTTTTCATGGAAGCGAACATCCGCTTCGCAAGCCCCTCCATAGTATCCTTTTTCTACCATGGATGAAAAATCATCACAGATCAACTCCAACTCCTTAATGACCTCTTGGTCTTTTTTGTTGAACAATATTTTTAGGGCTCCAACTTCTATCAACTCCCTTAGTTCCCGGATTTCCTTGATATCTTCTGTGGTAATCTGCTTTACAAAACAGCCTCCCTTTTCGCCAAACTCCACCAAATGCTCACCGGCCAACCTCATAAAGGCTTCCCTGATAGCCACACGGCTTACGTTCAACTTCTTGGCCCAAGCACTCTCCACCAACCTAACACCTCCCACAAGCTGATTGGACAAAATTTTCTTCCGTATTTCAACATACGTTTTATATGACAACGAATCTTCCTTCATTTTGCATACATTTTAGTTCTAAAAATAGAAATATGAATCCATATTTCACTATGATGTTTTAATTAATCCTTTTTGAGATGTGATTCTATGACCCAAATCCTTAGATCAGTTTGTATCCAAAACAGATTCGGATGCTTGGTATGAACGTCCTGGTTTCACTATAAACTTACCACCTTTACTGGTAAAGCTCAAGGTGTTCCTCCCCTCATCCACAATACAATTAAAATTTATATCGCCCTTCTCTCCATACACATTCCAAAATCCTTCTTGAACACCAGCGAACACAACTTCCTTTTCCCCTTGACCATAAGGAACATCCACCGCAATGGACTCCTCTATCAATTCCTTTCCTTTGGAAATGTAAACAATTTTATCGGCCAAACGGACAAGGTAATAGTAATCATATTCCTCAAAATCAACTTTCAAGGGATTTTCTTCCCCATCCACCATCTGAAAAATGGTTAAAAACCTATCTCTTTTGCGCTCTTCCTTTGGTGCATATATGATTCGATAGCCGTTTGCCTCGGGCCAATTGGAATTGACTTCATACTTTGTTCCGAAAACATGGGTCGATTCTTTTCCTCCAAGCACCTGTAAATCCCTGTCTTCTTGTTTTGGCAATACCATATTCACATAAGTCTTACCTACTTTTCCTTCCAATTCACTGTTCAAGACAAGCTGACCTTGCTCTTCTTTTGGGGCATTCAATGTATTGATCTGCCAGTACTTTTTAAAGGTCGAATCCTGCACCTGCATTTCGTCCGTCAGTATAATTGCCGCCGGCACATCTTGTCTTTCGAGATTCAAAAATAAAAACCCACGGGAGTATGCTTCCATCTTGGAAGAGTACGCTGCGGTCAAATCTATATTATAATAACTGTACGATGGGTTATTGGCATTTTTCTCCGTTGCCGACGACCGAACAAAGCCCACATTGAACCAAGGGTCGGTCTGTGTTTCGGTTGGAGTTGTGGGGAACCTTTGACTGAAGCGCGTGCCCCCATCATTTGTCTTGGTCCGGAACAACAATTCCTCATTGGGATCCACGGCCAACATCATGCTATGTGAAATGGACCGCTTGTTGAAGTTGAAATCATAGGGCGAGCCATAGGACAAATACAGACCAAGATCGCCAACTTGGATCCCTCGGTAATAGATCTGCAGTGCCCCTGCATCAGCATGTTGGTGATTGCCAAAATGGTAGCCACCTCCTTTAATTTCAGCCACAACATCATTACTGTTGCGTTCCTGATTCCATCCGGTGCGAGCCACCATTGACCCCAATACGGGTCCAAAATCCTTGGTGAGTGGTAGCTGCTCCAATCCGTATTCCGGTTCTAAACTGGGATCGTTGAGCAACAAAAACAGTACAGGATTGTTGGGCAAGGCGCCCTGTTTATAGAACTCTCCCTTGACCAATGGGTTTCCGGAAAAGGCATAGCACAGAAGCATGGTCTGCGGGTTTTTCCAATAGAATTCCCCACTATTGGCGTATTTGACACTGAACATGTCCCCGTCCCTCAGCATATTACCATCTGGGGTTCGCATATACAGCCAATAATCCGTCATGTTCTTGATGTTGTCATCAAAAACGGAATAGCCCAGCATTCGATAATACAACCATACTGCATGCATTTCCCAGCCAAAGCGATATCCACCATAGTCTATCCCCTGATTGTGACGCGGGGATTGATACTCAAACTTACGCATGGGCACCAATTGCTCTAAAACCGTATATGAAATATACTTGTAGGGTTCAGGGTCCTCATCGTATACCGCCAAACTCCACGAGAGCATATCACGGCAGATCTGGGCTTCGTTCCCGTGTCCGTTGATAATACTTTCCAAACCATGGAAAGGGGGCCATCCAATTTCCATATCGAGGACCAACCTTTTGAATTCTTTTCGCAATGTAGCTTTGGTCTGTGTATCAATAAGTGGATAGCACCAGTCATAGACCAAGGCCCCAACATAAAGGGACCTACCTATTTCCCTGGTGATATCCCCGTAGGTGACATTTCCAAACTCCAGAACAGAAAGATAGTTTGTAACCAACTCCACAGCTTCTTGGCCCACTGCATTATCCTGCGTCATCAGGTAATAAAACGCCTTTTGCTCAATGACCTGCTCCAAATGCTCATCATAGAATATTTCCTTTTCCAAATCAAAGTCGAAAGAGTAGGGTTCCAACGCTCTGTCCTTGACTTTTTCCCAAGCTTCCTTGTTTTCGGCAGAGGTCAAACGCCCCTTTACCATGGAAAGGTTTTCCCTATTCACCCACAGTCTGGGATGTTCCCCAATGGGTTGCACTTTCGGAACATACGCTTTCGCCTCTGGAGGGGCAACGGGTGCTTCATAAGGTTTCAGGGTAATGGTAGACAGGTTTAAGTTATTGGGAAGCCATATTTTCAGCTTTTGTTCTCCTTCAATCAATGCAAATTTTCCCAACTCCTGCCTACCTGCCTTGTACCGATCAAAAACAATACGCTTGGTACGTCTTGAATTCCCTAACTGAAAATACGCATAGGTGGTCAACAATCCGGTGGTATCTTCCTTTTCCAACAATCCCCTATCCATGGGATAGGCCTCGGATTCCAGAACATACAGCCCTTGTCCCGGGGCCTTTATTTCAACTTCAACATCAGGTCGAGCTCTATGATCTGCCCCTTCAAGGTCTTCTTTAAGATGCACCCCATACTTCTTCCCTTCCACCGTTCCAATCTTGGCGGTTTTCCTATTGATTTTCCCTTTATGCAGAGATAGGACAGAAGAGTTGCTCTCCTGCCCTACCATTTGTAATGCCCACAATACAAAAGGAACTATTAAAATATACCTCTTTAGCATTTTGTGATTTGAATAGTACAAATAAAATTTATCAAGCTGTAGGTCTTTCCTACAATGGGATTTTTTTCCCTACCAGCCTGGATTTTGCGTCAAAGCCGGATTCACATCAATTTCCGTTTGCGGAATTGGCCATAAATAATAATGGTCCGGGAATCCCCTCTGTCTGATATTTACTCCGGTAAACTCGGTCATCCATACCCCGTCCACAACGTCTTTGGCAATACCCCATCTTCGGATATCCGAATACCGTTGCCCTTCACCACATAGTTCCACCATACGTTCGTTACGGATTCTCTCCCTCATCTGGTCTCCATTCAATCCGTCTGGCAAATCTGGCATCCCTGCGCGCTCGCGAACCTCATTTACAGCGTCATAAACACTCTGAGCAGCCGGGCTCACCTCATTTTGAGCTTCGGCATACATCAAAATAACATCTGCCAATCTAATGAGTGGGAAGTTTTGAGGCATATTGTTCTGCAAGGTGTACACAGAGCCAGTCTCCACAAATTTTCTCCAAGCATAGCTTCCTCCCGTCCAGATGGGCACATACGCCAATGGGTCCGATGTATCCACTGGGAACCTGTAAAGGTATTCCACTTCACCTCCACCCACAAAGGTAGACCATGGCACCACAATGGCCTGTTGCATACGGGGATCCCTGTTCTCAAAAAGAGCTCTTACCGAATCCTCATCTTCCCAGTCTGCAGGATCGTTGGGGTCAAATGTATCCCCACCTGCATCCGTGAAGTTGGCAAAATCGAAGGGGGTACCATCAATCATTTCATAAGCATTGACCAATTTAGGGGTTGGCCTTGTACGCTGAGAACCTGATGTTGCTCCCCTCGCATTGCCATAATTCCTGTCCGTGGCCAAACCATATCCTTGTTCGGCAATATACTGCACATCAAAAATAACCTCCTCGTTATTGTTGCCCGCCACGCGGAACAAACTATGAAAATCATCTACCAAGTCCCTGTCGCTATTGTCCATTAAATATTTAAAATCCGCTGCCGCCTTTTCATACTCTTTGGCCCAAAGGTGCGCCTTGCCACGCATGGCCAATGCCGCCCATTTGGTTGCACGGCCTTTGTTGGTCTGCTCGTAGCTTTCCGGCAAAAGATTGAAGGCCTCGGTCATGTCTTCCACGATAAAGTTATATACTTCCTCTTCCGTGTTTCTAGGTTTATAGGACTCATCAACGTTCATTGCGGTATCATAAAGTGGCACTGCTCCAAAGAAATCCCACAGTTTGAAATAATAATACCCCCTGAAAAACCTTGCCTCTCCCAAAGATCGGTTCTTAACAGCTTCGCCCATCTCAATATCGGGCACATTTTCCAAAATGGTATTGGCCCGGTATATTCCCTTAAAGAATATTCCCCAAGAGTTGGAGTAAAATGAGGCGTTGGACGGAAAATTTCCAGTGGTCAAACCTGTGGCCCATGACTGGTAGGAAATATCGGTAAAATCATCCATCATACCATACACCACAATACTGTTGGTAAATTCCCGATTGGCGTCATAAAGTGCATTAACCCCCATTACGGCATCTTGTTCCGATTTCCAAAAGCCTCCTTCGGACAGGCCTACCAAGGAGTCCCTATCCAGAAAATCATCGCTACATGAAACTACTGTGAAAATGGAAAGTAGCGCGAGCAATATCCTATTTATATTTTTAATCATGACTTTTCTTTTAAAATGTTAAATTCAGTCCAACCACCCATTGTTTCATCAAAGGATATGAAACAGCTGCATTCTCTGGATTGTATCCATCAAAACTTGTAAACGTGAAATAGTTTTCAAGGTTGGTATACAGCCTTAACCTGTCTACCTTAAACTTGGACGTCACGTCTTGGGGCAACACATATCCCAACTGCAATGATTTAATCCGGAAATACGATGTATCGTGCAACCAATAGTCACTATACACGGTATTGAGTGCCGACCCCGAAGTACGCAACCTAGGATACACCGTAGATCTATTTTCAGGCGTCCAACGATTTAGAATTTCCTTGCGCTGCAAAAAGCCTTCGTTGATGTTGAATGTATTGAAACCATCATTACCCCAATACTGTTTTACACCTTCGGCTCCCTGGGCCACAACGTTCAGATCAAAGCCTTTGTAGGCTACATTAAAATTGAATCCGTAGGTAACCTTGGGCAATGCGGAATAACTCTTGACCACCCTATCTTGATCGTCAAATATCATATCCCCGTTTGCATCCTTGTAGAGCATATCACCTGGTTCCGGGGTTCCTCCCACATAAGAGCCAAAGGTGTATCCATCCGCAATCAACTGATCGATCTCGGATTGATCCTGAATGATCCTATCAAATTCCAAAAGATAAAAGCTGTTAAAGGCACTGCCTTCCTCTGTTATAGAAGGACCGCTTATGGATTGTTCCCCATTAAACTTGGTCACGTTGTTCTTTACCGTTGAGAGGTTACCCGCAAAATGGTAGCTGAAATCCTGGCCTATGTTTCCTTGATAACCCAGCTGAAATTCAAACCCTTTGTTTTCCATCTCAGCGATATTCTGCCACGGGGGCGAGAAGTTACCCAAAACCAAAGGAATAGGAATCTTGGTCAAGATATCGCTGGTTGTCTTGTCGAAATATTCTGCGGACAAGGTCAATCTTCTGGACAAAAATGCTAGGTCCAACCCAATATTGCTGATTGTAGTGGTCTCCCACTTTAACTTGCTGTTGGCGATTTCCCTTGGACCAACACCCTGCTGGAGCGAACCTCCAAATGGGTATAAGTATGATCCATATACTTCCTGATAGGAATAATCCCCAATCCTGTTGTTCCCGAGTTTTCCCCAAGAACCTCTTATCTTGATCTCATCAAATGTATTCTTCCAGCCGTTGGCAAAAGGTTCTTCCAAAATTCTCCAACCTGCAGAGAATGAAGGGAAGAATCCCCATCTATTGTCATCCGCAAATCTTGAGGAGCCATCATACCTGGCATTGGCCTCCAACAAATACCTTCCTTTGTAGTTGTAGTTCAGCCTTCCAAAATAAGACCTGAGCGCATCATCTGTTCCTGAACCACCGGCCGATTCAAGATTGGTTCCGGCGTCCAATATATAAATGGCATCATCGCCCAGAATATCGTTCTTCTTGGCGTTGAACCTATCCAAACGGTTGTATTGCTGATCAAAGCCCACCAAAGCGGAAACGCTGTGGGTTTCATTAAAGGTTTCATTAAAGCGAAGAAGTGAGCTCACCACGGTGGAGTAGCTTCTTCTGTTCTCATTGAACAAACTGTTTATACTGGGTCTCTTCTGATATTCAAAATCGGTTTGGAAATTCCACAGCGCATAGGGTCGCGCATATTCCCAATCCCTATTGTTTGTATAGTTGAAACCGAAGCTATTTTCCCATTCCAGGTTCTTGAATATGTCCACAATGCCGTAGAATTTCAATCCTAACTGCAATTTTTCATAGTTGCCCCGGGCATTGTCCACATAAGCCCTTGGGTTTGATCCAGCGGGGAGGCCCAAAAACATTTCACCTCCATATCTGCCATCCTCGGAAACCGGTATTACCCCTGGTGTTGTATTCCGGATGCTTGAAAAGAAGCTGCCCACATCTATTGGACCTCTATCGGACCAAGAACCAAAGACATTCCCGCCAATAGTCAAGAAGTCCTTGACCTTAGCATCGGCATTCACCCTAAAGTTATATCGTGTATAATCGGATTTATCTATGATTCCTTCATTCTTCAAATACCCCAATGAAATGGCAAAGTTTCCTTTTTCACCACCGCCACGAACAGATAGGTTGTGCTCGGTAAGTATCGAAGTCTTCAACATCTCATCGTACCAATCCGTGTTCGGGTAAAGTGGGTTTCCACTTGCAGACTCCCTTCTCCATTCCTCGATCAGGGTATTTGGGTATTTCTCCATCCCCTCAGATTCGTTGACCAACTCCATATGGGTAGCCATATCGGTAATAAAATCTATTCTTTTGGCTGCGGATATACGTCCTGTATAACCACTATAAGTAACCTTGAACTCTTCACCCTTACCTCTTTTGGTGGTTACCAGAATAACCCCATTGGCGGCCCGTGATCCATAAATAGCGGCAGATGATGCGTCTTTTAAAACAGATATGCTTTCAACATCGTTAGGATTCACATCATTTAGGTTTCCAGGAACACCATCAATGATCACCAACGGTGAAGCATCGTTCATGGTTCCCCTTCCCCTTACCAATATATTGAAGCCTTCCGCTCCTGGAGTGGCCGAGGTCTGAGAAACATTCAACCCTGAACTCAATCCTACCAAAGCGGATGAAAGGTTCATGTTGGGCCTACTGCTGGTGGATTCATTGAACTCCACCGAAGTAACCGCTCCCGTGAGGTTGGCCTTTTTTTGAGTACCATACCCCACAACAACGACCTCATCCAATTCTTTGGGCGCAAAAGCCAGTACCACTGCGGCGGAGTGCTCCGCTTGTAGCATTTGACTTACAAACCCTATTAAACTGAATTGCAGCACATCGGAGTCCTCTCCAGCTATGGAATACATCCCATTCCCATCGGACAACACCGCTTGTCCCGTGGTTAGGTTAAAGATTTCCACATCTGCAAGAGCAACACCATTAATGTCCGTTATTTTACCGGTTATATTGTTTTGTTGGTGATTTGGCAATACCCCCCTTTCACTTTCCATGGCGTTCAATTCCATTGAAGTCATTGCATGGAAATTCATTACAAGAACAACAAGAAGCCCAATTTTGGCCCTGTTCCACATCTTGCCCTCTTTACCTTTAAAGTGTGTTTTCATTATTTATCATGGTTATAGTTGTAGTTATTTGTCAAACTGAAATTCTGGTCCAAATTGATTACATTTTTTTCTTCATCGTAGTTAGTAGTTGTTTTATGGCCATCTTCGTTCACCTATTGATAAACACGACTCATCTCTCCAGGAACACCCTCGTAGACAGCAATTTCCATGGAAAGCATCCGCTAGTTATCTAAGCCGACACCAATAGCACTAAATTTTTTACCCAAATTTGAGAGTTGATATATAATTATGTATACTAACATATAAATATTTTGTATACAAAAAAAATAAATCTTGATATTTAACAAAAATAGGCCTATAAATCAGGTTATAGATAACTATAAGGACTAAGAACCTTGTATTAAGGCATTTCATTATGAAGACTATATTAGTATAATAATGTATACAATATTAGCAAAACTTCGAATAGATTGTCTACATTTGAAAACAGTCATAACCCAACTGATATTGAAAAAACCCATGCTTATTCAAAACCATCTATAGACTTATTCAATTTTCATGAACTCATTCTTATCATACGGGATTGGAAATGGTCCCCCTAGAAAATATATCAACAGATTTTATACAACCCACAGCAATTATGTCAACATATAAGAAATCATCAAAAGCCAACTGGCTACTTGTTTTAGGCCCAGGAATCATTACAGCGGCCTTGGTCTTCGGTCCAAGCAAAATGACCATTACCTCCAAAATGGGTGCAGATTATGGCAATGCCCTGCTATGGGTAATTGTGGTGGCCATATTCTTTATGATGGTCTTCACTACCATGGGTGCGCGAATAGGTGCCCAAAATACAGAATCATTGCTCACCTTGATTCGAAAGAAATTTGGAAAGCCCGTTTCATTGCTCATCGGGATAGGAATCTTTTTGGTCGCCATATCCTTTCAGGCCGGGAATTCCACCGGTGTGGCCATTTCAATAGCAGAAGCATCCAACACAAGTCCAAAAATTTGGATTGTGACCTTTAACATCATTGGCATTATGCTTTTGTTCTTTAAATCGTTCTATAAGCTATTGGAAAAAATAATGATAACCTTGGTCATACTCATGTTATTGTCCTTTATGGCCACTGCAATATTGATACAACCCAATCTACTTAATGTAGTAAAAGGATTGGCGCCTTCCGTTCCCGTGGGTTCCGTGGGACTCATTGTTGCTTTTACCGCATCCTGTTTTTCCTTGGTTGGGGCTTTCTATCAATCCTATCTGGTCCAAGAACGCAAAAAGTTATCCAAGACCAATGAACCTGATGGTACCGAACGACTGAGCAGTAGAGTAGGTATCATTATATTGGGAGTAATGAGCGCCACGGTTATGATCTGTGCTGCCAACGTTCTTCAACCCCAAGGCATAAAAGTATCCTCTGCCAGCGATATGGGAAAGGCACTGGAGCCTCTTCTTGGTGATTATGCATCTTTCTTGTTCTTAATTGGCCTGTTTGGCAGTTCTTTTTCATCCCTTATTGGGAACGCCGTGCTGGGAGGCTCACTTTTGGGGGATACCCTTGGATACAACAGCAGCTTAAATCATAGGATGGTAAAGGTATTCATATCCATGGTCATGGTGGCAGGATCGGCCATTGCCCTAATTTTTGGAAACCTGCCACTGGAACTCATTGTTTTTGCCCAGAGTATTACCATCTTTTTGGTCCCTTTTATTGGTATCACCATGTACTTAATTGGTAATGACAAAACCATTATGGGGGAAAATGTCAATTCAAAATTCACCAAAATCTGGGGCGCACTTGGACTTCTTTTAATAGTTGGGCTAGCCATAAGCAACCTTATCAATTTAGTAAGCTAGTGTGTTCATTTGGAGAAGCCAGTTAAGACATCATACAACAGTGTTGAGAAAGAATATCAACCCTCTTTCCCAACAACTTTAATCAGATACTGTTGGTCCATGAATTTTGGTCAATAAGCTAAAAACAAATCTTCTTTCAATTCAACCAAAAGATTCATGATGTTGTTTATTGGTATACGCATAAAACAAAAAAGATTGATGATCAGGGATATAGCTTCATGTAATTTTAGGACCTTCTTTTTAAGGAACCGGAAAATTAAAAGAGTACACCACCAAAACTACTTTTTTTATCCCTCTGATAAATACTCTATGGGTTTCCCAATAAAATGGACTGCCTTACAATCAAGTACTTTCGCTTTCTCTCTAAGGAAATCCTGTAAATAAAAGGAAATGGAGCCAATAAAATACAATGGGTATTGCTCCATTTCATACCGATAGGGTCCTAACACGTGCTCAAAGACTTTATCTACACCATCCCGGATCATTGACCGTAGGAAAAGATGGTCGCGATTCTCTATCATAAACTTGGCAAATTTGGCCAGATATGAACTTGGGTTCCCTCCTTGGTACAGCTCATGAAGTATGTCTTTATTGTTCAGATTATGGCTGTCCTCAAATTTCCCCATCAAATCACGGGGCATATAACCGTATGCATAACTACGCAATAGCTCTCTACCAAAATAATTGCCGCTACCTAAATCCATAACCTGATAACCCCAATCGGGTAACCGTTTATGAATCTTGGCGCCATCAAAGAAACAACTATTGGCCCCAGTACCTAAAATGCATACCACGCTGGGCTCACCCTTGGCACATTTTACTGCAATTCCCAAATCGTCTTCTATTCTCACCTGAGCCTCTTTAAAAAATTGGGAAAATACCTGAAACAATCTTTGTTGCGATTCTTCGGATTTACCTCCTGCACAGTAAAACTCCACCTGTAAAATCTCATTTGGAATCTCATTTCTCACCTCTTGGACGAGTAACCCTATGTCCTCATCAGAATGAATCATGGGATTGATTCCATTGGTCCTCTTTTGAAACACCTTTGCGCCGATTCCATCATAAACTCGCCAATCGCACTTGGTAGAGCCACTGTCCGCTATCAATACCATATCCTACGTTTATCCATTAAAGGAAATCATATCTCACAAGGACCTCGATGGCCACGTAGCTAGCCAAGACCAGAACCTTATATTCTTGTGCCCCCCTTTTTTACTTTAATTCCTTGATTCTGATATTTCGGAACCACAGTGCGGAGCCGTGACCCAAAAATGCCATATGCCCACTATTTCTCTGGAGTCCTGGATGTTCTTGACCATCTGCAGTACCGTTTTCCGAAGCTTTTTTAATGTCCTCATCAAGAATGACTTGATCATTCAGAATAATTTTAATATGGTCTCCTTTTACAATGACTTCTTGGGAATTCCATTCGCCAACAGGATTTAAAAATCCTTTTTTGGAAGCAGCTATCCCGTATACCGAGCCGTGATACTGATAGGGCTTTAAATTGGCATAGATCGGTGCAGTGTTGTCCAAAATTTGCAACTCCTTTCCAACATAGGCCACATCGCCCTCCAACGGGGCATGAATACCAAGACCATTGTTGGCTCCGGGGGTCAACTTAAAATCAAAACGAAAAGTAAAATCAGAATACTCGTTGGCGGTATACAGGTTTCCATGACCTCCTCGTTTGGGCTGAACCGCCAGTTCATTGTTCTCAACCAAATAATCCGTTTTATTCCCGATCCAATGGTCCAAATCCTTTCCGTTGAAAAGAGACTGAAATCCTTCTTTTTGTTCCTCAAGGCTTAAAAGTTCATTCCCAGATCGTATCTCACGAACATAAATGTTCCTGAATCCCAAATCTTCTCCATGGGCCTGTAGCTCAATGGCTTCTTTTGCAAAAATGGCCCTTTCCCTATCCCAGTAATTTTCCAAAACAACATTATCGGTAACCAATTTTCCGTTCAAATGGACAGTAACCCGTTCCCCTACCATTTTAATCCTAAATGTGTTCCACTCATTTATGGGGTTGTCTGCCACTACCAAAGGTTTACTGGCATTTTTTTGATTATTGTACAATCCTCCACTTCCAACTTCTGCCCCGACCTTGGTTTGTGCGGTATCCCAGATTTGGACTTGTGGAGTACCCCTCAGATATATTCCACTATCTCCACCATGGGTTATTTTCCAATCCACCAACATCTCAAAATCGCCATAATCTTTTATAGTACAAATATTATTATAACCTTCTCCTTTGAATCCTATGACTCCATCTTTTACATACCAGTCCTTCAACATTTGTGCATTGGCTTTTTCCCGTGCTTTTTTCAGGGCACTTTTGGACATTTTTTGCCTTTTGATTGGATTTTCCACCAGACCTTCCCAACCGGTGAGGTCCTTTCCATTGAATATGGACACGAATCCTTCTTCCTTGGGCATTTTATCCAAAAACTCTTTCGCATCAATTTTGATATACTGACTATCTGGGCCCGATAAGTTCAACATACTCTTTGAAACGGCCTTTCTTACCACATCCCCACGAAGTCCATTATTGACTCCAGGCGTTGGCAAGGCAATATTTACAATGGCATTGGATGCGTCAGAGCCCAAGTTGGGGTCATCCAGATAATCCGAAACAAAAACCAAAGACAAGAATGTCTTTGCCGATTGGGCTGCCTGAATTACTTGCTTTTTCTCCGCTATGGTGTTGCTGTGTGGCATTAACTTGCGTATCAACAACAGTTTTTGGTCATCGGGATAATCCGAGGTGGTAACCTTTTTCAAATACTCGCCAAAGGCCAAATCCCTGATGCCCTTTGGTGAATCGATTATAGCATTGAACATATACGGAAGGCTTTCGTTACCGTCCCACACGGCAAGCGCCTGTATTGCAGCCATTTTGTCTTCACCTTTGTCGGATTGCAATTGTTCCGCTATCAGCGACAATGCTTTATCACCTTTAATTGCAGGAAGGATGGGAATTAATTTGGACTTATCGCCAAAATCCGCAAATGCGTTGTAAACCAAGGAAGATTTTTCTTGCTGGGTGCCATCAAGAACTTTGACAATGGCCTGCTGCACGTAATTAATGTCCTCTATATCTTCTGCCGAGGAGAGTATATCCATCAGTTCCGTTAAGTCATCTTCGGAAGAAACGGATGGTAGTGCCTTATAGATGGCCTTTTGTAAACCAGGATCCGCTTGATCCAACATCTTGGCGATCACATCAAATTGATCTGTTGCATTTCGTTTGGCGAGAACATTGACCAATACGCTCTTCCCTTTCTGATTATACATGTTCTGTAATTCACCGGCAACGAGCGGGGCATCTTCCACACCTACAATTTTCAACAAGGTATTTTCAATACCTGCAAAAGTCGCATCAGTATCGGTGTTTTGTAATGTCTTAAAAAGTAAGGGCAAGGCCATTTCCTTATCTTGAAAAGCCAAAGCTCTAACCCCTGCCAACCTTAAAGATTCATTGTCCGAAAGGATTGCTTTTGAGATACAGTCATCCAACACTTCAGGTTCTTGACGTTGCCGCAACATTTCCAAAAGTTGAATTTTTCCAGTATCTCCTATTTTCTTGTATTGTTTGACCCATTTCAAGACTCCACTGGGTGTAAGGTTCTGGCCGGCTGCTTTTAAAACGCTCCCCCTATAGGCCTCATCATGGTGCTTTGCCTCTTTCAAAAACGTCTTTGTGGCATTTTTTCCTTTGGAAGCGGATAGCAGATTGATGCCCGCCACCCTAAAATTCAGTTGGCTGTCCTGAGTACAGTTTTTCAACAATGACTCGGCTATAGTTTGGGCCAAGGATAAATTTCCTTCATCAACAAGTCTATTACCATAATGGATATAAGCGATAATGCCCCTGTTGTTTCCCAATTGATAATCCTCACTTTGGACTGCTTTGGAAAGAATATCATATGAATCAGGGTTGGCTATTTCCGCCAAGGCCATAAGCGTTTTCTGTTTTAGAAAACTATCCGATTTTGAATCGGACATCACCTCAACCAGAGCTTCTGATGCAGGGGCATAGCGCAAGTGTCCCAATGCTGCAATACATGCCGCTTTCCTATTTCCGTTGTAGGACTGGGTCGTGCTATAAATGGCTTGTGCCGCGTTTGATGTACCTATTGCCGTCAACGTGGCCAAGGCAGGTTTAAATAGTTCTTCGTCCTTAAGGTATTTGGTCAGTAATTCTATACTTACATCACTTCCACAAAACGCCAAACGATCTATGAAAAATGTTTTCACCTCCGTCCCTTCTGCATTGTCCAAGGCAGTTAGCAGTGCTTTTTCGACGCTACTTTCTTTGTGGTTTCCAGCATACACCGCCAAGCTGTGAACAGCATATCTTGCTTGGGTGTCGTCTCCCGTTCCCAGAGGAATGATACGTTTACAGAATTCATGGATTCCCTTGGCATCCAAATCCAACATTTCTTGCATTAACCTGTCCGAATGCTCCAAATCCTCGGTCGGGAATTGTGCCAATATATCCACCACTTTGGTTTCCAAGGTCCGGTTTATCTGCCCAATGGAAGTTTGTAAGGCAAAGAGCAAAAAGAGCGTTGATATAGTATATTTTATCCTTTTCATTTTTTTGTGATTTTTTGACCGATGGAACACGACCTGTTTCGATTGGTTTCCCTCAAATCCCATAGGTACATACTTTTATTCTTCAATTTGGGTATTATGGCGAATGATCAAGTGGCCCATGAAGTACGCATGGGTTGGTCCAGTAATCTATTGGCTTCCGGATCATTCACAAACTCTTGCTTAACGGGATCAAAATCCAAGTCCCTGCCCAGTCGCAATGCCACTACCCCCATATTGACAATAGTTGCCGATCGGTGTCCATTCTCTTCATTCAATGCAAACTTTTGACGGGTTTTAACGGACTCCGAAAATGTAGTTATTTGCTCCTCTGGATCGGGAAGGGTATTGATCAAGCCTTCGATGTTGGGAACAGTGGATTTGAATCCATTGAATATTTTGCCATCAGGCCCCTCAATATAGGCAGCGTTCTTATCACGGTTTTCGCCATCCAATATAATTTGACAGCCATCGGCATAGGTATAGGTTATTCTTCTCCAAGTCCCAATGGCATCATAATGCTGCTGCGGGGCATCCACCTCAACCTTAACTGGACTGGTATGGTCCTTGCCCAAAAAGTATTGAACGGGATCGATATAATGTTGCCCCATATCACCCAATCCGCCTCCGTCGTAATCCCAATACCCTCTAAAAGTGGAATGGACCCTATGCGGATTATAAGGTTTTTCGGGAGCTGGTCCCAACCACATATTATAATCCAAATGCCCGGGTACGGGCTGAGGAGTCAAATTCTCCTTTCCTACCCAGTAGAACTTCCAATTAAACCCGGTAATGCCACTTATGGTTACTTTTAACGGCCATCCCAACACACCACTGTCGACCACTTTTTTAAGTTTTTTAACGGGCGTCCCCATCCCATAGAAGTTACTCTTAAAGCGAAACCAAGTATTCAGCCTAAACATTTTCCCATGCACCTTCATGGCTTCAACAACACGCTTGCCCTCTCCAATGGTCCTGGTCATCGGTTTTTCACACCAGACATCCTTACCTGCCTCTGCCGCCATAATGGACATGAGCCCATGCCAGTGGGGAGGGGTGGCAATATGGATGATATCAATGTCCGGTCTGTCAAGTACTTCCCTAAAATCGCGGTATCCCTTAACATCACCGCTGACTTTCTTGAGGGTATCTGCCAAGTGTTTTGCATCGGCATCACAAATGGCCAACAATTTGGTTCCCTCATAAGTTAAATGGCCTTGGCCCATACCGCCTACACCGATCACCGCTTTGGTAAGTTGATCGCTGGGAGGAATAAAATTTGGACCTCCCAAAACATGTCTTGGTATAATACTGATGCCTGTAGCCGCTATCAAGGATTTTTTGACAAACCCCCTTCTGCTTTTCATTTCTTCTTTCAAGTTCATTCTTATTTTATCTGATTGCTATATCTTATTGTTTTTTTCCAGTTGGAAGCATTTCTTTCTTCAATGCATCATAATGATTGTTTATTTCGGAATTCTTGGTCAGGTCCCAAATGGAAGTATCAAGTTCTCGCAGTGACAACATGGTTGTGATCCATCCTTGCGTCCAGCCACTTTCTATGGCCCATGCTCCCCAACCGGCATCAGCATTGGACCCCCAATGTTCGAACCTTTCAAAGTCGAAGGCCCTCATCCACCCTCCATGAAGCTCTGGATGTTCCGGTGATTTGACCTGTATGCGACAGAGAAACTCGGATAGTTGATCCACTGATTTCTTGATACGGGGATCCTTGAGGGTGTACCAAGCTTCATGCAAACCTACCAAGGCAAAATTGGTGGTATACAGTAGGTCACTGACAGGGTCGCCGTTCTTTGCAATCAAAGAAGCCTCGTGCAATCCATAATCAGCATTACTCTTTGAAGGTGGAAAAACACCTTTTTCAATGCTTCCCAATTCTTCCCTTATGGCGCCGCTATCGTCCTGAAGCTCCAATAATCCATCCAAGGCGGTATAGAGCATTTTTCTATTTTCATCTGTGTTTTCCACACGAACCAACCACGCAAGAGGCAGGAGGATCCTGGCTTTTTCCTGTGCCAGTCCGTTCATCCATTTCCATTTATTGGGATAGCCTTCCATGGTAGTTTTTATTGCCTGTTTAGTGCGCTCCAGAAAAATAGGATCCCCAGTTTTGTCATAGGCCCAAAGGAAACAGGCCCATAGATATGCTTCCATGTGTGGAGAAAGGTTCATAACCTTACCCTCATAATAATGTTGCCAGCCGTTTTCCTGTAATTGTGGTAAATCTATCCTATCGCCCCTAAAACCATTTTTTCCCGTGGTCCGGTGCAATGCGAGCAACATACGCATCAATGTATCATCCTGTTCCGTATTTCCGGTAATTGCCGCAGTGATAATAGCGCCAAGAAAGAGACGGGCATTGTCATCCCCATAATTTGCCTTGTACCACGCATAACTGGAAATGCCCCAAGGTACAAGTCCATAGGCTCCATGGGTTGGATTGCCATACTCCCCTTTCAGTGCAGATGACTCTTTCAAGTAAAACTCCAAAAGGTTATTGGCTATTTCGTAGTTCTCTTCCCTACCAAGTAACTTTCCCGATGCCGCAAATGCACCAGCCACCTCACCTGTGCAATCGCCCCGGAGTACCACCCCGATGGGTTGATTTCCTTTTTCATCAATTCTGGAAAAAACACATTCAAACACCCCATTACTGCCATCCCCATTTGAAATGGTATCACTCCAGTTAATGAATTCGGTTTTTATTTCCTCATTGTGAGTGTTATGTAGAATACCATTATATTTTTCAGGCACAAGCATTTTGGCATTTCTAAACCATTCAACGCCCTTCTCAACGCTTTTTTTCTGATAATCGGAAGGTAATTGCTCGTTGCGGTCATAAGTGGTCTGTATCTTGGGATTCCAGTCCAACTTTTCAATTACAGTACCATCGTCCAATAAAAATTGAAAAATCCTTTTCCATATCCCCTGCCATTCAACTTGCGGGGCGTACCTTCCTTTGATAAAGTTACTTAACCCAGTGGTGGACACCAATCCATCATAATTGTTCAATGGGAACAATAAAGGGTTGTTTTCTTTCGGAACGCCATAAATAGCGCTATCCAGGCCTGCAACCCTTGCAGCCACAATATGGGCATTGGAAACTTGGGTTGGAACATAGGTAAGTCCATTGATGGACAAAATGTCCAAACTGTCTGGCTGGTTTCCAAAAAAAGAGGAGTTTACCACGGCTCGTTCATACTTTGGTGTTTTATTTTTGGGCTGGGTCTTCACCCCGGGAAGTTTATCCGCGAACTCTATATAAAACCTGCTTTTCTTCTCTTTTAAAAGATCAAAAAAATTGTCTGGTACGTTCAGACGTTCATTTGGGTAATCGTCTGCCAAAATAAGTGCCGATTCTCCCTTACCGATACCATCCAATAAATCATCCAAGTTATCATAACGCACTACATCCATATATTCCAACCTTTGGATCACCTTGTACAGATCATTGCCCTCTTCACAGTACACGTGCATTTTCTGAGGAGCTGTATACCATACCAATAGTAAATAGATGATCGCCATAGGCCCAAGGAACATTAATATTTTTAGAACTGATTTCATTTGAAGAGATTGCTTTTTAAGGATGCTGAATGTTGTAAGGGGTAAATGGTGGATTGCTGCGAAACCCATTAGACGAATATAACCAGAATATGATTCATGATTTAGTGTACGGCCTTCCGTAAAAATTGGAAGACCGCAACTAAACCACTTCTTATAAATGCAATGATTAGTATCCCGGGTTTTGTCCCAGGTTTGGGTTTAAGGTAAGCTGATCTACAGGCAATGGCGCCAAGTAATTTTTTGAAGGATCAAAGCCTACCTCCCCTTCGCCAAAGGTTTGTAGCAGAGGAGAAATATAGCCATCAACATTTTCTATCCGTGTGGATACTTCGTCTACATCGTAGGCAGGCTCAAAAGGTCGATCTCTCCATTGTTCCAATTTAGACCCAAGTCGGGGGGCGCGAATCAAATCGGTGGCCGCCCAGCGATACAAGTCATCCCTCCTGAATCCTTCAAAAGCCAACTCCACTCTTCTTTCCCTTCTGATTTCATTCATTAAAGGTGTTAGCCCGGGAAAATTCCAATTGGGATCGGCAAACCCAACAGTCTCATCCAAGTGGGGAACTCCTGCCCTGTCCCTCAATAAGTTGATGGTCCTATCCAACACTTCCTGAGTACAGGTTCCCAACTCTTCATGTGCCTCGGCAGCTATGAGCAATGCCTCTGCATATCTAAACAAAGGAACCGCATTGGACGTATTGTTACCTGAAGCATCTTCTGTTGCTATAAATGGACTGAGCCACTTGTAAATTTGATACCCGGTAGTATTGGGCCATGGATTCAACGTTAAAAAAGGTAGTTGGTATGCATCCACGATACCATTGGATATCTTGATTGGCATTCCCGGAGTGGAGATGGTCATTTTCATACGGGGGTCTCTATTGGTAGTAACCTCTTCCAATGTTTCATCACCCATATATTGTGGACTTATGCCAATGGGCAATCCATCATCACATAGATAAGCATCCACCAAGGATTTTGAAATCCCATGTCCATTTGGTCCTCCGGACGTTCTGATCTGTTGACCCCAATATATCAAATCCAAATCGGCACTGTACTCCCTTGCCAATAGCACTTCAGATATGCTTGAAATCTCTGAACTCGGTGTTGAGAACAACCTCCAATAACTAAAGCCATCTGGGATCTCCGGGTGCGAAAAATCATTATAAAGCGTATATCCGCCCTCCATGACTTCTTCGGCAGCATCCCTAGCTTGGGTAAAAAACCTATTAACATCCCTACCATCGCCTTCAAAAGGGGTTCCTGCATGATATTTCTCCCAAGTACCTTCATAAAGAGCAACCCTTGCCTTAAAGAGAAGTGCAACATCCCTATGGATACGTCCTTCCTGGGTCTGTGATTTTGATGGGAGCTTATCAATGGAACGATCCAACACGGAAAGTATGGAATCGGCAACCACCGATCGGGACAAACGCCCTTCGAAAAGTTCAGGGGAATCCACATCCAAGGTAGTGGACAACCAAGGTAAATCCCCAAACCTTTTCATCAAATCAAAATAAAAGAAGGCTTTAAAAAAGAGAATTTCCCCAAGGTACTTGTCTTGTGCAGATTGTGGCGCTTCGGATACGGAGATATTATCCAAGAAAAAATTGACATTGCGGATATTGCCCCATCCCCAACCTCCGCCAGAAGCCGGAATGGTCTGGGTGCCAAATGCCAATGGATATGAGGTAAATGATGCTGGAACGTCATTATCCGAAGCGGCATCGGATTCCCATGCCCACGCAGCCATGGTTCCTGGCAACGATGTATAAAACTGGTTGGCGTACATTTCCATCTCATTGGCCGAGAATGTAATACCTTGATCGGTAATAGTGTCCTTTGGAATCGTGGTCAATTCATCTTCGCATGATAGCATCGCAACAAAGAGTACGGCCATCATTGTGACTAGTGTATGTTTTTTCATGATCTTGTCCAATTTTAAAATTCAATATTTACACCCATGGTAATTGTTCTAAACAATGGGTATGATTTACCCGGACCATACCATCCATGTAGTCTTTCCGGGTCAAAATTCTCATCAATGGGAGAAAGGGTGAGCAAATTTTCACCACTCACATATACCCTGAGCCTATTAAGTCCCACAGGATCCAGAATAGTATTGGGTAGGGAGTAGCCCAATTGAAGGTTTTTCAACCGTACATAGGAAGCATCTTGTAAATACCTTGTTTGCTGCTGTTGATTTTTTCTGATTTCGCCGGTTGCATATGGCCTTGCAAAATAGGCATCCGTATTTTCAGGGGTCCAATAATCCATTGTGGTCTCGAACACTTGCTGTGTCCAAGAGCCCGTAAGTCCAAAAAATGGAATATCGCCAAGGAAAACCTCTCTTTTGGCAATCCCCTGCCAAAACATATTAAAATCGAATCCTTTCCATTCAAATCGAGAGGTAAATCCAAAGGCGTACCGTGGTGTGGTATTTCCTATTCTTCTTAAATCCCCTGGATCTTCGACAGTGTTCTCTCCCTGGGAGATCACACCATCCCCGTTCAGATCAGTATATTCAATATCTCCAAGATTCCAGTTTCCACCATAGATGTATGTGGTCTGGTCGGCCATATTGTTCAACTGCTCATTGTTTTGGATAATTCCTGCAGTGGTATATCCCCATATTTCACCAATTTCCTTACCTGGGTAATAGCCCCAAATATTATTGGTTGAGCTATTGTATTTGGTAACTTTAGAAAAGTTATCCGACAAATTGAATTGAAGCGAGTAATTAAAGTCCTCGTTAATGACATCGTTCCAACCCAAGGTCAACTCAAATCCCTTGGTCACCATATCGGCATTGTTCGTTACAGGGACCCCCACTCCCAAAATGGAAGGCAGGGCCTCAGCGGGACCGACCATATCCAAAGTCTTTCTTTCAAACCAGTCGAAGCTTAAGCTCAAACGATTCTTCAACATGGTTACATCCAAACCAAAATCCAGTGTGTTGGCGGTTGCCCAGGTCAAATTATTGCTTACCAATCCCGGCGCTGAGATATAGTTCGGGCGCTCCCCATCTATAATATAACCCAAGTTGGTACGTATGGGTACTTGGGCATAAAAAAGGTAATTTGAAATCTGCTGATTTCCGAGCTCCCCATAAGAGGCTCTTAGTTTAAGGGTGTTTATTTCCTCAACCTTGAAAAAGTTCTCCTTGGCTATATTCCAACCTGCGGATACCGATGGGAAAAAGCCCCATTGATTTCCCACAGGAAATTTTGAGGTTCCATCATATCTGGCATTTGCCTCAAACAAATACTTTCCCTTATAATTGTAGTTTACCCGGCCAAAAAAACCAATATTGACCCACTCATCAATCGAATCGGAGGTTTGTCTAATACCCGTTCCCGTATTCAAAGACGGTATGGCATCGGTGACCAAATTGGGAACATAACCCGATATAGCGTTACGGGTGTAATCTTCTCGCTGGCCCCCTAGCAGAATGTTAAAATAATGTCCACCGATAGTTTTATCGTAGGAGGAAAACAACTCCAAACTTTCGTAATCCCTTGATGCATTTGTCTTGCTCACGGCATTGACAGACTGAATATCGTATGGGTTCCCATCCGTATCATGTGCCTGTAAAATTGCCTGATGGGCGTTGACTTCGGTCATTAATTTGGAATACGAGTACCTCGCCGTGGTTTTCCAATCTTTTACGGGCTCAAACTCCACAGTTCCCATCAATTTTAATTCATCTTCCCTAGTCTTGCGTCTTGAACCTTCAAAATATTGGATTTCCGAAGTCCATAAGGGGTATCCATTGGGGTCGTACAACGGCCAATGGGGCTGTCTGGTGTATGCAATATGGAACAAATCCCCCGTTTGGGCCGAATAATCATAAGGCTCATTGGTAAAGCCCCTGTTATACAAAGTCTGGAACTTAAACTTGAGCTTCTCATTCAAATCTGTATTGATATTGGCCAATAGATTGTATCGCTTATAATTATCTTTCCCTATCTCAAAAACCCCATCTTGATCCAGATAACCCAAGGAGATACGGTAATCCGTATTATCACCTCCGCCACTTACCGCAAAATCGTGCTTTTGGCTTACCATGGAATCACTGTAGTACGCATCAAAATAATCCACGTTGGCATTACCCAGTCCATAACTCCATCGTGAAGGATCACCTGGCTCGGGAACCGTGGTCGGAACACTACCTGGGTCTGAAAGGTATCGTCTTATCCTATCCATTTGATCTGGACCAAAAATCGGGTTCATTCCAGAATTGGCCGCAGCTGCGTTCATCGTTTCCGCATAATGCAATGAATTCACTGTTTTTGGAGAAAGCGTCTGGGCATTGTTCGACACGGAGCTGTTGATACTCACTTTGGTTTTCTTTCTGGAACCTTTTTTTGTGGTCACCAAAATGACCCCAAAAGTTGCACGGGCCCCATAAATTGCAGCTGAAGCCGCATCTTTCAATACCGAGATACTTTCAATATCAACCGGATTTAACAGGTTTAGGTCGCCTTGCACACCATCTATGAGAACCAACGGTGCCGCTCCACCATTGATATCACCAAGTCCCCGAATTTGAAAGGCAGAACCTTGGCCGATTCTTCCAGGGGAACCCGGGTTGGTCGTTACGGTGAGATTCGCCACGGTACCCTGTAAAGCTTGACCAGCATTTTGGACAGCCCTATTTTCAAGGACCACACTAGAGGTCTCCCCGACTGCTCCTGTCAGGTTTTCTTTCTTCTGTACCCCATATCCCACAACAACCACTTCATCCAGTTTACTGGTATTTTCTTCCATGGTTACTGTAATAACATCGGTGGTAACTTCAACACGCTGTGTGATCATCCCCATGTAGGAAAATACAAGGACATCTCCTTTTTCCGCTTCTATGGAATACTCGCCATCAAAGTCGGTCTGGGTTCCGGTAGTTGTTCCATCCACCAAAACATTGACCCCGGGCAATGGATTCCCGTCAATGTCCTTAACAGACCCCGAAACCATTTGTTGGTAATCATTGGCATCTGTATTTTTTGGGGGGTTGGCCCCATCTCCTTTGGACAAAGAACGCTTGAGTATGATTTGTTTCTTGAAAACCTCATAGGTTATAGGGGTTTTTAAGAACAATTCTTCCAAGATTTTGGAGATCCGTTTATTTTTTACATTGATGGAGACCTTCTTGGCATATTCAATTTCGTTAACGTTGTACAAAAACTTGAACTGTGTGTTCGACTCTATTTCCCTCAATACTTTTTCAACACTGACATTCTCTAAATGCAAAGTGATCTTGGTGTTCTGGGCATATGAATTTGCCTGAACCTGAAAAAGGGAAATGATAAAAAGATAGACTGCTAGTTTCATTTTAAGGTCTAACTTCAAGTATAAGGGGGGCATGCCCCTCAACATCGAAAGGATTTTCATATCTTTGTTCTGTATTAAGATGATTTAACATTTGGTTTAAATCACTCTTTTATCCAATCGGGGAATGTGTCCGCATTTTCCGATTTTTTTCTTCAGAGTGATGGTTATTTATATTCCAGTATTCATTTCATAGGCACGTAGTTTCTTTTGCGTTAGTAAATTTTGATTTGATTGTTTTCCATATGGTAATCGAAGCCATAATTTCTTTTAAAAGACTCCAATATATCCTCCATAGTTTCTATTTTGACATCAAATGTTGCCGTGAAGGTTTCTTCCCCTAGTTGGGCGTTGCTGTTTGTAATTGACACATTGTAGCATCGTGCCAATTTTTTGATGATATCCTTGAATTTCATATGACTGAACACCATCCTCCCCTTTGTCCATGCCGTATAGATACCCGTATCTACTTCTTTGACAGAAATATCCCCTCTCTCCTTGCTCCATGCCCCCATAAACCCCGGCTCCAACATCGTATACTCCTCCCCATTTTTTTCCTGAGAACTTTTGTATAGCCCAACGGAGCCTTCCAGTAAAACCGTATTCACATAGGCATCCTCCGGATAGGAAGAAACAACAAACCGAGTCCCCAGGACCTTAACACCCAAATCATCCGCATTGACTATAAAGGGTTGCTCCTTGTTTTTATGGACATCAAAAAAAGCCTCACCTTCCATAAAAACTTCCCTAGTTTTGCCTTTGACAAACCGAACGGGATACTTCAAGGAGGTCCCGGCATTCAAGTGCACCTTGGTTCCATCGGATAGAACAAGCTGAAATGTTTTTCCATAGGGAACGGTCAGTTTATGATATTCCAGTGGTTTATCTGTATTATCCAAACCGGCGGGCTGTTCACTATCGGACGTATAATCCAGTTGACCGGCTTTTTGCAACCCCACTATTTTACCTTGACGGTTCCTAAACTGTTTATGATCTGATTTTGTCAGTTTTTCAACGGAACCATTTTCAAGCTCCAGGGTAATGGCTTCTTGTTTGATCAATGGTTGGCCCACATCATTGGTGAAATTTTGAAAGAGAAAAAAATAGGTGCATCCAACAACTCCGATAAAAACTGCCGCAATCTTGAGTACCGTATTCAAATACTTAAGTTTGGAGTCCTGTATTGTGCTTGCCTTTAACCTTTCCCATTCCATGGTATGTGTTTCATCCACATCCTTTTTCAAGCGACTTCTTTCAAGCCAATGGCTGGGTTCTGCCAATTTTTGCATTATATAATCGCGCTCGTCTTGATTCAGCTCCTCTGAGGTATCCACCTCTTCAATCCTTTCGCGTAGTAGGATTGTCCTGGCCAGTTTTTTGGCCAGTTCCATTAGTTTGCTGAAATCTCTTAACATATTATAATTGTTGCTGTCCTTTTACTTAAAGACGATGGAAGTTGCCTATGGGGTTAAAAGTTTTCCGTTTTTATGGCAAAAAAATGTGGGTCACTAGTGCAATGTGCTCCCGAAGTTGGAAACGGAGCTTACGATAGGCTATTTTTTTCTGTGCTTTTACCGTATTCAGGGTTATTTCCAATTCGTTGGCTATCTCACCATTTTTATAGCCCAACAAACTTAGTTTTATGATTTTCTTACATCTTAAGGGCAAGGTATTTACTGCATGGTCCACCAAGCGTGCGGTTTCTTGCAAAACAAGCTCACTCGAAAAAAAAGAATCAGTCTCCATGCTTTGTATTGCCTCTTCGGATAAATCACATTTGGATTTATACCGCTTGCTCTTCAACACATCCAATGATCTATTCTTTACCGCTGTGTACAAATAGGACCTAACCGTATCCTGGCATTTAAAAACCGTTTTTTGGTTCCAAACTTTGATGAAGATTTCCTGCACAACATCCTTTGCCATTTCAAGGTCGTTCAAATAACGATTGCAAAACAAGCAAAGTGCAACATGGTGGGTATCAAAAAGAATTTTGTATTCCTTGGGTGTTAGACGGTATGTTTTATTGGCTTTCAGTTTTAAGAGGTTATTTTGACCTTACATTGTAATTTTTCCAGTAGCGGCCCTTGGTTTTGTTCGTTCCATTTGAATACGCAAGAATCATGAATCCATTGAATTCAAAACTCTTTGTGGATGATTGCAATACACAAGTGCCCAGAACTATTCATGGCACAAAAAAAGGGCAATCAAAGACTGCCCTATTCCAAACTAACTAAAACAACTCAATCAATGAGTAAACAGTTACGATGCCTGATGATCTCAGCATAATATTATGTTGGTTTGCATTCATAACATTAGTAAGACGACCATAAATTGAAATAGGGTTAAAAGTTTTTAAATAATTTATATTTGAGTATGCTATTAACCGTTCATTGCCGTTTGAATCCTTTCTTGGATTTTTTTCCTTACCAAAGGAAAGACCAATAAAAAACAGTGGTAATTGAGCAAGCTTCACAATTAGGCCATCCTTTAAGGCATATGTAAGACCTTCCTTTTTCTTGGACAAAAAAGAACTTCCAATATTGTCATGCATTTTAATGTGCCCGTGAAAACCGGCCATGCGTAGGCTTGGCCCAAACAAACTTGAGATAAGTAAACAAAACGTAATACATACGGTTTGAAATTGTGATTCGGGCATTGATTCAACCTTTGTTTTTTCGGAACTACAAGTTAAATCGCCAAGACCTCAATAAAAATACGTACCCATACACAATTTTTACGTAGGGGTACGTATCTGTAACAGATTAAATACAGGTTATAGGGATAATATCAAATCCTTGTACTTCGAGATCCATGAAGTCCATTGATCCCCATCGCTCCCCAATTCCAATTTTTGAATCATATTACTCCTATGTTTCTGGACAGTCCGCAAAGAAATCAACAACTCCCCTGCAATTTCCTTAGAAGTTTTGGACTGGGCCATCATTCGAAGAATGGTACGCTCTGAGGAGGACAATAGTTTCAGTTTTTGGAGTTGCGGATTGATTGTCGTTTCAACCACTTGTTCAAAGCTTTTGCTAAAATATGTACTTCCCACACTGACCATTTGAATGCATTTCTGGATTTCCGAAAAAGGTTCCTCCTTCATCAAATAGCCACTGATTCCCAATTGTTTGGCCCTATACACAAGCCCCTCCTCCTTGTGCGAGGTGAGTAGGATAAAACGGGTCTCACAACCTACTTCCCTTGCCTTTGCGATAACTTCTATCCCGGAGAGCATGGGCATTTGAATATCCAAAATGGCAATATCGGGTTGCTGGTCCGCCAGTGCCTCCAAAGCCTCCAAGCCGTTGGTTGCCTGGGCAATCACATTATATCCTTTGGATCCAAGCTCATCTACCAGCCCCTTTAATAACAGCGGATGATCATCGGCGATCAATAAAGTATGGGAATTATGCATTGATAATAGGAATATTTGCGTTAATGGATGTTCCTCTGTTGTTGGCGGTCCGGATTTGAACCCTTCCACCCATCATCCGGATTCTTTGCCCCATTGTTTTGAGTCCTAGACCTTGGCCCTTGTATTTTTCTTCATGGCTGAAACCTATTCCATTGTCCTCAATCAACAATTTCACACTATTGGATTCCCTTACAATCTCAATCAACACCTCGGTAGCCTGTGAATGTTTTACCAAATTGGTCATTGCCTCTTGTACAAAACGATAGAGGTTTACATTTTGCTCCTTGGAAAAGCAACCCTCTATGGAATCCATTTCCAAGGTGAAAATAATATCATATTTCTCATCAAAGGTATAGATCAACTGTTGAATGGCACCTGTAATTCCCAAACTGACCAATGCAAGGGGAAGAAGACCTTTTCCCACCTGTCTTACTTCATCAAGGGTATCTTGGGAAAGTTGCAACAATTCTGTTTGGTTGGCATCCCTAGCTTTTTTTGATAATATGGTAAGTTGCTGCCCAACACCATCGTGCAATTCGCGGGCAATATACTCCCTTTCCCTTTCTTGCTGCCTTAACAGGTCTTGGGAATATTTTTCGGTAAGTTCTTGCTCCTTTTCGGCAAACCGCCTGTTCCTGTACAACCATAAAAAACCAGACCCACCAACAAGTAGTATACCTCCAAAGACCAACCAATAGGTCTTTTCCTTGTTCTGGGCATCCAATATCTTAATGTCCTGCCGTTGTTTTGCAATTTCCATATCCTTCTTTTCCGTTTCAAGTTCGGCCTGCATAAAGGCAAATTTTCGCCTAGAGGTTACATTATTGACGGAATCTTTCATCTGTGTATATTTTTTATAATGTTGGATTGACTCCTCCAAATTGTTCATCCGTTCATAAATGTTTGCCAACAAAAACTCTGAGCGCATAATATTTTCGGCCTCAAAAGAGCCTTTAACCCCATCAAGGGCTTTTTGGGCATACCTTTCCGCTTGAACCAATTGGTTATTGACCAACGCATTCTGACTCAAAGCCAACTGATAATACGTCCCCAAGAAAGGATTGTTGATATGGGGCCCTATCTTGGTCATCAATTCCTTTTTATAAAGGTTCGATGTATCCTTGATCCCGTTTTTGGCATAAATGGAGACTGCATAAGAAAGAGTCAAAATATCCACAATCCCCTGTACATCGGATTCATGGCCCTTCTCTTTAAGTGCCATTCGGATTTGATGAAGTTCTTCGGCAAGATTATTTTGGCGATCGGCCTCATTGCAGGCGGCCAAACGCGCCATAGTAACCACCTGATACTCCTTTATCTCAATGCCCTTTTCAAAAACCTCCTGGCGGGCCTCCTGTGCTCTATCATATAACCCATTCTTACCATAAAGTTGTGCCAAACCGTTCTGTGCCCACAAATACATCAGTGTATCCCTTTGATGGGAAAATATCTTCTTGGCCTTTTCAAAATAGCCCACACTCTGGGAGATCTCGTTAACCTTATCACTATTCTCACCAGCCTTTAAATAGGCATAACCAAATTCATATAACGAGGAATCCTTATGCTTTTCCATAAAAACAATTCCCTTATCCAATATTTCCAAGGATTCTTTGTAAAACTGCATAAAGGTCGCCGCCTCTGCATAGGTGATGTAAAAGAAAGCTATCTGCTTTTCATCGCTATTGTAATGGAGATAAGGCTGATACTCCTTCAATATGCCATAAGCCTTTTTATGGTTGATGGATTCGTAGATGTAATACATGCCCAAGGTATTGGTGAACAGCAGGGCTTTTTTCCATTGCTCTTGGACCAATAACGAATCCCGATACTGAAGAAAATCGTTATCCACCCAATTGTTATTTAACCTCCCCTCCTTAAGCAAACCGTTTAAATAAGCTACTTTTTCTTCAAATGTTGGGATTGAATCCAAATTACCGATTATCTCACCATGATCCTTGAAGGTTTGGGAACGACCTGTTCCAACAACCAAACAAAAAAACAATATCAGTATGGGTATGGGAGATTTATTCACAGCCATAAAAATACCATTATTACGTATTTTTTTAGGGAGATATACGAATATCTCGCTTTACACATTCCAGTATACCCAACATTTTCAATATCTATGATGAATCGTCCTTGGTCTCAATAAATGTTGGAAATAAAATCATATCTTAAAAAGAACTCATGTGTACCTCCTGTATATGGTCGAATCCCTGATACCGGAATTTCATAGGCATACCCCAACCTCAGCTTTTCCCCTATCCTAAGACTTCCCAGACCACCTACTGCATCATAACTGTTAAAACGATAGTTGGCTCCTAACATGAATCGGTCATAAAACGTAACATTGGTTCCCACATCAATGGAAACCAAGGTGCTATTGGTCACTATAAACATGGTTGTTGGCTGCAATTCGATGGATGGGGCAAGAGTCAAACCATATCCAGCCGTGAAATATAAATTGGTGCTTTCCGCAATCCTATAGGATGAATCAGTATTTGCTATATAATCAACATTGAACAGTTGCGGTACCGATAAAGCCATGTACCACTGTTTTCCATACAGAAAACTTCCCACCCCAATATTTGGGGACCAACTATCCGAATATGAATTGAAAAAGGGGTCCACTTGCACATCGGGGTTATTCAAAAGTCCAGGGTTCAAGGAATAATGGGTAAAACCTGCCTTTATCCCAAAGGCCAGACGCGTAGCCCCACCTACCTGTAACGTATAGGAGAAATCTCCATAGAAATAATCAAATTTCTCTTCGCCCAAACTATCGCTTACAAGGGAAAGGCCCAACCCTACCTTCTCATTCCGTAAAGGCGTATGTACCGAAAATATTTGGGTAGATGGGGCTCCATCAAAACCAGTCCATTGGGAACGATGCATCAAAATCGCCGAAAAGCTCTGTGTACTTCCTGCAAATGCGGGGTTAATACTGACTGGATTGTACAGGTACTGTGTAAACTGTGGGGCCTGTTGTGCAAAAGCAATACCTGGGTACAAAACTCCTACCATAATCCAAATGACATACTTCTTCATCCTAATCCTATTTTGTTCCAATGTAGATACTGCCCTTGATGGGCCCTATTTTGGTATGTAAAACCTGTATCACATAGAAATAAGTTCCCGAGGACAATGGGTTATTGCCCTGTGTTGCATTCCAATCGTTTTTATAATCTTCTGACTTGTAGACCTGCTGGCCCCAACGATCAAAAACCACTAGTGATATTTTTTCTCCATAGGTATCGGAGCCTCCAACAATGAAATAATCGTTATGCCCATCTTCATTTGGGGTAAGCACCTTGGAGACCTCTATTCGTAACTCCCCATCCATGTCACAACCATCTTCTACGTTTATTTCAACAACAACCTGATTGGCACACATTCCGGCTTGCTCCGTGTACGTGAAAATGTAAGTTCCCATACCCATGACCGATGGATCGATTACCGAGCCGTTTAAACCAACCCCATTACTTTGGGATTCCCAGATTCCATTCCCTGCTTCACCCTCTATACTATCATAAAGATCCAAACGGGTTTGGGTATTGCAGACCGAAATGTTTTCATCAACACTTATCTGTGTGGGAAGTACCGTGATGTTTTGTTCAATGTGTGTTTCATTGCCCTTGGAATCAGTGGCTGTCCAGTAACGCTCTATCTGGTATCCTTCACCTGAAACAGTCTCGTTTTGGCCATACTCAAATTGAACTTCCAAATCACAATTATCCTCAAAAACCGGATTGGGTATTTCCGGTACTTGATTGCAATATACCGTGAGGTCCAAATCCATTTCTGAAATCAATTCTGGAGGGGTGGTGTCCTCAATAATCACATTTTGGGTCTGAAAACTTGTATTGCCATTTTCATCTTCGTAGGTCCAGGTCACTACCTTGGTTCCCTGTTGGGTCATAGGCAATATAGCATCATGGGAAATAATGACCGTGGCGCTGCAATTATCCATTACAGAAGGCGGTGACAGTTCACTGACCCCACATTCAGCGACAATGTCCGGAAGGTTTGCCGAGTTGGGTATTGGAGCCATGGTATCCACCACGGTGACCGTGGCGATGCATTGCGAACTGACCCCATTATCTGCGGTTACGGTCAATACCACTTGATTGATTCCTAAGGTTGAACAATCAAATTCAGTAACATCAAGGGCAAGTGTTATTTCACTATCCTGATCATAAGAGCCGTTATCGATTTCCTCTGGACTTATAATTACCCTACCGTTTGAATCGAGAGTAGCTGTAATATCCTGACAAATGGCCACGGGAGCCATGTCTTGTAACTCATAGGCGCCCATATCCACTGTACCGCCATTGGCATAATCATAAATACGCTCGTTTCCGGCCAAATCGACTGCAGATTCCGGTGCTCCTAACGATACCACAAAATTATTGCTCCCCGTATTTATACCAGGGCTACTAGCTTTTAATCTAAAATCATATTGGGCTGCATCTTCAAATTCAGGGGTTGAAGTCAAATTACGGGCCTGTGTCACACCGCCCGAAACATCTCCGTTATAGATCAATGAATTATACATCCGTCCAAAACCACCAACCATGTTGATATGGCCATTGGTGCCGGTATTATTGGAAAGTATGGAGTTCACAACCAACAAGCCCCCATCGCTTAAATGGATACCTCCCCCCATGGTCGAAGTGTTATTGTCCAAGGTGGAATTTATAATTTCAACTTCACCGGATTCACAGGATACAGCACCTCCGGCAGTGGTCGCATTATTATTATAGAGCAAGCAATTTATCAATTTGGTGTCCCCGGTAAAACTGATCAAAGCACCTCCCACACCATTACTACCATCACTGAAGGCTATATTATCATGTAGTATGCTATTTTTCAGTAAAAAGTTGGCATTTTGATTTATATAAAGACCTCCCCCAGTTCGGCCAATACCCACTTCACTATTGTCCGAAGGATCGTCCGCATAGGAATACTGGACAATGAATCCATCTACAATCACATTGGGTTGTAAGACGGTCAAAATGGTATGACTGTCCCCGGTATCTGCCAATGCATTCCCATTGATATCCCCACTTAAGATGGTCGGAGCCGCATTCCAATCTCTTTGATCGGAGGAAGTTTCATTTCCGGTAAAACCTCCCAAAAGGGTAACCCCTTCTGGAATGACAAAAGAATCGTATTCTGAAGCTCCCGGTTTGTAGGTGCCTTGGGCCACCCATATCTCGGTTAAACCACAATTGGCAGAGAGGGCAAGTGCATCCTGTAAATCGGTATATGCATCGTTCCACGAGGTTCCATTGTTTGCCCCCGCGGCCTGTTCATCCACATAAATGACACCTGAACCGCGATCATAGGGATCTACCACAGTAACCGTGGCTGTGGCCGAAACCGAATTATAACCGTCATTGACCGTTAAGGTAACCGTATGCGTTCCCGCATCGGCACAGGTAAAATTGGTTTTACTCAATGTTCTGGTAAATGTGGTGTAACAGCCATTGGCATCTATACTGTTATCGTCTATATCTTCAGGTGTTAGGGTTGCGCCCCCATTGGCACCCAGATAAATGGTAACGGGTTTCGTGTTCACGATAGGAGGCGTATCCTTGCTGATTTGATAAATGTAATTATAGGTAGCCGTATTCCCATATTGGTCGGTTACCTCAATGGGAACCGATACATTGGTCCCAATATCGGCACAGGTTGCGGTACGCGTGCTGGCTACAGCGGTATAGCTTCCACAATTATCCGAAATATCGAAAGGGCCTTGTGGTGTAAGTTCCACAGAAGTATTATGTCCCATTTCAATAAAATTGGTCATCGAAAGCATAAAGGGAGGGGTATTGTCCACTACGGTTACATTGGCCGTACAGGTAGCCTCATTGCCCCTTACATCAAGAACCGTTAAGGTAACTGGGACGGTACCAACATCATCACAGGTAAAGGTGGTTTGTGATAGGGACATAGAAGCTATGGAAATATTATCCGTGGACCCTGCATCTATATCAGCCGCAGTTATGGTGACAGAACCATCTGCAAATAAAGGATTCTCAGGATCAAGAGACACTGTAATATCCTTGCAAACCGCCACAGGAGGCTGTTCATCGTAAATGACCCTGTATCGGATATAACCGGTAACAGGATTACTAGTCGTTCCTCCTTCTGTTCTTACCACATTAATGGCATCCGTGAAAGTAAATGACTCTCCACCGCCGCCACCACGCTCCAAATCGCCACCACCGCCACCATAATAACCGCCGCCTCCGCCGCCTGCCGCTCCTTTACCTAGAAACTGATTTGAACATTCTGCAAATTCATTACGTGGATAAAATATCGAACCGGCCCCGCCACCGGCCCAGCCCGCACCACCTCGATTGACATCCCTAATTACTGTTTTTTTACATGTAGGATCAAATAACCCTCCCGAACAATCTCCGCTATATAATTCCGTAGGTGGATGATATCCTCCTGCACCTCCTCTATATGGTGATTTCCCTACAATATCTTCTTTAAAAATGTCATATTCACTACTTACTGGCCTTTCCTTTAGTCTTCCTCCTCCACCTGAAAATACAAAGAATCTCTGTCCTGCTTCCTCCCCATAGTAACCTGATGTAGGACCTCCACCTGTTCCCCAATCAGTAGGGGGGATAACTGCCCTCCCATTTTCTCCACAAGAATCTTTTCCATCCCTGGCAATCCCACCACCATACCCATGGGAAACCACGGCTTCGATTGCCGCTCCACCACCACCACCGGCAGCAATTGCTATGGGATTTGTAGCTTGGTTGTATGGGGTTATTGCCGTAGCCCCGCCACCGCCACCGCTGGCGGCAACATCATGAGCATCGGATTCTCCACGAGATCCTATAAAAAAATGGAGCCGGTCTCCTGCATTTTCACTGGTAATGGGCAAGGTAAACCGTACGGTGCCCCCTTCCCCGCCCTGTCCTATTTTCTGCGCCACCAAACCTTGCCAAGTGGCACGTCCGCCATCGCCTCCTTTAAGGATGAACTCTACGGCTACCGCCCCGTCTTCCAATGTTGGCAAATAACCGTCCATGGTGGCCCGGGTACGTGAATGCCCTCCCCCTTCGTAGGGTAATGGAGTCCATTCGCTATTGATCAAGTCTCCTATAGAGGTATGGGGTCGATTTACGGTTTGTCCGATCAGGCTTGCTGAACATAACATAAATAGGACTAGTACAATCGGTAGTGATTGAAGCGTTGATTTGGGCATGTGAAAAAGTCTTTATGCTTTCACGCCGCAAGTTATATCCATGTAGAATCAAATAAAATACGCACCTATATACATAATTTACGTAGGGGTACTTAAGCGATAGTTATTTCAAAAAAAGAAGAACAGGTTAGGTTTATGACCATATTACAACTAAAATACTGCTATAAGTTCTACTTTTTGTTAATGCTTTACTATTGACATATATAGAAATAGGGGTTCAACTTAACGAAGATTAGAAACAAATCACTAAACCCGTATCGTTAGTGTGATTTTTGTGGATATTGGACAAAAATAGGACACCTTATAGGTTTCTTAAATTCAAGATCGGAATTACCAGTTCCTCTTTTGTCATAATGAAATATGGTAAACCCTCTTTGAGCAAATAATATGGCCTCCGCACCTGAAGCACTTCGGTCTGAGTTTCCAGAAGAAGTCACAATTATAAGGGGTTCCCTTTACTGTTATCAGGATACCAAATAGTTCCATTAAGACTTGATCCACCGGACACAAAACCAACATCTTCACTTTTTGGAGCCTTACGATTATCAAAAAGATCCTTTTCCAATGTATACGGAACCTTTATGGTATCAACTATAAGTAGACCCTGAGGTTTGCTATAATTATCTAGCCATTTGTTTTTGAAAGAATATGCGTAAAAATCACTTTGCAACTTAAAATTTATTGAATTTCCTTTCAATTCAACATCTTGAAACGGAATTCGATGGTATTTTGCTGTTAGCTCGTAAAGAAAACCTTGAAACTGACAGAGTCTTTTTCTATTATAAAACCAATATTATCGGAAAAGTTGCCGTTTTTAATTATTCCAATAAAGTTTCCTGTTTTTATTCTCTCTTTAATTTCTTTATTTGGATTGCAAGAAAGCATTCCAAATGCCATGAAGATGATAAGTATCCTTTTCATGTGCCAATAGTTTCACGTCATATTGTTTCTAACTTATTGGTATAACCATAAAAACGGATAAAACGTTGCCTTTGCAATAACCAGTTTTCAAATAAGAGTTTTATTTTTTCTTCATCATTTTTTTGATAATGCTAATAGGTATGTCCCCATGCCCTAATACCTCATGATGAAAGGTATTAAAGTCAAAGTCAGAGTTTGACTTTGCATCTTGGAGAAGTCCCAAAAATACTTTTGACCCGTATTTATAGGTAATTACCTGTGCTGGCCAACGTTTCATTCTGTTAATTTCCCGAACACCAATATCATCTTGATCTTTAATGTGTTCTTTCCAAAATGCAAGGGCCTTGTCATCGGACCAACCATAGTGGTTTAACGCAACATCAAGACAAACCCTAACGGACCTGATCAGATCCCATTCCCATTTACCGTACTCGTCATATATGGTTTTAAAAATTCCCAATTCATTACCCAAATGTTCCACATATGCACCCCAGCCTTCGACATATCCGGGATACCAAAAAAGTTGTTGTATCCGGGTTCTCTCAACTATGTTGTTGACCATAGATTGATAATGGTGCCCCGGTATGGCCTCATGGGCATAAAACCATCCCAATTGCCTTTTATTGAACGGTTTATCGAAAACATTGTAGAAAAAAGTGTTGTTGCTGTAATAAGCGGGAACTTGTACCATATTTTGGTTGCTGCTTCTAGCGATATCAACTTCTGGTATTTCTGAGATGTACGGAAAAAGATTCTTTGAGCGTGCCCCAACCTCTTCCTTGATTTTTTCAAATGCTTTTTGAATGTCTTCCGGGTTTTCAAAATAAAAATCCTGGTCCCCCAAATATTCTTGAAATTCCTCCTCGGACAATCCTGAAGCGCTCTGTAACCGTTTCATATTGGACTTCACCATTGCTATCTCTTCCAATCCAAAACTGAATAGTTCTCCCGGTTTCACCTCAGCATCCACCCAACGTTTTAAGAGATAGCTATACCAATTTTTTCCGTTGGGGACAGTGTAAATACTTTTGGTATCATCCAGATCAACCTTTTTCCAATTTTGTTCCAAATGGATTCTTTCGAGATTTAAATTGATTTCATAATTGATGATTTCATAATTGATCCATTGATGATCTGTTAGTTTGGAACTATCAATGTTATTTATTTTTTCAAGCATCCCTTTAAAAAAGGTCTCTTGTTTAGCCAAATCCTTCTCTTCGGAAACATCCTGGAGCATGTTCACATAATTGACCTGCAAATCAGGTATGTCCAATACTTCAAAAGCATCCAAAAATTCTTTCTCTATTGTTCCAAAATCCTGCTTTTGGGAAAAAGTCAGTATCGGAAGTATAAAAAGAATCCAAAAAAGATTGTGTTTTTTGTTCATGTACAGTTATTTTTAAAGTTAAATGTGCCTTAATCCATTTTGTTTACTACCTCCAATCCTCAGCATTAAATGGAACGGCATAAATGTCCAAATGGCCATCAAAATTTTCTGGGTTATCGGAATCCCTTGTGGAAGTGAACAACAACTTTTTACCATCTGGTGTTACAAATGGGCTTCCGTCCACTCCTTCGCTGTTCAACGACCTCATATTTTTGGGCCTTCCCCATATTCCATTTTCCTGAAACGAAATGTAAAGGTCAGATACCCCTAGGTCTCCTTCCGCATACATTCTAACAAAGATCATGAAGGATTCATCTGGTGAAACATAAGCATCAGATTCCAATAGATCGGTGTTTATATAATCTGGGAGAGGTTCTGCCTTCTGGTACTTTCCTTCGACCCATCTTGAAACATAGATATCATAGTTTTCATCCTTATCTTCCCGGCTGAAATAAATATTTCCACTTCGTGTCCGCAACGGATAATATTCATTTAAGGTTGAATTGATTTCTTCGGGAAGCATCTCCGCTTCCTGCCAAGCCCCATTGCTTAGTTTGCTTCGCCAAATGTTCCCATCTTTTCTATGTAGGTCTTTTGGTACTCCACCTTTCATTTTAAAATAGAGGTATGCGCCGTCTTCTGAAATCTGGGCATCACTCGCATCGGTATACACTTTCCCTCCTATTACAACACTTTCAGGTTTTAAAAATATACCGTCCTCAATTTTGCTTACGGTAATTTGTCGTTCCCTAAAATCGGAAGAGGCTTTTGTATAATAGATTGCATCGTTGTTCGATGAAATACTTCCACCGTACTCCACATTTTCCGTGGTAACGGCACCTACCTGAAATCTGACTGGGACCGTTCCAGAATGGGGGGTGGAGTTTTCTTTTTCCAAAAATTTATTGAGATCAAATGAGACTATGTAATGGTTGAAAAATATATTCTCGTCACTGTTGCCCCTACTACTGGTAAAAATCAGGTATTTTTCATCTTGTGTCACAAATGGACTTCCGTCATATCCTTCAGAATTGATATCTGCACCCAACCAGATGGGCAAAGACCATCTACCGTTTTGGTTAAAACTGATGTATAAATCCGATTTTCCCAAGTTTTGGTCCCGTTCAAATCCGGCAAAAACCAAATAGCTTTCATCAGGGGCAACAAAGGCATTTCCTTCCAATTTTAGGGAATTGATATAATATGGGAGTGCCTTTGGTTCTTTATAGGTTCCGTTCACATATTCTGATATGTACAGATCACTGTTATTGAAACCCTTCGGTTTGATAGAGAAATAGAGGTTCTTACTTTCTGCCATCCAGGGATAGAATTGGTCTCCTTCCAAATTTTGGACAAAAAATGGTTCTGGTTGTTGCCATTTGCCATTTTTTCTGACGGATTTCCATATATTCCAATCTTTGACCGTATCGTTTTCTTGCTCTTGCATTAATGAAGAAAACAGCATAAGGTTTCCCTCTGGATTCACATAAGCATCTGAATGCGAAGCTTCAGCCGGAAAATCTATTTTTTCAAGTTCATGGAAAATACCATCTTGATATTTCATCCTATATATAGCAGATGTTGATTTTTCCATTTTGGTGAAATACAGTTCCCTGGTTTTTGACACGTAGACGTTGTTCCACTGAACTGAGTCAACGGACAAATGGCCCAATCCCAACTTAACAGGTTTGGTCACGGTTGCGTACTGCTGAAAGACATCATCAGTATTGGTGCAACCGACCATCAGCAAAAAAACATTTATCAAATATTGAATTTTCATTTTTTACTTTTTTATCACAATCAATCTAAAAGGCTCACCCATCCTGCTATAAATGTTTGTGATAAAAAATTGTTGTCAGAACGATGAATAGTTTTCTCATTTTAGTTTTAATTCAAGTGTTTATCTAGGTTTTCCGATTTAAATATTGATTGAAAAAATGTATGGTTTAGGATGATTCAAAAAGCATTTTGTTCTTTTAATGACGCTGTGCTTTATGTTTTGGATTCATCTTTGAATCACTATTATTCAACTTTTTCACCATTTAAATCATATTTGGTCATGTTCAAGAAAATTCCATTTTGGTCATATTCATAGTGAATTGAATTAACCCCTTTGTCGTTTTCAACAGGTTTATTTTCCATATCAAAGTAGGATTCTTTAAAACCATTGTATAACCCCAGTTTTTTATTTTTCCAATTGAAGGTATACGCCACTTTTGCAAAACGGTAGTCCATGTTCAAATGATTCTTTCTATTTGCTAAATTGCCGGATACATCATGAAACGACCAACCGAGTTCATTTCCGTATTCATCAAAATCAAAAGCTACTGATGCATACCCGGCATCTAGGCTCAGAATAGGATTCCCTTTATCATCTACATTTACAATTGACTTTAAAAAACCATTTTCAGATATAGAAATTTTGGCATTGTGGAAAGGGAAATACGTAGTCAGCACATTAGGTGTTCCGTTTTTCTTGAATTGCTTTTGAACAAATGTCCTGTCATCAATTCTTTTAAATTCAAATAGGTAAGTACCTATTCCGCTTTCAATCTGGTTGCCCAAAGAATCCCTTAAGACTAAAAAGGTCTTGTTATTGTTTTTATCCAACTGAAAAACTTCTTTGTGTATATCACCCCCCAAATAATAGTGTCTGTAAGCAGCGGATTTTTCACCCCGGACATCATGGTAAGACCTAATGAGCCTGTCCTCATGGTGAACGTACCTGACCTCATGGGTGCCATAATAGCTATCGTTGTCTGGTTGATCTTTATCGAAATATTGGATGCTCAGTAATTCTTCTTTCCCATTATAGGCAAACCGATAATGTTTTAATGCCATGGCTTCTTCCATCGATATCTTTCCCCTTCCCAAGTATTCCATATTTGGTGAGATAATTCCCGCCAGGTTTGAATAAAACTCAGTTTTGGCACATCCAGTAGTACGCCTTTCTTTACTTTGAATCAAAGCTTTAAAATTATCTGAAGAGGAGGGTTCAAAAACCATTTTGTTTTCCTTTTGGTCAAAATACCCCATAGATACCAATCCAACCAACTTGCCATTCGTATCCAGGACCGGTCCACCGCTACACCCGGCATAATTTCCTTTGGGAACATCCAAGCTTAAATTGCCCTCTTTGGTGAAGTCTATCAATGAACCAACCACATTTACAGGTTTTGTGGTGTTATAGGGATAGCCTAAAAAGCTGACTTTCTCTCCTTTATTCAAAGGTTTCTCCCGCAGCGAATAGATAATAATGTCTTTTGGTACATCTCCCTGAATTTCAAAAACCAGCCAATCTCCCTTTGGAGGCATTTCTATGGCTTCATTTGGGTTTTCATTGATTAATTTGCCTGCATGAACTTTGTTTTTTTCATTCTTTTTGGAAACAAACTCCCAAGATTTGAGCTTGCCGCCAAAACTTATGGTTTTCATGCTATCGGTCTTTGCAAAAAACAGCACATGCTTGGCAGTACATGCATACACCTTGCCATCATATTCCAACAGAAATCCACTGCCTGCATGTGGGTTGTTAAATTTTTGGTTCTTGAACTTGACGTCACAAACCAGTACAGAGTCGGTTTGTGCACTGCACATACAGATACCTATAAAAAGGAGTGTCAGGATTGTGGAAAAGAGCTTCTTTATGTTCATGTTATACTGTTAATCTTCTTTCCATTGCTCCTTCTTCAGATTCAAATCAATTTCCTGTGACTTACTTGTACACAAAAAAGAAAGTACGCCTAGAGAAACCAAAAACTTAAGTCTCATTGGTCTAGGATTTAAGCTTATTTCGCATCCATTCAATACTTTTCTTGGCTATTTCGGCATTATAGTTTTCACTAGCATAGGATAGCATATTTCCACCGGAAAGGGTCTGGACATTATGTTCCATGGAATTGAAGTTAACAAAACCATGATCTGCATTTTCTATCAATAAAAAAGTTCCCTTACCGCTATTTTTGTTGACTAAATCAGCTATTATGCGTGCTCCTTCTTCATCTATTGCCTGAATGTCAAATTCGCCGTGCATGGCCAAGACATTTGTTTTTACCATAGACCAGGCCTTTGTGATGTCAACATCAACAAGTCCTTGCCAAAATTTGAAATTACGCCCAATATATTGGCCTCTTTCAAGGTCGTCCAGGTTGAATTGTGAAGCGTATTCTTTTTTCTCCGCCATTTCCTTTCCTGATAATTTGTGAATCAGTAAATCGTCATTGAACTTTAGATTGATTTTGTTGTTTTCCCTAATTTGTGCCTCGGAAACCCCAAAATGCTTGGGCTGTTTGGTATAGAGGTCAATCATGTAATCATACCAGTTTTTACCAACGCTGCCATAGGTAATGATTCCTCTAGGTGGTTTTACTTCGTTCAAGAGTGGAGCTATCACTCCTCCCATGGAGTGTCCGAACATGAAAATATTATTGGTGTCCACATTGTTTTTTTTCAATAAATCCGCATATCCTTCCTTAAATGCCTTCAATTCTTCCTCAAAGCCTATTTCAGAACATGGCCTATCACTTTTACTGTCGCCCACACCCGGTTTTTCAACCCTGTACACGGCAAAGCCAGCATTTACCCAATCGAGCAGCAACTTTTTCATTGGGGCATCGTTGGATACGGTTTCTACCGAACCACAGGTATATCCCTGAAGAAAGTAAATCACTGGTGGCTGCGACTTGTGTTTAGGTGTCACTAAAATGCTTCTTAGGGTATTACCTTCGTAAACCACCTCATCGTAAAAGACACTTCCGCTTTCAAAGTTTTCCTTTGGTCTTCCTAGAAGACGGGTAGAATTGCTCATCCTTTTATCGCCTGACCAATATTCCACTTCCAACAGGTCTCCTTCGTATAATTGTGCCGTAATATCCAGAACGTCTTGAACATCATTCACCGAACTGTCATTTAGTTTTGTTAACACGTTACCCTGTTCCACACCCAAATTTGAAAAAGTGGAATTGGGCATTACGGAGATAATATGTATTCCGGAGCTGACCTTAAGGTTATGTTGGGCCGCAATACTGTCGTTCAAGGTTTGCATCATGACACCTAAAAGTCCTTTTCGCTTAAGTGATTGGGCATTGATGGAATATGACCCTATAATTGATACAAAAAGAAAAGCCCAAATGGAAGATAAACGTATCATACAGTCTGCTTTAATTCATTTTTAATTTGGAAGCAAACGTACCGGTTTTAGCTTTTCAAGTCGTCCGAATAGCTGCAGCTGCAAAAATCTTTACCTACTTTTAAGAGACTTTAACAGGGAGTTTAAAAGAAAAGATTGTAAAAAATACTAGCCATAAAGTTTGGTAATATGGTTTTTTCGATAGGCGGATGGTGTTTCACCAACCATTTTCTTGAACACTGCATTAAAAACGGATTTATTGTTAAATCCGGATTCATATAGTATCGTTAAAATGGTCATATCGTCTTTACCATTTTTTAAAAGTGATTTGGCTTCTTCTATTCTATAATAATTTACAAAATCATAAAAGTTGCCTTTAAAAAAATTATTGATTAGGCTGGAAACATTTCTGGGGGATTCGCCCAATGCAGTAGAAAGGTCGCCAATTTTTAAATCTGCGTTTTTGTACAACTCCCTATTTACCATGAGGTCACATAATCTGTTGTAGACTTTCTTATTTATGACATCATTGTTGGGTTCTTTCTTCAACTTAACGGACAAGTTGTTGTAAAAAACCTCGGGGCTACTTAACATTAAAACTATGGTTGCGTTGGATAGCAACAGTAAAAAAAAGACCCCTATCAATGTCAGTATTTCTGAGAAGGTTGAATTGTTTTGCAACACAGAGCTTGAAAAAAACAGAACCCAAATGGCCAAAAACAACAAGAGCACCTGTTTTAACCATTTCAACATTTTATTAAAACTTGGATTGCGTTTTTCAGTTCTATGGACAGTCCAAAAAGATATACCGGTATAAGCAACAACTTGTAAGAAGTATAGGGATTGAAAATTATTCCTAAGCATTAAAAAGCTTTCAAAACCAGAATTCCGAACACCTATCACCAATAAGATAACCAGTATAACATTAAGTATGGTAAAAATGAAAAACGGTACAAAATGTAGGATGAACTTTTTAATTGAGACCCCGGACCGAACAATATTCAAAGTAAACCAATACAAAATAGGCGCGTAGAAGAGTAAAAAAGAGTTCAATAAAACACCACTATAAAAAGCAAATCCATTCCCCGAAAAAATTGAACCTTCCAATAATAAATTACTCAACAAAGTAATTCCCTTTCCCAAAAGAAAAAAAGAAAAGATAAAAATAGCATCATCCAACTTTTTTCTATGATACCAGATAAGCACAGTGAAAAGTAAGAAGTTGAACAAGGTTATCTTCTGAAGTAAATCAATCATTGGCAATATTAGAAAGAATATGTAAAAGTTTAAGAATCAACAAAACTTATCATTCTCACAGATTTCTTTTTGGTTAAAATATTAAATTAAGATTTTTCATCTATTTAAATTTTGAGACTCCTCTGAAAAACCAAAAACATATTTTTCAAATATAACCGTAATAAATATGTACAATGGAATGTATATATCCAATTTCCAATAACCTTAACTTTTGAATGCATTATATGGCAAATGAGAAGTTGTCATATAATGCATTGTCAAGTCTAAATTTAGATTGATTATTTCAAATAAAAATTATTCAAAATAGCTGTTTTTAGAGCCTCAAAAGTGTTTCTGATTACAGAAGAAATCTAACATAGAATCACCAGCATTAAAAATGTTCAAATCTCACCAAGAAGAGTTAAAAAACGTTAGGTAATGAGATGTTTGCAAAAAAATAAGTCTCGGAAGGAGAAACTCTCTGAGGCCTTATGAATACCAGAGATTGTGGCAGAACGCTAAAAAGTCCTCTATCCACCTAGAAAACAACTAAATAGATTCCCAATTTTGTAATTGGTCTCCTATTATCAATCTTTGACCTTCCTTTGATTAAAATCAACAAATAATATGACTGTGAACAACAAAGTTAATTTTTGTCAGTACTCCCTACTTTAATCTTAAATGTGGACGCTGGTAGTTTTTCAGAATTGATCAGATTGGCTTTTGTCCATGGTTGCCATCCATAATATAAAAAATCAGGTCTTTTGGAAACCGGTATCACAATGTTATCATCCACGACAAAAGCTTCTATCTGGCTTTTTCCGTCCACAGAAAAACCTTTAATGGATTGCCCGCCGCTTACAGAAAGTCCATGACCATATTTGAACGACACGATAACCTGGCCATTTTTATAAATGGCTTTTTTGGGAAGCGGTCCCGAAGGTATTACATCATGGCCATACACATCTTTTAAGGCCCATCTGGCCAAACGCTCTCCCACATCTTTCTTATTGGTGGGATGAACATCGTTCCTCTCCCCAATATCACTGGACACGGCCATCCCTACATATTTAATTCTCTCCAATGCTTTACGTTGTTCATCCCGAAAAAGAGGCCAGTATTGTGATTTGTACTGTGTTGAATCAATGGAAGATAGCTGTACCCAATAAAATGGCATTTGGGGTGCTCTCCATTTTTCCCGATAATCCAAAATCATTAGTTCTTGCAAATCGGCATATTCTTGAACGCGTTCAATTTCTTGGGCATTGCTCTCCCCTTGATACCAAATTATGCCCCTTATGGGCATCCCCAACATAGGCTCTATTCCTGCAGAATAGGCAAACCCAGGCTTATAGGCATGGTTTGGTCCCAAACTATCGGAAGGTATATTTGCTGCGGTCTTGGTATTTTGAGTTGCCCTTTCCCGTATCCAAACAGGTAGGTTGTCATTATGTATCCAATCTTTTCTGGTCTTCCCGGAAAACTGAAGATCATTTTTTAAGGTCGTTAGGCTGATGAAGGTTTCCAAAGGGGCTCCCCCAATGCCCAAATTGATCAACCCAATGGGTATTTTTTCTTCTTTGGCTATCTTTTTTCCAAAATAATAGCCTACCGCACTCATTGTTTTTATGGTACTGCTGTCGCTCAATTGCCAGTTGCCCTCATAAAACCTATCAACCTGTAACCTTTTCCCAATGGAATCGCTAAAAACCCTGTTATAAACATTCTTACCCGCATACGTAGGATTGTAGAACCGTAACGAAGTTTGGCCAATATTTTTGAGTTCTTCCTCAAAGTGCATCTCCTTTTCCATGGGCCATTCCATATTGGATTGTCCTATGCAAAGCCACACATCACCAATCAACATATTGGACAAAACAATTTTCTCCCGTCCTTGGGAAATATGAACGGCCCCAGGTAGATTGTTCGCATCTTGTGCCTTAAAATACACACTCCATGTAGAGTCTTTGGCCACTCTCGCCTGTTTGGTATGGCTTAGAAATTGTACACGCACCAGCATATCAGGTGTACCCTTGCCCCAAAAATGAATAGGTTTATCCCTTTGAAGGACCATATGGTCACTAAAGAAACTTGGTAAACTCAATTGGGCAGCAATCAGGTTGATTCCAAAAAGACAAAACACAAACGCCAACAAACTCTTCATCCTTCAATTCTTTTCTCTGAATACCAAACTAAAAATGTAGCCCAAAACAAAACAGGATACCATACCAAGAAAAGCATACATCAAGAAGCTGATTTCGGTATAAGCATTTATGTACCATATCAATACCGCGCTGGACACCAATCCCATAAGGGTGCCAACACCATTGGCCTTTTTGGTAAGAATCCCCAAGAGGAACATACCCCCCAGACCTCCGGTAAACAATCCTAAATAGCGATAGAATTCATCCCAAAGGGATTTTATATTGGAATTGGCCATCCATAGGGCCAACACCATGCCCACAAGACCTGTGAGCACGGTTGCAATACGTGCAATCTTCAACAGTTTTCTGTCAGGAACGTCATCGTAGAAACGTTTATAGAAATCATTACAAAAAGCGGTGGAAACCGAATTAAGACTACTGCTTATGCTGCTCATTGCTGCAGAAAAAATACCTGCCACCAACAGCCCTGAAACCCCAACGGGAAGTTCCCTAACTATATACCATGGAAAAATGGAGTCATTGTTTGAAATGCCAGGGGACAATCGTTCCGGGGCTTCCGTGTAAAAAATGAACAACAAGGTTCCCAATCCAAAGAAAATAATGGTGGCCGGAAGGGTCAATACCGCATTGGTATACAGGGTTTTCTTGGAATTTTTCACATCACTACTGGTCAAATAGCGTTGTACTATGGTCTGATCCGTTCCTTGGGTGACCAAGGCTGAAGCCAATCCACCAATGGTCACGACCCAAAAGGTAGCGGTCGTAAAATCAAAATCCATATTGGCTATATTGAACTTGTTCCTTTCCGAAGCATAGGAAACCATCTCCCCAAAAGAAGCCTCGGTATTCAGCATTATCCAGACCACAGCCAGAATACTTCCCCCCAAAAGAACAATGACCTGCATCACATCGGTCCAAATCACAGCTTCGATACCTCCAAAAGCCGTATACACAATACAAAGCAAGCTCATGATGAGAATACAGGTTTCCACAGGGATTCCCGTTACAATGGTTATCGCCAACGAAGGCAATAAAAGTACAATCCCTATTCTCCCAAACTGGAATAGAATAAACGATAGACTACCAAAGGCCCTTGCCAAGTAATTAAAACGCTCTTCCAGAAATTCATAGGCCGTGGTAATCTTAAGTCGATTGAAAAAAGGAATGAACACCAACGCTATTACCGGCGTGATGATGATTGCTGTCATATTCAGCATAAAAAATGACCAATCCGTGACAAATGCTTTTGCCGGTATGGCCATAAATGTAATGGCACTCAACAGCGTTCCAAAAACACTGAGTCCACTGGCCCACCATGGAATACGCCCGCCTCCAATGAAGTAGTCGTTGGTCGACTTTTGTTTATAGGAAAAATACACCCCTATCAATAAGGATAACAATAAATAGGCTATCAGTACTACATAATTTATGGTCCCAAATGGATTGGCAGCTTCTCCCAATGTCAGGGTCAGCACCATTGGTGTCCTGACCCCCGGGGAAATCTCGCCCGAAACAATTCTAAGCCCCTGATTATCGGTCATTGGAAAAGAAAGGGCCGTTACAGGAAGGGGTCGGGGCAACGTATCGTACACAAACCACGTTTGGGTTATGGTGTTATAGGCCAATATCTCTCTTGAAAATCCAGGGTGGTTGTTCAAAATGGAGTCTCTTTTACGAATCATTCCTCCAACAATGGAATCGTTTTGTTCAGATGGAACCTGCAAGGCAATCTCTTCCAACTTGTTGAACAGGATTTCATCCGATCCCCCATAGATCAAAAGATGCATGGAACCCATTGCTTGCCCTGATGCGCCCATGACAACCCTTGGCTTTCCATCAATGGCAATATTGCCTTCTTCCTGCCATCTACCATTACCAAGGTCATAAGAGACAAAAGAGGTCAATGGTGTTGATTTTTGACCTGAAATTTGGTTTCGGCCTCCAATGAGAAAGAGTTTTCGGGAGTACTGGGTTTCTTGAACCAATGCCACATGCAGTGCGCGTGGTTCTCCCGGAAAGTCAGGCAGCTTTTCCCACTTTTCTGATTCCAATGACATTCGGTAAAAAGTATTGGTACTTCTGTCATCGTTTTTCCCTCCAGCTACATACACATATCCTCCTTCAAGGACTGCTGTGGTATAGGCCAGGGGTTCAGGAAGAGACGGATAATCCGCAAAAGTGATTTCTCCGCTATCTGGGTCATATCCTATCAGAAAAACCAAATTACTGGTATTACTTGCATTTTCACCGCCAATGCATAAGATACCGTTGGGTAATTGTACTGATGCCCCATATGCCAATGGTTTTGGCAATTTCTCTTCAGCATTATGCCAAACTCCGTTTTCAAAAAGGTAGATGTCATCGCTCCATACTTTCTCACCTCCCTCCCACGGTCGTCCATTGGGAAAATTGGCCCCACCAGCTGCCAAAATCACATCACCCAATTGACCTCCCAACATTCCAGCGTACCCCAAAGCGGTTTCACCTTGTATTTTTGAGGGCAATGCAACTCCTTCTTCAATTTTGACCTTATCAGCTAACTGCTGTGCCCTCACATTACATCCAAACAATAAAACGGTTGCAATCAATAAATGGCCGACTATTTTTTTCATTCGGTAACCGGTTTAGTGGAAAATTCGATTCCTGGCTGCCCTATGGCAAAAGTGAACATCCAGTTTTGATATGAATTGGTTCCAGGCACTTTTATCTCCACTTCGTTCCATCCTTTTTTTAAAAACAATTTGGTGGGCTCCCTCGTCCAATACAGTTCTTCTTTTTTCCATGGTGTTTCCTGATCTTGGAATGTGCCCCAACCTTCCGTTTTTGTGGGTTTCCATCCGGGATTCTTCCATTCTGGTGATGGCAGAGGCTGTCCATTCAACAAAACTGTACCCCCATTCGCATCCCATTTTCCCCTTTGGGGAATACCCGAATATACCCTATTGGCCCTGTATGGTGTTTCAAAACTTATCCAGGCATCTACTTCCTGTTCTTTACTGGAGTGAACATATGTTTTTGCAATATAGGTTTCTCCGGGTTGGGCCTCTGGAAATTGGCCTCCCTGTTTGAAACGATCACGGATATAGACCGTATTTCCGGTTGCAAGCTTCTTAATCTTGCTTTTATGGGCCGTCTCCATAGGACCCATTAGTTCCCAAATTGTATTGGCCTGTGCTACATAGGGAAAGGGCTTATCCTTAAAATAAGCTTCTTTGTGGTGCATTAAGAATTTCTCGAACGCTGCAAAATACTCATTTTCAACCGTTCCCTTTGGGGGTACCATGGTGAGATAATCTTTGGATGCCTTTTGAACATCTGCAGTCCAAGTGGTCCATGCGTAGGTGAGCAGGGAAGGATACAGCGGATTGGTAGTGATGGCCTCCTCCTCTGCATTGAGATTGACATCGGGCCATAAACAAATGATTCCCCCCAAGATTTTATTTTTTGAACCATTTCCGATGGGCTTAAAGAAAAGTTTTGGGATATGGATGAACGGATCGCCATTATTGATGTAATTGTTCCAAGAGTCCACTTCCCTGTACCCTCTGTGGCCTACATTATTAGGCTTCCAAGTTTGACGGATAACATCATTATCGGCTTCCAGTCCCGGGTTCCAAACCATGACGTCCCTATCATGCTCCCGAACAAAGTTCACCATGTGATCCATAAATCCCTTGGGGTCTTCTATCTCAACTTCATCAGAACCAATGTGTAGGATTGGACAGTAGCTTTTGGGAATCTCATTAAAAAACTCCTCCAAAATCCTTTCAAGAATTTTAATCCCTTCCCTTGACTCCATCTTATATCCGGTAGCCGTTGTGAAGGCATCGCTATGCCCAGGCATATCTATTTCCGGTATTACCTGTATCTGTCGCTCAGCGGCATATTCAATAAAATCCCGTATTTCAGCATACGTATAGAACCTGCCAGGGTCTCGCGAAGGTCTATGGTTTTTGGGGTCATTGAGTTCTGGATGGACCTTACTTTCAATACGCCATGCCGGTCTATCGGTCAAATGCCATTGGAAGGTATTCAATTTGTACCTCGCCATCACATCCATTTGTTCCTTGAGCGATTGGATACTTTGAAAATTTCTACCCACATCCAACATATAGCCCCTTATGGAAAAGGCAGGCCAATCTGAGATAGTGCATTGATTGAGTAAAATAACATCCTTCTGATGGGAAATCAATTGTCTTAGGGTCTGTAGGGCATAATATTGACCTTCCTCTGTAGCAGCGGTAATATGAATTGCCATTTCTGTAACAGTAAGATCATATCCTTCATCTGGAAGGGAAGGGTCTTTATGGAAATGTATTGTATCAGTGGCCTTACCATCCATTAGGATTCCTGTGTCACGACAAATGGACTCCAATTCGGACTGAATTGACAAGGGCAAAGTTGAATCCGTCTCCACCCGAAAAGATGAAATCAATCGTACCCCTTTACCCCATTCCACCTTTTGGGGAAAGGGAATCAATTTTACAGGAGCATTATTCAGTGTTTCAACGGTAAACTTAGACTGAAAACTTTGTGAGCATAAGGTATTGATGGTCAACAAAGAAATGAGTATCGAAAACAGGGCAAAGGCTTTTTTTAAACGCTCCATGGCCTATTGTATCAAATCAGAAATCGGAATCTTTTGGAAATATAGCTCCTTGACTCCTTCATAGAGAATTCCGATATGGTCTTCATCAACCATGGTAAGACAGGAATAACCATACGTTCCTTCTTCATAAAGTTCTAGCTGGTTATTCTCCGGCCAGCTCATTCCACCATCGAAACTGGTCTTTATGGTGATATGGTTCCGTTTGGTCTTTGAATTGGGGTTTGAAAAGAACAGGATTTTTCCCCGTTCAGGATGTTCATAAACAATGATGCTCGCCATACAGTTGGGCTCGATCAATGCTTCTCGGGAAGTTGGATGTTCTTCCCAAGTTTTGCCCATATCATTACTTATGGCCACGGACCGGCCATTGATGGAATCGTTTCGATTGGACCGATTTCTATCGTCCCTCATGTTCAGCATGAGAACCCCATTGGAGATTTCCACCACTTGCGCTTCGGTAGTCTCAGACTTTGCCCCTGTTCCAACGGTCCAAGATTGACCACCATCTTCACTGTAGATGATAGTGGAATGCGGTACCCTGTCCTTGTCCTTATATTGTGCGGCAAAGACCAACGTCCCGTTCTCCATCGTTATCCCGGAGCCCGGCCCATTGAAAAACAATTGCCATTCTGGTTTCTTGGTCATGGATGTGATATTGACGGGCTTGGACCAAGTAACCCCATCATCTTCACTTTTTACCAAAATCAGTTGGCCTGTCTCCTTTGGTAACATTCCAGGCTGGGAAGCATTCCATGCACGCTCTCCTGGATGACCATGGAGCCAAAGGGCCGCCACCCAAATGGTATTTGTGTTTTTGTCTACAAGCACTGCGGGATCTCCAATACCGTTCTGATCTTCTGATAGACCTCCGTACTCTCCCATATCCATGATAACTTTCATAGGTTCCCACGTTTGCCCCCCGTCCGTGCTTCTGCTCATCCCAACATCAATATCTTCTTGAAGATCCACCGGGTCATTATACCTATTATCGTACACCGCAATCAAGGTTCCCTTATTCGTGGTGGCCAGACCGGGAATGCGATAGGTGTCAATATTATCCTCACCTGCTTGCTTAAGGGCGATTCCTATACGTTGGGGACTCATCCCTGAAGTAATTTTGGGTCTCACCTCAGTTCCATCATTAAGCTTTATAGATACAAGCTCAGCATTTATTTTATGGGTCAATTCCGGGATGTCCTTCAATTCAACAGATAGCCAAAAATTATGTTCACCGGACCGTATGGGACTACTCCCCGTGATGGTAAATGTTGCTGTTGGTTTTGTGATTGTGCCAAAAACAGTTTCCTCTTCCATGTTGCCGGTTTCACCATACAAAACTGTTGCCTGGGCAATATCATTGATATCCGTGGTACCTTCGAATGAAAATGTAAAGGTTTCCAGCTGCCTACTTTCCAAAGTATCGGTCAAGGTTATGCCCATATGTAAAATTGCATTCCGTTCCTTCTTGGCCAAAACTGGCATAGTTGGCTGCAGTGTTTCTATTTGGATTCCGGCATCCTTTTTTTGTCCACATGATATAATCCCTGCCAATGCTAAGGCCGTAACTGTCATCCCGAGTTTATTCTTCACCAATCCCATTGATTATTTATTTTCTTTGTTTTCTATTCTTTCAAATGTTTTCCAGCATTGATACAGGGCCCTTGGTACATGAAAACAACCTTTCCACTTCCCTCCCTTGAGCGTTATATGAGGTTCTCCCTGACGGTTTAAATATCCAAACCACTCCCCATTTTCCGGGTCGGGGAAATGTGACCAAGTGTATTCATGGACTTTTTCATACCATTGCCAAATTTTATCGCACCCTGTTTGTTCATAAGCCTTAGCCAAGGCTACTAAGGCTTCCAAATGGACCCACCAGAGTTTTTGATCGTGTTCCAATTGTTGCGGCGGGTAGCCCATGGCATCCTTAAAGTAAAAAATTCCGCCGTATTGTTCATCCCATCCAAAGTCCAACAAACTGAGTATGGTCTGCTTTGCTTTTTGAATCAATCCCAAATCATTACGCCGCACCCCTATGTCCATTATAAACCACATGGCCTCAAGACCATGGCCCGGGTTGATGAGTCGACCTTCAAAAGAATTGTTGAGTGACCCATCCGGGTTTACGTATTCGTATATTAGATTAGAGCCTTCCCTTAAAAACACTTCCATAACCTCATCAACACAAATGTCAATCGTCGTCTCAACTTCCTTTGGATCCAGTACATGTTCAAGCTCCAAAACCAAGTTTGAAAGTATCATAGGCAAGGCGAAATTTTTCAAAGGTCTATTTCCTGTAGCTTTTTCATATGGCCCTTTGGGTTGCTCCCTCCTACTTAAAATGTTATTATAGATCTGCCTTGCCAAGTTTCCCATTTCTTCATCGTCCGTGGCCTTGGCATATTGGGAAAAGGCCATTGCAGCAAAACAATCGGAAAATATGTTATACGGTTGTACCAATGGATTTCCTTCACGAGTGAGGGAAAAATAAAAATTGCCGTGGCCATCCCTTCCGAATTTTCTCAAAAAATCGATTCCTGTCTTGGCCATATCCAACCAATCTTGCTTCTGTTCAACAGAATTATACAGCATAGAGAACAACCAAGCCTGTCTACCTTGCAGCCATACAAATTTATCATGGTCATAAACCTTTCCTTCCCGATTTAAGCAAGTAAAGTAACCCCCATTCCTTTTGTCCACTGAATGGGTTTCCCAAAAAGGGATCACATCTCCAAAGAGTGCACTTTTGTAAACTTTAGAATATTTCATATTATGTATGACATAATGCAAACATACAATATATTTTAAATATCTTTGTCACAACAGAGGAAAAAGATGTTATGTTTAAAGTATGGCAAATTCCAGCAATTTGCCTGCTATTTCAATCCCATTACAGTTAACCAAAAGCTTTATGGAGCCACTAAAAAAGTTAAAGCCAGTAGATACCCTTTCACTGGTTGATAAAGTAGAAATCAGGTTGTTGGAATTTTTTAAGGAGAATAATCTTGGGCCTGGCGACCCCATTCCAAAGGAATTGGATTTTGCCACCAACCTTGGGGTAAGTAGAACTGTTGTGCGAGAAGCTTTATTGCGGTTACGAACCTTGGGGCTGATAGAATCAAAAAAACATCGGGGAATGATTTTAAAGCAACCCGACATCATCAACAATTTTGAGCGGATCATGGACCCTACCCTATTGGGCACGAAGACCTTAAAAAATCTGTTTGAGCTTCGGATGATCCTTGAAATGGGTATGGCCGACTTTCTTTTTGAGCATAAGACCCAAAAGGAACTTGAGGAGCTTGAAGAAATTGTGGAAGCGGAAGAAGCCACCAGTACAGGCAAAGCCAGATTTTCTTTGGACAAGGAAGTTGCCTTTCATGGAAAACTCTACCAAATTTCCAAGAATGATACATTACAGAGGTTCCAAGGCTTGCTCTTACCTGTTTTTGAATATGTTTACTTGAAAGAAACCAAGAATCGTAATCTGGATGACTATCACTATACGAAAGGCACGTTTGTGACCCACAGGATGCTTTTGGACAATCTAAAAGTAGGCACTCCAGAGACTTTTAGAAATGCCATGCGAAGACATTTAGAACCCCATTTTGATCATATTTTCAAAAACGGAAAGAAGTAACACCTCTTCTAAAAAACAGAGGGCCAAGAAAACTGGAGACCATTGATATCCCTTTGGGATTTACATCATAAAACACAAAAAGGCCCGACTACTATCGGGCCCTTTCACTTGAACTAAACTAAACTAACTAACTCAAATCAATCAATTAGATTTTACTGCCATCCAGGTGTTTGATCCAACAATGGATTCCTACCTATCATATCTTCAGAAATGGGCAATATTAATTTATACTCATCTCCAGAGCTAAGAAAACTTACATTATCTATCACGAAGCTGTCTCCGGCCCGCCTTAGATCCCACCAACGTTTTCCCTCCCCTACAAACTCCTTGTAACGTTCGTCCAAGATGGCATTGGCATTATCGGTTTGGGAACCATTCACATAACCATGGGTACCCGGATCATAATTGGCTCCATAAGCTCTTTGCCGTATTTGGTTGATCTCACCCGAAGGGTCTTCTCCAAGAAGATTTTTGGCTTCGGCCAATAGCAAGAGTACATCGGCATATCTGTACAACGGTACATCATTTTCAAAAATCCGCTCAGATCCATCCACTTGCCCCAAAAACTTTTTAAGTATCGATCCAAAATATGTAGGCTCGCTATAGGTGGGATAACCGGCACCGCCATTGTCATCCGTATACAATCTAATGAACGTTGCATCCTTTCTAGCATCATCATTGTCATCCAACAGCAAAATGGTCTTTTCAGATTGCCCATATCTATTGGCCCCTGCAATGATAAAGTCGCTCATGGATTCTCCCATGGCGTTAAACTGGGGATTGATCTCTGTACTTCTACCTGTAAAACTATTATAAATGTTAGAGGCTTCATCCCGTTGATATTGCACTGCAAAAATGAACTCACTGTTCCCTTCGTTTGGTACTCCCCATAAATTATCGATTGTGGGTTCCAGACTTATCCCAAAAGAAGCGATTTGTTGCAAGGCTGTTTTAGCTTCGGTAAAATCGGCATTGCCTCCTCCCATCAAATTCCCGGACCATATATAGACATCACCTTTCAGGGTCAAGGTGGCCGCCTTGCTCCAAAAGTTCTTGTTGCCTTCCCAAAAACTATCGTCCGAACCAAAAGCGCTCAAGGAAGCTTCAATATCCGACTTAATTTGTGCCATGACATCACTTTGGGAGGACCTTTCCCTGCTGAGTCCAGCTGGGTCAACGGTTGCCAAAGGTTCCAAAATAATGGGAACATTACCCCAAGATTTTAACAAGGTATAGTAATACAATGCCCTTAATCCATAGGCTTGTCCAATTAAATGGCTTTTATCGGACTCGTTTAAAAAGTTTATGTCCGGAATATTAAGTAAGAAATCATTGATTCGATGAATCTGGGTATAAAGTCCACCCCAGCCCCCATAAGGAGCGGTTGAGACCGTAAAGCTGGATTCTATCAAGGACACATCTGCGGGGCTTTCATAGGTTCTCCCTCCCCATACATCGCTTCGTATTTCACCGAGTGACCATAACCCTCCTGTGGCATCCCTTAAATCAGCATACAATCCTGTATGGGCCGTTCTTGCACCTTCCTCGGTGTCCCAAAACCCAGCCACTGTCAATTCACTTGGCGCTACCAGTTCCAATTCACTTTCGCAAGCTAAGAGGCCCAATATTATTATTGATATTACTATATACTTTCTCATTTCTGTATTTTTTAAAATGTTACATTAAGTCCGACCGTAATGGTTTTAGGTACCGGAAATTCCCCGTACTGCACGCCACCAACCTCAGGGGTATCCCCGCTCATACTTTTAAAATAATGCAGGTTGGTCCCTGTTACATTAATGCTCAACCTTTTGATCACATCATTAAAATATTCAGTAGGGACATTATACGTCAACGTTACTTCCCTCAGTGCCAAATAATCCCCCTTTTCCCAGAACTTTTCGTTGGCCTCAGTCTGCAAGCTTCCTATGCTTTCGCTTCCTCTCCAAACGTTCTTGGTACCATTTACAAAAACAAAACGGGGCCAATCGGTATCGGTATTGTCAGGGGTCCATGAATCCAAGACCTCGATCGGTTGCTCCAAGTTACCCTGTGTCTGGGCATACCCTTTGTTCCTGATATGGTTCCATACCAAGTGTCCTGTGGCAAAATCCGTTTGCACGAACAGACTAAAGTTTTTGTAGGTAAGACTGGTGTTGAAACCTCCAGTAAAATCAGGCGTGGTACGTCCAATAACTTTTCTATCGAGGTTATTGATCACTCCATCCCCATTTTGATCGACCCACTTTACATCACCTGCCCATCGTTGGTTACGGCTAGCTCCGGGCACATATTCATCAGTAATGCCATTATCGGCATCCGCCTCGGCCTGGTTGGCATAAATGGATTCCTGTTCAAAGGCCACCACCAAATCACCTCCATAGCGTTGTCCTTCTTGAAGTCCACCGACCCACTCTTCTTGGCCTGTTTCAGAATTCCAAATCAAGGTTCCACCCTGCCTGTTCAAATCATTGTCATTTTCAGGCAGTTCCACCACATAGTTCTTATTGGAAGTGATGGTGGCCCCTAAGTTCCAAGTAAAATCATCTTTTCTGATGATATCCCCATTTATCTGGAGTTCAACACCTCTGTTTCTATAAGTTCCATTATTGGTCCTTATAGAACCGAAACCTGTATAATAGGGCAAGGTCAAGTTTGCAATTTTATCCTTGATATCCCTTGAATAAACATCCATGATCAGATTCAATCGACTATTGAACAAAGACAGATCCAAACCAGCGTTTAGCGTTGTTGAACGCTCCCAAACCAAATCTTGTGTTGGTAAACTTGAATTGGCATAACCTGTTTGCCCATTATAGATTCCTTGTCCGCTATAGGCTCCAAAAACCACATAGTTCCCTAAATAATCTGGTGCCCCAGGAGGGGTCAGTGAACTAACATTCCCATTGACACCATAACTCAATCTAGGCTTTAATACGGATATGGTCTTCTCTAGTCCTGAATCTTGAAAGAAGTTCTCGTTATGCACATTCCAACCAAGGGATGCACCCGGGAAGAACCCGAATTTGTTGTTACCCAACCTTGAGGCACCGTCATTCCTGAATGTAAATCCAACCAAATATTTGTTATCATAATCATACAGCAACCTACCAAAAGCCGATACAATGACTTGCTCGGACTCAAAGGTGGAGGGTATCCCATTGGCCTCTGCCCCTGCATTGAGCGTCTGGATCAGATCCGTTGGGGAATTCCTGGTTCCCGCAGAGGAAAGAAAAATATTATCTTTATAATATTCCGCCCCCACCAATGCATTGACATTGTGGTTTCCAAAAGATTTAATGTAGTTCAGGGTGCTTGTCAACTGGTTTCTCAATGTTCGGGTCAAGCTAACGGACGCTTCACGTCCGGTGCGTAAAGGCCCCGTATTGCTGCCAACCCTATAGGCTTTGTTAAAACTCTCGTTATGGTTATTGATGGTGAAATGGCTTCCGTTCAAAGAGAACTTCAATTCATCCATAAGATTCCAATCGAGGCCCACCGAAGCGGTTAAACGCTGTTCCAAGTTCTTTCTGACAAACTTATCCTGATAATACAAAGGGTTACCAAAACCTTGGTTCTGCCCTGGTGCATATTGATCGGACCAAGTTCCATCGGGATTGCTATCATAGGTTCTGGAGGTTGCCGCTTGACCTTGGAACCTTCTGAAAACCGTATCTTCGCTCCCCAACCCTCCCAGGCTTAAATTGGAGTGGGAATATAAAATATTGGAGTTCACCTTGAGCCTATCACTGATTTTATAAGATCCACTGAATTTACCGGAATACCTTTTAAAACCCGTTCCCAAGGTAAGCCCATCGTTGTCCAAAAGACCCAATCCTAAGTAGTATGTACCTTTTTCGTTGCCTCCATCAAAGGATATATAATGGTCCTTGGATTCACTGGTTTGATAAATTCGGTCCCCTACATCCTTATTGTCATAAAACAGAATCTGTTGACTAGGATTTAAAATATCCGGAATGGATTGCCACCCTGGCTGATTAAGGAGGTACTGATTATCTGAGGTCAATAATTGCGTGGTAAAGGGGTCATTTGTGGCATTATTTCCAGTTGCCGCACTATGGTTCCCATCCAAAAAGGCACTAAACGCACCAGGGTCGCCGGACGCCTCCCTATACCAAGCCACTGATTGTCTGTTGTAATCAATGTGATCTGCCGCCCCTATATATTTTTGATCATTGCGCTCATTGTTTACGCTATATCTGTACTTATAATTGATGGAAGACTTACCTGATTTACCCGTCTTTGTAGTGATCAAAATAACCCCATTGGCCGATCGTGCACCATAAATGGCCGTGGCCGCCGCATCTTTTAATACCTCTATTGATTCAATATCATCTGAGTTTAAGGCGTAAAAGGAACTGGGAACCCCATCAACCAAAATCAATGGAGCGTCACTACCACTAAAATTGGTTCCTCCACGTAGTACAATTTCTGGTGTAGATCCCGGCTGGCCTGTGGTATTGGTCACCCGTAAACCGGCAATGGTACCTTGCAGCGCCGTGGCCGGATTGGAACGTGTGGCACTTTCCAAAACCTGGGTATCCAACTTTGACACAGACGAGGTCAAGGTTGCCCTTGACTGCGTACCATATCCCGTTACCACCACTTCGTCCAACATCGCCGTATTCTCCGCCAAAATCACATCAACAGTGGTTTGGTTGTTGACCGCTATTTCTTGGGTGGTGAACCCAATATAACTGAAGACCAAAATATCACCAGCATTAGCTTCAATGATATAATTGCCATCAAAATCTGTTTGGGTTCCATTGGTGGTATTCTTCACCAAAACAGAAGCTCCGGGTAGTGGCACACCATCTGAGCCTGTTACATTTCCAGTGACCTTTACTTCCTGACCATACATTCCGTCCGAAAGCAGACCAACCAATACAAAAAGAAGGAATTGAATGAGCTTCCCCTTTTTCAAAGGGCTTCCCACCAGATTACCTCTTGAACATTTTTCTGCATAGTTTGAGAGTTTCATAAATTTTAAAGTTTGATTATCTAAGTGTTATGTAGCGAATATAAAAATTATTTGTATTATGTATTACATAATTCATTAAATTTTTTTACTGTTGAGCTTTGTCATCGTGAAAAGGCTTTGACATATACCCATAAATTTCCATCTCTTCAAAAAAGCGTCTTGCTTTTAAAAGTTTATCATCATCGAAAGCCTTATGTGGAAAGCGGCTGGGACCCATATCCAATCCGAACTGTTTCATAAAGCTCTTACTTCCCCCGTGAAAACCACCTAAGGACTCCAGGGTCTCTACAAAAGTGATAGCCTTTTTCTGTAGAAGTTTTGCCTCTTCCATTTCACCATGGGACACACAAGAAGCGATTTTGATATACAAAGGGGCCAAATGGTTATAGGTACTACCAACCCATCCGGTTGCCCCAGTCATGAGGCTATCCATAAATTTTTCATCTATCCCGAAAAAAAGACTTATTCTTTCCGGGGCAAACTCCAAACATTTACCAAAATCCTGTATGTGGTCATTGGTATATTTAATACCTGAAAAGTTCGGAATCATTTCCGTTGCCCTATCCAAAAAATCGGCCATTAAAAAATCAACTCCGGTCAAAACAGGAATATGATAGTAGTAAAAGGGCAAATTGGGTGCAGATTGCGCCACCTCGGAGCAGTATACCAATAAATCATCCATACGCTTAGGTCTGAAGTAAAAAGGGGGCAAAGCTGCTATGGCATCAACAATGTCCGAGGAGTGTTCTGCCAACTCTTTACTTTCCCTTAAATTGGTATGTCCCACATGGTTGATCAGGTAAAATCCCTCGGGCTTACTTTTACCCCAGGCTTCAATAAGTCGTTTGCGCTCCAAAGTACTCAAGGACACAAAATCGCCGGTTGAACCGTTTACAAAAGCCCCCATTACTTTATTCTCCTTTAAAAACTTGGCATAATCTTTAACAATTTCCAGATTCAAGTTCTTATCTTCATGCATTGGCGCATAGGTGGCTGCTATAATTTTTTTCATATTGTATTATGTATTACATATTGCTAAGTAAAACAATTAATACATTTAATCAAACAAAAAACAAAAATATCTTTGAAAATCTATCAATCCAATAAAGTAACCTATTGGAAATAAACCAAAAAAACAAAAACCTATGTTCATGCAATCTACCAATCTACGGAAACATTGTGCAAGTGGCTCTGTTCCCAACTGATTACCTTGTAATTATATCTCAAGGGCAATCAAATCCTTGGAACAAGGTTATGGTAAATTGCAAAATCGACTAGATTAGAAGATATTGAAGAACTTTCTAGTATTAAAATAAAATTAGCAGAGTTCATGCAACTTAGCAAGGAAGAAGTTTATGACTACATGTTTGCCACTTATGAAAAATCATCCACGATTGGTATCAACTACGGATATCAGAGGTTTGAAAAATTACTTGCTCCTTTTGGATTGTCCGGACGAGTACCAGAAGTTGTAAAAAGGATTTTAATGAACTAACTCAAGTCCGAAATCTTCTTATGCATAGGGGAGGAATCATTGACCGGAAAATCATCAAAGCTCTTCCATGGCTGAAACTTAAGTATGGTGAAAAATTTATAGTGGACAAAACAAGATACATCAAGTATGATCACTCCGTTGCCATTTATTTGACTACCCTAATTATAAGGTCTCGAAAAAAATGGAACGTTCGACAAAACGATTTTGTCAAAGAATTTAACGCCAAACATTTTCCTAAGTAAGGCTTCAAGAATTACACCCATCACTTTATATCCTTTTGATCCATACTAAAGTCCTAAAATTAAATTTTTGGGTACAATAGGTGAATTTTTAAAATCTAAAAAAGATTTTGAAAACAAAAAACCCACTGAAAATCAGTGGGTTAGATTCTGTCGGGGTGGCAGAAACCACATCCAATTTTTAATTATCTAAATATCAATTCTTTGACACTTTAATCTTAAGGGCATTCCCGTTAAGAACACGGAAAGCAAAAAACAACTTTTGAACACAAATTTTATGTGTTTCTCTTTGTCTAAGATAGTAATAATCTTTCCCTTACTTTAATAAAGTATGATAAACCTTACGATAACCATAAACCAAACCTCTTCAAATCACCATTTATAATAAATTCTATGATTGATGGTTGGTTTGAAAAAAGTAGCCTCTAAATACTATTTGAACAATTGTTCAAAAGCTTGTTTATAAAAAGTTTGGTTTTTTTTCCAAACTTTTCCTCTTATGTCTAATTTTACTGATATACCACAAATATTTTATTTGGTTATTTCACTCAAATGAGCAAAAAGGACAAACATAGTGATGTAAACAGGCTTTTAAGAGATTTATTCAAAGACGATGCTAGGGTCAAAGCTTTTCAATTGAAAGAATTGTTTGAGCAGCGTCTTGACGATTTATCTATTACTAAGCATCAGGCCTGCATAATATTGGATGTTGAAAATAAAACTTTAGATTCAGTTTTAGAAGGTGACTCGAAGAAAATAGATTTTCTCACTATACTTAAACTATCCTATCTTTTGAATATTTCTCACCATGACCTAATTGATAAATACTTCGATTTAGTTTTTGACACTAAGAAAGAAAGCATAGAAAAAGCTAGAAAAAGAAGCTTTTTGGTAGATAACTTTGATTTGCCGGAACTTAAAAGAATTGGATTAATTGATAGCATAAATGATTTTGATGCTATAGAGTCAAAAATAAAAAGCTTTTTTAGCTACGAAAATATTTTTGAATATGGAAAAAACAAAATATCTGCAACACTAAGTTCCGGAAAAAGGAAATCCGGGAAAAAGAGTTTAAATTTTTGGTTTGAAGCTGTTTGTAAAAGTATAGAAAAAACACCCAATCCCAATACATATGACAGGGAGGCTTTAATTAATTACTTTCCTAAAATCAGAATGCACAGCATGAATGTAGAAGAGGGTTTGTTGGTGGTGGCACAGAAACTTTTCAAATTTGGTGTGACCTTAATTATTGTGCCAAAATTCAACAAAAACCTTCATTTACGGGGAGCAACATTCAGCCATAGAGAAAAACCCTGCATAGCACTTACAAAATACACCCAGTTCTATCCAACCCTATGGTTTGCTCTTATCCACGAGCTTTATCATGTACTTTATGATTGGGATACTATCAAAAATGAAAAACATCATTTTAGTATTGAAATTGATGATTCTGGAAAAAGGAATGTTGCCAAAATTATAGACGATTTTGAGATTGATGAAGATGAAGCCAATGATTTTGCAAGAGAGTATCTATTTTCCAAGGAAAAACTAGAAGAGGTACTACCACATATTGACGAACCCATGTTTATTGATCGGTACGCAAGGGAAAATCATGTACACCCCAGTTTTGTATACAATTTTTATTTATGGGAATATGGAAAAAGCTCCTTATACGGTAAATACAATAAATTTTTTCCAAAAGATGAGTATGACAATCTTTTGGAAAATTTTAAGGTAGGAGATTACCTAACATTTAAACCAGTCAAGGATATCAGTAGGGATAGAAATATAAATCTTAAGTACAACACCATTTAGACTATGAAAGAAGAAAAGCTAAAAAAATCTGGTCTGGAAGAAAAGGTTATAAAGAAAATTCGAGATCGTGCAGAAAGACAAGAACTCTTATTCGAGACCGAATCTCTTCTTCCCAAGAAAGAGGAAATAAACAAGGAATTGGAAAAGTTCCAACTCCGTAATGGAAGAACCACATCAATAAGAGAAATAAAGCACGTAATTCGGGATTTGGCTAGGGAATACCAACCTATGTTTCCAAATAGCAAACCTTTCTTCTCTTTAATATATAAACTAAACGGATGGGATGGTTTAAACCCTAATGATTTCATTAAGCCACCTATTTGTGCCATTTGGATTAAGCAATTTATATATGGGCGATTTGACCGAGAAGTATTGCCCAATTTGTTGGCAAAAGAAAATCCATTGATAACTGGGTATATCAAGAAATATAAATTGTTTCAATTTTTGAATGATGAGGGATTAGTATACTTGGAGAAGTACATAAATGACATGATAGAGGTGATGAAAATATCAAAGGACTGGGATGATTTCGAAATAAAGTATACCAAACTTTATCCTATTTCGGTCCAACTTAAACTTAAGCTGAAAAATAGGTAAATTTTAAACTTGGCCATAAATTTTTATTGTCACTCAATATTGAATACTACAAATCATACCAACCGGATAATTGAAGCCAACATTTTCGTTCCTCATCAGGACTGAATGAAACCCACCGGGCTAATGAAATCCTTAATAAAGTTCCAGCAGGTATGGCATCAACAGGTTCTTGAAATCCTTTAAACTTTAGGCTTCTGTTTCCATTCACAGATGGATATCTATATCTAACCCCATTATAATCTCTTCTCAATAAACGTCTATCAGTGAGCCAAAACCCCACACTATGGGTTGGGACACCTCCATCCCTATCTATAAAACCACTTCCATTTCCAGTCCATTGAATAAGTCCATCGAATATATTGTCTGGATGTCCTCTCCAAATTGGAATATCCCTTTTTTCAATAAACTCTAGGATAGTTATCCCTTTCTTAAGCATTCTTTTTCTTGTACGCTCTAAAACTAAAACATCCTCAACATGCGGGGGAGTAGTGTTAGGTTTAATTCGAAATTTGATATCCCAAGCCTGCATAGGTTCCAAGTCAGTATCCTCAGGCTGGTTATCTCCGTTAGAATCCAACAATCTTACATATCTACCATCCATCGTCATGCCACCAACACAGGAGCGGCCATTCATGTGAGTTTTGGAAAGTATGACAACCGTGGCCTTCATAAATGTGTGACCTTATACCCTAAGGTCGATAGTTTGTCAGTAACAATAGATCTATGGCATGCTTCGGGCTTTTCCTCAACACAAAATAGAGCTACTTTATTTGCTCCCGCATTCTCAAGCTGGTCAATAAATTGATTGAAATCAAAATTCTTCAAAACTCTTTCCTTGTAAGCAATTGAAAATATTTTGCCCAACTTAGTCCGATTTCTTTTAACCTGACCTAACTGAAGGTCAGCTTCTTTCTGAAGATTTCTAATCTCAGTTGTAGGTGCCAGTTCAATAAAATGCCCGTAGTTAATACCTAATCCATGAAGTTTATCTTGTAGTCGGTTGCTATTAACAAAAGCATATTTTGATCCTCTTACTCCTCTTCTCTGTCTAATATCACAAAAGGTGTCGATTCTATTCTGTAGCAATTTTTCAAAATATTCTTGTTCATTAGAATTGTATACGCCCAATGTGAAGAATTCCATTTCTAATAGGTTTTTCGAGATGTGAAGTCTATTTCCTCCCCAAACAAATCGACAATAGCCTTACCCTTGTTCAATTCATTCATAACCAACTCCTGAGACTTAGTTATTCCGGATGGAACTATATGGTTTATTGAAATATCATGTTTCAATAGTTCCTGTCCGATTAATTTACTTCTATGGCATTCTTCAGGCTTTGATTCACTACACATAATTGCTATGTTAACCTTTTTTGAATTGGCCACAATTAATCGCTTAAGTCCTTCCTTAAAAAAATCCTTTTCTTTGATTTTATCATAAATAACCTTCCCTTCAAAATCGTAACAACCTCTGTCTTCGGGAAGCCCCCCAAGACTATCCCCAACAAACACATAATTTATTCCATGTGTCCTGAGTTTTAGATCAAGTGATTCCTGATTGAATGGGACATTCCATTTGGAATAAGGTTTGGACCTTATATCAAGCAAGAATTTAATTTCAAATGACTTCAATTCATTAATAAAGTCATCGATATTCTTGTTACCATATCCAGTAGAGTATATTGTTGATTTTCCCATGTTCAAATTTACTAAATAAACAGCTCTTAATGAGGTAATCTTCTTAACACCAATTTGTTAATAACACACAAGGAATATAACCCCCCCCCTTAAAACCAAAGGCAAGTAAGTAAGCTTTCCTCACCTATTCTAATACTCTGTTCCATCAAATCCACATCTTCAAAGTCCTCAACCTGAAAATCCTCAGGAAACCAGTCCATAGGTGCTACCTCAACTGGATCTTGCTCAATTTCTCCATACTGATAAAAATCGTATGCACTAGTTCCCTCCTGTACTTTTGAACCAATTTTCAAAAACTTTAAAGGGAAATCTTTAGATTCAACCTTCCAAGAAATAACCCCTTTATTGCTAAAAACAATGCTTACCGGGGTATTACCTATCCTACAATATTTCAAAAGAGTAGCGGTTTGGGAAGCTCCAAAGAAGTCACATAATTCCCTAATTAATTCAAAACTGAAACTTTTGTTCTTAGCATTAGATTCCCTTATAAATAATTCAGTGGGCATTAAAAGTTCAGATGCGAATTGATTTGCCTCTTCTTCGTGTTTTCCCTTAGAATACCATTCATTAAGAGTCCTTTTATTATCCGAAAACAGAGGCATAATTTTTTTATGAAGACTCAAATGCCCAATTTCATGGGCAATTACGAAGTTTCTTTTAGGATTATAGCTAATGTCAGAGTTCACGGAAATGACCGAATAATTTTCTTTCATCAAAATTCTCCCTTGACTACCTTTCATTTCAACGTCTCTTATCATAGCATTTAATGAAATCCCAATTTGATTCAACGATAAATCCCCAGGTTTTTCCCAACCCAAAGAGTCCAATAACCTTTTTGCTTCAATTTCAGGCCTAGTCAAGTTCTCCGCGTTCTATTTTGTCCTTAAGTGCTGAAATAAATATCAAAAACTCTTCATCTTCAGCAATTGCTTTTTTGTCTTTTTCATCCAACTCTTCAAACTTGCTAAATAAAGGAACCAGCTCGGCCATATCTTGTTGAGGTATCAATTCTTTTAATTTATCAACTCCCATTTTTTTGATTCTTATGAATTCATCATAAGCCCTATTGTATCTATTCTGATTTAGAATCCCTTTAGCAATTGCCCGTTGTCTTAGAACATTCCTTAAATGACTTTTGATAAAATCGTTGTCATCATTTAACTCTTCGATATAATCCTCGGGTAACTTGTGATAGTTTATTTCCATCAACAAGCCGTAAAGATTATTTAAAGTTTTAATTGCCTCATCCCTTTTCATCACCGTCCATTTTTCTTAACTGTCTTAGAAATTTTTCCCTGACCTTATCAAGTTGCTTAGGCTTAATACCCATAATCTCAGCAGTCTCGTTCCTCTTTAGCCCCTCTTTTGCGCATTCCCAAAAAATTTTTAAGTAATCATCATCAGAATTCATCATGAATTCCTCAATCAATCCGTATTCTTTCTCAATTTGCATTAATTCATCTTCATTTGGCGGGGGGTGATCTTCTAAATCATAAAAACTCTCTTCCACATTTTTCGGTTCTAACGAAACTATATCAGGAATTTTCCCTTCTTCTACTTTCCTTGCATTTTTGGCAAGAACTGATTTATATGATTGCACAACCGTTGATATCCGACTATCAATTATTCTTATCAACTGCTGATCTAGAGTGTATTCATCCTTCCATTCCCACTGGCCAAAAATTATACCATTATACGCAAATGCCAAATAATATTCATGTGCTGGAACTTCAAGATATTCGGTAGAATGAGCTCCTTGCTTGGTTCTTCCTCGAAGTCTAAAACGCAAATGGTCCCGACACTTTCTCAATGCAATTTCCCATTCAACATTACTGATATGATCAAGCTTTTTTGAATTTCCTTCTAGATATTTCCCAACATCCTGCATTTATATAATAATTGTAAAATAATAATTTACCCCAATGGGGGAACAATATTTTTTTCGGTTAATACAATATTGAGGGGAAATACTCCGAAATATAGGAAAAATTTTACAACGAAAGGAGGTGTTATTTATGGCAAAAGATTCAGACGGTAGAAAATATAACAGAATACCTGGTCACACTAGAAAAGTTGGTGGAAAAACCATCAAGGTAAAACCACATGTTAGAAGCAACAGGAAAGATAGCAAGGGTGAGAACTAGACTATACACCAGTCCCCTCCTTAATTAGGAGGGGCATTTTTAAAAATTAAAATTTATAACGATGAAAGTAGGTGAAAGAAAAAAAGTTGGGTACAGAGATTTCCCAATAAATGACAATGGTGTTTCTGTAAAAAAAGCACTTAAATTAATTGAAAACAGTGACCATTATGAAAAGTTATATGACTGCTTTAAAATATCAGGAATAGAAGATGAGTTCATTCCTGTTACCGGGGCTAACTCTTTGGTCAATGATGTACTAGCTATTGATTCCAAGTTCACAAAGTTTGATGTTGCAACCAAACTCAAAAACGTTAGATGTGAAAAAATTCTAGACAAAAAGAGCGCTATCATAGAAATCTCCAATATTGAAGACGAAGATATTTTAAAAATAACCGAATCAGATTTAATTGCAGGGACTACAAAATATTCCGTTAAATCTGAATTTCTAGATTTATTCAGTGCCGACAAATTTTTAAATTATTGTCATGATAACGAGTATGATGATATTATTCAAACCAATCTAAAATCGTTAGACAAAAAGAATAGTGAAAATGACTATCAAAAACAATTTCGCTTCCTTATTGACAAAGACAACAATTACTTTGTTCGTGCTATCACCTCTGTAAGCAGATACAAGGACTATAATATAAAGTTTTCAGTGTTTGTTGCATTGATTTCAATACATCAAATAATGAAATCCCAAAAGGAAGAATACATGGTAAGATATTATACCTGTAGTGAATCAGATATAAGAATAGTATTCACTCGCATGAACTATAAAAAACTGATGAAAGGGTTAGAAGTTGGTTTTGAATTGGAATTGGTCAATGATGAAATAAAGCGGGATGCAGTAAAATTCAATGGATTGTTCAGTCTAAACTTTGGCAAAGAAGACAACTTAATCATTAAACCAAACTTAAATGCAAAAATGGCTTCATTTTCGCATCAGGTTGGAGTGGATAAAGTTGTTGGTATACTACAAAACTTGGCAGAAGCAATAAATGAATTTGTGAACACAATACATAAAGATGCAGAGTACATAAAAAAAGCTCAATCTCCACAGGACTTAAAAAACTATCTTTTTGATAAGGTTAAAAAATCAAAACAAAAAGAATTCAGGGAAAAGTATAGAAAGCAAGTCCAAGCATTCATTCAGAAAGAAAATGTCAATACTATCTTTCAACTCTTAGATTTGATGAACAAAGTAGATCTCATGATTGATGATTCAGATATCAAGGCTAAAGATTTTTGGAGACACAAGCTTTATGAAATTTTAGTAGAAAGCAAAAAGCCCAATGCTTAATTTAAAAATACAGTTTAATTTAAATTTGCCTATACGGTATGATAAGAAAGCCCACGCGTTGTATATGCTTTTAGCATTTAGTGAGTGTCTATAACCTCACCTTACGGGTGTACAAGCACCCTCCATCGGTTTTGTTAATCAATTATCACTTCGAGACCTGCTTTATTGGCCTTATATTTTATTTTGGTCATCAAATCATTGTAGCTCCAATTTCTTAATACAAATCCCTCTTCTTTAGCAATCTCAGTTTTTTCCTCCTGATTCAATAGTATGAGGGTCCCTGCCCTATGTTTAACACAAAAATCAATCAACCTCCGGCTATAGACATGCAAACGATTATGTACATATTTACTTTCCGTTTGACCAAGTCTGTCAACTGCCTTTAGTTTTCTTTTGATGCCTTTACCCGATTTGGAATAGGTTGCCCCGATCTTTGCCCGTCTGTGTGCCGACTGGATTGCCAGTCTTCTGTATAAAAATTCTTCCTTTGTACCAATGGTAAGCCTTGCTTTGCCAACCTTTACGACAATAGGATATTCTAGGGATAGAGAGGCTTCTGCAATAATCTCCGCTCTTAAATCATGGTTTTCTTTTTCAATCTCGAATACCGCTAATAAGAAAATCTTGCCATCTTTTAACTTGATGTGTGATGTGCATAGTTTAGTTTTTCCCTCCGCTACCCGCTCCAACAACGTCCGTTTATCCGTAAAATCCTTTCCCAAGTAGGTTTTAAAGGGAATCCGAAATAAACGAAAGCAAAAGGCATTCTTCTCTTCGTTATAGGATAATCCACTTATACCCTCCAAGTCAAAAGGGAAGGCCATATCCCTCTTGAAATTTTTCAAGGAGCGTTCACCGTTCCAATACTCTGGTCTGTTCTTCTTGAAAGATGAAATCAATGCCTGGTTCAAATTGGACAATATGTTTGTGGGGATTTCTCCTTTAAAACGGTCTGATACCACTCGATAAGTGGTATTGGTCCTAGAACGATTTAGGATTCCTTGTTCATCCTTCTTTTCATCAGTCAATTTATATTTTATCCCCTCTGATAGATAAAAGAATTCCTTTATCATTTCCTGTACATAAAGGTGGGTCACTATGAGGTTGGCCGCCCTAAAGCATCTGTTCTGCCACTGGTACAGTTTATCCAAGGCCTGTTTCTTTTCCTCCAGGGTAGGGAGGTCAATCAGTATTTGGATCTTTCGAGTGAGTTTTAGCGTTGACTTTTCCATACTAGGCTGATTGCAATTGATGTCTTGCTTCCATTAGCCTATAGGCTATCATGAATTCCTGATGCACCTTCTTTTGGGAGAGATTAAGTTCATTGGCTATTTCGGAAAAGGAATACTTTAATTCACAACGCATTTTAAGCACCTTTGTCTGCTCTTCTGTCATCTCGCAGGTAAACTTTATCCCATCCGTCTTGTGATTACCGGAGTCAAGCTTATTTCCTTGATGAAGAATGGTTTTAATATCTTCAATGGCTTCTTTGATTTCTCTACAAGTTTCATTGATGCCTTTTCCCATTACCTTGGAAATAGCCTTATACTGAAAGCCATATTTCAAACAGAGATTGATCACATGTCTTTTGCTATCATCCAATAAGGGCAATACGCATTTGATACTTTCGAACTTCTCTTGTTCCCCTTCCTGAAGTTTAAAATTATCTTTATCCTCACGAGGGTCATACCCGACCATATAGTCTTGGTAATTCTCAAAACTCTCCAAAGAGTGGACTTTCCTGAAAAACTTGTTTCTAGGGCTTGTATAGTATGTAATGCACTCCCTTTTCATCACAAACCGCAGGAAAAAATAAATATGCTTGGGTGATTCCAAACTGTCCCTATTAACCCACAACTTTAGGAATACATCCTGAACCAATGTCTCCACAACAAAACCATCATCGAGAAAGCTCTTGCCCAACCAGAAAATCTGTCTATTGTATTTGGTATAGATGTCCGCAAAAGTCGAAGAGCAACCTTTCTTCAACAATTCAAGATGTTTGTTGTCGATATTTGAAATCACAGGCTTGAAATTTTAATAATAACTTACCAAATGTAATCATTTATTTATTATTAGTATTTATTTACTTATTATAAGTATATTTTACAGTACTATAAATGAATTACTTGTCATTTTAGGGTTAACAAATACGCCCATGACAAAAAAAGATGATCATAAAGACCCTGCACTGGTTTCCATAGGTTCAATGTTCGAGACGGGAAAAATTCGAAAGATGTACACTCTTGCAGAATTATATCCGACCCGAATAGCGAAATCCCTCGGTATTAATTATGGCAGGTATATGGTCAAACTGAACCATCCCGATAAGTTCACAATGGGAGAAATAGTAAGACTTGCAGACTTATTAGATATAGAGCCTGACATGATAACCAAGGTAATATACTCTGAATTAAAGTGATTGCGGAATTCGCTGCATTATACTTTTTACGCTATGATTATTCTTTTAAATCTTATTTCCTGAGAGTTTAAAACAACAATGAAACTTATTCGAGTAGGTGCTTTTGTTTCGGAATTGATTTTCCAAGCTGAACTTGTATCGAATTCTTACGAGAGGTTGAAGGAAGCTGTTGATGACTTTGATAAAACTGCCGTTTGGTCAAGTATACAATCCATTTTAATATCATCAGGTAATATTTCTAAAATTCTATGGCCAGCAAAATCAAAATATAAAGAAAGGGGCGAAGAACTTAGGAAACTTATAAAAATCGACCCTGAAAGTGTTTTAAGAAGCAGAAAATTCAGGAATAAGTTTGAACATTATGATGAATTATTAGATGATTTTTTTGAAGACAAGGAAACCTACTCTTACACTGATTTGGCAATGAATCCATCGTTATATTCATCAATTGGAGAATCTTGCCACAGAGGGTATAACTCTTTCGATAATACTCTAATAATCCATGGGGAAATTTTGGATTTAAATGATATTGTAGATTCTGTGGAACAAATAAAGCTTAAATCTAAAAGCTTGTTTATTTAATATAGTAAATTGACTACATCTACTTGCAACATGTATCTAAAAGTATAGGCAACCCAAAGAAAATCATAATTTTCAAGTAAATAATGGAACAATCCCCAGAACTTGTGACACTTTAAAAATTAAATCGTCCTTATATGGCATTGAGGTTTTATGCTTTAAAGATGTATTTAAAATACAGAATTTCTTAGTGTTAGGATTTCAAAGGTCTTTTATGTCAATTCTTTCGACAAGTTTGTCCAAATTTTTAACATAAAACATTAAATTAAATCCACTAATAACTCTATAGTTTTGATTATCAATAAAATATGTTTTTGGCGTAAATTTTGAAGCCATTTAGTATATCTGTCAGGATAAAGAATAGTATTTGTTTGAACTTGAGAGTTATAATTTGGGCTATTTCATTTTTCAAATCCCAATGATTTAATCATAATATTAATTTCAATGTGTACTTATAGCCAATTGTATAAAGGAGCTTATACTGGGAATGTCGTTGAAAGAATAAATGTAGACAACACATTATTCAGTAAAACACAATATACTGCCGGAAACAATGAAGGGGGGTTTCATTGCCATGAAAACTCACATATTTCATTTGTTTTTGAAGGAGGAGATATAGAAAAAAACAAAAGAGAATCATACGAGCGAAAAGCTGGGGATATTTTTTTTTATGAAGCTGGTGAGCCTCATGAAACAATCTTTCGGTCTCAAACCTCAAAAAACTTGAATATTGAATTTGAAAGCACTTTTTTTTCTAGACACGAAATTTCGTCCAATCAGATAGATGTTGCCATTAATAAGAATCCAGATGCAAAGTTTTTGGTTCTAAAGATTTTGCAAGAGCTTGACCTATGTTACTCAAATAGCCACGAGACCATTAAGTTTCTAATTTTGGAATTATGTTTTTTGGGCAAGCAATGTTCTATAAACCGACCTGACTGGGTAAGGCAACTTGCAGAAATGTTAAATGATAGATGGGATGAACAGATATCCCTTGAAGAACTATCAATTGCTTTAAATGTTCATCCAGTAACCATCTCCAAACATTTTAGAAAGTATTTTTTTTGCACTTACGGGGAGTTTATGCGCAAATTAAAAGTTGAAAGAAGCGTTTCCCTAATTAGGAGATCCAAAATGCCTCTTACAGAAATTGCATATAGTTGCGGGTTTTCCGACCAGAGCCACTTTACCCGGAGCTTTAAAGGGTTTTTAGGATTTCTTCCAAAAGACCTACGTGAGATGCAGTAACTATTCCGGCTAATCTCATTCTATTTTTTAGATTTTCATAATAATAATTTCGTCATGTTCCTAATTTATAATCGATAAGGGAAGATGGGACTTGCCCTCATTGTGAGAAATGGGAAACAGAAGGGATTTCACCTCGAAAATATTTTAAATGAAAATCACTTTTATCCAAACAGGAGGAACCATTGACAAGGATTACCCAAAAGTAACTAAAGGATGGGCATTTGAATTTGGCGAACCTGCAATTCAAAGAATTATGGATAAACTCGAACCTGCTTTCGAGTATAAAATAGTTACCGCCTGTCAAAAGGATAGTTCACAGCTTCTGAAAAAAGATCTAGATGAGATTGCAAATTTAATAAGACATGATAATGGAGTGAAATTTATAATTACCCATGGTACCGATACGATGATTCAGACCGCATTATACTTGAACAAGGTTGTAAAGGATAAACTGGTTATAATTACTGGGGCAATCCGACCGGAAAGGTTTAGCAACTCTGATGCGCCAATAAATCTAGGAAGCGCTATTGCCGCCACCAATTTACTGGAAAAGGGAATTTATATCACAATGCATGGAGTGGTAAAATCTCATTTAGATATAAATAGAAATTTGGAAACCGGAAAATTCTTCTAAAATGATTTTTTTGAATTTACAAACCATGGATGAACCAATAATTGAAAAACAACTCTCTACATGCCATCAAAATATTTTGCCATACATACATAACACCCCTGTAATCTCGTCAAATTATTTTAATAAAATAACTGGGGCCAAAATATTTTTCAAATGTGAAAATTTCCAAAAGACAGGATCCTTTAAGGTCCGGGGAGCCTTAAATGCGCTCAAACATTTAACTGATAGCAAAAGACTGAACAGTGTAGTAACACATTCTTCTGGAAATTTTGCACAAGCGTTAGCCTTGGCTGCCCATAAATTTGGAATCCAATCCTACATAGTAATGCCAAGAAATGCACCAAAAGTTAAAAAAGAAGGGGTTTTAGAATATGGTGGTGTAATCATTGAATGTGAACCAACACTTTATGATAGGGAAAGAACCGCAAGGCGGATTTGTTTGGAAAAAGGAGCAACTTTAGTCCACCCTTCAAATGACTTGAATATAATCTTGGGACAAGCTACTTCCTGCAAAGAACTGTTGGAAGTTCATCCAAATTTGGATTACGTTCTTACTCCAGTTGGGGGAGGTGGATTAGTTGCTGGAACTATAATTGCTGTTAAGTACTACGGCAAAAGCACTTGTAGGGTGATCGGAGGTGAACCTTTTCAGGTGGATGATGCATATCGATCTTTAAGGAACGGGGCAATTGAATCCAATTCATCAACAAATACAATTGCGGATGGATTGAAAACAAATTTAGGGGAGGTGAACTTTCCGATAATTAGGGATGGGATTGAGATGATTGTTAGGGTAACCGAAGATGAAATAGTTAAGGCCATGAGGTTAGTGTGGGAACGCATGAAAATCATTATTGAGCCATCTAGTGCAGTTGCAGTGGCTGTATTAACGAAAAAAAAGAAGTTGTTTCATGAAAAAAAAATTGGGGTTATTCTATCCGGAGGGAATATTGATGTAGATGACTTGCTTTATAGATTGCACCAGAACAGTATCCCGCGCCAAGAAGCAAAAAATGAGAGAGGCTTAAATAATGAACGAAACAGATAGGGCATATCTGATTGATATTTTTCTTAGAAAGAAAACCATTTACGCATTGGGGATGCTAATAAGTCTTTTGGCCCATACACAAACATATGGGCAAATAACCTCTCAAAAAGTGGATAGTTTGGTTAAAACAGCAATGACGAAATTTAATGTTGTTGGAACAGCCGTTGCAATTGTAAAAGACGGGAAGATTATACACATTAAGGGGTATGGAGTAAAATCCAATTATACTAAAGAAGAAATTGATGAAAATACCCTATTCGCTATTGCTTCGAACAGCAAGGCGTTTACCACCACTGCACTTGCCATATTGGTTGAAGAAGGCAAGATATCATGGCAGGATAAGGTTATTGAACATATACCGGAGTTTAAAATGTACAATGATTATGTAACACAAAATTTTAATATTCAGGATTTGGTTACTCATCGAAGTGGATTGGGACTTGGGGCTGGTGATTTGATGTTTATGCCTGATGGGTCTGATTTTACGATAGATGATATATTGGTGAACTTTCAGCATTTTAACCCGAAATCAGCATTTAGAACAAAATTTGATTATGACAATTTGTTGTACTTGGTAGCCGGGGAGCTTATTGCAAGAAAGAGCGGAATGACTTGGGAGGAATTTGTAATACGGAATGTGCTTAATCCTTTAATGATGGACAACACTTTTCCTTCTTTAGATTATATCCTGGACGAGACTAACTCAGCCAAGCCCCATACAATGATTAGCGAAACTTTGAGGGTTTTATCTAATTTTAAAACCACTGCCAATGGAGCAGCAGGAGGTATTTTTTCAAGTGTTTCGGATATATGTAAATGGATGAATTTACACCTCAATAAAGGTAAATATGGTGAGAAATTGGATAAGAGCTTGTTTAGTGAGGAAAGTCACAATGAAATGTGGAGGCTGCATACTATTTACCAAACTAATAAAAGCTCAAGATACAACTCCCACTTTGCAGGATATGGCCTAGGGTGGAACTTAATGGATGTCAAGGGGAACAAGCTTGTCTATCATACAGGAAGCTTACCGGGAGTGGGCTCCAAAATTGTAATGATTCCTGACATAAACTTAGGCATTGCTGTATTTACCAATACTGAGCCTGGGGGGAGTTTTTTATATGAATCAATTATTCAGTCAATTATTGACAGTTATCTTGGGTTAGATTACTATAATTGGATCGACCACTATTTACAGAATTATAAAAACCAAGCCAATAGAACTGATTCAGAAACAGAAAAGGTCTGGAAGACTGCAAAGAAAAACTATGGTTCAAGCATTGAACTTGATAAGTATACAGGGATTTTTAAAGACAAGTGGTTTGGGAACGTTGAGATTTTTGAAAAAGAAAATCTATTGTGGTTTAAATCGCATAGATCTCCAAAATTGAATGGCCCATTGTATCATTATGAAACCAACACTTATGCCATTAAATGGGAATATAAAGACATGAATGCGGATGCATTAATATCATTCTATTTGGATAAGTGTGGGAAAGCCACACGTATTTTAATTAAGGGGATATCCTCAACAATTGATTTCAGTTTTGACTTCCAAGATTTGGATTTTTGGAGATTATATGATGATTCATGTGAATAGTATATCACTGACTTTAGATTCCATCAAGCCAAGGAAATATTTGTCCGGAAACAACAAAAGACTAAGTAGAGATGAATATAAATGAATTTGTTAAAGGCGCTTTTCTATCGGCGTTTTCCATTTCCATGTTTGGTTCGGTTGTTAAGTCCCAAAGTATAGGATTCAAAGGAGATTGCGAAACCACAAGCGATATTTTGGGTCCTTATTATCGGAAAACGCCTCTTTTAGGTCAGACTTAATAAAGAGTGAAGTCCAGGGCACACCTTTAATCGTAGAAGGACGGGTTTTAGAACCAGACTGCCAAACTCTAATAAAAAATGCAATTGTTGAGATTTGGCATTGTGATTCGGAAGGAAGATACGATATGGACACGGAGGAATACAAATATAGAACGCAGTTGTGTACAGATATTTTGGGGAAATATTCCTTTTCAACCATACTCCCAAGCAAATACTTGTTACAAGGAGTATACAGATCGGCCCACATCCACTTTCGGGTTACTGGGAGAAGACATAAAGAGCTGATATCACAAATATATTTTAAAGGAGATCCAAAAATTGAAAATGATAGATGGGCATCTTTAGAAAAAGCTAAAAAAAGAATCTTACCAATAACACCAATTGGGATTAATGGTGAGGTGCGCATCAATTTTGATATTTACCTACAAGAAAGTTGAAAATATTATGAAGCTAATCTCATTCTATTTTAGCACATATGAGGGTGTTACTTTTATGACGTTAATAATTAATAACTCTAGAATATAATGATAAACTTTAAATGGTTCCTTTTCTGTGTCTATATCATTTTTTTCTCCGAAAACCTACTTGCCCATACAGGGAAAATAGCTTTTGCATATCCTATTTCAGGAGTTAAAATAGATGGGAAGCTTAATGACTGGCCACAAAGTATAGAGCGAGTTAAAATCGATAATTTTCTAGGAGCACCAGCTAGTACTAAAGCTTTCTTTCGTATCGGATACAACCTATCGGAACAAAATTTATATATCGCTGTAGAAGTTGAAGATAATGATAACGTTGTATCCAATGCGAATGAAGATATTTGGTGGAACCCGGAGGACAGACAGATTTTATATTTGGATTTCGACCATAACCCAAGAGGGGATTCTGGAGTTGTTGGCATTGCGGCGAGTCAGTCTGGATATATGATCAGAAAGGTTCACAATAATTGGGACCCCGTCAATAGTAGACTATCTCCGCAAGACATTAAAGTCCAGGTTAAGCATAAGAAAGATTTAACCGTTTATGAATGGCAAATCCATCTAGGAAAAGATTTATTTTCCAACAGATCCATTGGTTTGGATTTTATGGTCCAGAATGTTGAATCGAAAACAGAAAAAACAGAATCCTTGGTATGGAGTTCTGGCGGCGCAAAAATTGCCATGCCATTTAGATTAGGAGATGTTCTACTTACTGAAAAAAATGCGGTCATAGAGAAAGTAGAGGGTGTGATATCTTGGCAGTCAAATGTGGCTTTGACATTACCTTCCAAAGTAAAGATTGTTTCAGAATCCTCAAATTCAATGTGGACCACTGCCAATGTAGATTCTCTAGGCCATTATACAACCAAGCTACCGAAAGGCACTTATCAAGTATTTTCAGCTGTTAAAAACGTTAATGTTCTGAGTCCGAAGAATAATGAATCGTTTCAAAAAGTGAGGCTTGATGAATATAAAAACGTGATTTTTGAAGTATCAACAGAAAGTATAAATAAAATAGACACTTTAAAACTCCATGATTATTCGGCCCCGAGTTTTTTAATACCTAAAAGGGGAGTTCTCTTTGATAGTGATACATTTAAATCTTTTGAATTAGACCAATTTGTCCAGACTTATAAAAACTATTTAAACATTCCTGGTCTTAGTTTGGCTATCGTTAAAGATGGAAAACTAATATATAATAAACAATTTGGCGTCGAAAGTACCATTAGTCAAAAACCAGTTAGCAATTCTTCAATATTCGAGATAGCCTCAGTTTCAAAAATATTTTTTGCTTTTGCCGTCAATCGACTCGTAGAGAAAGGCCTTATCGATATAGATCGCCCTTTGTTCGAATACTTACCATTTGAGCAAATACAGAAAGATGAAAGGTCAAAGCTCATAACCGCTAGACATGTTTTAAGCCATCAATCTGGTTTGCCAAATTGGCTTTGGGGAGGGCCTAACGGTTGGAAGTCCAATAATGATGGGGAACTTTTATTTACTCCCGGAACAAACTATCAATATTCAGGAGAGGGATATGAATACCTGGGTAGAGTTGTTGAAAAAATAACGGGGAAGAGAATACAAGAAGTAATCGATGAAGAAGTGTTCTTGCCCATAGGTATTAACAACAGCTCATTTTCTGCCATTAATAAGCTGATGCCAAATATTGTAGTTGGCCATACTGGGGATTATCCTATGTTTTGGGATTTAAATAGAGAAGCTTGGGTAGCAGGGAGCATGTATTCAAATACTATGGACATGAGTAAATTCATGATAGGTATTATGCAAGGTAAAGGATTGGCAAAAGAAAGCTATAAAAAAATGTTTGCGCCTCAGATAGAGAACAAAGAGCCATTCCTACATTTTTTTGGGGGAAATAGACAGTGGCATAGCCTGGGATTTGAACTAGAGGATACTCCAAACGGCAGAATTATTCATCATGGAGGAAATAACGGAGATTTTCAAGCAAGATTCGCTTTGCAATTGGAAAAAAAGGTGGGGTTTATTCTTTTGACAAATAATGATAATGGGTTTCTTATGGACTTAGCTCTTCAAGAATACTTGTTCTCAGGAAGAATTAGTAACTAATAATAAAGACAAATTATGAAAAGAAGTTATAAATATTTGGGCTTATTGTGCGGTGTATTGATGATACATCAAACAATCATTGCCTGTTCTATTTTTACCTGTTCAAAAAATGGGCATGTTCTTGTCGGAGCAAATGAAGACGAATACACTTCTTATCATAATATGTGGTTTGTTCCTGCAACCAAAGAAAAATACGGCGCCGTATTTTTTGGAAAAAACAATATGCAAGCCCAAGCAGGGATGAATGAATATGGATTGTTCTTTGACTTTGCCGCTATTCCAAAAATAGAACTGGAAAATCAAAAAATTGACTTTCTGGGGATGACTGAAATTTTAGTCTCATGTAAAAATGTAGACGAGGCGTTAGTTCTCCTTGAAAAACACAAATTTGCAGCTCCTGCCTCGCAAATGCTTATGGCAGATGCATCTGGAAAATCTGTAATCGTTAATGCTGAAACTATTGTGCCAAAAACAGGAAATTATCAGATTACTACGAATTTTAATATTTGTGATTTGAAAGATGAAAAATATGACTGTTTGCGATATGATAAAATAGATAGGACTCTTTCTGGAGCAAATGACATTTCCGTTTCGCTGTTCAGAGATATTTTGGATGACGTTCATCAGGAAGGAAGCCTGTCTACACAATATTCAAATGTCTATGATTTAAAAAACCTTAAAATTTACATTAATTGGTTTCACAACTATAGGGAAACAGTTACAATTGACCTCAAAAAGGAACTGAAAAAAGGTTTTAGGATTGAAAACTTAGGAAGTTTTTTTAAGCAGAAAAACTTTGCTGAATTAACTTTTGAAAGAGCGGACAAAAACTATTTTTATAATTTGATTATCAATAAGATAGAAAAAAATGGCGTTGATGAGGGATTAAAGCTATTTGAGCAATTGGTTAATGCCCATCCAGACAAGGCAGATAAAATCAAAGAAGATTTGAACTGGGTTCCATACTCTTTGATTTCTAAGGCACGGATAGCTTATGACAATCAACCATTTGATTATTACTATGTAAGTTTTTTGAATAATCACAGGACTATTTGGAAATCGAAAAATGAACGATTGTTTCAATCTTTGAAAATCTTGGACTATATCAAAAAGAACGATTTAACTGATAATGATTTTCATTTCCATGAATCATTAGGGTATATAAATATGGTTCTTGATAATAAGGAAGAATCCATAGAAAATTATGAAAAAGCTATTGTAGCTGCAAAAGATGGGTCTTGGGAAAAAATCCGGGCTACCAATACTTTAAATAAGATTAAAAACACGAAGTAAAGCAACAACATTTCTAAAAGTTCTTAAATAGAATAAAAACCTCAAAAGGTTACCATATAGGTTATAGTAAGCAATTTGATATGAAAAAAATCATGGTAAAACTCCTTAAAAAATGTTCATTTTTTCTACTCTTACTTTTTGTCATTTCTGCTAATGGAAAATCATACAAAGGCAAAAATGAAATTACAGACAAAAGAACGCTTTTAGCAATTTTTGCTCACCCTGACGATGAAATGTCAGCTGCTCCCCTATTGGCAAAGTATGTTTCTGAAGGGGTATCCATTTATATTGCAATCGTTACGGATGGTAGGTTGGGAGTGACCACACATGCAGGTATTTCTGCCGGAGATAATCTTGCGAACATTAGGATTGAAGAAATGAATTGTTCCACCACAGAGCTAGGGGTTAATCCTCCGATTATGATGGGCTTTTATGATCAATTCAAATTTGAAGAAGGCATGGAAGCCATGATGAATGAAATCGATAGAGCCAAAAAAGAAGTGCAAAAATTAATTGAGGATATCAAACCTGATGTAGTATTAACCTGGGGACCTTCTGGAGGCACAGGTCATTTAGACCATCGAATTGTTAATACTATTGTTAGCGAAGTATTTGGAAGCAAACAATGGGATGGGAAGCCGCATCAGCTGTATACAACAGAAATAACAATTCAAGACAATGTGGAAATGGCGATGGTTGACATTTCATACTTGAATTTCAGGATTCCAATAGAAAAAATTCATTTTGAAACTGCAAAAAAGGCATGGATGTGTCACAAAAGCCAATTTACTTTAGACGAGGTTTTATGGCTAAAAGCTCAATTTTGGGATTCACAAAATGGTGTTGCTTTTTTTAAGCCGTTTTATCAAAAGGGACCAATTGAAAACTCATTGTTTAAAGATTAAACTAACAACCATAGTGCTTATACTTTATTTGAGCAAGCAAAACAAGGTTTTGCGCTGCAAGTGTCCCAAATCCTTACCCCCAACTTTTGCGCATGGATCCTATCGGGTTTTTGTAGCGTTCCTGTAGATAAGCGTGAAGCAAAAACCCGAAAGGGCGCAACCTACTTTTTGGATTTCAGTAGCCCATGTCCTCACCTGCACCTCTGGCCTTATCAATGCCCCTTCCAAGAGCCTTGATGATCTTGGCCGCCATCTGTACTTTATTGGTCGGGATACTGGGAGCTTTGACACCCATCGTTTTTAGAAGTTTAAAGGCCATGTCCTTTTCCTTGGTGGGCAGTCCCATGACCTTGGCAAAGAACTTCCCCGGTTCCTTGGCATGGGCCTTTCTCCCTACATAGGATTCCACATAGTTCCTTTTGAAGCCTGTCGTCCTGTCAAAGGCCTTCTCTGCTGCTTGATAAAAACCGTCCCTATCAAATCCCCTCTTGACCGTCCTTCCGTTCAGTTCCACTTCGGATGCCCTGTGCTTGGCCATTGGTGAAAGTGTGTAGGTATTCGTTACGTCCCTTCTACTGACGATGATATGGATATGGGTCTGTGGCCCCTCCTTTTGCATTCCGGCGGCCACCAGTTGCCCGTTCTGTTTATGGGGTGCCAATCTTTCTTGCTCTTTGATTCTTTTTTCAAGTTCATTGACATTCCCGATGGATTCGCCCCGTTCCACTTTCCGTATCTCGCTCCTTAGCCTTGCTATTTCCCTTCGGAAAGGCGCATTCTCCTGTACCTGTTTGTCAAAGCCCCTATAGGTGCGTTCATGCTCGATTTTGGCATAATACTTTAAGTTCTCGGCCTTGACATCTTGGTTCCTATGGAAACTCTTGGCATAATCCTCCATTAGTTTCCTTGTATATTCCCTTAGTTGATTTGGGTCATTGCCAATGGCCTTCAGTTCCCTTTGGTTGGGACTGACCACTATGGAATAGAATTTTGGGTCTTTCTGCCTTAACTTGGCCGTATTGGCATCTATTTCATCGATGACCGTTTGAGGGCTTACATTGTTGTTCTCTTGGTCAAAGAATTCCTCCCTGAGTTCGGGTGACCTGTCCTTGTTTTCCTTTTCCAGATAGTCCACATAGTTCCCTACACTGGAATTATAGGTGCTGCCTATTTTCTGTGCTGAGATGGTAAGGTACATGGCCGTTATCTTAATTGATTTTTCAAGCTTTCAAAATCCCCGATGCCCATATTTATTTTTAAATAGGGTTTTCCCATCATTGGCTCCACCTTCTCCACATTGTTAATGATTTCATTGCAGTGCTTTTTATAGTTTTTTAATTCTTGCAGCATTCTATCATGCTCTGTTTTCGGAACGGTGTTTCTAGCCTCCAAAAAGTCCATTCGCTCTTCCTGTATCTGGACGGGTTCCCGTCTCGGTTTCCTCCCATCCTTTACATAGGCCTCGTAAAGGATCAGCATCATTTCATATGTGGGCCGGATACTGGTCTTTTCCATGTTCTTGACAATGGCGATGAGCCTGTCGATTTTTTTCATCATCTGACGCTCCAATTTTTTGATATGGTCAAGGACAATCCTTGTTCCCCCTCCAAAGGGGTCAAGGTTGTTTTCCCGGAAAAAGGTGACCATCCCATCCAGTACCTCACTATGGGATTTGTTGAACCTTTTGGAATAGCCGCGAAAGCGTGTGGCCGTTTCCTTGTTTACCGTGATATTGGAATACCCGGTTGCTTTCCTTGTCCTGTCATTTGTTGATTGCTTTTCCATAGGTGTGGTTTTTTGCTTTTTCGTGAATTTGCGTCAATTTTTCCTTGAATAATTTTCAATGTTTACGGGGCTTCCCAAAGGGTTTACTGTAGATTTCGGAAAAGTCTACTGTAGCCCCTGATTTTGCACAATATTCCAAAATCCATTCAACCAACTGGCATTCAACGTGTTGAATACCCGAAAACAACCGTGATGGCGCAATCTGCGCATCACCCTCTTGCTATTCATTTGTCCCGCGAGCGGGACCGAATAAATACTACCTAATCATCCTTCGGCTGATTGGCTAGTCTGCATATGTTCCATTAGATTCTGCATGTCCTCCCCTATCTTGTGTTCCAGTACCCTTGCATAGATCTGGGTAGTGGACAATTTGGTATGGCCGAGCAGTTTGGAGACTGTTTCTATTGGGACTCCATTGGATAGGGTTACCGTTGTTGCAAAAGTGTGCCTTGCCGTGTGGAATGTGACCCTTTTTCGGATTCCACAGGCTTTACTGATCTCTTTGAGATAGAAATTCACTTTCTGGTTACTGAAAACGGGTAAAAGGATATTGTTGATTTTCCTTTCAGAAGATCCTTCATATTTCTTGATGATATCCTTTGCCTGAGGCAGCAATGGTATTTTGAGTCTTTCATCGGTCTTCGTCCTTGTGGTAAACAACCAATCATTGCCGTCTATACCTTTGATAACATTGTCGGGACTAAGTGCTTTTACATCTATATAGGATAAGCCTGTATAACAGGAGAACAGGAATACATCCTTCGTCTTTTCAACACCTTGTTTTGTAAAACTGGTTTCTTCTATGAGTCCAAGTTCTCTTTTCGTCAAATGTTCTCTTTGGGCTTTGACAAAGTGCAGTTTATAGTTCCCAAAGGGATCCTTTGAAAGCCATTCCATCCTTACCGCTAACCTTGACATTTTCTTAAGCCGTTCCATGTGCTTCATGGCCCCGTTATTAGTACACTTGGTTCGAGTAGATGGCCTGTACTTTCTTAGATACTGTTCAAAGTCGGATATAAAACGGTAATTCAATTTTTTGAGCTTTATATCCTCCACACCATATTCCTCCTTTAAAAAGAGATTTATGCACCTTTCGGTAATATGGTAGTTCTTTCTGGTTCCCGGGCGCAACGAAGTGTGCATGGTTCCATTGTGGTAAGCAATCAATTGTTTCAAAGTTTTGCCTCCATCATCTTCCCCAAAGAACCTTGCTTTTATGGCTAATGGAGTTATTACCTTCTCTTCCACCATCAATAGCCTATGGGCCTCATGTAGGCCTGTATAAATATGGTCCAGGTACTTGTTAAGGGAAATCACATAACTGGAAAATCCCTTGCCTCTTTTACGGCTATTGTCCCATAAATTGGATTTGATTTCCCGATTTATGCTAAAATCGGTGCGTTCACCATCGATGGTGATTCTACAATAGACAATCCGGTTCTCTGATTGCACCTTGTGTTTCCTTGTAAAGAAATTGATTGTTAAACGATTGTTTTTCTGCATGTTGTAACCTTTTAGAGTGTGAATACTGTGAAAGTCAAAACACAAGAAATATGGTTCTAAAAGTCATTTAAAGTTACAACAAGAACTGTAAGTGTTTGCTCCCGATGGGAACACGCTTGATATGATTTTAGATGGTTTTAAATGAATTCAAACGATATGTCTAAAAACACAAAACACTGAAAATCATAAGATTAACAGTGTTTTGATTTTACTTAAATAAGTTAAGTCGGGGTGGCAGGATTCGAACCTGCGACCTCCTGCTCCCAAAGCAGGCGCGATAACCGGGCTACGCTACACCCCGAACATAATTTAATTCCAAATATCTTAGGAAACAGCGGAGAGACTGGGACTCGAACCCAGGCAGCACTTACGCGCTGACAGATTAGCAATCTGCTCCGTTACCACTCCGGCACCTCTCCCAATACTTCTTATGAACTTGCACTCTAAAAATGCGGATGCAAATGTACCTTTTCATCCGAAAGAACGCAACTATTTTCCGTTTTTTTTAATTAGGAATTGATTTTATGGACTTTACTCCGGATACTCGACCCTAAGATGGTAGATATTGGTCAGTTTTTGCTTCAATATCTTCTTCACCATCTCGATTTCCTTTAGGGTAATATTGGCATTTAAAAACTGATTGGCCTGCATCTGCCCCTTCACAATTTTCTCCACAAATTCATCTATGACCAAAAAAGTGGGATTCTTTAAACTCTTGGACGCAGCTTCCACGGCATCCGACATCATCAGGATGGCAGTTTCCTTTGAAAAGGGAATTGGACCTGGATACCTAAAATCATTATCATCCACCTCAGCCTCAAGTTCCTGTTGTTTTTTATAAAAATAGTACACCAGTGTGGTACCGTGATGGGTCCTTATAAAATCAATGATCCTATCTGGGAGATTGTTCTTTCTTGCAATTTCTATTCCTTGAATCACGTGGTCTATTATAATCTTGGCACTTTCCCTTGGCGGCAGATCATCATGCGGATTTACATTGGTGACCTGATTCTCCGTAAAGAAGGTCGGCTTTTCCATTTTTCCGATGTCATGGTACAAGGCTCCCACCCGGACCAACATGGCATTGGCACCAATCTCATTTGCGGCGGCTTCGGCAAGGTTGGCCACCTGTAACGAATGGTGGAACGTTCCCGGTGCCTTATCCGACAGTTTCTTCAACAACTTGGAATTGGTATCTGAAAGCTCCAACAGGGACACATCGGATATCAAACCGAATAATTTCTCGAACATATAGATCAAAGGCTGGGCAAAAAGCGTCAAAAGTCCATTTAGAACAAATACCCCAAACAATATCCATTCAATGTTCTCCAGATTTCCCTCATGGATCGCGTGGAAGGCGAAATAGCCTATAATATATATTAGGGTAATCTGCCCAACAGAAATAAAGAGATTGGCCCTCTTATACAGTTCTGAGGCGGTTAAAATGGTAACGATACCCGCTATGATCTGAAGAAAAATATACTCGAAGCTGTTGGGTACCACAAAACCAAGAATCAACACGGTAAGTACATGTACAAAAAGCCCCAGTCGGGCATCAAAAAAGTTCTTGAGCACCAAGGGTAGGATACACAATGGAACCCCATATACATAGCTCTCATTGTTCTTTACCATCAGTGTTGTGGCCAACACCATGAGCAATATGTTGAAAAAGATAAAGGTGACCTTATTATTGTTCTTAAAAATTTCATTTCGATACCGCTTGAGAAAAAGAAACAACATGATCAATACCAATGCCACCAAAATGGTATAGCCCAACATGATGTAATAGTAGTTGTTGCCTTGCCAAAGTTCCGATTCATATTCTTCCTTCAAGGAATTGAGGATCTTGAAATTTTCGGCCTCGACCACTTCGCCCTTGGCAATGATCAGCCTCCCTTCCGATACCTCTCCCCTTGTGTAGGATATCTTGGATAGCTCCTGTTGCAAGGCACTTTCTGTCAAGGTTTCATCATAGAAAAGATTGGGCTTTATGTTGGATTGAACCGTATTTTCCAACCCTGCCTTATCCACCACGTTGGAACGGGAAATTTGCAAAGACACCTGTCTCTTTGCCCCTTCCAAATCGATAAAATCGTTGGGTGCCATGGGGATGGCCTCGTTGTTCCGCACCAAAACAATGGAATTGGAACCCGGGCTGTTTTCAAAAACACCTTTGGCATAAATGCTATCGATCACCGCCATACCCACATTGAGCATGTTTCGTTGCTGCCGCGCCGAATACGCATTGGAAGTGGCCAACTGTTCCAGTTCCTTTTGCACATTGCTCTTTATCGAGCTAACAATGGATGCATCAAAATTGTAATAGTCCGTTTTGGTATTGCGGATGGAAAGCTGTTCCTGGGCAATCTCATCTGTACTTTTCTGGATCGAAAAATCAATGGGAGCATAAAGATTTTCATACTGCCATGGCTTTCCTTTTTGAAATTCGTACTTAAATTTTCCGCCTTTAGGAAAAAAGAAAACGATGAGGGCTACAGATACCAGATAGAGAAAATACTTGTAGGCAAGTGATTGATGTTTATATACATTGTCCAAAGCTTTTCCCATATCGTATGCTGATATCCCCAAAAATAGAAAATATATATTAAGGAGTGCCGTACAATCACGTCTTACCCTTTGGATTTAATTTTAGTATTTTCGTAACCGTAAAAATGCACATATGAACAAAGTTGTCATCGTTTCAGCTGTTAGAACGCCCATAGGTAGTTTTATGGGAGCATTGTCCACCATACCGGCACCTAAATTGGGTGCGGTTGCCATTAAAGGGGCATTGGACAAGATCGGACTTTCTCCAGAAAAGGTCGAAGAGGTTTTAATGGGGAATGTGGTACAGGCCGGCACGGGTCAGGCTCCTGCCCGACAGGCCGCCATTTATGCCGGGATTCCGGATACGGTTCCCTGTACAACGGTGAACAAAGTATGTGCATCCGGAATGAAAGCCATTACGCAAGCCGCCCAATCCATTGCATTGGGAGAAAATTCCATTGTAGTGGCCGGCGGCATGGAAAACATGAGCCTCATCCCACATTATGCCTATATGCGCAATGGGTTGAAGTTTGGTCCTGCCACCCTGCTGGACGGAATGCAAAAAGACGGTTTGGTAGATGCCTACGATCAAAATGCCATGGGGGTATGTGCCGATGCCTGTGCTACGGAATATCAATTTAGCAGAGAAGATCAAGATGCCTTTGCCATACAATCCTACCAACGTTCTGCCGAGGCGTGGAAAGCTGGAAAATTCAAAAATGAAGTAGTACCCGTTGAAGTCCCACAACGTCGAGGAGAACCCATTGTTGTGAGCGAGGATGAGGAATATACCAATGTAAAAATAGATAAAATCCCCGCATTGCGACCCGCCTTTACCAAAGATGGAACGGTTACTGCCGCCAATGCCTCCACCATCAATGATGGGGCCGCCGCAGTGGTGCTGATGAGTGAGGACAAAGCGAAAGAACTTGGCTTGAAACCCTTGGCTTACATAAAAGGGTATGCCGATGCGGCCCAAGAGCCCAAATGGTTTACCACTGCACCTGCCAAGGCTCTTCCCAAAGCACTGGATCGTGCCGGGGTATCTTTGGAGGATATCGACTACTTTGAGTTCAACGAAGCGTTTTCTGTTGTGGGCCTTGCCAATATGAAGATTTTGGGACTACAGGATTCCAACGTAAATGTAAACGGTGGCGCAGTTTCTTTGGGACACCCATTGGGCTGTTCCGGTGCGCGGATTACCATAACGTTGCTCAATGTGCTTGAACAGAACAATGCCAAATTAGGTGCAGCCGCTATCTGCAATGGCGGTGGTGGTGCATCAGCCTTAATTTTGGAAAGAATTTAGCCATCCAATATCATCCGTAAATGCAATATGGAATTTGCCCACTGAGCATTGTGCCCATTAGAACACTTCCCGAGGATAGCTCTGAAATGACTTCCCAGCTCTTGTATGGGGAACATTTCAAGGTTTTGGAAAGTCGAAAAAAATGGAGCCGCATCAGGATAGCGCATGACCAATGCGAGGGATGGGTTTCCAACCATCAGTTTAAATTCATCACAGAGGAGGATTACAAAGCGTTCGAGAACCCCGAAAACCAACAACTTTCCCCAGATATAGTTTCCCATGTCTGCAGTCAAGATGGCATGCTACTTCCCATTGTTTTGGGCTCCATGGTTTCTTCATCAACACTCTTGGACCATTCCTTTGAGGGTAGTTCCGTAAGTGGGCATGCCCAAAAAAATGAACTGGTAGATGTAGCTTTTCTGTACCTAAAAGCCCCTTTTCTTTGGGGAGGCAAAACGCCTTTTGGCATAGACAGCGCGGGATTTACCCAAATGGTCTATAAGATCAATGGGATTACCCTTTGCAGGGATGCGGAAGGACAGTCCAAACAAGGGGAACCTTTAAGTTTCATTGAGGAAAGCGAACCGGGCGACCTTGCCTTTTTTGATAACAATGAGGGAGTTATAGACCATGTTGGCATCATCTTAAAGGACAATTATATCATCCACACCTACGGGCATGTCCGAATCGATCGTTTGGACCACACAGGTATTTTCAATACCGAAGAAAAACGGTACACCCATCAGCTTAGGGTAATCAAGAAAATCATATAATAAAAAAAGGGACCAAAATGGTCCCTTTCTATTTTTACAAATTGGAGCGATTTACTCTCCCAAAAGCTTTTTGATACGCATAAAGTTCTCGGTATCTCCCAAAGCTCCGTAGATGTTCTTCAATTGTGATAGGATACTTTGGTTATCAGGATTGGTTTTTACGGCATTTTCCAAAACCGTGGCACCTTCCTTAAACAAACTGTCCTTCTTTCCCTTCAACTCGTCGTATTTGGCGATATCGGCCTTTGAGCTTCCCAACGCATTCATTTCATCGATAAGTCCGTTACCTTCGTTCACATAGGTAGTGGAAAGGTTCAAAAGGGCATTGATGTATCCTGGATCAATGGCCAATGTCTTTTTATAGGCGTCCCGTGCATCTTCCAAGTTTCCTTGTTCCATGTTGATCACTCCAATGTTGTACAACAAATCTGGGTTGTCAGGCGCCATTTCGGAAGCTTTCGCCATCAACTTCTTGAAATTTTCCTTATCTCCCATGGAGTAATGAAGGTTGGCCTCTCCCAAAACCAAGTTTACATCATCTGGGTTTTCTGCCCTAGCATCGGAATACGCTGCAAGTGCTTTCTCATTATCTCCCAATTGTTGGTAGATCAGAGCGATATTTTTTACAATCTCTGGTTTTTTGGAAGGACTTCTTTCCTCATTTGGATCTTTGTGCGTGTTGGCCTTTACATATAGGTCACGAGTTGCTTTATCCATGGTCTCCACTTCACCGGTCTCAATGTTTACCGCTGTATAGGTAACCCCGCTACCATCATAACCCATCTCTTTCAATTCATTGTAGTAACTCAATGCGTTGTCATAGTCCTGACCATTAACGGCACTACTGGCAGCATAATACAAGTAAATAGTATCGGCCGGGCTCAATTTGTAACTCATGTACAACTTTGCCGCAGCTTCTTTGAATTTCTGGTTGTTGTTGTCCTCAACGGCGGCGTTTACCAAGTCACCGGTGATCTGTGCCAGCTTCTGCTTGGCAACGGTGGTATATTTTTCCTTACCACTGGCCTCTTCAACTGAAATCACTTTGTTGTAAGCATCTATAGCGGGTTGAAATGCAGTTTCATCCCCTTTCTGGGCCAAATCGGAATATACATTTCCTTTTACGGCATAATACTGGGCCTGAACCCTTTCATCAGCAGCATCGATCGTGGACGCAGCCGCTTCCAAAGCAGTCTTGGCCGCTGCGGCATCTCCACCCTTCAGGGCTTTTTCCGCATCCTTGATCTCATTTTTTTGAGAGTAACCCATAACTGAAACCCCCATGGCAATTAGTATCAAAAATTTAGTCTTCATGTCAAAAATGTAATTATTTAGTGTTTATCGATTATTTATTTTCCTCGTTGTCATTATCAATAGCCGTGCCATCTTCGCCCTTGACCTCTATATCCATGATATTGGTCTCATCCAAGGGACCATCTTCTTTCATGACTTTGGCAACCGCAGCAATGGAGTCTGAATCCTTCAGGTTGATAAGACGCACACCCTGTGTTGCCCTTCCCATGACCCTAAGATCCTCGACACTCATTCGAATGGCAATTCCAGACTTATTGATGATCATAAGATCATCCGTGTCCGAAACATTTTTAATGGCTACAAGACCACCCGTCTTATCGGTAATGGAGATTGTCTTGACTCCTTTACCACCTCTATTGGTAATCCTGTAATCCTCAAGAGAGGATCGTTTTCCATAACCATTCTCGGAAACTACCAGAATATCGTCTTCAAAATTATGGACAGAAACCATTCCGATCACCTCATCATGGTCATCGGCCAAGGTAATACCGCGTACCCCGGATGCATTTCTTCCCATGGGGCGGGTCTTGCCTTCCTCAAATCGAATGGCTTTACCCGATTTCAATCCTAGGAATATCTGACTTGTCCCTGTTGTTAATTTGGCTTCAAGAAGCTCATCACCATCCTTTATGGTTATGGCATTGATACCATTTTGGCGAGGTCGTGAGTATTGCTCCAAAGAGGTTTTCTTTACGGTTCCCTTCTTGGTGGCCATAATCACATAATGGCTGTTCACGTAATCCTCATCCTTAAGGTCCTGGGTACAGATAAAGGCTTTCACCTTATCGTCCTGTTCTATATTGATCAAATTCTGGATGGCCCTACCTTTTGAGGTTCTGGATCCTTCCGGAATTTCAAAGACACGCATCCAGAAACATTTCCCATTTTGCGTGAAGAATAACATATACTGGTGATTGGTACCCACAAATAGGTGCTCCAAAAAGTCTTCATTTCGGGTAGAGGACGCTTTCTGGCCCACTCCTCCCCTATTCTGGGTCTTATATTCGGTGAGTGGTGTTCTCTTGACATACCCGGCATGGGAAATGGTAATGACCACTTGCTCATCCGGAATCATATCCTCTATACTTAGGTCTCCTCCCGCAAAGTTGATTTCAGACCTTCTTTCATCACCATATTTCTCCTTGACTTCAAGAAGTTCATCCTTGATGATCTGCATCCTACGCTCTTTTTTCGCCAGAATGTCCTTCAAATCCTCAATAGTCTTCAACAACTCGGCATGCTCATCACGCAATTTGTCCTGCTCCAGACCTGTAAGTTGACGCAAACGCATCTCCACGATGGCCTTAGCCTGTATTTCGGTGAGCTTAAAACGCTCCATTAAACTGTTACGCGCCTCATCCACATTGGCAGAGCCACGGATAATGGCAATCACCTCATCAATATTGTCTGATGCGATGATAAGTCCCTCCAAGATGTGGGCACGATCTTCAGCTTTTTGCAGCTCATATTTGGTTCGTCGAACCACCACTTCGTGTCGGTGCTCCACAAAATAATGGATGATTTCCTTGAGGTTCAACAACTGCGGTCTTCCATTGACCAATGCAATATTGTTGACACTGAAGGAAGACTGAAGTGCTGTATACTTGTACAGCATATTCAGCACAATATTGGGGATGGCATCCCGCTTAAGGATATACACGATACGCATTCCTTTCCTATCCGATTCATCACGGATGGATGCAATTCCCTCAATCTTCTTTTCATTGACCAGATCGGCGGTCTTCTTGATCATGTCCGCCTTGTTCACCTGATAGGGAATCTCGGTAACAATGATACACTCCCTTCCTTGAACTTCCTCGAAAGAGGCCTTGGCCCTCATGACCACCCGACCTCTACCGGTATGGAATGCCTCCTTTACCCCATCATACCCATAAATGATACCTCCGGTTGGAAAATCAGGAGCTTTTATGTGGGTGATCAGTTCATCGATCTCTATCTCATGGTTATCTATATAGGCCACTGTCCCGTCCACCACTTCAGAAAGGTTGTGGGGCGGCATGTTGGTGGCCATACCCACGGCAATACCTGAAGCTCCGTTCACCAAAAGATTGGGAACACGGGTAGGCAATACGGTTGGCTCTTGCAGCGAGTCATCAAAATTAAGTTGGTGATCAACGGTGTCCTTGTCAATATCGGCCAACATCTCGTCAGCGATCTTGCGCATTCTGGCCTCGGTATAACGCATGGCCGCAGGGCTATCACCGTCCACGGAACCAAAGTTACCCTGACCATCGATCAACATGTACCTAAGGCTCCACTCTTGGGCCATACGTACCATGGTATCATAGACCGAAGTATCCCCGTGCGGGTGATACTTACCCAAGACCTCCCCAACGATACGGGCCGATTTCTTGTGTGAACTGGTTGATCTAACTCCCAATTCATGCATTCCAAAAAGCACTCTTCTGTGAACTGGTTTGAGTCCATCACGAACATCTGGCAGGGCACGTGACACAATGACCGACATTGAATAATCAATGTAGGCAGATTTCATCTCATCCTCAATATTGATAGGAATTAACTTTTCTCCTTCCGCCATGCTAAAATCTTATAGTTTTTTGTGGTTAAAATATCATGGCAATATACGGAAAATAGGCCCTTTCCAAACCTTTGGGATCTACTTTATTAAAAAAATTATCAACAGTTATCCAAGTGCTCTTTTCTTTTGATAAAGCTTTGTTAAACTGTTAAAAAACGACCTTTATTTCGACATTTACCACTAGTTTATCGATAATGGGTACGGTATTTGACCACAGTAACAATACTTTTATTAATTTTAGTTGCGAAAAAGAAAGGTATGGACGATAATTTTTCCCCCAGAGTAAAAGATGTTATAGCATATAGCAAGGAGGAGGCCCTACGTTTGGGCCATGATTTTATTGGTACGGAACATCTTATGCTCGGTCTTTTAAGAGATGGAAACGGCAAAGCCATTAGTATTTTGGATGCCCTTGATGTGGATTTGGACCACCTACGCAGAAAAGTGGAAATTCTTAGTCCTGCAAATCCCACTTCGGGAACCATGCAAAAAGACAAGAAAAACCTACATCTGACCCGTCAGGCAGAGCGTGCGTTGAAAACCACTTTCTTGGAGGCCAAACTGTTCCAGAGTTCCTCTATAAATACAGCACACCTATTGCTCTGCATCCTTAGAAACGAAAACGACCCCACCACAAAATTGCTGCACAAGCTCAAGGTGGACTACGATAATGTGAAGGAACAATTCAAATCCATGATCACCAGTGATGATGATTACATAGATTCCCCACAGGCCGAATCTTTTCCAAGTGACCCTGATGAAGGAGGGGATTCCAAGGAAAGTACATTCGGTTCCGGCTCGTCCCAAAAGGGAAGCAAAAAATCCAAAACCCCTGTCCTGGATAATTTTGGAAGGGACCTTACCCGCTTGGCCGAGGAAAATAAATTGGACCCGGTTGTGGGAAGGGAAAAGGAAATTGAGCGTGTATCCCAGATTTTGAGCCGTAGAAAGAAGAACAACCCCTTGCTGATTGGTGAACCAGGAGTGGGAAAAAGTGCCATTGCCGAAGGCTTGGCCCTGCGCATCATCAACAAAAAAGTATCCCGAATCCTATACAACAAACGCGTTGTAACCTTGGATTTGGCATCGTTGGTAGCAGGAACCAAATATCGCGGACAGTTTGAAGAACGCATGAAAGCGGTGATGAACGAGCTTGAAAAAAATGACGACATCATCCTCTTTATTGATGAAATCCACACCATTGTAGGTGCCGGTGGTGCTACAGGAAGTTTGGATGCTTCCAACATGTTCAAGCCCGCTTTGGCCCGAGGGGAAATTCAATGTATCGGAGCCACCACCCTTGATGAATACAGACAGTACATTGAAAAGGATGGCGCCTTGGAACGTCGTTTCCAAAAGGTAATGGTAGAACCAACAAGCGTTGAGGAAACCATTGAAATCCTGATGAACATCAAAGGCAAGTATGAGGATCACCATAATGTCAACTATACCGATGAGGCCATTGTGGCCTGCGTTAAGTTGACCAATAGATACATGACAGACCGATTCTTGCCAGACAAGGCCATAGACGCCTTGGATGAGGCTGGTTCCCGTGTGCACATTGTAAACATGGATGTTCCAAAACAGATTTTGGAACTGGAAAGTCAATTGGAAGATGTCCGCGAGCTGAAAAACAGCGTTGTAAAAAAACAGAAATACGAAGAGGCCGCCAAGCTTCGGGATGACGAAAAACGTCTCGAAAAGGAATTGGCTTCTGCGCAAGAGCGTTGGGAAGAAGAAAGCAAACTCCACAGGGAGACCGTAAGTGAGGACAATGTAGCCGATGTGGTCTCCATGATGAGTGGCATTCCCGTGAACCGAATAGCACAGACCGAAAGCAACAAATTGGCCAAATTGCCCGATTTGATCAAAGGTTTTGTCATCGGTCAGGATGAGGCTGTGGCCAAAGTGGCCAAGGCCATCCAGCGTAACCGTGCCGGGTTGAAAGACCCCAACAAACCCATTGGCTCATTTATTTTCTTGGGCCAGACAGGGGTTGGTAAAACCCAATTGGCCAAGATTCTTGCCAAGGAACTCTTTGATTCTGAAGACGCACTTATCCGGATAGACATGAGCGAATACATGGAAAAATTCGCTATTTCCCGATTGGTGGGAGCACCTCCCGGATATGTTGGGTATGAAGAAGGGGGTCAGCTGACAGAGAAAGTTCGGCGCAAGCCCTATTCCGTCATTCTTTTGGATGAGGTTGAAAAGGCTCACCCAGATGTCTTCAATATGCTGTTGCAAGTATTGGACGATGGTTTCTTAACGGACAGTCTTGGAAGAAAAATAGATTTCAGGAATACCATCATCATCATGACCTCCAATATTGGAGCACGTCAGTTGAAGGACTTTGGACAAGGTGTAGGTTTTGGAACTGCTGCTAAAAAAGCGCAGGAAGACAGCCATCAGAAAAGCGTTATTGAAAGCGCATTGAAAAAGGCTTTTGCCCCCGAGTTCCTTAACCGTATTGATGATGTAATTGTCTTCAATCCCTTGGAAAAAGAAGATATCCACAAAATCATTGATATTGAATTGGACAAACTGTACAAGCGAATCAAGGATATTGGCTATGTATTGAGCCTTACGGACAAAGCCAAGGATTATATAGCCGATAAAGGTTTTGACAAGCAGTATGGAGCCAGACCTTTGAAGCGGGCCATCCAAAAATATATTGAGGACGCCCTTGCCGAGGAAATCGTAAACTCCAAACTGGAAGAAGGAGACAGCATCTTTATGGACTTGGATGAAAAGAAAGAAGAGCTTACCATCAAAATAAAGAAAACGGAAAAATCTCCGGAAGCTGAAAAATAAAATGAAAGTTACAGATCAAAAAAAGCTGACGATTGTCAGCTTTTTTTATACCCCAATGTTACCATACAAACGATATTTGAGCTTTTAATCTAATATTTTTCACCCCCCCTCCCATTCAATATATTTTCGCCATGAGACACTATAACTTTTTGGGGAATGAAATTTACTTCTACAAAGAAGACCATCGTGGTACGAGAGTACCAATTGGACATAGGATCGGTACAGGTCTTTGACAACTACATGGTCGCAACCTTTGACGAAGGTGCTACGGTTACGCTGGAACGTGCCTATCAAATCATCGGGATTTCTGAAATACACTTCAGGGACAGGGAATTTGGCTATATCAGCCTACGAAAAAATTCCTATGCCGTGGATCCCACCATCTACAATTACTTAAGGGGATTGGAAAACCTCAAGGCCTTTGCCATCGTTTCCAAAAAGGAGATAGATATGCACAACTTCAAAATAGAAAAACTTTTCTACAAGAAGCCTATGGAATTTTTCATTGAGTTTGAAAATGCCTTGGCATGGGTGAAGAAAAGAATCAAACCGAAAAAAATAAAGGATTCCTAATTATTCTTGCTCTTTTTCTTCAACATCCGGAGGGCTTAAAATTTCCACATAGGCCCTACCTATTGAATTCACAATGTCCGATGCCTTTAAGGCTTCATACCCATTTTGCGAAGCACTGATGTCGCCTGCCAAACCATGCAGATAAACCCCAAAAATAGCGGCTTCCAACGATGTGTAGCCCTGGGCCATTAACCCCGTTACCATTCCTGTAAGAACATCTCCACTGCCCGCAGTGGCCATTCCAGGGTTGCCCGTGGTATTCACATAACCCTTCCCTTTGTATAGGACTATGGTATGAGCCCCTTTGATCACCAAAACAATATCATGGCTGATTGAAAAGGCTTTTGCTTTTTCCAATTTTTCAAAATCGTCCGTCCATGTACCGATCAAACGTTCCAGCTCCTTGGGGTGGGGTGTAAAAATGGACTGTGGGGGGACATCCTTTAACATGTGTGGGGCCATCGCCAAAATATTGAGGCCATCTGCATCCACTACAACAGGACTCTCCATTTGTTTTAAAAAGTCCTTGAACGCCTTTATGGTAGGCTCCTTCGTCCCCAGACCCATCCCTATTCCGACCGCTTTGGGCGCAAACGGCATACTGATTTCGGTAATGCAATGTTCATCTGTATCCGTTAAGACCATTAGCTCAGGCACTGCCGTTTGAAGGGAATGATAGCCACATTGTGGAACAAAGGCCGTTACCAATCCCGCACCTGAGGACAAGCATGCATTACTGGCCAATTGTACCGCTCCAATTTTACCGTAACTCCCTCCAACAATCATAGCTTGGCCGTAGGTTCCTTTATGCGAAAACTTTAATCTCGGTCGATATAACGACACTATTTGATGCTTACCCACCAATTCATAATCAGCCTCTTCCCGGGTTAAAAATTCAGGATCCAATCCAATATCCAAAATTTCCCATTGGTTCAGGTAAACACCTGTATCTGGTAGAAAAAAAGCCAACTTAGGCACTTGGAAACTAAGCACATAACTTGACTCTATAACATACTTTGGGTTCCATGGCGCCCTATCCATCGGCAATCCTGAAGGAACATCCACGGACAATACAAAGGCTTGGGACGCATTTATATGCCCTATCAATTGGCCAACCCAATCATCTGGGGAGCGATTTAGGCCAATGCCAAAAATGGCATCCACCACAATGTCGTTTGCTGAGATTTCGGGCAACTCACTTTCTGCATTGATGAAATTTGGCCAGATCTTTCGGTCCTTTAGTCGCTCCAAGTTCAATAGAAAATCCTTGGACCGTTTTTCACTGTAATTCACCACATGCACCGTAATGACGTACCCATGTTCTTGAAGATGCCTGGCCAAGGCCATTCCATCCCCTCCATTGTTGCCTATTCCACAAAACAATTGAATGTTCACACTGGTGCCCCGCAATCTAGCGTGTATCCATTCAAAAATTTTGGTGGCAGCCTGCTCCATGAGAACATCGCTGGTAATTTGCTGTTTTTCTATTGTGAATTTATCAGCTTGATAGATTTGCTGGGCAGAAAAAATTTTCATTCAACACAAAAATTTGATTATTTGTACGGATTTCGCAAAAACGACCAGAATCATTTGACGAAGTTTTCAAAAGTACTACTTTTATCACCTCATTATTGAACAATGCAAATTAAACAAACGGATAGTAATCTTATTACAATGGAAACCACTCCATCTATCTTCACTTTGATTACCACCACCCCTTTGGGGTAAGTCTGCTATATATCATCCGTCCGTTTTTTTAATCCATTTTACAACGTTTTACATTTATTTTTCATCATGAAAGTCTTAAAATTTGGTGGCACTTCAGTTGCCAATCCAGAAAATATACGCAAGGTCAAGTCCATAGTACAGAACCTTGAGGGCAGTAATTCCGCAATAGTGGTATCCGCATTTGGCGGTATTACAGACCTACTCCTAAACACCTTAAAGCTGGCCTCGGACCAAGATGTGGCCTACAAGGAGTCCCTGCAAGAAATAGAAAACCGACACCTCAACGCCATCAAGGAACTCATTCCCGTACAACATCAAAGTGCGGTTCTGAGCAAGGTCAAAAGCGACCTCAACGTGTTGGAAACGCTTCTGGAAGGTTCCTTTTTAATTGGGGAGGTCACCCAAAAACTCTCTGATAAAATTGTAAGCTATGGCGAATTGCTTTCTGCCTACATCATCAGTGAATTCTTTAAAGCTGAGGGACTGGATGCCATTTTCAAGGATAGCCGTGAGCTTATCAACACCGATGATAATTACGGCAAGGCCAATGTGGATTTTGAAAAGACCAATACCAATTGCCATGCCTTCTTTACAGCCAATGAACACAAAATAGTATTGCTACCTGGATTTGTGGCCTCAAGCGATTCTGGGGACTCAACTACCTTGGGCAGGGGTGGTTCGGATTATACCGCCGCCATCATTGCTGCGGCAGAACAAGTGGATATTCTTGAAATTTGGACCGATGTGAGTGGAATGTATACCGCCAACCCAAAATTGGTGAAGCAGGCCAAATGCATTTCGCATATCAGTTACGAGGAGGCCATGGAACTTTCCCATTTTGGGGCAAAAGTCCTCTACCCCCCAACCATTCAACCCGTATTGGGCAAGGGTATCCCCATTGCCATTAAAAACACATTTGACCCTGAAAACCCAGGAACACTCATTGCCAAAAACAACAATGGCAATGGCAAAACGGTTCGGGGCATCAGCCATGTGGGCAATATTTGCCTGCTCTCCTTGGAGGGCTCCGGTATGATCGGTATCCCGGGAATCTCCAAACGCTTTTTTGAGACCTTGTCCCTAAAAAACATCAGTGTTGTCCTGATTACCCAAGCCTCATCGGAACATTCCATATGCGTGGGTATTTCAGACGAAGACGCCCAAAAAGCGGAAAAGGCGGTCAATGAAGCTTTCGAATATGAAATGGCCACCAAAAAGATAAAGCCTGTTATTGTTGAGAAAGACCTTACCATTGTGGCCTTGGTGGGCGACAATATGAAAAGTCATCAAGGGTTGAGCGGAAAAATGTTCAGTACTTTGGGCAAAAACAACGTCAATATCAGGGCTATTGCACAAGGTGCCTCAGAACGAAATATTTCTGCGGTAATCCGAAAAGAAGATGTAAAAAAAGCACTCAACTCCTTGCACGAGACCTTTTTCGAGGAAAACACCAAACAGCTCAACCTATTTGTTATGGGAGTGGGCAATGTAGGTTCCAAATTCCTGGAGCAAATCCAACAGCAAAAAAAATACCTGAAAGACGAACTTAAACTCAATGTTCGGGTCATTGGCATCAGCAACTCCAGAAACATGGTTTTTGATGAGGGTGGAATTGCCCTAAAAGACTGGAAAAATCTTTTGGACCAAGGCGAGAAAGCGGACAAGCAAGCATTCTTTGACCGTGTAAAATCCCTGAACTATCGCAACAGTGTCTTTGTGGACAATACGGCCAATGCCGAGGTATCCAAAAGCTATCCTGACTATTTGCGGAACAGCATCTCCGTGGTTACCTGTAACAAGATTGCCTGTTCTTCGGATTATACCTACTACAAGGATTTAAAACAATTGGCCAAAAAATATAACGCTCCATTTTTGTTCGAGACCAACGTTGGGGCCGGTCTTCCCATTATTGACACCCTAAAGCATTTGATTGCCTCCGGGGACAAAGTGAAAAAGATACAAGCTGTACTTTCAGGGAGCCTCAACTTTGTGTTCAACACCTTCAATGATACAGTCACCTTCCACGACGTAGTACTAGAGGCACAGGAACAAGGGTACACGGAGCCCGACCCTACCATTGACCTAAGCGGGATAGATGTAATGCGGAAAATCTTGATCTTGGCCCGGGAAAGTGGGTATCAATTGGATATTGAGGATATCGAGAACGAAGCCTTTTTACCCAAGGAAAGCTTGGAAACCAATTCCAACGAGGCCTTTTTTGAATCCTTGAAAAAGTACGAGGCCGATTTTCAAAAAATGTATAAGGACGCAGCGGATGCAGACTGTAAGCTCAAATATGTGGCCCAGTTTGAAGAAGGCAAGGCCAAGGTAGGACTTCAAAAAATACCAAAGGGACACGATTTTTATAATTTGGAAGGAAGCGACAACATTGTACTGTTCTTTACCGAAAGATACCCCAACCAACCTTTGATCATAAAAGGGGCCGGCGCTGGTGCAGATGTTACTGCATCAGGTATCTTTGCGGATATTATCAGAATTGGAAACTATTGATCATGGAAGAAATCAAAGTTTTTTGTCCGGCCACCATTGCCAATGTTTCCTGCGGTTTTGACGTACTTGGTCTGGCCCTGGATTCGGTTGGGGATGAAATGGTGGTTCGGAAAATCCCTGAAAAGGAAATCCGCATCACCAAGATCATCGGTCAGGATCTACCCTTGGAAACCGGGAAGAATGTTTCTGGCGTAGCGGGCTTGGCCCTTTTGGAGAAGAGTGATCATGACGGTGGTTTTGAGATTGAAATCGACAAACGCATAAAACCGGGCAGCGGCATTGGAAGTAGTGCGGCCAGTTCAGCAGGTGCCGTTTGGGCCATGAACGAGCTTTTAGGCAGACCCTTTTCCAAATTGGAACTGGTTCAATTTGCCATGGAAGGCGAGAAATTGGCCAGTGATGTGGCCCATGCCGATAATGTGGCCCCCGCCATTTATGGTGGGTTCACCTTGGTTCGGAGCTATGCCCCTTTGGACATTGTCCCCATTCCTACCCCAGATGAGCTTTTTGCCACGGTGATCCATCCGCAGATCGAAATAAAGACTTCGGATTCCAGAAAAATATTGAAGACCACCATTTCCCTTGAAAAGGGAATCAAACAATGGGGTAATTTGGGCGGATTGGTTGCCGGACTGTTCCAGAGCGATTATGACCTCATCGGGCGCTCCCTTGAGGACCATATTGTGGAACCCATCCGATCTATATTGATCCCCGCTTTTGACGATATCAAAATCAATGCAATGGATGCCGGGGCACTGGGTTGTGGCATCTCTGGATCGGGCCCTTCCATCTTTGCCTTGAGCAAAGGCGAAAACAATGCCCAAAATGTTGCAAAATCCATGGAGGAAACCTACAAAAACATTGGAATCCCGTTTGACATCCATATCTCAAAGGTCAATATCCATGGCGTAAAAAAATTAGGATAGAACATGAAATTTTACAGCTTAAACGATTCCCATATAAAGGCCACTTTCAAAGAAGCCGTGATTGCAGGTATTGCCCCGGACAAAGGATTATACTTTCCGGAAAGCATAACACCCCTACCAACGGATTTTTTTGAACATATCGACGAACTTTCCCATCACGAAATCGCATTCCAGGCCATTCATCAATTTGTGAGTGATGATATTCCGGATACCGTCTTAAAGGAAATCATTGCCAACACTTTGGATTTTGATTTTCCCGTAGTTGACATTGAAGAAAATGTAGGCACCCTTGAACTGTTCCATGGCCCTACCATGGCTTTCAAAGATGTGGGTGCACGCTTCATGGCCAACTGTTTGGGATATTTTTCCCAAGGTGAAACCACGGAAGTCACGGTGTTGGTAGCTACCTCTGGGGATACCGGTGGCGCCGTAGCCAATGGTTTCTTGGGAGTTGATGGCGTAAACGTGGTGATTTTGTACCCAAGCGGCAAAGTGAGCGACATCCAGGAAAAGCAATTGACCACTTTAGGGCAGAACATTGTGGCCATGGAAGTGGATGGCACTTTTGATGACTGCCAGCGCATGGTGAAGACAGCCTTTTTGGATGCTGGAATCACCGGTCACAAAAAGCTTACATCGGCCAATAGCATCAATGTAGCCCGATGGTTACCTCAATTGTTCTACTTCCTGTTTGCTTACAAACAAGCCAAATCCAAAGGGAAGGAAATCGTTTTCTCGGTGCCTTCTGGAAACTTTGGAAATATTTGCGCAGGAATGGTCGCCCAAAAACTGGGGATGCCTGTTAAACATTTCGTGGCCTCTACCAACGTGAACAACGTAGTACCCAAATTCATGCAAAAAGGGATTTATGAACCCATGCCTTCCATTGCCACCATCTCCAATGCCATGGATGTGGGAGACCCCAGTAATTTTGTCCGTATCCGACATTTGTACCAAGACGATTTGGCCACACTTCAAGAAAACCTTTCTTCCTATTCCTTTACTGATCAGGAAACCAAAACGGCCATGAAGGAGGTCTATGCCCAAACAGGGTATGTTATGGATCCCCATGGTGCTGTTGGTTATTTGGGATTGAAGGAATTTCAAAAGACCCATCCAAATACCTTTGGTATTTTCTTGGAAACGGCTCACCCGGTAAAATTTCTCGATGTGGTTGAGGACACGCTTGGGTTAAGTCCGGAAATTCCCGCCCAAATCCAAAAAGTAATGGACAAGGAAAAGCATTCCATCCTCATAAAAACATACGAAGACCTTAAAAGCTATTTGTTGGATAAAAACTAATCCAACTCCGGAAGTTTAAAATCATCCAGGGGGCTGGGCTGTTTTATCATGGCCTCGATGGCCTCTGTGGTCCTTGGTGCCATTTCCGATAGATTGACGGGACCATTTTCGGTGATTAAAATATCATCTTCTATACGCACAGCAATGCCCCACCATTTCTTGTCGCACTTGCTTCCTTCTGGGATATAAATTCCAGGTTCCACTGTAATGACCGAGTTGGCTTTAAAGGCTTCGTAGGTGCCCGCATCATGAACATCCAACCCAAGGTAATGTGATGTCCCATGCGGAAAATAAATTCTGGCTTCATTTTCATCTTGGGTAATCCCCAAATCCATTAAACGTTTTGCCACTACTTCATACGCCGCTATGTGAGGTTCACGAAAAGAAGCTCCCACCACACTGGCTTTTATACCCGCTTCCTGGGCATCATAAACAATGTCATAAATTGCTTTTTGTTCGGGTGTGAATTTTCCATTGGCAGGAATGGTACGGGTCACATCGGCGGTATAGCCGTGGTATTCCGCACCCAAGTCCATCAGCACCAAATCATTGCCCACCTTGGTCTTGTTGTTCTCAATGTAGTGAAGAATACAACCATTGTTTCCTCCACCCACAATGGAAGGATAACCTTCGTATTCCGCACCGTATTTCTTGTACACGTATTCGTGGACACCCTGAATCTCAGTTTCGGACATATTGGGGTGCATGGCCTTCATAACCTCAATTTGACCCACTGACGAAATTTCAACAGCCTTCTTTAAGAGCTTGATCTCCTCCGGAGTTTTTATCTCCCTCAGTTTTGCCATGGCCATGGACAACACCCTAGAATCCAAATTGCTTTCGCTTTGGACCACCAATACCGTATTCTTGATTTCTTTCCGCAGTTCATCATTTGCAGCATTCACGTATCCATTTAACAAGGGATCATCCTTTAACTCGGGATCCCGTGTCAATGCCCTTTTAATGGTTGATGCCAAATTTCCACTGTTGGAATCATCGGCAGCGGATATCATGGCGTACAATTGATTTCGGGTAGAATTGTAATTGGAGGGATAATTGGCTTTTTCCTTGAAGGTCTTGATAAGGTCGAACAAATCTGCATTCCCGGATTTATCACGATAATCATTGTGAAAATCCTCAAAGGAAACCATATCGAATTTTGAAAAATCCAACGGGAACTTTTCAAATTCCTTCCCGTTAAAAACCATATCAAAACCCAGTTTTTCCTTTACCCCTTCAACGCCCAAACGCTTTCCGGTCCATTGCTCGGCCTGAGGGTCCCGTTCTTGGACATAAATGATCTCATCAAACTTTTTTCCTGAGGTATCCGTCTGGGTCTCAGAAAAAAGCACGAGTACCGCATTGGGCTCATGGTATCCTGTGAGGTAGTAAAAGTTAGGGTCTTGGTGATACACATAATCCACATCATTGGCCCGGTTCCGCTCTGCATTGGCAAAAAGTACCACCGCTGTATTGGGGGGCAATAGTTTTCTCAACTCATCCCTTCGTTGTTTATGAAAATCGGCTTGTAAATAATCCTTTGGGGTGTCCTGAGGGGTCATTCCCCACACAAAAAGGAGTGTGAACAGAAAAGTCAATACGGTCTTTTGCATGTAATTATGTTTCGTCCAAAATACAAATATTTATAAAAATCATAAGATTCGAATGCAAGAGTATCCCTAATTAATTCTATACATTTGCCATGGCAAAAAATGACGTCCATGAAAAACACCGCACTTACCAAAACACATGAGGCATTAGGGGCGAAAATGGTCCCGTTTGCAGGTTACAACATGCCTGTTTCTTACGAGGGAGTCAATATTGAACACCAAACCGTACGGGAGAGTGTGGGTGTATTTGACGTTTCCCATATGGGTGAATTCTTGATAGAAGGCCCCAATGCTTTGGACCTTATCCAAAAAGTAAGTAGCAATGATGCTTCTAAATTGACCATTGGCAAAGCGCAATATAGTTGCATGCCCAATGAGACCGGTGGTATTGTGGACGATTTGATCGTATACCGCATCAAGGAGGAAACCTATCTTTTGGTGGTCAATGCCTCCAACATCCAAAAGGATTGGGATCATATTTCAAAATACAACGAGTCCATAGGTGCGGATATGCGCGATCTTTCGGACGACTATTCGCTTTTGGCCATTCAAGGACCCAAAGCGGTAGAGGCCATGCAATCGTTATCCTCCGTAGACCTCTCTGCCATTGGCTTCTACAGTTTTGTGGTAGGTGATTTTGCCGGGATAGAACATGTGATCATTTCTGCTACGGGGTATACCGGTTCCGGCGGTTTTGAAATCTACTGCAAGAACTCCGAAGTACAGCAGGTTTGGGACAAGGTGTTGGAAGCGGGCGCTGATTATGGTATTAAACCCATAGGTTTGGCCGCACGTGATACCCTTCGATTGGAAATGGGGTATTGCCTGTATGGCAATGATATTGATGACACCACTTCCCCGCTCGAGGCCGGACTGGGCTGGATTACCAAATTCACCAAGGATTTTGTGAACAGCGAGGCCCTTGCCAAAGAAAAGGAAGAAGGTCCCAAACGAAAACTCATCGCGTTTCAAATGGAAGAAAGAGGGATTCCCAGAAATGGATATCCCATTTTGGATGCCGATGGCAATGAAATTGGAAAAGTGACCTCGGGTACCATGTCCCCTTCCCTTTCCAAAGGAATAGGCCTGGGCTATGTGCCTGTTGAACACTCCAAAATAGACCAAACCATCCATATTCAAATCCGCATCAACAAAGTGCCGGCAACCCTTGTAAAATTGCCTTTTTATAAACCCTCATCATAGCGTTTGGACAAAAAAAAGATACTCATACTAGGAGCAAGCGGTTTTGTGGGCAATGCCATCTATAAGGAACTCTGCTCCTATTTTGATACGTATGGCACCTATTGCTCCAACACTTCTTTTGCATCGAACAAGCAATTTTTAAAGTATGATCTGCAGGAGGATGATATTTTCAGGGTACTGGAGAAAGTACATCCAGATGTGATCATTTCCGCATTAAGGGGAAACTTTGGCGCACAGATCCAAGCGCATCAACACCTCATGGAGTATCTGATGAACAGCACGGCCAAGCTGTACTTTATTTCATCTGCCAATGTTTTTGATGCTTACAGCAAGTTTCCTTCCTATGAATTTGACAAAACGCTTTCCGTAAGTGTTTATGGTCGCCTGAAAATAAAAATTGAGAACATGATGATGCGATTGCCCAAACAGAAAACCGCCATCTTACGGGTTCCCATGGTGTTTGGCAATACCTCTCCCCGGGTCAGGGAAATTAAAATGAACTTGGAGAACCACGAGGCCATTGAAGTATTCCCCAACCTCATCATCAATGTGACCAATGACGACCGATTGACCCAACAAATCCATTATTTGATCAACCGGAACAAAACTGGCATTTTCCATTTGGGCAGCAGGGACCTTATCCATCATGAAGAATTCATTAGGGACATCATAAAACGCATGGGAAATTACCATCCCCTGATAAAGCGGGTATACACCACTAACGAAGATCGATATTTGGCCGCCCTTCCCAAGGACAATTTATTGCCAAAAAACCTCATGGTGAGCTGTCAGGAAATCATTGATCATCACATTCCAGTGGATTGACAAAGCTTTCTTTTTCTTTGGTTATTTTTTGAATAAACTATAAAACGCAAAGAAATATGCTTATTTTTAAGTGCGTCAATAGTGACCCACCAACCTAATAACCAACACAGTGAGTAAACGTAATTTTTTTGCAATCCTGGCCCTACTAGGGGTTTTCAGTGCCATCGGACAGAAATCAAAAGAAAATAAAAAATATCCGCCTTGTGATATAACAGAAATCCCAAGGTATACGGCACAAAAGATAAAAAGTCCCATTACGCTGGACGGGAAGCCCGATGAAGAAGTCTGGCAAAAAGCAAAAAAATCAGGCAACTTCAAAGACCTAATTTATGGCAATGAGACCATCCATGAAACCAAGGCTGCAGTGGTTTGGGACGAGGAGTACCTATATGTGGCCTATTGGGTCACTGAACCGGATGTGACCGCCACCTTGACGGAACGGGATTCGCCCATTTACCAAAATAATGATGTGGAACTATTCGTTGCCGGAGAGGATGCGTACTATGAGTTTGAAATCAATTCGTTCGGCACCATTTACGAGGTGTTCTTTGTTTGGGAAGATGCCTATCTCTCCCAAGGATATGACAAAGTGCCCAACCTTGGTCCCAATGAAGAGAAAAAAAGGGATTTCAAAGGGGTTGGTTACAGACATCCCAGAGGCAATCGCTATGGATTTTGGAATTGGGACCTACAAGGACTTAAAACTGCCGTGCATGTGGATGGCACCATCAACAAGTCTGATGACAGGGACCGCGGATGGACCGTTGAACTTGCGCTTCCGTGGAGCAGTCTGGACATTTTGACCAAGAACAGTGATAAAACCACACCTCCTAAACATGGAGATGAATGGCGCATGGATTTCTCCCGTTTCAATCAGTATAAGGAAGCAGAACCTGCCGTGGATTCAGGGGGTTGGGCATGGAGCAGCCATGGTGTGTGGGATTCACACGTCCCTGAATGCTTTACCTTTATCCAATTTTCAGAAACCTATGTCGAAGCGCCTTGAACCATCAGAAATTGAGGAACGTCTTGCACAGCTGCAGGGTTGGGAGTTTGTGGACAATTTTATCATAAAATCGTTCACCTTCAAGGATTTCAAGGAGGCCTTTTCAGCCATGACCCGCATTGCTTTTGAGTGTGAAAAGATGAACCATCACCCTAATTGGGAAAATGTGTACAATACCCTTGTCATAAAATTAAGCACACATGATGCCGGTGGAGTCACCGAGAAGGATTTTAAACTGGCGCAGACCATAGAGACTATTTTCACTTCTTGAGCACTGAACTACATTCAACCACTTGACAAGGCTTCTTTTTTTTCTAAATTTGCCCTTATCCATAATTTAATACTTGATGGGAAGAGCATTTGAGTTTAGAAAAGCACGAAAAATGAAACGTTGGGCAGCAATGTCCAAAGCATTTACCCGAATTGGGAAGGATATTGTAATGGCCGTCAAAGAAGGAGGCCCAGATCCTGATGGCAATTCAAAATTGCGTGCGGTAATTCAGAATGCCAAGGCGGTGAACATGCCCAAGGACAATATTGATCGGGCCATTAAAAGGGCTACCGATAAAAACCAAGGCGATTATAAAGAGGTTTTGTTCGAAGGCTATGCCCCCCACGGGATTGCGATATTGATAGAGACCGCTACGGACAACAATACCCGCACCGTGGCCAACATCCGAAGCTATTTCAATAAATGTAACGGCAGCCTGGGTACTTCGGGTTCGGTGGAATTCATGTTTGATCATACCTGCAACTTTACTATCAATGGAGAGGGGCTGGATCCAGAGGAGCTGGAACTGGAACTTATCGATTTTGGTGCCGAAGAGGTTTTTGTGGATGAGGACGGCATTCATATCTACGCCCCCTTTGAAAATTTCGGGTCCATTCAAAAAGAATTGGAGTCAAGGGAAATCGAAATCATTTCCTCCGGTTTTGAGCGTATTCCGCAAGTGACCAAGGAGCTTTCCGAGGAGGAGGTTGCCGATGTGGAAAAACTCCTTGAAAAAATTGAGGAGGACGATGATGTACAGAACGTATATCATACCATGCAGGAATAAGTAGCATTAAACCTTACACCTACTACTATAACACTGTTTTTCAACAACTCATAAAAAGTTTATATTCCTTTATTTTTGTTTATATTTGATTGGTTTTCGAACTAATATCGAACTAATTAAAATGAACCTTAATTTCTATCTTTCTTCTTACGTCAAGAAAAATGGCACGCAATTGATAAGGCTCAAGATGGAGACCTCTAATAGGGATGTACAATATTTAGATTCAGGAATCTCCGTTAGAAGAACTCAATGGGACGATAAAAGAAAAAAAATCAAGCGTCATCCTATAGAGGAAAAATTAAACACCAGTTTAAACACCCTTTTACTTTCACTTCAGAAACTGTATTATGAAAATGAGGGCATTTCAGCGAAAAGACTTCTTTTCCTTTACAAAAATGCCCAAAAGTACGACTCCAGTTCCTTCTTGGATTTCTATCAACAGATAGTGGATGAGGCCAGACTAAAAGGAAAAATACGTACGGCCAATACCCAGCAGAAGTATATAAAAAAGTTGAAGGAGTTTGCAAATCACGTTTCATTTTCAGATTTATCAGTTCAGTTTGCTAAAGATTATGAACAATGGATGCTTGAGAAAGGAAACAAAGTAAATACAGTTGCCTCCAACTTTAAATCGCTATATGCGGTTCTGAATAAGGCAGTTGCCATTGGCATCATCAAAATAAACCCAATAAAAGGTTATCAAATTGTTACCGAGAATACGGAGAAAGAATCCCTTACATTCGATGAAATCAAAAAGCTTTCAGATTTAGAAATTCCAGCGCATCACAAAGGGATGTCTAAGGCTAGGGATATGTTTTTATTTTCTTTTTTTACCGCCGGCATGCGCTTCTCCGACGTATGCCGACTCAAATGGGAAAATATCATCGGGAATGAGATTGTCTACACCATGGGAAAATCTAAAACTCGTGCCGGTGCGAAAAGAACTTTGCCAGTTACCCCTAAGGCAATCGATATAATAGAGAAATACAAAGGTAAGGATGAAACGTTCGTCTTCCCTCCACTCTATGGTATGGAAGACAAATCGGCCGAAGAAATTGAACATCGACTATATATTTCAAACAACGCTGCCAACCGATCATTGAGAATTGCGTGTAAAAAAGCAGGCATTAAAAAAGGGGTGAGTATGCATATGGCCAAACATTCTTTTGCAGATTTCGCGGTAAAATCCAATACTGGAATATTGATGATTTCTAAACTATTGGGTCATACCAAATTATCAACAACCCAGCATTATTTAAAAGATTTCTATCACAAAGAGGAAGCGGAAGAAATGAATCGATTGTTTGGTTAGCCGGCGATTCATCGTAGTCAATTTACGCTGCTCATTCATAAAAATCATCAATTAACACAACCATTTATTCTAAAATTAGAAGCTTCTACCTCTTTGAAAACCTTTAAGGACATTTATATTCAAAACACTTTTCCAAAAGGTGCACTCTATAAAGAATTTAATATTTATTCAAGCAGGCTGATAACCGATGAAAGAATTGTACCCTAGTTAATGCTCTAACGTGTGCCATAATTGTGCTAAGTCGCGTAGATATTATAAGTCCATTTGACCGAAATGGGTGGCACCATTACTCCGAAATAACCACCAGTTCCCAAATATTAAATGTGCTAAGGCAACAAATCTTTAAATTCGTCAATTTTATCCTGAACAAAAATCATATATAATTTTTCTATTTCTGGAACCTTGGAAAGCACGTCTGATAGGCTAAATTGAGCCATATCTACATTGGTTAATTTATTTATGTCTTTACAAATTGACTTTAATTCTTCAAAATCAAATTTGGATTCGTTATCGGCGTTGTTAATTAAATGATCGCTCAATTTATCAATCCTTAGCTCTATTTCACGCCCAACATCGGTTAAGACTCCCTTTTGAATGTTGCTAAAATAATTTTGAACTATGCCGTTACCAATTTCATCAACATTCTCAAAACTTAATTTAATCTGTTCTAGGTGTGTATCTAAATATTGCAGAGTAGCTATCGTTTGATAACATTCCTCATATAGTTTGATTTCCGGTATTATATCGTTCCAAAAGAAAATATCCTTTTCTCTTAGAAATTCTTTGTTTGTGTCCTTTGGGATATTAAATATTTCAAATAAGCTTGTAAACTCATAGCCCTCATTAACTTTGGTTTGAATATAACTTAGTTTTGAAGTAGAAACTTCAAAAAACTTGTCATGGATCGGTTTACCGTCGACTAGCTGAACAAGAGTTACAGTCTCAAATTTCAGGGATAAAATTAGGTTTTTCAAAGATGAATGATGGGTTGAACCGAAGATTGTTAAAATCAAATCGACGAAGGACCAAACCGCATCCATTGAATTTTCAATAGTTACGTTCAACAAAAAGATTAAATTTTTGTTATCAGTGTCTGTAATCAGTTCGCCGTAAAGATTCGAACCTGAAAAGTGATTCCTAGTCTCTTTCAATATTCGTTTTCTTAAATCCAAAATAGTTTTTTCAAATCTCAATCGAGCTGATTTCAAAATACTTGGTTGGTATCTATGGGGAGAATAAAGAAATGCTTTCCAAATGGTTATATGAGTTAATAACAAATTCTTCTCCTTTTCTGCAAGAGTTAGCAATTCTTTTGAGTCATAGTACTTTTCAAACTTGTCGGCAAGTTCTTCTTGAAAAGCTACTTGGTTTTTGAAAGAATCACTCAAAATAACTTCGGTTAAGTTTCGCAGGTTTTCGTTTTCTATTTCTGCACCTTTGCCATTAAGTCTTTTTAACGAATTTGAAATTTCCTCATAAGAACGATTAATATAGTTGCTTATACTAGTAAAAAAGTCCCTTTTTATTGAGGTGAAATTTCTATATTTAAAAGCACTGTACGCAACCTTGACGTTTTTGTAGTCTTCTTTCTTTTTTATGTCGTCACCTAAATAACACCACTTATCCGCAACACTTTTTGGCAGTTTTTGATTTTCCACTTCTGATAATGGCTGCTTTATTAAAGATTCATTTTCTATTAAGAACTTAAGACCATTATTTTCGTTTTTAAAGTACATAACAATGCCCTTTCTGAACTCTAATAAAGCATTGTAATGTATTCTTCTGTCATCAAGTATTTTCTCTATGTATTCTTCCCAATTCTCCGTTCTGTATTGATAATCAACAAAATTGATAATCAAACGATTTAACCCGGTAAGAAAATGAAGGGGTAAATTTTCGATGGAAATGTTTTTTGAGGTAGGATCATGGTCTGAAACCATACCCGTAGGGTTGTAACCAATTCCATTAATTTGAAACTTATTTCTATCTGGAAAAGCTTGTCTCAACATATTTAATATCCTAGTTGTACTTTCATGAAATATGTTTGAAGAATCAATTAGGTTTTCAAAATCAACATCAATTATCCCGCCGTCTGAAAATTGTTTGTTTTCCAGCTTATTATCATGATAAGCTGTTGTTAAGTCAAAAAAGAATTTAGACGATATTTCTTTCCCATTATCAGTAAAAAATGGAATGTTAAAGAGTTTTCGGAAATTGGCTATGAAGATTTCCTCTATTTTAATCTTTAATTCCACTTTATCAATGAAATAGTTATATGATTTTAAACCTAAAAGGAATAAAGATTTAATCTCTATATCTACTGTCCCACGTTCAAAAAATTCTAGTAAGTCATTTTCCTTAAGTGGTATGGTAGTTTGTAGTTTTAGATGCCCGAGCCAAAACAATAACTCACCGAGATTTTTATAATCATCCACTTCCGTCGGCGTTATGTCAATTTGACTGTAATTTTGCAGCCAAGAGTTACAATACTTAAAAACCTCATCTTTTGGTGTTAGTCGCGCGGTTAACCTCTCTATTTGTGCCTTCCTTTTATTAGGGCCTTCATGATTCTTGTGGAGAATATCAAGCAAATCAAGTTGGGATTTTGATGTCAGCATCTCAGTGAAATCCACAAAAACAAATATCCACCAAGCACCTTTCAAAAGTGTATATGCATCTTCGAATACCTCTTGGTTTGTAATCAAAGTATAATCATGAGCTCCTTTCCATAATAAAGAGTTAAAAGAATTAAGGAATCCCGCCCAGGATTTGAAATCAATTATACTTAGCCATTGTATGGAATCTTCAACCGCATAGCCATTCATGTAACTATTCAATAAGAACTTATGCAAATCATCTTCGTCAATTATATTCAATAAATTACTGATATACTGGTTTTTATCATCGAAATCATTATTTTCAATTAAAATATCGTACAAAAGCTTAGATCGGATTGGGTGCAGACCGGTTAGAAATTTCTTGTTTCTTGAGTATTTTAATAGATATTCCTTTTCCAACAATTGCACGTATGAATTGGAAAGGGTTCTATCTATTTTTAGAAATTTCAGAAGCTCTAGATAGTCAAGTTTAGCGCCATACGTATCAGCAATGCACACATATTTTAAAATCTTTAGTTCATCAACCTTTTTCTCTTTCTCCAGCCGACGTACTTGATTGTCTAACCTAATTCTTAGTGTATCTCCTTCATTAATTAGATAAACGTATTCCAACAACATTTCGCCCATCCCAAATTCTAGCCAGGAGTCTTCAAAATCGGTAAACTTCAAATCAGTCCGATACGAGGAAAGAGAATCATATATCACCTTGGCTTCGTTTCTGTTAAAAACCAGTTCAATGTCCTGGAATTCATAGTCCTCGCCTAAGACCACCCTATTCCAATCTTCTTGGCGGATTGTGATTAAAAAGTTGACGTTTTCTTTATTTGAAAGCTCTCTTAAAATGCTGTTCCAATTGTTGTTTTGAGGTTCTACATCAATATAGACAGTAATGGGGAAGTTTAACCCTTTACTCATTGCCTCAAGAGTATTCAAAGTCTGATAAACCTCGTTTTCGTTCTTGGAAAGTCTAAGCTCGTATACAGCATTTGATTCTAAATAATCATGTATGTATCTATAGGCTAATGTACTTTTTCCTTGACCTGAAGCTCCGTGTATAAAAACAATATTACTCCTATGAAATGCAATTTTTATCAAGTCCAATTGTTCTTCCCGAACTACATCCAAATCAGCAAGAATATGCTCATATTTAGCAGAAATCCCATAGTAAAATGTCTTCTTCAGAGTTTGGACATCTTCATCTAAAAGATTTTTTAGGGTAATTGGATGTATGGATTTACCAAATTGATTTTGAAAAGATTTTTGTTCACTTATAAATTGGCCAATTCTATTTAGATTACTTACAAAATCCTTACCCAGGATATCCCTTTGATTTTCGCCAGAACGGTAAATCCAAAATAATAAAAGTTCTAAAGCAATACTAGGGTCGGTAAAAACATTGAACTCTTTTAAACGTTGTAAAACCTGAGAGGTTAAATGCTCTTCATTTACTAATTCTGGTAGTTGATAGGTATCAAGTATTCTCTTGATAGTTTCATCCTTAAATCTCTTCTTCTTTAATTTTTTTGCAAGAATTTTATCATTCTTCAATTCTTCACTTACGCTTCCGAAGGAGACAATCTTAATTTTTACGCCATTACTCTTAGCCGATAACTTAGATGCTCGTTTGAAAAACGAATCACTCGCTGTAAACAAATCAGAAAAACTTAAGTTTCCGCTTTTATTTTTTATTTGGACAGACTCCACATATTCTCTTTGGTTGTCTAGTATGTCAATATCTTCATACCCCCCTTCGATTCGAAAAACGTAGCCCTTATCATAGTCGACAAGTATTCTGTATAGTGAGTATAGAAATTGTGTCCTGTATCCTTTTAATGCCGAAGTAGCTCCCATATTTTATTAATATACGCTTTGGATAAAAGTATAAGAAAGAGCTCTAATTTTACAAGACTGCTCTTAAAATACAAAAAACAGGTACAAGTACATTTATAGTCATTCCCAAGTGAACTTATAATCACGACAATGCTTCAGGCCTTTGAGTATAGAGGTTCATTACCCAATTGGGTTGATTTTAACTTTCCAAAACTTTCGAGTTCCAAAAACTTTGACTTAAAAAGTTTAGAAGGAATTTTCATTTTTAAAAGATTGTGAAAATTCTCATCGTGTGTAGAGAGAATGATTTGCTTTTTATTATTTACAACAATACTTCTCAATAAGTCTATGGTAGAAAGTACATTTATGCTATCCATAGATTGAATTGGGTCATCGATAAATATACAGTCATAAGTTTTTGAATTAAGTGCAGAAGCCAGAAAGATGCTAAGACTCAAAATATTTATCTGGGCTGAACTGAAATATAAATTCGGGATAAGACTATTTTCATCATTCTCTTCTGTCCCACCTTTCACGTAAACATCGAGACTTGGGCTATCACCACTAAAAGTTGCGATAAACTTAACATTTTTGAACGTTGGGTGAGGGTCAATCTTCCCGTAAATTTCATTGATTAAATCTTCGTAAAAGAAGTCCTTAATTCTTTGGTCCAAATGATTTTTGGTTTTCTCAATTTCAGCATTTAGAGATTTGCGCACATTATCGTGCAAAAATTTCAGTTCCTTTTGTGTATTGGCCAAATCTAATTTTGCCTGCTCGGATTGTAAATATGGCAGAATGTTTTCAGAGTAGCCTTTAAGTTTATTTACCTCGATTACGTATTGCTCGTGCTGGCTTATCTTTTCTTTTGTTTCAGTTTCCTGGGTTTTTAGGGAACTATTGAGCGTTTCATTCGTTAGGCTACTTGTTTTTATTAGAAGATTATCTTCAAGATGGTTTTGATAAGCCCCAACACGGGATTCCAAATCCTGAAGTTTTTTCTCTACTTCATTTAAATTTTCCTTGAGTTGTTCTTCGTTAAGTTTTTTGAGTTTTTCATCGAGCGTTTTTATCTCTTTTTTTAGAGTTGAAAGAGCTTCATCTAACTCTTTGGATTCATCCTTGGTTTTTTGGATCTTGGCACTAACAAAATCAATTATTTGTTCTTCACCCTGGTCGTTGATATCCAACCACTGGGCAACTTCATTATAATCTTTATCATTTGCTAAATCATTGATTTCGGAATTCAATAGTTCTATCTTCTCTGAAAGTTCAATCTTCTCAGATTCTAATTTTTGATGTGCTTCTTTGGTTTTTTTGATTTGTTCTTCACCAGATGCTTTGGAAGTCTGTACAACCTCTATTTCTGCTTTAAGCTTTTTCTGGTAGGCATCTATGGATTCATCTTGAAAATTTGATTTTAAGTCGAGAAGCCTCTCATTTTCTGCATTTAGATGCTTTGTTAGCTCATCGAGAACACGTTCTTCACTTTCCTTTGTTTCTTCAGCACGTTTTAGTCGATTTTGTAAATCGGCCAACTTATTTACGTAAAACTGCTTGATGTTTTCGTATAGCTTATCTGCTGTACCTACATTTTCATTTATTTCCGATTGTTTTTTTGAGCGCTCATCCAGTAAGGTTTTTATAGAGGTAGAAAGCGCATTGTTGTTTAATATTCTATCTGCCAGAGCTTGATAATTATCATAGGTTTGTTCGCAGAGCGGGCAAGTGTCGGTTTCCTGCTGGTTCACAATGGCAAGACCAGAAGCAATAAACTCATTAAGGGATTTATTGAGTGATTCTTGCGAATCGATGTTCTCTTGTATTGACTCTAACTCTTTCTTAAACCCCAACCTTAGTGCTTCCAAAGTTTCAAGCTGTTTCAGGTTCTTTATCTGTTCTTGATTCTTACCAAGGCTTGTTTCCGAATATTGACCCAAATCAAATTCTTGGATAACCTTTTCAAGTTCATCAATCTCTTCCTCAAGCTTAGAATATGCAGTTTGCGATTTAGAAACTTTTTTGTGCTGAGGCTCAATTTTTTCTTTTAAAGACTTAATTGAAGTTACAAGCGACTCAAGGTTGTTTTTAAGTTCAGGGATTTTGGCTAATTGCTCATTGATTTTCAAACGCTGCCTTTCAAACCTCTTGTTGGCACTTTCAGCCTCTATGACCTTCCTATTGCTCTCTTCAATATAGGTTTGAAGTTTCTTTAATTTTTCCTGATGTTGGTTTTTGACCTCATTTTTCGACGTGATTTTTGAAAGTGTATCGTTATAAGCGGGAATCAAATTCTGGATAACTTCAAGTGCTTTTAACCGTGTCAAAATTTCAGCCTTTGATTTTTCCTTTTGCTTTATTTCATTAGCGGTAGCTTCGAGTTTTTTGAAATCCAGCAGATTTTCATTTATTACAATTTGTTGCTTAACCGTATTTGCCAAGTTCTCTATAGCTTCAAAGTACTGCTTACGAGAAAGGAAATCGGTATCGCCATTCTGTGCCAATCGAATGTGCGACAGTAATTTTTTTAATTTTTTAAACTCGGTATCGTCTGTAATTCTATCCGTTAGAGCATCCCGAAAATCTGTTACTTGCTTTTTGGTAGTCGTAATCTCAATTACATCAAGTCTTTCATTGAACTCAAAATTGTTGATAACAGCTATTTGGTTATTAACGGTAGCCAACAAGTCTTTATCAGAGGTTTCCGTAATCCTGCCCTTAAATTCTTTTATGTCTTTTTCAAGAACATCAATCTTTTTATTATTAGCACCCGAAAGTGCAATGACATTTTGGTAGTACAAATCGACCTCGCTGAGGCCTGGATTACTTTCCATAAATTTTTTATAGCGAATCTGTCCGTCAGCCTCTTTTAAAAATCTTGCAATCCATTCTTGCGAAAGAATTACTCTTGCAAAATTCTTATCATCCTTACTATTAGAGCTGGCATCGTTTGCACGTTGTTTAGCGACTTTAAGGCGGTTTTCTTTGTAAACATTATTCTCTGAGTCAAGGATTTTTACCCAAGTCTCATTCGTGGAATTCCGGTTTTTAAAAAGTGATATTTGCCCAGACGTAAGACGTCGCATTGTCCTAAGCGATTTCTCGGTATTTTTTGTGACCCAGAATCGCCCCACATAATCTGTCACAGCCCACTCAACGGCATCATAAAACGATGTTTTGCCAAAACCATTGGGTGCAAAAAGCGAAACAAAATCCGCAGTTTCACCATCTTCGGTCACAAAATTAAAGTTGGCATCTTCTGGACGGTCATAAATCCTAAAACCTGATATTTCTACTGAATTGAATTTCATTCTTCTTCCTCTCTAAATTTAGTGATTAACTCATCATACGCAAGATTTAATTGTTCTGGCAAAATGTTCTTTTTCTTAATTCTTTTATCTTTCAAGACATCGTAAATTATGGGGTCGTATAAGAAATCAACGGACTCACTTCTAATTACATCAGCTTCTAAGGTCAGCTCATTGTTGACGTGTTTCTTAATTAGAGCTTCTTGTGACAGAGAGGCATCTTCAACAATTTTTCGGCTGGAAAAGGTGTTGTTCTCTATGGTATATTTTAAATCAATATCTTCAATAGCTTGCGACGTTAAAAAGAACAGATAGATATTCCATTTTTCAAAACTTGTTTCAAGATGATTTTGATAATTCAATGCTATATTATTTGTTATAGCTTTCCAGTTTTCTAACAAGAATTTTTCATCGGGTATTTTAAGAAAAATACAATGGGTTATACCCTTCTCTAATTCCACAGTAGTAACTTCAACTGTGGTCTCAGAAAAATCATTTTTGAATATTTCCCTTATATCACGGTAAGAGTCTTTCATATAATTCTTTTAATAAAGGATAACACTCTACTGGTTTCATATCAACAAATTTTTCATCAAGGTCCAGTGCTGCATCTTCCTTAAATGTTGCTATATTGGTATATTTAAAACGGTCAAATGGAAAATCAAGTGTTTCAGCAATATTTATAGCGTCAGAAGCAAAAGCTTCGTTTTGTACTTTCGCAAATTCTCTGCGTGCTGATGATATGTTTGGCACTATATCACACAAATCGAGTACACCCTTGGTAACCGCACTCTGCCTTTTTTGATTTGAAGCAAAAATCACAAGTCCACCATCAGCTAAATCAGTATAATCAACTTTCCATAGGTCTTGTAAATGCTCATCCAAAAAATCCTTATCGGTATTGGAATAAAAAAACCTGATGTTTTGGGTAAGTGCATCTAAGTCTTCGGCATTATGTAGTTTATCTTTAGCGATATTCAAAATCACCAACAGCTCTAACCAAAAAGTCCATACTTTTTTGCGACGAAGCTCAACATTGTCTTTACAATTAACCAAAAGACGTTCGTCACCCATAAAGCTCTTAAGACCCAAAGGTGTTAAATCACTTTGTCGAATTAGTTCAGCTTTTGCCGTGAGAAGGTCTGAAAGTGCAGCTTCTTCCTTGTGTATTGGTGCTGAGCCCATTTGAAAAGTGTCGCCAATAAGTGAAACAAATGATTTGAGAAAAACCGGCAGCAACTCTACCAGTTTTCCAGCAGCATTATAAATTTCAACTATATCTTCATAGTATCTTATAGGAACAAATCCGATTTCACCTAAAGATAAATCAACATTAGTGGCCATCCTACTTTGTATTCCTGTTATAAAAACATTTGATTTGCCATCAACAGCCATAATACCACCACCTGAACAGCCTTGGATTTCATCTCTTGTTAAATTATGGTTACTTAACTCAGCAACATCAAAAAAATCACCAGATTGTTTAAATCTTGTAACTGCAAATGTTGCAACGGTATTACCTAATGTATCTTGGTGACTTAGTCTTCCTGGAAATCCGCTTAGGTAGAATTCGTTTTGTGGGCACTTTTTTCTGATATGAATATTATCAAAACCTGCACGATATGTTATTTTCAAAATTGCCGCATCAGAATTCTGATGAGGAAAGAAATTTTCTTCAAAGCAAATAGTGAATGTTTCCGAATGAACATTCCACTTATTGCCATCAAAATCCAAAAAAGTTAACGGTATTTCTGCACCATCACTTAAATATTCTAATTCATCAGTCTCTTCGTTTTTATTTTGAAAAAGGTGCTTTGCGGTTAATATATAAGTGTATTCGTCATCCATAGGCTGAAACACGCACCCACTTCCAGAACCTACCTTTACAGTATGTTTTTTTAAATCATTGATGCTCATTTTAAATTTGAAACTTTGAAATTAGTTTGACTTGTAATTGTGGGAAGTCCGCTTTATCCTGTTCAGTGAGAAGATTATTGGCCACTGTCTCATAATTGGAATAGATGGTTGCCTTTGGGTTCTTAGATACAATTCTTGCGATGACACTTTTATGTGGGTGGCCGTGCCCTGAGCTATTAGTACTGATAATGTAATTTTGGGTATCTACCAGCTCAAACAACTCTTTATTGTTGTTAGCTTTACTGCCGTGGTGAGATACTTGCATAAACTCAACCTTTACGGCATTTTCTTTTGAATGGCCAAAATCTTTTAAAGCAGCACATACTTCGCTCGGATGTGAATCTGCAAGCAGTAAAACCTTCTTATTTCTGTAAGAAATTAATAGAGTAATACTACTGCCGTTTTTCTCACTTCGGTCTTGCCTAAATCGGAAAGATGGATTTTTTTCTTCAGAAATTATGTCACTTAGATTTTTGTGCCAATCATTTCCTGCTGCGGTATATTTTATATCACCTGTTTTTTCCTGATAATGTTCAAGTAAATTCTCTAACTGTTTATGCGTAGGTGTAAGAATATTGACTTTTAAACCGAAACCTTCCCATTCTAATCCAGCTTTAATGATGCCATCACGGTCAAGATTATGCTTTTCAAGATACTTTTGAAATTCTATTCCTTCATCTACACCAGTAAGGACATTAGACCCATCAGCAAGGAATAAATCTAAATCATCGTTTTTTGGTTTTTTCAAATACCTTGCAATTGCTTCACCAGAATTGAACCATACTTCTTTAATAAAATCAGGTGCTTTTTTATCCTGCTCAAACCATTTCAGAAATCCTTCAATATGGTCGTTATCTATATGGGACAGAATGAGCAAATCAATATTTTCTTTCCTATACTTAATGTCATCTATTACTCTTTTTAAAGGGCCATTTCTTCGTACCCTGTCAAAGTAAGTAGCTTCACGACCGCCATCTACAAGAATATTTCTTGGTTGGTCATTCTTATCTAAAAGATTGATATAGATAGCATCCCCATTACTTGCCTTTAAAAATTTAATTTTCATCAATAGAAATCATTTGTATTATACATAGGCATAGGGTTCACAAAACTGTGGACTTAAGATTATCAAAAAAATAAGTGGGGGAAAACTTAAATTTGATTTTTTAAAAGTAATAAATTTCAATCAAAATTTTAACAAATTTTCACACTTTCAAAAAACGCAAATGAATTTTGGGATTATCTATTTCTAAATATTTGCTAAAAGATTTAAGCAAAGCTGTAAAACTTAAAAATGCTCGCATTTGAAATCAATTAAGACTAAATCGTGTTATAAGATGAGGAATGCAGAAATGTTGTACCTATGTTATACCCATGCCTATTTTCTGTGAGCTTTTGAAATAAAAAAGCCGAAGAGAAATCTTCGGCTTTAAGTGCGGGCGGGGAGACTCGAACTCCCACGCCGTGAAGCACTAGATCCTAAGTCTGGCGTGTCTACCAATTCCACCACGCCCGCTTTTTCAATATTTTAAGAACTTTTATTTGGATAAATCCTAAGTCTACCATGTCTACCAATTCCGCACCCGCATATTAATATTTTTATGAACTTTTTCTTGCTTAGCCCCTAAGTCTAATCTGCTCATATAAGCTTCAATATTAATTATACTGATAAAAAAAATCCGAATAATTTGAAGGGTTAGTGATAATTTTAAGAATCTAGTAATGCACTTTAAATAGGGGGACTTGTAATTGAAGAAAAATGCTATGTAAATCTAGATTTTCAAACTTACATACCTAATAAAAGGCAGGAAATATGACCTATAATAATTGATAAGATTGCAAACTCTTTACATTAAGCCTTTTCATCATGATTCTTGAATTGTCCTTAAAGTCAATTAAGTAACATTAAAAAAATTTGACTCTTTACAAAATCCACTTATTGTAAAGAGACTGATTATATTATCGAATCATTTTTAGATATAGCCCAAAATCTTAGCTAGGTAAATTTTTTTAAAATGTTATCTTGTGAAGCCATTTTCTACCTTTCCTTCTATTCGTTCAAAGTAATATAATAACCATTGTCAACCTTAATCGAAATCTCCCCTCTGCGAAGTTTTTGATTGACCGAATCAATGTCCTCATAAGCATACAGATATTTTTTACCAACCTTAAAAAAGCTAACTAGACCCAGTTCCCGTAAAGCTTGCATTATTTGGCCATTATAGGATACACCAAGCTTTTCGCAAAATGCCTTTCCGGTCAAATTAAGTGGCTGTATGTTTACCTGGTTGCCCATTAAATTCCAATAATACCCTACCCTATTTTATTTCCCTGTTCTCCTTCTTTTCTTCTTTCGCTTCCTGCGGTCGAAATCTTCCAGTTCCATTTTGAACGGAGTGAAAGGTTCGTCATCTAGGCCATCCTTTTGAGTGCCTCCCAAATCGTATTTTGGTTTTCCACCAATTTGGACTGTCCCTCCCTCAGCATCTTTTGCCTTTCCGATAGTGTTACTTGATTGGCCTGTATCCGGAGCAACAACTCCTTTATTTCCTTGTTCTGGATGATTATTTTCGAGAATAACTGCACGGTCTCTGATTTGTTCATAATCGATCTTTTTTATGATGTTGTTCCATGAATATTTTCGGCCTAGGCTGCTGCCCTTATAAATCACTTCTTCATATTTGAAGGAGATACCGGAAACCCTTCCCGTGGTCTTGCTGATATTGAATTTTGGCCGGATATTTCTTGACAGCAATTCATAGAGGAATTCCTCTGTAGTAGCTGAACGTTTTAACGCTTCCCTCAAATGATGTTGAAGCAGGCTTTTAATCGGTGCTTTGCCTGTCCGGAGCGATTTTTCTATCTCTTTTTGAGTTAGTGCCGCCTCTCTTTCCAAGCTTGCGTCCGGTAGCTCTGAAAGACCAAATTTCTTTTCCAGCTTGCGTACCAAGCGTTCGCTGCGCTCGTAGTCCCTACTATCGCTGACCAGCGCTCCAGATAGTTTTACCCTATTGGCAACGATATGGATGTGTTGATGGCTTTGGTCGTCATGGCGGTACATGATATATTGGTTGTCATCGAACCCCATTCCCTTGAGATAATCCAATCCTATCGAAACGAATTCACTATCACGCATCTTATCGCCCGGCGGCAGGTTCAGGGACACATGATAGACCGCTTTGCCAAGTCTCGGGCGTAACTGCCGAATTAAATTGAACTCCTTGGTCATATCGACCGGGCTGCCCAATTCTATATTCGCATCCAGCACAGTGGCCTGGCCCAGTTCCACCTTTTGTTGGTTGTAGGCCAACAGTCCATAAAAATCCTTGCCCTTTATCTGTTTTGCAATCATTTGTTGGTGATATTCGACTTTAATTCATGCAAGAGGTGCCGCAACTCTCCCAAGCGACGATACAAGTCTTTAGGGGAATGCATACGCAAATGTGCGTTTTTGGTCAGTTGGTTGATGTTGTTGCCGATCCGGCTCAACTCGACGAACAATCGTCTGTCCTCCGGTGTCACCTTGGTTCTTGGTAGCGGTCTGCCCGTTACCTTTTTACGGATGTAGTCCGGTATGCCCATGCCCAACGTGGCCGCATTTCTAGAAACTATAAGGTATTCATTGACCGTCATGCGTACATTGACCCGTATCGCTTTCAATGATTCAATATCCTTTTTTGGCCGTGCCATAATCCAGGGGTTTGGGGAGGATCCCCGACAAGCCTCGCGAACGAAGTGAGCGGTTTTTGCTTGCAAAAACATGGCTTGCTACGTGACCTCCGATTAACTTAGGCCAAACCTAAAACATATCGCAATTCAGTAAGGACTTTGTCGTACACCGAGTGTTGTACGGTAAATGGATTCAACAAAGTTTTACGTCCTCGAAAAGGGTTTTGAGAGAAGCCTCGGCTTCAGGAACCTCAAAATATCTATGGGATTCCAATACGAGATGCTTTAATGCAGATCTATAGCGAGCTTTGCCATGGGCGTTGTCCTCATAAAAAGTACAGGGGTCTTTGGGATGCACCTCCATGGGTGTGGTAAAGGATTTTATGTCCCTGTTCATATACTCGAACCGTTGGGAAGCCCTTCGGTGGATACCCTGAAGGGTAAGCTCTTCGGGGTATTTGGGTACATTGTAATAAAGCTCTTCCAAGATGACGATAAAGGCCCGTCTACGCGAAAGTTTCGGTTTTTGAGAAGCGATGCCGATTGCATTTTGTACATCACGTACCAAACGCTCGGCCAATAAAACCTGTGACCGGGAATATTCCTTGCCGTTGACCTCGGGATGTTCCTTCTTGGCCAAATCTTCCAGATAGCTGAGCAGTTTTTCCGACGGAATCATAATTTAGGTCCGCCCCTGCGTTTGTTTATGTTTGGAGTTCGCTCTATAGCATTTACCAAGACCTTGGCAAGTTTTTCGGACCGAAGGGAGAGGCCGAGCAGGTGTTGTTGCACTATAGAACCCGCCAACAAATAATCGGCCATTGTAGTCTTCCCAGGCCAGAGCTTTGCCTTTACGACAAGATGTAGCAGTACTTGTTCGTGGGCATCGAGACTATAGCGTGCATTTTCCAGTTCCTTATCAAAATTTTTGAGATAAGCTTCGGGGCGTGGTTTCTTTTCTTTCACGGTTTTCTCCACTTTTTTCCATTGGGCCTGCGTCGAAAAACGCGCTGTTAAATAAGCTATGGAGAATCGGCCATATTCCCATTTTCGGTATGACGTAGCTTGGTCCAATAGTTCCATTTCTACAAAATCCGCTAGCGGTTCATTGGACAATGGCCGTTTCAAATCACATTCGATATTTTGGAGTGCTTCCAACTGTAACATCGCAGGACTATCCAGATTGTTCATCAGATGTCTTACAAAGGTTTGGGATAGGTCGAACAGTGGTTGTTTGCCTTCCAGAATTGCCTTTAACAGCAGTTCCCGTTGCCCTTCGGATACCTCGTCATAATGAAGCCCATACGTAAAGATGGCCGTGATGAGGGTTTTCAGTTGCTCGTCCGAAAGCGTGGTCTTTTTGTGGGAAGGGGAAAGACCATCCAGTTCACTGATGACCTCAACGAAAGACTGTCGGTCTATCGGCCGACTGAAATCCAGTACTTTATATAGGGTTTCCGACATGGTATAAATTTAATCAATATAGATTGTTCTCAACTTTTAGGCAAGGGAAATTCCACTCCCATTCTCCAATTCAAAGCGTTCATCTTTTCTAAAAATCCTTGGATTCCTTTGACCAAATTTTCATAGGCTGGGGAATCCCCATAAATCATTTGCTCTTGCATGGTTTTATAATCTGCCTTCCAATCGTCCTCATACTCAGGGGGTGGGATGGGCCGTATATCCTGAGGTCGATGCAGATTATAATCGACCCCACCAAGTTTTGTGAATACATATCTATGATTTACAATGGTTTCATATAAACCTTTGTCGTGGATGGCATTGACCGCAAATTCCGTTTTCGATAATTGGAAAATATCGTACAAATGACGGCTTAACCTATCTACCCTTATCTTTTCCTTGGGACGTTGGAATTCCTCATGCAATAGGAAAAGTTTTTCCAAAAAAGTCCTTTCAGGGGTTACGGATGGGACATTTACTGGAGACTCGACAAATTCGGCATCGGGATATTCTTCGTCAACAAAGGAGTTTATCGGTTTTAATCGAAAAGGTTCCCTTAAGGAGCGACAGCCAATCTCGACCTGTACTCTTGGTTGGATGTATCCGGGGGATTTGGTAAGATAGGGATAGTAGATTTCTATGATACGGGGGTCTTGGTCACTTGATTCGGCCTGAATGATATTGAAACCCACATCCTTAAATCCATTGCTCTTGAATCGCTGCTGCAACTCTGGATAAAATTTCCCTGAAATATAGGAGCTGGTTTCTTTTCGGAGCTTGGTCAATTCTTTTTTTGATAGTTCCCCAGAATATCCAAAAAATCCACGGTCAGCGGCAAGGTCGATATCTTCGCTAAATCGATCTATCAGTTTCCAAGCCTTGCTTAGCGACGTCCCGCCTTTAAATACCAAATGTTCCGCTATCCCCATTTCAAATATTATTCCCAATGTACGGACGACCCACCAGTCCTTTTCAGCAGCAAAATCGGGGATACCCGTTTTGTTTTCTACATTTTTAAAGATGGCAAGCCGATCTTCTTTGGGTATATCGTAGAATGTCATTTTATCCATTGTCCAAGCTCTTTTCCATAATTTTCCGTATCCATGCCGGAGCCAATGCTATATCGTGAAGCAGGTCTTTTTGGTCTTCTTTTTTCAATAGGGCAATAATCTTTGCTTCTTCCTCGTCCGTTAATTGTTCCTTTCCGATCTCGCGAAGGGCCTGTATGACCAGTCTGCTTATCTCGCCCTTGGCCGATAAATTCTTGGGGGTGGTCTTCTTTAGTTTTATGCTTCGCTTCCCCAATTTTATTTCCCGGGGAGCTCCATCGGTAAGAAAGACAAGTTTCATGGGTACCTGTGTGCTAAGCCCCAATGCACTTAAGGCATACACTCCGGTAGGCACCAACCTGATCTTGTCCCTTTTGGCTATTGCCCTAGCAATTTCCTCTGCCGTTGGCAATACCTCTCCCGCATATTTACTTGTCTTGGGGCGTATATAGATTCCTTGGGCCACTCTTTTTATATAACCTTCTTTTTCAATCCTGTGGAGAGCTAGCCGTATGGCTTCAGGGGAACCCAATCCCCGAAAATCATCGGGGAACACTAATTCTCCCCGCTCCTTTTTGGAAATGGATTTTTTTATTTTGGACTCAACACTCTGCATAACACATTCATCTTATCTGTAACAAATTTAGTAAATTTTTGTTACAGAATACCTTTGGCTATTAATCTATTCCTACAATAGTTGCCTTCAAATTTGTTTGCGTAAAAAACGGTAAAATATCTTAAATACGGGAATCAACGGTACACACACCGAACAAAGTTCTCGTACACTATGGAACTACAAAACACGTTCCGCAAAGGTATGGGACCCCGATAGGGGCTTCCATACGTTTGCGTCCCGTTTCGAGGGGTTTGAAAATCAGTAGCCGGAAAGACGACCGAATGCGAGCCAGCGCAGCGTGCTCGCTTGGTCAGGCTTGAAGGTGGAGGGTTTTCAACTCCCGCAGAAACCATGGGGAGGGAGAGAAAAAGACGGACAAATAAGATCGATCAGTCCAATGATATGGTCAGGAGTACGACCTCGGCCATCTTTTAGCGATATAATATCCCCAGACCGATAGTTCCATTGCCCCGAAAAGCCATATCAAGTCCTTGATAAATGGAATGCCGACCATGATGAAAAGAAATAGCAGTAACGGTATTCCCAAAAAACGTTTGAGCCTGAGCATTCCCTGTAGAATGATCCACATAAAAATGATGAATCCCAAAAAGGGAAGCTTTTCGTATAGAATTTCAAGCGATAGCATGCACATTGGATTTTATGGGGAGCGGATTCGTCCTGCCTGTTTCAAGGTTTACGAATGCCCCGTGATATTTGATTTTTTTGTTCACTAAAAGTTCGTAGAGGCAATGGACGGCCATTGACGACAGGGCATCATTGATGAACAGCGATTGTTCCTGCAACTTGTCCGCATAGCTACACCCTTTACCCTGTTCCACCTCATCCTCCATTTTTGATAGGTCGGGGAACAAATCAACTATATGATCTAACTTTTGGTTTTGCACCTCCCTATTCGAAGGCCGATCATTGTGTTGCAGATTTCCGAGGACATACTGACCAAAGTATTTCCCGTTGCCCAAATCCAACCAATAATGTTGGTTCTCATAGGGATAGGAACTTGAGTGTGGGTGTTCCAACACCTTTGCCAGTTCCAACCTAAAATCGGCACCGTCCACACAGCTAATGATCAAATTGGCGTGCAATCTTTTATCGTCCGCACCTATCCGTTCGGGAACGGCATCCCATTGCAGTCCGAAGGTATGGTTGACCTTGGTTACGGCACAAATGGCCTTGTTGCCCCCAACATCCTGTGGGGCGTACAATTGTCGGCCCACGTTCGAAGGCTGTACCATATCCCCGTCGAAAACGGTCACATAGATGCCTGGATGCCCCAACTGCACCAAGGCATGGTCGAGCCTTGCCAAACGTGCCAACACGAGGGAACCATTGCCCCCTGCCCCGACCAACGCAATGGTTATGGGATGGGTGGGAGCGAAAAAATAATTCGGGGCGTAGTGGTAATCAGTTTTCATAGACATGCTGTAAAAGTTGGTGGTTCGGGAGTAAAAGGGCTTCCTCGAAATGCATTGTCTCGTGCATCTGGAGCATCAACTCAGTGTAGTTTCCGTTCAGCAGATGGTCGTGGTTCGTATGGGTAAACACGGACAGGAAAAATTGCTTTTCCACAAAGGCCATGATGTCCTCATAAAAGTCCAAATGGCGATAGTGCAATGTCGCATCGCCCATGCACACCTTTCCAGAGGCGTATACATTCATAAAAGGGGCATGGTAGAGTTCCGTATCGTCATGGATCGGCTTTTTTCGTGTTATCGCGAAAACGGACAGCGATTCCCCCGAAAGGGAAAATACCAATTTGGGTATGGGGTATGTTCCCGTAGGTATGTCCAATTGCTCTTTAAAAAGTAGCCTTTCCACGGGTCGGTCACAATACCAGACCAATTGCAATGTCCCCTTGTCCCTAAAATAGAGCAATTGTTTGGGCAACCGACCCTTAAAGGAAAACTCACTTTGGTCCACATCGACCAATTTGAGCATGTCCCTTACCATATCCATGGTAAGCGGAGACCCTGCCCCCAATTTCCCGTTTCGAACGGTATGCCTTGAAAAGTAACATTCGTCTCGTCCGTAATACCCGTTTATGGCCTCATAGCCTATGATGGCTATTTTGGGTTCAAAATGAAATTTCGGGTCGTGTAGGGTGTTTTCTTCCATCAGAGTTTTTTTAAGAGTTCGTTCAAACGGTCCATAAAATTGAAAACGGCATTTACCTGCCCTTCCTCCCGCATAAAAAAGGCCTTGGTCTCTTTACCAATGGTAAGGGAGGTATCGTAGATGGCATGGGAGTAGCCATACTGCGCAATCTCGTTTACAAAGTTGATATAGCCGTTTTCCAGTTGGGAATCCTCACTATCCAAAAAGACGATCAGGTCGTCAACTTCCATATCCATATCGTCTTCCAAGAAACAAAGGTTGGCAAAGGCATTGAATTCAATGGCAGGGGCTTCCAACAGCAAATCCCGCATCATTTTGAACAAGGTGTTCTTTGGACGGTAGCCACGCATACAGGCCAGCCAATCGAAATCCTCGTACTCTGCATAATCGGAAGCATGTGCCTCGATAAAGCACAGAACGCATGGCTCCTCGGCACAGCAGTCTGTCTTGGGGTCGGATTCGGATTCCGAGACCTCGAATGACCATTCGAGCAAACATTCCAAGAGGTAGCCCATCCGTTTGAATACATTGTCAAAGGGCAATGAATGCACAAAGGACAGCAGGCTAGCGAACAATTTTGGACTGCGGATTCGCAGCGAAAATATCGGGGCCATTGGAATCGCCCAAATATGGTGCGCCTCAAAAACGGGTTTCATGACAAGGATGCCATTATTTCCCTCTTGTGTACATACCTCCTTTACCATAGCATCCGGAATTTCCCTGTGCAATCGTTGCAATTGTTCGAAGAACCGCATTTCAGGGCTACCGTTCATCAATGCGATTTCTTTGCCCGAAAGCGTGTCCAACGCATTTTTCGTTAGTGTGCCTAGCGTGTCCCATCGATTTTCGTCCCCATCGGCGAATACCTCGAATCGGGGCAAGATCGGTATGGTCAGGTCAGAAAAAAACAATCCCCTTGTTGGATGTGTTTGGGTCTTCGTGTTCCCGATGACGGCTTCGTCCGCGAATCCAGAATGCCGAACAAGGCCTTGTGGAAGTGTGACAGTTCCTCTTTTGATGGTATGTGCTTCTTTTTCATTCATCGCTATCCTTTGGTTCCCGCTATGGTCTTGAACATAATTTCATGACGACCCTCGACAATGCCATTGTCCACGATCTTGGCGTTGGTCAGTTCGGGATACACCGAGGCATAGTGGTCTTTGATTTGATCCGGTGTCCAGTTCGGGTCGATGTCGTCCAAGACGGATTCACCCGAAACGTTCTTTAGCATAAATTTTCGTTCCAATCCTAATACTTCCATAATGCTTGTGGGTTAAAAAAAGGTGGGTTGTTGATAGGCTTTCATATCCTCGATGGTTTTTTTTGCCAAAGCCTCGTTTTCATCGAGTTCCAGTACTTTGTTGGCCAGATCCACGGCCTTCTCGTGTTCGACCATAGGGTTAAATTTCTTGCCCTTGACCAGTTCCTTTAGGTCGGACAGGGCCTTTTTCTTTTTCTCCTTGCGGTCGTTCGCCATTTTGGTCTTTTCTTCGGCCTTTTTCAGGTTGCTGAGATAGCCGTTGGCATTGTCGAACAGGACTTTTGTTTCCTGCATGGGTTTCCCCAACCGATCCAAAAAGACGGTATCGATTTCCTCGATACTGCCCTTGAGCGTGAAGGGCCTTATCGCTTTCAGGGCGTTGTCGCCCTCCGATGCCTTTGGGAGCAGGGAGACCGCACAGTTCGTACCGTGAAAGGAGACCGATATGGAGAATTGCCCGATGCCCGTCCTGCCCAAAGATTTAAAGAATGTTTCCATAGGTATTGCTTTTAATTGTTGTTACAAGATACCCCCAAGAACCTTTAAAACATTGAATATTAAGGGTTTAAACCACAATCAGCTTCTCCTTCCCCTAACCACAGAATACGCCCCGAAGGGGCGTTGAAACCGGTGTCTGCCTATTGGAGTTGGGCGGTGTAGTTGTACTTATCTGGATGAGCTTTGAGCGCCTATTAAATTTTTATGGAAATAATTGGCGATAGCTTTCTGGAGATCGAGGAAGTGATAATGTATTTATCTATTAAAATGTCCTATAAAAGGTCAATTAACGAGAATACTAAAAAAGACCAGGGTTGGGACACCTTGACAGAAGCAATAGCATTACGTTTAAACAGTCCCGTAAAATTCGCCGTTTTCTGGAACACTTACTGTTATCTTCTTCAACTCAATTAATTGGTTTTTATGTCTGGGAGAATTATCGCATTAATTCAATACTTTTATTGTAGGTATACTGCGTTTATATTCAATGATTGATGATATATTCTTGTTGTGCCTCATACAAAAGAAACTAAATGCAAGAATTAGAATCATTACAGAACATATTTAAAAACAGGATTTTCAAAATCCCGGACTACCAACGTGGATACGCTTGGACTACAAGACAATTAAAAGACTTTTGGGAAGATGTGGTAAACCTGCCACATGACAGATTTCACTATACAGGACTTCTATCTTTGAAAAAATTGAATAGACAAACTTGGTCTTCTTGGAATGACGAAAAATGGCTGATTGAAGATAGAGGCTATAAACCATTTCACATCGTTGATGGACAACAAAGGCTGACAACCTTTGTGATTTTTATTCAAGTTATTTCTGAATTGCTGAAAGAACTACCTTCAAATTCAGAGAATAAGGAAGATGATATTTATTTAGGTTCTTTCAGCTTGAAAGCTATCAAAGAATCATACCTTGTAATTGAGAAACCACCACAATTTATTATCAAGACATACAAATTTGGATACGAAACAGACAATCCAAGTTTCAAATTCCTAAAGCATAGGATTTTTCTTGAACGTAACAGCGGAAGTATTCAGGAAACCTTTTACACACTAAACCTTGAAAATTCTAAGAAGTTTTTCAAAGAGAATCTGGCCGAATTCTATAATGAGTATGGTCTGTCCGAAATTGAATCACTCTTTAAAAAGCTGACGCAAAACCTAATGTTTAACGTCTATGAAATTAGTGATGACTTTGATGTTTTTGTCGCTTTTGAAACAATGAACAATCGAGGGAAAAAGCTTTCCAACCTAGAACTACTAAAAAACAGACTAATATACCTCACAACACTATATGAAGAGGATGAACTGAAACCAGACGAACGAACTTCACTTAGAGAAAAAATCAATGACGCTTGGAAAGAGGTATATTATCAGTTAGGCAGAAATAAGAAATATCCCTTAAATGATGACGATTTTCTTGTAGCTCATTGGATCATGTATTTCCAATACTCAAGGGAAAAAGGAGACGATTACATTCGTTTTCTTCTTGAACAAAAATTTACTCCTCAAAATATCTACGCAAAAACAGAAGTAAAAGTAAGTTCCATACAAGAATTTGAGGAAATCAAAGAGAATGAAGAAACTGACCAAGAAGAAGTTGAAACAAACGGAAATGGAGAAGAAAAAACCGTTCTTCGCTCTAAACTTACACCGAAAGAAATTGAGGACTATGTAAATAGTCTTAAATCCGCAGCAGTTCATTGGTACAACACAAATCATCCAGTAAATAATCCTGACCTACCAGAGATAGAACGACTTTGGATTGACCGTTTGAATCGTATTGGAATCATTTATTTTCGTCCATTAGTCACAGTTTCTTACTTGTCAAAGATGGAAACTGTTGATAGAGTTGGACTTTTTCAAGCAATTGAACGTTTCATATTCGTAACCTTCCGACTCAGTAGAGCTTTTTCAACTTATAGAAATAGTGAATTCTATCGAGCAGCAAGACAATTAAGGAATAATGAACTCTCGATTGATACGATAATTGAAAGATTGAATGAACGAATGAACTACTGTTTCTACACGCCCCAAGAATCAGAAGAAACCTATTTTGACTATACATACTTTCAAAAATTCATTGAGAAGAAGTTTAAAAGTGGCGGTGGTTTCTACAATTGGAACGGCTTAAGATATTTCCTCTATGAGTATGAAATGGAAAAAGTACGACAAAGAGGTAGCCAAAAGATAGATTGGAAACTGTTTGTAAAAGGAGAAAAGGATAAAATATCAATCGAGCACATTTACCCTCAAACTCCTGACAAGAAGTGTTGGAAAGAAAGTTTTAGAGAATACAAAAAACAAGAACGACATTATTTTCAAGGCACATTAGGAAATCTTCTCCCCTTGTCTCAAAGCATCAATTCTAGCTTGCAAAATGACTGTTTTGTTAACAAGAAAAACCCAAAATACAATGATAGAAAAGACAAAATCAGACAAGGTTATTCAGACGGTTCACATTCAGAGATAGAAGTTTCAAATTATCCTGATTGGAACGCAGACACAATTTTGGAAAGAAGCATAAAGCTATTAGAATTTATGGAAAAGAGATGGGACTTAAAATTTGAGGACGAAAGGTCAATGGCGGAACTGCTTTTCTTGGATTTTATGTACGAGGAAGAAATTGAAGAAACGAAATAAAAGTACGAGGGACATCGATGGCCATGCGTAATGCTGGCGGAACTGCTAACATGAAACCGAGAACATTTAATAAACTAAGTGCTGAACGGAAAGGAAAGAGTCTTGAGATTCCGCACTGCGCATAGCCGAAACTTTTCTACATATTGTGTAAATCGTGCTTCTAGATTCAATGACTTAAAGCATAGGCAGCACATTCGTTTTTTTGCCGACAGACACAATCCAACGCTAAAAAACAAAAGAACTGCTTCTTTCCTTACTTATGGTATTTTCAAACAATCAAGAAAGGTTTTTTAACTAATCAATATACTTCACTAATTTTGTCATCAACTGACAAGTCAAAATATTCAAGTCAAATGAAGAAACATTTTGGAGAATACATCAGACAACTAAGAACCGATAAGGGATTTACGTTAACTCAGTTAGGTGCAAAACTCGAATTAGATTCAGCAAATTTGAGTAAAATAGAGAATGGAAAAAGGGATTTTGATGAAAAACGATTAAACCTTTTAGCCTCTGTATTTAATTTAAACTTAGATGAATTAAGGATTGAATTTCTTAGTCAAGTGATTGCAAAAAAAATTTACGAAAGTAGTTGCTCACTTGATGTTCTTCAAGTAGCAGAAAAAAAAGTTAATTATTTACGTCAAGCTAACTTAAAACAAAAAAGTTTAAAGTTTTAACTAATAGTAAACCAAGAAGTTACTGCAAACGACAATTTAGCGAATGAGAAATAAAATATTTATAAGTCACGCAACACCCGATGACAATGATTTTACTAGATGGTTAGCGTTAAAACTAATTGGATTAGGATACGAAGTTTGGTGTGACATTCTTTTTTTAGATAAAGGGGTTGATTTCTGGAGCAATATCGAAAAAGTTATAAGAGAAGATACCTGTAAATTTTTACTTGTTTCATCATCTTATTCAAATCAACGCGAAGGTGTTCTTAAAGAATTAGCAGTTGCAGCAAAAGTAAAAAAGCAACTGAAAGATGATAAGTTCATTATTCCATTAGCAATTGATGAACAACTATCTTACGATGATATTAATATTGATATTGTTAGGCTTAACGCTATCGATTTTAAAATGTCTTGGGCAAGAGGTTTGAAAGATATATTAGAAGCGTTCGAAAAACAAAAAGTTCCAAAAGAAGTTGCTGACGCTTCAAAAAGTAATTTACTTTATCAACAAATTTTTCTGCACGATAAAAGTGTAATTGAAAAAGAAGAAATTTATGACTCAAATTGGCTTTCGATATTGTCCTTTCCTGAAGAGTTAAGATTTCACGAATACAATTGGATGCTTCCTAAAAGATTTGACGTAAGAGAACTGACGTTTCCTGCTGTTCGTTACAAAAATTATCTCTGTACGTTCGCTTGGGCCTACGACTTTACATATCATTTACCTAAAACAGAAACATATCATAAGAGCAAAACAATTAGGATACCAACAGAGGAAATTTTATCAGGAAGTTATGATTCTAATTTTATTAGAAATGCAGAATGTAAAAGGCTAATAGTACAACTTCTTAATAAAGCATTTGAATTAAGGATGAAAGATAAAGAAGTTCAAGAATATGAAATGTCTAATAAAACCGCATATTGGCTCGAAAAAGGTAAGTTAGAAAAAGACAAATTTGAGAAAACCATGTTAGTCGGAAAGCAAAAAGATAAAAATTGGCATTTCGCAATTTCTGGAGCTTCAAAACTTTATCCCTTTCCTGTATTAATGATTTCATCACACATATTTTTTACGGCAGACGGAAAAAAATTGATTGACTCTTCAAGCGTTCAACATTCATCAAGAAGAAGACAAGGTAAAAACTGGTGGAATAATACTTGGAGAACCAAACTATTGGCATTTATTAAATATTTATCCGACGATGACACTTCCTTTTATTTAGAAATGGGTAGTGAAGAGAAAGTTTTTGTATCCAATGAACCAGTAAAATTTAAAGGTAACGTAAGCTATAATATTCCTGAAAAAAATACTCTTGAAGAAGAAGCTGAATTATCGGGCTTTAACCAAGGCGAAGATATCGAGGAGCTGGAAGAGTTGATTGAAAATTTAGAAGCTGAATGAAAGAACTTATATACATCGAAGAACCAAAAATACTATTTGCACACGGTCAAAAATGTACTGACGCCAGAGATGGACTTGCCTTATTTGGTCCATTAAATAATCTTTATGGCATTAAGAGTGGCGTTATTGGTACTAAACAAGGACTGAAAATATTTAGAGATTATTTAGACCACATACAAAAACCAATCTATAATAGTAACAGTATTACTAGACCGATGTTTCCCGGTTTTGAAGCTGTTTTCGATTGTAAATGGGAATCCACAGGAATCACATTTAAAGAAGTTACAAATGAAGATATTGGTAAATTTCTTTACAATAGCAGTACGCATAAGCGAACTTACGACTTAGTTTCCCTTTTTATAGACAAGATCATTTCTGCTAATAAAAATGAAGATGAAAATGTCGATGTATGGTTCGTCATTGTTCCAGATGAAATTTATAAATATTGCAGACCAAATTCAGTACTTCCCAAAGAAATGGTTCAGACTAAGGCACTAATGTCTAAATCAAAAGCAAAATCTTTCAGGTATGAACCATCACTATTCCCAGATATCAACATAGAATTAAAAGAACAAGAAAAAGAGGCTGAAACTTATAATTATGACGCACAGTTTCACGACCAATTTAAGGCAAGATTATTAAAACACACCATACCAACACAAATTTTTAGAGAAAGTACGTTGGCTTGGCGCGATTTCAAAAATGCATTTGGTCTGCCAATTAGAGATTTTTCTAAAATTGAAGGGCATTTGGCTTGGACAATTTCAACAGCTGCGTTTTACAAAGCTGGAGGTAAACCTTGGAAATTATCTGATGTCCGAAATGGAGTATGCTATCTTGGTTTAGTTTATAAAAAAGTTGAAAAAAGTAAAAACCCAAGAAATGCTTGTTGTGCAGCTCAAATGTTTTTAGATAATGGAGATGGTACGGTTTTTAAAGGAGAAGTTGGACCTTGGTACAATCCTAAAAATGGACAGTATCATTTAGAACCTAAAGAAGCGAAGGCTCTGTTAAGTCAATCCTTACAATCCTATAAAGAACAGATTGGAGAATATCCTAAAGAGGTATTCATTCACGCAAAAACAAGGTTTAATCATCAAGAATGGGATGCATTTTTAGAAGTGACACCAAAAGAAACTAATCTTGTCGGAGTAACCATTTCAAAAACAAAACCACTCAAATTATACAAAACTGAGGGAGATTATACAATTTTAAGAGGAAATGCATATGTAGTTAACGAGAGAAGTGCCTTTCTATGGACTGTGGGCTATGTTCCTAAAATACAAACTGCATTATCAATGGAGGTTCCTAATCCTTTATTTATAGAAATAAATAAAGGAGAAGCAGATATAAAACAAGTTTTAAAGGATATTTTATCTTTAACTAAATTGAATTATAATGCCTGCATTTTTGCAGATGGTGAACCTGTAACGTTAAGATTTGCGGACAAGATTGGAGAAATACTTACTGCGAGTACTGACATAAAAACACCGCCTTTAGCATTTAAATATTATATCTAATGCCAACGGACGAAACGAAACTGAATTGATATGCTGAAAAAAATTACACTGAAAGGAAAATAGAAAAAAGTGTTGGTCTTACCACCAACCAACCCAATTCAGATTAATTTCGGTTCAACTTCAACCTCAGTACTCTAATATAGTCGCTAGTTGCAACTTCTAAAATAGCCGCTCATTTATTGTCGGCGAGATATTGGATTTGCAATATTAGGTTTTGCGCAGGATCAGACCTTCACCGCCCTTTTTCGTTTGAGGTCTTTGATATCCTGTCTTAATACCTGCATTTTGGCCGTCTTTTCCCGAGGGAAGCCAATGGCCGTTTTCTTTCTATGGGTTTCCATCGAACGTAGGTTATAGTCCAGATCGAATTTTTTGGATCTGATTTCCCGCTGTATCTTTTGACATAGTTTGAAAAGTTGAAGGGCGACTTTTTCCGGGTCGAACCGCTGCTGTTTTCTGCCAACGATATGGAAATTCCTGAACTCCAGCCGATAGCAATAGAGATAATTGTTGTTTGAGGGAACATATTCCGCTTGAAAGACCAAATTGGCGTTCAGGGTTTGCAAGCGGGCAACTTGCTTGTGCTTTTGTATGTTCAGGTTCAAATTCGACCGTTCGACCATCGCCAGGCCCAATCCTTTGAAAAATGTTTTGGGTTCCCTTATGTTATGGACACTCGATTCGAGTTCGGAACCCGAAACGAGACCTAGCAAACTTCTTTGCAACTGGCCCATGTCCTCGGGTTCGATTTCATCCATGGGCAGGTTCAGCTGGCTGATCGTATTTTGCGCCCTCTCCAAATCGGCCACTTGGGAAACAATATGTTTGTTTTCCTTTTCGATGCGCTCGATGGCTTTGAAGGAATTGGCCTTGTTGAGCTCGTGCAACCGCTTTTGCGATTGTAGAAACTTTAGGTCATCCGAAAGCTTGACGAGTTGAAACTGGTCCATATCCCCAATCAACGCGGCCTGCATCTGTTCATAGGACAGGCTCTTGTCATCGGGAACGAGGTCGTCATAAATGCGCTTGTTCGGATCGGCCTCCCTGATCTGTTCCCGAAATCTTTCTTTATGGGTATTCAACGAATAGGAAAAGATGTCCGTGGAATCCTTGATGCCGTAAAATCGCTCCACCACCGTATTGCCATAGATTTGGGCCACTTCATTTCCCTTGCGCAGGCCCCGTCCGGCACGTTGGTCGAAGGCATCTGGGGAATAGGGAATGTCCATATGGAAGATGCCTACGACCCGTTTTTGGATATTCGTGCCCGTACCCAATACCTGTGTACTACCGAGTGCCACCCTAATCTCTCCATTTCGTATCTTTTCTTGCATGAAATCCGTTTTGTTCTTCGCCTTTTCCTCTTGGGCCAAGGCAATTTCATGGGCTGGAATGCCATAGTCTTCCCGAAGGATTTCGCGGACCGTTTCATAGGAGTTGTATTGTCCAGGTTTCCAAACGTTCAGGTCGGAGAACACCAAGCACACCCCTTTGTGCTCCGCTGTTTTTTTATAAAGCCCGGCGACATCCCGGCATAGACGCTGGAGTTTGAACTGGTCGAGTTCCGAAAAATCGATGGCGAGATTGTCCTTTGCCAAAGGGTCGATCAAAAGGGACCGGTTGATATTAAGTGCCGTTATGTGTGCGGACTTCATTTGGTCTGCGTTGTAAATGGGAACCTTGAACAGGGCATTTTGGTTGCGATCCTTTGTAAACCTGAGCGAGGCCTGTTTGAGTTCTTCATAGGCCGGTGTCGACTCTAAAATGATAAATTCCCTGTCCACTTCAAGGTCATGGGTCTTGAAATGTTTGTCCCTACAGATATGGGTAAAGGAGTTGTACATCTTGCTCAATTCGGGCAGATTGGTATAGTATCGAAATCGCGCATGCATCCTCGGATCCCCGAAAATGTTCGGTTCGATGCTTACGCTCTGCTTCAGGAAAATCGAGGCCCAGGCATCGAAATTGAAGATGTTCTTGCGCTTCAGTGCCGCAGGGGTAAGATAGCGCTGGTAGGCATACAGTTCGGTAACCGAGTTTTTTAGAGGGGTGCCGCTATAAAAAAAGATGTTTTTGTCGGGACCCATCCTGTGGTGGATGGATTTTATGCTGATTTCGAGGTCCAGGTTCCTTTGACTGTCCGAATGGTTGTTGAGGCCGGATACGTTCTGGTGCCGGGTCGTGAAGCCGATGTTCTTGAAATAATGGGCCTCGTCGATCATCAGGGCCTCGATGCCCAGATCGGTCAGTGTTGTCTCCGATTCCCCGGACCGTTCCTCCAATTTTTTTAAGGTCGCCTGCAACTTATCCTCCAAATGTTCCTTTCTTTTGATAAGGCCCTTAATCAGTTTCTTGGATTCCTTGATATTTCCGTATTCCCTTGCCGTTTGTAAGTCCTGTTCGATCATATCGATTTTTTCCCCGAGGATATGCAGGACGAAATGTCTTGATTTGGGAATCTGCTTTAAATGGCCGTGCTCGGCGATGATCAGGTCAATGGCCCTGTGGTTTTTAATCGTTTTCAAGGTCTTGGCCCTTTTGCCCTTGGCCATGTTCTTCGAACTTAATCGGAGGATGTTCAGTTGGGGAAAATTGGCCCTGATCTCGGCCTCGATCTGGGGGGCTACGCTTTTTAAGGTCAATAGCAAAGTTCTTTTGCTCTTCCCATGTTGTTTCAGTTTATGGGCCAGCATCGCCATGGAGAGGGTCTTGCCCTTGCCGACCTGATGATCGTTCAGGGCACTCCCTTTGGTAAGCCCGAAGAGGGTGGAATCGATCTGGTGTTGATAGGGCGGGTAGACCAAGGTATCGGGAAAGGTGAGCCATCCCTTGGGCACGGTGATATTGACATCGGCCAAAAAGGCCTGATAATAGTTGTTCTCAATGGTGGCCTTCAACTCTTGCCGCCCCTCGATAAAGGATTTGAAATGGAGCTGCAGTTCCTCGTAAAGGTTTTGGGCCATCAAGGTGGCATCCTTGTCCAGTTTCCTGATGGTCTTTCCCGATCGGTCCTTGTACGAAGTGAAAATGACCGGATACCTATTTTCCGCAAAATGTTGCAATATCCGTTTATAGTTCGCCTTGACCTCATGGCGGAGCACCACACTGAATCGTTCGTGGGCCTCTTGGTTAAAGTCCCTTGGGAACATCAAGGTCAAGGTGGAGTTGAACTGCGCCATATTGATCTGTACCTTCTCGCCTATGAGTTCCTCCAAAAAGGACTCCTTTGCGGAAATAGGAATAAAATGGCTTTCGAAATTGAACTCGATATCGTTCAGGTCCAACTTTGCGGGAAGCAGTTCCGTCAATGCCCGTTCCATTTTTTCCGTTTCGATTTCAAATGGTGGAGGATGGTTCCCGACATACTCGATCTTATCCTGGATATAGCCACTCGAAAATAGGAAATAGGGCACCACTGCATAGCCCGTTTCGGATTCCCTATCGGGCTCTAGAAAAAGGGAGCGGGTTTCCAGCCCGTTCAGCAACAGTTCCTTTTCGTTGGTCTTAAAGGCTCTTGTGATGGCTGCTATATCGATCTGTCCGTTATGGTCAAATTGGTAGCGCGCCATTTGTTCGGGATTCTCGAATCTGGGTTCCTTTGAGTCGGATGTATCTGTGCCAATTTCAGCAGAAGCGGTTTCATCGGGTTTGGTTTTGGCGCGGGGAGCCTTTAGAAATCGTTCCAGGGTGAACGACGGATTTTTGCCATAACCCTTTCCATCCTCCTTTTTCTCAAACTGTTGGCGGACCTGCTCGAAATAATGGTCGTCCTTCAGAAATATGAGATGCCCCTTTAGGAATCCCCACTTAAAATGGAAGGTGTCCAATTGGTAGTCCAAGTCCTGGAAGCGTCTGGCAACTTCTTGCTCTGGAAGTTCCCTTTTTTCGATATTGAGGTTGAGCAGTACGAGCTCGTTCCGCATACGGGCATAGTCCGCCACCAATTCTCTGATTTTATGGGGTACCTTTCTTGTGCTCTGTGGGTCGGTGTAAAACAAAACTTCGCCCTTCTTGTTAAAATTGTAGGTACCAAAAAACAACCGGGAGTATTGTTTGGCTTCTTTATCGTGCAAGGCAATCGGAGGTAAAACCGTATCGACGATAGGAGGCGTTGGTGGTGCTGCCGTTTGTTCCTCGGCTATGGCCTCCTTTGGCAAGGGTTCCGGTTTTTTCGGTATATCTAAAGGTGCCGGACCGACCTCGAACTTGAAACCATCGGATTGTCCTTCCAGAAAATTCGACAGGGATATTTCGTTAGGTTCAACAATAATGCTTGGCCTGTTGTGGAAAAAGCCGAGCTTGGGCGTACCGTGAACATTTCCCGGATTGTTCTTGAAAAAACGATTGGTCAGAAAGGATTGACCTTCCAGTTCAACGGCTTCGGTTTCCGCAAAATCCATTTCGTCGGTGGATAGCGTTTTTTTGTTGGAAGTCCTACGGTACACCAATAGATCGGATACGACCTTGGTGCCCTCGTTGGTGAACAAGTCCGTGTTGAAACGGTTGGCCAGGAGCAAGTCGTTCTCCAATAATATAGACTCCCTAAAACCATTGTAGGCACTTCGCTCGGCAAAGGCGGAAGAGGTAACCAAAGCCATGATCCCACCATAGCGTACCATCTTAGGGGCATAAAAATTAAAATAATTGCCCACGTTTTTGAGCGGGCCTTCCGTCAGGTAATCGTGTCGATACGCCTTGGTGATGGGAATGTCGCCAAATGGGATATTGGTCATGACCAAATCGAAACGGGCCTTTTCCACCTGATCCAGAAAAAAATCCTCAAAAGTGGTGTTCAGTACGGTTACACGGTCGTCTTTTTGGTTATTGGCCTTAAGGATCTCAAAGGATAGGATATCAGGTTCCAAAGCTGTGATATGGGCTTCGGGGAACACCTTTTTTAATTCCTGTACATAGGCCCCATTGCCAGCCGAGGGTTCCAGTATGGTCTTGGGTTCAAACCCATTTTTCTTTAGAAGACCGATCTTAAATTCGATGATGGTCTTGGGCGTGTAGTAACTGGTCAGATGGTACCGCCGCAACGAATCCAGAATTTCCTTAAAGGTTTCTGGAAAAGCCTGTTCAATCGTCCGCAATAACTGTTTCCCTTGCTCTTCATTTCCGGAGGCGGGATAGAACAACAGCTCCCCCAACTTGGCAAGTCCGGAATTGTTGATATAATAGTTCTTGGGATTCGATGCCTTTATCAAGGCAACGATCTGGGCCAAATGTTCCTGTTTCATCCCGGACTATTGAAGCGATTTCAGGATGGCCGCCCTGCCCTCGGCGTGTTTTTCGTTCAAGGCCCGATAGATATCCGACAGGGCTTCATTGGCATGCTCCAGCGCAAGGGGCCCAATGTGGCCGTCCTCAAGAAACTGTCCCTGTAATTTGGCGTGCAGGATATAGGCATTGATGGCAAAATCAAAACGGTATTCCGCAGCATCCAAACGGGCGGTCAGGTTCGGATAAGCCTCCAACGCGTAAAAACAAAAATGAAGGTCGGGACCACATTCCCCATTGGCAAGCTGACGCTCCCAGTCCTTGATCGTTTCCGGATGTTCGGCCCGGAATTTTTGGGTTTCCGAGGTAAGCAATAGTTCTGCCTGTGTCATAGATTGTATTTTTTAAGGTTTGTTTGACAGTGTAAAATCTTTCGCGTTTTCAATATTTGGACGCAGAGTTTCGTTCAATTCGATAAGGTGTTCGTACAAGGCGTTCTTGAACAGCATCACGCCTTCAAGTGAATCGAAGTGATAGAAAACGTGTCGCCCCTTTTCGGAGTGGATGAATAGTTCATAGGCCTGCTGCTCAGCACTTTCGCTCCATGGTTGTAATATTTCTGATGTAAAATCCAACAACGTGGTAATACTGTCCATAAGGAAAGCATCCCGTAGTAAGGGGCGTCCAGTTGTGTCCAAAATCGTTATCTCAAAAAGCATGGTGTCAAATGGAAAATTTAATTCTTCTTTTTTCTTTAGTCCCCAATGGTTCCAAGGGATTGGTACGGTTCATATATTCCCTGTAGCCACGGTAGTATTCGGGATGTTTGCTTTTTAGATTGGCAATGGGCCTATATTCCTTGAGTTCTGGTTTCTTGCCGTTTTTAGTCAACGCAAAATAGGTTTTGCCCGAACCGTAATGCTTTTTTAGCAGTAGGGTATCGTTGGTCTGCCGCAAGGGAATCTTGTCCACATCTATGAGATAGTCCTTCTTCTCAATAAGGTTTTTGACGACCTCGTACTTTAACCGTTTCGGGACGTTTTTGGATTCCAAAAAATCATCCAGCAATGTCCATTGCTTTAAAACATCGATACCTTCCACACTGTCCGTAGCCTTTAGGAATAATCTGTTCCCATGAATGCCTAGGGAAACGCCGTATTTGGTCTCGGCCAAAAAGGTTATTGATTTTTGTCCAAGTAATGTGCGGAATTCGCCTACCGAGAGATATAGGCGATTTTTTTCATTGGCGACTTTTAGATAGGGCACCAGTACGACAACGTTTTTTCCTAGGGTTGCTGGAACGAAAAGTCCCTCCAAACCTTGTTCGACCTGAATAGGCAACGTTTTGGAAAATTTGGGTAGTTTATCGCCAGGCGGCCCTAGAGTTTGGATGCCATTTTGTAGATGCCGATTGTATGAGTAAATATTACTTAAAGTATCGTTGAAAAGGTGGAGCAGCCTGTTTTTGGTCTGCATATCCAAATGGTCGACATCCCTTTGGAAATACCTGTGCTTCATAAACAAATGATCGGATCTGGAAGGATACAGGTGTTGAACCCTTTCCTTTAATAGCGAAATGGAATAGTTGCGCCAGACCGGACAATTGTTCACATGGGTAAAGGATATATAAGTCCTATTCTCTACCCTATGATACCCCAATAACAGTTTCATCAACTTATTTTCGTTTTCATGGATGGATATGCGACCTATAGGGGTAATATTCCGGTCTTTTTGGAACAGCTGGTCTTTACTTTTTAAAAGGGCCAACTGCTCTTTCAATGCCGTATTGATAAAACCCGATTCGGCCAATTTGAGATCACGGACATATCGCAACTTTCTGAGGTCGTTCAATTGATCGGTCGGAACGGCCTTAAATTCAAATTTTTTAAATGCACTGAAGTCGGGGTCCAAAAATTGGGACACAAAATTTTTGATCCTGTGGAAGAGTTTAATGGAATTGCGAATAGTGAGATACGATTTCATGGCTATCGGTTCAATCGATTTTTAAATTGGAATACGCCTCATACTTTATATTGAAGGAAGATGCGGGATTTACCCTCTTTCCGTCCTTGATGACCTCGTAGTGCAAATGGGGTCCAGTGGAAATCCCCGTATTCCCAACGGTTCCAATAAAATCATGGGCATCGAGTACTTCCCCGAGTTCGACCGCCACGGATTCCATATGCCCGTACAGGCTACTGAAACCATAGGCATGTGAAATGATGATGTGAAGACCATGACCATTGGGATCATTTTCGATATGGGCCACCCTGCCGGCAGCGGTACAATAGATCGGTGTACCCTTCTCGGCCGCCAGATCGATGCCGAAGTGTTTTTTTGTAACCTGATGGATGGGATGGTGACGGTTACCATAGGAACTTGACAGCACATAGTGTTCCCGGAACAGGGGAACCGCCGAAGGTAGGCTGTCCAAGATTTCCGGGCGCAAGGGCAAAAATGGTTTCAATCGGTCCATTTGTTCGAAATTTTCCAAATCGCGCAATAGGTCATTGAGCCGTTGATAGATCAGGTCTTCCCTTGATGCCTCGGTCACGGGTCGGCTTATTTGCCTTGTTAGGATTCCAAGGTCTTCCGGCTTTTGAGGGTTATCGTAAAAAAATCGATTGGCGGTGATGCAAAGAAAGAACACCCCGACAAAAATCCAGTAACTACTGTTCTGTGGGGTAAAATGACCGTTGTCCCTCGAATTGGTCACGTCGCCCACCTTTCGGGCACATCCCCTTATCCAACCGACTACTGATTTTTTAATGTTCCTCCCAACGCTCATGGATCATAGTTTATTTGTAAAGGTTGTTGCACAAAATTTTGTCAATTGCAAATTTTACTTATATTTGTAGTGATTATTACAAATATATGCAATTTTTACAAATATGAACAACACCTGGAGAAAATTTGATGCAACGCTGGATTTACCGGTCTTACTAGATTATTTTGGATTTGTCCTCCAGCGTAAGACGAATACGTTTATAGGCTACAACATGGGAAAGGAGCATTATATCGTTATCAAGACCGACCTTGGATATCGCTATTACAGGCCAAGCGAACCCCAAACAAAAGGTACCTCCTTTGACTTTATATTGGAACGGCTTTCCCGAACGGATGCGGAAGCAAGAACGGGTCTATGGACCAAAATCGAGGATTTCTATGTGCAACTTGAAAAAAAACCGGAATTCCTTCTAAATAACGCTTCCAAAAATTCTCTTGAACTGGTTGACATCGGTTTCAACCATTTTGAATTGTTTGCCGAGGAGCTTACTTTAAGGCCGAAAAGCATAGCGGGCATAGGTTCCGACATTTTCCAAGATCGCATCTACGAAAATCCGGAAGGCCGATTGTATTTCCCCTATCGAAACCTGGCCAATACCGTCACGGGATATGCCATGGACAAGGATGGGAAGCTTTCCCTGATAGCGGAAAGCGATATTTCCAAATCCGTTTGGTTCAGTAAGGTGCCCGATACCATCAAGCATTTGGTGGTACTCCGCAACCCCATGGAAGCCATGGCCTTTCATCGAAGGTTCCAATTGGAGGATGTGGTCTATCTCACGCTCTCCGACATCAATTACGAGACCTCAAAATTACTGGTGCAGATTTTAAAGCGTACCAAACTGAAAAAAATGGTACTCAGTTTTACCGGTTCCTCCAAAATCGAGGGCTATATCCATGATCTGATGCTTATTTCCTATATCAACGATTCGCGCTTTTTATTCCGGGTGGCCCAAGACCACTTGGCAATCCGGTTCGACCCCGAAGGGCAGAAGCCATTGGCAAAGCTGCACAATGAGGTAATAAAATACAACGGTAGCCTGACAAAGGAATATATCAAATACAATAAGGTTCCTGACCAATCCCTTCTGAACCGGAAGAGTATCGTGCTCACCAGGGAAAAGCAATGGGTATCGTGCCGTATTCCCTTTGAGGTCAACGCACTTCGCTATTTTCTCTGGAGTTATTACCGAAACTATATGGACAGGACCATAGAGATCGTTAAACCCGTACATGCCAATTGGACGTTGGAGTTCGCAGCGAACGGGGTCTACAGTGGAACTGGAATGTTAAAGGCCTTTAAGATGGCCGTATAAATAAAGGGGGCGCTCCCGCCCCCTTCAATCCTTAATTCCGGACATGAAAAATGGAAATGTCATATCCAGAATTACAAAGTTAACAATTGTTTATTAATCCTTAATTTAAAACTTGAAAAATGGAAAAACAAGCAGAGCAGGTTTTCGTAAAAGTGAACCAACGATGGCAACGGGCGACCGTGGTCGGAGAAAAAGACGGAAAGGTATCCGTAATGACCAATGACGGACAGTCGTTCAAACTTCCGAAAAACGAGAAGTACTTTGAACCCATTAAATCCAAAGAGCAGAAATTCGCCTATGGGGATGTAAGGGAACAATTGGAGGGACAGTACATCAGTTATGAAAAACTTTCCCAAAGCGTACGCAACAATCTGACCGAGGGGAAGGAACACTTCCACGAGTCCACCTATATCTCGGAGGGAGAGCTTAAGGAAAGTGCCAAGATGGTGCAGATGGTCTATGACAGGAACCTAGGTTCCAGATTGGATGTCCAGTACCGGAGAAATGAAATGGTAACGCTGGACAAGGCATGGGCCTATAACCATAGTTTCAGTGCCGATGAATACGATCGGATGGCGCACAAAAAGGAATTCGTCCTCTTTCAGGGAAGCACCAACGATGGGGAAGTGTTCCAAAAGCTGGCCTATTACGAACCCAAGGTACGGGACATCCGTACCAAAGCGGCTCTTTCCCCGAACACCTATTTTTATGGGGCAAAGTTGACTGTAAAACAGGCCGACGCGCTCAACAGGGGCCAAGAACTCGAAATGGAGATCAAGAGCAAGGTCCACGGAACCAAACCCTATTTGGTGTCCTATTCCCCGCGTAGGGAAACTTTTATCACCAAAAATATCGATTTGGAAAAAGCCAAAAAGCTTGAGGTAAATCCCGATGAAAAAAAAAAGTCGCGGAGCCGGGGTATAAAGGTTTGACCGGTTGACCCCTCTATGGGCCGTCCGTAATGGACGGCCTACTTTTCATCAAACCATACACAAAAACAAGGCCTCCCGCATTCGCATATCCATATGGAATGCGGCCAACAAATCCCATGTTCATAGGAAAGCCCATAACCCGTCCGTAGGTGGCCAGGCGGGTAGACACTTAATCAAATTATGGCAATACCAACTACCATAAATTAATACATATCAATTGCTTAGTGAATTCTATAGAGATGAAGAACTATTCCGAAAATCCCGGGCACTACAAACGGCTGATCGCCCAGATCGATAGCGAAGTAGATTTTTCCGGATATCTGATCGCACAGGGCTACCAACTGCTCAAGAAAAGTTCGGGCTCACAGGAATACCGAAAGGAGGCGGAACGCATCGTCCTACAGACAAGAAGGAACCCCGTGACCTATTTCAACCGCAACGACTCTTTGGACAAGGGACGATTTTTCAAATATCTGCATAATCGCTCCCCCAATTTTTACGAGGCCATAAAACAGGGACTGGACATTATCCAACGGGATTACCCGGAACCGCCCTCGGTCAAGCTGCAGCAAAAGAATAAAAGGTACGTTGGACTGGAAGAGCGTTATCGTATCGGCCCCCTGACCCGACCGAACTATTTAGCGGAAGTTCGCGGGCTCTCCATAAACACGCTCAAATCCGAAGCCTTCAAGGGCAGGATTTTTAATGCCTTCCATATCAGTGACAGCAACGGCCGTATCGCCAATATCGCCCTTCCCAAGTTCGATGTGGACGGCAAGATCAAGAACTATACCCTTTACAATAGGCCCTATCGGGACAGCAAGGACGGAAAGGTGAAAAAGTTCCGCTTGTTCCTCAACGGGCGTTATCAATACCTTTTCGTTTCAAATCCAAACATCAACGCGGAAAAAATAGTCTGTGTGGAGAGCGGTTTCGATGCCATGGCCTACCATGAACTACACGGTCGCCCAAAAACATTCTATATCTCCATGTCGGGCCATATCGACGGGCGGAAACTGGAACAGTTTCTCCAATGGAATCATAAGGTAGATCCATCCAATACGCTCCCCCTTCATTTGGCCTTCGACCAAGATATCGAAGGGATGCGCTACGACCTCATTGTCCTGGGCCATTGGATCAATCGAAAGTCAAAGGGGGTGTTTATCGAAACGGATTGGAAACGCCCCGTGATGCGCTTGAAATTGAACTATCTCTCCAAATCCGTCGTTGCCATGGAACGGGATACCGACTACATCAATGCACAGATTTCCAGCCCCCCCTACGGAATGCCCTACGGCCTACAAAAGCCCATCTGCTATCGCGACAAGGTGCTCTGGGAACTGGATCTGGAAAAAATTGTTCTTCTTCCCCAACATTCCAGAACCTATTGGAGTCTGGCGGTCGGGGCACTTTCACAATGCTTCGCGCAGGGCATGCTAAAAATGGACAAATCCCCCACCACGAAGGATTGGAACGAGGAACTGATCTCAATAAAAAAAAAGTCCGGTTGTCCGCCAGTGAACCTATGCTGAATACCGCCGTGAAAAGACCAGGGAAACCGCCAAAAAGAAAAGGATATGCACGATAAGAACAAGGGCTATATGGGCATGTACCTTTCCGCCTTCCACTTTGCCATTATTCTATTCGGGGAACAATATGCCCTTTATGTTTACCACTACGGGCATCACGGATTCTTGGACAGTATGTACTCGTTTCTGATTCGTTCCGGACTGCCATCCCAAGGCTTGGTCGCCCGACTGCTCCTGTTGGGCCTTCTGATGGGCGGAATTATGATATACCGTCCGGTTAAAAAGGAGGAGTTGGATCGTCAAAAAAATGTTGCAGGCTTTCTCGTGTCCTTGGCCCTGTTGTTCGTTTCTTGGTGGTGCCATGGTATTTTCGTATTGGGGATGTGGGCCGCTATGGTACTTCTTTCCTTGGCCTACTTGGGATTGATGACCTACGGGATGCGGTTATTCCAGTTCTTGGACTTTATGAACCCGGCTAAAAATGACCCTTTTAACGATACGAAGGAAACCTTCGAGCAGACAGGCAACCGAATCGATACGCCCTATTCCGCCAATATCCCATACACCTATTCCCATCATGGAAAACAACGAAAAGGATGGATCAATTTTGTCAATCTTTTCAGGGCATTGCTGGTCATCGGCACTCCAGGGAGCGGCAAGTCCTTTTCCGTTATCGAGGAAATCATGGCCCAGTTCATCGACAAGAAATTCGCCATGGTCATCTACGATTTTAAGTTCGATACGCTGACCCGTAAAGCTTATGGCTATTTACAGGAAGCCTTAAAAAGGCAAGGTAGCGATTCCAAAATGCCCTTTCCTAAACTGTACCGGATCTGTTTTGACGACCTCCGGATGACCCACCGGAACAACCCCATGGATCCCTATGGCCTGGTCAACCAATCCGATGCCATCGATACGGCCACGACCCTTATGAAAAACCTGAATCCCGAATGGATAAAACGGCAGGACTATTTTTCGCGCAGTGCCATCAGTTATACAGGGGGCTGTATCTGGTACCTCAAGAAAAAATCGGAAGAAACGGGCAAGTATCTCTGTACCCCCGGGCATTTGGCCATTTTGACCACGGTAAAAATCGACATTTTGATGGAGATCATGACCGAGGACGTGGAAGTACGCCAGATATTGGTCCCCTTTCGGGACGCTTTGGAAAAGGAGGCCATGGAACAACTGTCGGGCCAGACCAGTACGGTCCAGATAAGCCTTTCCAGCATTGCGACCAAGGAAATCTTCTATGTGATGTCCGGCAATGACTTCAGTCTGGAGGTGAACGATCCCCGATATCCCAAAATCGTGTCGCTACAGAACAATCCCGAACGGAAGGAAGTCTATTCCGCACCCTTGGGCCTGTACATGAACACCATCCTCAAACGGGTGAACAAACCGGGCAAGCGGCACATGGCATTGCTTATCGACGAGGTACCCACCCTGTTCATCATGTTGTTGCGGACCATAATCGATACCGGGAGGGAAAACAAGATCGCTACCATTTTGGGGCTTCAGAGCGTCGGACAGCTTATCCTGGATTACGGCCGGGAACTGGCCGATGTCATCTATGACAACTGTGCGAACCTTATCTGTGGCGCGGCCAAAGGCGAGACGGCCAAACGGTTGAGCGAGCTTTTCGGAAAGATCCATCAAGAAAAGGTCTCAAAGAACACGAGCAGCTCCGATGTCAGTACCAACCTGAGCACACAGATGATGGAACTCTTGCCCAGAAGCAAGATCGCGTCCATGTCCACTGGGCATTTCGCAGGATTGGTGGCCGACACCTTCGAACATCAGATCAAGGAAAAGAAATGTTATGGCCAGTTGCTCCCCGACATCGAAGGCAAGCGAAGGGCCATGAAGCACAAGTTGCCCGTTGTCAACGATTTCAAGCCGGAGAATTTCGGGGAACTGTTCCAAGCGCAGATGAAGCTCATAGAGGAGCTGGATTTACCGAAGAACGTCTCGGGCCTGTTTACCAAGGAAATCGGGTACATCGAATTTTATGGTACGCGTCTGGAAGAAACGGCCAAAAATGCATTTACCAATGGTACCAAACGCCGAATTTTTAAGGATGTGGTCAAGGAGCTTCGCCTGTTCGATTTTAGGGAGGATATTCTGGAACTGCTGAATACGGGTGCAAGGGGTGCCGATTGGCAAAGGTTATTGGCCCATATTGTGGAGGAATTTTTGGTGCGTACGGAAATGGACCGTGTGGCCCAAGCCGAATTTGACAAGATTATCAATGAAGTGGACAGCCTGGTGAAAGAGGAATATAAGGCAGTTACGGGAAAAGAGCTTGAGAGCGCCATATTTGACGAAAAGAAAATAAATGGTGAAATTGCAAGATCAATCGACAACTCCGAGGCGGCCGTAGAAAAGTTCATGGACGATTTCGGGAAGGAACTTGATGAGTCCCTGTCCCAAAGTTTGGCAGCTTTGCAGGAAGAGACGGAGTATAATTTTGATGAGGAATTTTCCTCGTATCCCATAGAAAATTTTGAATAATGGACATTGAATCGATCATCAATCTGGACTCCAAGGATCTGGGGTATATCGGGGAACGCTTAAAGGAAATACGTCTTGAACTGGTGGAATTGGACGATGTCGAGGACAAAAGGTTCAGTCAGTTTTCGATGACCAACCTAAGCGATTACCTGAACATGGACCGTACAACTTTGGCCAATGTGGAGCGCGGTTCCTCAATGGTCAATTCCATCAAGATCATCCTCTATTTTTACAGTTTGGGCTATAATCCCATTTGGATTTTGTTACCCGATAACGAGTTCGTGCAAAAGCGTAATCTCGGGGAAAATATGGTCTACCAAGAAGGACTTCGCGAGAAATACCTTGAGCTGGAGGAACGGGTTTCAGAGGCCATGAAGGATTTCAAATCGTCCTTGTAAATTTTGCATTCGAAGTAATTTCTTGCCGTTAAAAAGATTTAGGTTCAATATCCCCATTATTGTCCGCAACAATCTACCTGTGCTTTGTTCAATTGCTGTATAGCAATGTCCATGGCATTATACAATCATTGCTATATAGCAACCTATAATGCAATGGATATTCAATGCTATATAGGGATATAGTTTCAAATGTTCATAGTATCATATGGCCATATGATACTATGGTTTTAAAAAGTATATTTATGGAAACAAAAATAATTTCATGTACAGGGGAAAAGGGCGGTTGTGGCAAGACGACCCTGAATATCATCTTGGCCACCAACCTTTTCCACCTGTACGGGAAGAAAGTAGTATTGATCGACATGGACAATCCCCAGTACTCTGTGTACAAAAAGAGGAACCGAGATCTTGGACAGGTAGGTTCGACCGAAATGCCGATATTTCCCGTGGAGCGGGCAACGGTCCAGACCTTGGAACCGTTGATTAAAAAATATTATGGTACCGTGGATTTTATCATCGTCGATTTCCCCGGAAACCTTAACGAGGAAATGGTAAGGGGGCTGCTGTATGTCGAACATATCTTCATTCCCTTTTTCCTTGACGAACTGGAAATCGACAGTACGGCGGTGTTCTACAAAACACTGCAGAAGAACTATCTATGGAACGAAAATCGGGTACTGCGTTCCGTCAACCTGTTCTTCAACCGCTACGAGCTGGTCAAGGTCAATAAGTTCGATGCGGTAAGAAAAACCCTGGCAAAAGCGGGAATGCCGATGATGGAACAGGTCGTCATGGAACGGACCGTATACAGGGAGCGATACCGGAATACCCTAATTCCTATTCCCGCAACAAAAGAGAACGGGGAACTGGGGCTAAAACGATTTATGGAAGAGGTTATGAAAATTTCAAAAAATTAAAAATGGGCAAAAAAGTAAACGTTAAGGACTTGCTGGAATCGGCCATTCTAGAGAATACGGATACCAAGTCAGCCGTCGAGGGACTCAGGGAACAACGGCACGGCACGGTCGGAAAAGTTGGAAAAAGTACGGTCCGGAAAAACGAAAGAAACGATGATTACGTTAAAGATGGTAACACCCATGGGGCCACGGGACGTACATTTCCCTTGGCAAAGTTAAGCCGTAGGGAACAAAAGAAGGTAATGGATTTCGAGACGTTGCTGGAGCAAGACAATTATACCGACAAAAAGGAGCAATTTATCTTTAGATTGAGCAAGACCTGTTTCGAGGACTATGAGCGACTGGCCAGCGCATGCAGCTACAAGTTGGAAAAAAAGGTCTCGCGCAACGATATCATGCGAAAGGCCTTGGAGCTTTACCACCAAGAAAACATTCGGGAACTTCAACGAATTATCGACAAGATTTGAATTGGCAGTGGGAACATATCGTCTATGCCGTCATCGGTATCCTGTGCCTGTTGTGGTACCTATGGGTCTTTGTCATACTTAAAAAATCCAAAAACAAAAAAAATGTTCAGGAAAATGATTCATATATGCAAAAATCACATATATTTGTAAAAAATACATCTTCAAAGGATAAAGATATGGACCAGTTACTCAACCGTGTCGATGAGAATGAAACCAGCTCCGAGCTGTTGGATATTTTCAATGCGTCCGATAAAGATGTTCAGAATGAATCCTTAATTCCAGAACATGAAAAATTCAAGATTATCAAAAATTCCGAGTCCCCTCCGGAACCGGAGGTGGACGACTCCGATTAACGTCTTCCTGACCCTACTCCTTATTGTTGCTTTCCATTCGGCCGGCTTTGCCCAGATCGATGAACTGGTCGATCAGGTCAACGAAGCGGAACAGGGTACGGCACAGATAGGGAACAGTATTTTCCGCATCATCAAGATTGCCGCAGGCGTACTTCTGGCCATCGCGGCACTGGCCTTTCTCATCATCAGGGAACAGAACCAGGACATGGCCCGTAAAGTGGGCAACGCCATTGTTGGGCTGGTCATTTTCTACGGCCTTATCGAGATCGGGGAAAACTTGGCCAACTGATCATGGAAAACAAGATGGTCAAAATTCCAAAGGCCCTGCAAAAGGACGTTTCCTTCCTTGGGCTTCGCGCCAAATATGTGGATCAAGCCTTTAAGGGCTCGTTCCTGTCCCTGATGGTTGGACTGTTCCTCAGTACGGTCATCCCGACCTTTCTTAGCCTTTTGCTTTCCTTCTGTACCGCGGCCCTCTATATCGCACTCATGCTTTTCTATTCAAAGGCGTACGGGGAAAATGGCTTTATCAAGTCCCAAGCGGACAGAAAGGGGCCGGATACCATTAAGGGCCATGTCAACAAAAAAATGTTGGTGCTATGGAAAAAAGATTGAATCTTATGGATGCCTTTCCCATTTATGGTTATGAGGCACCGATCTTGGTATCAAAGGAACGAGGTTGCCTGAGCATTCCGCTGCAATTGGAACTTCCCGAGATCTACACTTTGGATAGTAAGGACTATCTGAACCTGAACCGGATGGTCTCGGGTATCATGGAAATCCTGGGCGAGAACTGTCTTTTGCACAAACAGGACCTCTTCTTCGGGGAAACCTATTCAATGGACCGACAACGGTTGGAACGGGATTTTTTCGAGACCGAGGACGAGCTCTATTTCAAGGACAGGCCTTTTTTGGAGCACCGGTGCTATCTGGCCATCCATAAAGTGCCGAAAAACTATATCGGGCGCACGCCTATCGGGGCCAATTCCTTCTTAAAAAAGGAGCGACGGTTCTATGGCCAAAGCTATGTTCCCGAAGAATACCTCGATGGGGACACAATGGCGGATTTCGAGGCCAGGGTCGGTGCCGTCAACGATCTTATCAACGATTCGGGTCTGATGACCTCGAAAATCCTTGATTCCGAGGGACTTTTCGGTCGAGCGGGCTATTACGATTGTTATCTGGAAGCGGGCTACGGGGAAGGTACGGGCAGGGATATCGACTTTTCCGAACACGGGCTGCGGGTCGGCGACAAACAAGGGCAATACTTCACTTTGGAAAATCTGGACCAGTTCTCCAAGGAGGATATGGCCTTTCATGAGTATTTTGGAAAATATAGTGCCGGGGACAACCTGTTCCCTATAGGGAACCTGTTTTCCTTGGGTTTTCGGATTCCGCAGGAGCATATTATCAACCAATATATCTATATCCCCGAAAAGGAGAAGGCCATGGCCAAACTTAGGTCGAAGGCGAAACGTCTGGACAAATATGCCCGAAACCGCAAGGGGGACAAGAACAGCACCTACCGGGACCAAATCTATGATTTCCAGCAGCATATCCTGAACGAGCATAAGGAACTGGTCTATTATCACTTGAACGTATTGGGCCTTTCCAATTCCAAAAAGTCCTTTAGGTCGATGTGCAATTCCGTCCGGTCGGCTTTTCGGAAGTTGGGCATCCATGCCACGGAAAATAACGTGGACCGAAAAAACCTCTTTTTCGGGGGTATCCTTGGCAACGGCATCGGACTGAGCATGGAACTCTTCAGTCCCTTTTCCTCGGAGATGGCGGCCAGCCTTTGGTATTTTGAAGGGGGCTATCGAAACAGGATGCACGGCCCCCACGGCCTACGCATGGTCGATAGGGCCACGGGTAAACCTTTATTGGTAAGTCTCTACCGTGATCCCGAGGCAAAGGACTGGATCTTTAACCGGGGCATGCTCATCGCCTCGGGATCCGGTGGCGGAAAGACCTTTTATGCCAATGCCTATCTGTTCTCCGAATATCGCGAGGGAGCGGAAATCCTCATTCTTGAGAACGGGAATTCCTATGACAAGTTGCTGGACCATCTGGACGGCGTCGTCATAGAGAACGACGACCAAAAGCCCTTTACGTTCAACCCCTTTATGCTGGATTCAGGGGATATGGTAGAAAAGGACGGCCAAAAGATGCTTACCGAGCACAAGCTGACCCAGCTTATCGCATTGGTTTATCTTCTATTGGGGCGAAAGGATACTACAACGGACGACGGTCATGACAGTGCCGTAATCCAGACCATTATCGAATTGTTGGTACAGGGATATTATAGGGACCAGTTCCTTAAGGATAATCCCGATAACTCCTTCAATTCTTTTTATGGGTATTCGGAAAGGCATTTGGAGCGGCTTATGGATTCCAAGGGCATACGAAAGGAAGTCTTCGACCCCAATCTGTTTTTACTGCTCTTGGGCAAATATGCCCAAGATGGCCCCAGGGCATACCTGTTGAACAGCAGGGACAAAAGGATAGCCCAATTGGGTCGTGAAAGGTTGGTATACTTCAAACTTGAAAACCTGATCGAAAACGAGCAGCTCTTTCCGATCCTGGCGTTCCTGATGATCGATGTGTTCGACAAAAAACTGAAGGATCCCAAAAAACTTTCCCTAAACAAAATATTGGTCGTTGACGAGGCGTGGAACCTGTTCGACAATCCGATTATGGCCAATTATTTTGACGCCAAGTCCAGAATGGCCCGGAAATATGGGGGCCAACCCATTTTTATCTCACAGAAGGTAAGCGACTTTGTCAAATCCAAGTACATCGGCAATACCATCGTGGTCAACAGCCATATCAAAGTGTTGCTGGACCTCGGCGAATTCGGCAATTCCTTTGGGGAGATCCAACGGTTATTGGGCCTGAACGAGAAACAGAAGCAACTGATCCTTTCCATCAACAAAGATTTGCCCATGGGCCGAAAGCTAAGGGAAATGGCCATTTGTTGGAAGGACCGCGTCAAGGTGTTCGGATTGGAGACCTCGTTGCCGACCAAATGCCTGTTCGAGACCAACCCCAACGAAAAAGCAAAGATCAACCGTCTCCACGAAAAACACGGTCGTGTTTGGCAAAGAACGGCCAACGCCTACAAACAGCTGCAGAACGAACTGGCGGAATCCGGTTTTGGGAATTTGAGCGGCAGCGACATTAACCCTAAAAATAGAAAACGATGAAGTACTTAAAACCAAAACTTGTATGCCTAAGAATTTTAATCGGGCTACTCCCTTATTTCGGGGCCGCCCAGATTCCGGTGACCGATGTAGCGGCCAACGCCCAACTGGTCATCCTCAATCAAAATGTGGCCACGCTGAATTCGCAACTGGTCACCTTGAACTCGACCATGGGCAAGCTTTTGGCACAAATGGAACGGAACGTTACCGCCAATTCCAGTGCCTCCAAAATCCTTAGCCAAGACCTTACGGCAAAAAGGACTCCTGCCAGCTATGTCATGGGAAGTCCCGAAATGACCGAACTCTATGACCTGAAGGACAAAATTGTGGAAGCCTATAAGGGCACGCAGAAAAACCTGCGTTCGTTCGCCAATCTGGAAAAGGTGGAAAAGGAAAGGGCGACCGAAGCGTTGGCCGATGCCCTCGTGCAGGTTACGTCTTTGGTCTCACAAGGATCGCATATCGCCTCCACGGGCGAGATCATCGAATCGGCCGATAGACTTTCTGCCTTACGGTCGATCTTGGACAGAATGGACAGCGTGCTGGAAACCATCATAAAGGTCAACACCTCCCTTTTACAGAAAAACGAACACCGAAAAGCGGTCTATTCCTTGATCAAGACCAATTGATGTACGTTATGCAATCGGATACAGGTTTTAGGGTAACGGTCAACACGATATTCGACCAATATATCGATGATGCCTTTGCGAATTTGGGGCCCACCTTGGGCATTGGTTTTCAAATGGCAAAGATCGGGTTGGGCATTTTCGCCATCATGCATTTTGTGGGCAATGATCGCGCCGATGTGTTCAAGGCCCTAAAGTGGTTTCCGTTGATGTTCATCCTTTTCAACTACTCGGAGTTTGCACACGCCATCTTTGAATTTTACAACAACCTTGGTTCCTCGTTTGTCAGCACCCAAAAGAACTGGGATACCATCGGGCAAAAGGTGGCCTTGGCGCAAATCGACGTGGCGGCCAATAATGCAGTGGAATGGAACATGTTCAGTTTGGATATCGATGCGTTGCAATCCTTTGCACTTACCGGTTTGGCAGGTTCCATAACGGCCTTTGCCCATATCATCTCCACGTTGATTTTCGTGGGCATCAAGGCATTGGCCACCATCTACCTGTTCATCCTTATCATTTTCGGGCCGATCAATATCGGGCTTTCGTTCATTCCCGCCATTTCCGGCCTTTGGAAAGCCTGGTTGCAAAAGTTCATGAGCCTCTGCCTATGGCTTCCCATGTTATATGTAGTGGATATGTTCATGGTCAACCTTGTCGACGCACTCGTGGACCATTTGTTGCGTAACAGCGCCTACGACCTCGGGTTGATACTGAGTTCCTCACTCCTGATTCTAATGACTTCCTTCTTCTATATCAAGGCCCCTACACTGGCCAACTTTGTAGTGCAAGGACTCAACATATCGGGCGGCGGGATCGTCTCCAAGCCCAAGCATTACGGCAAAAAAGCAATACAAACGGTCATCGATGCAAAGAGCGGCGGGGCCACAAAAGCGGTTAGGACACTTACACAATAACAAGGTTATGAAGGGAAAATACGAGATATTCAATGATATCGCCCAAAGTAGAAGGCACAACAACAGGCTCGTCTATAGCTGCTTGGTCTTGATGATAGCGGTCTTCGCGATCGCTATCTATTTCGTAGTATCGGCCCATGAGCGTGCCAACAATAACGCCTATGTGCTGCATGGTGGGCAACGCCTCCCCATGGTACCGATCAGGGATGCCAAGGAAAACCTCGAAATCCTTTGCGAAGGTCATGTCCAAAACTTTCATGAGCTGTTTTTTTCCTTGGAACCCGATCTGAACCTGATCAAAAGAAACATAGAGGAAAAAGCCTTGTTCATGGTCGATTGGTCAGGCAACCGTTTATATGCCCGTTTGGTCGAAAAAAAATACTTCCATGATGTGGTAATGCGTGACTATCACTACTTTGTGGAACTTGATTCGATTCAAATCGACTATGCAACCTATCCGTTTCCGTTTACTTTTTACGGCAAACAGGCCATAGAAAAAGGCAAATCCACAACGTATAGGAACTTGGTCACTAAGGGGCACCTGAAAAAAGCGGGCATTACCCCGAACAACCTGAACGGAATCAAGATTATCGACTTTGAGGTCGTGGACAATTCCGATCTCGAGCGTAGGTAACATGAAATTCAGTGGCAACATAAAGCGTTTGAAGCGATGGGTCGTAAGGCACAGAAATTTTGCTATGGCCCTACCTTTTATTCTGGTACTGACCAGTTTTTTTGTCATTGAGAACGTCAAGGATTTCCAAATGGGGTTCGGCAACACTACCGATCCCACGAATGGCTTCAATCCAGAACTTCCCGGCAAGGTTCCGACCTTGGAATCCGAAGCTATCGCCGAGCCTTGGAAATTAAAGGACTCAACAGAAAAGAAAAAGGCAGGGAAATCTTCGTCCTTACCGGACATGACCCAAATGAATGATTCGCAAAACGATTCGCTCCAAAGAATCTTGAAGCGATTGGAAGGGCTATCCTTGGATACTAAACCACAGAAAGTGGTGCAGGCCAACCTTCCAGATAGGAAGAAAACCGCAGAAAGGGAAAAGAAGAGCGCGATGACCGCTGAAGAGCAGAAGCAAAAATTCGTGGAGAACCGCTTGGCCTACCGTGAAATGCTGCTGGAGGGAAAAAGGAAAATAGTCGGGGAATCCTTGAGCGGAAACCGCAAGCCTCAACGGGAACGGATGCCCGTTACCAAAAAGCCGATTTTCTTTAGGGCAACGGTATATGGCGACCAGTTCATCTTGCCCAATGAGAACGTAAGGCTTCTACTCATGGAAGATATGGTCCTTAGCGAAAAACGATTTCCGAAGAATACCTTCATCTACGCTATGGCTTCGATACAGGGAAACAGGGTGTATTTGGATATAGACAATATCGAGCACCATCCGGTCGATATCTCCGTCAGGGACTTCAACGATGGCAGGGAAGGAATCTACAACAAAAGGGCCGGGGAACTCTGGAGGGAGTACAAGGCCGAAATGGGAGGCGATGCACTGCGAGGGGCCACCGACGAAATCACCAGCGGCGCACCGAATGTTTTAAAAGGCATCGCCCAAGGGTTGGGGACTTTCCTTCGAAAAAAAAGGTTACGGGAAAAAGAAAAAATCCTATTGATGGATGATTATGAACTCTTATTGGCAACACAATGAAAATAAAAGCTGTACTTACAATAATTGGGCTATCGGGTTCCCTATCGGTTATGGCGAAAATGGACACCATTCCGGTTTCAAGGAACTATAAGACCATTCTGGTACTGCCCGCCCCTTATGATTTTTCCATCAATGGGAAGGAGCTGAATTTTTTGGAGTCCTTCCCGACGAAAAGTGCTTCCGCAACCTCAGAGCGTATCGTTTTGCTTATCTATAACGATGTGGCGCCCGACACCTCCGATTTTACGAACTATACCATTTATACCCGTGACGGTCGTGCCTATGATTTTATCCTGCAACTTGTGGACATCCCCGCCAAGAAGCGATGGACCATAACCACCGACATGGTCGATAACCTCGTAGAGCTATCCCATAAAAAAAGTGCTACTGAATTGGATGAATCCGACTTTGCCTCACATCCTGACATAAAGGACACTTTAGCAACTACCAAAACAGTTGGGGAAAAATTGGAGATTAAGCTCGAAAAGGAAATCGATGGGGAACCCTTGCCGCTTACCCAGGAATTGTATGTCTTGGATAGAATGGAATATATACGGCGGAGATGTTATTACAACCAGTTCAACAAGGGCAAGATCATCCGATATTTTTCCAAATACGATGATGTATTTCTCTGGCTGGAGAACGTGTACTATGAGAATAACGAAATATACCTACAGTTTCGCTTGGAGAACAAGGAACATATAGACTATGACGTCAATTTTATAAAGTTCAGCATCGCCACCAACTACAAGAATAGTTCGAGCAATGTCAAGACGGAACACAAACCCTTGTTCAGGTACAAAGTTCCCAAAAAAGTCGAGGGGAATTCCGAGAACTATTTCATGGTGGTCTTCGATAAGTTTACCCTTGACCGGAGAAAGTCCCTCATGGTGAATCTAGATGAGGAAAAGGGCAATCGAAACCTATCCTTGGATATAGACCAACTTGTCATCAATAACCCATCAAGATTTAAATTATGAAAGGCCATAATGCGCATTTATAAGATAATGACCAACTCCAATAGATATAATAAAAAAACTGTCATCACTGGTTGGCTAAATTTTAAATAGATGAGAACAAAGTTATTTTTCATTACGGTACTGTTTTGTCTTGCGGGTTCAGCCGTTTCAGGCCAAATGCGGGGCAACCTTGCTTCTTCGGTCGGCGTGAGCGGTGGCTATGTCGAGGATGGTTATGGTATTATGGGAACGTTCAATTTTCATCCCAATCGGTTCCAATATTTTCAGATAAGTGTTTTGGCCGCAATTGCCGAGGACAAGGGTGCCCAAAATATTCCGTACAATATTTTCACTATCCAGCCGGGGCTGTATTATCGTGTATTTATGGCCCCTCGAAGAAAAAATTTTAGTCTCTTCCTCGGTGGAGGTGGGCTGTTCGGATACGAGGTCATCAACAACGGGAGCAATGAACTGCCCACCGGTGCGCTTATCAATGGCAAAAGCCAATTTATTTACGGCCTATATCTCGGTGCTGAAATGGAAATAGGCTTGAGCAATGATTTTTCGCTATTGGTCAAGGCCAACGAATACTACCATGTCAATTCGGACGTGGGAAATTTTTATCCGTATGTCGGCGTCGGCCTACGGTATTTTTTGTTTTAAAAAGCGACGTTATGAAATTCAATACCCCACAACGCATAGTCGCCATAGGTTCGCTATGCATGATATTTATAATTGCCTGTAGCAAGGACTTTGAAGGAATAGTCCAGGATTCCTTTGATTTTACCTTTGATGGTAACAACGAGGAAAACGGTTTTGTATTTGAAACTGCAAGAACGGATTTCAGCTTGGAACCAGAGCGGATGGTCTCCACCGTTTCCTATTTCATGAAATATAATATCCTTGACGGAAAAGGCTATTATTTAGGTACGGAAAACGATACCATCCGCGAAAATGACACCATTTTGGTCAAGGACTTTGACCTATCCTACCGGTATATGCCCATCGATACGGGTATTCACAAAGTCAAGGTATTGGCCTGGGATTCAAACCAATTGCAAAAGGAGTTGGAGTTGGCCTACAATGTCAAGTACGCCAGTTTCAGCTTTCTCTTGGGAAAGGGTACCGAGGATTTCATTATCAATAGTCGGAATCCCGTAAATGTAACCTTGCTACGGGACAAGAACACGGTAGCTCCGAATGGGGAATCGACCGAGGAATTTGAGATCACCTACCAACTGGAAGATGGTTCGGGCAAGCTTCATTTGGACGATGTTACCTACGATGCTGGAAACCCCTTTAAGTTGCCCAAGGGCGTTACCGAATTTGGCTACTTACCAGAAACCTTGGGCGAGCACAAATTGACCATGGTTGCCAAGGCTCCCGATGGGGCATCCCTGACGAACGAGTTGCTGCTGACGGTCGGAAATGTTAATTTCACGTTCAGGGCAACCGCGGCATCCTCACAGGTGGAGCTGGACACCAACCTGGCAATCAATATCGATTTGCAGACACAGGACGAGGAAAGCGAAGTTACCTATGATATTAGCCATTCCTTTTCTTCCGATAGCCAAGGCGCGGGAACCGTACGGGACCAGAATGGCGGGGTCATGGACCCCGGGACTTTTCGCGGCATTGATCCCGGGAATTATAACTATACTTTTGAGGACGATGAATTGGGGCAGCGCAAAATCTATTTTGATATACGAGACAGCAATGGCCAGAGGAAAAGGGACAGTGTCGAGATCGAGATTGCCAACATTCCCTTCACGTTTAGTGGAAATTCGGAAAGCAACCAGGTATTCGTAAACCAACGGACACAGCTTAATTTCAACATTAAATCGAACGGTAACACATCCAATATCGATTATTTCCTGACCTATGACCTAGAAGAAGGAAACGGAAGGGTTACTGGGGTCAATGGAAATACGATCCGGAACAATACTGACTATCCGGTCGACTTGGGTAATTTCCCATTGTTTTATACGCCGGAAACCTTGGGCCCGCATCGCATCAATTTTCTCGTTACGGACAATTACGGGCAAGCGGTCGGACCTGTGGAGATCGATCTGGATGCCAATCCCCTTGAACTGGAATTCAATGCCTCGGCCAATAGTAACGAGGTATTGGTAGGCCAGCGTGGTACGATTTCATTGAGCCTTATCGAACAAGGGGATTACGATGGGGTTTCCTATGAACTGAATTACTTTATTTCAGGTGGCGGCGCACAATTGTACAATGGAAATTCGCCAATAATCCCTAGCCAATATTTTTCGGTAAGTCCGGGAAGCTTTGCGTATGATTTCGTTGGGGACCAGGCAGGAACCTACGAAATAACCTTTTTGCTTCGTGACAGCAACGGTCAGATTCTTGAAGATAAGGTTACCGTTGTCGTTGGCAACAACGACTTTACGGTCAATATGACCCCGTCCAAGGCTACTGAGTTTTCCAACATTCCGGTGGGTATGATTGTGGATATCGACGAAGTTCCCGACGGAGCGAACGACAGTTACACGGCTTTCTTTTCCTCTAGTCAAAACGGGTCGATGTCCATTAATGGTATAACTTACGGTCCGGGGGAACAATTTCCTTTGGGTGCCGGGGTCAACAATATTTCCTATACCGGATCGGAACCCGGACAGCATACTATCGTTCTCAGTGTCGAATCGGGATCGGACGTTACGCGAACGGCCAACACTACCATCACTTTTGACCAGGTCGATTTTACCTTTACCGGGGGCACCCAAAAATCGGACATAACCGTAGGGGAAACCACTGGCCTCAATTTTAATATTTCGGAAAGTGTCGGATCTTCGGATTACACCATGCGTTTCAGTATGAACGGCAATGCGCTTATCAGGGACAACAACGGTATAGAGGTAAGCCCCGGGAACAGTTACAATGTCAATACGGGCAACTTTAACTGGACGCTCGAAGGTACCAATGAAAGTACCGTTCGAATGGCTTTCACGGTCCGAAACGATACCGGATTGGAGAAAACCGTGGATATTACGGTAAACGTGGCGGCCAAGGATTACACCTTTACCGCATCGGGCACCTTGCAGCAGGCCTATACGGGGGAACAGGTGGATGTTAACTTCAATATTTCCGAAATTGGAATCGGGGGAGATACCTACGAGATGTATTTTTCGGCAAACGGCAACAATGGTTCTTTTGAATATGAGGGCACTAGCTACTCCGCTGGGGAAAGCTTTGATGTACCTGTGGGGGCATTCGCGGGAAAGTATGCCGGAACGACCGAGGGCAGCCATAACATCACTTTCACGGTGCGGTCATCATCGGATGTGGAGAAAACGGCCAGTGTCAATATCAACTACGAAGTATATGAAGAACCGTTCGAGTTGACCATTAGTCAGGCCCCTGGGGAACGCTTGGAAGAAGAACCTTTTAACATCACAGTCATTACCAATGCCATTGGCACTCATGATCCGGCCGTGACCTATCAAATGACATTTTCTTTCAATGGAAACCGTGTCGGTTATTTCTTTTATGGTGGAAATAGATATGATGAGGGGGAAACAATTCCATTGAACTATGGGAGTACCAACCTTACTTTCTATCCTGAAACCTCAAATACGTTTACCATTGATTTTGAGGTGGAGAACTCAACGGGGCATTCCAAAAGCGGAAGCACATTTGTTGACACCTTAGGAAGGCCCATGGCATTGGTCAAAGGGGAAAAGCACAATGTCAGTTGTGGTGGATTGAACGGCTGCGATTATCAAGTCAGGATCTATACCTGTTTTGATATCGGGTGTTCGGAGGCCTATGGCGGAGCTACCTTGGACCAGGTAGAAATCAGGATATTCAACCGGAGTACCAACCGATGGGATACCCGATTGTTCAATTACAACGAAGCCACGGGCAGTGGAGTGGATAGGTATTTCATGTTGGAAGAGGAACCCCGAGAAAGCCGTTTGAAATATCTTGATCAGGACTTTGAGGTCAGGGTAAGGGATACCAATGGCCAATGGAGTGATAAAGTGACGGGGAGAGTGGTCAGAGTTTGAGGCTCAAGAGCACTTTTAATGCAGTAAGCTAAACATAACTAAAACTAGCTTCTCTTGAAAGAATAGGTAATCACTACATCCTGATCATCCAGAAAATCCTCTTGGTCGACTACCAATCGGTTTTGGCTAAACTCCACGATAATCCAATCGTTACGATTATCAAATCGTATGATCCGGTTGTCAATTAGTTCGTAACTATCGTCCTCGACATTTTGAAATGCGGGTACTTCCCCACAGGACAGTCCGTTCTCATTAATGGAAAAAGCACCTTTTTCTTCAGCTCCCCGAGAGCTGAAGAAAGTGAGATTATCCTTTAAGCATTGGCGTATTTCGTTTGTGTTGAACAGGTCTACATTGACCGTGCCGTCGCCATTGATGTCCACGGCTGTATTGGAATCAATCGACTCATATTCCCATTGTCCCAACAAAGCTTGGCTCCTATCCGATTCCGTAACACTGTCGTCGTCGCTATTGCACGAAAAAAATAGCATCATCGGGAATGCAAGAATGATGAAAATATTTGGTTTCATGGGAATTGGCCTTGGGTTATTACAAATATATCAATAAGGATTACACATTTTAAACAAGAATTTTCAAAATTAATTGTGCGTAGGCAAGATAAATGCATGGAGCGCTTTTTCTGCGCCTCCATGCTTTTATGCGCGGTGCCGAGGATGTTTAAAAACCGTAGCCGGAAAGACGACCGAATGCGGGCCAGCGAAGCGTGCCCGCTCGGTCAGGATTGGAGGTGGAGGGTTTTCAACTTCCGCAGGCACGGGGGAGAGCAGTATGAAAATGCTCGCCAAATTTCAAAAACTAAATAGCACCCCAAAAGTTGTGTATCCTTCTAGTTGAACCGTAGTAAATTCAGTTTTTACCCTTTCGGTTTTTTTCCAGCCCAAACCATCGTTCGTATCGATTTTTTTGATTCGTCGGTTGGCCGCCGCCTTGCCCACTACATAACCGATAAAAAGACCCAAGGGATAGTCCGAGGCCCAATGCACCTTACTGCTCATCATTTCGAAGGCCATGATACCCATTAAAGTATAGCACACGGGCTTGATCCATTTGATTTCTGGATAGTTACTGGCAATGACGGTAATCGTGGCCATAAAAGTGGCTACATGCCCAGAGGGCATGGCATCGTAGTTCGACGTTCTTGTTTGATATTCCTTGATGCTTGGGAAGAGTGTCCAATGCCCGCCGGGATTGCCACTATCGATGGCGGGGCCTGGACTCTGCCTTCCGGTTATCCTCTTGATGGTCTGTGTGATGACGCACATCATACGTGCCATTTACAGCATCCATACCTTATTTTTTAGTGGACCTTAACTATACTATTTTTTGCAGTTACTTTTTTAAAAGTGCTGGTTCCTGCCTAAAGCATTCCACCAGCATTTTGTAGAGTTCTGGATGTTTTCTCTTAAATAAATCGGGACGTTCAAAAAAGTACTCGGCAGCTACGGCAAAAAACTCCGCTTCATTGGTTCCACCATAATTTCTGATATCTGATTTATTGGCATTGATAACTTCCATTTCCGTATGGATCAACTTTAACCACGGGATGGTATATTGATGCTCCAACAACCTTTCTGGGATTCCATCCGTGAAATCATCCAATTTATCAATAAGATGTACAAATTCGTGTATGCCCGTATTGTTTTTATCGCTTTGGTTCTTGAAGCCATGGTAGAGGGCTTTCTTCGATAATATCATTTGCTTTTCAAAACGTCCATTCCCCACAATTCCGCCGATATTACGCGACTTATCTTTGCTGCTAAATTGCATATCCTCATTGAAGTTATCAGGATACAATAGGATTCCGCTTAAATTGGTATAGTGCCATTCCTCAAAACCAAAAACAGGAATTACAGCACTCGCCGCAATTAAAATCTTGTCGAGCTCATGCAATTCCAATTGTACCCCATCAATATAGACTTCACTTAAAAATTGCATCATTCGTTGCTGAAATGCTGCTTGCCTTTCCTTTGAAAGGTTACGATAGTAGAGTACATTATCCAACAACAATCCATGCCAATGCTCTGGGAAAGGCTGCACCTTTTGTCGTTTTGCTTTTTTATAAAAATGAACAACCAAAAGAAGAATGACACCTAAGAGGATAACGTAACCCATAATAATTTAAAGGTATTACTCTACGGACTCGGCCTTAAATCCTACTTTTTGCAAAGTAGCTTTTACATCTTCTTCGGAAGCACCATCGCTTTCTATGGTCAATATTTTATCAGGATTAGCGGTATCCACTTCCCAATTTTCAACGCCTTCTTGTTTGTTCAAAAAGGGGGTTACTTTAGAGACGCAACCACCACAATTGATATTTGTTTTAAATTTCAAAATTTCCATCGTATTTAAATTTATAATTAAAGTTTTGCTCGTTTAAGTCTTAAGCTATTTGCAACTACAGATACGCTACTGAATGCCATTGCTGCTCCTGCAATCATCGGGTCCAATAAGAACCCATTTACGGGATACAGAACTCCTGCCGCGATAGGTATTCCAATGATATTATATATGAATGCCCAAAAAAGGTTCTGACGGATGCCCAAGACCGTTTTTTTTGATAGTTCCAACGCTTTTGGGATGGATTGCAAATCTGAGGTAATCAAGGTCATCTTTGCCACGTCCATAGCGATGTCAGAACCTTTACCCATTGCAATGCTCACATTGGCTTGCGCCAAGGCGTGTGAATCGTTGATGCCATCGCCAACCATAGCTACGATCTTTCCATCAGCTTGCAGTTTTTCTACAAAAGCTGCTTTGTCCGAGGGCATTACTTCTCCTTGATAGTTGGTTATCCCTATTTCTAGTGCCACCGCAGATGCGGTCTTGTTATTATCGCCCGTGAGCATATAGACCTCGATGCCTCTTTCTTGAAGCGTTGCTATGGCTTTCTTTGAAGTTTCCTTAATTTTATCTGCAATGGCGAGTATCGCGAGCATTTGTTTTTCATTACCAAAAAATATGACCGTCTTTGCTTGCTCTTCGAGACTTTCTGCTGTTTGCATTAAGGAAGCATCGATTTGAATATTATTCTCAAGCATTAATTTATGGTTTCCAACATAGTATTGTGAACCGTCCTTTATTTCAGCTTGAACGCCTTTTCCTGTAATACTTTCAAAAGAAGCAATTTCAGCTTTTTCAATATTTTCATCTTTTAAGTGGTTGACCACCGCTTCCGCTAAAGGGTGTTCTGATTGTGCTTCAATTGCTAAAAGAATTTGCTTGTATTTCTTCGTGTCTTTATTATTCTCAGACCAATGAATATCCGTCACTAATGGTTTTCCTTCGGTAATGGTACCCGTTTTATCAAGAATGACCGCATTCACTTTATGTCCTAGTTCTAAACTTTCGGCATCTTTTATTAGGATATTGTTCTCGGCACCTTTGCCAATCCCCACCATTATAGCCGTAGGTGTAGCCAATCCCAATGCACAGGGACAAGCGATAACCAATACTGCTACAGAGGTCAATAAGGCCTGCGAAAATGCATTATCGTCTCCTACCGACATCCAAACAATGAACGTAATGATAGATATACCCAAAACGATAGGAACAAATATTCCAGCAATTTTATCGACCAGTTTTTGAACGGGTGCCTTGCTTCCCTGGGCTTCCTGAACCATTTTTATGATTTGGGATAGCAAAGTTTCACCACCAACTTTTTCTGCGGTAAATTGAAAGCTCCCTTTTTGATTTACCGTTCCGGCAAATACTTTTTCATCCTTTGTTTTTTCTACGGGAACAGGCTCTCCCGTAATCATACTTTCATCTACATACGAGCTTCCCTTGGAAACTTCGCCATCTACAGGTATCTTTTCTCCTGGGCGCACCAAAATGGTTTGACCCACTTGCACAGCCGAAATAGGAATTTCTTTTTCTTCCCCATTCTCAATAATCTTCAGGGTTTTGGGTTGTAATCCCATCAATTTTTTGATGGCCGAAGAAGTGTTGGATTTTGCCTTCTCTTCCAATAATTTCCCCAAGGAAATAAAGCTTATAATTACGGTAGCCGCTTCATAATAAACGTGAGGCTCGATACCGCGACTCAACCAAAATTCAGGAAAAAAAGTATTGAATACACTAAAGAGAAAAGCGATTCCGGTACTCAAGGCGACCAAGGTATCCATATTCGCCTTCCCGTGTTTAGCTTGCTTGAAAGCATTGATGAAAAAGCTACGACCGAACCAAAATAAAACAGGAAAAGTCAATACTAACGAAATCCATTTTCCGGGTTCCCAATGCATAAAAAACATTCCCAAAATAAATATGGGAAGGGTCAGAATCGCTGACCAGATAGTACGGTTTTTTATATCTTGATAATGCTTTTGCTGGAGTTCTTGTTGTACTTCTGAAGGGTCTTCCGCATCGATGATAATGTCATAACCTACTTCTCGCAAAGCGTTTTGCAATTTTTCCTCCGTAACGGTCTCATCATAATCAACGAGTACTGAACTACTGGCAAAATTAACACTGGCACCGTTGACACCTTCGGTATGCGACAGGATGGATTCAACACTTGATGCGCAGGCCGCACAAGTCATTCCCGTGACCGGAAAGGATTTTTTGATATCTGATTTCTTGGTTTTAGTTTTATCCTTTTGCTCCAAAACAGTTGTGGTTTCCATAGCTTTATCTGAATTGCTTTATGCAAAGTTCAGAATTGTTACCACCAACCGTGTTACGAAATTTGCTGAAAGAGTTGTAATATTCTCGCAAAATGTGGAAAACAACTAGTCAAAGTTGCTTTTCTAGCTCAGCGACTGTTTTCTTAAACTGTTCTAAATCCTTGAAGATATGTGCCCCTATCTCTATGGCTTTGCGATAATAGGGAAGAATGATTTTAGGAAAGCTCCTTTTCTTGTACTCATTTTCCTCTGCATCCATTTTATCTTTACGGACATCGCCAAATTTCAACAGCAATAGTGTTGCTCGTCGTATTTCCTGTGGGTTATTGCGTTCTTTGACTTTATCCACCAAGTTGAAAAACTCTATATCATTCTTGGTAATGTTAGCTTTTGATTCGTATCGTCTTAATTGCTCGTCTATCTCTATATCTTCAATTCTGGCTAAGTTCATATTGATATTATGGCCCGCCCAAAAACCATTCTCTTCATCGAACCAAATGCCCGAATCGTGCCATTTACCAAAAAAATTGACGGCATTTTTGATGCGGAAACCTTTGAGTCCTTCCTCAGAACCCAGAATGGTAACTTCACAGGGATTGGGAAACATTCCCATTACAACTACATCCTTTTTGTAAGAATTAAAATACTGAAAATACAATTTCTTGAAAATGTCGAATAAGTCAATAACATTATTCAACTTGGGGTAGAAGAATTCATCTAAATCAAAGGAATGGTTTAAGACACCGTTTAAATCGATAGGGTCCGAATCGTGCATTACATACCGATCTTCGTCAATAGAATAGGCGGAATGGAAGAAACTGTTGCGTATTTCTTTAAAATGGTTCTGCTCATAAAAATCGATTAGGTGCTGCTTTTCCGAATCGGCCAAGAGCTCCATCAAGAAATCTTGTTTTTCGCCGATTCCCAAAAGGCGCTCATATTTTTTTGTTTTCCAAAAAAGATATGATGAACCTTTGTATCCCAATTTAATACGGCACAGATTACCTATTATGTTGTAGAAGTCGCTGTTCTCAAAAAAAGTGGAGTAAATCTGTAAACCCATACGGGTTTTCTCTTTTCCTTCCAATTCATTGTACAACCTTTTGTAAAACTCGATTGCATCGAACCATTCATGAAGGTTCGAGTTTAAATTGGATGAACTGATTCCCCTATAATTAATCAGGTTAAGTACAAAATCGAATTCGCTTCTAGCCTTGGCTTCTTCAAAAAGATTTCTCAAATCCTTTACTGGAGGTTGTGCATCTTCCATAAATAAAAATACTTATTTAACGGCAAACCCCCATTGAGAATCGCTCACATACCATTTTTACCTTCCCAGCTGATTCTCCAGATCGTATTGGTCACATCATCGGTTATCAACATCGACCCATCGAGTAGTACGGCGGCACCCACGGGTCGGCCATAGACCTCATCTTTTTTGCCGTCAACAATAAAACCCGTTAAAAAGTCTTCAGGTTTTCCAGTTTGTTCTCCGTTCTCGAAAGGCACGAAAACCACTTTATAGCCTGATAAAACCTGTCTGTTCCAAGAACCATGCTGCACGACAAAGGCTCCGTTCCGATATTTGTCAGGAAATGAATCGCCCGTGTAGAACGTCAATCCCAAAGATGCGGTATGGGGGCCAACGTTCACATCGGGCACCAGTGTATTCTCCACTTGGGCCGAAGGAACCCATTTTACCCTTGGATCTTCATTTTGCCCATAGTACACATAGGGCCAACCATAAAATCCGTTTTCCTGGACACTGGTCAAATAATCAGGTACGAGGTTGTTGCCCAATCCGTCGCGTTCGTTGACCGCCGTCCATAAGTCTCCGGTAACGGGATTCCAATCCATACCCACAGGGTTTCTTAGTCCTGACGCGAAAATTCTTAGTCCTGAGCCATCAGGATCAATCTCAAGAATGGCCGCCTTCATGAATTCGGCCTCTGCCCCTTTCTCCCCAACATTCGAGCCACTACCGACCGCTATATATATTTTCGAGCCGTCCTTGTTGGCAGTAATATTGCGTGTCCAATGTCGATTGGCCTTTCCTGCGGGCAAGGTCGTAATTTTTTCTGCTTTTCCCGATAGTTGAGATTGGCCGGGCTTGTAAGGAAAACGTAGCAATCCGTTGGTATTGGCCACATAGAACCAATCATCCAACACAAGCATTCCGAAGGGTTGATCGAGTTCCTTTTCGAGAAATACGGCGCGTTCATCGGGAGACCCATCCTTGTCTACATCGCGGAGCAAGGTTATCAAGTCGGAACTGTTCTTAAAGCTTTTCGACTTTGATGCCCCGATGAACCATGCCCCGATTTTTTTCCAAAGCGGATAATTAGAATTGCTTTGCGCCACAAGTACATCGCCATTCGGTGTAACGTACATCCACCTTGGATTCTTGAAACCGTCAGCATATTTTGTAACGGTAAAACCTGGCGGGGCTTTTGGTGTCCTTCCATTTTTCCAGCCAATGACATTGCTATAGTTGGAATAGGATTTGGAGGCCGATATCGGCGGTAGCGAATCGACGGTCTGCGCATTTGTAGTTGCCAATACTAAGAGTGAAATGATTAAACCTGTAAAAAAACGTGTTCCCATGGCCATTTAAAATTTTGTCTTACATCTTCTGCCCATTAAAACTTAGCATCTTGGTTATTTGAATTTCTCAATAACATCCCCTAGGTCATATACTTTTACGTCTTGCAATTCATTTGAAAGTATGCTGCTTCCGATCGCGCTTCTATATCCACTGCCGCAATGGACAACAATGGGTTTGTCAGTGGGAATTTCCTGAATTGAATTCCTAAGTTCGTGAAGGGGTTTGTTCAGGGCATCTTCAAAAATTTTCTTTTTTCTTACTTCATCCGTATTTCTGACATCGACAATAGTGTAATTATCCAGATTTTGTAAAAAATGCTTGAATTTTAATCGTTCGTTTTCGATCAAGTTTTTTTTCGGAAGGTTAATTATGGCCTTAAGCTGATTTTCATATCCGATCTTCGCCACCCGCCGGGCGATGGTCTTTACATTTTTTGGAGAATCAGCGACCAAATAAAATTCCTCATCTGGTTGGATTATAGTACCTAACCATGTTTCAAAAGAGGATGCTTCGCCACCCTGCATAATATTGATACTCTGTGGCCAATGACCTTGATTAAACTCGTTTTCATCACGACTATCGACAATTAGGATATTATCTTTTGGTTTTTCGGCATTAAGATGAATAGGGATTTTAGCGGTTGCCATATCAATCGATTCAACTTTCTTTTTGTTCATAGCTACATCATGTTTGAAATAGGCCGGTATGAACGGTTGGTCTTCAAGGAGTTCTTTGACAAACTCATCTTCATTTTGATGGCCAAATGCCCAGTTATCCTTTCGCTCCCTACCTAATGTGCTACTGCTATCTGCCGACATGCTTTTGCCGCACAGGGATCCCGCCCCGTGGGCGGGGTAAATAATGGCCTCATTCGGTATTTTTTTGAATTTAGTTCGAATTGTGTTGAACATTTCACGGGCCAGTGCTTGCTTTTTTTGCTCTTTGTCATCTTCATTTCCGCGCAGGTCCGGGCGTCCGACATCCCCGATCAATAAGGTGTCCCCCGTAAAAAGTGCAACCTCATTTGCATCTGTGGCAAGAATGGAAATACTATCGTATGAATGCCCAGGAGTATTTATGGCTTCTAGTTTGGTATTGCCCACGAATATGGCACTGTTCCCATCAAAACTTTCGAAAGGGTATTCAGCTTCCAATCTGCTGCTGTTATAGATCGTGGCACCTGTTTCTTTGCTAATTTGCCAATGTGAGCTTACAAAGTCTGCATGGGAGTGGGTCAATAGCACAACTTTGATCTTAGCATTTACTTTATGCGCAAGATTATAATAGTGCATCGGGTCGCGATCGGGATCGATTATCGCCATCTCCCCTTCGCTCAGCAGTACGTATGAATAGTGGGAAAGTGGTTTATATTCAAATTGCTGTATTTTCATAAAAATTTTATGCGTTTATAATTTAACGTCCGAAATGCCTTCGTTTATTCTCCTGTATTTTCGTTTTTTCCTTTCGAAAGTAAAAACTGTTATTACCTCCTGACATTCACTTTTCCGTATCAGTCAAGGTTTGTTGTTTCTTCGGTAAGCGATCCTTCAAATTTGGGAAGCGGACGCTTTTCCTTTTCTTCTTCTGTTTCTACTATCCCATTTTTCTTGATATCGTCGATCAACCATTGCATTTCCATGATTTCCCTACGCTGCGCCTTGATGATTTCATCGGCAAGCTCCCGAACCCTGACGTCCTTTATTTGAGAACGCTCACTGGTCAAAATAGCGATGGAGTGATGGGGAATCATACCTTCCATATAGTCAACACCGGAAACCGTAACCTGGCTCCTGACCAGCCATATTCCACCCGCGATCAGCAAAACACCCAAAGCCAAGATGGCAATATTCTTATTGCGGTCTTTGTACATCTGTAGCATATACAGGAGCATGATAATAACCATGGACCCACCCATGATCAACGTCATAAAGAACCTGGTTTCACTATACCAGAAGTGATCGATAATCTGATAGGAATGTGTGTACATTAAAAAGAACATCGCGACCATTGAGGTGCCGATCATTGCGAAGAACTTTAAGTAATTGTTGACTTTCTTTTCTTTATTTTCCATTGTATATACTTTTAATCGGTTATTATGATTTCATTCTTTTTGGCCATCATCAAGATTACTGGACAACTATAAAGGGATTATTTTAGCCATGTTCCACTCAATTTACAGGTTGTATTTTATATTGATTACCAGCATTTTTTAAGGCCTCTTGCAAATTTTCCAAAGGCACTTCAAATTGCGATTCTACCGTTGCTTCGGCATTTTTCAAATCGACCGATACATCGGCTACCCCTGCGACGTTTAATAGTGCTTCTTCTACATGGTTTCTACAGCCGTTACAGGTCATTCCTTCTATTTCGTATCTTCTTTTCATATTATGATCAATTTTTATTCTAACAATTTCACCTTTTGAATCAGAAGTGTTGATTCAAATACGTTATCGAAAAATAACATTTTCTAAATCTGGGCGTTGTTTGAAAAAAAACAAACCTTGACCCATTCGATTATTTAGGGCTATTTACATCAAAAAAGTATGCGATTACCTAAAAAGTTTTATTGTAATCGAGCTTTTGCCATTAATGACTAAAAATTCAGTGCAATAGGTTTAAGTTCGCCCATCACTATGCACCAAAAAATCTCTAAACATCTTTATTGAAACCTGAACATAAAGATGATAATGAAATTCAATGCATGGGAATCGACTTCTTATAACAAGCCACGAAGAGAAGGTTAAGCTTATAAATTATATGTTATCCAGCGATTTTCTATTTTGAAGGGCACTTTTCTTAAATTGTGTAGGTGCTATACCATTGATTTTTTTGAACTGGTTGCTTAAATACGCGACACTGCTGTAGTCTAACTGATGGGCTATTTCCTTTAAGCTTAGCTCGTCATAGATGAGCAATTCCTTAACCCTTTCAATTTTTTGGCTAATGACATACTGTTCAAAAGTGATACTCTCCACGGAAGAGAAAAGGGAACTTAAGTACTTGTAATCCAGACCTATTTCTGAACCAACATAATCGGTCAATTTGACGTTTAATTCTTGTCTTGAATGAAAAATTTTTTCTATTACAAGATTTTTCATACGCTCGATCAATTGAGACTTGCGATTACCAATCAAAGAAAAACCCAGCTTATTCAATTCGGTTTGTAATTGATTTTCTTGTTTTGCGGTCAGTTCTTCATTCAATGTGACTTGGCCCAGTTGCACATTGGAATAATCAATACCAATCTTTTTCAGAACATTGTATACCGCCGTAACACATCTTGGGCAGACCATGTTTTTTATGTGCAGCATATGGCTCATGATAAAGTTTTAAAATACATTGCGCTCACATTATCCATTATCACAGATGGGACCGATGTTCCCAAATCGCTCTCAACAAAACCAAGACTACCGTGACTATAAACAAGATGATAATCGCCAATGCAGCATAGAATCTTGTTTTTCGGTTAGATTCTATTTTTGTTTTCTTGCTCTCCTTTCTTTGTTGGCTTCTTCTCTCCCTACGTTTTTGACTCATGATGCCAAAATCTTTTCATTTTTCTTTTACTCACACCATTCAATTTTCTCTATTATAATTTTATCGGCCTTATAATTAATTATTGTATCATTCCCCTAATTTCCCCACAAGTCATCATTGCTTCTCCGTAGTATGGGTTTCGAATCTCCTTTTCCAGGCTTAGCCAATTGGCTCCCTTATTGCTATCTGCCATCGGGCAATAGCTGTTGTACACTTTTTGATTGACTCCAAAAAGCTGAACACCGCTGATCATGTGGGCCGATAGATGTTTAAAGTGGTCCCTTTGCTCCTTGATCTCAGAAGTGCTGGCCACTGCATTTGACGATGCTTTGAGCTCTTTTTGAATGGTCATCCAATGATCATGGGCCTCTTTGTCTTTTAGCAACTTCATATCGACTTTGGCCAAACTTTCTTCCATTTGTTTTGCTTCTTTTTGTGCGGCCGCGCCATCATCATTTACCAAAGCATCCTTAACATCTATATAGGCTTCGAAAACCTGCTTCAACTGACCTTGAAACTCACTTGATACTTCAATCCTTTTTTTCATATTAGAATGGTCGGTGCCCGTACTTGTTGAGGGTTCCATTTTATCTCCTTCCTGCATACCGAAATGACCCTCATGCCCGGTCATGGTTTTGCCTCCCTCTGCGTTCATCATCGATTTTTTACCCTGTAACTGTGCGGCCGCATCTACGGTAAATGTTCCGTTGGTCACAATTTGATCCCCCTTTTCAAGCCCGCTAATTATTGTATAGGTATCGCCATTGGTACTTCCAAGGGCAACTTCGCGCATTTCAAAGACAGGCTCATTGGGATTGGTCTTTACATAAACCACCGATCGTTCCCCCGTCCACATTACGGCACTGGCCGGTACGATAACGGTATTCTCCATCTGCATTTCGGCAGCTTTGATCGTACCTTCCACGAACATACCCGGCTTCAAGAGATTATCCTTATTGTTAAGTATTGCCCTTACCATGACCGTTCTTGTAGAAGAATTAAGTAACGGGTCTACAAAGGATATTTTTGCCGTAAATTCTTTATTGGGATAAGCATTGGTCGTTACTTTGACTTCCTGACCTTCCTCCAGCGACGCTATTTGATTTTCATAAGCATCAAAAACCGCCCAAACGGTATTCAGGTTGGCAATTTTGTACAAAGGCTGCCCTTGTTTGACATAATCTCCTTCTTCAACCATGATATCGGTAATCGTTCCTGAAACTGTGGCGTATACCGGGAAGTTTTCCTGCACTTTGCCCACTTCTTCTATCTTATCGATTTGATTTTCAGAAAGTTTCCATAATTTTAATTTATTGCGAACGGCGTTGTATAAGGCTGGTTGCGATTCCTTCATGGATGCTGCCGTCAACAGCTCTTGCTGTGCACTTACTAATTCAGGGGAATAGATGGTTGCAAGAAGCTTTCCTTTGGCTACGTTCTCTCCGGTATAATTTACGTTCAACTGTTCAATACGCCCTGCGAAATAAGTAGCTTGCGTAGCATTGGCTTCTTCGTTTTCGCGAATCTTTCCTGAAAGTTTAAGTGAACTCCCATCCGAACCACCTATACCAACGGTAGTTGTACGAATATTGGCCAAGGCCATTGCGTTTTCCGTCATTCTTATTTCATTGGCACTAAGCCCCGTCGCTCCGGTTTCAGCAGGAATGAGATCCATACCACAAATTGGGCAGTCTCCCGGTTCGGGTTGCATAATCTGCGGATGCATGGAGCAGGTCCACATCTGATTTTCCGATTCATCGGAATGGTCATGACTATCGGACATATTCGATAGATCCTTAACTGCTGCTTCATCGGTGGAAGAATTTCCAAAGATAAGGTAGCCCGCCAATAGCCCTACTATGACAGCGATTGCGAGGTAGACGATGTTTTTGTTCATGATATTTAGTCTTTATAAAATTTATTTTTATTCAAAATGTTCGAAACTTGTAAAACTCGGTATTGCTTGATGTCAATATAAGCTGCTTATTAATGCTACGAGGAGCGTTTGAAATACAAACAAAATCACAATGGAAATGATAATGTTAGCACTATCGCTTTCCATAAGAATATACTTTGGTGCATTTTCATTACTTTTTTTATTTATTGCATGTTCGCTCATCTCTTTTTTTAATTTTTCTTACTGTTGGCGATGAAATAAACCAGAGGGTAAAACCGCTTAGTACGGTAATCAATCCCAGCAGGGAGAACGCCCTAAGTACAAAGGTGTTAAAATCGTCCCTTCCCTGATAATCCATGGTATGTGTCATCCAAAGAAAATCGAACCATCTCCATTGGCGGTGCCTGACTGTTTGAAATGTCCCATTTTCAAGGGCTACATAGGCCTTAAGATTTTGAGGGGTTTCATAGGAAATCTCATAAGCTGGCAAAGGCCCACTGCGGTATTGATGATGATTACCCACTTCGTCGATGCGTTTAATGCCTACTACTTTTAATTCAGGCAGCATAAAACGGTTGGCTACTTGTTGGGCTTCCTGTTCTGAAACTTCATTTTTTTTACTTCCCGTACGGGCATTGTAAAGGGCTGTTCCGTTAATCCAGTAATAGGGATTGTCCGCAATCTCCAGTAATTCCAATGATTGAATGGGTTGTTCAATCTTCAATTGAGCCGTTCCCAACAAATCGGAAAAAGCCGTCTGTTCTGGTATTTCCTTTTTGAAATGGTCGCCGTGTATCTCATCGATATCCGTCCAGCTGAAATACATGCCGCTAATCGTCCATATAAGGAACTGTATACCTAAAAAAAGTCCTAAATAGCGGTGTGCTTTCCTAATTTTAATTGCTGTTTGTCTTTTGACCATTACATTACTATTAAATTACCTAAAAAGGCATTTTAGACTGGTTTTTTCTTTTGCACTTCCGATTGCGTCAATGGCAAGCTATGGAGGACGATTATTTCAATTTTTATCATAATGTCATTTTAGAGTTATCGACTTTTTACTTTTGTACGTGCATGTTATTGACATTTGCAATTCCGAAGAATAGCACTATGAAACTTAAAATTACTTCGAGCACAACCAAACTCTTCGCAGCATATGTGGTAGGTACAATATCTCCAAAACCTACCGAGGAAAAGGATATAAAACTGAAATAGAGAAATTCGAAAAAAACGATACCTCCAGGCGATCCATTCGTCAGGTTGGTTTTGAAACTTTGTGCATCGATGAGAAACATTGCGGTATAGTCCGTTGCGAACGATAGAACAATTAGGCCAATCAGAAGACCGAAAAGCGCCAGTACGTGAGCCAGTAAATGGCTTTGTGCTATTATTTTGCTCAATTGGATAAAGGTCAATCTGAGTATAAAATACATTTTAAACAAGGTTAAAAATAAAACGCCCCATACCCACGAAATCACTCTATCCACAAACCAAATATCCAATACGGCAATGAACAGCACTATAAAGATAAGTGGCATTGCTTTTGAAAATAGCTGCCTGTAAAAGGCCGGGCTATGTTCTATGTTTTCTGTATCGTCCATTTTCAATTTCTTTGTTATCGATAAAATTCATCTACTGTTTAACTACGATCCTCCAACTTCCGGCCTTAAACAAAAAACTTGACAATCAGTCCACCTGCCAACCAAGCATAGCAGATAAACGCCGTATATTTTAAAACACTTTCCAACAACGGACTTTTGGGTGCCATCTCGCTCATATTGTGTTTGACGTCTTTCTTTTTAAAAAAGCCCAGATAGACCAAATATCCAGAAATGGCCAGGAAAGCGATGTTCAAAAAGAAGGTGTAATCTATCTTGAAGAACTCACTGTCCTCAATTTTTACCTGCGATGGGTCGGGCAACATACCGAGTAGGTCAAAACTGTAGTGCAGGGACAGGGCCGTGCCTATCAATGCGGTAAACAATAGGAAGAGGATGAACAAGGACATCTTCCAACCATAGTACTTTGCATTGATCCGTAGCACGGGAAATACGACCAGATCACTAAAAATAAATGCCATTACGCCCGCAAAACTTACACCTTTTCCGAATAGCAAGGCCGCCAGGGGAATGTTTCCCATAGATCCTATAAACGTGAGAAATGCAGCGACTGGTCCTACGATGATATGCTCTAAAATTTCAAGAAAAGTAAAATCGGTATTGCCCTGACCGCTATTGATAAAAAGGGTCTGAAAAAAGGAATCGGGCACAAAGGCCGCGACGATACCGGCAATGGTAAAGCCTACGGTAACATCCTTCCAGACCATTTGCCACTCCATCTTGTATTTTTTGGCGACCCTTGCCCAACTATCCTCTTTCTGAATCTGTTTCTTCCAGTTCTTGGAATCGTCCATAGCATCATTATCTTCGTTTTCTAAGTTTTTTCGGGCATTTTCAATCAGTTTTTTAGGGTTGATGATGCGTATGAGCAACCAACAAATCAGAATCAAAAGAATACCACCTACGTATTCGCCGACCACAAATTGCCATCCCAGAAAAATGGAAATGATAATGCCCAATTCGATGACAAGGTTAGTCGAGGCGAGTAGAAAGGCAATGGAGGAAACAAAACTTGCCCCTTTTTTAAAGATGGACTTTGTGCCCGCCAAAGCCGAAAAACTGCACGAACTGCTTATAAATCCAAAAAAGGTACCCAAGAGCATGCTTTTATCCTCATTCTCGCCCATGGCTTTCTGCATCCGTTTTTCGGTCACAAAAATCTGTATCATACTACTGATGATATAGCCCAGGATAAACGCCCATAGGGCCATCCAGAAAAATCCCGTGGTGGTATAGGCCGCTTCGCCCCATTGTTTTAAAAAATTGTCCATAATTTATATGATTTGGTGTCCCTGCTCTTTTAAACTTCGTTCAATGAATACCATATGGGATAATTTCCTCTTCTTTGTCATTCCTCTTTGAGCAATGCGTTTACGTCCAACTCGTGTTTGTCGTTTACTTTTATAAACATCAGGCTCGGGCGCTCCAAACCGTAATCGGTAATCAAAAGCGACCACGATGCGTTCAATTGAATGCCTTTTGACACGGGATCCAGATTTAAGGGGACCGTTATTTGTCGGGTCGTTCCTGCAAGGGTAAAATCGCCCTTTACCTTGACCGTTTGTTCAGATTTTTTATCCAGATCAAATTCGTCGGCAAGTTTTCCCTCAAAGACGACATTGGGATATTTTTGCACTTCAAGCAGCTCGTACATGTGTTCGTCACGTTTATCCTTGCCTGTTTTTATGGATTTTACGGGTACGGTAAAAACTACCTTTCCAGTTTCAAAATCAATGGTTCCCTGTAGCTTGTCGGACTCGCCCGTATAGGAATTAAGGGGCATTTTAGCTTTGAAGGTCGCATTTCCAGCTTGGGTGGCATATACCTGTGCAAACGAGGTATGGCTACCCATGAGCATTAGCAAAAGCGATAGGAAAAAAATCAGGTTTTTGGATATGGATAAATTGCTATTAATTTTCATAAATTTCTTCATATGATCTGGTTTGCGTTTCGCCGGTCCTTTTGATGATATATTTTTTGTCAATGCCCATTGTATCCTTTAAACCTATGGAAGCCAGCAATTCCCTTAGCCCTTCCATGGTATTTCTGTGATAATTGGCAACTTTGTTTTTTTTGTCCTCCACGACCAGTGATACCACACGAGCTGGGTTCATTGTTGTGATTCCAGTGGGACAGGTATCCAGATTACACTTCAGGGATTGTACACACCCCAGGGCGAACATCATACCCCTGGCACTGTAACAAGCATCCGCACCCAGTGCCAAGGCCTTATAAATATCGAAGGCGGAAATTATCTTTCCCGCCGCGAATATTTTTAGGCTTTCGCGATGGCCCGATTTTCTCAAGGTCTTATCCATAAAATGGAGCCCTTCATAAAGCGGGGTCCCCGCCCAATGCAATGACTCCATGTGTGCGGCACCGGAACCCCCTTCCGCACCATCGATACAGATAAAATCAGGGAAGTTATTGTGCTTTGCAAAGGTGTTCACCATTTCTTCGAACTCCTCCTTTTGGCCCAGACACATCTTTATGCCTACGGGTTTTCCCCCGGATAATTGCCGTAACCTATCAATAAATCGAATCATTTCATCCGTATTGCCAAAGGCACTATGGTGAGCCGGGGAGTGAATTTCGGTGTGCGCCTCCACGTCCCTGTATCGGGCAATTTCTTCCGTATTCTTTTTTGCGGGAAGGATAGCCCCAAAACCGGGTTTCGCCCCTTGTGAAATTTTTATTTCAACCATTTTAACGATTTCCAGTGTGGCAATTTCCTTAAACTTTTCAGCATCGAAATCCCCATTTTCGTTCCGGCATCCGAAATAGCCCGTACCGAACTGGAAGATTATATCCGCACCAAATTCCTTGTGATAGGGTGTCAATCCGCCTTCGCCAGTATTTTGTGCGAAACCGGCAATTTTTGCTCCTCCATTAAAGGCCAAGGTTGCATTTTTACTGATGGAACCGAAACTCATCCCCGCCAGATTCAAAATACTTGCTCTGTAAGGCTTTTTGCAATTTGGGCCTCCAACCGTTATCCTAAAATCATCATTGACTTCTTTTGCAGGAAACGTCGAATGCAAAAACCACTCACGGCCTAAATCCTCATAGGACAATTGCGTGCCAAAGGGTTGGCTTTTATTTTCATCCGAAGCACGTTTGTAAACGATTTCCTTTTGTATCCAATTAAAAGGCATTCCCTCAGTACGGTTGAGCAATACCGTTTCTTGTAAAACGTGACGTTGTTTTTCCAACAGATTGGTAATCCTGCCTAACATCGGATAGGTTCTCTTAATATTATCTGTTTTTTGAAAATAGTCCCTAAAGCCGAGAAGCATAAAAGGTGCGATCAACAGCGCAAGCCACCATAAATGGGGCTTCCACATTATGAGTCCTGCAAGTACCACTAACAGCGTTATCGACGATATTAAAAATATTCTTCTCATACTTTGTTTCTCAATGTGAATGGCTTTCTTCCTCTGCCTTTTCAGTTTCCAAATACTGGCCCTGTGGGCCAACGCCCTGAATATAAACGAGCTGAGCGCCATAATGCCCTGCTTGTGAAACGGAGAACGCTGAGAAAGCCATAACAAGGAGAACGGCTATTTCGAATCCGCGTTTCAGTTTTATCCAAAAAAGGCTGATACATTTTAAAACTGCGGCCAAAGCACTGGACCAAATGGTCCAATCTGCATATTTATCATGGTTATCCAATATTTTTTGAGCTACATCCGTAAGCCCGTGGGTATGTGGGTGTACATAAGTTCCCGCCACGTAGGCCCCAATGAAACCAGTACCAATAAGAAACAGGATAACCCAGTCCAAATTCCTTTTTAGGACGAAGAGCTGAATACATTGGAGCAGTGCCGCAAACAACAAGAGTACGATAGGAAAATGCACCACCAATGGATGTAAATTGTCGAATTCATGCAAACCCACCTCCTCTTTGTTTATGGGCTTTTCGGCGTGGCTTTCGGTATGTTGTTCTGGTTTTTCGGACAATTTAACAGCATAAAAAGTTCCTGAGCTATTCGTCAAATACCCTGAATTGTTCCCAATGGACTCAGGTGCACTTGCATGTAGCGACATCAAGCTCAAAAGCAGTACTAAAAATGAGACTGTTTTTTTCATAATCAATCGTTTTTATGATGCATTATTCGTTAACTGTACAATGAGGGCACCTATTACAATAGCGCCAATTATGATGTAAATGGTATAGTTAAACCATTTCTTCCAACCTTGTTTCTCCGACTTTTCCGGTTCCCTTTTACAGCAATCTTTCATTTCAACCTTAATTCTGTTTATGGTGCCTGTCAAAGGAAGGGCGTTAAACACTACATCAACGAAATTTCCCTTCCCGTAACAGGACTTTTTCTGTATTAAAACAATCTGCGCGGTCATGAAATACACTAAATAACTAACCAATCAAAAAACACATTCTTGACCTGCCCAGATTTTACATTTTTAAATTTTTTCGTTTATAAACTTTTTGCCGATTAAAAAAATAATCGTGGGCAAAAGTGCAAATTGTAATAGCGGCGACAATCCCAAATTTACCCATGGCAGTATAGGCATAGCTTCTGCATAGTTCCAATCGCCTCGTGAGGTATGCCAAATTTCTCCCAAAATTGCGCCAGCACTTCCGATAAAAATCAACGGGAGTATTTTATTAATATCCATTGACCTTATCCAAAAGACATTTTTATATACCAAACCAAATCCGAAAAGCAGGATAAGCACCATCAACATATCGGCTAAGGATGCCAAGGCGCAAAACGATATATGCTCCCAATCGTATTCAAAACCTTCATAGAGCGGACCTTGTGCCAGCTCCCAAATAAAATTCAACGAAAATGACACCAAACCGACACCAATAATATAGTTTCGATAAATTTCATTGTCCTGTACCTGTTTGGTAAAATAGATATACAGCAGAACGATCACGGTCAACGCAATGGTTGGTACTACAAAAATGTCAAGGGTTAATGCTTCCATCTAGATTTTGCAAATTTTATAATCTTTTTCTACACTTTATTTTTTAAAACTCTTAGAACTGTGCCTAGACAATCAATTTTTACTACCTGAAAAGGGGAAGTATCTTAAACACTAACCATTAACTATATTCAACCTCCCCTATTAGGCTTTACTTTTCGATGATGGCTGTCACTTTTCCACAGCTGAGCATTTTTGCTCCATAATACGGGTTGCGGATGTCCTTGATGGCGGATAACCAATAAGCACCTCCGTTCAAGGCCATGGGGCAGAAATCCTTATAGATTTTTCCAGATGTAACCCTTCCTTTCAACAAGGTTTCCATTTCATTGCTTAAGTCGGAAAAAGCCTTTCGTTGTCTCTCTAGATCATCGGTAGCAGCGATTTTTTGCGAGGCCGATAATGCCGCTTCGGAACCCTCGACTTTTTCGAGTGCTTCGTTCAACATTACCGCTCCCTTTTGGGCATCGCCCGGATTTGAACCGACCAAGTCATTTTTAATGTGCTCGTAATGTTCGTAGACATTGGCGATGTTCTCGTCGTTAAATTCCAACTCGACCACTTTCATTTCCATTTTGCTATGATCATGGTTCAACTCTATTTTGTGCTGTGCGTAGCCCATTGTAGTCCCCAACATGAGCAGGGTTGCTACAGCATTTTTTAAATTTTTCATTTGTTGAATTTTTAATTATAAACTGTCTTTTAATTTCGAAATCCACTCAAGAACGATTTTCTTTTCGTCCTTCGAAAGTTCTGCTTCCCTATGAATTAGCGTGTAGGACCAAAGGGGCATTTCTCCATCTTCTATCTGGCTAATGATCGATTTTAACTTACTGTTCTTTCTTCTGCTTGAATAATCGGCCCATTCGTTAAAATTCAGTTCTTCTTTGCCATGGGCAACATGATCCTCCAAGAACCAGGCAACGGGTTGCACTTTGTTGTACCAAGGATAATCCGTGTTGTTGCTATGGCAATCATAGCAAGAGGTCGTGATGATGTTCTCCACTTGTTTCGGTACATCGTTTACCAGCATAAAATCCGTTTTTACTATGGTGTCGCTTTGGTTTCGGGAAGTGGGAAAGAATTGAATTCCCACTAACCCGACCAAAAACACTAGTGCAATGATTTTTACACTTTTCTTCACTTAGTTGATTTCCTTTTGTACACTCCCGCAGCTCATCATTTTAGCCCCGTAATATGGATTCTTTATTTCCTTGGTAGCGCTCAGCCATTGCGCCCCCTTGTTGTTATTGTACATGGGGCAAAAATCCTGATATAACTTTTCTTCCGTCCCTGTAATGGCGATAAGGTCTATCATATCTTTGCTCAACACATCAAAATGTTCCCTTTGGTGGTCGATTGGGCTTTTTTCTATGTGCTCGGCGTGCTCTTTGGCATCCTCTATGATATCCTTCAATTCTTGCTGTTCTTCTGAACCGAATGAAGAAGTTTCAAAATCGTCAAAAGCTGAAACCATCATACCGCCCGCCTTTGCCGCAGCATCTTTGTCATCGGCAACAAGTGCATTTTTTAGTTCTAGATAATTGGCGACCAGTGCAGTTGATTTTGACGCATGCTGGTCGTTGCCCATCATATCATTTGATGAATCCATAGTTGAATCATCATGACTTCCGTCGCTGTGATGTTCGTTATCGATATGTTGTTCCTTTTTAACCTCTTTACATGAAGTTACCGTTAGGGCTACCAATGTGATTGCTAAAATCCCTTTTGTTAGGTTTATTTTTTTCATTGCTCTTAATTTTAGATTTATAATTATTTGGATTATTCTTTTTTTCGTAAAACCGAAAGAGTTGATGTTTAAAGTTTCTCGATGACATTTTCCAACTTGGCCGTAATCTCGCTTGCGATTTCTGCAAGTATTTCATTATCGACCGCTTGCATTGACGCCATCGGATTTACCGCTGCAACTTCTACGACCCCTTTTGATACTTCCTGCACGATTACATTGCAAGGCAACATGGTACCTATCTTGTCTTCAGCCTCCAATGCTTGATGCGCATAGGGGGGATTGCAGGCACCAAGAATTCGATATTTTTTGAAGTCTACATCCAATTTCTTTTTCAAGGTTTCCTTGACATCGATTTCAGTTAAAATGCCAAAACCTTCTTTTTTAAGTTCTTCCGTAACCCTCTCGATAACTTTATCGAAATCTTCGTTAAGGGTCTTATTGAAATAATATCTCATCATTTTAATTTTTAGAATTAATAATTCGTTTTTGTTCTTCATATTCTTCTTTGGATACTTCGCCTTTCGCGAAACGTTCGTCCAGAATATCCATAGGTTTTTGTTTTCTTCTTAACACATTCCCGTTCTTCCCAGCATACATCGATATGCCCAGAACTAGAACTACCAAAACAATTACCCACCAGTACATCATCATAATCTAAATTTTTAAGTGTTATTCGTTCTTTTTAAAAACCATTTTTCCCCAGCAAAAACGAGTATCGTAAGTACCACCGCTACAATCACGACCAGCACGTCACTCGATATTTTAATCCATAGAAATGCGCCAAGAACGATAAGGTCCAATATAATGGCGGTACCGATTATGGCCGCATTTGCCTTTATTTCTTTCCGTAGATTTTTTAAAATGCCCCAGTGGATTCCAATATCCATGACCAAATAGAGTATGGCCCCTAAAGATGCAATTCTTGTCAAATCGAATAGAACGGTCAATGCGATTGCCGAGACTACGGTATATACCAGCATATGCTTCTGTATGCCCCCTGGCATTCCAAAATGGTTATGGGGTATCAAATCCATGTCAGTGAGCATGGCCGTCATTCTTGAAACGGCAAAAACACTAGCAATAACTCCTGAAATCGTAGCGACAATGGCAATACCAACCGTAAACCAAAGACCATATTTGCCAAAGGCAGGCTTGGATGCTTCCGCTAGGGAATAGTCCTTGGACTGTATGATTTCTTCTATCGAAAGATTAGAGGAAACCGCAAAAGCGACCAATAGATATATGAGAGTGCAAATGGCCAGTGAAATAATTATTGCCCTTCCAACATTTTTATTAGGGTTGATAATTTCCCCACCGCTATTGGTTATGGTCGTGAAGCCTTTGTAGGCCAAGATGGATAATGCCAAGGCCCCTAAATAGCTGGAGACTGGATACTCGGACAAACTGCTAGAGGGGACTACTTCTGAAAAAGAGAATCCCGCGGCCCACAGTCCGCCTATCGCAAAAATGGAAATGCCTCCTATTTTCAGGATGGCCATCACTAACGATGATTTGCCGATAACGTTGTTTCCCGAAATATTGATCAAGAACGCCGTAATCAACAGTACGACCCCCAAAATAGGAACCCATACACTATTGTCGCCAACATCGAACAATTGCAAGGTGTACGAACCGAAGGTACGTGCAACCAAACTCTCGTTGATAACCATGGAAAAAGCCATTAGCAAAGCCCCGGATGCCGTAAACGCCCCTTTACCATAAATCTTTTTCAGATAGGTGGCAATCCCTCCTGCAGATGGATAAGCATTCGACAATTTAATATAAGAGTAGGCACTAAAGCCCGAGATAATGGCCCCTACCAAAAACGCAATAGGAAACCATTGACCCGATAGTTCTGCTACCTGACCCAACAGGGCAAAAATACCGGCACCGATCATTACCCCCGTACCCAGGGATACGGCACCGGTCAAACTCAAGCTATTTTTTTTATATCCTTCCATTAATTAAAATCTTACCAAAAGTCCGCCACCCCAACCGTATCGGTTGTTATAATTGCCTTGGATTGAAAAATTACGGGAAAGAATGTACGCAACCCCTACCAACCATTGTGTTTCACTTTCAAAGGATTTGTTGTTCTCCAAATCATTTACCCATCCAAAGTCAGCTCTGTATTCGTATTCGCCTTCCAGAAAAACTCTAGGAAAAATCAATAATTCTCTGTCCAGACGTATTCTTGGGCGTAGCTGATGGTCCATACTCACATCTACATTAAATCTATATGGTGTAAAATATTTTACACCGACCAATCCTACAGTATTAAATGTATCATAAGAATCCGGTGTTGAAGTTTCGGTATTTACTCCTGCATACACACGTACCCAATCATTCAGGTATCTATTATAATTCACTTCTATTTCGGCATTTTGGTCGTAGTCAAATTCGGCACGTAGGCCAAATTCATTGCGGATATTACTCGATATAAGATTAAGCTCATTGAAATTTGAACCTAAACGCGCTCTTCCCCAAGAATAATAATGGTCTGTTTCATCAATAAGTTTCTGAACAGGATAATCCTTCATTCTTTCGTCTCTTGGCGTATCGTAACTGAAAACCCTTGCCATACCGCCCATCATATGATACAGTATGTGGCAGTGAAAGAACCAATCGCCATACTCTTCATTATAGAACTCTATGACCACTTTCTGCATAGGTGGTACATTTACCGTATGCTTTAATGGGGAACGTTCGCCATTTTCATTGATGACCCTAAAATAATGCCCGTGCAGGTGCATTGGGTGGTGCATCATCGTAAGGTTGTTGAGCGTAATCCGAGTTACTTCGCCCCCCTTGATTTTTATTTTATCGGTTTCTGAAAGGGGTACGCCGTTCATACTCCATACATAGCGCTGCATATTTCCCGTTAGGTTCAACAGTATGTCATTTACCGGCAAATCAGCTTTGTAGGTGGTATTCTCCTTTGCCCTTAAAAAGTCGTAGTTGAAATATGTTTTACGAGTGTCGTAATCAAATGAAGAAGTATCCTTCTGCATCTTGGGCATATTGTGATTCATATGGCCTTTCATTTTATTAGATTCTCCGTTATGGTCCATTGACATCGAGTCCATTCCTGCCCGTCCGGCAGGCGGGTTCATTCCCTTCATACCGTCCATCTTTTTGTGCATCTCCATTTGCATATGATTGTCATTCATATCCATAGGTTTTTGGTCATCCGTTTTCATCTTATCGCCCATTTTGCCTTTATTCATTGACATCTTATCGTTCATCCCCATATTCATCTGACCGTCTTTCATATCCATCTTCATTCCATACTTCTGCATTAAAAATTCAGGCGTGTTTTTCTTTTTATTACCAGCCATTGCAGGTGCTCCCATTTTCATATCCATTTTTGCCATTTGCTTCATCATTTCCACTTTGTCCGGTCTATCAATCGTTTTTGCAGGATAAAGTGTTCCCTGTCCTAAACGCAATGATGTATGCCCAGAGCCATCTTGTGCCGTTGCCGTAACTTCCAAAGTACCGTCAGGTATGGTTACGATTACATCGTAGGTTTCAGCTATACCAAATAGAAATCGGCTTTTGGATACGGGTTGCACATCAATACCATCGCCGGAAACCACCATTGGGTTACCACCACCAAAATCCATCCAATAATAGGTAGAGGCCGAAGCGTTGATAAAGCGAAGCCGCACCTTTTCTCCTGGCTTGAATTCGGGATATTCTGCCAATGTTTTCCCGTTGGTCAGAAATGCCGGATAATAGATATCGGCAATATCAGCCCCTTCCATACGGTCTCTCCAGAATTTAAGCTGCGCGCCAAAAGCCCCCTCTTTGATGACCCTGCCCAAAGGGACCGCTGTACCTTTTTTAACTTGATACCATTCGTTTCCCCTTTTTAGGTTACGCAGTACGTTCATCGGTTTTTCGTTGGTCCAGTCAGAGAGTACTACAACTAAATCTTTATCATAGTCCAAGGTTTTTTCCTTGGGCTGAATCATAATGGAACCATACACCCCTTTCTGTTCTTGTAGCATCGTATGGGAATGGTACCAATATGTACCCGATTGATTGATCGGGATTCTGTATTGGAAAGTCGTTCCTGGTTCGATGGGTGGGGTAGTCAAATAGGGAACGCCATCATAAAAATTAGGAAGTATCAATCCGTGCCAATGCACTGAGGTTTCTTCGTCCATTTTATTGGTTACGTTGATTATAGCAAGGTCGCCTTCGGTAAATTCCAAGACTGGTCCGGGAATACTACCATTGATGGTCATTGCATTGGCAGCAACACCACCAAGCGTCATTTTGTTTTCTTCAATGGTAAGGTTATACTCCTTAACAGGTCGCCCATCTTCTTTTCTATCTTGTCCGTTGGTCCCTACTTGAGCAATGCCTACGCATGAAATGAGAAGTACCAACAACACTGTAATTTTTTTTATCATGATTCTCTTTTTTAATATTTATAATATCCTACTGTATCATATTCAATCGATACATAATGCTCTTATCAATATGGATATTAGCTCCTTAGATAATTAATAATGGCCGATTGCACAAAGTAGCCCTTGATGGATTCGATTCGATTGATTTGAAACTTAAGCTGTAACTCTTGAATATCGAGCACATCGTTAAAATCAATGGTTCCGGTCTCGTAACTTTTGATAAGGATTTCCTCCCCATCCTTGGCCTGCCTGATATTTTTGGATTGTGTTCTAAACCGGATCCTGAAGGCTATTCTATTATTCATGGCCTCGCTCAAAAGTGTTTCGAGTTTGTTTCTTCGTTCTTGCTTTTGGGCGGTTATTTCCTCTTGCCTTAGCTTGTTCTGTTCGGATATGGATTTGTATTTATTGTTGAAAATCGGGATGGATACCGATACCATCGGCATTATAATATCCTTCCCGTTATCATCAAAAGACATATCGGGCCTTTCGGCGACGGGTATGTAATCCAATCCGAAACCAAGGTCCGGTAATGCTTCTTTTTGGTTCAAGATTTCGGATTGTTCGACCGACTCGTACAATTTATCATACTTTAAAAGTTCGGGGTGCAGGTCAAGGCTTCCTTCTTCCGTTATCGGGTCTTGTTCCGGTACCGTAAGCCCGTCGTAAACTTCGACTTGGGTCTGCTCGTCCCGATTCAAAAGATTATTGAACAAGGTCAGCTCGGCCAGAAACTCCTGTTCCAAAACTTCTTTTTGCTGTAGCAGTTCGTTCTGCCGAATCTGCAAGCGTAGCACATCAACCGCAGAGGCATTACCAACTTCTACCGAGGTCAGGGCCAATCGTTCATAGGTTTCCAGCAATTCGATATTCTCGTCCAATACACCTTGTTTTGCCCTAATTGAAAATAGTCGGTAATAGGATTGCGAGACCGATAGGGCCAGTTTTCGTTTTACGATCACTAGTTCTTCGTATTGGGCATCGGCCAATGAACTTGCATAATTTTCACGGGCGGTAATGGTACCGAACCACGGGATCATCTGTTTTGCCGCGAACCGTGCTTTCTGTGCTCCGGTCCGTGTTTCGGGCTCGCTTACGAAAAGTCCGGCACTTACCTCCGTATTGGGTAAAGTGTTGACCTCGTTCACTTTTTCGGAGGCAATATTATACCGCAGCCCAAAAGCCTGAATTTCCGGATTGTTCAGTTCGGCTTGTTGGATAAGGCTTTCCAACTCTTGTCCGTTCATGGAAGCGACGGATACTATTCCAATCAATATGTATAGGTATTTCTTCATTTGGATACTCTTTTTAATTGAAATTCGGCCTTCCAACTGTACAAGACTGGAACAACAAATAGGGTAATCAAAGCGATAAGCATTCCCCCGAAAGAAGGAATCGCCATCGGTATCATAATATCGCTACCCCGCCCTGTGGATGTCAATACGGGGAGCAGCGCCAAAATAGTGGTAGCGGTGGTCATCAAACACGGACGGATACGTTTCTCACCTGCTTCGACCACTGAGTCCCTGACCGCAACAAGTGAATCGGGTTTGTTCCTATCAAAAGTCTGGGTAAGATAGGTGGCCATTACCACGCCGTCATCCGTGGCTATACCGAATAGCGCAATAAACCCGACCCATACGGCAACACTCAGGTTAATGGTGTGCATTTGAAAGAGGTCTCTGAGATTTTCCCCGAAAAAGTTGAAGTTCAAGAACCAATCCTGTCCATAGAACCAGATCATCAGAAAACCTCCCGCAAAGGCAACGGCAATCCCGGTGAATACCATTAAAGATGTGCCGACCGAACGGAATTGAAAATAAAGAATCAAGAATATGATGGCCAATGCCAACGGTACTACGACCGATAAGGTTTTTTCGGCACGCAGCTGGTTTTCATAAGTACCGGTAAACAAATAGTTGATACCCTTGGGTACTACGAGTTCCCCTCTATCTATTTTTTCCTGTATCAGCGCTTGAGCGTTCTCGACCACCTCGACTTCGGCAAAATCGTCCAACTTATCGAACAACACATAACCGACCAAAAAAGTGTCCTCACTCTTGATGACCTGTGGCCCTTTTTCGTATCTGATCGTAACCAATTCGCTTAAAGGAACCGGACTTCCTTTTGCAACAGGAATATAAATATTCTCCAAGTCCGCTGGATTCTCTCGCAATTCCCGTGGATACCTCACGCGTACGCCATAACGCTCACGGCCTTCAACAGTTTGGGTAAGCACCATGCCACCAACGGCCACCTGCAAAACGCTCTGCACGTCTTCAATGGTAATGCCGTATCGTGCCAAGCGCTCCCTATCGATATCTATCAGCAAATAGGGTTTTCCGACAATACGATCGGCAAATACGGCTTCATCCTTGACCCCCTCGGCTTCCTTTAAAATGTCTTCAAGCTTGAGGCCAAAGGCTTCTATTTCCTTTAAATCTTGCCCTTTTACCTTGATGCCCATAGGTGCCCGCATTCCCGTTTGCAACATGACCAAGCGGGTTTCAATAGGCTGCAGCTTGGGCGCGGATGTAACGCCTGGAAGTTTCGTTACACGTACAATCTCGTTCCAAATATCATCGGGGGATTCAATTTCAGGCCGCCAGTTTCTAAAATATTCCCCATCATTGTCGGGAATCAAATCCTTTTGTTTAACAGAGAATGCAGAAACTATGGCAGACTCATCGTAATTTCCTTCATCATCTAGAACCATGTTCGGATTGGTCACAAAGGTGCCGTCCCTGAGTTCGAAGAGGCCATCTTCATTAACCTTGAACCGTTGGCGCTCCCTGTTCTCGTTCAACACGTATTCTGGCTTGTACTGGATGACGTTCTCATACATCGACAAGGGTGCCGGATCCAATGCGGATTCGGTTCTACCGGATTTGCCGACTATCGTTGCTATTTCAGGAATACTGGCTACAGCCATATCCAGTTGCTGCAATACCCGTTTGTTCTCTTCGACACCGGCGTGCGGAAGGGAGGTAGGCATCAATAAAAACGAACCTTCGTTCAATGAAGGCATAAACTCCTTGCCCGTATTGCGCATAATCATTACCCCGAATATCACAATGGCGGTGGGTATGGAAAGAAATATCAGTTTATTCCGTAATGCCCAGCGAAGTATCCTTGTATAATAGTTCCGGAATATGGTAAAGAAGCCCAGTAGTCCGAAACATATAAGCGAAACAAAAATCAGGTTCCAAAAAATACTCTTATCGAGACCGAGCGGTCTCCAGTATTCCGCCAAAACAAAAACAATGGCAAAGGCCGAAATAATGATATTGATAAGATTGGCTCGTTCTTCGGAAAGCGAAAATCCAGTGGAAATACGTGATGCCAATTCCGGATTTTTTAGCAAGCCTACGATACCGAAGGCAATCAATATAAATCCTAATAAAAAGCCATAAACAAGGGCTATAATCCCTAGAAGTATCAATATTCCATTAACGGCGTATCCAGTGGTTTTCTTTATGCTTTTTTTTCTAAATAGAAAGGCCGCAAAGGGTGGTATCAAAAATAAGGCTACGATAATGGATGCGGTAAGCGCAAAGGTTTTTGTAAAGGCCAAGGGTCTGAAGAGTTTTCCTTCGGCCCCGATCATCGTGAATACCGGAATAAAACTGATGATGGTGGTCATTACGGCGGTCAATATGGCCCCCGACACCTCTGCGGTGGCATTGTAGACAACGGTATTAATGGGTAGGCCCTCTTCATTTTCGTCCAAATGCCGTATGACGTTTTCCGAGAGTATGACCCCTACATCCACCATGGTTCCAATGGCAATGGCTATACCCGAAAGTGCCACGATGTTTGCATCCACATTGAATAGCTTCATCGCAATAAACACCATAAGCACCGCAACCGGCAACAGCCCCGATATCAGGATGGATGCCCTTAAATTGAAGACCATGATAATGATGACCAAAATGGTAATGAAAATTTCCAAGGTCAGGGCTTCATTGAGCGTACCCAGCGTTTCTTGAATGAGTTCGGTCCTATCATAAAAAGGAACAATGGTAAGTTGAGATGTTCTGCCGTCTTCAAGTACTTTTGAGGGCAGTCCGGCACTTAAATCATTGATTTGGTCTTTAACATTATTGATGACTTCCATTGGATTGGCACCATACCGTGCGACCACTACGCCACCGACAACTTCTGCGCCTTCCTTATCCAAAATACCGCGCCGGGTGGCCGGTCCGTAGGAAACATTTGCAATGTCCTTTAAGCGAATGGACGTGTAATCCTCAGAGGTAACGACTGCATTCTGTAGATCCTCGATGGACTTCACATACCCAAGCCCGCGAATAAGATATTCGGCCTGATTAATTTCCAAGGTCTGTGCCCCAATATCACGATTACTTTGTTTTACCGCTTTTACCACCTGCTGTAGCCCAATACCGTATTGCTTCATCAGTTCGGGGTTCACATCTACCTGATATTCTAGTACATAACCCCCTATAGAGGCCACCTCTGAAACACCGCTTGCTGACGATAGGGCATATTTAACATAAAAATCCTGAATACTTCTAAGCTCCTGTAAATCCCAGCCGCCTGTGACATTTCCTTTCTCATCGCGTCCCTCCAAAGTGTACCAGTAGATTTGTCCAAGTCCTGTGGCATCCGGCCCCAATGCAGGGTTGACCCCATCGGGCAGTAAACCGCTCGGTAAGGAGTTCAATTTTTCAAGGATTCGACTGCGGCTCCAATAGAACTCGATATCCTCTTCAAATATGATATAGATACTTGAAAATCCGAACATGGAGGAGCTACGGATGGTCCTAACCCCTGGTATTCCCAAGAGTGAGGTTGTCAATGGGTAGGTAATTTGATCCTCGATATCTTGTGGGGAACGACCGTCCCATTTGGTAAAAACAATCTGCTGGTTTTCCCCGATGTCAGGTATGGCATCTACGGCAACAGGGTTTCTTGGTAATGAGCCAGTGCTCCACTCGAAAGGGGCGTTTACGGTTCCCCAGCCTACAAAAAGGACTAGGAGCAAAACGGCTACCAATTTATTTTCGATAAGGAATTTGATGCTTTTATTCAGCATGACATTGATGATTAAGTAATTAGAAGTGCTGGCCGGAAACCAACGAAAACAGGATAAGCCCTAAACTGCTATCAGTCGGGCTGTAAAATGCTATTACTTAAAAATCAAATGAGGAAAATCTGATCTAGGATCTGTATATCCTTGACCAAAAGTGGAGGGGGGTAATCACTAAACGGGACTATGTTTTCAGGTAGTCCTTCGTAAAGATTAAGATAGGTGTAGATGAAGAGGGCAACAAACTGTTGTTGTTCAAAACTTAATTTTTCGAAAGATACTTTTAAGTCGTTCTGGCCATCAACGGTAAGGACTTCATCGCTACAGCAGTCGGCTTTGACCAAATTGCACTCTGGTAACTCTGCTGTCTCCTGAACTTCCATGCCGCAAGATTCTGCATGGCCCAAGAAAGAGTAATCAACCAGAACATCACCACAATAGTGTTGCGCAACCGAAAAAGAGAAGGTTGATAACAGCACTAATAGTGCCATTGTAAACGATGTTATTTTATGGAAAACACTTTTCATCCGTTCTGCAAAACTACAAAAATTTTAACACTCTTTTTTTGTTTAACAAAATTTTGGAAATCTAATACCTTGATTTTCTTTCAAGTCCCATGCCAACAAAGTCAATTATCGGCGATATGATAAATATCATTTATTTGTTTAAGCCTCTAGTTTACATTTGTTATTAAGGTTATATGGATCACCAAATATATATTTGATTTTCAGATAATTAAGTAAGATTGTCAAAAAATAGATTATTTTTGGGGGTAAACAAAATTTTGTAATTTTAGATTGTGAAGCAGTTTTTTAGCAAAACATTATCCATGTTTTTGACGTTGGCGGTACTCTTTTCGACTACCTCGTTTACGGCGGATATGCATTTTTGCTGTGAAAAACTGGTAGATATTGCCGTGTTCGGTAAAGCAACGCCCTGTGATCAAAAAATCCAAAAGCCGGAAAACACTTCAAAAAAGTGTTCAATTGGAGCTAGAGACTGTTGTAGTGATGATTCATTTATACAGCAAGGTAATGATAATCTCCAAAAGGTTTCCTTTGAGATTGATTCTCAAAATTTTGTCTTCTTAAAGGCCTTTGTCCACACTTATATAAACCTTTTTGAAGGACTTGAGGAAAATGTAGTTCCCTTCAAAAACTATAAACCTCCGTTGATTCAGAAGGATTTACTAGTTCTTCACGAGACTTTCTTAATTTGATTTTTATTTAAGCGGATTGTTTATGCAATAGTCCGCTCTTCGCATTGGCCATACCTCTTAAGTGGCCCCTTTTTGTCGTACCCCATTCCCACGACAGAATATTCAGATTGATTGCCAAACAGGATTTTACCTGAGATTTAATGTAAACCATAATACATGCACCATGGATTCCATAAGGGAATATTGGATAAAGAATATGGTTTGTAGGCGTTGCCTAAAGGTCATAAAGCAAGAATTGCATGATTTGGGCATTACCATACTATCCCTAGAACTAGGGAAACTTACGGTAAAGGCTCCAGAAATAGCTATTGCTGAAGCAGACCAAAAAGTGGTGGACGTCCTCCATTCCAACGGTTTTGAAATAGCCAAAAGCGAAGAAGAGATGATAGTCGAGAAAATCAAGATCGCCTTGATCTCATTGGTCGCTGATATCCCTATCAACAATCGGGGAAAAACCTCGGACTATCTGGCTAACATAGTACATCGAGAGTACAAGGTACTGAGCAAGATTTTTTCAAAAAATGAAAATATCACTATTGAAAAATACTTCATAAAGCTGAAGATAGAAAAGGTAAAAGAGCTCATTCAGTTGCGGCAACATACCTTTTCGGATATCGCTTATTTGCTCGATTACAGCAGTGTCAACCACTTATCCAGGCAGTTTAAGGAAATCATGGGCATGAGCATGACCGATTATAAAAATGATCAAGCCTGGGAGCGAAATTTCTTTGACGAAATTATATAAATAATAAAGAGAATTATGCAGACAAAGGCTTTTGGCAATACCTAGATTTAACCTTGGAGATTACCAGAAAAACAAGCTAATGTTTAGAATCAAAAAAGAATTGAAAACGCAACTAAAACAAGACAATTGTAGATAAATACAAAACGAATAACTGAAATAATATTAATTAAAAATCAAATATGATGAGAACAGCAGCAATTATTTTACTGGCAATTGGCTTAGTAAGTCTATCCGGTTGCAACCAGAAAACAGGTCCTAATGCAATGCTCGAAAATTCGCAAACGAGAACGGAACTCTTTGATGCAATTGCCAGCAACCACAGTTACATGACTGAATTCATGGACAACATGCAAGGCAACGACCATGCCATGCAGATGATGCAGGGCAATCAAAAGATGATGGGTACCATGATGCAGGGCCAGGGAATGCAGATGATGATGAAAGATAGTATAATGATGAAAAACATGATGCAATCCATGATGAAAGATGGAAAAATGATGGGCAATATGATGCAAATGATGCACGAAAAGGGCATGATGAGCGAAGATTGTATGGAGTCTTGCAAGAAGATGATGGGCGACAAGGGAATGGATATGAAAGGAATGGGCATGAAGGATGGTTCAAATAAAATAGAACCATCTGAGCAAGACCATTCTGAACACAATTAAGGATTAACTTTTAAATTTTCGATTATGAAGAATCATTGGATATGGATGATACTCGGTTGCGGACTTCCGCTTCTTTTCATCTTTTTTGCACCAGCATTCGGCATTAAAGGCAACCTCACACTGTTTACGTTCATAGTAATCATGTTCGCGGTGCATCTCTTGATGCCCATGAGACATGGTGGCCATACCCATGGGCTAACGGAGGATAACCTTAAAAGAAAAAAGGAAGAAAAGGAAAAGCACGACCAAAAACAGCATCAACACTGAAATCCCCGAAAAAATGAAAAGAAAATATCAAATAGACGGAATCAATTGTGGCGGTTGCATAACAAAGGTCAAAAAAGTATTGGAGTCTCATGAAGACATTGAGGAGGCAAAGATTTTTTTAAGTCCGAAAGGAGTCGCCAAGATCAGTATGAAATCGAACCTTTCGGTCGATGATCTGCAGAAACAGTTGAATCGACTTGAGGGCTATACAATTTCAGAATTGAATTAATTAAGTACTAACATTTAAAACTTTTAACTATGCACTATTTCGAAGGACATTGGGGCGGCATGCACATTATATGGTGGATTATCTGGCTCGTACTACTGGTGTGGATTTTCTTTATCCCGTATGACGTACCCTACCAAAAATCGAGCAATGAAGATCCTATGCAAATTCTAAAAAAACGATTTGCAAAAGGAGAAATTACCAAGGAAGAATATGAAGATTCAAAAAAAACCTTGGGAACGGACAAATAACTAAAAACAGAAATCATGAACCGTATAAACATTAAAAAATTCGGATTTGCATTCGGTCTCACTGCCGCCATCCTCTACATTGGCTGTATGGTCGTCATGTTTACGGCCGGCAGGGAAGGTACCATAGATTTTTTCAACAGCCTGCTCCATGGGCTTGACACAACCAGTATTATTCGCATGGATGTTCCTTTTTGGGAAGCTATAATTGGGATGATCCAAACATTCATTATCGGATGGCTGACAGGAGCGCTGATCGCAGCTTTTTACAATGCACAGCTAAAACGATAAATGCAGTACGTCTGGTTCATATGGTCCCTTATTATTTTAGCCCTCTGGGGCGTGGTCTATCTAATGAAGAAAGATTCTCGAAGAGAAATGCTGAAGATGAGTTGGATAACTATGCCCTTTGGGCTTACCGAACCCCTTTTTGTTCCCGAATATTGGCATCCGCCATCGCTTTTCGATTTGGCGATAAAGACAGGGTTCGATATTGAAAGCCTAATCTTCTCTTTTGCCATAGGGGGCATAGGCACGGTAATCTACAATCTTATTTTTAAGCGAAAGTATGTTGAAATACCGCATACCGAACGGAAACATGAAAGGCACCGGTTGCACCTATATATCCTTTTCGTACCGGCAGTAGTGTTTTTGATGTTGGCCCTGTTCACGCCTTTGAATCATATCTACTGTGGAATATTGGCCATGTTTTTGGGTGGAATGGCCACCCTGTACTGTCGTCCGGACCTAAAGACCAAAATCTGGACAAGTGGATTTCTGTTCACGGCATTGTACTTTGTTTATTTCGGAAGTATTCTCCCCTTCTATCCCGATTATGTAGAACTTTTCTGGAATCTGGAAAACCTTAGTGATATTCTGGTGGCCGGCATTCCAATAGAAGAGCTTTTGTTCGCTTTCACTTTCGGAATGTACTGGTCGGGGCTATACGAGCATTTGTATTGGAAAAAATTGATGAAACCCCTGGTCATAAGTTGATTTGGCAATATGGGAATTAAGCATAATTAATTATGAACAAATAAATTTAGAAAGATGAAAATAGTATTGGCAATAGATGGTTCTGACTTTAGTAAAGTCGCTATAGATGAACTTGCGGCCCTACCGTTGCCTGCGGGTACCGAAGTATGTATTTTGAATGTATTCGAAAATCCCATGTTGGCCGCTCCTGGTGCTCTTCCTTTGGGCGGCACGCTTGGTAATTATTATGAAGAAACCGTTTCCAATGCGAAAAAATCGGCAGAAGACCTTGTTAATGAAGCTTCAAAATCATTAAGGAACAAGAATGACGTATTGTCGATAACAACAGCCGTGGTAGAGGGGCTTCCCAAAAGTGCAATTTTAGAAAAGGCGGAAGCCTTTGATGCCGATTTGATCATAGTCGGGTCGCAGGGCCATGGCGCATTCTCTAGATTTTTGCTCGGCTCGGTTTCCCAGTCCTTGGCAACACATGCCGACTGTTCCGTCGTGATAGTCCGGAAACGCGACTCGAAAGAAAAAAATAAACAGTAAAAAGTTAATGAAACAGAATCAAATGTTAAACGGTATCGACGATCATACGTGCAAAGTGACGGAAGCAATCTGCTTGCCAAATTCCAGGTTGCCACGGGTAGTTATAGTTGGAGGGGGCTTTGCGGGTCTAGCATTGGTGGAAGGGCTGAAAAACAAAGATGTTCAGGTTGTACTGATAGACCGCAACAACTTTCATCAATTCCAACCCTTATTTTATCAGGTAGCCACTAGCGGCCTCGAACCCGATAGTATTGTGTTCCCTTTTAGAAAACAAATTAAGGGGTATAAGAATGTGAGCTTCAGGCTGGCCGAGGTAAAGGAAATTCAAGCCTCTACCAATACTGTCATAACGGACAAAGGAAAACTTACCTACGACTATCTGGTCTTAGCAACGGGAACAAAGACCAACTTCTTTGGTATGGAAGAAGTGGAAAGAAATAGTTTGGGCATGAAGGATATCCGAGATTCCCTAAATATCCGCCACATGATGCTGCAAAACTTGGAGCAGGCCGCGATTACATGCGATGATGAGGAACGCGATGCCCTCACGAATTTTGTGATTGTGGGCGGCGGCCCCGCCGGAGTAGAAATGGCAGGTGCCTTGGCGGAGTTTTGCAAATACATCCTTCCAAAGGACTATCCCGAGTACCCTTCCTCCATAATGAACATTTATTTGGTAGAAGCTATGGACGAACTACTCATGGCGATGTCCGACAAAGCTTCTTCAAAAACCCTAACCTATTTGGAAAATCTAAACGTGAAAGTATTGCTGAAAGAGTCCGTTAGCAATTATGATGGCAGGGTGGTCAATACCAAAAGCGGCAAGACCATTTTAGCCAAGAACTTGATTTGGACAGCAGGTGTAAAAGGGGACTTCCCAAAGGGTATCGATGAGAGGCATGTAGTCAAGGGAAATCGCTTAAAAACCGATGCACATTTGAAAGTGGATGGTCAAGAAAACATTTATGCCATTGGGGATATTGCCGCATTAATTTCTGAAGAAACCCCAAAAGGCCACCCACAGGTCGCACAAGCAGCCATGCAGCAGGGAAAACATCTGGCCAAGATGTTGCTGAACAACATACGATCTAAATCCTCCGAACCTTTCATCTACAAAGACAAGGGCTCTTTGGCCACTGTTGGAAAACGGAGAGCAGTTGCCGATTTGGGGAAATTGAAGTTTGCCGGATATTTTGCCTGGTTGCTATGGTCAATTGTGCATCTAATGTCTATCAGCGGATTTCGTAACAAATTATTGGTCGGATTCAACTGGGCCGTAAGCTATTTTTCCTATGAGAAGAGTAATCGAGTAATTATTAGAAATTTTAAGGTGGATAAGGATAAAAAGAAAGTCCATAAGAAAGCCTCACAGCCCGTTGAACAAATAAAATCTAATTAAATACGAATAGTTTAAACAAGAATAACATGAAAAATATAGCAGTAGTAGGATACGGAGTCATCGGAAAAAGAGTGGCCGATGCAATTAATATACAGGATGATATGAACCTTGTTGGGGTTTGCGATGTTATCAACGATTGGCGTATACAAAACGCCGTAAGAAAGAATTATGACATCTATGCAGCAACTACCGAAGCCGAAAAAGAAATGAAGGCCTCCGGCATTTCGGTGAAGGGCAACTTGCAGGGCCTATTAAAAAAGACGGACTTAGTGGTGGATTGTACCCCTAAAAAGATTGCGGCAAAAAATGTGGAGACCTATAAAAAAAATAACATCAAATTCATTCTGCACGGCGGGGAAAAGCACGAAACTACTGGGCATTCCTTTAGTGCCGAAAATAATTACCAATCTGCTTTAAATTTAAATGCTACAAGGGTAGTTTCCTGTAATACCACTTCCATTCTTCGAACCTTGACTGCTTTAAAAAGAGCGGATTTATTGGATTATGCACGGGGAACATTATTAAGAAGAGCGACAGATCCTTGGGAAAGCCATTTAGGAGGCATTATGAATACCATGATGCCAGAAAAGGAAATCCCAAGTCATCAAGGGCCCGATGCGCAAAGTGTCGATCCGGATTTGGATGTCATTACTTCAGCGGTCAAAGTTCCCCAAACCTTGAGCCATATGCATTACTGGAACGTGAAACTAAAGAAAGAAACATCAAAGGAAGAGGTGTTGAACGCCCTCAAAACCTCAAGTAGAATCAAGTTTATTCACTATGATCAAGGCTTGGTCTCCAACAACACCATCAAGGAAATGTTTTTGGATATGGGCAGGCCTTGGGGCGACATGTACGAGGTAGCCCTATGGGAAGATATGCTAAAAGTGGTGGGCGATGAACTCTTTTATGCCTACGTGGTGGACAATCAAGCGATTGTAATTCCTGAGACGATCGACGCCATTCGGGCACTTACCGGAATCGAGATGGATGGTAATAAATCCATCGCTAAGACCAATAAAAGTCTAGGTATTAATCAATAGTAACAAGAATGAACACTCACGAAAAATTAATAGAGCAGTTGGGGGACAAAGCGTCCTTCTATTTAGATCATGTTAGCGAAAAGATTACCAAGGATGAACTGCAATTGCCCGATAAAAATTTTGTCTCCAAAGTTTTTGTCAACAGCAATCGTAATCCACAAACGCTTCGAAGTCTTGCCCAAATGTACGGGCATGGCAACCTGAAGGATACAGGGTATTTAAGCATACTTCCCGTAGATCAGGGAATCGAGCATAGTGCCGCTTTTTCCTTCTATAAAAACCCCGATTATTTTGACCCTGAGAATATTATAAAACTGGCCATTGGCGCAGGTTGTAACGGGGTGGCCTCGACTTTTGGTGTATTAGGTCTGTACGCTCGGAAATACGCGCATAAAATACCGTTCATCGTGAAGATAAACCACAATGAACTACTGTCATACCCCAATGCCTACGACCAAACCTTGTTCGGAAAGGTCAAGGACGCTTGGGATATGGGCGCAGTTGCTATTGGGGCGACCATATATTTTGGATCTAAGGAAAGTAATCGACAGATAGTGGAGATTGCGGAAGCTTTCGCCGAAGCCCATAGACTTGGCATGGCCACGATTTTGTGGTGTTACACCCGTAATAATGCTTTCAAAACGGATAAAGAGGACTTTCACACCGCTGCAGATTTAACGGGACAAGCCAACCACCTTGGGGTAACGATACAGGCGGATATCATCAAACAAAAACTGCCCACTACAAATTACGGTTTTAAAGACCTTCAATTTGGGAAATATGACGATGCCATGTATGAAACCCTGACCACCGAACACCCCATCGATTTGTGTCGTTTACAGGTTGCCAATTGCTATATGGGCAAAATAGGACTGATCAGTTCCGGTGGGGGTTCCAAAGGAGCCTCTGATATGACCGAGGCCATCACAACCGCAATTGTGAACAAACGGGCAGGAGGCTCGGGTCTCATACTTGGAAGAAAAGCTTTTCAACGACCCATTAAAGAAGGGGTAGAATTATTGCATGCGGTCCAAAGTGTTTATTTGGAGGAAAAAATAACGATAGCCTAAGTGATAAAATACCATGTTCGAAACCGAAATAAAATCTTTAAAATCATTAAATCATTACTTGCAGAGACTGGTAGAGAGCAGGTTATGGCTAAAAGTGATTATCGCTTTGTTTTTGGGTGTAGGTTTCGGGTTATTATTAAGTCCTCAAAACGGTTGGGTCAGTAAGGCGACTGCCGATATGTTGGGAAATTGGTTGGCCCTACCGGGAATGCTCTTCCTCAAATTGGTGCAAATGATCATGATTCCCTTGATCGTGGCTTCCATCATTACGGGCATAGCCAGTAACGACAAGGAAAATCTAAAAAGGTTGGGGGGTGGTGTACTCTTATATTTTATATCAACAACAATTATATCGGTAACCATAGGAACGGTGCTAGCCACACTGTTCAGACCTGGAAAGTATCTGCACCAACAGGCGGAAATGGATCATGCAAATGCATTGGCCGATACTGCCGAAAGTTCGGAACTATCCTTTGGAATAAATGATATTCCGAATGCCATAACGGATCTACTGCCCGAAAACCCATTGGCCTCCATGGTAAGTGGCGAAATGTTGAGCATTGTCATTTTTACCATTATCATAGGGGTAGCCGTTCTGTCGTTACCCAATGATTTGCTCAAACCGGTAAAATTACTTTTGAGTGCCGTACAGGAAATCTGTATGACCGTAGTAAAATGGGCCATGTTGTTGGTGCCGGTGGCAGTATTCGGATTGATGGCCCAGCTTACATCCAGTGTCGGGTTAAGCTCCCTTTCAGGATTGGGTTTTTATGTGCTCGTTGTACTGTTGGGCCTATTTATGTTGATTGTTATCTACCTCTTATTGGTAAGCACACTTGGCCGGACTAATCCTCTTAAATTTTTACGGAAAATTACGGATGTCCAGCTTTTAGCATTCTCGACTACAAGTTCTGCGGCGGTCATGCCCTTATCGCTGAAAACAGCAGAGGAAGAACTGAAAGTAGATAGCTCTATCAGTAATTTCATAATTCCCATCGGGGCTACCGTAAACATGGATGGTACGGCCCTCTACCAGACCATAACGACTTTGTTCATAGCACAGGCCTATGGCCTTGAAATGGGCCTTTTGAATATAATTGTCGTCGTCGTTACGATCGTTGCGGCCTCGATCGGAACCCCGGCCATACCCGGAGGTGGCGTTGTCATACTGGCTTCGGTATTATCGGGGGCCGGAATACCTTCTGAGGGGATTATCATAATAATCGGGGTGGAGCGCTTGCTCGGCATGTTCCGAACTGCAGTCAATGTTACCGGCGACTTAACGGCTTGTATGGTTTTCAATCGGTTTTACGGAAAAATACCCGATCTGATTACCGCTAATCTTAAAACCACTAAATCATGAACACGAATATGAAACATATTGGGGTATTTACCTCGGGAGGGGATTCCCCAGGCATGAACGCAGCTTTATTTGCCATTGCAAAAACTGCCGAAGTGAACAGCATAAAATTAAGTGGTTTTCGTAAAGGTTATGAAGGCCTAATCGATGGGGATTTAGTCGAATTGGATACCCAGGAACTTCAAAAATTAGTGCATCGGGGCGGTACTTTTCTTAAGACCGCACGAAGCGCAAGATTCCTAACTAAAGAGGGAAGACAGCAGGCCCTGGAGAACCTTCGGAAAAATAACATCGATGCACTTATCGCCGTGGGAGGGGATGGTACTTTTAAAGGGCTGCTCGCCTTTTCGGAGATTTGCGAACTACCATTTATCGGTATTCCGGGTACCATTGACAATGACATGGCCGGAACCGACTTCACCTTGGGCTTTGATTCCGCAGTGAATACGGCAATCGAAAACATTGATAAGATTAGGGACACAGCAGAATCACATAACCGAATATTTCTAATTGAGGTAATGGGAAGGGACTGCGGATATATAGCAATGCATTCTGGGTTGGGCGTAGGTGCCGATGCCATTTTAGTGCCGGAAAGCGGACAAGATTTTGTCCGTTTGCTCGAAAAGGCAAGTGTTTATGATAGCGAAGAAGCCTTCATTGCCGTAGTTGCCGAAGGCGATGAACTTGGTGCCGAAATAGCGGCATCAAAGATCAAGGAATTAAATCCGAAGGTAGACCTCCGCATCACAAAACTGGGGCATGTGCAACGCGGTGGAAACCCTTCCGCTGCCGATCGTATGTTGGGGATAAGACTTGGGACAGCTTCGGTAAAGGCCCTTTTACAAGAAAAAAAGAGCGTTATGGTCGGTATTCTCAACAACGAACTTAGCCTCACGCCTTTTGACCAAGTGGTAAAACAACACCAGGTACAAGACGAATTGTACGAACTCGTAAAGATTTTTGGTAAATAAAATTAAAACGCAAATGAAAACAACGGTATTCAGCACCCATAAGTTTGAAGAATCCTATTTAACATCCGCCAATGACGGCAAACATGAATTGAGGCTACTAGAGGAACGATTATCCGAGCATACCGTTCCCTTGGCAAAAGGCTCGGAGGCCATCAGTCTATTTACAGGGGATGATGCATCCGCCAACGTACTAGAAAAATTAGGTGCGTTCGGAGTCAAATACATAGCTCTTCGTTCGGCAGGCTACAATCATGTGGATATGGACAAGGCGGATGAAATGAACATCAAGGTGGCTCGTGTTCCCGCATATTCGCCTTACGCCATCGCAGAACACACGGTCGCACTCATATTGGCTTTGAACAGAAAACTAATTAGGGCCAATAATAGAGTGCGTGAACAAAACTTTTCCTTAAACGGACTCACTGGTTTTGACTTGAACGGCAAAACGGTTGGGGTATTGGGCACCGGAAAGATTGGCGCAGTCTTGGTCAAAATCCTTCATGGGTTTGGCTGTAAAATTCTAGCCTATGATGTCAACAAGGATGAAGACCTAGTAGAAAAATTTGGTGCCCGCTATACCGATTGTAGAACATTATGTGCCGAATCGGATATTATCAGTCTTCACGTGCCTTTGACTACCGACACGAAACATTTAATAGATGCCGAGCAAATTGGGGTCATGAAAAAAGGTGTTATGCTCATCAATACGAGCAGGGGCGGTCTGGTAGATACCAAAGCGGTCATCGATGGACTAAAAACCGGAAAGGTCGGGTACTTTGGTATGGATGTCTATGAAGAAGAGGAAGGACTGTTTTTCGAAGACCATTCTGACGAGATTTTACAGGACGATGTAATCGCTCGTTTGATGACCTTCAATAATGTTCTGATAACGAGCCATCAGGCCTTCTTGACCGATACGGCACTGACGAATATTGCCGAAACCACCATACATAATCTGGATTGTTTTGAAAAACAAATCGACTCGGGAAACGAAGTAGCCAGCAAATAAAACGACAAGCTTCCTAAGGAAGTACTTAAATCTAAATAAACCTTAAAACAATAACACTATGAAAAATATACTCGTACCCACGGATTTCTCAGAAAACTGCAACAAAGCCGCCGATTTGGGCATTGAAATGGCCAAACTTTATAATGCCGAAATCCATTTTTTCCATTTGTTAAAAACCCCTGTCGATTGGGTCAAATTGGACAAGCAAAAGGAAAAACGGTATCCAGAAACCCTCAAAAAAATTGGAAAAGCGAAAGCCTCGTTACGTGAACTGGAAAAAAAGGCCGAAAAAGAACATCTAAAATGCCAAACCTTTTTACAATTTCATGTAGATCAAGACAACATTCTGAAACATTCGGGTCATTATGACCATGATTTCATCGTTACAGGAAGCAGTGGCACCAAGGGCATAGTTCGTGAACTTGTCGGAAGTAACGTAGAACGTTTGGTAAGAAAATCCGATGTGCCGGTCGTTGTGGTAAAAGAAGATGATGTAAGTTTTCCTTTCAAGGATATCGTCTTCGTTTCAGATTTTATGGAAGATGTGGGCAGTGCTTTTAGGGAAGTACTATCCATCGCAGAAAAATGTAATGCGAAAATTCATCTATTACGCATCAACACGGCTTCAGACCATAATAGTATCGCCCTTGGCCTAGATCCCATACGAAAGTTTTTGGAGGGTTTTCCAGAACTCAAGAATTTCTCCATGAACGTGTATAACGAGAACCAAGTTGAAACGGGCATCAATACATATTTGAAACACAACAAAGCGGACCTGATTGCCATGTGTACACACGGCAATACAGGTTTTTTGAGTTTGTTCTCAAAAAGCATTACAGAAGGGGTCGCCAACCATTCTTCGCTACCAGTGATGAGCATTAAAATATAGAGAATGCCCCAGCAGGTACAGATAAGAAAATATTCCGGTGAACTTGAGGAATTCGATATCAACAAGCTTATCAAATCATTGCGCCGTTCAAAGGCTGACGAAACGCTTGTTCAAGAAATTGCCAATGAAATTAGGGACAGGGTATCCCATGGCATGACCACCAAAGAAATATACCGAAGTGCCTTTAGGATGCTAAAGAGCAAGGCCCGTATGAGCGCTTCGCGGTATAAACTAAAAAAAGCCCTTATGGAACTCGGGCCTTCGGGTTATCCCTTTGAAAAATTTGTTGGGGCCATATTGAGTCAAGAAGGTTTTGATACAAAAGTCGGGGTAATCGTTCAAGGCAATTGTGTACAGCATGAAGTGGATGTGATAGCTGAAAAAGACAACAAGCATTATATGATTGAATGTAAATACCATAGTGATCAGGGCCGGTTTTGCAACGTGAAAATCCCGCTCTATATCCAATCAAGATTTTTGGATGTGGAAAAACAATGGGAAAAACAGCAAGGCCATAAAACCAAGTTTCATCAAGGGGGTGTTTATACCAATACCCGCTTTACCACCGATGCCATACAATATGGTACCTGTGTTGGGCTGATGCTTACAAGTTGGGATTATCCGAAAGGGAACGGTCTGAAAGAACGCATAGACAGATCCGGTCTACATCCCTTAACCTCTTTAACAACATTGACAAAGGCCGAGAAATCCAAATTATTGGATAAAGGCATTGTGCTCTGCAAGGATATTAACGAAAACCCATCACTATTGGAGCAAATAGGTATCGCCAAGCAACGACAAAAAAAAATTCTCGAAGATTCGGAAGAATTATGCACAGCGCATTAAACCAACAAACATTAATTAATCCTAAAAAGAAAACATATGAAAACAGAAGAATTGAAAAAACAGAAGAGTACAGACCTAGAGCCATTTTACCAAGCAATGGAGGATGATTCCAAATTACTTGAAGAAGCTTTTGAAATACTATTGGAGATGGTAAACTCCGAACCCAAATCCACCAAGAAACTAGCCCTTCTCATCAAAGAGGATTTTCATGATCTCCACAAAGAAATAGCGGAGTTATGCCAACCGGACCAAGATAAAGGGAACACACCTTCCTGCTGTGGGGGACACTAAACGGGTACTATAAATGAAAAACAACAAAATAAACATTCACTTTTTAGGAGCTGCAGGAACCGTTACCGGTTCAAAATATCTCCTGGATACTGGCGAACGCAAAATCTTGATTGATTGTGGTCTTTTTCAAGGACTAAAAGAACTACGTCTAAAAAACTGGGAGTATCCACCCGTTGAAGTCTCGGAAATTGACGCGGTCTTGCTTACGCATGGGCACATGGACCATACAGGCTATCTGCCCAGATTGGTCAAACAGGGTTTTAAGGGACCCATTTATGGAACGTACCCCACCCTGGACATTGCCAAAATCATATTGAACGATAGTGCCAAGATTCAAGAACAGGAAGCCGAACGTGCCAATAAGGAAGGTTATTCCAAACACAGCCCCGCCGAACCGCTTTACGATTTAAAGGATGTTGAAAAAACCGTTCCCTATTTCAAGGGAGTACCCCCCGGCCAATGGCTGCCCTTGATGAAAAACATAAAAGCTAGATTTCAGTACAACGGCCATATCCTTGGCGCTACCTACATAGAATTGGATGTTCTCGGAAAACGTTTTGTTTTTTCAGGGGATATCGGCAGAACCAACGATTTATTGCTATATCCACCGCTAAAACCAAAAAAGGCGGATGTTCTTTTTATAGAATCGACCTATGGCGGCAGGTTTCATCCCGAAGAAGCAGAGGCACTTCCCGAAATTGAAAAATTGGTCAACAAAACCATTGAAAGGGGCGGAAGCCTTTTCATACCAAGTTTTTCCGTAGAGCGTGCCCAATTGATGATGCTGATATTTTGGAGGTTGTTAAAACAAAATAAAATCCCCAAAGTGCAGATGATTATGGACAGTCCGATGGGGGCCAATGTATTGGAACTGTTCCATCGTACAAGGGATTGGCACAGGTTGGAGGATGATGAGTGCGACGAAATGTGTTCCTATTTTACTGTGGTTAGCAGTTATCGTGAAACTATGGAATTGAGAAGCGACGATACACCTAAAATCATCATCGCCGGAAGTGGAATGCTCACAGGAGGTAGAATGCTCAATTATCTCGAAACACAAGCACAAAACCCCAATAACACCTTGCTTTTTGTGGGCTATCAAGCGGAAGGTACTCGGGGAAGAAAATTGTTGGAAGGCGACAGGGAATTAAAAGTGTACGGAAAAACAGTATCCTTTCAAATGGAGGTGGCAGAAATAGAAGGTCTTTCGGCACATGCCGACCATTCCGAACTATTGGATTGGCTAAGCAAGGTCGCAGAGAAACCGGAAAGGATATTTATTGTTCACGGAGAGAAAGAAGGTGCGGAAGCATTGCAAAAAGGCATTAAGGAAACTTATGATTGGGGTTCTGAAATTCCCAAATTATATAGCATTGAATCCGTAGAAACTTTTCAAAACAGCTAATGGACTTGATTATAGGAATACCATTGGTGGCATCACCAGAACTATTTAAACTAAAATAACGCAAAGAGTTATGGAAGAAAAATCGAGTACTTTAAAATATAAACACTTGGGCATTTATACACAGAACGAACATGTAGTCTATATGCGGGAAGATTGCCATGTCTGTGTTTCCGAAGGTTTTGAAGCATTGACCAGAATCCGTGTATCCAATTTCAGTACGTCCATCGTTGCCAGTCTTAATGTAATAACATCGGATGTACTGCTAGCCGGAGAGATAGGTTTATCCGAAGCGGCGGCGAAAAAATTAAAAGTGTCCGGAAATGAAACACTAATGGTGTCCCATTTAGAACCTATAGATTCCTTAAGCCACGTACGGGCAAAAATCTACAATCAGAAACTGGATTATACGGCCTTCGATGAAATCATTACCGACATCGTTGAAGGAGATTACTCGAACATTCATCTTTCGGCCTTTATTACGGCTTGTGCCGGAAATAGATTGGATGTCAATGAAATCTCGGAACTCACAAAAGCCATGATCGCTTCTGGAAAACAATTGGACTGGAACAAGGAGATTGTGGTCGATAAACACTGTATCGGAGGTTTACCGGGTAATAGAACCACTCCCATTGTTGTGTCCATTGTTGCAGCACATGGGCTTACCATGCCCAAAACCTCCTCCCGGGCCATTACATCTCCGGCGGGAACAGCCGATACCATGGAGGTATTGACCAATGTTACCCTCTCTTTGGAAGAAATCAAAGCTGTTGTTGAAAAAGAAGGCGGATGTTTTGTTTGGGGGGGTACCGCACAATTAAGTCCGGCAGATGATATGCTCATCAAAATTGAAAAAGCCTTGGATATTGATAGCGAAGGGCAGTTGATTGCATCCGTGCTTTCTAAAAAAGCGGCCGCAGGTTCTACCCATGTGGTCATTGATATTCCCGTCGGTGAAACGGCCAAGGTTCGTACCAATGACGCTGCCATGAAGCTTAAGGAACATCTCGAAGTCGTGGGCAAAGCTGTTGGCCTTAATACAAGAGTAGTTATTACAGATGGTACACAGCCTGTCGGCAGAGGTATTGGCCCCGCGCTTGAAGCAATGGACCTCCTTAGTGTACTCAAGAATGAAGTTGATGCACCGAAAGACCTAAGAGAAAGGGCAGTTCTATTGGCGGGCGAGCTGTTAGAGCTTTCTGGCGAAATCGAATTAGGAAAAGGGAAGCAAACCGCCAGAGGGCTATTGGAATCAGGTAAGGCATACAACAAATTTCTCGCTATCTGTAAAGCCCAAGGTAATTTTAAACAACCCCTTCTAAAACCTTATAAATTCGAAATAAAAGCCAAAAAAACAGGTGTTTTACGACGTATCGACAATAGAAAGATTGCAAAACTCGCCAAACTTTCCGGTGCGCCCCAATCCAAATCTGCCGGTATTTTATTGAACGTTCATTTAAACGATGAAATAGAAAAAGGCCAGTTACTCTATACGCTCTTTGCAGAATCGCAAGGGGAGTTGAACTATGCCTTGGAATATTATGAGAGCCATGACGATATTATAACAATAGAATAAAAAAAAGGACAAATGAAAACTATATTATTCAGTCTTCCGGGAAACCAAGAACTCACGGAATTGTTAGCGGAGAAAATGAAAGCGGAAATCGGGGAATGCACCATACGCAAGTTTCCAGACGGGGAATCCTACACGCGTATCCTTTCCGATGTAAAAGGCAAGTGTGTGGTCATGGTCTGTACCCTGCACGAGCCTGACGAAAAGTTATTACCGTTGTATTTTTTGAGTCATACTGCCAAGTCATTGGGTGCGATGTGTACGTGCTTGGTGGCCCCCTATTTAGCTTATATGAGGCAAGACAAGGTGTTCAATGAAGGTGAAGGGGTTACCTCTGGGTTTTTCGGGAAATTGATTTCAGGTTTTGCCGATAGCATCACGACCATTGACCCGCATTTACATAGGATAAGCTCATTAGGGGAGGTATATGACATTCCGAACAGGGTCATCCATGCTGCTGACGAAATATCGAAATATATTAAGGCAAACATACATAATCCGGTACTTATCGGGCCCGATTCCGAAAGCGAGCAATGGGTTTCCGATGTGGCAAAAAAAGCAGGAGTACCCTTCACGGTGTTACAAAAGGTTCGTCATGGCGACCGTGATGTTGAGGTTTCCGTGCCCGATGTAGATAAATATAAGGAAGCGACGCCAGTTTTAGTAGACGACATCATTTCTACGGCCCGAACCATGATAGAAACTACGGAGCATTTGAAAAGTGCGGGAATGAAACCTGCAATATGCATCGGCATTCATGCCGTATTTTCAGGAAATGCCTATCAAGATTTGTGGGACGCTTATGTGGAGGACATCATTTCCTGCAACACGATTCCACACCAGTCGAATAAAATTGATTTGAGCGATGTGATTGCCAAGGAGGTTAAAGAATTGATGCACCACATATGAAAACAGGATTGTATTTAATAACATTCATTTTTATGATTTTTTCCGCATACCCACAAGATGAAATGCTAATCGGACAATTGTCCGATAGAAGGGTGGTACGGGAAAATTTTGATAAAAATGGAGACTTTCTGAACAAGCAGACCTTTAAAGCAGGTAAGTTGAAAGAAGTCGATGGATATTATGAAATTGTTGTCACAACCGAGCTTTTTGATAAAAAAAGCACTCCGACCGATAAATATACCACCACTTACCGATGTAAACCGGATGAATCCAGTATTATAGTAATGGCCTTTCCTTTTTCAAAGCCAAAATCCAAGGAAACCGAAATCAATACGGTGTCCAAAAATTTCAAGGAACTCTATGACCTTGGGAACTTAGAGAATGTTGAACTCGAAATGAGCTTTGATTCGGGATTGTTGAACTTCTTTGGTTCCAACAGTAAGATTAAAATTTATGACCGCGTGTTGGAATCCAATGGAAATGGAAAAACAATTAAATCCAAAATCAATATTAAGGCCTACGCCATAGGAATACGAATTAAACAATTGGACTATGTTGCAAGTGAAAAACTTACAAATGAGAACTTGTTATCATTCCAGAAATTTACCGAGAAAGACGGCAGCTATTTTACGATGACATACAAATAATAAATTATGAGAAACTATGACACCCTATCAGAAGCAATTAATGATTTACAGATCAGGGGATATACCTATGATTTTAATTTGGCCCCCGACTGTATAAAATGTGCTTCATTGGAATTGGAAATCCATCCCGAAGATTTTGATGTGGATGAAACCCATCGTTTTGAAGGTATGAGCAGTACGGACGATAACAGTGTTCTTTATGCCATTTCATCAAAAGATGGTATAAAGGGGCTTTTGGTAGATGCCTATGGGGTCTATGCTGAAAATATCTCGGAAGCAATGCGAAAAAAATTACGATAACCCTTAAATAGAATACTATGGACAATCACGAAGAGCAAAAGAACAAAAAAATAGATCATTCCAAAATGGACCATTCTAAAATGAATGACGATAAAGAAGACCATTCAAAAATGGATCACTCGAAAATGGAAGATCCAAAATCCGACGACCATAGCAAGATGGATCATAGTAAAATGGATCACGGTTCTGGCGACCATTCAGGTCATAATCCAGGTCACGGTCAAATGGGTCACGACCATCACAAAATGATGATTGCCGATTTTCGAAAACGGTTTTGGGTAACGCTCGTGCTAACCATTCCCATATTGTTCTTCTCGCCAATGATACAGGAGTTTTTCGGATATGAATTTCTCTTACCAGGAAACCCATATATCCTATTTGCACTATCTACCATCGTCTATTTCTTTGGAGGCTGGCCTTTCTTAAAAGGTTTTTGGTCAGAGGTCAAAAAGGGCGCACCTGGAATGATGACCCTAATTTCCATGGCCATAAGCGTTGCCTACTTTTATAGTACTGCCACAGTATTCGGACTAAGGGGGGAAGATTTTTTCTGGGAACTTTCAACACTGATCGCAATTATGCTTTTAGGCCATTGGATAGAAATGAAAAGTGTATTAGGTGCATCAAAAGCCTTACAGCTTTTAGTAAGTATGATGCCAGCCGAAGCCCACAGGGTAAAGGGTGATACTATAGAAGATATTCCCTTGGAAGATTTGTTAAAAGACGATGTGATTTTAGTAAAACCAGGTGAAAAAGTTCCTGCCGATGGGATTATAGTAGATGGTTCGAGTTACTTAAATGAATCAATGCTTACAGGGGAATCCAAGCCCGTAAAAAAAGATGAGAACGACAAAGTAATCGGTGGGTCGGTAAATGGTAATAGTACCCTAAAAGTCAAGGTAGAGCATACCGGAAAGGACAGTTATCTCAATAAGGTGATCAAAATGGTCGAGGAAGCGCAAAAGACCAAATCTAAAATGCAGAACCTTTCTGATAGGGCCGCAAAATGGTTAACCTACATTGCGTTAGCGATTGGCTTTGGAACATTGGCTGTTTGGCTCATTTTAGGCTTCCCTTTTGTATATGCCTTAGAGAGAATGGTGACGGTTATGGTTATTGCTTGCCCACACGCATTAGGACTTGCCATTCCGTTAGTTGTCGCTATATCTACCGCAGTATCTGCCCAAAATGGCTTATTGATAAGGAATCGAACAGCTTTTGAAGAATCCCGAAAAATATCAGCTTTATTGTTTGATAAAACCGGAACATTGACCAAAGGTGATTTTGGCGTCACAAGAGTTGAATCGGTTAAGCAAGAATATTCTACAGAAGAAATCTTAAGGCTTTCAAGTGCCCTGGAACAGAGCTCGGAACATCCTATTGCAGTTGGAATCATAAAAAAGGTCAAAGAAGATAATATTACAATTCCTAAGCCTGAAAACTTTAATGCGATTACTGGTAAAGGTGTAGAGGCCAATGTGGAAGGTAAGCAAGTTAAAGTAGTTAGTCCGGGTTATTTAAGGGATGAAAAAATTGCAATTCCTGAAGATGCCTATAGCGATGCCGCTGAAACGGTGGTTTTTGTTCTAATCGATGGAAAATTGGCCGGTTATATTGCCTTAGCGGATGAGATCAGACCAGAATCTGCGGAAGCTATCAAAATATTCAAAAAGAATAATATCAAAGTTTTGATGGCCACAGGTGACAATGAAAAAACAGCCAAGGCTGTTAGCGATAAGTTAGGTTTGGATGGCTATTATGCCGAAGTGCTACCCCATCAAAAAGTGGAAATCGTAAAAGAGTTGGAAAGCAAAGGAGAGTTTGTGGCCATGACGGGCGATGGGGTCAATGACGCACCTGCGTTGGCACAAGCCAATGTTGGAATAGCCGTGGGCTCCGGCACTGATGTCGCTGCGGAGACTGCGGACATTATTCTAGTAAACAGTAACCCTCAGGATATTGCCAATTTGATTTTGTTCGGCAAGGCCACCTACAACAAGATGATCCAGAACTTGATATGGGCCACCGGCTATAACGTCGTCGCCATCCCATTGGCAGCAGGTGTTTTGTACTCATCAGGCTTTGTACTGGGTCCCGCAGTTGGTGCCGTGTTTATGAGTTTAAGCACCATTATTGTAGCCATTAACGCTCAATTGTTGAAAAGAAAAATTGGGAAAAAGTAATGAATAGAAAGGACAAACTTAACAGGATATTTTTAGTGCTGTTAAGTTTATTTGTGGTAATGCTCGGGTACGGTATTTTATTGCCTACCCTCCCCTATTACACGGAAAGACTGGCGTTAAAGGACAATCTGGATACGGACCTTATCAACTTCCATATCGGAATGTTGACCAGTATTTATCCGTTGTTCCAGCTCTTGTTCGTTATCGTCTGGGGCAAGCTTTCCGATAAATATGGCCGTAAACCTATAATACTATTGGGGCTTGTAGGTTTTGTCGTGATGAACTTGCTAACGGGTCTTGCCACTTCCCTGCCGATGCTATATATAGCCCGTATAATAGGGGGCATCTTTACATCAGCGGTCATTCCGGTCAGTAATGCCTATTTAAGTGATATTACCTCAGAAAAGCGAAGGACCAAAATAATGGCCTGGTCTGGGATCGCTATCAGTTCCGGTGTCATATTTGGCCCTGTTCTGGGGGGATTTCTGTCGCGAACGAACCTTCACTATACATACTCTTTTGGAGTGTTCCACCTAGACCGTTTTTCGGTTCCCTTTATTTTGGCCGCTCTTTTGGGCTTTGTGGTATTGCTGATAATCATAAAATGGCTAAAGAATACGGAAGTAAAAAGTCGTATTGCTTCTGAGGTAGTCAAATTCAGTTTTTCCCTTAGTAACTATTTTATCATTTTGTTGCTCTTATCCTTTGTGATGCAGTTCGTGGTTACCCTGTTTGAGACCGTGTTTTCAATTTATGGGAAGGATGAGTTGGCCTTTACAACCAATCAGGTGGGTATTGGTTTTATGCTTTGTGGTTCCGTGATGGCCGTTTTGCAACCGGTATTCGCAACCTATGGCGAAAAAATATTGACCTCTAAACAGCAAATAACATTGGGGTTATTGATATCGGGTGTTTCGTTAATCGTCTTCCCTTTTGTGAGTGGTGAACTATACATTTATGTTACTATAATAATTTTCGCAGCCGGGGGAGCCATGGTGACACCAAACCTGCTTTCGGCAGTTTCTTTGATATCCAAGGAAAACACGGGAAGGAATATATCCATTCAAAGTTCCACGAACAGTATCGGTCAAATTTTGGGTCCGGTATTGGGGACTTGGCTGATTGCCGGAGGGTTTTATTACCCTTTCATTATTGCTGGGACAACCGTTTTGGCATCTTTGGGATTGGTTTATTTTTTGAGGAAACAAGATAATGAGGTTGATCAAATCTTATTGGCCGACCAGCATAAAAAAGGGTAGCGATGGACCATAAATATGCAGTTGGAAAACACAGTAAAACAGCATTTCAAAATGCCACAGACAATTCAAAATATGTTGAGTTGGTCCATTCGGGAGAAGACTATTTTTTGCGGCTTGAAAAATTAATAGATAAGGCAGAAAAGGAAATCCATTTACAGACCTATATATTTGAGAACGATGAAACAGGAAACCGAATAGCTGCCTGTTTGAAGAAAGCCGCGCAACGAAAGGTAAAAGTATACGTCTTACTGGATGCCTATGGTAGTGCTGCATTACCCGATAGTTTTGCAGATGATATGGTGCAACATGGTATTTTACTTCGGTTTTTTTCGCCTTTATTCTCCTTGAACAATTTTTATATCGGCAGGCGGATGCATCATAAAATTGCGGTCGTTGATAAAAAAATAGCATTGATAGGCGGAATCAATATTGCCGATAAATACTATGGAACCGGAGCTGCGGAACCTTGGTTGGACTATGCCGTTCAGTTGAATTGCCCGGCAGCTAAGGATCTACAAATATTGTGTAGTGATTATTTTTTCAAAAAAGGAAGTTCAAAAAAAATACCACCCGTGTTACATTCGGCAGGTAGCGCACTCGTAGGAGTTTTACAAAACGACTGGCTACAGCGAAAAACGGAAGTCTGTGATGCATACACCAACGCCTTCATTCACGCCAAAAAGGAAATAGTTATCGTAGGCTCGTATTTTTTACCTGGAAGTAGAATAGCAAAGGCATTGAAAAAGGCCTGTAAAAGAGGAATAAAAACAACGGTGATCTTAGCGGGCATTAGCGATGTGCCTTTGGTACGTAGGGCTACCGAACATTTGTGCTTTTCTTTTCTGAATCATCATATGAGAATATTTGAATGGAACAAATCCGTAGTACACGGTAAAGCTGCGGTAGTAGATAATAAATGGTCTACCATAGGCTCATTTAACTTGAACAGTCTTAGTTGTTATGGCAGTATTGAAATGAACGTAGAAGTTCACTCGGTCAATTTTGCCAAAATTCTTCGGGCCGACTTTGAAATGGTTATAAGCCAGTGTAGCGAAATTACAAAGGGGAGTCTAAGACAAAGAGCAGGTATCTTCAATAAGTTGGGCAATTGGGTTTCGTATCAAATGGTACGCACAGCCATGCTTTTTCTAACCTTTCTTCCGCATTTAAGGTTTTTGAAAAATTATAGGTTATAATATGTTGGCAAGTGGTTAAATGGTTTCGCCTCTTTATCTGTCTATACGGCCAAGGCGATAAATCATGAGGCACAACAACTTAATAATCGATGATGGAATACAAGCAGAAACCACACTTTGAAAAACACATATAAGCGATCAGTAATATTCAAAAACAATAGCAATGACAGATTTAACAACTAGTGCGATTGAGCGTGTCCTCAGAAACAATTACCTCGGCCACTTGGCCTATCTATGGCAAGGGAAGCCTTATTTGATTCCCATCACCTATTATTTTGATCCTGCCGACAATACGATCGTTAGCTATACCTCGGATGGCCATAAAATCAATGCGATGCGAAATAACAACTCTGTTACCGTACAGGTAGAAGAAATACAATCGATGTTCAATTGGGAATCGGCCATGGTGCACGGTACATTCGAAGAACTTGAGGGCAACATTGCCAAACAAAAGTTACACCTTTTTACCGAAGGCGTGAAGAGCATTATCCGTAGAAAAGAACGGAGAGAGGTTGAGTTTATCAATGAATTTTCGAGCAAATTATACGAAAGGGGAAATCCGATTGTCTATCAGGTCAAAATACTTGAGATTTCAGGAAAACGACGGGAAACGTAAAAGCAACATCGCTAATCGGATAGACCTTTTTGGCCTTAACAACCCAACAGGTCTAAATTCCAATGCAAGAATCTTATTTGTATTTTGAAATTATTTAGCGGATGGCCATTTAAAACAACTTGGAACCTATCTAACTATAGTTCTTTAAAATAGATGTACTTAATGTTAGGATAAGATGTAACTTTATGTCAATCAAGTAATGCCAAAACAAACAATTTACATATTATCACTTTCCTTGTTGGTTATGTGGTCTTGCAAAAAAGACGACCAAAGTTCACAATAAGTCAACCTTTTGTTTACCGAAAATAATTTAGCAGGAGATTGGAAAAGGATTGCAGAAATTAGAGGACAACCCAATGATTCATTGGGCATATTGGAGCCCTTGGAAGATTTGTTTGCCCAATTCGAAAATTGCCGAAAAGATGACATTATCAGATATGTTAAGGGCGACGAGCAAGAAGATAACCGCTATTTCTGGGGAATCGGGGCAATTGCCTGTCATAGCCAGATATCATAAACTTTCACTGAAATTGGCACTTGGTCTCTCGAAGAATCAGGAAAACTGAGCCATGTTAATTCTAATACAAGTGAATACCATATTGTCATTCAATTAAATGCCCAACAATTAGTTGTCAGAAGTGAATCGGATGAAAACGAGACTGGTGGGACTACGTTCGAATTTACGGAGTATGAACGCATAAGATAGCTTTTATAAAAATATCCAATTGATATTACCTGCCATAAAGGGATATAGAATTGTCCTTGAAATTGGCGATGAAAAGCCTTCCCTTGTCAAAGTGAATATCTGTTGGATAGAAAATGCCTTCCTTTAATATTTGCAGCAACTTTCCTTGATAATCAAAAATTAATATCCGGCTATTTTCTTGGTCGGTGATGGCTAATTCATTAGTGCTCAAAGCAATGCCGGAGGCCACATTCATTTTTTTATTTAATCCGATAGTCTTGATGTGGTTTCCATCAAAATCAAAGACCTGAACCCTATTATTATACGCATCGGCTACGAATACCTTATCATCCTTTAGTTTTACATCTATTGGATAATACAATTGGCCCTCATTATGGCCTTGCTTTCCAATAGTATAGCTATAATTTGGTGTCTGAACGATGATACGATGGTTATAGAAATCGGCTACCAGAATGGTATCCCCATATACAGAAACACCCGCCGGGGCCTGTGGCCGTTTGTTGATTTTCAACGGACTGGTTTTACCTTTTTTATATTGCCAGATGGTGTCGGTCAAGAATTCGGGTATGTAAAGTGTTTGCTTATCCATATGGATGTTCATCGGCCGTTGTATCCCCGTGATGGAATCCAACACCTTTCCATTCAGGTCGATTTTATACAAGCGGAAATAATCCGGATCTGAAAACCAAATGGCCTCCTCGTCCTTGGCCAAAGCCAAGGGGCGGGCTTCTTTGGGAAGTATAATTTTCCGTTCGAACTGCCATTGTTCTTTCGTTCTTTCACAACCAGATGTGAGAAGAACCAAAGCAAAAACCGGAAAAATGAATAGCTTTCTAAAGTTCATGCCAGTAGTTTAAAATCATAAGAGCAAGAATCAGCAATGTAAAGGTCCAGAGAAACCAAGTGTTGATAATGCGTTTCCTTTTGTCGTTTTGGCAGGTTTCCTCTCCACTGCATTTTCTTGAATTTTGAAAATTCCTTAAATGGGCAAACCCAAGGGCACCGGCCGAAAAGGTGGTCAGAAAGGGTTGGGCAGGATGTACCCATTCAAAAGTTGAACCCAAGAAACCAAATCCCGCACCGACCGATAGCAGAGCAGGCAAAAAACAGCACATCAAGGGAAGAAGGGCGGCAACCAAGCTGCTTCCCAATACCATTTTGGAAATAGTCTTCATAAAATCTATTCGATTTTGGTTAGTACAATGGACCAATGGCCAGAGAGGTTATCATCTTCCTCATCCTGCACCGTTCCGCTTATGGTTGCTGTTCCAACGGTTAATTTTTGTAACAACGCCGTAGGCGTATCCTGCGATACGGAAAATCGTTCATTAGCGGTCTCAAAGTACCATTGGCCATCTTCTTTCTTCGCGTTACCCATTAGGGTCACTTCAGCTTTTTTTGCCGAAAACCCATTCTTTTTTACCTCTTCCTGAATGCTACGTAATTTAAGTCCGTTCTCGGCAGCCAATCCCATATATGCCTTTCCGTCATTGAGGCTGACACGCACTTCCTGAAGCCCATCCATCTTTTTCAGTCCCCGCTCTAGGCCATAGGCGCAAGGGGCGCAATCCATTCCATACACTTCTTGGTCAACTTTGGTAATTTGCCCCGATGCTGTGCCAATTCCGAATAGACCTATTATCATAATTCTAAATATATTTCTCATTTTATACATTTTTAAAATTCTTGCTTTATAACCAATAGCTTAAGTTTATGGCCAATCGATACCTTTCTTTCGCTGCTCCAGGTGTCAAGTCCTGTACGACCGGAAACATCGCGCCAAAAGATATGCCCCAGGCACCATACAGACCAAGGAATGATGGGCCGACCAAAACTTTTGTACTGCGCGAATCGCTAAGATCCAGTTGTCCGTTAAATTTATTGTTACCTGGGAATTCGGCCAACGATTCTATAAAGATGCGCCAATCGGGCTTTGGGTAATCGCCCATAAATATATTGGGGCGATACCCCACTACCGCACTGGCGTAGGGCAGGTCGCCCAATTGTTCGCCATCTTTCTCAAAATAATATTGATAACCGCCCCCAATCCATCCATACCAAGTACGCGAGGCATAGCCCGTTGAAATGGCAGCGTGTACCGAGTTGCCCACGTTGACCTGTCCCCTGACATCATCGGTCGGTGCAGAAACGCCCACGATGGCGGTGGACTCAAAACGCTTCCCCACACCAAAAGCATTCGAGAAAAACCGGTACCAAAGGGAAGCCTCTATATCTCCGTTGGCGGGCATATTGCTATTGCCCCTTGTCCTTGGTGCATCACGCAACCGCTCTATCATCGTGGGGGTGGTCAGGTTGATCTGCAGGTCTTCCGTAATGCCATAGGAAAACAGATAGCGGAGCATATAAGACGTTTCATCTTCCGTGCTCAAACTCATACTTGCCACGTTCAAATCTACACCACCTTTGGCCAAAGTCGGTGTCTGCAAACCATATAAAGGGCCGTGACCCTGGGCCATCGCCGTTCCTGTTACGGCCAATAGCAATAGCAAAATCAATAGTAGATAGCTAATGTTCAGCGATATTTTCGGGAATATTTTGCAAATCATACTTAACCGTTTTTTAATTATGATTGTCCAATTCCTGCTTCCATCAATCTTTCCTTGGTAATGGCCGAGTCCTTACAGCAGTCCAGCAATTTGCCGTTCACTATCACAGCGGGAACTTTCTTTATGCCGTATTCATCCAACTTATCAAGACAAATCTTGTCTTCACATTGCTTGACCAGATCATAGGTCGTTACCTCACATCTGTCACAGGCCAGTTCCCTGATCATTTTAACCACAGGGTCACAGACTGGACAATTGGCCGTAAAAACTTCTACTTGACGTTTCATTCTTTCAATTTTAATTATTCATAAATCGTTTCATTGTTAGTAAATCATAACAACAGTTTAAAGGTAGAATGGTGGGTGGGGTGGTCTCCAAATAAAATCTCAAAAAAAATGACCCACGTTTCGTGGGCCATAAATGCTATGCTAATTGGAAAGATTCAACCATTTTTGTATGCTTCGAGCTTGGCCTTGAGCACATCGATTTCCTTCATCTTTTCAGTTAGGTTGTCCAATTCCAAATCTGGAAACTGTTTTCTTATAAATTCGATACGGTCTTCATTGCCACAATTTCCGGGGCAGGCCTCGACAGTTTCAGATATTTTTATGGCCAAAGCTTTTCGATAAACTTCGTCCAGTAACAGAAAATGGGCTTTATCCAATCCTTTCTGTGCTGCCTTGAACTGTATTAAAATCTTCTCTGGGTCTGTATCTTCATCGAGCATTTTAATGAGGCCACCAATTTGCCCATTGATACTTTGCAACCTCGTTTTTATGTCCTTGCTTAAATCTCGTGGTATCATCGATTTTAAAATTTTGGCAATATATAATTGTACTGGGGTGCTCTACAAATTTATCCTGAAATTATTCAACAACAACCAGAGCCTTCTTGTATTGGTGGGCAGGCAACCGTCCCATAAGAGCAAAAGACACAGCAATCGCCTTCCTTTGGTCTTAATATTTGATTGCAGTTTTCGCATTCATAGAAAAACTGACAGGCCTTTGTGGGCATTTCCTCTTCTTTCGTATGTCCACATTCGGGACAGGTAATGGTTGAATTTAAAAGGATTCTCTCGTAGTTCATATTATTTTTTCTGAAACAGGTTATAAATAAAATTTTGCTCTGTTTTAAAAGGGGTTTTATGAATTTTTTCAAAGGATTCCAATAGGGTGAAATCTACTTTAAACAATTCCTTTAGTTTTTCAGGAGAATATTGGGTAATCTCCAATCCACTACATCTTTTTGGCCCGGTGGTCGAAAAAGTTGCCAGTATAAAATACGCTCCCGTCTTAAGGGAACGACCCAGTATGTCAATATACTTTAAGATATCTTCTTCCCGTGTGAAGAAATGAAAAGTAGCCCGGTCGTGCCATAACTCAAAGTCTTGGGTCGGTTCAAAATTCAATATGTCCGAATTTATCCACTGCACCTTTGCGGCTGACTTGCCTAATTTTGATTTGGTACGCTGAAGTGCATTTTCTGAAATATCAAGAATGGACAGGTTGTTATAGCCATTTTTCAACAAATGACTTATAAGATTTGAGTTCCCCCCGCCAATATCAATAATTGAACTATCTTTAGGTAAGTCAAGGGAAGCTATAATATCCAATGAAGTCGAGGGTTTCCCTTCAAACCAACTTACTTCTTCATCACTTTTTCCGGTATAAACCTCTTCCCAGTGCTTTTTAGTGTATTCATCACTTTTCATAAATTTTGATATTTTGTTAAAGCATATAGGGAATATCCGAGGATAATGTTGGATAAGAAAAAATCATCGTCCTTAAATCGTTTACGGTCATTTTGGTCTTTATTGCCATCGCGAACAGGTTGACGGTCTCCTCACAGTGTGGCCCGATAAGATGTGCCCCCAGAACCGTACCGTTATTTTTATCAATGATTGTCTTGTAAGCATATTCTTCGACATTCAGGCGCCTTGCGTTGAACCAATCATCAACCTTATCATAGTTTACCCTAAATTCAAGACCACTGTTTTTGGCCTTGGTTTCTGTCATTCCGACGGATGCCATTGTAGGCAAGGTAAATACCACCGTGGGCATCGGGGGATAATCCACTTCTTTGGAATTTCCCATTAGGATATTGGAAGATACTACGTGTCCCTCCATTACGGCCACGGGTGTCAAAGCCAATCCCCCCGTTTCCGCTGCATCCCCTGCGGCGTACACTTTGGGATTTGAAGTGCTCTGGAGGTATTTGTTGACCGAAATCCCTTTATTGGAATAGGCGACATTTGCTCTTTCCAATTCCAAATCGAAAATAGCGGGAGGCCTTCCGGCCGAATTGAATACGGCTTCCACTTCAAATTGATTCAAGTTCCCGTTGGTAGTGCCACTTATTAAGTAGCCTTTTTCGATTTTTTCAATTTTGGTCACTTCAGTTTCCAGAACCAGGTTTACTCCCAAATCCTCGGTTGCCGCAACAAGATGTGAAACTATATCGGGATCAAAATTTTCCAGGGGCCTTTCGCCCCGGTGCACTATCGTAACATTGGCACCGGAACGAGCAGCGATATGGGCAAATTCAAAGGCTATGTAACCGCCTCCGATAAACAATACAGATTCGGGCAATTTCTTTAAGTTCAGAAAATCTGTACTGGTCAGGGCAAGTTCCCCGCCTTCGAAATCCAAAACTTTAGGTTTTGCGCCCGTTGCAATCACAATCTTGTCGGCTTCGATAGTATCTGTTCCCAACTGTAGGGTATTTTTGGACAGAAATTTTGCCGAAGAATGATAGGTGTCTATATCATTATGCCTGTTTCCTTTTTCTATTTTGGGCGGCATTTCGTCAACAAAGGTCTGCTTGAAAGCCATTATATCCCGCCAATTGACAACGGGAACCGTATCGATACCCTTTCCTTTTAGGCGCATAGCAGAATCCCTTACTTCGGTCGCACCGATGATTACCTTTTTGGGGTCGCAACCTCTTAGCGCACAGGTTCCACCATATGGCAATTCATCCGTAATGCCTACCTTAAGGCCTTTGGAAGCACATTTATTTGCAACGGTCATCCCTGCCATCCCAGAACCGATAACAAAGACATCGTACTTTTTCATCTACTCGTTTTCTTTATTTTCACCATCGATTACTTTATAACCTGTGCTGTTAATGGCCTTTCGGATTGCGACAAAATCGGTTTTGGTTTTATCATATTCCACTACGGTATTCGCACCTTCGTAACTTGCCTTGACCGATAATATGCCACCCAGTTTGTTGACCTCGCTCTCTACGTGGGCTTCACACCCTGCGCAGGTCATTCCCTCAACATTAAAAGTGTGCTTTACAATATTGGATTGCGAGACATAGACAATGTCCTTACTGGGCTGTGCATAAAACATATTGGAGTAATATGGAAATGCCAGCATCAATCCCGCGAAAACTGTAACTATTAAAAGAAAGCTTTGGGATTGCCAAAAGGAGGGTTTTGCATCATCCTCACAGGCACAGTCAATTTCCTCCTGTGTTTTTGGTCGTAGTTTCTGGTACCAGGCAAAGACCAAAACGAGTATAGTGATGCCGATAAGATAAGGCCGAAATGGTTCCACCCAAGAAAACGTGGATGCGATTCCACTGGTTCCTGCAATCAATGCCATAACCGGGGTTATACAACATATTGATGCCGCTATGGCCGTCAATATTCCTGCGTAGGCGACCTTGTTCGAGGTTTTTCCTGTTTCCATTTTATGCTACCTTTTTATTTTTCTGAATTTCGGTAAATACATTGTCCATTACTTCGTTATGATTCGGGACCAGTGAATAATACAGGGTCTGCCCTTCACGTCTCGAAGCAATCAATCCCACATCCTTCATTTTACGTATGTGCTGTGAAACTGCGGGTACGCTCATTTCCAGTATATCAGCAAAATCACAGGGACAAAGCTCACCTTCCTCGTTCAACAAGAAAAGTATCTTTAAACGTGTTTCGTTCCCGGCCAAGGCGAGAACCTTACTTATTTCCGTAATTGTTTTTGAGTTTGTTCCCAAGGTTTCGCGACAGCGCATCAACTGTTTTTGGTCGGCCTCGGCGCGTGTACAACTTAATTCAAGTGCCATAGTACTGTTTTTGACAAAGATATATTAATATAATTATTTAAGCAAATACTTAAATAATATTATCCATCGATGCTCTTTTAAAATCACACCTAACTTAAGTACACTCTACCCGATATGAAATCAAAGCAGCTATGTAGAATATTTTATTAAAAATAGGTGCTGAATCCAAAATACCATGTGGCCGTTCTTGAGGCTGGATTGTTGAGAATGTCCTGTTGCCACTGGTATCTGTAGTTGATCCTTAGAACGGTCTGTGCTGCAGGCCTAAAGCTTATTGCAGGTGTAATTGCGAATAAATCATCCCTAATATTCGTATTGGTTTGGGCAAACCTGCCAATGTTGTAATCCACATAATCCGTTCTGAGCGATAGATTGAGTACGGCATCTTCCCAGTAGAATACTTCGGTCCTTAGTACCGGTTGAACAATATCCATAAAAAAACCAACCTGCCGATCGCCAAATTGCTGGGTAAAAGTGTCCGGAACATCGACCCATATGTAGGCCATCTCACCGATAAACCTTGTCCCCGTTTTTTTAATGGCAGTATTTAAATCCAGGGCAAGAACTTCTACCCTCCTTGATTTTGTATCAACCTGAAGCCCGTCAACTTCTTTCCTATTGTAGGCCCCGCCCATATAGGAAATGCCCAATTCCCCTAATTTTCTATGCTTAATGGCCAACTTTCCATTGAGGAGGGCATTGCCGCTAAAATTCTCCTCGAATCGCGAGGAATTTTCCTTGACTGCGGCCAAAAATGTTCTTTCTTCCTCGTTATCTATAATGCTTGTATCAAAGCCATTGGTGAGATATGCTTCATAGCCCAAGGTCCAAGCTCCCTTATATGCCTTTCCATATATACCAAATCCGGCATTGGAGAAAGTGGCGGGCAACAAATTGGTGCTGACATCTGGCCGCTCGACGAACTCCCATTTTGGTCCGTCATGGTTTTGGTTAAAGGATCCTATTGGGTTCAGTACGATGCCTCCCCTAAGGTTCAACAAGGGGTGCAAAGCAATGTCCATGGAGGCGAATTCAATGGCAATTTCCTCTGTCCCATTTTCAAATTCCAGTTCGGTCAAGAACTTAATACGCTTTGAAATGGACGCCGAAACGAAAAGGGTCAATCTTCGGGCCTGAAAAGAAAGCCCCTCCGACAATCCGTCCTCAATACTGTAGATTGAATTCGCCTCAAGATAACCACCAAGATTGACTGGAAATTTATCGAAAGTCAAAAACGGACGGTCATAAACCGCATCCATATTCATCGATTCCTGAATACTGTCCCTGTCGCTAGTTTGCGAGCTTAGGGTTAAAACGCAAATGTTCATTAAAGCAAGGGCTGCATATATTTTACGGGACATGCACATAGATATTTTCATTATCGGCGGTTGTTTCAAATGATTTTAGGTTTTCTTCGGCCGGCCCTTCTAAAACCCTGCCCGAACGGTCGAACTCACTGCCATGACATGGACAATTGAATATGCCGCCGCCAATGTTGAGTTCACAACCCCTATGGGTACATTGCATCAAACTGGCCAGATAACCATTGTTTTGTGTTTTGAAAATTCCGATGGGGTATCGCATGGAATCGCCCTGGATGACCACGAAATCTCGTTCAATCTGCTTTCCCCCTTTCACCTGCTGAAACTCACCCTTTGAAACTCGTAGCACTCCCCCTTCTTCAACAAAGGATGCATAATACAGGCCTGCGCAACTGCTGAGCAAAGCGGAAGAAGCTGGCAGGACTGCAATCAGATATCCAAATTGTTTAATAAAATCTTTTCTATGCACCTATAGGGAATTAATGAATTTTATCAGTTGTGATTTTTCTTTTTGGGTCAGGGACAAATACCGGGCTTTTGAATTATCGGCTTCGCCACCGTGCAATTCAATGGCCTCCTCAATGCTTGAAGCCCTTCCATCATGTAACAGGAACATTTGCCCGCCTTGGGAATTGGCCGATAAACCGATTCCCCACAGCGGTGGGGTTCTCCATTCGGAAGTCTCGACATTGCCTTCAGTGAATCCATCATCCAATTCAGGCCCCATGTCATGTAACAACAAATCCGTGTAGGGATGAAATTCCTTAAAGGATAACGATTCAATTGGGGAAAATCCTGTGGTCAACGTGGGTGTGTGACAGACAGCACATTGTACCGATTCAAAGAGTTCTTTTCCAGCAATGACATCGGGGTCTGTTTGATTTCTGGGAATTGGTGCTTTTAAGGTCTTAAGGTAGAAAACGACATCGTTCAAGGTCTGGGTGCTTATTTCAGGATCCTCTTCAAGTCCACTGAACGGGTCTATAGGGTCATAAAGGGATGTAATTCCTATGTCCTGGTTATATGCGCTGACGCTTTGGTGCAACAAATCATAACTACCCGCTTTCTTTCCAAACCTGAAGATATAATTGTTTCCCTGGGGAACACTATTATTCCGAATCTTGGTGAATTCAGGAGGAATATTGTAGTGAGGTCTTCCACTAATACCGTCTTGATTTGCATCCGAAGGGTCTGAGAGAGCCAAAATATCTGCGTCAGGGACAGCATCCAACAAACCCAATCCCGTCACCGCCGGAGCGACCAAAATGGAAAATGGGAAGCCTTCCGGCACGGTTTCCGGTTCAAAACCGGGTATGGCTTTATTTTGAATTTGGTTCCTGCCATCACCAAAGGATAACATCGAGGGTAAGTTCAAGTCATTGTTACCAAACCTGGTAAGTTGATTGAAAGGATGGCCCTTGCCATCCCCTGAATGGCAACTTGCACAGCTGGTGCCAACAAACAAGGGGCCAAGGCCTTTTTCAACGGTAAAAACATCATCGTTAAAAGCAATATCCCCGGCTAAAAAACGCTGTTGTTCACTTATGGACAATCCGTCCAACGGCCCATCCAACAACTCAAACTCCATAGGTTCTTCAGGGCCCAAATTTTCACAGCCAAGTAGAGCGATTAGGGATAGGCCAATAAGAAAATGAATTATTTTAGGCATTGCTATATTTATATTTTTGTAAATATAAATATATTTTTAGTTTAGTCTAAATTTATTTACAGTAATTTGCAATAAAAAAGTGTTTACATCTTAAAAGGGTTGTTGATTGAATTATGCAACTCCCCTACTGTGGGATATTGCCGGTTGGCTAGAATGAAAATTTATATTTCGATATTTACTATGGGCTTATGCCCACTTCATCCGTTGCAACCGCACCGCATTAAAAATCGCCAATAACGCCACGCCCACATCCGCAAAAACCGCTTCCCACATGGTAGCCAATCCACCTGCACCAAGAATGAGCACGATAATTTCGCATAGTAAGCGAAAACTAATATTTACTAGAGCACATAAGTAGAAGGGCTACTTAACTATCAGCAATGGGGCCTTGGAGGCATACAGCATTTTTTTTCTTAGCCCCTTTTTAAAAAGTGCCTCAAAAAATCCGTGTTCCCTGTAAAGCAAAACCAATAGGTCTATTGGGGTTTCAGTCAAAAATTCATCGATACCCTCTTCGGGTTTGTCTTCCTCGATAACTGTAAAAGACCATTGCTTAAGTACAAGAAGTTTGCCAAATCTTTCACGAATAAATGCTTTCTCCAGCACCCTTTCCTGTTTGTCCGCTATATGTACAAAGTGCAACTGTGCATTATAGTTTTCCAATAATCTGGACAACATTCCAAAATCTATTCTATTATCCATACTATCCGTATCCACTGCGACCCCGATACGCCTATACGCAGTATAGCTGGCATCTTCAGGTACGGCCAGTACTGGACAAGGTGCCTTTTGTGTCACCTTTTCGGTAACGGTTCCAATAAAAATTTCATCAAATCCCGAAGCCGTACCCTTGGTACCCATAACGACAAGACTGGTATTCATTTCCTTAGCCAGGCCAGAAATCACATCGACCGTTGCCCCGAAACCGACCATTGCTTGAAATTCCAGCTTGTCCAGTTCAGGAAAGTCCCTTAGAAACTTATCCAATTTTTCTTTATTGATCTTCTCTTGTGATGCTGTGGTATCTGTTACATTGTGTGCCATAGTTGCCATGCCGATGGGCGTACCTGATGGATATACCACTGAATAGGCGTGGACAAAAACCAGTTTTGATTTCAATTCTTGTGCTAGCCCAATTGCGTAGCTCACCGCATTTTTTGAAACCTGTGTGTAATCTACAGGTATTAAAATTCCGTTATCTTTCATATCATTTTGTTTTTATTGATTTGACTCCATTAATCTTTCTTTTTAGGTTTAATTATTCAATTGAAAAGCAGGTAAAAACCATATAGAATTGCATCTAGAAAGGCAATTGTCAGCACCGCAAGGAACATTGCCACAAAAACCAACAGGCAATACCCTTTCTCCTTTCTGGTTCTTACTTTCCTGTTTATTGAATTCCCCTTTTTTTCCTCTAGTCTCCGCTTTCTCCTTTCCCGTGACATAATATACTGTGCTTTATTTAAATCAACGCACCAATGCTATCCCCTAAGGTCATAAAACCATTCTTCTGCACGTTTGATTCCCTCCGTAATGGCCTTCTCACGAGAATACCCATTCTCCTTTACCAATTCTTGTGCAATTTTGAGGGCCTACTTCCGAACTGACGGCTGTAGGCCATCAAGTTTTGTTTTGAAATCTTCAAATGTCCAGTCCATATTGTATACTTTTTTTAGAGCTTTCGCCCTTCCATCTCTGCTTTTACAATGCCGCGTTCAAGGGCTTCCTCCTTGGAGCATTGGTTTGTCGTATAGTATTCTTCAGCATACTTTACGGCCAATTTGTGGATGTTTTCATCCAGCATATTGAGCCTCATCGAGCAATCTTTAAAAAGTTTATTTTTCATCTATCAAAAAAGTTTCAACACGTAAAAAACCATGACCAGTAAATAGGCGATATACGCAGCGTCAAATACAAAAATCTGCCAACGAGAGAAACCGTGCAGTTCCTTGCTTTGATGCACAAATAGTGTGTAAAGCAGCGGCATAAGCCCGACAAAGGCCAGGTTGACCCAGAACAGTTCAAAGTCCTCAATGGGGGTGGTTACCAGCGCCAGCGGAAAAAATGCCACCGTCATCGTTACGGCATTGTCTGCAATAACACTGGTGGTACCCGCTGTCACCTCGCCCCCTTTTACCACGCTCCAGGTCTTGAATATTTCCGGTGCGGTGGTCATTAAGCCCGTGATAAAAAGGCCGCCCACGATTTCAGAAATATTTAGGGCAGAAACAATATTTTCGGTCGCCTTCACTATAAAAAAAGCACCAACTGCTATGGCCAAGGCCCCGGCAATCGATAACCAGACCTGTTTTTTGTTCCATTCTACTTTTTTGCCCTTTTCCTTGCCTTTTACTATGGCGTGGGCCAGGAATGCAATATATGCACCCAGCATAATCCACCCGTCTATTGGTTGTAGCCCGCGCCAGGGCTTTGGCAGAGTTAAAATGGCCACAAGGGCGATAATGCCCAGATAAGGAAGTGACAGTACGGAAACCGAACGTTTGTTCAACGCCAGAATGTTTTTATCAAGATGTTCTTGATGTTCCTTGTTGTTCTTGAATTGTTTCCTGGAAGCAAAATAAGCTATGGTCACCATCAAGGGAATGGAAATAATATTGGAACCCAATAAGTTGCCCAGGCCAATATCAGAAACGTCCCGTGCCGCACTGGTTATATTGATGGCAACTTCAGGACTGGCCGTTACAAGGGCAAGAAAAGCGGCTCCAGCGGATGCGGTAAGCCCCCATTGCTTGCGGAGCAACTTTAAAGGAGTCAACAATCGATCCGCACCCCAGTGTGCTGCCCAGGCCGCTAGGCCCAAAACGAGTACCCATAGCCAACTGTTCATAATTCTGTCATTTTAACATTTCTCTCTTTGCTAGGTTCGATATGGATGTGCACGTCAAGTATCTCGGAATATGACCTGAACAATCTCTCCTTTACTTTGTGTGCAATATCATGGCCCTCGGTCACAGTTAATTCCCCATCGATCCAAATATGCATATCGATATGAAAGGCCGTTCCCATCTTTCGGGAATGGCAGCGCTCTACCCTTACCACTTCAGGAACGGCTTCGGCCAGTCGGATAACCTCATTTCGAAATTCGGGCTCAACAGCTTCGTCCAGCAACTCCCTTACCGATGACCTAGCTATTTTATAGGCATTGAACAGAATAATGCCCGCTGCAATGAGTGCCGCGAAATCATCCGCTATCTCAAACCCTTCGCCACCGATCAATGCAATGGAAATTCCTATAAAAGCCGCTATCGACGTAATGGCATCGCTCCTATGATGAAAGGCATCTGCCTTGACGGCCGAACTATTTATTTCATCTCCTGTTTTAAGAACATATCTATATAAGAGTTCCTTAGTAGCAACCACCACTACCAAAATAATCAATGTATAGGGCGCAGGACTTTTATGTGGTTCAAAAATGTGTATGATGCTGTCTCTAACTATAATCCCGCCTGCAATTATCAAAGCTATTGCAATACCTATCGCTACCAGTGCCTCAATCTTTCCGTGACCGTAAGGATGGTTCTCGTCTGGTGGTTTGGATGACCATTTTAAACCTGCCCAAAGCATTGCAGAAGTTAAAACATCTGAAGCAGATTCAATAGCATCGGCAATCAATGCATAAGAATGGCCAAAAATACCTCCAAGCCCTTTTATTATAGCCAAAAATGCGCTAATTATTATACCTACAAGCGTGGTTTTCAATCCTTTTTTCGATATGGCATTTGGATTCCTTTCCAAAATCTTTCTTTTGCTATTTCTTTTCTTCCCAATACGTTATTTGGACAATTTTAAAATTCTAATGGCCCCACGCATCACAAAGGCAAATACAATACCGCCTATGACCAAATCGGGCCATTTACTGTCTAAAAAATAAACCAGCACCCCTGCCAGTATTACCCCGCCGTTCACAATAATGTCGTTTGAGGTAAAGATGGCACTTGCCTGCATATGCGCTTCCTTGCTTTTGGCCTTGTTTATCAACCATAGGGAAACGAGGTTGCCGATAAGGGCGAAAATGGAAACGATGATCATCCATTGGAACAAAGGGGTTTCGCTACTACTCAAAAACCTTCTCACGACTTCCGAAAATCCCAGCAGGGCCAACGCCATCTGAAAATAGCCACTGAATTTCGCCACTTTCTTTTTTCTGGAAATAGCGCCGCCTACGGCAAAAAGGCTCAATGCATATACAATGGAATCGGCCAGCATATCCAGTGAATCGGCAATTAGACCCATCGAGGAAGAAATCCAACCCGTGGTCATTTCGATAACAAAAAAACCAAAATTGATGTACAAGACCCACCAGAGTATCTTCTTTTGTTTTGTCTCGTCTTCGGCAATAGGTGTTTCCGCCTTTTCTGTTCCCAAGAGTTTTTCTCCCAACTTTAATGCCCCCAATGCCACATTTATTTCTTGGGCATTCCCTTGATGGTACACATCCAACTTTCTATTTGGAATGTCAAAGTCCAGATATTTGATCTGAGGATTTGACTCCAGTTTCATCCTTATCATCTGCTCTTCGGAAGGGCAATCCATTTGACTTACCTTAAAAGTGGTTTTGTTTATGGTGGACATTTGATTTATCTGTATTAAATTCTACGTTTGGTCTTTTAAATCTTTACTTTTTATGGGATTCCATATATTTTTCCAAAATCGATTTTAAGCTCTCCAAATAATCAGTGAACAATTTAATGGTCGGTTTTGCTTCATCATCTACGGGAATAGTTATGGGGTTCTCATCCAAATACCGATAGAGTTCGGGATATTCTTGTTCTATCCTTACTGTTAATTCGTTGATTTCTTGGGTTAGCTTTTGAATTTTCTTCATCTTCGTTTCTTTATAATTTTATATATGCAACGCCCTGTCTTCGGTAGCGGCCAAGCAGGCTTCCTTAAAGGTTTCTGAAAATGTGGGGTGTCCGTGGGACATCCGTGCAATATCTTCTGCCGCTGCCCTGAATTCCATTATCGCCAAAACACGAACCAATAATTGTTATATCATATTATTCTATAGTTGTATTTTTTTGGTTCAATAAGGTGGAAGAACCTTGGACTTGACTCTTGGGCACAAGGGTTCAAAGATTTGGAACTCCCACCTGTTATTTTTTCTTACATTTCACACATATCCCTTTTAATACCAGGTTGACATCGTTTATCTTATAATCATCTGGCATACTTTCTTCCGGTATTTTATTTGGCAAACAGATTGTTTTCTTACATTCGGTACAATGAAAGTGCAGATGTAAATCTGAACCGTAATCACCTTTTGCATTTTCATCAGAAATTGCAAATTTTGCCACTCCGGTTCCATCATTTATCTGATGAATAAGTCCTTTATCCTCAAAAATCTTGAGATTGCGATAAAAGGTCGTTCTGTTTGCGGTCTTATTGGTTTCGCTCTTTTCGGCAAAGACCTTTTTTAAATCGGAAAAGGACACGGCACTTTGCTTCCTTCTCAGATACCTGTATATCTTGGACCTCATTTGAGTAGGGCGAATACCGTGATTTGACAATATTTTTTCCGTTTTGGTCATTTTAAGCTTGATTCAAAAGCAATCTCCTTTATTGGATTTATTTTTTATAGGCGAGCAAACGCAATGCATTGACCACCACTACCAACGTAGAGCCCTCGTGAATGGCCACGGCTATCCCTATACTTGCCCAGCTCATAATTGTCGCAGGAATTAAAAGGGCAACAACCCCCAAGCTAACCCATAAGTTTTGCTTGATTATCGCCTTCGCTTTTCTGCTCAAACCGATGGCAAAAGGCAAGGTTTCCAGTTTGTCTGCCATTAGTGCTATATCTGCGGTTTCTAAAGCCACGTCGCTTCCCGCCGCACCCATTGCAATACCAACGGTACTGTTTGCCATTGCAGGCGCATCATTAACACCATCCCCCACCATTGCCAGTTTATTTTCCTGTTCCGCAAGTTTTTTGATGGCCTCCACTTTTTCTTCGGGAAGCAGACTTCCGCGTGCTTCGGTCAAACCGATTTCCTCGGCTACAGCGTCGGCCACTTTCTGGTTGTCGCCGGTAAGCATTATCATTTTCTTGATGCCTATTTCCTTAAGTTGGGCCAGGGTTTCCTTGGCTTTTTCCCGTGGCGTGTCCATCAGCCCCAGCATCCCTATAAATTCATTGCCCCTTTTGATAAGCATCGTGGTCTTTCCTTCCCCTTCAAGTGCTCTTACCTTTTCTGATACGTCGTTGGGAACGCCCTTATCAATATCCTCGAAAAGCTCAAGATTGCCTATGTAAATGGAATTCCCTTGATAGTTTGCCTTTATGCCCTTGCCTTGTACGGCTTCCAAATCATCGGCATCGGGAATTTTGGTGTCCTTCCCAAGCCGTTCCATTCCGTCCCGTACAACTGCCTTTGCCAGGGGGTGGTCGCTCAGTTCCTCAACCGCAATAGCAATTTCCAACAGTTCCTTTTTATCTATGCTGCCAAAGCTTTCGACGTCGGTAAGCTTTGGTTTTCCTTCGGTAAGCGTTCCTGTCTTGTCAAAGGCCAATGCGGTAAGCACCCCTAAATCTTCCAATGGGCGACCGCCTTTTATCAAGACCCCGCCACGCGCAGCCCTTGCCACACCACTCAATACAGCAGATGGCGTAGAAATGGCGAGCGCGCACGGACTTGCAGCTACCAATACCGCCAAGGAACGGTATAGGCTTTCGCTCCATGGTTCATCGATGACCAAAAAAGCAAAATTCAGTGCAACGACCAGTATAATGACCGCTGGCACATAGTACCGCTCAAACTTGTCGGTCAACAACTGGGTGGGCGATTTCTGGTCTTGAGCCTCCTGAACCATTGTAACCAAGCGGTTGAGGGTAGAATCTTTTGCCTCTTTGATTACCTTTATTTCAAGGGTATTGTTACCATTGATGGTTCCTGAAAATACACGGTTCTCATTGGGAATATTGCTTTTTGAGGTATACTCTTTGTCCGGATTTTCTATTGGTGTTTTGTCCACCGGAACGCTTTCCCCGGTAATGGGTGCCTGGTCAACACTACTGTTACCTTTTACAATTACACCATCGGCGGATATCTTGCTGTTGGGGCGCACCACGATGATGTCGCCCACCTGTAGTTCTTCAATACCCACTTCAACGGTATCGTCATCTTTCTTGAGAAGGGCTGTTTTTGGGGCGAGGTCGGTCAGTGCCGCAATGGACTTTTTTGCCTTGCCCATTGCATAGTTTTCCAATGCGTGACCCAGACTAAAAAGGAAAAGCAACAAGGCACCTTCTGCCCATTCGCCCAGATAGGCCGCCCCCGCAGCCGCGACCAGCATCAGGAAATCGATTTCAAATTCGCCCTTGGCCACTTTGCTAATAGCTTCCTTCAGGGTAAAATAACCTCCAAAAAAGAAGGCCGCAATATAGAGTCCAAAAGGAATGTTTTCTGAAACCCCTGTAAATTTCTCCAATAGGAAACCTGTTATTAGTGTGACCCCACTTAATATAGCAAAATAGAGTTCGGTGTTTTTGCCGAAGATGCCACCGTGGTCGTGATTGTGGCCATCGTCATTACTATGTTTTTCCTTGTCATTCATATTATTAATCGTTTTGTTATCGTTAATTAAGATTTAATCCACTTTTGGGCTTGTGATTTCTCGGATATATCAAAATACTTAACTTCCGAGCTAGTGAAAAAATCAGTTGCCTTAGCCACCCACTCCTGCCATTTTTTGTTGCCCACAAAGGCTATCTTGCCGTAATCTCCCAAGTGTGCCGAATCAATTTTTAGGTCTTCCCAAAAGCCTTTAAGGGTATAGCCTTCAAAATCTTCCATTTCAAAATAGAAATCCACTTTATGGCCTTTTTCTATGATGTTGTGGATGAGCGGATGCATCTTTTCCATATCCTTTTCCGTAAGTCTCCCGCTGATTTTAGCGGCAATAAGATGTTCCTGTTCTAAGTTTACTATCTGTACCATTTTTGTATATTTTTTAATCAATCTAATTAAAACAAACGTGCAACGGAAGTGCAAATAACCCTTCCTGCATGGCCCAATAACCTCCTGTTTCTAGTTGTACTGTGCCTTTTCCTTACCTATATACACCAGGGCTTCGGGCAAATCTAGTTCGCGCGTGGCATTGCCCGTGCGTATATAAAACCGTGACCGTCCCTCAAGGGTTACATATACCGGCATTCGGGCTGGTAAAATCTCGATACAGCAAACTTGCTTTTGACCAAACCCGAAAAATGCTACGTTCACTAGCGTACAAAGATGGGTTCCCAGTTTTAGAGCGATCAATTGCATCAAATACTGCTCAAAGCCATCGCTGTCCGGCTTTTTAAGCGTATCGAAATCCTGTTGCAGGCCCAGAATGGTTCCCCCGTCATCGACACCCATGAGCAACTTGCCCCCCCTCGGTGTTCATAAACCCGGCAATGGTCTTTGCAATGATAAGCTCAAGTTGTTTGTTTACCCTGCCCTGCCGTACATCCCATCGCAAGCTTGACTTGAATTCCACCCGGCTGCTCTCTCCCTTGTTTATGAGTTCGAGAACGGTTTGCCTGTCCATCCGTTGCCTGTTCAGTTGAAAAATCTTTTTTCTGAAAAAGACCATCAGGGCAAGGCTGCTTCCCATTGTCCCGAACAACAGGTTTCTAAGAATTTGGTCAACATCGACAACGTTCCATACGGTTTTGAAGGCTTCAAGAAAATAGCTTGACCAGTGACCGGAATCGCCCAACCGGTCAAAGAGAAAAAGGGATAGGCCCAAGGGTTGCAGTATAAAGACCCCAAAGGCAAAACCTGCCAAAAGCCCTATCCCTATTTTTCTTCTTTGCATCGATAAAGTGTTATTTACGTTCGAGCCAGTTTTTGGCAGTGCCCTTGTCTTCAGGTCCGAAATATTTTATGTGGGCTTCGCTAAACGGCAATAGCGATTCGGTAAACCGTTCTTGCCAAGTTTTTTCGCCCACCAAGGCTATTTTCCTAAGCCGTGTTTCTTCGGGAAAGGAAAAATCCAACCTCTCGCCGCTGCTTTTCTTCACTCCTTTTTTGCGAGGCTCCATTTCCATATACCAAGCGGCTTGTTCATTGCTTTTCAAATGTTCATTCAGGGCTTTGACCAAGGTCGCCCCATCATCGGCATACATTTCTTGATCTGCGATGGTATATATGATTTGGTCTTTTTTATAGATTGCTATCATCGTCGTATTCTTTTGATGTTATTGGCCCTTAAGGCTACTCCAAATTGCCACTGCATTTATTGCATACTCCCGTTACGACCAGATTGATATCGTCTGCCATATATCCTTGAGGCAGGTTTACCTGTGGGATTTTACGATCGGTCAAACAAACGGTCTCGTTACACTGGGTGCAGTGAAAATGTAGGTGCAGGTCGCTGCCCACCTCACATCCACAGTTTTCCTCACAGAGTGCATATTTCATAATCCCTGTACCGTCCGCTATCTGATGTACAATATTTTTTTCCTCAAATGTTTTCATCGTCCGGAAAAGGGTGCTCCTTTCCGATTTCTCGAAAAAATTCTCCAGCTCTCCCAAACTGATGGCTACCTCGCTTTCCAGCAGCTTTTTATAGGTTAACAGTCGCATCGGCGTGGGCCGTATGCCCTTGCTCTCCAGTTTTTTGACAATTCTTTCCATTTTAAAAGGGGTTAAAGGTCTTAGCGTTTTAAGGATTCGCCTGTTTTGATCTGGAAGGCATCCTCTATATCCGATAAATAGATGATACCGTCCCCTGGGTCGGGCGTTTTACCGTTTTCCGTAATAATATCGATTGCCGCTTGTGCTTCCTCATTTTGACATACCAGCTCCACTTTTACCACTGGACTATCGGTTATATTAAAATCAAGGGAGGGTCTTGCTCCCTTTGCCTTGAACGCCCCGGTGCCCTCCGCTTGTGAAAGCGTCATACTTTTAAAACCATTGTCGCTTAGGGCTTCGATGACCTTTTGGATGCGGTTTGGTTTTACAAATGCTTTTATTTCTTTCATATTTATACTATTTAGATTTTTAATCGATTTTGAACCGGGCCTACTTTCTGATTTTCAACTAACTAATTAAGACGATAAACAAACCCGGAATCAAAACCTTTATCTATATTGTTGTTTAATGTCCGTGCTCCAGTTCGCCCTTGACCATTTCCGAAGAAAGGGTGTAGGCTCCGTTTGTTACTATTTTGACATTTTCGGGTATTCCTGCAGGCAGGTTTACTTCTACAAAACCCAAGTCGTTGACTCCTGTACTCACGGGAATGCGTTTATATTTCATTTTATTTTCTTCTGGTGCTCCATCCTCATCCACGATAAAAACATAGGACTGTTCGCCTTCTTTGACAATGGCTTCCTCGGGTACTGCAAAGCCCGATTTCTCTCCCTGCACGATTCTTCCTTCTGCATACATTCCTGGTAAGAGGTCGCCATTTTTGTTATCGATATCCGCGTGGACGTGCAAGGCTTTTGGATCTTCCTCAAAGGTCTTGCCTATGGAATGCACTTCTGCCGTTAACAGTTCATCCGGTTTTGAGGCAACGGTAAAATGGATTTTTTGACCTACCTGAACCTTGGGGATATCTTTTTCATACACTTTGAGATCCAAATGGAGTTCTGAATTATCGCTCACCGTAAACATTTTTGATTGGGGGGCCACATAATCCCCCAGGCTTACCATTACTTCATCCACAAAGCCGGATATAGGTGTCGATATGGGTATGGCCGAGTAGATTTGTCCTTCTTCCACCTTGGAAGGATCGATACCGAGCAAGCGCAATTTTGATTTTAGGCCATTGACACTTGAGGTTGTGGAACGGAACTTTGACTGTGCCATCTGAAATTCCTTCCCGGAGGAAACGCCTTTGTCGTACAAGGTCTGCTTTCGCTCAAAATCCTGTTTAAGGAAAACCAGTTCATCGTTTTTTTCCTGGTACTCCTGCTGCATACTGATAATATCGGGATGTTCCAAATAGGCCAACACCTCTCCTTTTCGCACTTCATCTCCTTCGATTACTTTGATGGAACGTACATTGCCGCCTACGAAAGGACTAATATTGGCCCTGTCCTGAGGATATAGCTCAAGCCTTCCGGTTACCTTGATATTGTTACCGAGGTTTCTTTTTTCCAAGGTTCTGGTCTCCAGGTCAATGGTCTCCATTTGTAGTGTAGAAAGTACTACAACACCTTCTTCTCCTTCTTCCCCGTGGCCGCCTTCCTCTTCGCCGTGGGCATCTTCCCCACCTGCTTCGGTTTTTGATACACCTTCAGCTTCATTATTCCCAAGTTCAGATTTTGGGGCATCGTTACAACTCATGAACATAAGTGTAAATAATACGGTGCTTATTAAGATTATATTCTTCATTTTTCCTTTTTTAAGATTATAGATTGCCCAATTGATATTGCAGCTCAATGGCCTGCTGGTTATACTGATTTATAAATTGTAGATGGTTTTGTTTGATTCTTATGGCACTGTTCAGGATCGTGATATAGTTCACATAATCGATTTCCCCTTCCCTTGAGGCCAGTTCCGCCGTTGCTATCTGTTCTTCCGCCAAGAGCAAAGCCCCTTCTTGATAATAATCAAGCGTCTTTTGGGTCTTCTCCAAAGATTTTAAAAGTTGGGAAACCCTACTTTCGGTTATGGCCTTCTGTTCCAGATACTGATTTTCGGCTACCATTGCGTCTGCTTTGGCGGCTTTGACCCTGGATTTTTGAGGGAAGAACCAGAGCGGAATGCTGATACCCGCCTGATAGGTGTTGAACCCTGATACATCGTCTACTATCTGTCTTCCGTACGTGAGGTTGAACTGGGGCAGGAACTGTGATCTTTCCACGCCCACGTTTGCTTTGCTCACTTTGGCATTTTGCATTGAATATTGCAATATTGGGTTGTCGCCCACTGATGTGGAATCCAAAACTGCCCGATAATTTAGCGGTGTATAGGCTCGGCCTACCGTTTCGATGTCTTGGTTTATACCCAGATATTGCTTTAGTGCACGCTTGGCGATTTCGATATCGTCATAAGCTTGTTGCCTGAGCACCTGTATCTGCTGATATTCCGAGGACGCCGCAATAAACTCCAGTTTTCCGGTTTCCCCAGTATCGTAACGGAGTTCCGCGGCCGTCCTGAAATTTGCATAGACGCTGTCCAATTGTTCCGCGAAGCGCAATTGTGCCTTGTTATAATTGATACGGTCATAGGCCAGCATCACGTTACGTATCAACTGTTGCTCGTTTAGGGCATAGAACTTTTCGCCCAATTGAACACGCTCCTTATAAAACTTGGATTTTGAAAACCCAGAGAGCAAATCAACATTTTGCTGCTGCACCCCGATCGTGGTCTGTACCCCGGGCAGGTCATTGCCATATTCTTCCTTGCCCGTAAAGATTTGGGTATTACCCAGATCGAAACTTGTTGCCTTCATCGCCTGCTCGCGCTCAATAAAAGCCTGGCTTTCCTTAAGCGATGGATAATTCTGTTTTGCTAGGGAAATAGCCTCCTCCAATGTTATGGTCTGGGCGATTCCACTTTCCTGTGCATTTACGGTATTGGAAGTGAAAAATCCTCCCAAGCCTAATAACACCACCAGAACTGTTGTGCTTTTGTTGATATAGCTTGGATCATCTCCTTTACCCTTACGTTCTTTGCGGGCTTCCAGCCAATAATATAATATCGGAAGGACAACAAGCGTTAAAAACGTTGCCGTAAGCAATCCGCCAATAACGACGGTTGCCAATGGTCGCTGCACTTCTGCACCTCCCGAGGTAGAAATCGCCATTGGTATAAAGCCCATAATAGCTGCCGTTGCCGTCAACAAAATTGGGCGCAAGCGCTCATGTGTTGCCTCGTATATGCGTTTTTTTAAGTCTGTCATTCCACTTTCCTTTAATTCATTGAATTTGTTTATCAGTACCAATCCGTTCAATACCGCCACTCCAAAGAGCACGATAAAACCGACACCTGCAGAAATACTAAAAGGCATTCCCCTTATCCAAAGGGCAAACACACCACCAATAGCTGCCAGCGGTACTGCCATATAAATCATAAGTGATTGCGAGAACGAACTCAGCGCAAAGTAGAGCAATATGAATATTAGAAAGAGTGCAATGGGCACTACGATCATCAATCGGTCGGTCGCACGTTGCAGGTTTTCGAACGAACCGCCATAGGTCACAAAATAACCAGGTGGCAATTTTACTTGTGCTTCCAGTTTTTGCTGTATTTCCTCGACCATTGATTTTACATCGCGCCCACGAACATTTACCCCTACCGAAATACGACGCGAGGTATTGTCCCTTGAAATTTGCATTGGCCCTGGTTTGTAACTGATTTCCGCCACTTCCTTTAAGGGTACTTGGTTGCCGCTGGGCAGGTCGATATACAGATTTTTAAGGTTGTTGATATCCTGTCTAAAGTCCTTCGCCAAACGAATGACCACATCGAACCGTTTTTCGCCTTCAAAGATCACACTTGCCTGCTCTCCAGCAAATGAAGCACTCACATAATCATTCAACTTATTAACCGTTACACCGTATTGTGCCATTTTCGCGCGATTGTATTCCACCGTCATTTGCGGCAAACCGCTCGTGGCCTCCACATTGAGGTCGGCTGCGCCGGGAACGGTTCTGATGACGGCCGCGATTTCTTGCACCTTGTCAGCCAACACACCCAAATCTTCTCCGTACAATTTTATGGCCACGTCCTCCCGAACACCTGTAAGCAGTTCATTGAAACGAAGTTCTACAGGTTGCGTAAACACGAAGTTTACACCGGGCACTACTGAAATTTTTTCCTGAATTTTTTCTATGAGTTCTTCCTTGCTATCTGCTGAAGTCCATTTACTCTTATCTTTTTCAAGAATAATGTAACTATCGGCTATGTCCATTGGCATTGGGTCGGTAGGGATTTCGGCCACGCCAATCCTTGAAACCACTGTTTTTACTTCTGGAAATTCATTGATTAAATTTTGAAGTTTTTTTGAGGCCTCTATGGATTCTGTAAGACTACTCCCCGGTTTTATCAAAGCCTGAAACGCAATATCGCCCTCATCAAATTTGGGAATAAATTCGCCACCCATATTACTGAAAATAAATCCTGCAATCAACAACAACCCGACCGCACCAATAACAACACCAGCCCTAAACCGAAGTGCGAAATTGAGCAACGGTACATACGCCGTGTTCAAACCGGACATTATTTTATCACTGAACCTATCAATCTTGTTTTCAAATTTGGCAAACCAACTGTTCTGATTTTTAGCAGGTTTAAGGAACATTGACGAAATCATTGGCACGTAAGTAAGACAAAGGATAATCGCTCCTAAAACCGCGAATCCGAAAGTAAATGCCATTGGTCGGAACATTTTTCCTTCCACACCGGTCAAAAAGAGAATCGGTGTAAATACGATAAGAATAATAAGCTGACCGAAAAATGCCGAATTCATCATCGTACTAGCCGATTCATAGGCGATTTCATCCATTTCAGATTGGCCAATGGCGGTTGTAGTTTTTTTCATCCGTTGATGAATGTGGAATACCATTCCTTCCACAATGATTACCGCGCCATCCACAATGATCCCAAAATCAATTGCACCCAAGGACATTAAGTTGGCCCACACCCCGAATTGCTTCATCAAGATAAATGCAAAGAGTAATGACAATGGGATTACCGACGCGGTAATCAAACCGCCACGGAAACTTCCCAAAAGCAGGACAAGCACAAAAATCACAATCAATGAACCTTCAATAAGGTTTTTTTCAACGGTGCTTGTGGTCCTTCCAATAAGTTCACTTCGGCTTAAAAATGGTTCAATGTAAACGCCTTCTGGAAGTGATTTTTGAATTTCATCGATACGCTTTTGCACATTATCTATAACAGTGCCAGGACTTTCGCCTTTCAGCATTAAAATTTGTCCGCCAACAGTTTCGTGTCCATCTTGGGTAAACGCACCATAGCGCACTTGATTCCCGTAGCCCACTTTTTCGGCTACATCCCTAACTAAAACAGGGCTACCGTTCTGTGAGGTAACAACCGTATTTTCTAAATCGGCTATACTACGAGCCAAACCTTCGCCGCGGATAAAATTTGCTTGGTGGTTTTTCTCGATATAAGCACCACCTGTATTGGCATTGTTCACTTTCAGGGCTTCAAAAACCTGATTCATTGTAATGCCAAAACTTTTTAGTTTATCAGGATTTATGGCCACTTCGTACTGCTTAACATAGCCACCAAAAGCATTGACCTCGACAACTCCAGGCACTAATGCCATTTGGCGTTTAACAATCCAATCCTGAATGGTACGAAGTTCCATTGCATCGTATTTATCTTCGTATCCTTCTTTTACCTTTAAGGTGTATTGGAATATTTCGCCCAGACCCGTAGTAATGGGAGCCATAAATGGCGTACCAAAACCTTCGGGAATTTCCCCGGCGACTTCGGTTAATTTCTCTTGTACCAATTGCCGAGGAAGATAGGTGCCTGCTTCGTCCTCAAAGACGATGGTAACCACGGACAGTCCAAAACGGGATACTGAACGCAGCTCGATAACGTCAGGAAGGTTGGCCATTGCCAACTCAACAGGGTACGTTACAAATTGTTCAATGTCTTCAGTTCCTAAATTTGGTGCAACTGTGATAACCTGTACTTGGTTATTAGTAATATCGGGTACGGAACCCAAATTTATAGTGGCCATAGACCAAATGCCCGTGCCCACAAGAGCCACTATAAAAAGCCCAATAATGAACTTGTTATTAATGGAATATGAAATGATTTTGTTAATCATAGAAAGAGATTTAATTCAGTTTAAACTTCGCAATACAAGAGATGCAATGCATTTATGATGCGATGCTTGCTTTGAAAAGCATCACGTTAGGACATAGCTATCCTTAAAAAAACTGAATTAAGCTCTAGGTGGTTGTAATACTGAAGATACTACTCCATCGGAAACGCTCTCGAAGTGCGAGAAGTTTTCCTGTGAAATAGGATTTGGTAAGGGTGTGAAAGCGATTACACCAAAATCAATCGTATGCACGTGACAGCAATGACATTGGCAGAATGGCGAACACAGCTCACAATCTTGATCGTGGTCGCCATCATAGTCCATTACCGAAACGACCTGGGCATCGTCTTTAGCCGTTCCCGAATCGGCACAGGGCACTACATTGAGTGCCAAAAAGTAAAAGGACAATATGATTGTTAAAAATTTCACGGTACAAAAATATAAAAAAATTGATGCAACACCTATGCAAAAACTTGAAAGACTGAAGAATTGGTAATCTATGATTACGCATCAAAACACAAGAAATAATCCTTTGGTGCTAATTCAACTACCCTACGGATTCATCATTTCTCAATTCAGGATATAGGGTATTTAGTAAGGGCAGGCAATCAACTTTCTGTTTTGGATTCGTAGCATGGAACTCTGCCAGCTTTTTTTGAAAGGTATTTTTTTTGTTAAAAAGCATCAATTTTTCCCAAATACCATAGTTCTTAAAGGCTTTTTCGATATAACTCCAATAGTCGGCGTAACTATGTATAGCATTGTTTGCAAAAGCTATCCATTGAGTTTTTTGATATCGATAACCAATAATCTTATCCCTTTTTGCGCTTTCAATTATGCATACAAGGGGTTTATGTTCGAAAAGTTCATCGATTAAATAACAACCATTTAGCTCATTTGCCAAATGAAAAACTATTAATGTCGATTCGTATTCAATAGGGTCTGTTTCGATTTGGGCCAATATTGCTTCGTCCTCTTTCTTTAAGTTATATCCTTTTCGGATAAGTCTTTTTAAAAGCCACATCTTATGTTCAATAGCTATGTTTTCAAACATAGTTGCAAGAAGCGTTTTGTCGTCTTTGGATTTTTCGTTTAAGTCGATTTCCAAATATGAACTATCAATCATGTGTTCCAAGAAACCGATATGACCCTTTTTTGCTATTGAAAACCAATGGTGAATTCTTGGTTGACCATCTTTAGGTTTAAAAGCATCGGATTTATTTAATATCGATAGTTCGAATTCGTCCAAATTTTCCATTTGTTCTTCGATGGAAGAAAAATTATACCCTTTATTTTTCCATAAAAATCGGAGGTCATCGATTATAGAGTTTGTTTTTTCTTCAGCCACTACCTTCCTTCGACGCTCTTGATTTTTGACTTCCTCTTCTCTTTCCTTTTGAAGACGTTTGGCATGTTCGTTCTCTCTAACCTTGAGCTTTTTCCCATAGTCAAAATAATAAATCTGATAGGATTCAACATTGAACTTGAGTTGTCCAAGACTGACGGATTTTTCTATCCATTTGCAGAGCAACTTATTATCCTCCGTTAGAAATGGATATTTGTACGTACACAACAATCTAAAAGGTTCTGAAGATTCATCCAGTTTGAAAAAGTTTTGAAAATCCGTAAGATATTTGATATCGCGTTCCATTTGTCACTGGCCATGAACGTCAAAATCATCCAATATCCAAATCAGAAAAACTCCTTTCCGTTTGTAAAAATCATGTCGGTCATAAATGTAGCGCAAGGATAAATCGGATAGCTGTATTTCGAAAACGAGTTCTTTGTCCAAGTATTTACAATACACATCGGGCCTACGTTTTTCATTTCCATCGTAAATAAAGGTATCATCTACGCAGATAGAATGAACACCATCTAAATTGTAAAGTTTCTTGGCTATTTTGTTTTTAAGTGCTTTATGCCTTGCACTTTCTTTTCCACGATAAAGCTGTGCCAATTGTTCCGTTTCCTCCTGCGTCAGGTCGGTCTCCTTTAAGTAACAGAACGCCGCATTTGGTTGATGCTTAAAATGTAGTCTATCATACTTACTACCTGAAACGTTCAATTTTTGTTCACACTCGCAACAGTAGAGTTCTACTTCATCTCTATGATACTGCCTGCGAAGCTCAAATGAATTTTTAGCCGTGTCAAAGACATCATCGGCTTCAAGAATCTCTCCAGAAGTTTTGTCAAAAGCTACTTTTATACTTCTTTGAAACGACATCTCTATTATTGGGTAATTGTAGGGTTCGAAAACAGGTTTTGTAGCACTTGTTTATTACTATTCATTTTCTCCAATCGCAGAATCGCCTCCTTTAAAAATTTTATAAAATCCAATTGTTTCTGTACAATTGGTAGTTCCTTAGTATAAATATCCTCAGGATTGACCCCGTTTTTGAGATATCTTGTCTGTGAACTATGTTGAATGGTCAGTAAAGCGCAAAAGTAAAATGTATGGTCTATAAATATAGAATCAAATTGAATTGGTATCAAGTGATGCATTAAATTTTGAAAATACATTTGCGACTTTTTTTTATCCGCAAGCATCTTCAAAATTTCCCTTTTTGTTTCCAAAGCTTCCTTCGTACCTAATTCCCCAAAGTATCTTGCCATGGCTTGCATTTGTGACCTAAGTATTGAATTGCTATTTTCCGGAAATGCATATTCAATGGTTTCTAAGCCCGTTAGGATTTCTAAAAAGCCATCGAGATCTTCCAATGTAAAATTAACCAAGTCGCAATTTTTCAATCTGTCTATACTGCAAATGGCCGCTGAAATTGATTTATGGTGTTTGGCAAAGCTCTTATGGGAAAGCGGCTCCAGATCTTTCGGCATTGGATAGCTTTCAAGAAGCTCTATTGCGGCCTTCATTTTTTCTTCTTTTTGCACCATAATCTTTCTTGGGATTTTAAATTGATCGTGGGATGTCTCCTCGATTTCCTTTTCGGTAAAATCGCTAGAGAAAAGAACCGCGGCTTTATTGGCTTTCTCGCTTGCCTGTTGGAACAGAAAATATGAGTTTCTATACTTTCCGTTTCGGTGTAGCAAGATGGCAGATTCCAAATCATTAAGAGCGATATTTAGCCATGTATTGATTATTGTTTGCATAAGAGGTGTAAGTGTAACCTAAATGATATCTATAAATATATTGATATTTCTTTCAGTTAATAATCTATAAGCCAATATGTCAATTTACTTTCTTAAATTTACTTCATCATAGATGAATTTGTTTAAGGAAGCTTACTATATTTATTCATGAAAAATCTATATGAATCCTTTGAAACAAGACTTTTTTTAAAATACTTTTACGGCATATAAAACCGCGTGCAACGTATGCATTTTATAAAATCAAACGATTATTAACTTGCAGTTAATTAAAGAGTTATAAGACCGAGGGATAGAGCAGTAGGTAGCTCGTCGGGCTCATAACCCGAAGATTCATTTTCAGTCTTCGTTTTTCTTCTAATTACTAGGTTCTTTATTTTGGATATATCTGTTTAAATCGAACTAATAACGAACTAATTAAATTTTATAATTCATAAAGTACTGTAAATAATACATATGATAATGATAGGACGACGTGCAGAACGTCTTCCACAGTATGCAGGAATAGACTAGAAGCTATACTCCGGGACCTTACCTGTCACGCCTTTGTAGAATTCATGGATTTTCTGAAAATCCTGTTCCCTATTCTCCGTTGGATGGAAGGGTTCGGCAATTTTCACTTCTTTTTTCCCAAAGTCAAAAGCTACCATTACAATCGGGACTTTAGCTTTCTGGGCTATGTGATAAAAACCTGTCCGTAATTTGTCCACTTTTTTACGCGTTCCTTCTGGGGCAAGGGCAAACCTAAAAACACTTCTCTCCTTAAAAATTTGAACCACTCCGTCCACCGTATTGGAATTTTTGGAACGATCCACGGGCGCACCTCCTGTCCACCTAAAAAACCATCCAAAAGGTGGCTTGAACAGACTTTTTTTTCCGATATAGTTGATTTCTTGGTTGACAACCTTTCGTACCAACAGTCCCAAGAAAAAGTCCAACCAATGGGTATGTGGCACTACAATGACCACACATTTATCCAAATCTGGAAACGAACCGTTGAGTTTCCAGCCCAAAATCTTGAAGTATATGAATTTGGACAGTTTATGCATTCTTCTTTTTAAGACCCTTGATAGGTATCCAAGGTGTCCTATATTTTTTGATACAAAGCCTGAAGACGTTCCGGGGTCATGATTTTTTTCCAGTCCTCACCAAGTGCATTTTCCCATAGAGGTTCCATTCCCAAGGAAACATTTACCATGATATCAAAATCATCCTGGGTTAGGTTGGAACACACTCCTTTAGGAAGCTTTATTTGATGTTTCTCCTGCATTTGCCTAAAAAGCGCCACTCCTTCGGGATAATATTCTTCCAAATGTTGAAACACCAAACAATTTCCTATCCCGTGCTTGGTTCCCAAAAGATAGGAGAGTCCATAGCTCATGGCATGTGCAATCCCCACTTGGGAGTAGGCAATACTCATTCCTCCGTGCCAGGATGCCATCATTAACTTGTCCCGCGACTCATCTTCAGGGATATCTCCGAGAAAAACCTCCTTGCAAAGCTCCATGGCCTTTTCGCCATAACTTTGGCTAAAAGCATTTAAATAGCTTCCGGTCAGCGATTCCACGCAATGAATAAAACAGTCCATCCCCGTATAGAACCATTGTTCTTTGGGCACGGTAACGGCAAGGTCTGGATCCAAAATCACCTGATCATAGGTAGTATGGTCCGAATTGATTCCCAATTTTTTCTCGGGGCCCAATAAGACCGTAGTCCTGGAAACTTCCGCCCCTGTTCCACTAATGGTCGGAATGCCTACGTGGTAGACCGCGGGCCTACTTACCAAGTCCCATCCTTGGTAGTCCTTGGCCAATCCTGTATTATTCAACAAAATGGCCACTGCCTTGGCCAAATCCAATAGTGTGCCCCCTCCAATACCAATGATCCCGGAAGGAGACTCATCAAATTGTTCCTTTATACGCGACACCAAAGCATCCACTTGTGCCGTTTTGGGCTCTTCATCCGCCGAAATAAAAATAACTTGGTCGTTGAACATCAACGGAATACGGGATACAAAATCCTTGTCCTCAAAAAAATCATCCACCAAAAAGATGAAGGGTGCATCAGCATTTTTCCGTTTAGGTAATAAGATTTCGTTCAATTGCGAAAAACTTCCACGGCCAAAAACCACTCGGGGTACCATGGGGAAATTTCTATAGGTCTTAATTCTATTCGTTGAAATCGTTTCTTTTCTCAAATCGCTCCTTATCATCAATATTCTACAAATACTTCAAAACATCCTTGAGGCCATTAAGCTTCAAATGGTCGTTCACCTGCTCCGTTTCCGGTACCATCTCATGTACCCATGTGGTATGGAAGGGTATGTGCACCGCCTTAGCCCCAATGTTCAATATAGGCAATACATCTGATTTTAGGGAGTTCCCTATCATCAAAAATTCGTTGACATCAATGTTCAGATGCTCCAACAAATTGCTATAATTAGTTTCCTTTTTCTCACTCAACACTTCCACATGATGGAAATATTTGGAGAGTCCGGATTTTTCCAATTTTCTTTCTTGATCCAAAAGGTCGCCCTTGGTCAAGACAATCAATCTATATCTTCCCACAAGTTGGGAAAGTACTTCTTCCACTCCATCCAACAGTTCCACAGGGTGGGCAATCATATTTTTGCCCAACTCGAGTATTTTCGAAATGGTCTCTTGGGAAATCTTTCCGTTGGACAGGTCCAAGGCGGATTCTATCATGGAAAGCATGAATCCTTTTATACCATATCCGTACAGTTCCAGATTGTCCATTTCCATTTTGAACAATTCTTGATCCACCTTGTTCTTGGTCTCATACTCTTCCAACAATTCGGCAAAACGCTCCTCGGTTTCCCTAAAATAGGTTTCGTTCACCCAAAGGGTGTCATCCGCGTCAAAACCTATGACCTTAATATTGCTAAAATCTACTTCCATGCTTTATTGGCTCGTTCCAAGTCTTCAGGGGTATCAATTTCTATGCCCGTTACATGGGTTTCCACCATTTTTATTTTTTTACCATATTCCAAAAAGCGGATGGCCTCTATTTTTTCCTTGGCTTCCAAAGGCAACATGGGCAACCGTTGAAAATCCATCAATGCTCTTTTTCTAAAGGCATATATGCCTTTGTGTTTGTAATAGGTGGCTTCCACCTCTTGGTCCCTTGGATAGGGAATGGGGGAACGGGAAAAATACAGTGCACAATTTTGATTGTCCACAATGACCTTTACCGTGTTGGGATTAGAAATTTCCTCCCAATCCGTGATTGGCGTCATTAGCGAAGCTAAATCTATTTCTTTTTTTTCATCCTTCCTGAACACCGCTATGATTTTTTCCAAGCTTTCGCCATCTATAAAGGGCTCATCGCCCTGTACATTGATCACGATATCCACTTCCATATCCACCACAGCCTCCGCTATCCTATCGCTCCCACTTTCATGCTTTTCCTTGCTCATGATCACCTTACCTCCTATTTCGGAGATAACTTTGGAGATGATATCACTATCGGTCACCACGTAGACTTCATCAAAAAGTCCTGTATTGACGGCAGCTTCGTAGGTTCTAACAATCACTGGTTTGCCCTGAAGGTCCTGCATCAGTTTTGCAGGGAATCTTGAGGCCTGGTACCGGGCCGGTATCATGGAAATTATCTTCACTTATCTAAAAATTATTGATTGAGGTTACTTTTTCGGTCGTATTCTGCGGTAGATCCTAAAAATGATCACCAAAATAATGATGACCAGGATGGCTGCGATGGGGGGTGCCAATATGGAAGCGGTTGAAACAGCCACTGCCGCTCCTGTTTCCACAGTGGAGACTATAGGGTTGGCCACTCCGCCAGTGGTAGCGGTCGAGGTCATTCTACCTGCCGCATTGGCCCCTTTAATAGCTGTTGCAGTTCCACCTCCGGCAATGATGGCCAAGGTCCAGGTGGTCATTGGGTCCAAATTGGCCACTGTGGATACCATTACCGCCGTACCGGCAATTCCCGCCAAAGGAACGGCCAAGCTGTCCAAGGCATTGTCTACCCACGGAATGAAATAGGCAAAAATTTCAACCAAGGTCGCCACCCCTAAGGTGATCAATGCCGCCAAACTGCCAATCCATTGCCAGCTGGCATTGAGCTCCCAAACGTCCAAATAGGCCGCCAAACTGAGCGCAAAAAGGGGTAAAAACACCCTAAACCCAACGGAAGCCGCCAAGCCAATGCCCAAGAAAATACTAATAATGGTATTCGGTTCAATATTCATGGTCTTGTCTAAAATAGGCTATTCCCCGTCAACAAAAAAATCATCTTTGAATCCAATCAAGAAGAGTTGTCGCTTGGCCCTTGTCACCGCTGTGTATAGCCATCTCAAATAATCTTTGTCCACCCCATTGGGCAAATAAGGTTGTTCCACAAAAACGGTTTCCCACTGCCCTCCCTGGGATTTATGACAGGTAATGGCATAGGAGAACTTCACTTGCAGCGCATTGAAGAACTTATTGTTCTTTACTCCCAAGAACTTTTTGTACTTGGACTTTTCATGGGCATAATCCTTTAGTACTTCTTGGTATAGTTTATTTCCGTCTTCATAGGAAAGTGATGGGGTCACCGAATCGATGGTATCCAATAATAGCACCGTTTCAAAAGGTTTCTGATTGGGATAGTCCACCATTTTCACCTTCACTTCGGCAAACCTGAACCCATAGAGCTCCTTTATGGCAAAAAGCTCCAGTACTTCAATAATATCGCCATTGGCAATAAATCCCGCTTCGGAATTGGGCCTAAGCCAAAAATAGTTGTTCTTCACCACCATCATATAATCCCCCACGGCAATGTCATTGTCCAAAAAAAGGATGCGCTCCCGTATATTCTGGTTGTACAGATTGGCGCGTTTGTTGGAACGGACAATGATGGCGGTCTCTTCCTTGCCATTCTGATGGTACGAACTGTCTATAGCCTCTTGTATTTCCGTTCCATCAATAAGGCGGACGATATCGGTAAAGGAGCCCAGTTGAAACTTGAAGCCATCAAAAAAATGGGTTTGTAGTTGCTCCCTTAAATTGGTAGCGTTGTACAGGATTCCGGAATCATCGGATTGGCGCATGACCTCATCCAGTTCCAAATAATTGACTTCCTTATTATAATTAAGGGACAGTCGATCTTCATCCAAGGCCGGACTCAATTCCAATTTCACCGGGGGCAACTGTGCCGTGTCCCCGATCAATATGAGTTTACAATTATGCCCGGAGTGCACATAAAAGATAAGATCGTCCAGCAGGGATCCATTCTCAAAAAGTTTGGAATCGGCAGGGCTATCAGGAATCATGGAAGCCTCATCCACTATAAACAGTGTATTTCTATGTTTGTTCGGTGCCAGGACAAATTGGATCCCTCCTCCAGATTGTTTTTTGGGAAAGTAGATCTTCTTGTGGATCGTGAAGGCTTGGCTGCCAGAATAGACCGACATGACTTTGGCCGCCCTTCCGGTCGGAGCCATGAGCACGGCGCTCATCTTTACCTTCCAAAGGCTGCTCACCAATGTGGCCACAATAGTGGTTTTTCCTGTTCCGGCAAACCCCTTTAACAGAAATATCTCGTCCTTTTTGCCATTCAATACAAATTGGGCCAATTTTGTTAAGGCCACCTCCTGTTTTTCGGTAGGAAGATGGGGGAACTTTTCGGCTAAAATGCTTAAAAATTTAGGTGCTGTGGGATGGTCCATGAGCATCTAAAGTAAGCATGGATTTTTAAAGCAAAAAGTTTCGTGATTAAAAAAAAATTGTAGATTTGTCTGTAACCACTAAATTAACTTAGAAAGACAGTAGCAGATATGTTAAACTTAATCCTTATCGTTGTATTGATTGCCCTTTTGACCATAGGGCTTGTATTCCTGATTGACAGATTTTTACCTCAAAAAATAAAGCCTGTACTTGTAATTGCCTTTGGTCTTTTGAGCATTTTCCTCGGATATAAAATTTACCAATCCATTAATGCCCCCATAGAATTTAACAAAGTAAGAAAAGAAAGATTTTCACAAGTAATTGCCAAACTTAAAGACATTAGGGATTCACAAGAAGCCTATAAAACCGTAAATGGAAGGTATGCCGGCAATTTCAATAGCCTAATACAGTTTATCGATACTGGAAACTACACTATCACTTCTCAAAAAGATTCCTCTTTCATGAGATACGACAAAGTGTACCAAATTGAACTTCAACAAGACACCGTCATCATTGATACCCTAGGACAGGTAAAAGTAAAGGATTCCTTGTTTGGTGCCGATAGCCGTTACAAGACCATGATGAATGTGCCATATGCCCAGAATGGTGAGCAATTTGAAATGAAGGCTAACATCATTGATAAAAGCGGGTACAAAGTTCCTGTTTTTGAAGCCAAGGTAAAGAAGAACGTTGTTCTATATGACCAACCCAAAGATTTGTTGGATAGGGAAAATGCACATCAAAGTGTAGAGGAAGTCAATGGAACCGAAATTAAAGTAGGCTCACTTACCGATGTAAGCACAAATGGTAACTGGCCTCCTATCTATGATAGAAAAAACAACTGATATAGCACAGTCAAAGACAAATAACATTTTTAGAAAATTGTCCATTCAAGTCGGCTTGAATGGACTTTCTTTTTGTGTGCTGGACACAGTATCCAATAAAATACTCGCTTTTGAGAAAATAACTTTCAAAGTTCCTTCCACGCCATATCTCATGCTAAAGGAACTTAAGAATATGTTGGGTCAAAAAAGCAATATTGGAAGTGAATTTTCCGAGGTTTTGGTCATTCATAAAAACAACATGTTCAGCTTGGTGCCCAAGCCCCTTTTCAACGCCGAGGAACTCCCCAACTATTTAAAATTCAATGCCAAGATCATGGCAAATGACCTCATTGCCCATGATGAAATACCCAATCAGGATATCGTCAATGTGTATGTACCCTATACCAATGTCAACAACTACATTTTTGACCTTTTTGGTGAATTTGAATTCAAACATAGCGGAACGGTCCTGATCAGTACATTGCTGAACCAAAATAGAATTTCGGACCAAACTGTATGTTATATCCAGGTATCCGAAAAAGATATGGAAATGATGGTGGTTTCCAACAAGAAACTGCTTTTCTACAACCAATTTGAATATCAGACCAAGGAAGATTTTCTATACTACCTCCTATTCAGTATGGAACAGTTGCAGTTGGATACTCGAAAAGTGCAGCTAAAATTGTTTGGGAACATCGAGGAAGGCGATTCCATCTATGAACTTTGTCGTAAGTACATAGAGTATGTTTCCGTCTTTATTCCGGGCAACCTTCCCTTTCCTTATGAGGAATTGGAAGATGAGACTATTGATTTTTCCATACTCAGCACGCTATAATGCGAATCATCTCTGGAAAATATAAGGGAAAGCGAATCACGGCACCCAAAAAACTTCCTGTACGCCCTACCACGGATATGGCCAAGGAAGGTCTTTTCAATATCCTAAACAATCGGTTCTATTTTGATGGACTCAAGGTGTTGGACCTATTTTCCGGAACCGGGAATATCAGCTTTGAATTTGCCTCTCGTGATGCGGGGGAAATCATGGCCGTGGACAGTTTTGCCGGCTGCGTACATTTTATCTCCAAAATGACCAAGGAAATGGACCTTCCCATCACTACGGCCAAGTCTGATGTATTCAAATTTTTGGAACGAAGCCCGGAAAAGTTCAACATCGTATTTGCAGACCCCCCCTACAACTTTGACCAGAATCAGTTTTTAAAAATTGCGGATTTGGTATTTGAAAGGGAATTGCTGTTGGATGACGGTCTTTTGATCATTGAACATTCCGATAAAACCGATTTGTCCCAACACCCAAAATTTTCGGAAAGTCGTAAATACGGCGGAAGCGTGTTCAGTTTTTTTGAAGCATAAAAAAGCAGGCCATAAGCCGGATTCTGTCGAGCCTTACCATTTATCTAGGCTTTTGGTTGCCCAAAAGCTCCAACCGCCTACCCTCCAATTTGGACGTGCAGCCCTCAAACATTGGTTTACGTGGCGTTTCACCGCATAGAGTTTACCTGATTTCACTACAGCCGAACTGTACTTGCTTTCTGTTGCACTGGTCCTCGCCTTTCAACGGACGGGCGTTACCCGCTATGCTGCACTATGGTGTCCGGACTTTCCTCTTCAACCTTGGTTGCCCAAAGCTGCAGCGGTAAGGTGGCCTGCTGGCGACAAAGGTAACGCAATTGTTAATAAAAAAAGGGTTACATGATGCCTCTTGTACCACTTTGACGGTTGCTATTTTTATATTTGTAGGAACGCAATTGTATCATTGATTTTGGAACCCTTTATTGTATCGGCAAGAAAATATCGCCCGCAGACTTTTAAGGATGTGGTGGGCCAGGGTGCCATTACCAATACATTGCTGAATGCCATAGAAAACAACCATTTGGCACAAGCGCTTTTATTCTGTGGACCAAGGGGTGTGGGTAAAACCACCTGTGCACGGATATTGGCTAAAAAAATCAATCAGGATGGTACCGAACGGGACGATGAGGATTTTGCCTTCAATATCTTTGAGCTGGATGCCGCCTCCAATAATTCCGTGGATGATATCCGGAGTCTGATCGACCAAGTACGGATACCTCCCCAGGTAGGCAAATACAAAGTCTATATCATTGACGAGGTGCACATGCTCTCCCAATCCGCTTTCAACGCTTTTTTAAAGACATTGGAAGAGCCTCCAAAGCATGCCATTTTTATCTTGGCCACCACGGAAAAGCACAAAATAATTCCAACCATTCTATCCCGATGCCAAATTTTTGATTTTAAGCGCATCACGGTAAAGGATGCTACGGAGTACCTTAAATACATCGCGGAGCAACAAGGGATTGAGGCAGAGGAAAGTGCCCTTCACATTATAGCCCAAAAGGCAGATGGCGCCATGCGCGATGCCCTCTCCATTTTTGACCGGGTAGTAAGTTTTTCGGGCAAGGAATTGACCCGTAAAGCCGTGACGGAAAATTTAAACGTGTTGGATTACGACACCTATTTTTCTGCAACGGACCTTATCTTGGAAAACAAGATTCCAGAGCTCCTGATACTTTTGAACGATACTTTGTCCTATGGGTTTGATGGCCATCATTTTATTACGGGCCTAGCATCCCATTTCAGGGATTTAATGGTATGCCAACATCCCGAGACCATAGCCCTTTTGGAGGTAGGTGAGGATGTCAAGAACCAATATAAGGAGCAGGCTGCCGAAACCTCCAAGGATTTCCTCTTAAAAGCCATTGATCTGGCCAATGATTGCGACCTCAAGTACAAATCCAGTAAAAACCAACGTCTGTTGGTTGAACTTACCCTTATGAAATTGGCCTCCATCACTTATGATGGAGAAAAAAAAAAGTCTGATTTTATAATCCCAGCTTCATTTTTTTCTGGAAGGCCCAAAACCAATGGAGCTGCTCCCCCAAAAACCAACGAGAAACCTAAAACTGCGACCACTTCGGTAACGGAAACTGTTCCCGAAACACCTGAACCCCAACCGGTATTGGCACAAGAGCCCCAGGAAGAATATCAACCCGCAAAGAAAATTCAAATAAAGCCTTCGGAAAAAAGAGTGTCCGGGCTGTCATTATCCAGTATCAAAGCTAAAAAGGCCCACGAAAACACCAAAACATCCGAGGTTGACCACGAAGAGCTCCCCAAAGAGCCGTTTACCGAAGCAGAAATGCAGGCCCATTGGGACGATTTTGTAGATCAATTGGAAGACAAAGGCCGAAAAATTCTGGCCAGTAATCTCCAAACCGATGTGCCCAAGTTAAAAAATGACCATACCATTTGGATAGAGCTTCCCAACAGCACCATGAAAAAAGAGGTGGAACGGGAACAAAGTCTAATGCTCAACTACCTCAAGGAAAAGCTGAACAACCATTCCATCACCCTTCACATTACCGTGAATGAGGAAGTGGCCAAAAAATTTGCCTTTACCCCAGCGGAAAAGTATGAGAAACTACGGGAAAAGAATCCTGCCATAGACCTCTTGCGCAAGGAGTTCGACTTAGATTTTTAGCCATTCCATTATCTTTGCAGCTAAATCTTGAAAAGTACCACTATGCTAGGGCTTAAACTACCGACCGATCCCAGATGGGTGAACATTGTTGAAAAGAACATTGAGGAAATCCTTACCGATCATGCCTATTGCGAGCAAAAAGCGGCCAGTACCGCCATTTCACTCATCATAGGCTTTCCGGAAAAATCTGAATTGGTCAAGGAAATGACCGCCTTGGCACGTGAGGAAATGGGCCACTTTAACATGGTTCATGATAAAATCCTGAAACGGGGATGGGTCCTAGGGCGTGAACGTAAGGACGAGTATGTAATTGAGTTGATGAAGTTTTTCCCAAAAGGAGGTAGCAAAGAAACCCATTTGGTGCATAAGCTGCTCTATGCGGCTTTGATTGAAGCCCGTAGTTGTGAACGTTTCCGTTTACTTTCCGAAGAAATTGCAGATGAGGAACTCTCCGAATTCTACCGCAATCTTATGGTCAGTGAGGCCAACCATTATACCATGTTCCTAACGTTTGCCCGAAAGTATGGCGATAAGGATGTAGTAGATCAAAAATGGCAGGACCTATTGGATTATGAGGCCGGTCTTATGAAAGACTTGGGCAAAAAAGAAACCATGCATGGCTAATAATCTTACTGATAGTACAAAGTCTTGATCATACCATCGGCCAACCCTATTTTGGGCACATGGATTTTCTTGGCCTTGCTCCATTTGGCCGCATTCAGGAATATTTTAGTAGCAGGTATGATCACATCAGCCCGGTCTTGGTTAAGGCCCAACTCGGCAATGCGGTCTTCATATTCCATGCTGTTCAGAAAATGGTACTGGGCATTCAACCAGATATAGGACAAGGGTTGTCCAATCTTCCGCCCCGACATTTTGTGCAGCTTATTGATGTTCCCCCCCGAACCAATGATCTCCACCAACCTATCCTGCCCTATGTGTGAGGCTATCCACGCCTTAATGTCGTCCCAAACGGTATCCTTGACCAAATTGTTGAGAATACGGACGGTGCCTATTTCAAAAGAACGCGAGACTACAGGCGCTCCTTTGTCAAAAATGGTGAACTCCGTGCTTCCGCCCCCTACATCCACATAGAGATAGAGTCGGTCGGTTTTGATCACGTCCTTTAAATCTGTGGATGCGATGATGGCCGCTTCGCGTTTACCATCTATAATATCTATTTTGATGTTGGATTCTTGTTGTACTCGTTCAATGACCTCCTGACCATTTCTCGCCTCACGAAGCGCAGAAGTGGCACAAGCCATGTATTTTTCCACGCCATAGACCTGCATCAACAGATCAAAGGATTGCATGGTTTTAATAAGACGTTTAAGACTGGTATCCGAAATCTCTCCCCGCAAAAAAGAATCTTCCCCCAAACGAACGGGAACGCGCACCAACTCACTCTTTTTGAACAAGGTAGGTTTATCTTTCTGCTCAATCACGTTGTTGATGAGCAATCGTATGGCGTTGGACCCAATGTCTATGGCCGCAAACTTTCGTATTAACAAATTTATGGGGTATTAAGATTCCAACTTCTTCTGATAATAGTGGTAGAGCTCAAATTGCGATCTAAGCTCCGGCTCACCTTCGGTACGCTGCCTATAGGCATTGTCCTGTTTTTCCGAAAACACCCGGGCCTTTAGGTTATCCTTCCAAGATATCTCAAAAGTATCCAAAAGCTCTTGTTTGATGTCCGGGTCATAAATGGGGCATCCCACCTCAACCCTAAAATCAAGGTTTCGCGTCATCCAATCTGCTGAGGAGATATAGACCTTGGGGTCACCATTGTTTCCAAAGATGAACAATCTTGGATGCTCCAAAAACTTGTCCACAATACTAATGGCCTCAATATTCTCACTCATGCCCGGTACGCCCGGAATAAGGCAACAGATTCCACGTACCACCATCTGGATCTTTACGCCTGCCCTACTGGCTTCATACAGTTTGTCCACCATTTTGTACGAAGTGAGGCTGTTCATCTTTATTTTGATATAGGCCTCCCTACCCGCTTTGGCATTGGCTATCTCCCTATCAATAAGTTTGATAAAGGTAGATTTGGTGTAGTGCGGGGAAACAATCAGGTGCCTATACTTATTAATCTTATAGTTGGTCTCAAAGAACCCAAAGACCTTGCTCATATCCTTCAGGATTCCTTGATGGGCCGTAAAAAGGGTATAATCCGTATAGATCTTTGCTGTGGATTCATTAAAGTTTCCAGTACTTATAAAACCATAACGTTTGATGCCTTCGGCTTCTTCCCGCTCTATCATGCAGATCTTACTATGTACCTTTAGACCTGGAACCCCAAAAATCAAGTTGATGCCTTCCGCCTGTAATTGGTTGGCATACTCAATATTGGCTTGCTCATCAAATCGGGCCTGCAATTCTATCTGTACCGTAACATGCTTTCCATTTTTTACGGCATTGATTAATGAGGAGGCTATCTGACTATCATTGGCCAATCGGTATACCGTGATCAATATCGTCCTTACCTTGGGGTCTAGGGCGGCTTCCCTTAAAAACTTGGTGATATAGCTAAAAGTATGGTAGGGCGCATAGATCATATAATCCTTGTGCGCTATCATTTCCAAAAGACTCCCTTCCATGCTGAGCCCCTTTACGGGAAGCGGATCTATCTTGTCATACATGAGATCGTATCTTCCCAAGCTGGGAAAGCCCATATAGTCACGTCTGTTATGGTAACGTCCGCCAGGAATCACACTATCCGTACCCATAATGTCCATCTTTTCCTTGAGGAACTGAAGGGTATCCTTATCGATATTTTTGTCATAAACAAAACGGACCGGATCACTGATTTTTCTATGCTCCACACTGGAAGAAATCTTCTCAATGAAGCTCTTGCTCAAATCGTTATCAATGTCCAATTCGGCATCCCGGGTAATCTTGATCATGTGGGCCGAGATGGACTCAAACTCGAACATGGTAAATACGCTATCCAAACAGAACCGAATCAGGTCATCCAGAATGATGATATAATTCTTGTCCCCTTCCTTGGGTAGCACCACAAAACGGTCAATGCCCTTTGGAATCTCGATCAGGGCATACCGATTGTGTTTCCGTTCCCCTGAACCATTTTTCATGACAATCTTTACGGCCAAATAGGCTGCAGTGTCCTTCAACAATGGAAACTCGGTAAGGTCGTTCAGGATGATGGTCATCAACTCTTGATTGACCTTGTGAAAGAAATAATCGCGGATAAACTCGGCTTGGCTATCGTTTACTTCATTCTCATCAATGATGAAAATATTTTCTTCCTTGAGTTCCTTTTCAATCTCATTGAAAATTTCCAGACTACGGGCCTGCTGGGCAATCACAATCTTGGTAATCTCTTCCAAAAGATCCTTGGCCCTCTCTCCACCCAACACACTTTTTCCTGTTTTTCCAGCATCCACAATACGTTTTACCGTGGCATACCGCACCTTGAAAAACTCATCCAGATTATTACTGAAAATCCCCAAAAACCGAAGTCGGTCAATCAGGGGCACTTTCTTGTCCGCACTTTCTTGAAGTACGCGGGCGTTGAAATGTAACCAACTAATTTCCCTGTTTATATATTCATTCTTTGTTTTGACCATTCTTTATTTTAAGTGTTTTGGAAAGATTGTTCGCTCAGTGGTTCCCTTGGAAACCTTGGACCAATCGTCCACATTGAATATAATGTGCACAAGTCCTGCTGTGGGAACGTTTTCAATATACTGATCTCCCCAAGTATTTGCAAGCGAAGTGAAGGCATAATTATGTCCGAAAATCGCAACGGTCTGATGGTCATTATCCAGTTTGCCCACAAATCGCTGGACACTATCTCCAGAAAAGTCATAGAGTGCCTTATCCACCTTAAACCGATCCAAGTCAAAATCAAGGTTCCTAAGACAGATCATACTGGTATGCAAGGCCCTAATTGCTGGGCTGGAATAGGCAAAGTCTATTTTAGGCGCATGGTTTCCAAAGGTTTTGGACACCAAATGGGCGTCATTGATTCCCCTTTGGAGCAAGGGTCTATCCTTATCGGACACTTCGTAATCCCAAGAGGATTTTCCGTGTCTCATGAGTATCAGCTGTTTCATGTTCACTAGAGTTATGGTGCCAAACGTTCTATCTTCCAGTCGTAATCTTCCTGGAGTGTATATCTGATCCTATCGTGCAGTCGGTTAGGCCTCCCCTGCCAAAATTCAATGGAGACCGGTCGTACCAAAAACCCTCCCCAGTTGGATGGTCTAGGGATTTCCTTCCCCTCATATTTTCTTTCCAAGGCTTCCAATTCCTTTTCCAAAACCTCGCGTGACCCGATCACCTCACTTTGGTTGGAGACCACGGCACCCAATTGGCTGCCCAACGGCCTGGATTCAAAATACCCGTCCGAAAGGTTTTCGGCGAGTTTCTCCGCCGTACCCTTTATGATTACCTGTCGCTCCAAATTGGGCCAAAAAAAAGAGAGGCATAGGGAAGGATTGGCCGCTATGGCCCTCCCTTTTTCGCTATCGTAATTGGTATAAAAAATAAAGCCTTCATGGGTGTACTTTTTCATTAGCACCACCCTATTCTTGGGAAAACCATCCAACCCAATGGTAGAAACGGTCATGGCGTTGGGTTCATCCAATCCATCCGTGGCCTCCACTTCATAGAACCATTTTTGAAATTGTTCCATGGGATTTTCCTTGATGGTAGTTTCCAACAAGGCACTTTTCTCGTAGGATTTTCTGTAATCGCTCAAATCTTTCTGCATACTGTGAATTTCGTCAAAATTCAAATCTCAGCAAAGCATCGCGGTTGGAAAAGTTGTTTTATTTGTGTTAAGGTCTCCCCTTAGATTTCAAAGGTTTTGCCATCATCGGCCAAAGCCACATTGGGAAACACCTGCATGGCCTCTTCCCTAAAAAGTTCCAAGGATTTATACCTCGTGGAATAATGGCCCAAGATCAATTTTCCCACATGGGCCTGCTGGGCTATTTGGGCGGCTTGCTTGGCCGTGGAATGCTTAGTTTTGGCACAAAGATGGGATTCGGTTTCCAAAAAAGTGGACTCGTGATAAAGGGCATCAACCCCCTCAATAAGAGGAACTATGGGCTCATGATAACTTGTATCGCTGCAAAACGCGTAGCTTTTGGGTTTAGGTGGGTCCGACGTAAGCTTGGCATTGGGTATGGTTTCCCCATTGTTGGAAACGCCATCTGCCCCATTTTTGATATTGTTGAACTGACTCCGGTCTACACCCAGCCTTTTGGCCGCTTCCACATCCAAGGTCCTTGGGGCCGGTTTTTCGTGGAACACAAACCCGTTGGTGTACACACGATGCTCCAATGGTACGGTACGGACACTCACTTTCTCATCCTCAAACAAAAGTTCTGAATCCTTGGATTCCAATTCATGGAAAATAAGTGGGAAATTGGTCCATGAATCACCCAGTTTAAGCAATAATGTTACGGCCTGCTTAATTCCTTTGGGACCGTAGATATGCATTTCACTGTCCCTGCCCAAAAGCCTGAACGTTGAAATCAAGCCTGGTAATCCAAAAAAATGGTCGCCATGTAGATGTGATATGAAAATGTGTTTGATCCTGGAGAATTTAAGCTTGTACTTTCTCAGTTGTACTTGGGTGCCTTCCCCACAATCAATCAAAAAAAGGTGGTTCTTGATCTCTAACACCTGTGAAGTTGGATTGGTAAACGTTCTTGGAGTTGCGGAATAACATCCTAGAATGGTCAACTTCATAGATCCAAATCGCGTTCAATTTCTTCCATTTCAATCAAATCCTTGGCTTCTTGAACGGTGGGCACCACACTGATCTCATCAGGAACGTCATCATATGAGACTGTATTTGTGACCAACACAAAGGATTTTCCCGCGCCTTTATGTGTATTGGATATTTCCAAAAACTCCAATACATCACCCGACTTCAAAGCACTGAATGAAAACAGGTTGACAATGATATTGTCATGCTTGATTTTGGGATACGCTTTGTTCAGATTGTCCATGAAGGTGAAAAGCGAGGTCTTCTCTTGAAAAACGATAGTGGTCGTACCTTCTTTGTCGAAAATCATCTTACTGAATTTTTGATGCCAATAAATATAATACTGCCATACGGATGGCCACTCCATTTTCCACTTGGTGCAGGATAATGGACTGATCGGAATCCGCTACATCACTTGTAATCTCCACTCCCCTGTTGATTGGTCCGGGGTGCATGATCACAATTTCTTTGTCCAAGCTGTCCAACAGCTGTTTATTCACCCCAAATTGTTGGGTATACTCTCTTATGGAGGGGAAATAGCTGATGTCCATACGCTCATGCTGTACACGTAGCATATTGGCCACATCACACCACTCCAATGCTTTCCTTAAATTGGTTTCCACCGATACCCCAAGCGATTCTATATGCTTTGGAATCAGGGTTTTTGGACCACATACCTTTACATTGGCCCCTTGCAATTTTAGGGCAAAAATATTGGAAAGGGCCACACGTGAGTGCAAAATATCCCCTACAATGACAATGTTCTTCCCGGACACATCCCCCAATTTTTCACGAATGGAATACGAATCCAAAAGGGCTTGGGTAGGATGTTCGTGGGCTCCATCACCAGCATTCACTATAGCTGCCTTCACATGTTTGGACAGAAAAATTCCCGCTCCGGGATTGGGGTGACGCATCACCACCAAATCCACTTTCATGGATAGGATATTGTTGACCGTATCAATAAGGGTCTCCCCTTTCTTTACCGAAGATTGGCCCGCAGAAAAATTGACAACATCCGCTGAAAGTCGCTTTTCAGCCAATTCAAAGGAAAGTCGGGTACGGGTACTGTTCTCAAAAAAGATATTGGCAATGGTGGTATCCCGCAAAGTGGGAACTTTCTTGATCGATCGGTTGATCACTTCCTTAAAATGGTCCGCCGTTTCAAAAATGAGCGTTATATCTTTTTTGTTCAGATATTTTATCCCCAGCAAGTGATTTACACTCAGTTCACTCATTTTAATCTATTTGCTTACTAAATATACCATGTCCTCCCCGTCATTTTCCTCCCACATCACCTTAACTTTTTCATCATTGATGGCATCAACCTGCCGTCCCCTATAATTGGGCTGTATGGGCAAGTGTCTGCTAAAACGCCTGTCGATCAATGTCAACAGTTCAATGCTTTGGGGCCTGCCAAAGGATTGGATGGCCGTTAACGCGGCCCGAATACTTCGTCCCGTATAGAGTACATCGTCCACGAAGACCACTTTTTTGTCCTCGACCAGAAAGTTCATCTTGGTGGAATTGGCCTTAAGAATCTCCCCTCTTCCAAAATCATCCCGAAAAAATGTGATATCCAAAAAGCCCAAGGCGATATCCTTGATCTTATATTCCTGTTTAAGAATCTTGGCCAGACGTTCGGCTAAAAAGACGCCTCTCGGCTGAATGCCGATCAAGGCGGTATTGGTAAAGTCCAAATGGTTTTCTAAAAGCTGACAGGCCAGCCGGTGCAGTATGATATTTATTTCCTTTGAAGTAAGCAGTACTTTTTGACTCATATGCTTTGCGACCGACTCATTTGTATGCAAAAGTAAGCAATTCTTTAAAATGCCAACACTATAAAAAAAGCCCCGCTGTTTCCAGCAGGGCTTTCGCTATATTCAGGATAATCTGATTACTTCTTCTTGGAATCAGCTTCCATTTTATCCTTCAAGGCTTGCAATTGAGCATTGGCATCACCAAGGGTTGGTGCAGCTTCGTCAGACGAAGTAGACCTTTTCTTGGCAGCTCTTACATTCTTCTCTTCTTGCTCTCTAAAGATAGCGGTGTGGCTGGCCACAACTCGTTTGAAATCTTTATTGAACTCTATGATCTTGAATTCTGCCTCTTCACCTTTTACCAATTTCTTACCATCTTCTTTCTCCAAGTGTCTTGATGGAACAAATCCAACAATATCCTCATTGAAGTCAATGGTAGCTCCTTTGTCAACGATCTCTGCGATGGAAGCTTTGTGGATGGTGCCTTCAGCAAACTCCTCGGAGTATTTGTCCCAAGGGTTCTCTGTGGTCTGCTTGTGACCCAAGCTCAACTTGCGTCCTTCCACGTCCAATTCCAAAACTTCCACTTCCAAGGTATCACCAACGGCAACAAACTCGGATGGGTGCTTGATCTTCTTGGTCCAAGAAAGGTCGGAGATATAGATCAAACCATCGATACCTTCTTCCATTTCAACAAATACACCAAAGTTGGTAAAGTTCCTTACAATTCCTTTGTGCTTGGAACCAACAGGATATTTGGTAGTGATATCGGTCCATGGGTCTGGAGTCAATTGCTTGATACCCAAAGACATTTTGCGGTCTTCACGGTCCAAGGTAAGTACAACAGCCTCAACCTCATCACCAACGTTCACGAAATCCTGGGCAGAACGCAAGTGCGTAGACCAAGACATTTCAGAAACGTGGATCAATCCTTCAACACCTTCGGCAACTTCGATAAAGGCACCGTAATCAGCGATCACAACAACTTTACCTTTTACTTTGTCACCTACTTTGATCTCATCACCAAGGGCATCCCATGGGTGTTTCTCCAATTGCTTAAGACCCAATTGGATTCTTGATTTGTTATCATCGAAGTCCAAGATAACCACGTTCAATTTCTGATCCAACTCCACAACTTCGTTGGGGTGGTTGATACGGCTCCAAGAAAGATCGGTAATGTGGATCAATCCATCTACGCCACCAAGGTCGATAAATACCCCGTAAGACGTGATGTTTTTCACTACACCTTCCAATACTTGGCCTTTCTCCAATTGACCGATGATCTCTTTTTTCTGCTCTTCGATATCAGCTTCGATCAAGGCTTTGTGTGAAACCACTACGTTCTTGAACTCGTGGTTGATTTTCACTACCTTGAACTCCATGGTCTTGCCTACATACTGATCGTAGTCACGGATAGGCTTCACATCGATTTGTGAACCAGGCAAGAACGCCTCAATTCCAAAAACATCGACGATCATACCTCCTTTGGTACGACATTTCACGAAACCGGTAACGATCTCTTCTTTGTCGTGGGCCGCATTAACGCGATCCCAAGCCATGATGGTCCTGGCCTTTCTGTGTGAAAGTACCAATTGACCTGTCTTGTCCTCACGGATGTCTATAAGGACCTCAACCTTGTCACCTACTTTAAGGTCTGGGTTGTAACGGAACTCGTTCAACGAGATTACCCCTTCAGACTTCGCATTGATGTCGATGATGGCCTCGCGATCGGTCATGTGGACCACGGTTCCCTCAACAACTTCCTCATCTGCGGTATCCACAAAGTTTTCCTCAACAAGCGTTTCAAATTCCTTGAGCTTTGTATCGTCTACGCGCTCAATTCCTTCTTCATACTTGTCCCAATCAAAACTATCAAGGAACTCCTTAGGGTCCTGTTGGGTCTGAACTTCTTCTTGTACTTCTTGTGTTGCGATAGTTTCTTCTACCTCAACGTTTGCTTTTTCTTCAGCCATGTGCTGATTTAAATTTGTATTCCACGTTTTACAGGAGCGGGGCGATTCCGTGAAAGTGATTTATACTTGTTTTTTACTAATTCCTTTTATCTCCTGATATTCGCCAAAAAGGAGTGCAAAATTACAATTAATCTTTTGATTTACAAAGTATCCCGACCAAAGGTTTATCCCCAAAAAAGTATTACAAAAATTTAATGGCAAAACATTTTCATAATGGCTATCTTGAAAGCTCTAATTGTTAACTAAAAAATACCATTATGAGTGTAAAAGCAAAGTATCAGCCCGTGTTGGACCTTGGCCTTAAATTGGGCATCAAGGACGGGGATGTTTCCGAGGAAAATGGCGTCCTAAAAATAAAGGGAATGGCTGCCACCCAATACGAAAAGAACATCCTTTGGGACAAAATAAAGGAGATCGGCGGGGAAAAGCCTTCGGACCTCAAGGCCAATATCACCGTAGAGGACGATTCTGTATACCACAGACATACGGTAAAGAGTGGGGAATCCTTGAGCAAGATCGCCAAGCATTATTATGGTGACCCCATGAAGTACACCAAGATCTTTGATGCGAACACCAATATTTTGAAAAATCCGGATATCATCCATCCCGATCAGGTGTTGGTGATCCCGAATTTGTAATGATTGTCAGTTCGAGCGCAGTCGAGAACATACAACTAATCAAAAAAAGACGCCTAGGGCGTCTTTTTTATTGATAACTGTTTTGCTTATCAATTGAAAACCATGCTCCGTCAATCCAGAATGTGTATTCATCAATTTAAATCATTATTCATAGACAAAAACCCATTACTTAACTCATTCTGAACATTACTCCATCCAGATATACCAAAAATAAAAGGACTATATCCCCAAATTAAATGGAGTTGCAATGACTAGAAAAGAATGGGGTTTGAAACAAAGACATTTCAAGTTAGAATATTGCTTTTACTACTTGGTATCAGCATACTTGCCATAGCACTTTTCAATACTAATTATCATGATTATATCGCTTATGTTAAACAATGGAGGATAATTTCGGATGGAGGAAACCCATATTTGGGAAAAGCCTCAGATAACGCTTATGGTATAATCTATAATCTTTTTGCTTATCTACATGTCACTGATTTAGTTGCTGTACCTAGAGGGTTGTGGATTCTGTTTTATTTCTTTACCATATCTAAATTATGCAACTTTATATCACACCAAAACCCAGAGGTTAACTTGACTTGGTTAAAGCTTTTCCTATTAGTAAATCCTCTATTCTTAATATTTGGTGTAAAATACGGATCTAATGATGTCTTTCTTTCGTCACTGGTTTTGCTGGGAATTATACTTTACCTAGAAAAAAAGAGCTTATTATCTGGAATAATTATTGCTATTGCTGTTGGGTTTAAGTTTGTCCCCCTGCTCATTATTCCATTCTTAATTTTCAACAATAATTTAAAAATAGATTACAAGTTCTTGTGTTCTTCAATTATAACCATAACACTAATCTATTTTATGGGGTATTTGGAATGGGGAAACGGTATTATTCGACCTTTGGTTTTGGGTACGGAAAGGGTTTCTAAAATTTTTTCGATTTTTAGATTTTTGAAAGCAAATGGCATAAACTTAGATTCCTACAGCACTATTTTGGTTATATCTGGGGCAATTGGGTCGTTTTTGGCTTATGTTATCTTCAAGCTTGACAGAACAATGTCAATTTTATTTTGTTGGTTGAATATACTTTTACTGTATAAAGTTGGTCACCCTCAATTTTATCTGACCCCTATCTTGCTAAGCACTTTAATTTATGGGTTGAACAAACAAATAATTAAGCGAAGTCCCTTTGTTTGTATCTGTTTTTTGACTTTAGGGCTTTGGATGTTTTTTTGGTCCTTTTATTATGACCAAATAGGGCTATCCCCTAGATTAAGGGACTGGATTGGATTGCCACATACCATAATCTTGCTAACAGCGAACATTTGGCTTCTAAAGTTAGGCTTCGCTAAAAGAAACCTTGTACTGAAAAAGTATGCCAGCGAGAATTCAAACAGCACAAAAGCATTAGAGTATAAATAAATAGCAACTAGCTCTACACCTTTAATTAGATTTTCCATACTTTTTTGCCAAATATCGTCCTAAACTGTTCTTCCTAATCTTGCTTCACAAACACCCTTTCGGTAAAGCCGCAAACAGCCTAGACTCTAAATTCAAACCCATACCGAGGTTTCAAGCCTCATGCTATTTCCATAAAATTTACGATCTTCCCTCCATGCGTCTAACTTGTTTTGGCCATCTGTCTATAATCGTTCAAAAAACACCTTGAAAGAAGAAACAACGCCTTATTTTGATCAGTTCATGGAACAATTTCCACATATGGAAGTGGAGACCCAAAAATTTACGCGTTCCATCCTGATGCTGAAAAAATACAAGAAAAAGGAGTTCTTGGCCAAGGCCGGGGATGTACAAACCGCCATTCCCTATATCTGTCAAGGGCTTGTGCGACGATATTATATCAACGAAAAAGGCAATGCCATAACCACAAGCTTTACCAGTGAACAGGGATATGCCACGGACTATCCTTCCTTTTTGAACCAGAGACCCACCAAATATTATATGGTATGCCTGGAACCAACCATTGTGGTTGAAATGCCCTATGAAAAGCTCCAAGAGGCCTATCGCAAATTCAAAGACAGTGAAATGTATGGCAGACTCATTGCCGAAATGGTCCTGACCCGGGAAACAGACCGGGTGGAAAGTTTCTTGTTTGAAAATGCCGAACAACGGTATTTGAATTTCTTGGAGACCCACAAGCACATCCTAAACCGGATAAGCCTCTCCCATTTGGCGTCCTATTTGGGCATTGAGCGCCAATCATTGAGCAGAATACGCAGTAATTTGGCCAAAAAGTGATTTTGTCACATAGGTGACAGGTAAAAAACATGGGGTCGGGATAATTTTACAGCATCACTGAAAAACAAGAGACTATGGCCCTAACCACAAAAGCAGCCAAAATCGCAGTATCCGTACTTTTTTTTCTGTTCGGGTGGAGTATGTATAGCCAAAACGCAGCGCCTTCTTCCATCCATCAATCCATCCAAACCCATACTGATGCAATTTTTGACGGCTTGGTGAACCTCCGGAGGGACTTTCACCTACACCCTGAGGTAGCCGAACAGGAAGAACGGACTGCCCAAAAAATACAGGACTTTTTGCGTTCCCTTGGATTGGAGGTGAAAACGGGCATTGGAGGCCATGGGGTGGTAGGCATCCTAAAAGGCGCCAAGGAAGGAAAGCACATTGCCTGGAGAGCCGACATTGATGCCTTGCCTTCGGACAGTCCCGATGTTGTGGATTTCGCATCAGAAAATAAAGGGGTGCGCCATATCTGTGGCCATGATGTGCACACCACTATTGGACTGGGTATGGCCCATGTGCTGGCCAGTCAGAAAGAACATTTGGAAGGGAGGATCTATTTTATCTTTCAACCTGCGGAAGAAACCTATGCCGGGGCCAAGGCCATGATTCATGATTCTTTGTTCCAAATAATCCAGCCCGAAGAAATCTACGCCGCCCACATCACCCCATCACCACAGGGAACGGTTTTTACCAAACCGGGACCGCTCTATGCCTATCTCAATGCCATTGAAATCAACTACAAAAGCACTGTCCAAAACAAAGGGGCACTTATTGATTATACCAAAAATTTGCTGCAAAGCTTTCAAACCGTAGGGGCCGATAGCAAGTTTTGGGACCCCCGTAACACGCTGGACCCTGAAATTGGCCTGGCCAATCCCAATACCATCTTTAAGGACTATTTGACCTTGTTGCAAGACATCAAGGTTAACGATTCTGAAGGGAAAATTACCCTAAGCAGTTTGATCAATTCCAGTGACCAACCACAACTGGATGCCTTGCTAAAAAATGTAAAAGCGGAGATTATGAACTCCAAATACGCCAAAGATTTGCTTTCCGTGGTGTATTCCTATGAAAAGGATATTCTTTATAATGATGAAAATCTGGCCCCGCTTGCCTTGAAGAGTATTGCCAACATTTACGGCGCACAAAACGCCATCCCTTTGTATGGAGTGTTTCCCGGTTATCATGGTGATGATTTCGCCTATTTTCAAGAGGAAGTGCCCGGAGTCTATTTCTTCCTTGGTGGTTCCAATTACGAAAAGGGCATCATCTCCATGCCCCACTCCCCAACTTTTCAAGTGGATGAGGAATGCATCCGGACCGGGGTCAACTATTTTTCTTCCATGCTAGTGGAAAGGCTAAAGCCTTGATACAAGCACCCCAAACGTATTTTAAAGTCGTTCTGTGATCCAAAATGGTTAACTTCATTGCTGTACTCAATTTGAACACCTAATACAATGGCAGAACAAACCGGAGGACTGGACAATTATTTGGACAACCACTACATACACCGAAGCAATTGGTTACGGGCCGCTGTGCTCGGTGCCAACGATGGGATTTTATCCACCGCGAGTATCGCCATTGGAGTGGCGGCCGCGAGTGACCTGCGGGAACCCATTATTTTGGCCTCATTGGCCGGACTTGTGGCCGGCGCCCTGTCCATGGCCGCCGGAGAGTATGTTTCCGTTAGTTCGCAGACCGATGTGGAAAAAGCCGACATTGAACGCGAACAACAGGAACTGGACGACATGCCCGAAATTGAGCTGCAACGACTTGCCGAAATCTATGAAAAAAGAGGTTTAAAAAAGGAGACCGCCTTAACAGTGGCCAAAGAACTGACCGAACACGATGCGCTGGGCGCCCATATCCGGGACGAGCTGGGCATCAATGAAATCAGTCAGGCCAAGCCCATGCAGGCTGCCTTGGCTTCGGGCGCCGCCTTTACCGCAGGGGGATCGCTCCCTTTTCTGGTCACCCTTTTCCTGCCTTTGGAGAGCATGGAATATACCCTTTATGGTTTTGCGCTTTTTTTCCTGATCATTTTGGGGGCCTTGGCCGCCAAAACAGGGGGCTCCAGCATTGGAAAGGCCATCCTCAGGATCACCTTCTGGGGAACCGTGGCCATGGGTCTTACCGCTTTGGTGGGGTATCTGTTCAATGTTAATGTAGGGTAAAACGGTGATTTCCCATCAATTGAAAACCGGATTCTATCAAATCAAAATAGGTATCCATCCATTTCCAGTGGCATCTTCAATGAAAAAAGCCCAACTTCACTTACCTGTGGCGAACTTGTTTCGGTATCGGTCTATGTAATTCACTTTTAAACGAATCCTATTTTAGAACGTTGTACGCAAGCTGAAAAATGGAACGAATATCAAGAGATACAGTAGCTTTATTTACTGAACTTAAAAAAGAACTAACTGAATTAGATTTAGGCGAAAATGAAAAATTGAGATTCACTTACTGTGAAATAGGACAACTATTGACTCACGGATTTTCAGTTAGCTTAACCACATCAGACAACAACTTTTTGAGAGTTAAGAACTGGAATACCAAATTTTATAGAGAAGGATTTGAAAACGGTTTCTTTAATTTAGATAGACTCGCAATAAATGAGAAAAAAATTAAACTCACTGATTCGGAATTTTTAGATCTACAAAAGTTAATCAATAAGGAATTGAATAAAAATAAGATAGATGGAATCGTTCTTGACGGGCTTTTTTGCCAACTCACGGTAGGAAATAAAACTTTGGAATGGAATATGAACAAGGAAATGAATAAGAATTTAAGCGAATTGATTTTGTTAATAAGAAAAAAAGCCAGCGTACAACAACGGCTATAAGTGCAACTCCAAAACTGTCTTTTCCTTACCCCTGCTTCGCAATCACACGTTGGGAAAAGTCGTAAATACGCTCAAACTGTTCTTCCAAGCCCATATCGCTATTGTCAAACTCAATGGCATCCTTGGCCTTTTGTAGTGGGGATATGCTCCGGGTAGAGTCTATGCGGTCCCGTTCCTGTACGTTTTTCAATACCTCCTCAAAGGTCACCTGCTCCCCTTTGTCCAACAACTCCTTGTAGCGTCGGGTGGCCCTGATTTCTGGGGAGGCGGTCATGAACAGTTTTAGCTCGGCATCCGGGAACACCACGGTACCAATGTCACGGCCATCCATAACAATGCCCTTGTCCTGGCCCATTTGTTGTTGCATTTCCACCAACTTGGTACGTACCTCGCCAATGGCGGCCACTTTGCTCACCTGTCCGGATACCCTCATGGTCCGGATTTCCTCTTCCACATTTTGGCCGTTCAAGTACATGTCGGATTTTCCAGAATCGGGGTTGGGCACAAACTTCAACTCCATTTCGGGCAAATGCGCGATCAATTCGGGGATATTGTCCTCCCCATCCACAAATCCATGGTCAAGGGCAAACAAGGCCACGGCCCGGTACATGGCACCGGTATCCACATAAATATAGTTCAAGGCTTTGGCCAAACGCTTGGCAATGGTACTTTTTCCCGTGGAAGAATAGCCGTCAATGGCTATGGTGATTTTTTTCATGCCGCAAAAATAGGTAGAAAAGGTTTTACCGAATCATGACATCCGTCATTCCATTATAGGGTTTTGGCATTTTTCACCTTTTGCTTGGTGATGGCAATGTCAATCACCTCACTCATATCGGTTACGTAATGAAATGTCAACCCCTTGAGATAGTCCGCTTTGATTTCCTCAATATCCTTTCGGTTATCGGCACAAAGAATGATTTCCTTAATCCGTGCGCGTTTTGCCGCCAAGATTTTCTCTTTGATTCCACCAACGGGCAACACTTTGCCCCTCAGGGTAATTTCCCCGGTCATGGCCAAGCTTTTCTTCACCTTGCGTTGGGTGAACAGCGACACCAAGGATGTTAACATAGTAATCCCCGCACTGGGCCCATCCTTGGGCGTTGCCCCTTCAGGAACGTGGATGTGCACATTGTACTTTTCAAACACATTGGGGTCTATACCAAAGGCCTCTGCATTGGATTTTATGTATTCCATGGCAATGGTGGCCGATTCCTTCATCACCTTGCCCAGATTCCCCGTTATGTTCAAGGCACCTTTTCCTTTGGACAAAATGGATTCTATGAAGAGGATATCGCCCCCAACACTGGTCCATGCCAATCCTGTGACCACCCCGGCCACATCGTTGTTTTCATATTTATCGCGCTCCAATCGGGCAGGACCCAGAATTTTTTCCACATCCTCACTGGTGACCTTCACGTTGTATTCTTCCTCGATAGCGATGGACTTTGCGGCATACCGAACCATTTTGGCCAGTTGCTTTTCCAATCCACGCACCCCGGATTCGCGGGTATAGCCTTCCACGATTTTCTCCAACTGGCGTTTGCCAATCTTCAAATCGTTGGTGGACAGTCCATGTTCCTTCAATTGTTTGGGCAACAAATGCCTTTTGGCGATTTCCACTTTTTCTTCAATGGTATAGCCTGTCACGTTGATGATTTCCATTCGGTCGCGCAACGCAGGCTGAATGGTGGCCAGGTTGTTGGCCGTGGCTATGAACATCACTTTGGATAGGTCATACCCCATCTCCAAGAAATTATCGTGGAACTCGGCGTTCTGCTCTGGGTCCAATACCTCCAACATGGCAGAGGATGGGTCCCCTTGATGACTGTTGGAAAGCTTATCGATCTCATCCAGAATAAAAACAGGGTTGGATGTCCCGGCTTTTTTCAAACTTTGAATGATACGACCGGGCATGGCCCCGATATAGGTTTTCCGGTGACCACGGATTTCCGCTTCGTCCCGAAGTCCACCCAAGGACATACGCACATATTCCCTGCCCAACGCCTCAGCCACGGATTTACCCAAGGAGGTCTTTCCTACCCCGGGAGGGCCATACAGACAAAGGATGGGCGATTTCATATCGTTTCTGAGTTTCAAAACCGCCAGATACTCAATGATCCTGCGTTTTACATCCTCAAGACCGTAATGGTCACGATCCAAAATCTGCTGGGCCCGTTTCAGGTCAAATTTGTCTTTGGAATACTCGTTCCAAGGCAGGTCCAATATCAAATCCAGATAATTACGCTGTATGGAATACTCGGCCACTTGGGGATTCATGCGCTGCATTTTTCCCAGCTCGCGCTCAAAGTGCTCCTTGACTTTTTTGCTCCATTTTTTCTTCTTGGCCCGCTCCTTCATCTCTTCCACTTCCTGCTCATAGGACATGCCACCCAATTCCTCTTGGATGGTCTTCATCTGTTGGTGAAGGAAATATTCGCGCTGCTGTTGGTCCATATCGCTACGAACCTTGGACTGGATATCGTTCTTCAATTCCAGTTTTTGAAGCTCCATGTTCATATAGCGCAAGGTGGCCAAGGCCCTATCCTGCAAATTCGGGATTTCCAGAAGTTGTTGTTTTTCGGCAACCGTTAAATTAAGGTTGGACGACACAAAATTGATCAAGAATGAATTACTCTGGATGTTCTTGATGGCAAAAGTGGCCTCGCTGGGAATATTGGGGTTGTCCTTAATGATCTTAAAGGCCAATTCCTTTATGGAATCGATAATGGCCCCAAATTCCTTATTGCCCTCTTCAGGGCGCACTTCCTCAGCCTCCTTTACCGTTGCGGTCATATACGGTTTTTCAGAAATGACTTGATCTATCTGAAAGCGCTTTTTTCCTTGAATGATGACGGTGGTGTTCCCATCGGGCATCTGCAGCACACGTAATATGCGCGCAACCGTTCCCAACGTATTGATGTCGTCCACCCCTGGGTTTTCGGTTTCCTCATCTTTTTGGGAAACAACCCCAATGGTCTTGGAACCATTGTTGGCATCGCGGATCAGGCTAATGGATTTATCCCTACCGGCCGTAATGGGGATTACCACACCTGGGAACAGCACGGTGTTCCGAAGCGGCAACACCGGCAAGGTTTCCGGTAGGCTCTCCCGGTTCATCTGTTCCTCGTCCTCTGGGGTGAGCAAAGGAATCAATTCCGCATCCTCATCCAAGCCTTGAAAGTCTATATTGTCAAAATTTGAAATTTTCATCTCTCCCATATCATCTTTTCGGTCATTTTGTCATAATCAACAAAATGACAATGTCCTTATTCTTTCACAAAACTGTTTTAACTCCTTTAAAATCAACGTTTATAGTCCTTAAACAGCTTTTTTTCATTTGTTAAAAGGCAATTCCTGTGCCATTAAAATTTAAAAATTCCAAAAAAAGTGTAACAATTGATAAATTCATACCTCTATAAGACAAACCATTCATTTTTTGAGCCACCAAAATGAACATATTGACGCACTGCTGGAGCTGTGCCTAAAAGGCCAACAAAGTGCACAAATGGAGGTTTACAATCGGTATTACAGGGCCATGTTCAACACGGCTTACCGAATTGTAAAAGACTCGGCCGAAGCGGAAGATGTAATGCAGGAATCGTTCTTGAGCGCGTTCACGAAACTGCACACATTTAAAGGTGAGGTCACTTTTGGCGCATGGTTAAAGCGGATTGTGATCAATAACAGCATTTATCAGTACAAAAAGCAGCAAAAAACAAAGGCTGTGGACTTGGATGACATAATGTACAAGGTCGAAGATAATGATGAAGTTGCTCCAGACCACAATGGTTACACAGAACTGAAGGCTCAAAAAGTGATGGATACCATGAAAAGTTTGAAAGACAATTACAGAGTTTCTTTGACCTTACATTTAATTGAAGGTTACGATTACGAAGAAATCAGTGAGATTATGAATATAAGCTACGCCAATTGCAGGACTACTATATCACGAGCCAAGGAAAGCTTACGAAAAAAATTGAACCAAAACGTTTTGCCATGAAAGAGGATAATTTAGACCAACTGTTTGAGAGGCTGCACGGACAATTTGACCTTGAGGAGCCCCAAAACGGGCACCAAGGACGCTTTTTAGAGAAACTGAACCAAGACAAGGGCACAATTTCCCTGAACAAAAAGAAGGTGAACTGGTGGAAACCGTTATCCATTGCAGCATCCATTGCGCTGATTGGCGTACTGTCCTTTCAGGCATTGGGGCCAAAACCCAGTTTGAAAGAGCAAGTGGTCAAGATCGCTCCGGAGGTTTCACAGACCGAGTTTTACTTTGCCAATCTTATTGAGCAACAGGTAGAGCTATTGGAAAGCGAAAAATCGCCCGAAACAGCCCAATTGGTTGATGACACGCTATTTCAGTTGCAAAAGCTAAAAAACGATTACGAATCCCTGGAAGAGGATTTGGTCAATGGGGGTGACAGCAAAATTATCTTGAACGCCATGATCACCAACTTCCAGACCCGAATAGATTTATTAAAAGAGGTATTGAACCAGATAGAAAACATCAAAAACTTAAAATCATTCAATGATGAAAACATTACGATATAAAATCACCCTTTTGGCTTTAGCCCTAATCCCTCTTGCACTAAGTGCAGGTACGGGAGAGATGGAAGGCAAGTACACCAAGGAAAAGACCATTAAAAAAGAGTTTAACGTAAACTCCGATGCACTCTTTAAAGTGAACAACAGCTACGGCAACCTCAACATTACCTCATGGAATGAAAACCGGGTGGTCATCGAGGTCAACATCAAGACCAATGGCAATGACGAAGATCGCGTGCAGGAGCGCTTGGATGAAATTGATGTGGATTTTGAGAACAGCTCCAGCATGGTATCGGCCCGTACCCTGTTTGGGGACCGCGGTAGCAGTTGGGGATGGAACTGGGGAAAGCGAAGAAACGTAAACGTACAGGTAAACTATACTATTAAGTTACCTGTTAAGAACAGCGTAAACCTGAGCAATGACTATGGAAACATCTTCTTGGACCGCATAGATGGACACGCCAAAATAAACTGTGATTACGGCAAGATCGATGTGGGTGAACTGCGGGGCCGAAACAACGAACTTAAGTTCGACTATACCTCCCGATCCACTTTTGACTATATCAACAGTGGTGAAATTGTGGCCGATTACTCAGGCTTCACGATTCAAAAGGCTGGCAATTTGCGCATTCGGGCCGATTACACCAACGCTGTCATAGAAGAAATGGGAGATTTGGACTATTCCAGCGATTATGGGTCCATAGAAGTGAACAATGCCAAAAACGTGACCGGAAACGGGGACTACATTGGAGTAAAATTGGGAGAAATCCATGGCAATGTTTCCATAACCGGGGATTATGGTTCCTTAAAAATAGATCGATTGGCCCCTGATGCCGGTGATGTAACCATTAGAACGGACTACACCGGAATAAAAATAGGGTACCATCCCGAGTATGCTTTTGATTTTGAGATCAGGACGGAATATGCCGGCGTAAGCGGCAAGGATGATTTTGAGCTGAACATCAGCATAGAAAAATCACATGAAAAGTATTTCAAGGGATATTACGGAAAAGAAAACTCCGGTAACATGATAAACATTACCAGTGATTATGGGGGCATCACCTTCTATCAGAATTAATAAATCAAATCAAAAAACAAAACTAAAAACACAATCATGAAAAAACTCATCACACTAGCACTGGCATTTTGTGCCGTAGCCACCACCAACGCCCAATGGGGAAAACGCATCAATGGGGATGGCAACATCGTAACCATTGAACGTTCGGTGGGCGATTATGACGAGGTGGCCTTGGCCGGTTGGTTCGATGTGGACCTGGTATCCGGCAAAGAGGGGGAACTTACCCTTGAAGGGGAATCCAATTTATTGGAACACATTAAAACCGAAGTCAAGAACGGCACTCTACTCATTAAAGTGGAAAAAGGGGTAAACTTGAAACCATCTTCTTGGGGCAAAGGAATCCGAATCACCGTACCGGTTGAATCCATAAGTTCGGTATCGCTATCCGGTTCTGGGGATATTGTTGGCAAAACCACTTTGGAAGCCAATGATTTCAGCACTAGGATTTCTGGGTCTGGCGACGTTTCGCTGACCGTAAACGCCAAAAGTGTGAACGCTGCCCTATCCGGCTCGGGTGACATCAATCTTTCCGGTAAAACCACTGACCTGGACATCCAAGTATCGGGTTCCGGCGATGTAAAGGCCTATGAACTTGAGGCCAATTTCGTTACCGTTGCGGTTTCCGGTTCTGCCGATGTCAGGGTTACCGCAAATGAATCCATACAGGCCAGAGTTTCAGGTTCAGGCGATATCAGCTACCGAGGCAATCCCAAGAAAATCGACAGTAAATCATCAGGCTCCGGAGATATTTCAAAAGGATAAAGGAGTTTAGCCATCAATCAAGAAACCAAAAGGCCCCGACAAATGTCGGGGCCTTTTGTGTATAATGTATGATGTTTTCTATTTTCTGGTGCTGTTGACCCTAGTCAACAGGTAAATCCCTATCAAAAAGAACAAGCCCAGAAAGATGGTACTGTTCCGCATACTCCCCGTGAGTTGGGCCACGGCTCCATATAAAAATGTACCGATGATGATTCCTATTTTTTCGGCCACATCATAAAAACTGAAAAAGGATGTGGTATCCGTGGTTTCGGGCAAAAACTTGGAATAGGTAGATCGGGACAGGGCTTGGATTCCCCCCATCACCACCCCAACAAAACTTGCCGCAATGTAAAAATCCATCGGGGTTTGCAAGAAATAAGCATACACACACAAGGCCACCCAAATGCAATTGATGACCATAAGGGTATTGATGTTTCCATACTTTTTTGATACCCTTGCCGTGACGGTAGCTCCAAAAATGGCTACAATTTGAATCACCAGAATACTGATGATCAGCCCCGTGGTACGCTCACTATCCGAGCCCCAGGTGATTTCTTCTTCCCCAAAATAGGTAGCGATGAGCATAATGGTCTGAACGGCCATACTATATACAAAGAAGGCCCCTAGATACCGCTTTAATCTTGTGTTTTCACCCAATTGGTGCCAAACGCTCTTTAATTCCCTAAATCCGTTGAGCACAATGTTTTTTCGTTCCCCTTCCCTCTTATAGCCTTTTGGGAGATGGGCAAAGGTGTATTGACTGAAAAGTATCCACCATATCCCTACGGAAATAAACGAATATTTCATGGCCTTGATCTCGGCCACTTCGCCCCCATTATCGGTTATGCCGAACACATCAGGCTGCATTACCATGGCCAAATTGAATATCAACAAAATAACACTACCCACATACCCCAATGAAAACCCTTTGGCGCTTATTCCATCCTGCTGTTCAGGAAAGGCTATATCCGGCAAATAGGAATTGTTGATGGCGAAACTCACCCAAAATCCGACCAAGCCAAAGAAATAGCATACCAGTCCAAAATAGATATTTTCCAATGAAAACCAGTACAAACCGATACACGATAAGGCTCCGAGGTAACAGAAAAATTTTAGGAACAATCTTTTGTTGCCCAAATAATCGGCAATCCCAGAAACCAATGGGGTTACAATGGCAATGAACACAAAAGCAAGCGAGGTCACATAACTGATCAACGGGGCACGGGCTATCTCTCCACCAAATATGACCACTCGCTCTATGCCCGCTACCCGGAACAGGGCTCCGTAGAAAATGGGGAAAATGGCCGAGGAAATGACCAAACTGTATACGGAATTGGCCCAATCATAGAAAGCCCAAGCGTTCAATAGTTTTTTACTTCCCTTTAATGCCAATGCCTGTGCCATGTATAGTGTCTAAAAAAGAAGATGTCATCCCGATGGCTAAAAGACCCATCGCAGATAAAAATAGGTCTTTAACGTATTCGAAATGACATCTTTATGTTATCAATCAATTTACTTAAATGAGGTTACCCCAAACTTTCTCGCCTCTTGTTTGGCGGCTGGTGCCCAAGCGGTCAAATTTTGGATTCTGGTATCGTTGGAGGGGTGTGTGCTCATAAATTCTGGAGGAGCCTGTCCCCCTGATTTTTCTTTCATCCGTCTCCATAGATTGGCAGCCTCATCAGGATTATATCCTGCAATGGCCATAATCTGTAGTCCAATCCTATCGGCTTCGGTTTCATGGCCTCTACTGAAGGGGAGCATAACCCCCAAGGTAGACCCCAATCCATAGGCTTGGTTGAACATGTTGCGTTTTTCAGGATCCTGTATGGCCACATTCCCGGCCACGGCCCCGATCTGCTGTACCATACCGGCACTCATCCGCTGTGCTCCATGATCTGCCAAGGCGTGTGCCACTTCGTGGCCCATTACCACTGCTACTCCGGTTTCCCCTTGGGCTATAGGTAAAATTCCAGTGTAAAACACAATTTTTCCCCCAGGCATACACCAAGCGTTGACGGTTTCGTCCTGCACCAAATTGTATTCCCATTTGTAATCCTTAAGGTAGCCTGGATAGCCATTGGAATCCAACCAGCGTTCCGCCGCAGAGGCAATCCGTTGGCCCACTCGTGCAATCATTTGCGCATCCGATGTTCCGGTGATCACCTTGTTCTCGCCCAAAAACTGATCGTACTGGGCAAAGGCCATGGGGAAAATTTGACTATTGGGGTAGAAATTCAATGTGCTCTTCCCCGTAAATGGATTTGTTTTACACGCAGCAACTACCAAAAAAATGGAAGCGGTAAGAATAAATCGTTTCATAATATGTGAGAGTGTTTAGTCTAGGAAAAGTACAAAAAATTATTTTCCGATCAGGTGGAGTTCCGTGAAATCCTTGGTCACTTCTATGGAGTTGTTACCATTCAATTTGATTTCCGAAAAGTCAACTTCCTCATTATCTACCTCAACGGTTCCAATGGTGAAGGGAAGACCGTGAAAATTCAGTTTAAAAGTGTTATAAGAAGTGGTGAAGTTTCCATCCTTGAACTGTTGAATGATCAATTCATTTTCCTTACCTCGCAACCTGAACTTTCTAAGACTGAACCGTCCTTTCTTATAATCATACCCGTCTTGCTGGTCCTCATACACACTGGAATTCTCTATCCCTTCCTTGTAATATACATCGATCCTTAATTCTTTGATTTCCTTTTCACCTACATACTGTTGCACCGGATATTTTGGTATCATGGCCCCTTCTTTTACGTAAAGTGGAATCTTATAAATTTCTGCAGGCACCCATCTTTCAACTCCTCCTTCAATCACTTCATCTGTCCAGTAGCTGTACCAATTTCCCCTTGGGAAGTACATGCGCCTACCCTGCGCATTGGGCTCTTGTACCGGACATACCAACATGTGTTCCCCAAACAGGAACTCATCGGTTCTAAAGTGGGTCTGGGTATCTTCCTGGTCATAAAAAACCAAGGATTGTAGCATGGGCATACCATTGTTGATATACTTATAGAACATGGTATAGAGATAGGGCAGCAATTGATAGCGAAGCTCTATATACTTTCGAACTATATTGGTGATTTCCTCGCCAAAGGACCATGGTTCCTGGTCCCCATGGTCCCCGCTGGAATGCACCCGGCAAAACGGATGGAAAATTGCCAACTGTACCCATCGGGCAAACAATTCTCCATTGGGCTGTTCCGCAAAACCTCCAATATCCGATCCTACAAAGGAATACCCACTCATACACATCCGTTGCATTTGTACGTTCGCGATCCATAAGTGTTCCCAAGTTGCCACATTGTCCCCAGTCCAAGTAGCACAGTATCGCTGTGTCCCTGAATATGCGGCCCGCGTCAACACAAAAGGCCTTCTTGGAAAGGTATACTTCTTAATCCCTTCATAGGTGGCTCTCACCATTTGCATCCCATACACATTATGCGCTTTTCTATGACTACAGGGGTGGCCATCATAATCGTGACGTACATCCAGATTGGCCGTTTTGGAAGGAACTTCCATAATGGCAGGTTCATTCATATCGTTCCAAACTCCACGCACCCCTATCTCAGCTATCATTTCCTTATACAGGCCTGCCCACCATTCCCGAACTTCGGGGTTGGTGAAATCTGGAAATTTACATTCCCCTGGCCATACTTTTCCCTTAAAATGGGGCCCATCTGCCCTCCGGCAGAAAAAGCCATTATCCATCGCCTGTTGATATACCCAATAATCACGGTCGATTTTGATTCCAGGATCGATCATGGTAACCACCTTAAACCCGTCCTTTTCCAACTCCTGCACCATTTTTTTGGGATTGGGAAAATAGCGGTTGTTCCAAGTAAAGCACCGGAATCCTTCCATATAGTCAATGTCCAAATAAATGGCGTCGCAGGGAATATTGAGTTTTCTAAAGGTAGCGGCGATTTTCTTTACGTTTCGTTCTGGATAGTAACTCCATTTGGATTGATGGAAGCCTAAGGCCCAAAGGGGTGGCAGCTCCGGAACACCGGTCAAATCGGTATAGGCTTCCACTACTTGGCTCATTTTGGGTCCGTAGAAAAAGTAGTAGTTCATCTCGCCCCCATCGGCCCAAAAACTGGTCACGTTCCTTTTTTCATTGGCAAAATCAAAATAGGTGCTGAAAGAATTGTCAAAAAAGATACCGTAAGCCACACTTTCCTTGAGCCCGACATAAAAGGGAATGGCCTTGTACAATGGCTCCTGGTCCTTGCCATACGCATAGGAATCCGTTACCCAATTGTTCAATCGCTTGCCCTTCAGGTTGGTATGCGAAGCCTTGTCGCCCATTCCGTAATAACTCTCCCCGGAATGACATATTTTACTCATTTTGACCACGTTGCCGCCAAAATCATAGTTCTCTTCCCAATGAAATCCCAGCTCATCCTCATTGAGCACATTGTCTTCCAAATCTGTTATCTGGACCTTGAGATTGGATTTGTTGATGTAGATTTTGATTTTATTGGTGGTAACCACATATTCAGGAATCTCGTCCTGAACCTCAAGTTGGTTGAACCCCGTGTTCACATCATCGCTGATGGCGTAGGAGAAATCCGGTTCAAAAACATGCTCGGTAGCATACCGAAACCGTACCACACTATCCCGTAAAATGGACACTTCCAAAATAACCCCGTTCTGGGTGGTAAAAAGGAGTTTTCGGTTCTCCTGTTTAAAGTCTACTATATGATTGGGGTGCTGATTGCCCCGTTTCTCTATTTCCGTGTTGGTTATCATCTTCAGTTTGTTGAGACTAACAAAAGAAATACTTTAGGCGGACAAAATAAAAAGATGTTTTGAACAACATGCCACTATATCGTTATAGTTTGGCCGCTATTTGTAGACAACGATGGATAAGGGCGGAAGTGTCATCAAAACGGACTGTAAATGTCCGTTCCAAGACGTTTTTCCCGGCTTAAGGGTTTTTTTGCCCATTCCACTTCCTGAATACTTGGCATCATCGCTATTAAAAACCAATTTCAGTTGGGAGGTCTTGGGAACCCCGACCCTATAGTTTTCACGGGGAACAGGGGTAAAATTGCAGACCACGATCATATCATCCTTAGGGTCGTTCCCTTTTCGGATATAGCTGACCACCGTATTTTCCTGATCGTTGTATTCTATCCATTGAAATCCATCGCTACTGAACTGTTTGTCGTACAGTGCAGGGTTGGTTTTGTACAGTTTGTTCAAATCCTTGATAACTTTCTGTATTCCAGAGTGAAAATCATATTGGGTAAGGTGCCACTCCAAGCTTTCCTGAAAATTCCACTCGGAAGATTGCCCAAACTCACCCCCCATAAAAAGAAGGTTTCCTCCCGGGTGGGTGAACATGTACCCAAACAGCATCCTCAAATTGGCAAAACGTTGCCATTCGTCCCCCGGCATACGGTACAAAAGGGATTGCTTTCCATAGACCACCTCATCATGGGAAAAGGGCAGCATGAAGTTCTCTGTAAAAGCATAAGTCAAGCTAAAGGTAATCTCATTAAGATCATAAGAACGGTGGATAGGGTCCTTTTTAAAGAACTCCAAGGTATCGTGCATCCAACCCATCATCCATTTCATACCAAAACCAAGTCCACCAAAATGTACTGGTTTCGTCACCCCGGAAAAGGCAGTGGACTCTTCGGCAATGGTCTGCACACCCTTAAAACTCCCGTATACTTCTTGGTTCATTTCCCGTAAAAAGGAAATCGCCTCCAAATTTTCATTGTTGCCATAGATATTGGGCTCCCACTCCCCATCTTCACGGGAATAGTCCAAGTAGAGCATGGAGGCCACGGCATCTACCCGGAGCCCGTCCACATGGTATTGATCCAGCCAAAAAATGGCATTGCTGATCAAAAAGGCCCTGACCTCGTTCCTTCCGTAATTGAAAATAAGGCTCTTCCAATCTGGGTGGTAGCCCCGTCTTCGGTCTGGATGTTCATAGAGATGTGAACCGTCAAAAAAGCCCAATCCATGGGCATCTTCAGGAAAATGGGACGGCACCCAATCCAAGATCACCCCAATGCCCTTTTGATGGAATTTATCCACCAACAGCTTAAAATCCTCTGGCTTGCCAAATCGGGAGGTTGGGGCAAAATACCCCGTCAGCTGATACCCCCAAGAGGGATCATAGGGATATTCCATGACCGGCATGAACTCAACATGGGTAAAACCCATTTCGTCCACATAGTCCACAAGCTCATCGGCCAATTCCATATAGGAAAGATATTCCCAGCCATTTTTCTTCCGCCAAGAACCCAAATGCACCTCGTAAACGGAATAAGGTCTGTCCAACCCATTGTGTTTTTCCCGTTCGTCCATCCATTTTTTATCCTTCCAGTTGTGTTCCGCGTTCCAGACCATGGAAGCCGTTTTGGGTGGTTGTTCGCAATACCGGGCAAAGGGATCCGCCTTTTCGGTCGAAATGTCATTGTTGTGCGACTGTATTTTGTACTTGTACTTGGTGCCTTGGTCAACCCCGGGGATAAATCCCTCCCAAATGCCACTGGAATCCCACCGGACATTGAGTTTATGTTCATCGGCGTTCCAATGGTTGAAATCCCCAATGACCGACACAGATTTTGCCGAAGGTGCCCAAACCGCAAAGTAAGTGCCCTTTACACCTGCCACTTCCGTAAGATGGGATCCCAATTTTTCATACAATCGAAAATGTTTTCCCGCCTTAAAAAGGTCAATATCAAACTCTGTGAACAAACTATGGGCAACTACCTTAGACATATTTGTGTTTTAGTATTCACAATATAATACTTCTTGGCCAAGATTACGATTTTCATCAAATCCTTTCAAAGAAAATTGTACTTGGTGAAAAAATGGAATGCTTTTTGATTTTGATGAAAAAAGAAACCTGATGAATACAAATCAAAAACCAAGAATCATGAATAAATTCAACACAATTATTGGCGCTTTTATAGTCTTGTTCACCGTTGCCTGCGAAGGCCCAGAAGGCCCTCCTGGCCGGGATGGATTTGATGGCCTGGACGGTTTGGACGGTCTTGACGGCATCCAAGGACAAGTAGTGGAAGTGGATGGAATAAATTTTGATTATGATGGCGATGCCAATCTCTTCAGCACCTTGATCAATTATGGTGATGTCACCGATTTTGAGACCATTCCGGAAGACGCCGTTTTGGTGTATCGATATACCGGAACCGTGGATTTGGATGATGGCAGCACTGCCGATGTTTGGAGCCAGATTCCACAAAATTATTTTCTGCCCGAAGGCACCATCCAATATGTTTTTGAGCATACCTATGTAGATGTGGAACTGTTCATCGATGGAAATTTTGACCTTTCCACCCTGAGCACGGATTTTACGGACAACCAACTTTTCAGGATTGTCTTTATCCCCAGTGAATATGCAGATGCCTCAAAAATGGACACCTCCAATATTGAAAATGTAATGTCCTCTTTGGGCATTGGCGAAGACCAAGTGAAGAAATTGGAATTGCAATAATTTTCCAGTCCGCAATATGAATAAAAGTCCCTTTCTCCGAAGGGACTTTTTCTTTTTATGGTATTTTTGAAAGGATACTGCCAAAACTGCGTCTATTCATTAAAAGAGTCAGAAAAATGGGAAAAAAATTGTTTTTAGTGGCCTTTCTAGCCTGTTTAGGGTGCAAGGGCATATCGCAGGAAAAGAAAAATGAATCCGAAAAAGAGGTGGCCTACAAGGTAACCAAAACCGATGCGGAATGGAAAGCAGAGCTTACCGAAGTGGAATATTATGTGCTCCGTAAAGCGGCTACCGAAAATGCATTTACCAGCGACCTTTTGGAAAACAAAGAAAAGGGAACCTATGTCTGCGCAGGTTGCGGCACCCCGGTTTTCCGAAGTGAAAACAAATATAGGTCCGGTACCGGTTGGCCCAGCTTTGACCGTGAGATTGAAGGAAATGTGGCCTATGAAGAAGACAACTCGTACGGTGTTACCCGAATAGAGGAACATTGTGCCACCTGTGGCGGACATTTGGGCCACGTTTTTGATGATGGTCCTAAAAAGACTACTGGGAAAAGACACTGTATCAATGGAATTGCCTTGGATTTTATTCCTGATGGCAAGTAAACCACCCCATTCTATGGATAAGAAATACGGTATGGAAAAAACCGAGGAGGAATGGCAACAATCCCTTTCCCCCGAAGAATATTACGTTTTACGTCAAAAAGGCACGGAACGCCCATTCACTGGGCAATACAACCTCCATTTTGAAAATGGGGACTATCACTGCAAGGCATGCCATGCCAAGCTGTTTGAGAGCGAACACAAGTTTGAAAGCGGCTGTGGATGGCCTTCTTTTGATCAAGCTGTGGAAGGGGCCATTGAATATATCCGTGATACTTCCCATGGTATGATTCGTACCGAAACCATCTGTGCCAACTGTGGTGGACATTTAGGGCATGTGTTCAATGACGGACCCCAAGAGACCACAGGGCAGCGGTATTGCATCAACTCCGTGAGCATTGGTTTCAATCCTTCTGAAGAATAATGGATTTTCAAAAAGAGTATATCGCAAGTGCCCTGTTCGAATTCCATCGGTACAAAACCATGGGCGATAAAACCTTTGCCCAACTTTCCAATAGTGACATTCTGTGGAAGTATAGCGAAACGGACAACTCCATCGCCATCATTGTAAAACATATGGTGGGAAATATGTTGAGTAGATGGACCAATTTCCTGACCGAGGATGGTGAAAAAACCTGGCGCAACAGGGAACTGGAGTTTGAAGAACCCTACACCTCCAAAACTGAACTATTGGCCGCTTGGGAAAAAGGATGGCAGTGCCTGTTCACAGCCCTGGAAAGCATCAATGCTTTCAATTTTGATAGTAAAATAAAAATCCGTGACGAAGAGCACTCCATTCCAGCGGCCATCAATCGACAGTTGGCCCATTATGCCAGTCATGTTGGACAAATTGCCTTTGTGGGAAGAATGATAAAAGGAGACGAATGGGTATCACTTTCCATTCCAAAAGGGGGCTCCCAAGCCTTCAATCAAAAGATGTTCGGCAAAGACCCGAACTGATTTCACAAACAAAGCCAATTTTGCCTTTTTCAAGCTTGGGATTTGGGGATTGAATTCCGTACTTTTGCACCTGCCTGCCCAAAGGCTGGCTTCCAATTTAACAACTAAAATCAAGATCTAATGAGCAAGTTCGACGTAATTGTTCTGGGCAGTGGTCCCGGTGGATATGTTACCGCAATCAGGGCCTCACAGCTAGGATTCAAAACCGCCATTGTGGAAAAGGAAAGTTTGGGAGGCGTTTGTCTCAATTGGGGCTGTATCCCCACCAAGGCCCTTTTAAAATCCGCCCAGGTCTTTGAATATCTGAAGCATGCCGAAGACTACGGACTTAGCGCAAAGGATGTGGATTACGATTTTGGTGCCGTGGTAAAGCGAAGCCGTGGTGTGGCCGAAGGCATGAGCAAGGGCATTCAGTTCTTGATGAAAAAAAATAAAATCGAGGTTCTTAACGGATATGGTAAGGTACAACCCGGTAAAAAAGTCTTGGTAAAAGGAGAGCATGGTGATACTGCCGAGTACTCCGCAGACCATATCATCATCGCCACAGGGGCCAGAAGCCGTGAATTGCCCAGTCTACCGCAAGATGGTAAAAAGGTGATCGGTTACCGTGAGGCCATGTCCTTGGAAAAACAACCTAAAAAAATGATTGTAGTAGGTAGTGGTGCCATTGGTATCGAGTTTGCCTATTTCTATAACTCCTTGGGCACGGAAGTGACCGTAGTGGAGTACTTACCCAATATTGTTCCTGTTGAGGACGAGGACGTATCCAAGCAGTTGGAGCGTAGCTTCAAAAAGGCCGGGGTAAAAATCAAGACTTCCGCGGAAGTGACTAAAGTGGACACTTCAGGTGATGGTGTAAAAGCCACCGTAAAAACGTCAAAAGGTGAAGAGGTTTTGGAAGCCGATATCGTTCTTTCAGCCGTGGGTATCAAAACGAATATTGAAAACATTGGCTTGGAGGATGTAGGAATCGCTGTGGACCGTGATAAAATCTTGGTGAACGATTATTACCAGACCAATATCCCAGGATATTACGCCATTGGCGATGTAACTCCCGGCCAAGCATTGGCCCACGTGGCATCTGCCGAAGGTATTCTTTGTGTTGAAAAGATTGCGGGAATGCATGTTGAGGCATTGGATTATGGAAACATCCCCGGATGTACCTACTGTATCCCAGAAGTTGCCTCAGTCGGTTTGACCGAAAAACAGGCCAAGGAACAAGGGTACGACATCAAAATTGGAAAATTCCCATTTTCTGCCAGTGGTAAAGCCAAGGCCAGCGGAAATGCAGACGGGTTTGTAAAAGTCATCTTTGATGCCAAATATGGTGAATGGTTGGGTTGCCATATGATCGGAGTTGGTGTAACCGATATGATCGCCGAAGCAGTAGTGGCCCGAAAACTGGAAACCACAGGCCATGAAATCCTTAAAGCGGTACACCCTCACCCAACTATGAGTGAAGCCGTTATGGAAGCCGTAGCAGCTGCCTATGATGAAGTAATCCACATTTAATCCAAAGAATATGCTTAAACTTTTTAGGGCCACGGCCATTCTGGAAGGTATTTCCTATATCGCTTTGTTTGGGATGACCATGCCCTTGAAGTATTGGGCCGATATCATGGAACCCAATAAAATTGTGGGCTACGCCCATGGGGTTCTCTTTATTTTATATGTGGTTTTGGCCGTAGCATTTTGTTGGCAGCGCAAATGGGGCATCAAAAAGTTTGTGATGCTCTTTATGGCCTCCCTATTGCCCTTTGGGACTTTTTATGCGGATGAAAAGTATCTGAAGGAACTAGCCTAGAAAACTCTGGATGGCCAAATCATAGCTTTGTAATCCAAAACCAAGGATAACTCCTTTGGCTCCCGGTGATATGTAGGAAACATGCCTGTATTCCTCCCGTTGGTGGGTATTGGATATATGTACTTCGACCACTGGGGTGGAAACCGCTTTTACCGCATCCCCCATACCCACCGAAGTGTGGGTGTATGCCGCAGCATTTAGGACTATTCCATCATAATCAAACCCTACTTCCTGTATTTTACCTATGAGCTCCCCCTCAATATTGGACTGAAAATATTCCAATTCCACTTGCGGGAATTTTTGTTGCAATTCGGCAAAATAGTCTTCAAAAGTGGTGCTGCCATACACTTCGGGCTCCCGTTTTCCCAACAGGTTTAAATTGGGCCCATTGATGATCATTAGTTTCATATCGTAAAAGTACCAATTATTTTAAGGCATAAAAAAAGCGGAAGTGAAGACTCCCGCTTTTTTGTGTTTTGTTGAACTTGATTAGTTAAATCTATATCCAGCTCCAAAAGTTAGGGTGTTGATGTCCACAACATCGCCAAAATCTCCTCCTCTGGATACTTGAAGACCATATCTTGCTTCCACAAACCAGTTGTCATCGATTTGGTATCCACCACCAAAAGCAATGTCAAGACCAAACTCACCATCAGGCATATCCTCCAATAGGTAATTGATCTGTGGACCAGCCTGAATGTTGAAGTTGTTTATTTTGTATTTGGCCATCACTGGAATATAAAGTGAGGTCAAATCATCTACAAAACTAAAAAGTACGGAAGGTTCAATGTCAAACTCTTCGGATGCCACAAAGTTATAGCTACCACCCAGATAAAATCCAAGCTCACTGTCGCTTACACTTCCAAACAAATTATTTCCCGTATCCACTTTCATAGACACATTGTTAAGACCTGCCTTGACCGCGAATCCTTCCTGGCCATAGGTGTTTGAAACGATTACACTAGTAAAAAATACTGCTAAAACAATTAATTTTCTCACGATGTATAAATTTTAGTTGAGGGCACAAATATAGCAATGCCACAAGGTTAAGAATAATAGGAAATTTGGAATGTTTTTATTATATCAACATCGAAATCCTATTTTTTTGCAAAAGGAACAGGGTTTCACTGCTCCTTTTTTTTAATCATAATTTATTTAATATCAATTAGTTGAATGCGAATTGCAATCCAAATCCGAAGGCACCCACTTCATTGTTCCCATCGCTGAGCACAATGGCCGGTCTCCAATCAAAATTGGCCACAAAGGGCACTCCGTTCACCTTAAAATCCAGTCCCAAATGCGGGCGTAAGGCAAAAGCATTATCCATATTGTCCACTAGCATAATACTCGGGCCTGCCCCGGCATACCAACGCAAGCCTCCAGCGCCAACGAATCTTTTGTGGTACGAATACAGGATGGTGATCATGGTAGCCCCATCCTCAAATCCCAAATCGGCCTGACCCACATGGTTGCTGGTAAAGAAATACTTTCCAGTAGCCCCAATAAAGGTGGCACTATTAACCGCATCAACACCAAGACCCAAAGCAGCTTTATAGCTCGTTTGGGATTTCACAGTTACCGTACCCAATAGGGCAAGGCCAAAAACAACTAGTAATTTTTTCATTTTTCTAAGTTTATGGTTTATACTAATTCAACTGTGCGATTTGAGGCTGTGCCCAGTTTTTCTTTGGATCTCTTTACATATCAGAACAGGAATAGCACCCCAAGGGCCACTATGGAAAAATTTCCATCATTGCTGATATTGATATAGGATACATTGAGTTCCGTGTTCCCTGTAATATTGTATCCCATGGAAGGTTTCACATAAAACCCTCCTTCGTTGCCCTCATTGATACCCACGGCGTAACCCACGTCGGCCCCGAAATTGAAATCATATGTTGGATAAATTCGAAATGCTCCGGCCAAAGGGACAAACTGAAAATCTTCAAACTCGCTTTCCACGGTAACATTGCCCACGGTAACTGTATTGGTTTCCCCAAAGGCATTGATAAAACCTGTTGCCAATCCGGCATCAACAAGTTCCGATACGCCCCAAAAGTAGGCCATGTCCAACCCAACGCTGAATTTGGATATATCCGCAGCGTCCCCAACGGGAATACCTGCCTGCAGCCCCGCCTTAAACCTGGTTCTGTCTACCTGTTGTGCCATTGCGGAAAAGGACAATACCAATAGGCCTAGTGTCAATAAAAATGCTTTTCTCATTATTGTTAAATTTTTGTAATGGCTAAAACGTAACAATACGGGATATAGTGTATTTTCGTAGTAAAAACCTTACAAAATGACCTTTTTTTAAATCCAATAAAATCTTTGTGAAAAATATCCAAACTTGAAGTTCCAATCAGCTCCCATTTGATCAAAGGCCCTTTTGAATTGACCAATCGTTCAATTACATCAAATTTCTACCCATTATTGTTTCTATATTTAAACCATGAACTGGAAACAGGCAATACAGGACTACCAGAATTATCTGAAGATTGAACGCGGTCTCAGTAAAAATTCCATTACCAATTATTCTCTTGACCTTCAGAAGTTGATCAACTATCTGCAAGACCATGAAATGGAAACATCTCCTGTTCAAATTGATATGGAGACGGTCCAAGGATTTATTTATGCCATTGCCAAAACGGTAAATCCCAGGACACAGGCCAGGGTCATTTCGGGCTTGAAAGGCTTTTTCAACTACCTCATTTTTGAAGATTACCGAGCGGATAATCCCATGGACCTCATCGAGACTCCCAAGATAGGCCGTAAACTGCCGGATACCTTATCCATTGACGAAATCAATGACCTTATCTTGGCCATTGACCTATCCAAGCCCGAAGGAGAGCGGAACCGGGCCATTCTGGAAACCCTTTATGGATGTGGCCTCAGGGTTTCGGAGTTGTTGAACCTTAAACTTTCCGACCTCTATTTTGAAGAGGACTTTATCAAGGTTACAGGAAAAGGCAACAAACAGCGGTTTGTTCCCATCAGCGATATCAACAAAAAATACATCAATATCTACCGAAACGAAATACGGGTGCATCTACCCATTAAAAAAGAGCATGAAGACATTCTTTTTCTTAACCGAAGGGGAAAACAGCTTACTAGGGCCATGGTCTTCACCATAATCAAACGTTTGGCAGAAAAAATCGGACTAAAAAAGAGCATCAGTCCGCATACCTTTAGACATTCCTTTGCCACCCATCTTTTGGAAAACGGGGCCGATTTAAGGGCCATACAGCAAATGTTGGGGCATGAAAGTATTACCACTACAGAAGTGTACATGCATGTAAACCGTGCCCATTTGGCCAAGGTACTGAATGAATATCACCCTAGAAAATAGGGCTTAAAAGAACAATAAGGTTATTGGGATCAGCTCCCCTTTTTTAGCTGATTTTTCAATCCCTGATTTTGTTTTTTATAGGGTCTGATGATCAATCGGGCTTCGCGATCGAACCGGATATAGTTGTAGACCCAGTTGATGAACACCACTACCCTATTCCTAAAACCGATGAGGAAATACAAGTGCACAAACATCCATACAAACCACGCAAACACACCTTGGAACCTGAACTTTGGAAGGTCCACCACAGCTTTATTCCTTCCAACGGTGGCCATACTTCCCTTGTCCTTGTAAACAAAAGGCTTCATAGGCTTCCCATCAATCAGCCTTACTAAATTATCACCTAAGTTCCTGCCTTGTTGTATCGCAGGTTGGGCCATCATGGGATGACCATGGGGAAAAGTCTCAGATTCCATTTGAGCCACATCACCAATGGCAAATATGTTCTGGAACCCTTCCAGCTGATGGAATTCATTCACTTTTAGTCTATTTCCTCTACACAACAGCTCTTTGGCATCCAACCCTTTGATACTGACCGCCTGCACTCCTGCTGCCCATACCAATGTGGCCGATTCAAAGGATGTTTCCGTGTTGGTGGTTACCTTATTTCCATCATAATCCGTGACCCTGATGTTCTTCCACACATTTACGCCCAAACGCTCCAAAAAATGCTCTGCCTTTCGCGAGGCCTGCTCACTCATGGCCGGTAAAATACGCTCCCCACTCTGGATCAGGTTTATTTGGGCCCTTCGGGTATCCAAGTCTGGATAATCTTTGGGCAAGATCCCTTTTTTTATCTCGGCCAGTGCCCCTGCCAGCTCAACACCCGTTGGCCCTCCCCCCACAATCACAAAGTTCATAAGGGCATCCCTTTCATGAAGGTCGTCCGTAAGTAGGGCCTGCTCAAAATTTTCCAAGATTAGACTCCTGAGGTTCAATGACTGGGGAATGGTTTTCATGGCCATACCCTTGGTCTCGATATTCTCGTTCCCAAAAAAATTGGTCTCAGAGCCTGCTGCCACGACCAAATAATCAAAATTGATTTCACCAATATTGGTCTTTACTTTGCGAGACGCAGTGTCTATTGTCATGACCTTGGCCAAACGGAAGTAAAAATTGGGATAGCCCTGCAACACTTTTCGAATGGGGTAGGCAATGGAGTCCGGTTCAAGCCCCCCTGTTGAAACTTGATACAACAAGGGTTGAAAGTTGTGATAATTATGCTTATCAAGCAAAATTACCTGCATTTCCTTTTTACTGAGTTTCTTAGCTAGTGCGATGCCCCCAAAACCGCCGCCAATGATTACGACCCTTGGGAAACTGGATTGTGGAATATTCATTGTGGACATGGATGTAAATGTACACATTCCACTGCAGGCAACTCTCCATAAAAGAGGCTTTTTTTAGTATATTTAAAGCCTGACTAAAAACTTCAAGAAAATGAAAAATACCCTACTAATCGGTATGGCACTTGTTCTTTGTAGTGCCATAGGCTTTTCCCAAAAAAATCAAAAAACCATTTTGAACGAACTGGATACAAAAACCCAAGAATACGGTGATATCGCCCATCAAATTTGGGACCTTGCCGAAATGGGGTATTTGGAAGAGAAAAGTTCCGCTTTACTGCAAGAAACCTTATCCGATGCCGGTTTCTCCATTGAGAAAGGAATCGCCGGTATTCCCACGGCCTTTAAGGCCGAATATGGCTCCGGGTATCCTGTAATCGCCATTTTAGGGGAATATGATGCCCTCCCCGGGCTATCACAACAGGCTGTTCCAGAAAAGACATCAGCCAACAAAGCTGCAGGGCATGCTTGCGGACACCACCTTTTTGGAACTGCTTCCACAGCTGCTGCCATTGCCGTAAAGGACTGGTTGCAGTCCAATAAGATACAAGGAACCATTCGGTTTTATGGATGTCCTGCCGAGGAAGGTGGGTCTGGAAAAGTATACATGGTACGGGAAGGGGTCTTCAATGATGTGGATGTGGCCCTTCACTGGCATCCGGGAGCACAAAATGCTGCCAGTGCCGGAGCTGCCTTGGCCAACAAATCGGCCAAATTCAGATTTCACGGTATTTCGGCCCACGCCGCAGGAGCCCCGGAAAGAGGTAGATCTGCATTGGACGGTGTTGAAGCCATGGATAATATGGTCAATATGATGCGTGAGCACATTCCCCAAGATGCACGGATACACTACGTGATCACCAATGGTGGAAAGGCACCCAACGTAGTACCCGACTTTGCCGAAGTCTACTATTATGCCCGACATGGCAAAAGAGATGTGGTCATTGATATTTTCGACCGAATTGTAAAAGCTGCCGAAGGAGCTGCATTGGGAACAGGCACTACCATGGATTATGAGATGATTGGGGGTACCCACGAGCTTTTACCCAACCTGACCCTTCAAAAAATCATGTATGACAACCTCACCAAGGTGGGTGGGGTAACCTATACGGATGAAGAAAAAGCTTTCGCTGAAAAAATTTCCCAGACCTTGGGAGCAAAAACCTTGGATTTGAAGACCGCTGAAACCATACAACCCTACCAGGAAGAAGCCAGAGCTTATGGTTCCACGGATGTGGGTGATGTAAGCTTCACCGTACCCACGGCAGGTTTGGGGACGGCCACCTGGGTCCCAGGAACCCCTGCGCACAGCTGGCAAGCCGTTGCGGCCGGAGGCACTTCCATAGGCACCAAAGGAATGATGGTCGCTGCAAAGACCCTTACTTTGACTGCCATGGATATTTTTAAAAACCCAAAAACCGTTGAAGCCGCCAAGGCAGAGCTTATTGAAAGACGCGGGGAAGATTTTAAATATATTCCTTTATTGGGCAACAGGCCCCCGGCATTGGATTATAGAAAATAGGACATTTTTGTGGTAGTGTAACAAAAACGGTTTTATTGCTACATATAAGCAAATCACTTACCAACCATTGAACAAAGAACTGGAACATCGTTTTGTGACGGAGCTTGAGAACAATCAAAATATTGTTCACAAAGTATGTAGCCTATATACCAACGACAGGGACTCCCATAGTGACCTCTTTCAAGAGATTACCATACAACTATGGAAAGCCTATCCGAAGTTTAGGGGAGACTCCAAATTCAGCACATGGATGTACCGAGTGGCCCTGAACACGGCCATTACCATGTATCGAAAATCAAAAAGAAGGGTACAGACCCAAGATTATGATTCGGTAGTACACAAAATCAAGGCCGACACCTATGATGATACTGAAGAACGACAGTTGAAATTGATGTATGATGCCGTGAGACAGCTTGGGGATATTGACAAAGCGTTGGTATTTCTGTATCTTGAAGACAAAGATTATTCCGAAATAGCGGAAACCTTGGGGATTACCGAGGTAAATGCAAGGGTTAAAATGAACCGGGTGAAAAACAAATTAAGAACCATATTAAATCCGTAGACCATGGTGGATGAATTGGAACTCTTGAAAAAAGATTGGCAGAAGAAGGAGGCGCAGCTTCCTAAACTTACCTATGACGAAATCTACAAGATGATATGGAAAAAATCATCTTCCATCGTAAAATGGATTTTTTACATCAGCCTTATTGAATTTGTATTCTGGGCGGGGCTTAACATCATGTTCAGTGATGCCGAGTCCATGGAGGAACTCAAGGCGATGCACATCCATACTGCCATCATAGTACTTAACCTGATCAACTACGGCATCATTTTATATTTCATCTATAAGTTCTATACCAACTACCGAAAAATATCCTTCACGGACTCTTCCAAAAAACTGATGAAGACCATTTTGGACGTCAAAAGAACGGTCACCCAATATGTTTGGTTCAATCTGGCCATTTTTACCGTCTCCATGATCATCAGTATTTACGGAATCCTTATTTATGACTCCAAGGGGCAGCAAATTGTTGAAAATGCCGTACAAAATGGAGATACCACCATCTTTTGGGTCATGGTCGTGATCATATCCATAGTGCTTATTGCCTTACTTTTATTACTGATATGGTTGTTCTATAGACTGCTCTACGGCATTCTTTTAAAACGGCTCAAACAAAATTATAGGGAACTGGAACAATTGGAAGTCTAATCGCCCCGGTAGCTGTATCTCCTTTTTTGATTTTCTGCTTCGTAGGCCGCTAGCTCTTCTTTGGAGATGACCTTTAAGAAAGAAGGATGCTGCTCAATGGCGTATTCCAATTTTTCCAAGATAGAATCAATGGACTCGTTATCATAATCAATATCCAAAGGCGGTTTGATCTGCATGGACTGTAAAATCCCTTTCTTTTTGACCCGAAGTCCCTTTTTATCAAACGAACGTCTAAACCCATCAATGACCACCGGCACCACCACGGGTTTGTACCGCTTTATAATATGGGCAGTTCCCTTTCGTAAGGGTTTCCATGGGGTTGTGGTACCTTGAGGGAAGGTAATCACCCACCCATCGTCCAAGGCCTTGGCTATATTGCTGATGTCACTGAATTTCACCTGTCGGTTCACATCCTGCCCATCGGCACGCCATGTGCGCTCAATGCTTATAGATCCCGCATAGGCCAAAATTTTGGTGAGCAGACTTTTCTTCATGGTTTCCTTGGCCGCCACATAATAAATATTGAGCTTGGGATTCCAGAGATAGGCCAAATTTTTAATGGAATCGTCCCTCCCCTTCAAACTGGCATTGAAAACGTGGAACATGGCCACAACATCAGCAAAATAGGTCTGGTGATTGCTTACAAAAAGCACATTGGTCTCCGGCAGGTCACGTATCACCTGGGAGCCTTCTATTTCAAGGGTATTGAATCCTTTATAACGCTGATGGGTCATTGCTCCCGCAACGCGTATCAACCAGCGTTTTAAAAACAGGATATGACCAAAAGGATTTTTCTTGAATAGACCCATAGTACAATTGTTGGGGGCAAATTTACAAAATAGCGGTCAAAGCACTTGCCGTAAAAGTTCCCTAATCTCGCTCAGCATCATGGCCGTAGCACCCCAGACAGTATAACCATTTAATTTATAAGCGGGTACACGAATGTTTTTTGCATAGGAAGTAGTCAGGATTTCCTCAATCAGGTTGGCATCATCCAAAAAATCCTTTACATATACCTCCACCAAACGTTCCACTTCGGTTTCCTGGAGGACAAAAGGTTCTGGTTCTGGATAGATTCCCATGAAAGGAGTTACCATAAAATTGCTTGGGGGAATATACACATTGCTGAGTTCCTTGATTACCTCAACCGCCGCAGGGACCACCCCAACCTCTTCATGGGTCTCGCGAAGCGCCGTGTCCAAAAGGTCCCGATCCTCAAGCTCCACCTTGCCACCTGGAAACCCTATTTGGTTGGAATGCACACCTTCGTAAGCCTTACGAAGAATCAGCAGCAACCTTGCCTCTTGTTCCACATCTGGATAAAATAGGGCCATGACCCCTGCCTTCTTGGTTTTTCTTTCCTCTACCCTATTGGATTTTAACCATTGCACCCGAAGTTCCGGAGACATTTTATAGTGGGATTCCTCCCCGGGTAGGGGAAGATCTTTTATTTTTAGGGCTATTTCACTAAAATCGATAAAATTCATGGTATTGAAAGCATCGGCTTTGGCCACAAGTATACTATTATTTTTTCTGGTATCCTGTGGAGAAAACCCTAAAAAAGATACATCCAAAACAACGGAAAACAGCTTTAAAAAGGATTCCATCCCAGCTGAAAGCAATAAAACCCCTGAGCCCGAAGAGGAAAAAGAAGAAGCCTTTGTGTTGGATGAGGAAAATGCCATCGACTTCTTTTTTGATTATGCCAAGAACCTTAAGAAGGACAAGGTAAAACTCACCACTACCATGGGAAGCTTTACCATTGAGCTCTTTGACAATGTTCCTTATCACAAGGCAAACTTTATTTATCTGGCCCGCAAGAAGTATTTTGACAGCACCCAATTTCATCGAGTGGTGAAGGATTTTATCATCCAAGGAGGAAATTCCGATGACAAAAAAACGGCCCAAAAACGGGTTAAAATAGGAAGATACCTGCTTCCGCCCGATACCCAAAAAGGACACAAGCACCATAGGGGTACCATATCCATGCCCAGTAGCGAGCGGGACAACCCACACAAATTGGCCTCCCCGTATGAATTCTTTATTGTAGTCACCAAACCAGGGTCTTACCATTTGGATGGTGCTTACACGCCCTTTGGCCGCGTCATTGAAGGAATGGATGTTGTGGACGCCATAAACCAAGTTCCCGTTGGTGATGGGGACTGGCCTTGGAAAAGCATATACATCCTAAAAGCGGAAGTACTTTAACCTTCCACAGGGACCATCAAAAGGCTGACTTATATTTTCAGGTTGATCCCGAATATGATTTGCCTGAACCCTCCTGCAAAAACCCCAGAAGTGGCCCTGTTCAACCGTGATGCCCTGTACACCCGGTCCGTTATGTTCTTCCCGTTCACAAAAACTGTGGCGTCCATTTGGTCACCTATTTTAAAATCATAGTTGACAAAGGCGTCCACCGTGGTAAACGATGGCAATTTTCCAATGGCACCATCCGCCGATTCCTGTTCAAAATTGTGGAACTCGGTAAACTGTTCGCCCACATAATGCAAATTGATACCACTTGACCACCCTTTCCAATCATGATTTAACCCAACGGTCATGTTGATTTTGGGCGTGTAGGGTGCCTCGGCATCTTTGATGCCCCCATCGCCAAAGGTGATGATGCTCCTGGTAATGTTGGGAAAATCCGAAGCATCCAAAGTTGCATCCGTCAGTAAGGTCTCCCCTCCTCCATTATCGGCATAAACCTCATAGGCATTTCGGTTCGAATTCACTTTCTGGATATATTCATTTTGGGTGTCCGTGCTATGCACCACTTGGGAAAAAAGATCTTTGTCTTCCAGCCTACCTTCTTTTACCTTGGAATGCATGTAGGTAAGGTTTCCCAATAAATGGAGTTGATGCCCTCCATCGTTCAAAACTTCGGCATTAAAGGCCATTTCCACTCCTTGTACATTGATCTTTCCCAACTCTTGAAACACCTCATTGCGCCCCCCGGCATAAAAATTTCGACTGGCATTGTGGAAATAGGTCAATTGGCCATTGATGCTGTTCCCAAAAAGACTGCCACGCCATCCCACTTCCTTGTTCCAACTCAGTTCCGGGTCAATGTTTATACTTTGCCCTTCTAGTGGATTGGTCACCACACCATCCTGTTCCACCAAAAAACCAAAGACTTTGGATGGAGCGATCATTCCCTGATAGATGCTCCCGAAGAATTCTCCATTCTTATATTCACGATTGATGGTGAGTCCCGGTAAAAACTGATCATACACATTGGGCTCCCTACCCTCTGTTGTACCTTGAAGGGTGGGGTCTTGGGCTTGTGCAATCAAATCTTGACGGTACATGTCCACATGTTCAAAGCGTAAAATGGGAATGACGCCTATCTTACCTATTTGAAACTCGTTCCTCACATAGCCATTTACGGACCATAATCGATACCAAAGGTCTTTGGTAGCTGTCCCATAGCGTGCCCATCGGGTGTTATCGGCCTCCAAGAACACATCTTTAAAGGTTTCCCTGTGCAGGTTGATACTAGCTTCAAAATGACTGGGGGCATTGAATGCCTCCCATGCGGTCTTGAAAGTTTCCTTAATTCCGGATACCTTATAAATCCAACGGCTATCGGTCGTACTTTCCAATCCGTCCACCACACGACCTACAATGACATAGTCTTCATCATCAAAGGATTTTCCGTTCAGGTAGCCATACCGTTGGTTAAAAATATCTGGACCTACATAACCCTGCACCTCAGAGGCCCTTACCTTGGTAGTGACCTGTCGCCACCAATCCCTTTCAAAATCAGAAGCATACACCTTGGTCGTAAAACTGGATTGCTCCGTGGGCAGCCATTTGTGGATAATGTCCACTCCATATCGCCTCATGGTAAACTGATCGGCATCCAATGGGTTTTGGGTAGGATCGGTCTCAAAGGTAAATGGGGTCTGGGAACTCAAAGAGGCCTGGTTATCCTCAAACTGTCCACTGACTTTGAAGTACAGGGATTGATTCTCGGATAATTTGGCAAAAATCTTGGCGTTCAGATTCAATATTTCCACGGAGGAATTGTCCGTGAATCCATCGAACTTTTTATATACACCTTCCACCAATCCACCTATATTGTTCCAAGTACCTCCGTAGGAGAACAGTCCTGATGTATAATTGCGCTGACCTCCCGTGAGTTTTAACCGCAAGGTAGGTTTTTGGGGTGGCAAGGCAGTAATGTAGTTTACTGCACCATACATATTATTGGGTCCGTATTTGAGCATATCTGCCCCCTTGTATACTTCTATGGAAGCAATCCGATCACTTACAGGATTGTAATAGGCGCCTGGAGCTATATACGGTGCCGGGGCAGATGGTGTCCCATCCTCCATGAGCAATACCTTTTTTGATCGTCGCCCCCAAGACCCACGTATACTAATGTTGGGCCTGTTGGACAATCCCATGTCCCCAACAATGTTGACTCCGGGAATGGTACGCAGTACTTCCTCCGTACTCAATGGATTGATTCTCTTTAATGCAACCGGATTAATACGAAAATTACTGCCCTTAAAATCCTCTTTAAAGTTTTGGGGCGAAGCGCTCACAATAACCTCATCCAAAGTAGTGTTGGCCCTTTTGAGTTCCAAGATTCCCAAATCACTGGTGGTAGAGGTTATGGTAATCTGCTTTTCTTCATATCCCAAATACTTTATCAGGATGCTTTGTGTTTCTGTATCGACATTGAATTCGAAGTATCCGCTTTCATTGGTGACACCCCCCAATTGACCATTCTGCAAAATAATTTGCGCCCCGATCAAGGGTTGTAAATCGGTAGCATCGACCACCCTGCCGGTGAGTTTGGTTTGCGAAAAAGAGGAAATACTTAAAAATAGAAAGCATAGGAGGGTTCCCAGTAAGTGGGATTGCCTTTGTTGTATCATTTACTTTTTTTGAGATTTTTTTGATGGATCCTTTCACCAATCAATCCTAAACGATGGAGTCCTGCTGGTGACGGAATTGAATATTTGAGCTTGTTTTTGATATGCTCCGCACTAAAATCAACAAGATTTAAAAGTGCCGCAATGATGATAAGGTTCTTAATGATATACTGGCCCACCAAGGTTAGATAGAGCGGTCCCTCGCCAAAGGCCTGATCAGGAAAGAAAAGCAAAGGCGAAAAAGTGAATACCATATGTGCCAAGGCCAATACCGCCATGGTCCTGCGCCATAGGTTAAATATCAGGCATACCCCTATCATGGTTTCCCAAAGGGCCAATAAAATTATAGATACGGTATCCGGGATAAGACCGAACGTAAGCATATGAATGGTACTCTTGGCCAAGCCTTCGGCCGGACTGAGGTCCGGAAAAAACTTAAGGGCCCCAAACCACAGATATACCACCCCAATGGTAATTGCCAGAAAATTGTGCTTTGCGGTCTGCTTCATACTATCTCCTAATTTTTGAATTCGTTCATCAAGGCTGGATCCACCTTTACTTTTTTGTTCGCAAACCGATAGGACACCCCAACATTGATCAAATAGTCCGCAAAAGCGGCGTCACCGTTCCTTGGGTTTCCGGTGGCTTCCTCAGTTTGTTTATCGGTCACACTTTGTGGACGATCTCTTCGCACCGCGAAGGGTACATTCAGGTTCAATGAGAAATTATTTTTCATAAAAGCAATTCCAGGATCTATGGAGAGTACATTCCCCGGTCTCCTAAATCCTTCATTGCCGCCTATAAGATCCTTTACGGGAACGCCTTCATATCGTGCTCCCAAAGACCCAGAGATGGTGTTAGAGAAGCTATGGCTCACCCCAGCCCGTACTGAAAATTGGTCTGGAACGGCCATGATGGCCTCATTCTCAAGAATGGGGCTCAAGGTTTCCCGAAACGTTCTCGTTCCGTTGGTTTCCCTAGGGTTGAGCAAATAGAACCCCCCTCCATAGGCAAAAAACTTTTCGGCTATCTTTTGGTAAAATTGGAAATCCAAGGTAATCCCGAAACCACCATCGCCCGGTTGGATACTTTGATCTACAGGCCTTACCTGGGGGCTTCCTTCTGGCCCCACATTGTAAAATATGTCCGAGGCGTTGTAGTTGCCGGTGGGTAATTTCAATCCCAGACCCAAAGCCAAGTTTCCGTTCTGGTGTTTTTCCAAATCGAACAACCAATAGCCCAGACCGACCCTTATGTCTGCCAGACCTCTGGAATAGGTCATGTTCCGTTCCTCCCTTCCATGCTCATATAAAGAAGATCTGGTGTTGATCACCGTAGGAATGGTAATGCTGGTATACAATCGGTCCGTAATCCCATACGTGAGGAAAAAATCCCAAGAATGGGAATGGTTGATCACTTCGGACCCATTGGCGACCCTGTCCGGTTCTTCCTCCGTTCCCCTAAAATGTCTAAACGATTTAAAATAGCGATAGTTAGTGCCAATTTGGATATCACCCGGGCCCAATAAATTGCTTTCCAAAGTATTGCCCACACATGAGGAGAAGTGCCTAATGGCCACACATCCTTGCGCCCGAACGCTTTTAACTCCAAAAAAGAGAAGGACCGAACCACAAAGGATGTAAAGTAGTTTTTTAGATTTCATAATACTGATTGATTGGTTGATGGTTTAGCTAAAAAGGCCGACCTAAGTAGGACGGCCTTGCTAGTATTTATAAAGACAACTAAACTTGGTGCCAAAGTAGGACTATATGGCACAGGGGGAGATTAACAAGAAAGTAAGAAAGCTTAACAAAGGGTTAATTCCATTAACCAAAGGTTAATGCCGTCAGACGATGATACATGGATCTATGGAAATCTCTTGAAACTATGCTTCCTTGCTGTAGATGTTGGGCAAACGTATATCAAACTTAACGGCCAAGAGCCTCAAACCGATCACGACCATAATCGCCGCGATATAGGCATAATCTTCAGGAATGGGAAAGGTCACAAACAAGAAATAACTTGCCCCACCCAAAATACAAGTAGTGGCATAAATTTCCTTTCTTCTAAAAATAATGGGAATCTCATTACAGAGCATATCCCTAATCACTCCCCCAAAACAGGCGGTCATGGTCCCCAAGGCAATACACATTACCGGTAAAAGTTCAGCTTGAAGGCCCTTTTCCACACCCAACATGGTGTAAAGACCGATGCCTATGGTATCAAACAAGAAAAGGGATCTTCTTAAATATTTAAGTTGATTCACAAAAATAATGGCCAAGACCACCGTGATAAATATGGTGGTGACATAGGTGAGATCACGCATCCAGACCACTGGTGTGTTTCCAATGAGAAGATCGCGCAAGGTTCCTCCACCAATGGAGGTGACAAAGGCAATGATGAGTACCCCAAAAAGGTCCAACTTCTTTTCCATGGCCACCAAGACCCCAGATATGGCAAAGGCCACCGTACCTAAAATATCTATTACCTGATACAGCATACCTACATGTTTTGGGTATAGTAGTTATAATCCTTTAGAACGGTATCCAAATACGGAACATCATAGAGCTGCGAATTGGTCTGGAGAATGCTTTCCACTTTTACCCGAAGCGCAGTCAAGGTCTTAAAATCCCCACTTTTTTTAGCGATGTAAAACGTTTCCTTGATTAACCTCACATCTTTGTCCGTAAGCAAGGTAACGTTGGTAAACTGTGGAATGTACTCGTTATGGACCTCCTCCAAAATGGTATGGGAGACCTTGGTCTTCTTTTTGGTACTGATGACCACCGTGCCCGCTGCAGCATCCCCTACCCGTTGGCGTTTTTCTGAAAACAGGATGCTCAATATGCCTATGGAGCCCAAAAAAATCCAAATGTCCACCAGCCGAAGCATCCATCGCACCAAAAGGTTGCTCCAGTGTACCGGGGTGCCATCCAAACGGACCACCCGCATTTTCATCAACATTTTGCCCACGGTCTGTCCGTTGAACAAGCTGTGCATCAACAATGAATAAAACATAGCTGGTAAAAAAATAAGGGCCGCCAACCCACGCTGGGTCCAAGTATCCTCATAGATATAACCCAAGACATCACTTACCAGGTTCACCAGAAACGCATACATGTACAGGATGAGTCCATCGATGAGGAAAGCCACGATTCGCTCTCCAATACCAACGATTTTATAATCTAAGTTGACATTTTGCGTTGTATTGATTTGGAGGTTATCCATATAACCGTAATTTTAACTGATAGGAATTTTCCACGTATGCGCGAGGCTGCTTTTGTGAAACAAAATAAGGAAAAATGGATTGCTTTTGAAAAAGCAATTTCCATGGGTTCCCATACCGACCCCGATGCCCTTGTGGATGGCTACATCCAACTCACAAACGATTTGGCCTACGCACAAACGTATTACGCAGAAAGCAAGACTTTATTGTACTTGAATTCCCTGGCCTCACAGGCACATCAAAAAATTTATAGGAACAAAAAGGAATCCGGTAACCGTATCATTGAATTTTGGGCCAAGGAATTTCCGCTGTTTTTTAAACAATATCACAGCACTTTGGGGGTGGCCTTCTTAATTTTTGCGGTGGCCACAGCCATTGGATGTATTTCCGCCATCAATGATTCTGCCTTCCTTAGACTTATTTTGGGAGATGCCTATGTGAACGAGACCTTGAACAATATTGCCAAAGGGGAGCCAACCGCCATTTATAAAAACGGAAGTGAAATCGGAACTTTTTTGGGCATTACCATCAACAATATCCGGGTGGCCTTCCTGGCCTTTGCCTTTGGGGTAATCACCAGTATAGGGACCGCCTATATTTTATTCAGTAATGGGGTTATGTTGGGTGCCTTTGTCACCTTTTTTTATACCAAAGGGGTGTTTTTTGAGGCCAACCGACAAATTTGGCTGCACGGCACCATAGAAATTTCGGTTATTATCATTGCGGGTTGTGCCGGACTCATTATGGGCAACAGTATTTTGTTTCCCAAAACATTTTCCAGGCGGGTTTCCTTTATGAAAGGCGCCAAAGATGGTTTAAAGGTGGTGGTGAGTACCATTCCCTTCTTTATCATTGCGGGTTTTATTGAAGGCTTTATAACCCGCTACGCCAATATGCCTAACTGGTTGGCGTTTTTAATCATTGGGGGATCGTTGTTCCTCATTGTGTATTACTATATCGTTTATCCAATTGTACTCAATAGATCACATGAAAGACAAATACATAGAACTTAGGATCAACCGTGATTTTGGGGACATCCTTACCACCTACTTTGAATTTTTAAGGCAGAACATCAAGAAATTCACCAATGTTTTTCTTAGCTATAATGGAATATTCCTTATTGGTCTTTTGATCACCAGTTATCTATTGGTGTCCGGTTTTGTGGGGTTGATTTCGGAAAGTTCCGGTATCTATGGAATCGGTGGCGGTCAAAGCACTGACGACACCTACTGGTATTATATCATTGCCGGGGGCATCCTGTTCTTTTTGATTTTTTTAGTGGTTGGAGGCCTAAACTTTAGTTTAAGTTCTTCTTACCTGATCAAGTACGAGGAACACAAAGGAATGCATTTTGACAAGACCAAGGTGTGGGAACTGACCAAAGACAACTTGGGCAATACCTTGCTTTTCATCCTGTTGCTCATTCCCATTTATTTGGGCTTTATTATTGCTTCAATAATTTTCGCCTTTATTCCGCTGTTGGGCATGTTTGCCCAGTATATCCTTCAGTTTTTTATAACCAGCTGGGTAGGAGTCTCTTATTTTAGCATGCTTTCAGAAAAAAAAGGGGTTACGGAAGGTTTTGGTGAGGGATGGAACCTTATCAGTAAGAACTTTTGGAGAGCCATCGGCGTCAACTTTATTTTGGGACTGCTCAATGGTCTGTTGTTTTTCATCATTTTGCTCATTCCCATGATCATTATTGGGGTATATACCTTTCATGTTGTGGAAAGTAGTGTTGATGTGGGAGCTTCCGTGGTTTCCACAGTGGTTTATACCTTGGGGCTTTGCCTGTTGCTCATCCTTATGATCTATGCCCAATGCCTATCACAATTCGTGAATGGCATCCTTTTTTATGCCCTGCACGAAAAAACCTATAATGTGAACACCCGAAGCAAAATTGAACAAATAGGACAATCCGATCAGTGATCCAGCGCATTGCCACCATATTCCTTTTGATTTGGACCATGACTTCCATGGCCCAAAACGACAGTATTCCCATACCTGTTGATGAGGCATCGGTACTCACCGACCGGCAAATCGGCGAAGAACTTTCCCAAAAATATACGGGGGATGAGTTTAACTACGAAGTCAAGACGGGGGAATCTTCCAATTTATTGGCGCGATTTATTAGATGGGTGCTCAATGGTCTTGGGGAAACCTTTGGTCTTGATATTTCCCCACAGACCTTACTGATTTTGGAGTATATCATCTATGGCTTGATGGGCCTTTTGGCCATTTATCTGCTTGTCCGTATGTTCATCAACGAGAAGTTCAATGCCATTTTTTCAAAAAAGGCCAAATCCATTGTGGATATAGACCTTTCCGAACACCATATCGAGGCCATAGACCTGGATGCCCTCATGGATGCCGCCCTAAAACAAAAAGATTACCGATTGGCGGTACGTTACCAATTCCTGAGAGTCCTGAAACTCCTCTCCCAAAAGAGTATTATTGAGTGGCACTTTGACAAGACCAATCTGGACTATGGCAGGGAGATTAAGGAAGCCCGACTGCAGGAAGAGTTCAAAAAAGCATCCTACCTCTATGAAAACATTTGGTATGGTGAGCAACCTATTGATGAACAAGGTTACGCCAAGACCAGCTCCCGATTTGACACCCTGAACCTTTTAATTCCGTAATGACCATGGACCGTAAATCGAAAATAGTCATTGCTCTATTTGCCTTGGTGGTTCTGGGAATCATCATCACGGAAATGGTACGGCCCAAACCCATCAACTGGAGGCCGTCCTATACGGCAGTGGACAAAATCCCTTTTGGGTGCTACGTCCTTTATTCCGAACTGCCCAACATTTTTCCCAACAGCAGCATTGAAACCGTCCAGGAAAGTGTGTACGATGCTTTGGTGGAAAGGGATATCTTATTGTCGTCCAATTATATAATCATCAACGAATATGTAGACTTGGACGAACAGGAAACCCATCAGCTTTTGGACTATGTACACCAAGGGAACACGGTCTTTATGGCCGCTACAGGTTTTGGTTGGCCTTTGATGGATACCTTGAACATTTCCATTGGTTCTGATTATTCCCTCAAAGAGGGAACCGCAGTACTGAACTTGACCCATTCCAACTTCAACACCAAGAAATTTGAATTGTCCAGAGGTATTTTCAATTCCCATTTTACAAGTGTAGATTCCACCAGCACCACCATTCTGGGGCATATCACCTATACCAAAGAAAACTTTTTGGAGGGACAACCCGATGAAAAGGTCACCAAGCCCAATTTCATCAAAACCCAATTTGGGAAGGGCAACTTTATCATCAATACCACCCCACAGGCCTACTCCAATTATTATATGCTCAAGGGAAACCAGGACTATGCATTGCATACCTTCTCGTATTTGGAGGATAATGAGCAGCTCTATTGGGACAACTACAAAAAAGCGGGTCGCATCATCATAGATTCCCCCATGCGTTTTGTGCTGACACAGGGTTCGCTGAAATGGGCCTACTATTTGGCGGTTTTGGGCATTTTGGTTTTTGTACTGTTTCGGGGAAAACGGGAACAACGCATCATTCCGGTCATTGAACCCTTAAAAAATTCCTCGGTAGAGTTTGCCCAAGCGGTTGGGTCACTTTATCATCAAAACAAGGATTACACGGACTTGGTCCACAAAAAAATAAACTATTTTCTAGCTCATTTGAGAAGTCGCTACCATATCGATACGGGAACACTCAGCGAAAAAACCATTCAGGTTTTGGCATCGCGCGCCGGGAAAAGTATGGAAGAGACCAAAGGTTTGATTGAATTTATCCTCCATCTGAAACAAAAAAAGACCCATACTGAGCAGGATAGCATAGAACTCAATAAAAAAATAAACGCATTTAAGCTGTAACCATGGAAGAAAACGAACAACAAGACGACGCCTTACAATTTAGCAATCGGATAGATCTTACCCAACTGCAAGAAGCCGTTTCCGGGATAAAATCCGAATTGGGCAAGGTCATCATCGGACAACAGGACATGATTGAGCTACTCATCATTTCCATTTTGGCCAATGGGCATTCCCTGATCGAGGGGGTTCCCGGCGTGGCCAAGACCGTTACCGCAAAACTGCTGGCCAAGACCATGGATGTGGATTTTAGTCGCATACAGTTTACGCCGGACCTTATGCCCAGCGATATTTTGGGGACTTCCATCTTTAACCTCAAATCTTCGGAGTTTGAGTTTAAAAAAGGGCCTTTGTTCTCCAACATCATTTTGATCGATGAAATCAACCGCGCCCCGGCCAAGACCCAAGCCGCCCTTTTTGAAGCTATGGCCGAGCGACAGATTACCATGGACGGTGTGGAATACGCCATGGAACCACCCTTTTTGGTGTTTGCCACACAAAATCCCATTGAGCAGGAAGGTACTTATCGCTTGCCCGAAGCCCAATTGGACCGTTTTCTATTTAAAATCAAGGTCAACTACCCTTCCCTTGAGGAAGAAATACAGATTCTGGAAAGCAAGCACGAGCAAAAGACCCGAATTGAGGAAGACTTGGTCAGTGCCCTGCTATCGGCCCAACAAATAGCGGGTTACCAGAGCACAATCAAAGAGATTGTGGTTGAAAAGAACCTATTAAAATACATCGCCTCCATTGTGGACAATACCCGAACCAACGCCAACCTCTATTTAGGGGCATCGCCACGGGCTTCCATTGCCATTATGGATGCCTCCAAGGCCTTGGCCGCTATCAACGGGAGGGATTTTATTACCCCGGACGATATCAAAAGCGTGGCCAGTCCGGTTTTGGGGCACCGTATTATGCTTACCCCGGAGCGAGAAATGGAAGGCCTGACCTCGGAACAGGTGGTGAAGCAAATTGTGGACAGCATAGAAATTCCCAGATAGACGAATTGTGAAGAAACTTTTTAGGCCCATATACCTGCAGAAACGATTTTTTATAGCCTTGACGGCTATCATCGTTGGTTTTTTGGTATCCTTCATGATACCTAATCTGTATGGCGCCGTAAAGGTTTTGTTCTACCTTTTGGTCCTCCTTGTTATTGTTGATGTATTGTTGCTGTTCGCTTCCAAAGGAAGAATTGAAGGGAAACGTGTGCTCCCCGATAAGCTTTCCAATGGGGACGAGAACCCCATCCTGTTGAAAATTACCAACACCTATCTTTTTCAGGTAGTGGTAAAGATCATTGATGAAATTCCCTTTCAGTTCCAAAAAAGGGATTTCGGTCTGGTCAGCAAAATAGCTTCGGGCAATAGCAAAACCTATGATTACGAGCTACGGCCCACAGAAAGGGGCGTGTATTCTTTTGGGAGCCTAAACATCTTTGCCAGTTCCCCCATTGGGTTACTGGCTCGGAAATATAGTTTTGACCAAGCCCAGGAGGTACCTGTTTATCCCTCTTTTTTGCAGTTGCAGAAATACGACCTTATTGCATTTACCAATCGGCTTCATGAATATGGGTTGAAAAAAATAAGACGCATCGGGCACACCATGGAGTTCGAACAGATCAAGGATTACGTTCTGGGCGATGACATACGCAACATCAATTGGAAAGCTACCGCAAAGCGGGGACAACTCATGGTCAACCAATTCCAAGACGAAAAATCCCAACCTATTTATTCGGTCATCGATAAGGGAAGGGTCATGAAAATGCCTTTCAATGGGTTGAGTCTTTTGGATTATGCCATCAATGCCACCTTGGTCATCAGTAATATTGCACTAAAAAAACAGGATAAAGCAGGTATGTTCTCCTTTAGCAATAAGATAGAGAACCGGGTCGTGGCCGAACGGAGAAGCTCACAAATGAACCTCATCCTGGAAACGCTATATAATCTGGAAACCAATTTTATTGAAAGTGATTTTAGCCGTTTGTACGTTGATGTGAAACGAAATCTGAACCAGCGTAGCCTCCTTCTACTCTACACCAATTTTGAAACGCTGGATGCCTTGCATAGACAATTGCCCTATTTGTTGGCCATGGCCAAACAGCATTTATTGGTAGTCATCTTCTTTGAAAATACGGAGCTGAATGAATTTGCGGACAGGGAAGCGGAAACCGTTCGTCAAATTTTTGATCAGACCATGGCGGAAAAGTTCATTTACGAAAAAAAGCTGATTGTGAACGAATTGCGCAAACATGGTATCCAAACCATTTTGACCAAGCCTGAAAACTTGACCATCAGCACCATCAACAAATACTTGGAAATAAAAGCTCGGGGACTTATTTAATTTCAAATTCCTTACTCTTCCATTGCTGGAAAAAGCGTAAGGGAGTTCAAAGACAATGGCATGGTCTGTAACACCAGCGCCTCTGTATCCTTTTCATGGCTCGGGATATTCAACTTTCTTTTGGGAACGGACGCATAATTGCCCCTTAGCCTTTTTTTGTCCTTCTTTTTGGAAAAGATGTCGATGGTAACCCCTACCGTGACCCCTCCGAGTACGGTAGCGGCCAAGTCGTCATTGTCCCAACCGTTTCCGCTTTGCCCCGCATCCACCGCTTCTTTGGCCACCCCAACAAGGGCGCTTCCGGCTACGGAACCTACAAAGGTCCACACCCGATTGCCCTCGGACATTTGTTTGGCAATACCTGCTCCGGCCAGACCGAAAAGATTACCTCCTAAAAAATGAAGTGCTTTGTCCCGCTCCACTTGACTATATCCATGCGAAACGAGCATAAAAAGGACCAATGTGGGGATTAGTGTTCTCATGCGCGGTTAAAAGTATGAAAAAGTTGCGCATTTATACCGCTAAACTGCTAATACTCTTGTGTTTTTTGTCTGGCAAGGTTGAATTCCGCCATCATTTCCCGGACAATTTCCGCAGCTGGGGTAATATCATGTATCAAACCGGACACTTGGCCTATTTCCAACTCCCCTTCCTCCATATCACCTTCAAACATCCCTCGTTTGGCCCTAGCCCTGCCCAACAGTGCTTTTAATTCCTCTACCGTGGCTCCATGGGCATAGGCTTCTTGAACGTCTTGGAAAAACTTGTTCTTCAGTAGTCGTACCGGTGCCAGTTCCTTCAAGGTCAGTTGGGTATCCCCTTCCTGGGCCTTTACCACCCATTGCTTAAAAAGTTCGTGGGATGAGGCTTCAGGACTGGCTACAAAACGGCTACCCACTTGGACACCATCGGCACCCAAGACCATCGCTGCGAGCATTGCTCTTCCGCTGGCAATACCTCCAGCGGCAATGAGTGGAATCTCTATTTTCTCTTTGACCGAGGGAATCAGCACCATGGTCGTGGTCTCGTCCCTTCCGTTATGGCCTCCTGCTTCGAAGCCTTCGGCCACTATGGCGTCCACTCCAGCTTCTTCTGCTTTCAAGGCAAACTTTAGACTGCTCACCACATGTACCACGATAATTCCGTTTTCTTTGAGAAAGCTGGTCCATGTCTTGGGGTTTCCAGCGGAAGTGAATACGATTTTCACCCCATGGTCCACAATGATCCGCATCAATTTATCGATATCGGGGTACAGCATGGGAACATTGACCCCAAAAGGTTTATCTGTTGCCTTCTTACATTTTATGATGTGCTCTTCCAAGACATCGGGATACATACTCCCTGCCCCCAACAACCCCAAACCTCCTGCATTGGAAACCGCGGAGGCCAAACGCCAACCACTGGCCCAGACCATCCCTGCTTGGATAATGGGATATTCAATTCCGAAAAGTTCAGTGATTCTGTTACGCATTTAAAATCTATCAAAAAAAAGCATTGTTGACACATAAGCCATAAAAACTACTCCTGCCAGAGTAATAATCCAATTCCACTCATTCGCAAAAATGCGTGTCAAAAAATAAATTATGATTGTAAAAACTCCTATCAAACCAGGAAAAAAAAGATTAGCTAGTCCACCTAATCCCGCTCTATCAAGGTCCGGTGCCGACATGGCAAAAACTGTAAAAACAAAAATCGAAGTACACACTATACCAATATTCCACCATACATCTTCTAGTATACTTTTCAATTTAGGATTCATTCAATCATTTTTTTGATTATGATATCACTCCCGACCCCACCAGTTCATCATCAATATACCAAGCCACAAACTGACCTTCGGTAATGGCAGATTGTTTTTCTTCAAAATCCACATATAAGCCCGTTTCAGTTTTATACAAAGTGGCTTTTTGCAAGGGTTGTCTGTACCGTATTCTTGCCATGACCTCCATGGTTCCGTCTACCTCCAAGGCCAAATCCGGGCGCACCCAATGCAATTCGTCCTCTTTTACAAACAAGGTATGACGGTATAATCCAGGGTGGGCTTTCCCTTGCCCGGTGTAAATTATGTTCTTGTCCACATCGGTCTCAATGACAAACAAAGGTTCCTTGGTGCCCCCCACATTAAGTCCTTTACGCTGCCCAATGGTAAAATAATGGGCGCCTTGGTGTTCTCCCACTACCTTTCCATCAGATTGGGCATAAACTGGTTTTTCAGCATTAAAAGCCAACTCTTCCCGCTTGTTTTGAAATCTGGGAACAGTGACCGAAAACTGTGAGGCTGTGGTGGGCACCTCAACAATCACCCCTTTTTTGGGTTTGAGTTTTTGTTGCAAAAATTCGGGTAGATGCACCTTGCCCACAAAGCAAAGTCCCTGGGAATCCTTTTTATCTGCGGTAATCAAATCGTTCTCTGTGGCTATCTTACGCACCTCGGGCTTGGTCAGTTCCCCAATGGGAAACAGGGTTTTGGAAAGCTGTTCCTGCGAAAGCTGGCACAAAAAATAGGACTGGTCTTTATTCTGGTCCTTTCCTGCCAACAATTGGTAGGTTTCGGTACCGTCCTCGTTTTTAAGAATGCCTTTTCTACAATAATGGCCCGTGGCCACATAGTCGGCACCCAACTGCAGTGCAATTTTCAGGAAAACATCAAACTTTATCTCGCGATTGCACAGTACATCGGGATTGGGAGTTCTCCCCTTTTCGTATTCACTGAACATATAATCCACAATACGTTCCTTGTACTCCGCACTCAAATCTACCGTTTGAAATGGAATCCCCAACTTTTCAGCAACAATGAGTGCATCGTTGCTGTCCTCTACCCATGGGCATTCTTCGGATAGGATTACGGAATCATCGACCCAATTCTTCATAAAAAGGCCAATAACCTCGTAGCCCTGCTCTTTTAAGAGATAAGCCGAGACACTTGAATCCACTCCGCCGGAAAGTCCGATAACCACCTTTTTCATAGCATGTTCAATAAGATGCAAAATTACAAAATAACAGCCATTTAAACTACTGTAGGGTAGGTTCACAAAATCCAAACGACAGCTTTCAAACTAAAATCAAAATTCATTTTGTTAAACTTTTTATAAATATTGTTAAACAGAATTGATTTATTTTGTTTAACTTTATATTCGTAATGTTAAACACTTTTAAACAACAATCCCATGACAGCACTAATTAAACGCATTCGATTACCCTTAATGATCCTTACCTTATTGTTCGTATCCTGTTCGGACGACGATAACGGAATGACCCCTCCTGAAGAAACCACAACAACTATTGTGGAAGCCGCACAAGCCACCGCAGAACTGAGCAGCTTGGTAAGTGCCCTGCAAAAAGCCGATGAAAGCGCCAACAATGACTTGGTTAGTGCTTTGAGTGGTGAAGGGCCTTTCACGGTCTTTGCACCTACCAATGCTGCTTTTACAGATTTGTTGGCCCAATTGGATGGTTTTGATTCCTTGGATGACTTTAGCTCAGAACAGCTACAGGATTTGCTTGCCGTGATACTTACCTATCATGTCGTAAGCGGTACAGCAGCGATGTCTACCGACCTGAGTAATGGGCAAACGCTTACCACACTTCAAGGATCTACCTTGACCGTGAGCACCGATGGAGGTGTTTTCATCTCCGATGCCACCAGCACAGCTGCCCAAGTGACCACTGCCAATGTGCAGACTTCCAATGGAGTGGTACACATTATAGATAAGGTGTTACTGCCTCAAGCCATCTTGGATGAATTGGCGGACATTATTCTGGTTCCCATTACAGATTTGGCCCTTGGCAATGAAAACCTTGAAAACCTGGTAGCTGCCCTTATGGCCGCAGATGGTGATTTGCCCAATGTGCTCAGGGGAGACGGACCATTTACCGTACTCGCCCCCACCGATGCGGCGTTTGAAACCTTCTTGGATGGCGCTTCTTTGGATGACATCCCTGTGGAAGTACTTACCCAGGTACTCTTGAACCACGTTATTGAAGGTGCAATTTATAGCACAGACCTCACAGGGCTTGGTTCCGGATACACTTCTACGCTTGCAACAGGAGTTCAAGACGCCAATATCAGTATCTTCTTTGATACTTCAGATGGGGTTACCTTTAATGGAGTATCCTCAGTGGTCACTCCAGATGTGAAAGCATTGAACGGTGTGGTACACGTAGTGGATGCGGTTATAGGCCTACCCAATATTGTTGATCACGCCGTTGCCAATCCAAATCTTACTTCCCTTGTGGCGGCCCTAACGGATGGTGGAAACACTACCTTTACGGACCTGTTATCCAACGAAGAAGAGGAATTTACCGTTTTTGCCCCGGTCAATGATGCTTTTGCAGCATTTACCAATCCCAACTCCAACGATTTGAACGCCATTCTTGCCAATCACGTGATTGTGGGAGCATCGGCCTTCTCTTCCGGATTGACCAATTCCTATGTGAACACTGCGGCAGAATTTGATACGGATGAAAATTTAAGCATGTACATCAATACGGATGATGGGGTAACCTTGAATGGGGTCAGTAATGTGGCCATTGCCGACATTGTGGCTACCAATGGAGTGATTCATGCCGTAGATGCGGTCATTGATCTTCCAACCGTGGTGACCTTTGCCGTGGCAGACCCCAATTTCTCCACTTTGGTACAGGCCCTGACCGAACTTACCCCAAGTGTGGATTTTGTCAGTGTTCTGTCGGCCCAAGACGGAGCGGGTGATGACCCATTCACCGTATTTGCCCCGACCAATGATGCCTTTGCCGCACTACCGGCCATTCCAGCTGAGGCAGATTTGATTCCGATATTGCAACATCATGTGGTAGCAGGAGCCAATGTTCGCTCCGGGGATTTAACCGATGGTATCATGGCCACAACCCTGGAAGGGGATGCCATTACCATCAACCTACCCGGAACAGGCGACAATATTGCCGATGTAACCGATGGTTCAGGCAATACAGGTATAGGAATTGACGCCGTTGACGTACAGGCCATCAATGGTGTGATCCATGTCTTGGACGGCGTACTCGTCCCAGACACTAGCAACTAATATTCAAGCAGGCTGGTTACTACGAAAAAGCTCCCAAGGATTTGTTCTTGGGAGCTTTTTATCGATACATATATACCGTTCATCGATGACACATCAAAAGGGATTCTTTTACCATACAAAACCCCCGTTTTTACAACTATTTATTTTTTTCCCGATAGCAATGCCGCATCTTTGAAGTCCCAAATCTTTCCAAACTACACCTACAAGTGGAAACTCCCCCAAAGTTTTTGAGGGAGTTTTTTTTTGACTTTCTCCGAAGCTACAAAACTAATCTTGGCGCTCCTCTTCCAGAACATCGATTACTTCATAACCATCCTCAATGGCCTTATAAACAGCCTCATTGAGTTCATAGGCCGATACTCCGTCAAAATCTATTTCCTGGGCATCTTCCGGTAATTCTTCCAAAACAGCACCAATGGGAGGCTGGGTCACTTCATATTCATCCTCGACCTTGCGATAATAGACTCCATCCGCATAGCTGTACGCTATACCTCTCACGGTAAGGGCGACAGCGGTTGCTGGCAACAACCGTAAACGGAATCCACGGGGTGGAAAGGCTCTTACGTAGACTCCTTTTCTTTGGATGTAGTACATTCCCCGAACGGGATAATACATAACCTTTCTAAAAACAATGGGGCGAGTGTTGGCAGGCAAACGTCGTAATGTCCTTCGCACCACCCTACGGTTATGCCTACGGACCTTTCGTTTGACGATACGCCTTTCTTGAGGGGTTCTTCGAACCTGGGCCTCTGCATATTCCACAGAACCCAAAGAAAACAATACCAAGAAGAACAGAGCTACTCGAAAATGTTTCATACGTACTAAAGTTTATGGTTAGATGCCTCTATGACTTCCCTAAACCCAAAAGGTTTAACGGGCCACCCCATAAACTTCAATACCGATACCTATCGCTTTCCGGTCTTTTTCTGCTCTTCGGCCTGTTCCATCATTTCCCGCATCTTGCGTTGGAACTTGTTTTCCTTCTTCGGCTTCTTTTTGTTTTCCTGAATCTGCGCGTGAATCTTGTCCTCGTCCAAGATGTAGTTCTTGATGGCCAACATGATAAAGATGGTAATCAGGTTGGAAATAAAGTAATACAAACTCAAACCACTGGCGTAGTTGTTGAAGAAAATCAACATGATCAGTGGAGACAGGTACATAATGAACTTCATGTTGGGCATACCGGGCTGCTGCTGCATCTGCATGCTCTGTCCCGTGGTCATCATCATATAGAAGAAGATGGCAATCGAAGCCAAAATCGGGAACAGACTCACGTGGTTTCCATAGAAGCTGGATATGACCGGAATATTCGTGGTCCACTCAAAAATGGAATCATAGGATGATAAATCCTCTGCCCACAAGAAAGCCTTTTGCCTCAAGGTAAATGAAGTCGGGAAAAACATGAACAACGCATAGAAAATAGGCAACTGCAGCAACGCTGGAATACAGCCGCTCATAGGGCTTACCCCTGCCTTGTTGTACAGCTTCATGGTCTCTTGCTGCTTCTTCATGGCATTGTCCTTGTACTTCTCGTTGATCTCCGTGATCTCAGGTTTCAAAACCTTCATCTTGGCCTGTGAGAGATAGGACTTATAGGTAACGGGCGACAAGGCCAAACGCACCAAAATGGTCATTACGATTATCGCGATTCCAAACGGAAGGAACGAGCTTAAGAAATCATAGAAGGGTGTAAAGACATATCGGTTGATCCATCCAAAAATTCCCCAACCAAAGGGTATGGAATCCACCAAGCCCAACTCCTTATAATTATCCAACACCTTTACATCTGTTGGACCATAATACCAATACATGTTCTGTGAAAGTTCCCCGCCTTGCAACTCCAAAGGAGCCTTGGTACTGTATGCCTTGGTGAACATTACGTCCTTACCTTCCTCTTCCACTAAGTTTTTGGAGCTGAGTTCCGCGGTCTTAAAATGGTCTTTTGTCGCTAAAATGGAGCTGAAAAAATGCTGGCGGTAGGAAAGCCACTTGATATCTTCCTCGGTCTCTTCATCCAAGTCACTGCTCTCGGAAAGTTTACTGATCTTACCATCTTCATGGTTGTACGTCAAACGCGTGTAACGGTTCTCATACTTGACACTCTTGTTGTGTCTAATCCCCTTCATGTCCCAATCCAAGGTAACCGGTTTGCTGCTGTTGATCACCCCATTCAATCCTTGGGAACGGATGGTGAAATCCACCAAATAATCATTGGGCTTGATCTCATAGCGATACTCCAAAAAGCGGTTCTCGGCAACCTTGGCCTTCATGGAAAGCACTTGGTTGTCTCCACTTTTGGAAAGGGAAGGCTCAAAATACAAATCTGCGGTGCTGAGCACCCTATTGTCATTGGCCGAAAAGTTGAGCGCAAAACTGGCATTGCCATCCTTTACCAAATAAACGGGAACGGAGTCATACGTGACAAAGTTCTTCATCCTGGCCTCCACGATCTGGCCTCCTTTGTTGGACACCTCCAAGTAAAGCACTTCATTCTCCAGCTTGGTGGTCCCCTCAGCCGCTTGGGTAAACCCAAATGCCCCAACAGAGCCCTTGTAATTGGCCACTGCGGTGGAATCGTTCAAATCCAAGGTCTGGGCTTGTTGTACCGGGGTTGTGGTGGTTTCGGCGGCTTCGGCTTGTTTTGCCGCTGCTTCAATCTGTTCTTGCTCTGCTTTCTGCGCTTCCAGCTCTTCTGGGGTAGGCTGATTTTGGTAAAACATAAAAATCAGTATCCCAAAAATCAATACAAATCCAATTATGGAATTGATATCCAGCTTCTTTTCTTCCATGAAAATTATTTAGTAGAAATCTTCTTTATCGGTATTCAGCTCGCAAATATATGCCCAAAACCGCAGTTTATGCCAAACTGGCATTCTTTTGTTTCTGTTTCTGTTCCAGTACGGCCTTTACAAATCCTACAAACAATGGATGTGGGTTGGCCACCGTACTCTTGTACTCTGGGTGGTACTGCACACCAATAAACCATGGGTGCGAAGGTATTTCCACAACTTCCACCAAACCGGTCTTTGGGTTGAACCCAGTAGGTACCAGTCCAGCTTCTTCCATTTGCTGTTTATAGGCGTTGTTGAACTCGTAACGGTGACGGTGACGTTCGGCAATATCTGTGGTCCCATATACCTTTTGCACTTGACTGCCTTCGGTAAGATGGCAATCCCAAGCTCCCAAACGCATGGTGCCGCCCATATCGGTCACGGATTTCTGTTCTTCCATCAAACTGATGACAGGATAGGCGGTTTCCTTGTCCATTTCAGTGGAATTGGCGCCTTTCATATCCAAAACGTTGCGGGCAAATTCGATAACAGCCATTTGCATACCGAGACAAATCCCCAAAAAGGGCATGTCGTTCTCACGGGCATACCGCACGGCCATCACTTTCCCCTCTATACCACGTTCCCCAAATCCGGGTGCTACCAAAAGACCATCCAGTCCCATCAGTTTTTTGTCGATGTTCTTGGCAGTAAGGTGCTCCGAATGGATGGAACGTACCTCAACCTGTACCTCATTGGCCGCTCCGGCATGGATAAATGCCTCTTGAATGGATTTATAGGAATCCGGAAGCTCCACATATTTTCCGATCAACCCGATGACCACTTTGTGCTTCGGGTTTTTGTGGCGTTTCAAGAACTCTTTCCATTGGTCCAGATTGGGCTGGGTATCATTGGGCAATGCCAATTTCTCCAACGCCACGGTATCCAGACCTTCTTCCTGCATCAAGATTGGCACATCATAAATGGTACTGGCATCAATGGACTGTACCACGGCCTCTTTTCGCACATTGCAGAAGAGGGCCAGTTTTTCTTTGATGTCCTCGGAAATATTGTGTTCGGTACGGCAGACCAAGATATCGGCCTTTATACCACTTTCCATCAAGGTTTTTACGGAGTGCTGTGTAGGTTTGGTCTTGAGCTCACCGGCTGCGGACAGGAATGGCACCAAGGTAAGGTGCACCACAATACCGTTATGCTCACCCAGTTCCCAAAGCAACTGACGTACAGCTTCAATATAAGGTAGGGACTCAATATCCCCCACGGTACCGCCAATTTCGGTGATGACGATATCATAATCGCCACTTTTGCCCAAAATCTGGATACGTTCTTTGATTTCATTGGTAATATGGGGCACCACCTGAACGGTCTTCCCCAAAAACTCCCCTCTTCGCTCCTTCTCGATCACACTTTGGTAGATACGCCCCGTGGTAACATTATTGGCTTGGGAAGTGCGCACGTTCAAAAAACGCTCGTAGTGTCCCAAGTCCAAGTCGGTCTCTGCACCATCATCGGTCACATAACACTCGCCATGCTCGTAAGGATTCAGGGTCCCTGGATCTACATTGATATAGGGATCTAATTTTTGAATGGTGGTCCGGTAACCCCTGGCCTGTAGCAATTTGGCCAAGGATGCGGCGATGATTCCTTTACCCAAGGATGAAGTTACGCCTCCCGTAACGAAAATGTACTTGGTCTGTGACATATTAATCTTTCTATTACGGGGCGTAAAGGTACAAATTGCAGCGCAGAAATCAGGAGGATTCCTTCGGAAATTCTTTTTGAAGTTTTCTGATGAGCGATTCCAGGTTGTTGTCCTTAATGGTAAGCATGGTGTTCAGGTAGTTGCCCAGTTTCCCTTCGGGAAAACCTTTTTGCCTGAACCACACCAAATAAGGTAATGGCAAGTCCACCAAATACCGCCCCTTGTACTTGCCAAACGGCATTCTGTAATGGGCCATTTCCAACAGCTGTTCTCTATCCGGTCGCATTTCCATTTGTAGGGGCAATGTACTATCTTTCCCGGAACAATCACTCCGAAAACATGAAGCGAAGAAATTTTATTGCCACGGCGGCCGCTGGTTCAGCGGGTTTGGCATCGGTTTCCGGTCTTGCGCAAGACCAAACGCCACAGAAAGAATTCAAACTGAAGAACAACATCAACCACAGTGTGTGCCACTGGTGTTTTTCCGATATTCCCTTGGAGGATTTTCTAAAGACCCTGAACAGTTTGGGCATCAAGGCTGTTGACTTGATCGGTCCCAAGGATTGGCCCTTATTGAAAAAATACGACATCCACTGCTCCATGTGCAACGGGGCAGAGATAAGCCTTACCGAAGGGTGGAACGACCCCAAATACCACGAGCAGCTCATTAAAAATTATACGGAGATGATTCCCAAGGTGGCCGAGGCCGGTTACACCAACCTCATCTGTTTTAGTGGCAACCGCAGGGGCATGAACGATTATGTGGGACTGCAAAACTGTGTGGACGGACTGTCACAGATCATCCCTTTGGCCGAAGAGCACGGGGTAGTCATCCAGATGGAGCTGTTCAACCAGGTGGACCATAAGGATTATATGTGCGACAACTCCCTTTGGGGCGTGGAACTCTGCAAGCACTTGGGCAGCGACAACTTTAAGTTGTTGTTCGATATTTATCATATGCAGATCCAAGAGGGTGACATTATCCGCAGCATACGCAACTACCATCCCTATTTTGGACACTACCACACGGCAGGGGTTCCCGGCCGTAACGAGATCGATGAGACCCAAGAGCTCTACTACCCCGCCATTATCAAGGCCATCCATGAAACCGGGTTTACAGGCTATGTGGCCCAAGAATTCCTGACCACTTGGGAAGATAAGATCGCTGCCTTGAAAGATGGGTTTTTACGGTGCGATATATGACATTGAATAGAATATATTTGAATGAGTCATCAAAGAAGTTTTATGCCCAATGCCTTAATGAGGAAATTGAATTGGACAATATTGATAGAAGTATTGTCAAACATCTTCTTGCGATAAGTCAGAGCGATAACGTGAGACCGATATTTTCCAAAAAGGGCAATGATTCAATCTATAAAAGAAAACTTCATAGCTTTTTACGTATTGCATTTACTAAGGAAGCCGAAAAAAAGCTATTCAATCAAGTCATCCCATACTTTGAAAAAAAGTATGGTAACAACAATGAATATTTGTTTAAGTGGAATGAGATAAAACCATTCAAAAATATAGCGAGAAACATAACCAATTATAATAAAGGGGCTAAATGGCTAGTAGATTCCGAATATTTCAATGTTTCCCAAATTATATTTGAATTGAAGAAAGGGAATGAAGAAATTCATAACAAATTTTGGAATGAATTAAAAAGCAAACTATCCTTAGTTTGAAAAACTTCCATCTAGGGCATAATAAAGTCATAAAATTTCACCTCCCCCTCAAGACCCTGACCAATCCCATAAGCGCCGTAGCCACTTCCTGCAATTCCACCCTAGAAAAGGTGTCTTCTTCCACATAAAACAGCATTTCTACTGCAAGATCTAACCAGTTTGCCAAAACTTCGGGTTTGCCGTATTGGTCTTCGATTATTTGGGACAATTCATCCAATTGATTTTTATTCAGCATAAGCAGTACGATATATAGGTCTATAAATCTAATCAAAATATGTGACTTTAGACTTATGACTAAAATTCGAGATGAAAAATACCTGAAAGCTCTTGGTAAAAGAATCAAGAAAATCAGAACAGAAAAGGGCATCTCTACCTACGACCTCTCCTACGAATCAAGCGTTTCTCGAAGTCAAATAAACTCCATTGAAAAAGGAAGTATCAATACCACTATATGCACCTTAAAATCAATTGCTGAAGCCTTCGACATGAAAGTCAGTGATTTGGTTGACTTCTAATAATCCTTTCAGAGAGGACACCAAATATGCTTATTTTAGGAGCTTAATGGTATGCTCTCAGCTTAATATAATTTACCTATAGTTTGACAGAAGTAAAGAAATTGAAGCTAGTATTTGGAAATCCTGAAAATGGATGGCTTCCGACTGAATTAAAGTTTGGGGATTTTGAATTGAACTTTTCCGCTTCAAATATTCCAGAAAACCCAATAAATAAACTATGCAGTTCCTTGATTTTGGCTCTCAACGGAATTGAGTCTGAAATAATTTGGAATTTGGAACCTCAATACTACATATTCGAATTTAGGCCAAGAACAAGAGACATCAGCATTCTAATTTCAAAAAGTGAAGATATAACAGAGTATCGAAATCCGGTTTATGAATTAGCAGGGGATTACGAGTCTATTATTTTACCCATATATCGAGGTATAAAAAAATTTAATGCTTTGGAATCCGATAAAGTAGATTGGGCAAAAGTTGACCAAATAAGGCTAAAAAAACTTACTAAATTGATTAAGGAAAGAAAAACTACTTGAGATACTGACAGCTGCGAAGTGCCTTCTTCAGTTTAAAGCTGAAAATTCTTTAGAAAATAATTAACCGTAAAGGTAATTTTCAAAAACACGTAACCCATTCTACTAAAGTCCACAAATACATTCACAAAATGAATTTGCTACCTTTAAATTTTCAAACCTATCCAACACCATGAGGTCTAAACCTGTATTTATGTTACCCCTTCTTCTTATCTCCTTCCTTATTGGATGTAAGGACACCCCAAAAGAACAAGTAGAAACCACCAAGGCACGGCCCAACATCCTATTTATCATGAGCGATGACCATGCCTACCAAGCCATCAGCGCCTATGACACCACCTTGATACAGACCCCCAACATAGACCGCTTGGCCAAGGAAGGGATGTTGTTCACCAATGCCTCGGTCACCAACTCCATCTGCGCGCCTTCGCGGGCCACTATTTTGACCGGGAAGCATACCCACATCAATGGAAAAATAGACAACATCTCCCCTTTTGATACCGCGCAGGTCACTTTTCCGCAGTTGTTGCAAAAGGCGGGCTACCAAACAGCCATGTTCGGCAAGTTGCATTTTGGCAACAGCCCCAAGGGTTTTGATGAGTTTATGATCGTGCCCGGGCAGGGGCGCTACATGAATCCGGATTTTATCACGCCCAAGGGCGATACCATCCGTAAAATGGGTTATGCTTCGGATATCATCACCGACATGACCTTGGAGTGGCTGGACCAAAAACGGGACCCTGAAAAACCGTTTTTGATGATGTACCTGCACAAGGCTCCACACCGCCCGTGGTGGCCCAAAGCGGATAAGTTCAAGGCCTATCTGGAAAAGGAAATTCCCGAACCTGCCTCCCTTTTTGATGATTATTCCGGAAGGGGCACCGCGGCACGTACCGCCGAGATGAACATCTTTAAACACATGCTCCTCAGCTACGATTGCAAGGTCTATCCCGAGCTTGCCGATGAGCTGGGCATGAACACCGACCCTAGGAACGGACCGCTTTTCAGTCGTGGGGAAGTGGCACGCCTCACCGAGGAACAACAAGCGGAGTACCTTCCCATTCTGGATGCCATTGCCGAAGATTTCAAGGCCAAGTGGCCAAATATGGACGATACCGAAAAGACCCGCTGGAAATACCAACGCTATATGCAGGATTATCTGGCCACCATTGCCTCCGTGGATGATAATGTGGGTCGGGTTTTGGACTATTTGGATGAAACCAATTTGGCCGACAATACCTTGGTGGTCTATACCTCGGACCAAGGATTTTACTTGGGCGAGCACGGATGGTTCGATAAGCGATTCATGTACCAAGAATCCTTTGGAACGCCCCTATTGATTCGGTGGCCCAACACCATAAAACCGGGTATCACCAGTGATGAAATGGTCCAAAACCTGGATTTTGCCCAAACCTTCTTGGAAGCTGCCGGTGCCGCTATTCCGGATGATATGCAAGGGGAAAGCCTAATGCCCATCTTGACCGGAAATTTGGAACAGTGGGATAGGGAAAATGTGTATTACCATTATTACGAATATCCTGCAGAACACGCCGTAAAAAGGCATTATGGTATGGCCAACAAGCAATATAAGTTGATTCATTTCTATCATGATGTGGACGAATGGGAGCTGTACGACCTTGCCAAAGACCCCCACGAAATGCAAAATGTGTATGATGACCCTGCCTATGCTGAAATTCGGGAGGAATTGAAGGAAGAATTAAAGGCCCTTCGGGTGAAGTACAAGGATTCCGAGGAACTGGACCAAAAGTTCATCGATAAATACAAGAAATAAAACATGGCGTTTGCTCGTCGGTTCGAGTGATTTTTGACGTGCAACGGAAAAAATCGTATCGAGAATTGGAAACAAGTTCTCGATACATTTTCCTTCGGAAAATACGCGAATCCTCGTTGGGAAATTATTCCACTGCCTGAAGTTCCTTGGCAATTTTAGCGTTCCACTCCAACTGCTTTTCAACGTTTCGGGAAAAGTTGGTCTCCCAATCGTAGGCTTCCTGAAATTCTTGGAGTTCCTGTAAAATCTCTTGGTAGATTTCCCGAACCTCGGCCTTTACATTGTCCGAGAAGGAAGTACGGTCCAATCGGTTGCGCATCTTACGTGCAAAGAGCTCGGCAATATCAAAATGCAACTGTTCGTGGCTCAAAATGGTATCGTTGGCCAATGGTTTCTTATACCATGATTCATTGGGATAGAAATAGGCGGTCACCTCATAATCCAGTTTCACCTCATGGTACATCAAATTCGCGGAGTAGGTATAACTGATCCCACTGGCCGTTGTGGCGGCAGGTACGGCTGCAGGGGGCACTTTCCCCTTAAAATCGGCCCAAACCAAACGTTTGCCGGCATCCCAAGGGACCCCTTCCTCAATTTCCTGTGCAGAACCCAAAAAACCAAGGAGCAACAAACATCCTATGGTCGTTATTTTACCCAATGAAAATCGATTACACGTTCAATATCGGGATGCAGACTGTAATGCACAGGGCATGTATTGGCCGTATGCACCAATATTTTCCGATGCTTTTCCGAAACATGGGCCGGCAGCTCCAATTTCACCTCAATCTTTGAGATCCGTCTTGGATTGGCAGCCATATGCTTGGTCACCTCAGCAGTGGAACCTGTTAAATCCACCTCCAAATCCCTGGCCTTGATGCCCATCATGGTCATCATGCAATTGGCCAATCCCGTGGCCACGGTATCCGTGGGTGAAAAAGCCTCTCCCTTCCCGTTGTTGTCAACAGGAGCATCGGTGATATACTCATTGCCAGACCGTATATGGACGCAGGTGGTCCTGAGGTTGCCGTTATAGGTTACTTTTGAGGTCATCCTGTTTTACTTCTTTGATTTGTAGATTATCATACTCCATGATATAACAGGCCCTGTTAAAATACCCAGACGACCAATCATTGATATAATCAAAACTATTCCCTGTATATTCTGTCTGGCCTATGATCTTGGAGGTTTCAAAAAGATTGTTCTTGTGCGCCAGTTTCAACAACACATCATAGGTCACATCAAACCCACGGACCGCATACCGATCGGGTCGTAAACCATTGTATCGTTTCTGATACGCCTTGGTAAAGAAATCGTTCCCTGCTTCCCTATAAAATGAGGGGTAAGTAAACCTTAGGTTGGACAAATGGGTGTTGGACACGGCATCGTCCTCATAAGCATTATTGTTATAGCTCGTGGTGAACATACGCACCTTAACGTCTTCCGTAATGGCCGAGTTCAAAATGGAGGTCACACTGGAAATCATATTGGGCTGGTCGGTTTCCAAAAACACCCAGTTTTCCTTGGTTTCAGATAATTTTAATAGAAACCGATCTAAATGCAAGGATTTATTGTCGATGATTTTTGCAATCTGGGCCGCTGGAAACTTGCTCAAAATAGAATCATGGGCTACCTGATGTTCTGCATCCGCAATAATGATCACATTCTCATTATTGTAGATTTTTTTCATGTAGGAAAGCATCTTCTCACGAAGTATTTGCTCCCTAGGCACCGAAAAGAACACATTGCTATGGCTCAACTCACTATCCGAAGCCACTGGGGCAATTACCGGTATGTTCTTGGAAGCGGCCACAACGGCAACTTCGTTCAGGGCACCAGCAGCCACTGGCCCTATAATGGCATTTACGCCTTGCAGGTTCTCCCTAAAAAGGATTTCCTTCACCTTGGCCTGGCTCAGTTCGGTATCATAGGTTTTCACATCCACCGAAACCCCCAGCTTTTTAATGGAATCCAAGGCAACCAAGGCTCCCGAGTAAAATCCAAGGCTTAGCGCCAAATCCCTTCTTGTAGCAATCTGACTTTGGGTCTTTTTTGTATCATTAAGGTCGATACGATCTAACCTGAACGGCAACATAAAGACCACTTTGGGCTTATTTTCAAGATTGATACTGTCCACCAGATTCACCTTATCCAATACCAGTGCATTTTTCACTTGTAGCCCTTCCGCTCTTTCCTTGGGCAATTTAAGAACCATTCCGGCCTTAAGGCCGTTCTCCAGATCTGGGTTCAGACGAAAAAGCTCCTCACGGGAAATCTTTAGGTTTTGGGTCAGTCTAAAAATGTTCTGCTTGGGTTTTACCTCATAAAAAATGAAATTATCCGTGTTTACCTCCCCAGAAGTATCACGTTTTTTGGGAAGACGAATTACCATTCCTTCTTTTAACCCACCTTGCGCCATGATCTCTGGGTTCAATTTGACTATGGAGTCCGAAGGAACTCCATATTCCTTGCCCAAACTGTATAGGGTCATTTTGGGAGGTACGGTATAGGAAGTAAAAAGTTCCACTTGTTGTTCCTTTAGGCTATCTCCTTTGGGGCGGGGCAACTTTAATTCTTGCCCAGCGGCCAAGTAATTGGAAGTCTTGCTGAGATCTGGATTCAAAACCAATAAACTGTCTACAGTGATTCCATACTTATGGGCAATACTCCATCGGGTCTCTTTGGGCTGAACGGTATAGGTTTCAAAATCCAATTCGCGTTCATCTTCCGGGTCCACCTCAGGGAATTGGGGAATCTGTAGCACCATTCCTTTTTGTAGGGGCTCAGAATACAATTCACGGTTATAGCGTTTCAATTGCTCTTCGGTGATCTCGTATTTCTGCGTGAGTCCAAAAAGGGTTTCCTTTCTTCGTACCCGGTGGCGGGTAAACCCTATGGGTTTAATTTCTTCCTGTTCCTCTTCCTTGGGTTTCTCTTTTTGAACAATAGGACCCTTCAATGGTATCACCAAAATGATATTCGGTTTTACATCGGAAGCACTTTTGATTTCTTTATTGGCCTGTAAAATGCTATAAGGCGTAACCCTATACTGTTGGGAGATACTCTGTAAGGTCTCTCCCTCCTTTACGGCGTGTGTTGCATATTCTTGCGCGAAAGCTTGGAAAGAGGTCATAAAAATGACCGCCAAGCCCAATTGTAAGATATATTTTTTCATTCCCATTCTATAGTTGCAGGTGGCTTAGAGCTAATGTCGTACACTACTCTATTAACGCCCTTGACCTTATTTATTATATCATTTGAGGTCTTTTGTAAAAATTCATAGGGTAAATTCACCCAATCTGCCGTCATTCCATCGGTACTTTCCACCGCTCGCAGGGCCACACATTTTTCATAGGTACGTTCATCTCCCATAACCCCTACACTATCTACGGGCAAAAGCATGGCTCCGGCCTGCCAGACCTTATCATAAAGTCCCCATTTTTTCAATCCATCAATAAAAATGGCATCCACTTCCTGTAAAATGGCCACTTTCTCGGCGGTGATATCCCCCAAGATACGGATTCCCAATCCGGGACCAGGGAAGGGATGTCTACCCAAAATGAAATCTTCCATGCCCATGCTTGCCCCCACTCTTCTTACCTCATCCTTGAACAACATTTTCAAGGGTTCCACAATCTTCAATTTCATATAATCGGGCAATCCACCAACATTATGGTGACTTTTAATGACCGCGGAGGGCCCACCACTGGCCGAAACGGATTCTATCCGATCGGGGTAAATGGTACCTTGGGCCAACCATTTTGCATTTTCCACTTTGTGGGATTCGTCATCAAAGACCTCAATAAAGACCCTTCCAATGATCTTTCGTTTCTTCTCTGGGTCCGATTCTCCTTTCAACGCGTCCAAAAAGCGTGCCGAAGCATCAACTCCCTTCACATTGAGCCCCATGTGCTCATATTGATCCAATACACTTTCGAACTCATTTTTCCGCAACAATCCGTTGTTCACAAAAATGCAATGGAGATGACTTCCAATAGCTTTGTGCAGCAACATGGCCGCCACACTGGAATCCACACCTCCGGAAAGTCCAAGAATTACCTTTTCGTCCCCTATTTCTTTCTTTAGTTCCTCCACGGTGGTTTCCACAAAGGCATCTGGTGTCCAATCTTGCTTCAATCCGGCGATGTTCACCAAAAAATTCTCCAAAAGTTTGGCCCCATCGGTGGTATGGTACACCTCAGGATGAAATTGAATCCCGTAGGTGTTCTCCCCTTCAATTTTATAAGCGGCATTCTCCACATCATGGGTACTGGCCAATCTAACAGCTCCTTCAGGGAGCTCCTTAATGGTATCACTATGGCTCATCCACACTTGGCTTCCTTCTCCCAGACCTTCCAAAAAGGCTTCCCCGTTCTTTACAAACGAAAGATTGGCCCGGCCATACTCCCGCGTAGCGGAAGGCGCCACATTGCCTCCATTGAAATGGGACAGGTATTGGGCCCCATAACAGATGCCCAATAAGGGTTTTTTGCCCTTGATCTCCGACAAATCCGGGTGTGGGGCATTCTCTGCCCTCACGGATGATGGAGACCCTGATAGGATAACCGCCTTATATTCCGATAAATCCTCGGGAAGCTTGTTATAGGGTTTTATTTCTGAGTAAATGTTGAGTTCCCTTACGCGTCTTGCGATCAATTGTGTGTACTGGGAACCAAAGTCTAGGATGAGTACGTTGTTATGCATGGGCAAAAATAGCAATTTGGTTTTTTTGGAAAAGGATCTTTTAAAGGATATTTATGACAACTTTTCAAAAGTTATGCAGAGCCAAACCTTTGTCACCGGTTTTCAGGAAAGTGCATATCCATTTTTAAAATTCAAACCCGTTGCCCTTCAAAAATTCAGTATCTTTTGAAATGAACATAACGTTTTGTAGTTTTTTTCTTAACATTTTTAGTCATTTATTTGCGGTTGCTAAATAACCCAAACCATGATCAAAGGATTCATTTTCGATTTGGATGGCGTGATTACCGACACTGCCGAGCTACATTTTGAAGCCTGGAAAAAACTGGCCGATGAAATGGGCTGGGAGTTTGATCGCGAGGTCAACGAGAAGCTTCGCGGAATATCGCGGATGGATTCCATCAAAGTCATTATGGACCACAACAAGGTCTCATTGGACGAGAAAACCATTGTTGACCTAGCCACTAAAAAGAATGACATTTACGTAGCCAGTCTGGACCAAATGACCCCCGAGGATTATTTACCCGGGGCGAGGGAGTTATTGACACATCTGCGCACGGAGGGTTTTAGTGTTGCCTTGGGCAGTGCCAGCAAAAATGCCCTTAAAGTTTTGCAGCAATTGAACGCCATGCCCTATTTTGATGTGATCGGTGATGGTAACAGCGTATCCAAGAGCAAGCCGGAACCCGATATTTTCCTCTATGCCTCGGAAAAACTTCAGCTGCCGCCCAACAATTGCATCGTGGTGGAAGACGCCGAAAAGGGCATTGATGCCGCCAAAACGGGAGGGTTCCATAGCGTAGGTATTGGACCAAAGGACCGTGTGGGCCATGCCGACCTGAGGTTTGACACGATGAAAGAAGCGACCTTGTTTGAGATAAAGTCGCATTTTGCAGACTTGTTCTGACAGAAATATAAAATATAGAAAAAGCAAAAAGCCCCGGGAACCACTCCGGGGCTTTTCAATAAAATCAAAACCAACCTAAACATATGAGTTAACCAACTCATTATTTAAATCTTCATAGCAATTTTCAATAGTAGAACAACTACCAAGAAAAATACCCTACTTTCTATTTGATTTTTTTACTAATTCCTAAATCCCTCCTGAGAACTACTAGTATTTCAAAATTGAAAATGCTCCAGAAAATGGATCAAGAGAATCCAAAAGGCTTGGTATGAGACCCTTACCTAGTTCCAGATAGAGTTCAGAAAAATTAAGCTGCCGCTCCTGTAGGGACTTATTCGGAAAAAGCTCGTTTTGAATATCAGTCATGCGTATGACCTGATCTTTCAATTTTCGTTTTTGTGCCTTTAGCAGTCTTTTTTCCAGGGCGTCCAACCCTTTTTTCTGCTTGACCTCCTGGGCCTTTACAGCTCCCAAGAAACTTTTGTCGGTTTCAGCTGCCAACTCGTAAAGGTGTTTGAACTGCTCCTCCAAGTATTTTTTCTGTGGGGAAAAGTCAATATCAATATTGGAGATTTCCCTGATTTTCTTGTTGATGAACGTATTCTGTTTTAGAAAAAGGTGGGCCACTTTCAGATTCAACCTTTCTATCTTTTCAGCCTGCTTTTCTGTGATGACCAAGGCCGAGTTGCGAAGCAACAACATGGGAAAAGTGATATCCATGGCATTGAAGTAGGATTTCAATTCCAACCAGTAGGCCAATTCGCCTCCTCCTCCAATATAGGTGAGATTGGGCAATATTACTTCTTGGTATAAGGGTCTTGCGATTACATTGGGAGAAAACCGTTCCGGGTGTGCATACAGCTCCTCACGCAGTTCTTGTTCCGAAAACTTTAAGTCGGTATTCAGCACTTGATACGTGCCTCCTTCTTCCACAATTCGCTCGCGGAGTCCTTCCTTGAGATAAAAATAATTGATTTCCCTCGGGTTCACCTGTACCTTATAGTCCGGGGAAACTTGCTCCAAGGCCCCAATTGATTCGGTTACCTTTTGAAAGGGAATCTGTTCAAAAATATCTTTTTCCGCATAGGGAACCAGTAACCTCTTCAAGGCAATATCATCCCCATCAACAATCACCAAACCATGTTCCCCGAAAAGTTCGTTCACCAAATAGCGGGTGGCCTCTGTTAAATTGGAATGCTCCAAATATGCCTGTTTGAAAAGAGCCTTCAAGCTTTCCGCATTTCCTGTTTTCCCCAATTCCGCCGATACGGTTTCAAAGACCACATCCAAGCCCTTGGTATCCAACATACCCACGGCCCCGGAAGCGGAGCGGTTCCATTGTACCTTTTTTCCGTTCAGGTTGAAATAATTGATCTCATCAAAATCATGGTCCTCCGTGGCCATCCAATACACCGGGACAAATTGATGATCGGGATATAACCGACCCAATTCCTTGGTCAGATTAATGGTGGAGACAATCTTGTACAAAAAATACAAAGGTCCCGTAAACAGGTTCAGCTGATGCCCGGTCACCACGGTAAACGTATTTTTCGCGTTCAACGCGGTCAAGTTTGCTTCGGTATGTTCAGAAATTGTGATGCCCTTATACTGTTTGCGTAGGGATTGTACCAAGGTTGCCCTATGGGCAGAAGCATAATTTGCCTCCTTTTCCTTGATTTGTTCCGCAAAATTTTCCGGTAGGGGGAATCGGTTATAAAATGGCTGCAAGTCTTTCCGTTGGTCCAAATAATCACAAATGAGCTTGGAGAAATAACCGGTTTCCTTAAAGGGTATACAATCTACTTCCATTAAAACTGAAATGAGGTGATCAAAGATAGCCCTCTTCTTTTTTTCTCATCCTAAAAATACGTTAATTACATTTTTTGACCCTTCAAATCCCCAGCTGAACAAAAAAATAGGACTGCCAATCAATTTATTGTTAGATTTGGTTACGACTAATTGACCCTTACATGACAAGATTTTTATTTTCCCTCACTGTACTATTCACTTTTTCCGTAACGGCCCAACAACTAAAATCCCCTTCGGAATTTTTGGGGTATGAACTGGGTACGGAATTTACCCGTCACCACGAAGTGGTGGATTATTATGAATATTTGGCCAATGAGGCCCCGGATAGGGTAAAACTCACCGTTTATGGTCAAACCAATGAGCGAAGACCCTTATTGTTGGTCTATGTCTCTTCGGCCCAGAACATGGCCAATTTGGAATCCATTAGACAGGAACACTTAAAGAGTACCCAAGGCTCGGGCAGCAACTCCAAGGCCATTGTTTGGTTGAGCTATAATGTCCATGGTAATGAAAGTGTAAGCACGGAGGCTTCCATGAAGACCATTTATGAGCTTTTGACCGCCAAAAGTGCTTATCTGGAAAACACTGTGGTAATCATGGACCCATGTATCAACCCGGATGGTCGTGATCGATACAGCAATTGGTACAATCAATATAAGAACACACCAAACCAAGTAGATCCCAATAGTAAGGAGCATCATGAAGGTTGGTGGAATGGACGAAGCAACCACTATATGTTCGATTTGAACCGTGATTGGGCCTGGTTGACACAGGTTGAAAGTCAGCAACGTATAAAAGTTTACAATGAATGGCTGCCCCACGTTCATGTGGATTTTCACGAACAAGGAGTGGACAACCCTTACTATTTTGCTCCGGCGGCTGAACCCTATCATGAAGTGATCACCGACTTTCAACGGAATTTTCAAACCATTTTGGGGCGAAACCATGCCAAATATTTCGATGCCAATGGATGGTTTTACTTTACCAAGGAGGTTTTCGACCTTTTTTATCCAAGTTATGGGGACACCTATCCCACCTACAATGGCGCCATTGGTATGACCTATGAACAAGGAGGCAGTGGCCGTGCCGGGCTGGGCATTATTACCCGCATTGGGGATACCCTTACCCTAAAAGACCGTATTGCCCACCACTTTACCACAGGACTTTCCACCGTGGAGGTTTCTTCGCAAAATGCCGAAAAACTGAATACCGAGTTCCAAAAATTCTATCAAAATCAGAATTTCAAGTACAAAAGTTATGTCCTCAATGGAAACAAGGACAAAATTGATGCCTTGAGAGCGTTGTTGGACAAGCACAAGATCGCATATGGCCATCCTTCCAATAGTTCGGTCAAAGGTTTTAACTACAATACCGGAAGCAATGGAAGTATGTCAACCTCTGCGAACAGTTTGGTTGTTTCAACCAATCAAACCAAGGGCACCTTGGTCAAAGTATTGTTTGAACCCAACGCCAAACTCAGCGATTCGCTTACCTATGATATCACTGCGTGGTCCTTGCCCTATGCCTATGGATTGGATGCCATTGCATCCACTGCCTTGGTCAATGCCACTCCGGCCAGCCAAGCCCAAGATGCTGTGGTGAGCTCATCCGTTGGAAAACCCAATGACCAGGCCTATGCCTATCTTTTTGATTGGAACAGCATGAAGGACGCCCGTTTTTTGGCCGAGCTTTTGACCCGAGGCATCCGTGTAAGGAAAGCGGACCATCCTTTTACCATGGAAGGAAAATCCTATGATCGGGGTACTTTGATTGTCACCAAAGGGGACAATGAGCACCAATCTGATTTCTACGCTTCCTTAATGGATGTGGTTTCCAAACACCATATGGACTTTACCCCAGCCCAAACGGGTTTTGTGGACTCGGGCAAGGATTTTGGTTCGGGATATGTTACCATGATCTCCAAACCCAAGGTCGCCATTTTGTCCGGAGGCCCCACCTCTACCCTTCGTTTTGGGGAAATCTGGCATTTCTTTGAACAACAATTGCACTATCCATTAACGGTAATTGATGACTCTTATGCCGCAACGGTGGATTTGGATGAGTACCATATTTTGATCTTACCTAGTGGACGGTACAACGATCATTTCAATGGAAAGCAGCTTAAAAGGCTTCGCGACTGGGTAAGAAAAGGAGGAAAACTCATTGCCATGGGAGGAGCCATTGACGCTATTGACGGAGAGGATGGATTTGGCATTGCCAAAAAGGAAGTTGAGGGCGACTCCACGGGAAATAGACCCAGCCCCCATAAGAATATGGAAAGGGAACGGATCAAAACGGCTATCACAGGAGCCATTTTCAAGACCAAGGTAGACAACACCCATCCTTTGGCCTATGGCTATGGCAATGACTATTTTACCTTAAAATTGGGCAATGCAGGTTATAACTATTTGAAGAATGGTAATGCCGTTTACATTGACCGTTCCACCAAACCGTTTTCTGGATTCGCGGGAAGCATAGCCCAAGAGAGCATAGGGGAATCTTTGGTGTACGGTGTGGAGAACTTTGGCAGGGGCCAGGTGGTGTATATGGTTGACAATCCCCTTTTCCGAGGATTTTGGGAGAACGGAAAGTTATTCTTCGCCAACGCCCTTTTTATGGTAGACTAAGCTCCTTTTTACCTGATTATCAAACTAAAAAGTCTATTATTTTAAGATTTTCCATCAGTAATGGGATTTCAAAATTTTGTACCTTTAAAAGTAAATCTTTAGGTAAATAGGTATGGCTTCCCAACACTTCAACAATGTTCTTTCCAAAGGAAAAATCATCATGTCAGGAATGGTTTTACTATGGGCCTGCGTGTTATTGACTCCTTCAAAGGCAGTGGCTTTTCAGGATGACCCTTCAGTCGATTTCAATCAGTATCAGGGCGAGGTGGTCGATGAATCCACCAACCGGCCTTTGGTATTTGCCACACTTTCCGTGGAAGGCACCAACATCAGTACCATTACCAATACGGAGGGAAACTTTTTACTGAAGGTTCCCAAAGATATTACCAACGCCAATGTCATTGTATCTTTTTTGGGGTACAAGAGCAAGACCCTACCCCTCTCCACCCTTGACCCTGAAAAGAACAAGATTTCATTGCTGATTTCGATAACCGAGCTTTCCGAAATCAATATCAATGCCCCTAAGGATGCCACTGCCCTGGTCAAGGAAACCTTGGCCAGAAAAAACGAAAATTATTTTGACGACCCCACATTGATGACCGCATTTTACAGGGAGACCATACGCAAACGCCGAAAAAATGTATCCCTTTCCGAAGCTGTTGTCAGTGTATACAAATCGCCCTACAACTCTATTCGAAAAGACGCCGTTGAACTCTACAAGGCCAGAAAAAGTACAGATTACAGCAAACTGGACACGGTTGCATTAAAACTTCAGGGAGGGCCGTACAACGCCTTGTATGTGGATATCATGAAATATCCCGAATTTCTTTTCGACGATGGCTCCATCTCAAATTATAAATTCTCATTTGACCGATCCACTAGAATCAATGACCGTTTGATCTATGTCATCAAATTCGACCAACGGGAAACCATTTTGGACCCTTTGTACCATGGGGAGCTTTTTATTGATGTGGAAAATAAAACCTTGACCAGTGCCACCTATTCCCTGAACATTACTGACAGGGATTTGGCCTCCCAGCTTTTTGTCCGAAGAAAACCCGTAGGTGTTGATGTCTGGCCCACCGAGGTATCTTACCGGGTTGATTATCGTGAAAAAAACGGGAAATGGTATTATGGATACAGTAGTGTTATACTGGAGTTTAAAGTGGATTGGGAAGACCGTCTGTTCAATTCCGTGTACAGCATGACCGCGGAAATGGCCGTTACGGACTGGGAACCCAATATTACCGGGAAATTGCCCAAAAACCGTGAGCGAATTAGAAAATCCATCATCCTAAGTGATGAGGCCATTGGTTTTTCCGACCCTGACTTTTGGGGCGAATACAACATTATAGAACCAGAAAGATCCATTGAATCGGCCATCAAGAAAATCCAAAGACAGCTTCGTCGCATAGAGCGCCGGGGCAAATAGTTGGTAAAATCATACTTTCCGTTTATTTTTATGGCACATCCTTGGCCATGCCAAGGTTTCTTGTATACTTTAATCTGAACACATGTCCAAAAGAAGAAATTTCTTAAAATCGGCCTCTGCCATGGGGGCCACATTACTACTGCCCAAAATCGGAATGGGAAATGAAAATCAACCTATCCTTCCATCCAAGATCAAACCCAAAAAACTACGGAAAGGGGATACCATAGGTTTGGTGGCACCAGGTTATGCCATAAAGCCCGAAGTATTGCAAAGAGCACTGGACACGCTACAAGAGATGGGTTTCAAAACCTATCATACTACGAGAATTTTGGGAAATTATGGATATTTCAGCAATACGGATGAAGAGCGGGTAAAAGACCTGCACGAAATGTTCGCCAACCCAGAAATAGATGGTATTCTGTGTGCCCGGGGCGGGTATGGGTGCACCCGAATCCTTAATCACTTGGATTACGACATTATCCGAAACAACCCTAAAGCCTTGATCGGTTTTAGTGACATTACCGCATTGATCCAGGGCATATACAAGGAAACCGGATTGATTTGCTTTCACGGACCTGTAGGCAGCACTATAGACGATTCGTATAGTCAAAAATACTTCCGAAAGGTATTGATGAAGGGAAAGGATTCCCAGGTCATAGAAAATGTAAAGCTGAAAGACTCCGAATTTCTGGACAATAGTGAGTACGAACGATATACCATTACACCTGGTACTTGTCAAGGTGAATTGGCAGGGGGAAGCCTTACCCTGGTCAATGCATTGGTAGGAACTCCACACGAAATTGACTTTACGGACAAACTCGTTTTCTTGGAAGATGTGGAAGAAGCTCCCTACCGTATAGATCGTATGCTCACCCAACTCATTGAAGGCCCAACCTTTTCAAAGGCCAAGGGAATTGTTTTTGGGGTATGCAAAGGCTGTGATCGGGAAAAGAAAACCGACAATTTCACCCTTAAGGAAGTCATCATGGACCGAATAGCCCCAATAGGATTGCCCGCAGCCTATGGTATGAGCTTTGGGCATGTTCCCAATAACTTTACAGTTCCCGTGGGTATCCAAGCGGCATTCAATGCCACTGAAATGACCATGGAATTGTTGGAATCCGCAGTTTCTTGATCCTAGTTTACTTTTTAAACCCCTTGAACGTTTTTATAATGATGGAAACACATTCCATCAATTGTTCCCGGTTCATCACCAAAGGTGGTGCAAACCGTATGATATTTCCGTGGGTGGGTTTGGCCAAAAGACCATTTTCCTTAAGGGCCATGCATAAGTCCCAAGCGGTGGAGCTTTCTTCGGTATCGTTGATCAAAATAGCATTCAAAAGTCCTTTTCCACGAACCTTCACCACTAAATCCGAAGTGGGGATAAACTTGTTGAGTTCTTCCCGGAACAACGCTCCCAATTCCTCTGCGTTCTGGGCCAGCCCCTCCTCTTTGATTACCTCCAAAGCGGCCATGCCCACTGCAGCAGCAACCGGATTGCCCCCAAAAGTACTTCCGTGGCTTCCCGGGGTAATCACTTCCATGATATCATCATTGGCCAAAACAGCCGAAACCGGATAGGCACCTCCTGATAGGGCTTTGCCCAAAATCAAGATATCGGGTTTTACATTTTCATGGTCCACCGCCAAAAGTTTCCCGGTACGCGCAATACCCGTTTGCACCTCATCAGCTATAAAAAGGACGTTGTGCTCTTCGCAAAGGCTTTTGGCAGCGGCCAAATAGCCTTCGGAGGGTACATAAACCCCTGCTTCCCCTTGAATGGGTTCCACCAAAAAGCCCGCCACATGCGGATTGCTTTTCAAGGTGTTTTCCAATGCGGTCAGGTTATCGTATTCAATTTTTATGAATCCCTCCGTATAAGGTCCATAATCCGTATTGGCCACAGGGTCGTTGGAGAAGGAGATAATGGTCGTTGTCCTTCCATGAAAATTGTTCTCACAGACCACAATCTTGGCTTGGTTCTCAGGGATACCTTTTTTCTGATACGCCCATCTCCTACAAATCTTTAAGGCAGTTTCCACGGCTTCGGCCCCTGTATTCATGGGCAAAAGCTTGTCAAAACCGAAGGTAGAGGTGGCATATTCCTCGAACCTTCCCAACATATCGTTATAAAAGGCGCGTGAGGTCAAGGTAAGGGTCTTGGCCTGCTCCACCATGGCCCCAACGATCTTGGGGTGGCAGTGCCCTTGGTTCACTGCTGAGTAGGCCGATAAAAAATCGTAGTACTTTTTACCTTCCACATCCCAGACATAGACTCCCTCACCCCTACTCAAAACCACAGGGAGCGGATGGTAGTTATGGGCTCCGTACTTGTTTTCCAAATCTATCGCTTGCTGCGACGTTAAATGCTCTAAAACAGCCATTTTAGTTCTAATTAAAATTTATAAAACAACCATTCCTACAATACCTTTTTTCTTTCGAAGACTCGAAAAAGCAGCGTGGGAGAGAAATCATCCCTTGAAGTGCCCGCAAATTACAAATTATTGCGCAAAACATACACTTGACAAATCCAATTTCACAATCAAAGTTTAGGGGCAATTTAAGACCTCGGGCAATGCCAAATACCAAAAAGAAGTTACTTTTGCCCCATGCGTAGAAAAAGTAGGCGACAGACCTTTCAACAAGTCGAAGTAGTTGATGCGGGAGCTAAGGGAAAAACCGTGGGCAAGGCCCCGGACGGACGGGTGATTTTTTTGTCCAATGCCGTTCCCGGTGATGTGGTGGACGTGATGACCACCAAAAAACGAAAGGCGTATTTTGAGGGGGTGGCCACCCATTTCCATACACTTTCCGATAAACGAACCACTCCCCAATGCCAACATTTTGGGGTCTGCGGAGGGTGCAAATGGCAGCACATGGGCTATGAGCACCAGCTCCATTTTAAACAGAAGGAGGTAGAAAACAACCTCAAGCGCATTGGCCATCTTGAACTTCCCGAAATCAGCCCTATTCTAGGTTCAAAAAAGCAGTATTTCTATCGGAACAAGATGGAATTTTCCTTTTCCAATAGCCGATGGCTCACCCAAGAGGAAATTGATTCCAACACGGATTTTGAGCATAGAAATGCCCTCGGATTCCATATTCCAGGCATGTGGGACAAGATTTTGGATATTGAAAAATGTCATCTGCAAGAAGATCCTTCCAATGCCATCCGATTGGAGGTGAAACGCTTTGCCGTTGCACATGATATGGCCTTTTTTAATCCAAGAAAGCAAGAAGGGCTTTTACGAACCATGATGATCAGAACCGCTTCCACTGGCGAAATCATGGTGCTGTTCCAATTTTTTGAGGACGATTTGGAACAACGCGAACTGCTTTTGAATCACATCCAACAAAAATTTCCGGAAATCACCGCCCTACTCTACGTCATCAATTCCAAACAAAACGATACCATTTATGACCAAGAGGTCATTTGCTTTGCCGGCAGAGATCACATCTTTGAGGAAATGGAAGGGTTGCAATTTAAAATCAATGCAAAGTCCTTTTACCAGACCAATTCGGAGCAAGCCTACGAACTCTATAAAGTAACCCGGGATTTTGCCAACCTGAGCGGAAATGAACTGGTCTACGACCTATATACCGGAACCGGGACCATTGCCCAGTTTGTGGCCAAAAAAGCCAAAAAGGTGATTGGAGTGGAGTCTGTTCCGGAAGCTATTGCAGATGCCAAAGCCAATGCGGCACACAACCAAATTTCCAATGTGGAATTCTTTGTGGGAGACATGAAAAATGTCTTCAATTCAGAGTTTATAGCACAACATGGCCATCCTGATGTGATCATTACGGACCCGCCAAGGGACGGAATGCACAAACTGGTCGTGGAGCAACTTTTGCAAGTGGCCCCAAAAAAGATTGTATATGTAAGCTGCAACAGTGCCACCCAAGCGCGCGACTTGGAATTGATGAAGGAAAAATATGAGGTTGTAAAAGTTCAGCCGGTGGATATGTTCCCACAGACCCATCACGTTGAAAATGTTGTACTTTTGGAAAAACGGGTATAATCTTTGATGAAAAATCTGCTTTATACAGGAATGAAAAAAATTCTCCCCATTGCATTGATCACCGCCATGCTCGTTTATGTTTCCTCTTGTGAAAAGGATGATATTTGTGTGGAAGGCGATACCCCACTCCTCGTCGTTGGTTTTTATGATATTGAGGATACCACCGCAACCAAGGAAGTTCCTTCCCTTCGTATCAAGGAAGTGATTTTGGATGAATCGGTGAACACCTTTACCGACCGCTCCGATAATTTGGACTCTATAGGCATTCCACTTCGTGGGGATGCCATCAGTACCCAATTTGCCTTTATCACCAACTCTGCAGATGATGGGGAAACCGGGGAAGAAATTGGCAGTATCGATACATTGACCGTTTCCTATACCACAAACGAGACTTTTGTCTCAAGAGCTTGTGGCTTTGTGATAAATTATGAAGGTATTTCCGTAACCTTGCCTGAAAGTGCCGAAAATTGGATTCAGGACATCCGTATTGTCCAACAGAACATAGAAAATTCCAACAACGTCCATGTCAAGATATTCCATTAGTCTTTTTATCATTCTACTGCCCTTGCTGGTTGTTGGGCAGAGTAAACCTATAGACCTTCAGGCCAAGGATACTGTGGAGTATAAGCAGGAATACGGTTTGCGTGTCGGTGCGGATCTCAGTAGACTTATTTTTTCCTTTGCGGATGAGGACTACACCGGACTGGAACTGGTGGGCGACTATCGACTTACCCAAAAACTTTACTTGGCCGCCGAATTAGGGAACGAAACCAAAACCCAAAACGAGGATTTGGGCGGTACCGACCTGTACAGTTACAAAACCGCAGGGAGCTATATCAAAGCAGGGATTGACATAAACACCTATGAAAACTGGTTTGGAATGAACAATGCCATAACCATTGGAGGAAGATATGCCGTGGCCAGTTTTAGCCAAACCTTGAACGACTATCAAATTTTTGATAGCAACCGTTACTACAATCCTGGGTTTTTACCCGGTTCGGAGCCCAATGTGGAATATAATGGGCTTAGTGCCTCTTGGTTGGAATTTGTGGTAGGGGTCAAAGCAGAGCTTTTTGCCAATATCTTTATTGGTATGAGCGCCCGTATGGGATTCTTGGTCACCAACAAAGAGGATGAACGCTTCCCCAACCTTTGGATTCCTGGGTTCAACAAAGTAACCGATGGTAGCAATTTTGGAGTAAGCTATAACTACACCCTTTCCTATTTCATTCCACTCTACAAAAAGTCGAACAAGAAGAAACCCACTACCGAAGTTCAAGAACCTTAAAGGGTCATGTAAAAAAAAGAAGCCTGAATCATCAGGCTCCTTTTGGTAATTGAATTGAGTTAGTCTAGAATAATCCTTCTATTCTTTTGAGTCAATTAGCTTATTCCTTAACAAAGACCTAAGCCAATGGTTATGGTAAAGTTAATCAATTTATAATTGAGGTGGAAAAATCCCCTTTTACGCTTCTTGACCTTCTTTATTGTATTTTGCCTTTTTACTGCCTTCATACATCTCATAGTACACCAATCTCGCTTCCAATTTTCCGTTAAAGGCTTTTATTTTTCTTGAAGGCCTTAGCCCTACATATTTCAATGCCTCCAAATTGGAGGTGATCATCCAGACATCCGTTCCCGGATATTCTTGTTTTAGCGTATCCCCTATTTTGGCATAAAACTCATCCACCTCTATGGGCAACCTTTCGCCATAGGGAGGATTGAAGACCATATGCAATTTTGTATCTACCGGTTTTTCCGTTCTAAAGAAATCCTTTCGTTCCACGGTAATGTATTCCGAGAGGTTGGCATTCTCCACATTCTCTTGGGTTTTCCGAACCGCAGAGGGCGCCTTGTCATAACCGAATATCTTATGACGGAACTCACGGACTTTGTTCAAACTGGCATCAACAATTTTTTGGTGCAGTTCGGCATCATAATCCTTCCAGTTCATAAAGGCATAGGATTCCCGATTGATGTTGGCCGGGATATTACAGGCAATCATGGCGGCTTCAATCAAAAAAGTACCACTCCCGCACATGGGATCCAAAAAGTCGGTAAGACCATCCCATCCACTCTTCAACAAAAGGCCTGCCGCCAACACTTCGTTAATGGGGGCTATGTTGGTCGAAATGCGATAACCCCGTTGATGCAACGAGTTTCCAGAACTGTCCAAAGAAACGGTACAGGTGTTATCATGGATATGAATGTGGATCCGTACATCGGGATCTTGGGTACTCACGTTGGGACGTTCACGTTCCACCCTTCTGAACTTGTCCACAATGGCATCCTTAGCCTTGAGCGAAACAAACATGGAGTTGTTGAAAATCTCGGTGTTCATGTTGGTATCCACCGCAAAAGTCTGGTCCGGACCAAATATGGAAGACCAGTTGATGTCGTACACTGCTTTATACAGATCTTTCTCATTGTACACCTTGAAAGTTCGCAAAGGTTTGTAAATCTTCAATGCGGTCCTAAGGCACAGATTGGCCTTGTACATGAACCCCGTATCCCCCTCAAAAGACACATTGCGAACACCTTCCTCAACATTTCCCGCTCCCAAGTTCCGAAGCTCTTTGGCCAAAAGAGGTTCAAAGCCAAAAAGGGTCTTTGCCAACATTTTAAAATTTCCTGCCATGTTTTCCTAAAATCTTTCCGCAAAAATAGGCTATTTTTGACCCTTCAACCCTATTTATGGATTTTCCGGTCTACGTCATCTATATTGTTCCCATATTGGCCGTTTGGGCCAGTTTTGCCTTTGCGTACATCGCACGGCCCAAGAATATCAAGAACATCAACCTGCTCCTTGCCTTCAGTGGGGCATTTTTGTTGTCGCTCACCTTTTTGGAGCTGTTGCCCGAAGTATACGAAGGGCATGACCCCAAGACCATAGCCCTTTACATTTTGGCCGGTATCCTGCTCCAGATTTTTTTGGAGTTTTTCTCGAAGGGGGCCGAACATGGGCACATGCATATCGATATCAAGCAGAACCGTTTTCCCATCCTGCTCTTTTTGAGCTTATCCATCCATGCACTGGTGGAAGGAGTTCCCATTCATGACAACAATTCCATTTTGTATGGCATCATCATTCACAAAATTCCGGTTGCCATCATTCTCAGTATCTTTTTGATCAATTCCAAAATGAGACTGGCATGGGCCATCCTATTTGTGGTCTTCTTTTCCCTGATGACACCTTTGGGCAGCTTTTTGTCCGCACAGTTGCCCAAACTCCAAGGGTATGGACATATATTGACCGCCTTGGCCATTGGGGTATTTTTTCATATTTCCACCATTATCCTTTTTGAAAGTTCAAAGGGACATTCCTTTAACCTTCAAAAACTGCTGGTGATCATCTTGGGGATTGCCACGGCCTACTTTACCCTGCATATGTAGCATACCTGATGGCCGATTAGGCCCTATTTTCCATTTACTTCGGATTGCCCGTCAATCCATATCCCTGTTCCGTGAATCCAAATGTGGCATCCGTCAATTGGGTACATATTTCATGGTTCCGATACGATACTTTGGTTTTCATAACATAACTCCATAACACTAGAAGTCATGAAAAAAGTAAGTATTGTATTGAGCGTTTTTTTGATAACGCTGCATTTTGGATGTCGTAAGGATGATGGCCCTGAAGCTTTGGCCGCAGTAATCACCATCTCCAATTTTGAGACCTCCGTTGAGGAAAATCCAGTGGAAAACCAAGTATTGGGAACCATATCGGCAAGTACCAACACAGGGACCTTGACCTTCAGCTTGACGGGGGAAACCCCATCAGGGGCTTTGAGCATCAATGCCAGTTCGGGGCAATTGACCGTAGCGGACCCTTCCGTTTTTGTTTTTGCCACCAACCCCACCATTACCGCAACCGTACAGGCCAAGGTTGAAGATGTCGCCAAAACGGCCAACATTACCATCAACGTGACCGAAGAAACGTTGGACGTGGTCACAGCCATTATAGACAAAACGGGATATACCGCCCCGGAAGACTTGACCTTCCTCTATTCCACGGATGGCGGCGATTCCTATTCCACGGACAAACCCACCGACCTTACGGAAGGCGATGAGATTTTGGTAAACATCAGCAATGGGATCATGGACATTTCCAAGGATGATTTTTCTTTTACCTGGATAAACTCCAGCCCCGTACCCCAAACCTCGGATATAGCATTGGCTAAATTCGTAGTGGGCAGCACTGATCTGGATATTAAGGTTGCTGTGGTAGATAAATGGGAATTGGTAACTTCAAACTTAGGAGGTGAATTTTCTGTCATCAATTTAGATGATTTTACCCTGTCTTCTGGTTTTACCGTTATATCAAATGACCAAAACAAAACTATAGGCAATGTTGGAGGAGTAGTATATAATCCAAACAACCATAAAATCTATATTTCAACTGGAAAAAATGGGGAGATTTTTCCCAGTATCTACGAGGTTGACACCCCAGGCATGGTAGCAAATTCGATTTATGAAAATGATGGTACTTGGTCAAAAATACCCAGCTTAATTTTAGCACAGGACAATACCCTTGTCGCTAGCATTGACTTTGGCGACTTTGAAAATCACGCGTTGGTTTATAGTAGTCTAACCGGCGATATTTCTGAACCCGCATTTTTATCTGGCGATTTATTGCCCAACTCTGGTATGGGCATTACATGGAGTGAAGACGGAATTCTTGTAGGAGATGGATACCAAAGTTCAATTTTAATCCATAAATCAAGTATAACCGGTGTCATTTCGGAAAGCATAGCATTGGATTTACAGGGTTTTGAAAATGTTAACCCAGCTAGCTATACAATCAGAGACTTGGAATGGGTAGGAGCTAAACTTTATGCAATTTGTCTGGAAACAATCAGTGGAGACACTTATTTGGCAGAAGTGGATTTAGACAACAAAAAATTCATAAATAAGATGTTGGTAAGTCCCGGAGGACAAGGTCGTTATGAGAATTTAGCACTTATCCCTGCCTATTTGTTCTAAAAAACAACCAACCTAATCATTAACTGCAGAGGGGGCGAGTTTTCGCCCTCTTTTTTTGTCCTTTACTTGGTGTAAATTCGCGTAACGTGGTTTTCAAAAAGGGCTTTCTGTTCCTGTACCAAATGAAACTGTTCCAAGGCCTGTAGGTCTTCTTCGTTAGGGGTATTGGTAATTACGTAGGTATTGGGATGCTTCTCCAAATAGGTATTCAATTCGTCCACCGTATCAAATACTGGGAAGGTTTGTTTAAAATTAATGGGGAATGCGCTGTCAAAACGTTTAAAGACAATTATGGTTGATTCTTCGGGTATGCGCTCCAAAGCCATGGAAACGGGACTTTTCTTAGTCAAAATAGGGTATATCACCCCAAAAAGGCACAGTCCCATGGCCATCCATCCTCCAGCCATACTCCAAAAGGCTTTGACCAAGGCACCTTTTCTATAAAAAAAAAGCGCCAAAAATGCTGCCGCAGTGGTAATGAGCAACAAGAGGCTCACAGAACGTACTTCCAAAAATTGTTGTTCCACCCCAAGGGCCACATACCCCCCAATGGGCAGGGCTATTCCAACAACGGCCAAAAAAACAAGGCTCCACAAGACTGATTTGGACTTTACTTGCGACTGATGCAATTGATACAGATAAAAAGCAATCACAATGCCCACAAACGGATAACACGGCATGGGGTAATTGGGCAATTTGGTGCTGGAGATACTAAAAAATAGAATGGTAATGGCCGAGACCAAAAAAGAGAACAGCATAAAATCGTTTACCTTTCGCACCTTCCAAGCCCGTTGAAATCCTTGGATGATAAATACGGAAAAAGGCAACATCCCCAAAATCACAAATAATGGGGTCAAAATGAACAACCCCCCATGCCCTTCCTTTTCCGAACCAAAACGGGAAAGGTTATGGTCTAAAAAGAAACCTTTGGTCCACTCCCCATCGGTGGCCGTATGCACCAGATAAAACCACGGGGTGGAAATCAAAAAGAAGAGTCCCAATCCCAAAAGAGGCCGAAGCCTTAAAATAGTGTTTCGGTTAAAATCCCCTTTAAACCATAAAAAACAGGAAACAATAAGACCTGGCAAAGCCAAAGCGATAGGTCCTTTGGCAAGCACCCCCAATGCCATTCCCCCATAAAAAGGGACCAGCCATCCCGTACTACCCGTTTTGTAATGGTTATAAAAAGAAAACAAGGAAAGGGTGAAAAAAAAGATAAGATAAGGGTCAGGCACTGCCAGATGGAACTCCTGCACAAAAAACAGTGATGAGGCCAAAATCACCACGGTCATCATAGCCAAGGCCCCATTCTGCCACTGTTTTACATTTCTATAGGTAAACCAAATGGTAAGGGCACCAAAAAGCCCAGAAAAAAAACGGGCGCCAAAGGCATTTACCCCAAACAGTTTATACCCCAACATCATAAAAAAATAATGCAACGGAGGCTTATCGGTACGCAATTGGCCATTGAAATAGGGCACAATGATATCTCCTGTGACGAACATTTCCCGAGCGGCTTCGGAGTTTCTGGCCTCGTCCAAAATATAAATGGGGTATGCGCCAATAAAAGAAGTACAAACCGTCAATGCCAATAAAAATACCAAGAGAGCGTCATATTTTCTTAAAGCATCCATGAAACGGAACTAAAATCAGCCATTAAAAATCTGTTTGAAGACATGTTGTGGGTTGAATTGAATCTGCTTGGCATGCCATTTTTTGGGAAACCTTCTCACAATCAAATATGCAATCATGGAAGAAGTCGTTCCAAAAAGAATCCCAAAGTAGACATCTATAAAAAAGTGCTGTACCAAATAGATACGGGAAAGTCCCACAAATAGACCAAGAATCATTAAAACCCAACTGGCGGTTGTGTTACGGGACAACAGGGCAAAGAAAGACACCAAGTAAAACATAGTTGCGGTATGCCCAGATGGAAATGAATTGACATATCTGATTTTGACTCCCTCTACCAAATGGATAAGTTCTCCCATACCAGAACGATAGAAATAAAGGTACGGTCGGAGTTCCCCACTATATAGTCCTTTTTTAAAAAGTAATACCAAAACCACTTGGACCGCAAAAGCCAGTAGGAATACGGCCAACCATTTTAACTTAAACCGGAGCACCAATAATAGGACAAAGGGAACAATTATGGCATTTCCCAATGAGCTTGACCTAGTAAAAAAAACATCCCAAAAGGGAGTCCTGAGTTGGTTGACCCATAAAAGCAATTCACCCTTGTGTACAAATGTCAGGGGCAAAAGAAGAACAATGAGCAAGAAGAACGGTAGTAATCTTTGGAGTACGATACGCATGCCTGAAGGTTTGTACCCAAAATTATTTTACATCGAGAATGATTAGGTTAATTCTTGATTATCTGTTTTTTAAAAATCCTTTCCTTCTCTGTAAAGATATTTTTAACCCAGTCTTACCAAAAACTTCAATTAACCTTTTCCTAAAATAGGATTAGCGAATCAGTTCTAAAACCATCCACCAATGGCTGATTGCTCCGCCTAACACAAAAAAATGCCATATCAAATGGTTATAGGGTATCTTTTTGATGGCATAAAAGACAATGCCCAAGGTATAAAAAGCGCCCCCAAGAGACAGATAGAACAATCCTGTTGTGGATAGGTGCTCTACCAAATAGGGAACATCAATGACAATAAGCCAGCCCATAACGCCGTAAAGTACAAGGGAGAACGCTTCATACTTTCCTGTAAAAAAAAGTTTCAATACCGTTCCGAACAATGCTATACCCCAGACCAAAAAAAACAACAGCCAGCCTTTGGAGGGCAAAAGTACGGTAAGACATACTGGGGTATACGTACCGGCTATCAAATAATAAATACTGATATGATCCAAAATCCTTAGTCTCTTCTTCAACCTTGGATCTTGTACGGAGTGGTATACTGTTGATGCTGTAAACAACAGTACCAACGATATGCAATACACCAAAACACTTCCAAAAAGGTACGGTGTATCCCTGATATGTTTTTGAAGAAGAATTACACTCCCAAAAAGAGCCAGCACAATACCAAGGGCATGCGAGTACGCATTCCATTTTTCCTCTAATAAAACCGGATTTGATTTTTGGGGCAAGAATAAACGCTTTAAGAGATATTAGGGTACAAATATAAGCACGGTAGAAAACAATATGAACAAAAAAGCCCGATACGTTATGTATCGGGCTTTGAGGAAGGCGGCGACCTACTCTCCCA
>NZ_ML142908.1:0-805750 GCF_004150225.1 Flagellimonas olearia | reverse complement strand
AAGGCCCAGACCACGGCACCCTTTGAGTATGGGGCCAGGCTCACCGAGACCATATTGTTGGGCACCATTGCCGGAAGGTTCCCCGGGGAGACCCTCCACTGGGACGCACAAGCGGCTAAGTTCAAGGAGGAAAAGGCCAATGCCTACCTTTCTGGAGACTATAGGGATTTTTAGAACTCCCCTATTATGAATAGGTCCGTACTGACCCTCCTGATCCTACTACCATTACTTTCGTTTTCGCAGAAGCGTATTCGGGATTATGGTGTTGAGATTGGAGTGCTCAGACCAGGACAATACAATGCAATTACCGACGTGCCTGGGGTACGGGTGGGACATGTTACCTTGATAAAAGGCGACAGCATCCGTACCGGGGTCACGGCGATTCTTCCCCATTCAGGGAATCTCTTCCAGGAAAAAGTCCCGGCAGCCATACATGTGGGCAACGGTTTTGGAAAACTGGCCGGCAGCACCCAAGTGAAGGAATTGGGCAATTTGGAAACTCCTATCATCCTGACCAATACCTTGAGTGTTCCCACAGCGGTCAATGCCGTTATCGGGTATACTTTACATCAAGAAGGCAACGAAACAGTGCGTTCGGTAAATGCCGTAGTGGGTGAAACCAATGATGGATACTTAAACGACATTCGAGGGCGCCATGTCAGCGAAACGAATGTACGGCAAGCCATTTCAAAAGCAAAAACAGGAGTAGTTCCCGAAGGCAATGTTGGTGCAGGGACGGGTACCATTTGTTTTGGATTCAAGGGAGGGATAGGAACCTCTTCCCGTATACTTCCCCAAAAACTGGGAGGATACACCATAGGTGTATTGGTACAGACCAATTTTGGCGGTGTTTTGCAAATAGCGGGGGCGGATGTGGACAAGCAGCTCGACCGTTATTCCGAAACGTTCAAATATTCAGTTGACGGTTCTTGCATGATGGTGGTTCTGACCGATGCTCCATTGGATGCCCGCAATTTGGAGCGATTGGCCAAACGGGCCATGCTGGGCTTGGCAAAAACCGGAGGGATTGCCAGTAACGGCAGTGGGGATTACGTGATTGCCGTTTCCACAGCAGAGGAATGTAGAATCCCGTATGAGAGTGAAAATCCCGTTCAAACTGTACCGACCTTGCGCAATGAGGCCATGACCCCACTTTTCTTGGCTACCATCGAAGCCACAGAGGAGGCCATCCTTAATTCTCTTTTCGCTGCGGAAACCATGACGGGTCGTGATGGCCATACCATTGAGTCACTTCCCAAGGAAAAAGTCCTTAAAATACTCCAAGCGGCCCATAAAATGGACTGACACTTCATTCCATCCTTTTTTCTTTGCATGTGGCGTAACATTCCCCTTGAATTTTACACTAACCTAATAGAAACTCTATAGTTTTTTTATAGTTTTAAAAGCATAATACCTAAAAAACACTACCATGGATATTTTTGGAAAGATCAAGGAAAAACTCACCAACGAGTTTATTGACATTATTGAATGGCTTGACTATACCGACGACACCATTGCCTATCGGTTTGAGCGCTATCAGAATGAAATAAAAAACGGCGCAAAGTTGATCGTTCGTGAAGGACAGACCGCGGTTTTTATCAACGAAGGTCAATTGGCCGATGTCTTTGAACCGGGCACTTACGACCTTACCACACAAAACCTTCCGATTTTGGCAACCTTGAAAGGTTGGAAATACGGATTCAATTCCCCATTCAAGGCCGAAGTGTATTTTGTGAACACCCATTTGTTCACTGATGAAAAATGGGGCACCAAGAGTCCCATCACTTTAAGTGATGACCGATTTGGTCTGGTTGAAATTCGCGCTTTTGGCACCTATGCCTTTAAAATTTCGGATGCAGGCAAATTCATCAAGGATATTGTAGGTACGGACAGCAACTTCACCAACTTTGAGATCAATGAGCACCTTAAAAGTTTGATTGCCACACGATTCACGAATACCGTGGGCCAAGCCAATTTGCCTATTGAATTGTATGCTGCCAATACCACCGAACTTTCAGACACCTGCCGTGAAGTGATGTCCCCTGAGTTTGAAAGTGTGGGCATTTCCTTGGAAAAATTCTACATTGAAAATGTCTCCATGCCCGAAGATCTTAAAAAGGAAATCTTCGAGTATAGTCGTATTGACAAGCTTGATCTGGACAAATTGACCAAGTTCAAAACCGCCAAGGCTATTGAGGCCGCTGCCCAAAACGAAGGCGGGACCGCTGGAGCCGGAATGGGCATGGGTATGGGCTTTGTTTTGGCTCAACAAATGGGTGGAATGATGGGTGGAAACACCCAAGCCTCACCACAACAAACCGCCCAACCCATTGGAGGAGCTGTTCCACCTCCTATGCCAACACAAACCCTATATTATTATGCCTCCAACGGGGTACAACATGGACCAGTGACCTTTGAGCAAATGCAATCTCTTTTTGCATCGCGGGCCATCAACCGAGATAGTTTGGTATGGAAGCAGGGCATGGCCGCATGGGCTTCTCTTAAAGAAGTGGAAGAATTGAAATCGTTCTTGGGAGGCAACACACCGCCGCCGTTACCAGGGCAATAATTCTCATTTTGTCATTTCGAAATGAGTTGCAAAGCAACGACTGAGAAATCTAAATAATTACACATTGAGATTTCTCAGTCGCCAGCTCCTTCGAAATGACAGTCCTTCAATTTTGATATAGATTTCCGCCAATTCGGAAATGGACTTATGGAAGAACAAAAAATCCAAAAAACCGAGCTTAAAAAAGCCTGTGCCAATTGTGGTGCAGAGCTCAAGTACAAACCGGGCACGACTAATATCAGTTGTGAATATTGCGGTTACGAGGAAGTCATCAAAACTGGTGATTCCGGGTTTGAGGAGCTGGAGCTGTATCCCTATCTCAAGGAAATGGGGGAGCAACGGAACAGTGAGGAAATTTCCGTGTTGCACTGCAAAAATTGTGGTGCCAATCAACATGTGGAAGAAAACTATAAGTCGCTTCATTGTGTATACTGCGGCATGCCTCTGGTGATTGAAGATGCTTATAAGGAAGATTGGATCTTACCCGGCGCGGTACTCCCCTTTCAGATTGATCAAAAGAAATCCTTTATCATTTTCAAGAATTGGGTAAAACGCTTGTGGTTTGCCCCAAATAAACTGAAGAAGGCCGCTTTGGACCCCCAATTTACCAAAGGGCTCTATTTACCGTATTGGACTTTTGATGCCCAACTTGCGGCAAGCTATACAGGTCAACGGGGCGAATACTATTACGAAACCCGAAGGGTCCGGAACTCCAACGGCAAAATGGTGACCCAACAAGTTCGTAAAACCCGGTGGTATCCTGCTTCAGGAGAGATTTCTGGATTTGTGGACGACACCCTTATCAAGGCATCCCAACAAAAATCAGGGAGGATTCCCCAAAAAATCGCCCATTGGAACCTTCAAAGACTGCAACCATTCAACAGTGGTTTTCTTTCAGGCTTTGTTACCGAAAAATATACCATCCCGCTGAAGGAAGGACACCTCCATTCCAAAGATGTGGCGCGTGACATTGCCATGCGCTGGTGCCGACAGGACATCGGTGGAGACACCCAACGGGTGACCCACATGGACATGCAGCTATCCGAAGAGACGTTCAAACACATTTTATTACCCGTTTATGTAAGTGCCTATCGCTATAAAGGCAAGGAGTACAATTTCTTTATCAATGGTGAAAATGGACAGATTTCCGGTACCCGTCCGTACAGTGCTTGGAAGATTTTCTTTGCCGTCCTATTCGGGCTGACAGTCATTGCACTGCTGATTTACTTTGCAGGGTAATTTTCCTTGCTTGGCATCACGGTTACAAAATCCGTATCTTTAAATATGTCCAAGCCTATTTCGCTGATATCGATTTTTGTGCTGCTCAATATGGGCATTGGCCGTATGTTCCAAGTAAGTTTGGGGGCCACCTGTTTTTCGGAATTGACCATTTTGGCTGTGACCAGTTTTGTCTTTTGGACCTTCTCTGCCCAATACATAAAAGTTTGGGCCCAAAACTGGGAGCAAAAGCCTGTTGGCAAAGCCTTGGTCCTTCAAGGAGGGTTGGGCATCACCGCCACGGCAACGAACATTCTTGTTGGACAGGCCTTGGTAGTCTTTATGATGACTGTGGTATTTCGTTGTGCTTCCCCCAATTTCAATCTATTGCATGCCGGGCTTACCAACAATATCGCCGTTAACCTATTTTGCTATTTTGCACTCCTATTTTACTTTGTAAACAAGGAACACAACCAAAAAATTGACACTCCAATCACACCCATTTCAGGAGCGAAAATTCAAATGGAAGTGTCCAGGAACGGTTCCCATTTTTTACTGGTTCCTGAAGAGATCCGCTATATTGAAACCAGCAATAACTGTATTGTACTTCATACAGAAAAAGGTGTTTTTGTAAAATACCAAAGCCTAAGCTCATTGGAGAAAATGCTGTGTCCAAAAACCTTTAAACGGGTACACCGTTCCTATTTGGTGAATATGAATTTTATGGATTTCCATCAGAAAAACAGTAGTGGCGATGGGGTGCTCCACTTAAAAAATGGGGACAAAATTAAATTCAGCAGGACCTACCGAAAGAACTTGGTGGAGGTTTAACGGCATCAACCTGCCCTTATTTTCCCGCAGCTTACCCAGTGTTGTTACATGTCTTGCATCACTCCTGCTACATTTGGGAAAACTAAACACATGAAGACTTTTCTAAGTGTCGCTATTGGATGTTTTATCCTATGGTCCTGTACCTCCAAAACGGAAGGTGAAACAGAACAAAACCATAGCACAGGGCAAGATCGCCAACTTCTGACCCAATTGAAAGAGGTGAAATGGCCCAAAGCCTATCGGGAACAGGATACTCTCTTGCTCGATTCTATCTTAGGGGATGATTTTCAAATGATCGACGACCAAGGAAACTGGTCCGATAAAAAAGGAGAACTCGCCTGGATCAAGGAACATGCCAGTACCCATGATTCCTTTTTTTATGAAATAAAACGCTTGGACATCCTGCCCAACGGCACAGCCATGATCTGTGGTACCGGGCATATCTTCAAGGACTCCGTTAAAACCATTTATCAGTCCAGCAATGTCTTAATAAAAAGGGAAGGGCAATGGAAGGCGATTGCTTCCCATGTATCCGGCATCAAACAGGTACCCTAAACCTTAAAGTTCTGGTAATGTCTCCCTAAACAAATCCATATTTTAGTATTTTCCCTAAAAATCCTTATTCAATGAAAATGGTTATGGGGCTTTTGCTGTTGGTCTGTACCCTTGCCGGCGCGCAAGAAACCCATTCCGTTCCACTTACATTCAAAAAGGATTTGATTCCCGAAGGCATCGCCATTGACCCTTCCTCCAAAAAGGTATACCTCAACAGTTTGAAGAAGGATAAAATTGTACGCTGTAATTTGGATGGGACCCATGCCGAAGACTTTATTGGAAGCAAGGAATATGGGTACCTCTCCGGTTTTGGGATGACCATTCAAGGAGACACCCTCTTTGCCCTGGGAAACAGTTTGCCCAAAAGCAACAATTCATCCGTTCTTTTGATGATGAACAGCACCTCCGGAGAATTCATAGCCTCATACACCCTAAACTCAGAGGAGGTTATCTATCTGAATGATATAGCCACAACGCCAAATGGGAACGCCTACATCACCGATTCGGAAAGTGATACCCTCTATGCCCTAACCGGGGCCAAAAAGGCCTTGGAGGTCTTCTTTACCCATGAAGAGATCAAACATTCCAATGGCATCGCAGCATCCGATGATGGCAAATACCTTTATTTGGCCACCTATACCTCCGGCATCCGCATTTTGGACATCGCATCAAAGAAGTTGTTGAACCCACCCAATGAGTTAAAGGGAATTGATGGAATGAAATTCCATAAGAACACATTGATCGCCATAGTCAATGGGAAAAGGGACTTGTCCCAAAATGGGGTCTTTCAATTTGAGTTGAATCCGGAACGCACCGAAATCCTATCCGAAAAGAAGATCATGTCGTTTTTCAATCCATCGGATATTCCAACGACATTTGCTATCTATGATGACCACATGTACTTTGTTTCAGATTCCCAGTTGGACAACTTTGATCAGGAAAAAAATACCATTATCCATCCTGACCAATTGAAGCAGTATACCTTGGTCCGTCTAAAAATCTAAGGTCTTCTTTCCTGATTAGCCCTGTAAACCCATTAAATGGACTCTAATTCAAAAAGGCAATACAAACCGGACTGCCCAAGTTTGTCTCGCTTAAGAATTGCAAGGTTCCTTTTTCGGCATCCCTTTTGAAAACAATGATGTTATTGCTCCTTTGGTTGGCCACCAATAAAAATTCACCTGTGGGGTCCAATGAGAAATTCCTGGGCCAGTCTCCACGAACCGATTCCCTACCCACCAAGGTCAGCTTTCCGGATTCTTGGTCCACGGCAAAGATTACAATGGTGTTCTCCCCTCGGTTGGAACCATACAAAAACTTACCATCAGGCGATAAGTGGATATCGGCGCAATAGCTTTTTTCAGCATAGCCTTCGGCCAATGTAGATTCTGTTTGAATTTCCTGGTAAGCCCCTTGGCTGTCTTTTTCAAAAACGGAAACCGTGCTGTTCAACTCACTGATCACATATAGGATGTTGCCATTCTTACCAAAGGTAAAATGTCTGGGGCCAGCCCCAGCGGCCAAATCGATTGAGGTTTGGTCACCAACCACGTATTGGTCCCCTTCCCTTTTGTAACGCTTTATGCCATCCAATCCCAAATCCGCTACAAAAAGTCCGTCTTTGGTAAACTTTGCCATGTGCGCGCGGGAGGTTTTAGTGGTATCCAAAATCTTATGATCGATTACCTGGGCTTCTCCGGCAAGTGATCCATCCCCATTCAATTGATACAGGGCCACATTGCCCCCACCATAGTTGGCAGCGGCCAAATAACCATCCCCTGACAAGGAAACGTGGCAAGGGCCATTTCCATGGGTCCCTTTGCTGTTCTGGACTTCCAAAACACCTTCATTCAAGCGGAATGCAGTGACTCCTCCCCCAAGACTATCAAAATCGCCGATCTCCTGTATGGCATATAGATTGTTCTTGTCCTCGGAAATCGTCAAATAGGAAGGGCTTTTCAATTTTGCGGCCAGTTCCTGACTTCCAAGCGCACCCGTAGTGGCATCCAAGGTATATTTATAAATTCCCTCACTATCTCCATTGGTATACGTTCCAACAAATAGGGTGTGGGTGGTTTTCTCTTCTGATTTTTTCTCTGCTTTTTCCTTACAGGCAATTCCGGCCATTAGTACTAGACCGAGCAATAGTGTTTTCTTCATGGATGATTAAAATGTTTGTCCCAAATTAAGCATTCTTATGCAACTAATCCAGACAACTTTGTTTTAATCTCTCGGACCAGATAAATCCCCGTGACAATGGTGGCAAGCACATCGGCTATGGGAAAGGATAGCCACACGCCCATCTCCCCCATAAATTGGGGCAACAACAAAATAAGCGGTATAAAAAAGAAGCCCTGCCTAGTAAGCGTGAGCAATAATGCCGGAATGGCCTTCCCTACCGCTTGAAAATATGCGGCACCTATCAATTGAAGGGCGATGATCGGTGTAGCCGCGAAGACCAATCGCATGGCCAAAGGGGAATGCTGCAACACAAATACATTGGTGGCCAATTCCTCTGCAGGCATATGGGGTTTGTTGCTCAGGAAAAGTGATGCGATCTCAGCAGGAAAAACCATGAGGACCACAAAGACCAAGGTTGCCACCAAAGCGGCATACTTGATGGCCGTATAAATGGATTCCTTGACCCGGTCATATTGTGCTGCCCCATAATTGAAGCCTGCAATGGGCAAAAACCCTTGGGTAACCCCAAAAACAGGAAAAAGGGCAAACATGAGCATCCGGCCAATAATGGCATAGACCGCCACCATAGCCTCCCCTCCCAAATTAAAGAGGATGTTGTTCATGAGCAGATAGGTGATACTGGTCACGGCCTGGCGCGCCAAGGTCACAAATCCTAGGGAACTGATTTCTTGAAGAATGGATTTATCCAACCCAAAATGGGAAAGACTAATCTTTAACTCGGAGTTTTTTGATAGAAAAAAGTAGAGAATATATCCAAAACACATTAAATACCCAACGGTAGTGGCCCAAGCGGCTCCGTGCATGCCCCAATCAAACACATAGATAAAAATGTAGTCCATAAGCAGGTTCCCCACCGAAGGGATGATCATGGCCACCATGGCAAATTTGGGTTTCCCTTCGGCCCTGATCACGGTATTTCCCATCATACAAAGCGCCAAAAATGGGACCCCGTACAGGATAATGGTATAGTAAATTTTGGCCGGGGCAAAAATGGAACCCTTTCCACCAAAAGCTGGAATCAAGGCATCCACAAAATAAAGTCCCAGAGCCACCATGACCACCGTAACCAAAAGGGTCAGCGTGATTTGGTTTCCAAAAGTCTTAAGGGCTTTTTCCTTGTTGTTGGCCCCCAAGGCTCGGGACACAATACTGGAACCTCCAATACCTATGGCCATTCCCAAAGCAGCAATAAAGAAGGAAACCGGCAACACCACATTAATGGCGGCAATGGCAATGGAGCCAATCCAATTGCCCACAAAGATGGAGTCGACCAGTACGTTCAAGGACATCACCAGAATGCCTATGGATGCAGGGACGGCCTGTTTGATTAATAATTTTCCGATGGGTTCTTTCCCAAGTGCGTCAGAGGTTGCTTTGGCCATGCCAATGGTTATTCTTTGGGTATAAGGCTTTGTGTGAGTGCTAAATCTGACCCAAATCTACAATGCCTCGATCAAATTACCTTTGTTCTCCCTTAGTTTTTTGGTGATGCTGTCCCATAAAGCCACTCGATACTCCAAAGCCTTTAGGCTATACTGTGCCACATCGGTCCATTTCTGCTCATCCTGACCGCAGAGCATCTTCATCATTTTCACCGCCATGGGTCCATGTTCATCCCCATCCAGTTCAATGTGCCGTTTTAGGTAATAGGAAAGCTTTGGATACTGCTCTGGCCCTTTTTTCCCAGATTGTTCTATAATGCCCAAGAACATGTCCGGGATCAATTCTTCCCTTCCAAAGGTAAAAGCCGCAGCAATAATATGGGGTTTTTGGGTGTTGATGACTTCAAAAGTGAAGCTTAGAAAGTTCTTTTCAGCCAGATTCAAATCCGCCTTTTTGATTTGCCCTGTAATTTCTTCAAGATTCCCAAAGTTTCCAATGACCCCCTTGACCTTAGAAGTATTGGCATTGACTTCCTCCATGGCATCCAGATACATTTCAAAATGGCTTTTGGCCACTCCTTCTTCATTGAAATCGCTTTCTTCTTCCAAGACAATCTCATTGATGAACCTTGCCACTACAGTATCCGAAGCGGGTTTCCAAGGAAGGTCCGTACAGGTAAGCTCTCGTTGCAGGGCCTTTAATAGCGACATAAAATCCCAAACGGCATACACATGGCTCTCCATAAAGGTCCTGATGTCCTCAACTGAATCCAGCTGTGCGTAAAGCTCATGGTTTTTGAGTTGTTCCCGTACTTCTTTGAGACTGTGCTCCAAGTTTTCAATGCTCATACACTTGATTTTCAGTACTCCAAAAATTATTGGATGTTATATTCTGGCAGGGTTTGATTTGCTGACCAGGTATTGATCCACTGTGCCATAAGGCCTGCCCAATCATCCCTATCGTTCAAACAAGGGACATGGATGTAGTCTTTCCCGCCGGCCTCTACAAATTGTTCTTTGCCTTCCATGGCAATTTCTTCCAAAGTCTCCAGACAATCACTTACAAAAGCAGGGGTGATTACCGCCAAACGCTCAATGCCCTCCTTGCCCAATCGTTCAAATTCATGGTCGGTGAAAGGTTGTAGCCAAGGGTCGCTTCCCAATCGGGATTGGAACGAAGTACTCACTTTATCCCTGGGCAATCCCAATTGTGCTATCACCAACTCGGTGGTATCATAACATTGATGTCTATAACAGGTATGGTGGGCCACCGAATTGGCCTTGCAACAGGCCCCATTCAATTGGCAGTGGAATTTTGTGGGGTCCGATTTTTTAATGTGCCTCTCGGGAATCCCATGATAGGAGAAAAGGATATGGTCATAATCAAAACCCTTTAGACCTTCCGCTATACTATTGGACAATATTTTGATGTAATCCGGATTGCTATAAAAGGCAGGCAAGGTGGTCAACTGCATATTTGGGAAATGCTCTTGTTGCACTTCCATGGCCTTCACCACTACCGTTTCGTATGATGACATGGCATAATGGGGATACAGGGGCACCAACAACACCTCATCCACTCCTTTGTCTTTCAATTCCTGTAAAGCGCTCTTGATGGTCATGGAACCATACCGCATACCCAAGGCAATGGGCAAGCTGGTTTGTTGGCTCACCTTTTCCATAAAACGTTCCGAGATAATAATCAGAGGAGAACCTTCCTCCCACCAAATCTTGGAATAGGCTTCCGCCGAACGTTTTGGACGCGTGTTGAGGATAATTCCCCGTACAATGATGTTTCGCAGAACGGGGTTCACGTCTATGACGCGTTCGTCCATGAGAAACTCATCCAAATATGGTTTAACGTCCTTGGCGGTAGGGCTGTCCGGCGAACCCAAATTGACCAATAAAACTCCTTTTGACACAGCTTTTTGTTTTAGGCCCCAAAAATACAACTTGGTACGGACTTGTTCTTTTTAGAACCCAATTACTTTTCTATGGTCCATAACTAAATTCAATCTTCATTTAGCATTCCGGATTTTAGCCCGTGTTCTTTTCTCCCTATTTTTGTTGCCATGGACCTTTTTATTGAAACAGTTTCCAAGGAATCGCTCATTTATCTGGGGATTGCCCTGTTTGTTTTGGCTCTGGCATATTGGGTGGTTTCCATCGTCTTAAAACGGTTGGGGAAAAATCCAAAATACCTTTTGCCCAACGGTTCATTTAGGCGATTGACAAAGCCCTTACTGTTGATTTTTCTTTCCATTGTATTGCGAATGAAATCGCTGCGGGATCTTTTGAACCTGGAAGAGCTGGGGTTTTGGTTCCGAAAGGCCAGTACCTTGCTCTTTATCTTGGCCATGACCTGGTTGATCATTGCCGTGTTGAAAATTGTGAAACAGATTATCATCAAAAACTACGATGTTGGGGAGGCCGACAACCTAAAGGCTCGTAAAATTTATACCCAGTTCACCATTTTGGAACGCATAGTGATCTTTATCGTCATTATATTGGCTCTTGGACTTGCCTTGATGAGTTTTAAGGAAATCCGTGAAATTGGGATCAGTATTTTTGCATCTGCAGGGGTTGCGGGGATTATTATTGGTTTTTCCGCCCAAAAATTCATCGGAACCCTATTGGCAGGCATTCAAATTGCCATTGCACAGCCCATAAAATTGGATGATGTGGTCATTGTGGAGGGCGAGTGGGGCCGAATTGAGGAAATTACCCTTACCTATGTGGTGGTCCGTATTTGGGACAAACGCCGGTTGATTGTGCCTACCCCCTATTTTATTGATCAACCCTTCCAAAACTGGACCAAAAGCTCCGCGGATATTTTGGGAACGGTATTTTTGTATGTGGATTATATGGTTTCCTTTGATGATCTTCGTGAAGAATTGACCCGTATTCTCCAAAATACAGAACTTTGGGATGGTGAAGTGAATATCCTTCAGGTTACCGATTCCAAACCCACCCATGTAGAGGTAAGGGCCTTGATGAGCGCCAAGGATTCCTCCACAGCCTGGGATCTTCGGGTTCATGTGCGTGAGAAATTGATAGACTATTTGCAGAAAAACTACCCTGAGAGCATAGCCCGAACACGGGTCATGCTCCAGCAAACCAATGACACCATAAATGATGAAATATAAAACCTTCTTGCCCATTCTGTTTTTAGGGTTGATGGCATCTGCCCAACAAATAACTTGTTCCCCAAAAGACAAATCCCTTTTTGAAGACAAGATCGCAGCTTTACAGAAGACCCAAGCCTCCTTTTTGGGCGATACCATTGTAGCGGTTGGGAAATCCTTCTTGGACACCCCTTATGTGGAAAAAACCCTTGAAGTGGGTGAGACCGAAAGCTTGGTAGTGAACTTACAAGGGTTGGACTGTACCACTTTTGTGGAAAATGTATTTGCCTTTGGAACCATGCTCAAGTCCAAACAAAGCTCTTTTGAAGACTTTACCAAAACATTGGAGACCATTCGGTATAGGGATGGTGATTTAAAAGGTTATCCTTCTCGTTTACATTACTTTACAGAGTGGATTCGAAATAATGAAAAGAAGGGATTGGTCAAGGACATTACTTCGGATTTGGGAGGAGTTGAGCTCAACAAGCCTATCAATTTCATGGGAACGCACCGTTCCCTGTATCCGTTTTTGAGCAATGACACCAACTTTGCCATCATACAACAAGCGGAAAAAGAATTGGCCAAGGAAAATTTGTGCTACCTGCCCCAAGACCAGGTTGAAAGTAACGAACAGCAAATACAATCCGGGGATATCATTGCATTGGCCACTTCCATTAAAGGGTTGGACGTTACCCATACCGGCATAGCCATACATCAACCGGATGGGCGGTTACATTTACTACATGCTTCAAGCAAAAATGGAAAAGTTGAAATCACCCAAGAGCCTTTGGTGGATTACCTTAAAAACATCAAGAGCAACATTGGGATCATTGTGGCTAGGCCCGTTTTACTTTCGTTTTAGGCACCATTCAATGGCCCCCAGAAGGTGTTGTCTGAAATCGGGGTCGTCATAAGCGGCATCGGTATGCCCCAAACCTGTATAAAAAGCACGGCCCCCATCATATTCGTGGTACCAGGCTATGGGATGGTTGGCTCCGTTCTTGCCACCTTTATAACTGGTTTCATCCAGTTTCATCAAAACAGAAACGCTAGGGTTCAATTGCTTAAAATTGTACCATTCATCAAAATGCATCCAAACATCCTTCAGGTGGGTGGTGGAGGGATGGGATGTATCGACCACATCAATTTTGGCTTCCTGTTGTTCTGGATGGCTCTCAAAATAACCCCCTACCAACTTTCCATACCAAGGCCAGTCGTACTCGGTATCCGCAGCGGCATGGATTCCCAAATAACTGCCTCCATTTTTAATGTACCCTTCAAAAGCTTTCTGTTGGGCATCATCCAAAACCTCTTCGGTGGTGCTCAGAAAGACCACCAATCTGTAGTTCCCCAGATTTTGAGGGTTAAAGTCCGTCCCTGAATCCGTTTGCAGGGCAACAAAGCCATTCTTTCTCCCCAATTCGCGCAAGGTCTTCATCCCTTTTTCAATGGAAGCATGCCTATACCCTGTTGTTTTGGTGAACACCAGGACCAGTTCGGGCATTTTCACATTCTGGGCTTCTTCTGGGTTCGGGGCGTCCTGCGCGGAAATCTGCAACGCAAAGCCTATGGCAAAAAGGGACAGTACAAGAGTTTTCATTTTTTGATTTTTATGCGTTTGAAGTTAAGTATTTTTTGGGGGTGGTGCCATACTTCTTTTTGAAAGAAGCAATAAAATGACTGGCGGTGCTATATCCCACTTTTAAGCCTACTTCATTGACGTTGTGCTTTCCGGTTTCCAACATTTTTCGGGCATACTCCATTTTATAGTCGAACAAAAATCCGTAGACCGAATCCCCATAAATCTGTTTGAACCCTTCTTTCAGCTTTTTCAAACTCAATCCAATTTCTTGGGAAAGCTCGGCCAAGGTGGGCGGCTCGGCCATCCGTGAAATCATGATTTCCTTGGCCATTCTAATACGTCGCACATTGTCCTCATCGGCCAAAAAGGGACATTGTTCCAGATCGGCATCCTCGGTTTTATTAAAATAAAGGGATATCAGCTCATATACCTTTCCTTTGATGTACAACTGTTTGATGGAAGGATGCAGATTGTAATTCATCAACTGACTGAGTACAACAGCAATGGCAGGTGATACCATTTCTTGGGAATAGTACTTTTTCTCCTTGTTCTCACCGCTTAAAAAAGGGATGTACTCTGCCTCATTGGAAAAAAGGGAGTGGAACTTACGTATGGTCATTACCACTGACAGCAACCATGAATTGGGAGACACAATAAGATTCAAAGGCAAATCCTTTTGTGTGTTGTAGAGCAATAGGGAGTTTTCTTCCGTTACTTCCAGATGATAATTTCCTTCGTTAAAATTGAAACGCGTTTTCCCTTTCAGGCAAAAATGGAACTGGATAAACGAGCTGTCAATCTCCCGCTCCACCGTCTGTAATTCTTTTGTATCGTTCTGAATCTTAAGGATATAAAACCCATCTTCAACCAGAATTTCCTCATAGGAACCTTTAGCGATATTTTTCATGAACAGTTTTGCTTTGATAAACGTTTTCCTTCAATTTAGAATGACTCTAAATTACGTTCAGTACAATCAAATTTATCAATAAAATTAGTGCATTGGGCGGTTTTTATTGAATTTTCACCGTAAAAATTTCTCACGGGTTATTTATAGTACCTCCAGCGTTATTTTTTAAAACACAGCACTGCTATTTTTGTGCTGCGATTTTTATCCTTTATGAGGAATTACAACATTTCCAAACATAATTCCTTCTACGCCATTGGGCTGAGCTATAAGAAGGCAGATGCTGAGGTACGTGGGAAGTTTAGCCTTGATGTTCCGGCCATAGACCATATTCTGGCAAAGGCCAAGGAGCTTGGTATTGATGGCCTATTGGCCATTTCCACCTGCAACCGGACCGAACTATATGGTTTTGCCCAACATCCCTACCAACTTATAAAATTGCTTTGTGATCAAACACAGGGCACCGTGGAAGAGTTTCAAGAGGTAGCCTATGTCTACAAAAACCATGAGGCCATTTCCCATATGTTCAAGGTAGGCACAGGATTGGACAGCCAAATTTTGGGTGATTTTGAGATTATAAGTCAAATTAAGCAAGGGTTTTATCGCGCCAAAAAACAAGACATGGCCAATCCCTTTTTGGAACGGCTCTGTAATGCTGTGATCCAGGCCAGTAAACGAATCAAAACCGAAACCGAACTCTCTTCCGGAGCCACATCGGTGGCCTTTGCCTCGGTAAAGTATATTTTGGATAACGTCCCCGACATTTCCGAAAAGAACATTCTACTTTTTGGCACAGGAAAAATCGGGAGAAATACCTGTGAAAACCTCATTAAGCATTCCAACAACCACCATATTACTCTGATCAACAGGACCAGGGCAAAAGCAGAGGATATTGCTGGAAAGTTCCATTTGACGGTAAAGGATTATGGCGATCTACAGACCGAAATACGAAAAGCGGATATCCTTGTGGTGGCCACCGGGGCACAGCTACCCACCGTGTCCAAAGCCTTGATCTATCCCAAGAAACCACTTCTTATCTTGGATCTGTCCGTACCCAAAAATGTGGCGGACGATGTTTTGGAGCTGGACAATGTTTCCTTGGTGCATTTGGACCAACTTTCCCAAATCACCGATGAAGCCTTGGCGAAAAGGAAGGAATATGTGCCCAAAGCCGAAGCGATTATTGAACAGGTGAAGAAAGACTTTTTAAAGTGGTTGGAAACCCGAAAGTTTGCTCCGGTCATCAACGCGCTCAAGGAAAAATTGAAGACCATGAAGGCCGAGGAAATTGACTTTCATTCCAAAAAAATGGATGACTTCAACCAAGATCAGGCCGAAATCATATCGGATAGGATCATCCAAAAAATCACCAAACAGTTTGCCAACCACCTGAAAAGTTCCGAAGTGGATACCGAGGACAGTCTGGAACTTATCCAGAAAGTCTTTCAGCTAGAAATCGATTCAAAATGAGCAAGATCATACGAATTGGGACCCGCGATAGTGAATTGGCACTGTGGCAAGCCACCACCGTACAGCAAAAACTCGAGGAATTGGGGTACGATACCTCATTGGTCCCGATAAAGTCCACTGGGGATGAAATATTGGACAAACCCTTGTACGAATTGGGAATCACCGGCATTTTTACCAAAACTTTGGATATTGCCCTATTGAAAGGGCAAATAGATATTGCCGTACACTCCATGAAGGATGTTCCCACCCAATTGCCAAAAGGTATCGTCCAGGTTGCCGTAATGGAGCGTGCCATTACCCACGATATTTTGGTGCACAAGGGATTGAACTTTTTGGAATCCGATACCCCTGCCACCATTGCTACCGGCAGTTTGCGTAGAAAAGCCCAATGGCTGAACAAATACCCTCACCATACTGTGGTGGATTTACGGGGAAACGTGAACACCAGATTGTTGAAACTGATTGAGAACGACTGGAACGGTGCCATTTTTGCCCAGGCCGGATTGGAACGCATCAAATTGCTGCCCAAAGATGCCCTTCAATTGGATTGGATGATTCCCGCCCCCGCACAGGGAGCCATGGTGGTCGTGGCCAAAGAAGAGGACACCTTTTCAAGAGAAGCACTCACCAAACTAAATCATATGGAATCTGAAGCGGCCACAACCATTGAACGGGAGTTTTTACGGACTCTGGAAGGAGGTTGCACCGCTCCTATTGGTGCTTTGGCACAAATAAAAGAACAAACGGTACATTTTGAAGGGGTTCTTTTTTCATTGGATGGAAAACAAAAAATCACCGTCAACAAAAGTGTTCCCTTGAACCAAGCCAATGGACTGGGAGAGCAATGTGCCAAAGAGGTCTTACAGCAAGGTGGAGATAAATTGATGCAGGAAATTAGAAATGAAAACAGTGCTCTCCACTAAAAAACTAAGCTCCCCGCAAAAGGAATTGTTCCTCAATTCAGGTTTGGGGTTGGTGGAGTACGATGCACTTCAAATTGAATTTTTGGATGTAAATATTCCTTTGGAATACACCCACTATATCCTTACCAGTAAAAATTCGGTCAAGGCTTTCGTTAAAAAAATTGAAAACCGGGACACCTCCAATTTTCAGGTCTTTTGTGTTGGTGAAAAAACCAAAGCCCTTTTGCAAGAGAGTGGACTGAGGGTGGTAAAAATGACCGAATACGCCTCGGAATTGGCCCAATATATCATAAAGGAGCATCACGATGATGCCTTTTTATTTTTATCCGGAAATCAAAGAAGGGATACCCTGCCAAAAGCACTAACTGAAAATAACATTCGGTATAAAGAGGTGGTGGTGTACAGAACCCATCTAATGCCAAGGGCTTTTCAAAGGGATTTTGATGGCATTTTGTTCTTCAGTCCAAGTGGCATTAGAAGCTATCTTTTGGAGAATTCCATTGGCAGTAGTACCCTTTTCTGTATTGGTACTACTACGGCCGATGAGGCCAAAAAACATTCAGACCATATTGTAATAGCCAATAAACCGACCGTGGAAAACGTGTTGGTCCAGGCCATAAACCATTTTGCAAGACATGATTAAAAACGATTTGTTCCTAAGAGCTTTGAAGGGTGAAACTGTTGAGCGTCCACCCGTATGGATGATGCGCCAAGCTGGGCGTTACCTTCCTGAATTTATGGAACTCAAACATAAATACGATTTCTTTACCCGATGCCAGACTCCCGAGTTGGCTTCCGAAATTACCGTGCAGCCCATTCGGCGATATGGAATGGATGCGGCCATCCTTTTCAGTGATATCTTGGTGATTCCACAAGCCATGGACATTGAAGTGGAGATGAAACCGAACTTTGGTCCCTACCTCCCAAACCCCATACGCTCCAAAGAAGATTTGGAAAAGGTTATCGTTCCTGATATTCAGGATACATTGGGTTATGTGATGGAGGCCATTACCCTGACCAAGGAAAAGTTGAATGATGAAATCCCTCTTATCGGTTTTGCCGGTTCTCCTTGGACCATTCTTTGCTATTGTGTGGAAGGTCAAGGAAGCAAAAGTTTCGATAAGGCCCGGGGACTCTGCTTTTCCCAACCGGAAGTGGCCCATCAACTGCTTCAAAAGATAACAGACACCACGATTGCCTACCTTAAGGCCAAAGTAGAAGCAGGTGTGAACGCTGTCCAAGTTTTCGATTCGTGGGGCGGCATGCTCTCCCCTACCGATTACCAAGAATTCTCCTGGCCGTACATTCAACAGATCGTTGATGCATTGAAAGATTTGGCCCCGGTCATCGTTTTTGGCAAAGGGTGTTGGTTCGCATTAAAAGAAATGGCGAAATCCGGTGCTTCTGCCGTCGGTGTGGATTGGACCTGCTCGGCCCAAAATGCACGTTACCTCACCGGAGGGAACATTACCCTACAAGGAAATTTTGACCCTGCTCGTTTGCTTTCCCCTCCAGCTGAAATCAAAAAGAGGGTTACCCAAATGATCAATGAATTTGGGAAAGACAAATATATCGTCAACTTAGGGCATGGCATCCTTCCCAATATACCATTGGAAAATGCCAAAGCATTCATAGATGCCGTAAAAGAATATAAGGCGTGAACCCAATAGCGGTACTGAAACGGGTAGACTTTAAAAATATACTGAAAGTTATATTCATTGGGATGAGTCACCCGTTTTTCATTGTACCTACTATTCGAGCCACCAAGGATTGCATCCGCATATCAGCGGACAACTATGGCCGATTACATCATGAAAATGGTCCAGCCAATGCATTCAGACATGCCCTTTGGAACTATTTGATTGCCAAAAGATGTTTTCGAATACGGCACGACAAGGATTCCGTTTTGCAGTGGGCAGAAAAAATTACGGATTGGCATGAACACGTTTTTCCAAATACAGAATTGGCCAAAACTATGGATTTTCATAACAATGCCGTGGGAAGGTTGGTATTTCGGGAAAATCCCGAAAAAACGGAAAGTGAAATCATTGAACTGTTGAAATCCATGACCCTGGTTTCGGTCAAAATCGATTCTAATACCAAGCTTGCAAGCTTAAAAACACAATTCATACATATACTCGATCAATGAAGGACAAATTCTACGATTATATCCAGAAACTACAAGATACCATCACCACAAAACTTGAAGAGGTGGATGGAAAAGCCAAATTTCAACAGGACATTTGGAAACGCCCCGAAGGCGGTGGTGGAAGGACCCGTGTCATTGAAAATGGAAATGTATTTGAAAAGGGTGGGGTGAACATTTCCAAAGTATACGGTGAACTTCCCAAAAGCATGCAGCAGTATTTTGGTGTGGAAGATGCGGATTTTTTTGCCTGTGGACTCAGTTTGGTCATCCATCCCAAGAGTCCCATGGTACCTACCGTACATGCCAACTGGCGCTATTTTGAGATGTACAATAAAAATGGGGACATCGTGGACCAATGGTTTGGTGGCGGTCAGGACCTGACCCCCTATTATCTGTTTGAGGAAGATGCCCAACATTTTCACCGAACCTGTAAAAATGCCTGTGACGCCCATAATCGAGAATTTTATCCCGCTTACAAAAAGAAATGTGACGAGTATTTCTGGAATGCCCATCGCAATGAGGCAAGGGGGATTGGCGGTCTCTTTTTTGACTATTGCAAAGCAACGGAAACCATGACCATGGAAGATTGGTATAACTATGTCACCGAGGTTGGGGATAGTTTTTTGGATGCTTATGTACCAATCGTTACAAAAAGAAAAGAGCTGCCTTACTCCCAAGAACAGCGAGATTGGCAAGAGATCAGACGTGGAAGGTATGTGGAATTTAATCTGGTTCATGATAAGGGCACCCTATTCGGCTTGAGAACCAATGGCCGTATCGAGAGTATTCTGATGAGCCTCCCTCCCCATGTGCAATGGAGGTATGACCACCATCCCGAAAAAGGGAGTCCAGAAGAGCAATTAATTGAGGTGCTGCAACATCCCAAAAATTGGGTTTAATGTGTAGCTTTGTTTGAAACCAAACCCATGAAGCAGAAAATATATCAAGTCGATGCTTTTACCGATCGTCCTTTCGGTGGTAATCCTGCAGCAGTTTGCATTTTGGATGCGTGGCTTGATACCACTCTTATGCAAAGTATTGCGGAAGAAAACAATCTGGCCGAAACTGCATTTGCTGTTCGTAAAGGTAAGGGGTATAAGTTACGTTGGTTCACTCCAGAAACCGAGGTTGATTTATGTGGTCATGCCACTTTGGCCACAGCATATGTACTGTTTAACTATTACGATCACAACGAAAAAACCATTCGGTTTTATTCACCCAGAAGTGGGGAATTGAACGTGGAAAAAACGGCCAATGGCTGGATGACCTTGGATTTTCCCACCGACCCAATAGTGGCCATTCGGAACAATAGGGAATTGGACAATGCCATTGGGCTGACTCCAATAAAAACCTTTAAGGGAAAAACGGATTTTATGATGGTCTACAGCTCCCAACAAGAAGTGGAGGCCATTACCCCCAACCTGCACCTTCTGAACCAATTGGATTGTAGAGGGGTAATTGTTACGGCACCCGGCCAAGAGGTGGATTTCATCTCCCGATTCTTTGCCCCACAATGTGGCATTCCCGAAGATCCCGTTACAGGGTCGGCACACACGTCCCTTACCCCGTATTGGTACGAAGTGTTGGGCAAAAGTAAAATGACCGCCAAACAACTCTCCAAAAGAGGAGGGGACTTAATCTGTGAATATTTAGGGAGCCGGGTGAAAATTTCCAGCAAAGTGGCTCCCTACCTAACCGGTGAAATTGAAATTTAAATATCAGTATGTATCCATTGATCAGAAATAGAAGACTACGCGCTTCCGAATCCATCCGAAGATTGGTTCGGGAAACTTTGGTGACCCCAGACGACTTTCTAGTGCCCCTTTTTGTGGTGGAAGGCAAAGGTGTCAAAGAAGAGATTGCTTCCATGCCCAATTATTTTAGGTTGAGTTTGGACAATCTGGAAAAAGAAGTCAAGGAACTTTGGAAAATGGGACTTTGCTCCGTGTTGCTTTTTGTTAAGGTCGATGAAAAGCTCAAGGACAACCAAGGCACCGAGGCCATCAACCCAAATGGATTGATGCAAAGGGCAATAAAGACCGTCAAAAATGCCTGCCCACAGATGTTGGTGATGACCGATGTGGCGTTGGACCCTTTTTCATCCTATGGCCATGATGGAATTGTGGCCGAAGGGCAGATCCTCAATGACGAAACTGCAGAGGTTTTGGCCGAAATGAGCGTATCCCATGCGCAGGCCGGAGCCGATTTTGTGGCCCCCAGCGATATGATGGATGGGCGTATCCTCACCATTCGGGAAGCATTGGAAGATGAGGGGTTCCAAAATACGGGGATCATGAGCTATTCCGCCAAATATGCCAGTGCCTATTACGGTCCGTTCCGGGATGCCCTGGATTCAGCTCCTGTGGATATTGCCAACGTACCCAAGGACAAAAAAACCTATCAAATGGATTTTGCCAATAGATTGGAAGCCATCCGCGAAACTCAAATGGACATAGATGAAGGTGCCGATATTGTGATGGTAAAGCCGGGTCTACCCTATTTGGATATTGTTCGGGATATAAAAAATGAAGTGGATGTGCCCATTGCCGTTTATCAAGTATCCGGGGAATACGCCATGATCAAAGCGGCCGCGGAAAAAGGCTGGCTGGACCATGATACCGTAATGCTGGAACAATTGACTGCCATTAAACGGGCGGGAGCAAGCATCATTGCCAGTTATTTTGCTAAAGACTTTATCCGTACCTTGGGATGATTCAAAAAATACGTACAACCAACCATACTAACTAACTCATGAAAAACCTCTTTGCATTCTGTTTTTGTTTTCTTTTTGTTTCAACCAGCCTCCTTGCCCAACAAAATCTAATTCATGCCCTTCCCTCAAAATTGGGATTGGATGAAGCCTACATCAACCAAAAAGTGGATTCCATCATGGAACTTGGTATAAAAGACCAAGCCTTTCCGGGCGCCCAAGTGTTGGTCGCCAAAAATGATACCGTTGTCTTCCACAAGGCATACGGATACCACACCTATGATAGCGTGCAGCCCGTTGCCCTGAACGATCTCTACGATTTGGCATCTGTCACCAAAATTTTAGGTCCATTGCCCGCTTTGATGAAGTTGGTGGACGAGGGCAAACTTGATTTGGACGCGCCCTTTAGCAACTACTGGCCCTCATGGAAAAAACATAAGGATAAAAAAGATTTGACCCTTCGTGAAATTTTGAGTCACCAGGCCGGTTTGGTGCCCTACATTGTCTTCTTGGAGAAAGTCATGCGGAAGAACGGGAAGATAAAGCGGCGATTTGTCAGGGACACCCCAAGTGAAAAATTTCAGCAACAAGTGTATGGGAACCTATTCATCAGCGATCGCTTTGAAGCAAAAATGAACCGCATGATCGATAGGTCTAAGGTTTCCGATGAAAAAAAATACGTGTACTCAGGGCTTACCTTCCTTATCTATCCGAGATTGATAGAACAACTTACGGGTACCGATTACGAAACTTATCTGGATCAGAATTTCTATCAACCTTTGGGCTGTTACACTTTGGGTTACAACCCTAGCAAAAAGAACTATGTCAATGACATTGTCCCTACAGAAAACGACAGTGTGTTCAGAAAAACCTTCGTCAAAGGTTGGGTCCATGATGAAAACGCCTCCCTTAAAGGTGGGGTATCCGGAAATGCCGGTTTGTTTGGCAGCGCGGATGACCTGGCCAAAATCATGATGTTTTATGAAAATTATGGTGCCATAGGAGACAAGCAAATTATCTCCAAGGAAGTGGTTAAAGAGTTTGGTAGGGTCCAATATCCGGATAACGATAACCGAAGGGGACTCGGTTTCGACAAGCCATTGTTAGACAACTCCGAACGTACTTTGGAAAAAGCCTATCCCTCTCCCCTGTCCAGTCCCAACAGTTTTGGGCATTCAGGATTTACCGGAACTTTCGTTTGGGCCGATCCTGACAACAAACTGGTATATATCTTTTTGTCCAACAGAGTGTATCCTTCAAGGGAACATCGCCAATTGTACCGGTTGAATATCCGTACAGCCCTGCAGGATGTATTTTATCGCGCATCATCTGTGGAGTAAGTAGCTTTAAGGAGTCAAGACCTCTTAACAATAAAGATCCAGAGCTTTTTACACTTTTTTGAATAGTTTTTGTAAGCTTTCCCACCTAGCGCTCACTAATAAAGGGCATTCCTTCAACAAAATTGAAAAATGTCCTTTATGGGTTTTACGCGTCATTTCTTTTGGGTCATCGTTGTCTTCATTTTCTCAAGTTGTATTGGTGAAGATTATGTGGATGACTTTGTGGAACCCACCATCCGTATAAACAACCCCATAACAGGCATCCAAATTTCGGGTAGCCATCCCTACTCCGCTACATATCTGAACCATATTGGACAACCTGAAGATGCTGAAGTCATTTGGTCCAGTTCCAACCCATCCATCGTTACCATAAATGATCAAGGTGTGGCAATGGCCATTGCGGAAGGAGAGGCCACCATAAGTGTGTCCGTGGTTATAGAAGGAAATACCCTAACGGCTGAAGACACCATAAGAATATCCGTAGACCCCGTGGAGAACAACATGGAGTCCAACGGAGATGGAACCATTGCCACCACGAGTGCCTACACCCTTGAGGGGACTTTTACCATTAGGGCAGATAGAGGCAACCTCATTCTGTCTTTCAATGCAGACTACAAAGCGTCATCCAGCTTGCCCGGACTTTACCTATACCTGTCCAACAATCCCAATTCTGTTAACGGTGCATTGGAAGTGGGCGCCGTGACCATTTTTGAAGGAGCACACTCCTACGTCATTGAAGGTGTGGGACTTAATGAATACCAATATATTTTGTATTGGTGCAAACCCTTTAATGTTAAAGTTGGGGAAGGCCTTATAAATTGAACCGCACATTAAACAACCCATGAAAATATACCAATTTGTTTTATTTGGATTTTTGGTACTTGGCCAGCTGACCTATGGTCAATGGACGCGCGAACGCGGGAAAGGATATTACAAACTGTCTGCATGGTACCTTGAGGCCGACCAACATTACACCGATACAGGGGCCATAGAGCCGAACGCCACCCGAGGGCAGTTCAACCTGAACTTGTATGCGGAATATGGTATTACCGATCGCTGGAATGTGGTAGGCTATGTTCCCTTCTTCTCTCGGACCTATCAAAACGATATTTTTTCAAAGACCACTGGGGAGCTCATCACGCCGGGGGAAGCGGTGAACTCCATTGGGGATATTGACCTTGGCATTACCTATGGACTTATTCAAAATGAAAAACTGGCCCTTTCAACCACATTGCTGTTTGGCATACCTTCTGGAAACGATTCTGGAGGCAGTGACGGCAGTTATCAGACTGGGGATGGGGAATTCAACCAAATGGTTCGAATAGCCGCAGGAAAACCTTTTACCCTAGCCCAACTGCCTGCCTATGCCAAAGCGTATCTAGGTTACAACAACAGAACCCAGAACTTCTCGGACGAATTACGGGCAGGCGCTGAATTGGGCTTGCAATTTTTTAACCGCCTATGGGTCGCCGGAAAACTGGATGTGGTACAATCCATGCACAACGGCACCCTTAGTGCCCAAAATAGCCAAGGGAGCATTTTTGCCAATAATGTGGAATTTATCGGTCTTGGGGCCGAAGCTGCCTATTATATTTTACCAAAATGGGGGATATCGGCAACCTATGGTGGGGCTCTGGATGGTCGTATTATTTATGCCGACCCTTCCTTTGCCATTGGGATTTTTCTGGATATTAAGTAGTCCGTTCATAAAATGAGCGCAACCAACGCTTTGGCTGTATAGAATTTTAGCTACTTTTGAATCAACACTTAGATTCATGGGACTACTACTATTCTACGCCCTCATTTCCATTTTCTTTTCCTTTTTATGCTCCATTTTGGAGGCGGTACTACTGAGCATCACCCCAACGTTCATCAACTTAAAAAAGCAGGAAGGCAAGGAATACGCCGGTACTTTGGAGGCTTTAAAGAAAGACGTGGACAAACCGTTGATCGCCATTCTTACCCTCAACACCATAGCCCATACCGTTGGCGCCATATTGGTGGGGGTACAGGCCAAGGTGGCCTATGCCGATATTTACGGGACCACAAAACGAACTATACTTGGGTTTCAATTCACCGAAGACCTCATGGTAGGAATTGTGTCCACCCTAATGACCATCTTGATCTTGGTGGCTTCGGAAATCATTCCCAAGACCATTGGGGCCACCTATTGGAAACAATTGGCCAACTTTACCAGCAAAGCCCTTAGCACCATGGTATTTGCCCTTAAATGGACCGGATTACTATGGATATTACAACTATTCACCAAGTTAATTGGAGCCAAGGGAGAGCATGGTAGTGTACTGAGCCGCGAAGATTTTACCGCCATGACCGAAATTGCCCATGAAGAAGGCGTTTTTCATGAATCGGAATCCAAAGTCATAAAGAATCTCCTCAAGTTTGATGAGATATTGGCCAAGGATGTGATGACACCAAGGACAGTTATGAAAATAGCATCCGAGGATATGACCATCAAGGAATTTTTTGATGCGAACCGTCCTTTGCGTTTTTCAAGGATTCCGCTCTACAAAGACCGCATGGACAACATCACGGGCTTTTTCCTTAAAGATGAGCTTATGGAAGCTATCATCAATAAAAAAGGTAGTCAGACGCTTTCAGAATTAAAACGCGAAATCTTGGTTACCAATAGAACCAAGCCCATTCCTGAATTATTTGACAGGTTGGTGAAGCAACGGGAGCATGTTTCCTTGGTGGTGGACGAATATGGTTCGGTAAGTGGGTTAGTGACCATGGAGGATGTGATTGAAACGCTTCTTGGATTGGAGATCATGGATGAAAGTGACAACGTGGAAGACCTTCAATCCCTCGCCAGAAAGAATTGGCATCAACGCGCTCAACGTTTGGGCATTATTGAAGATGAAGATGAGATAGAATAATGGAAGTTGCTTATTTACAAACACCTATTGGTTACGCTGAATTTCAAGGAGATGAAAATGGGCTGGCCTCCGTGTCTGTATTTGATGACAAAAAACCCATTGGTATAATTCCTGAGGTGTTGGAAGATGCGATCTACCAATTCAAGGAATATTTTGAGGGTTCACGAAAGGAATTTGATCTAAAACTGAACCCTTCCGGCACCGATTTTCAAAAAAAGGTTTGGGATGCCCTTCTTGAAATCCCATTTGGAAAAACCATTTCTTATTTGGAACTTTCCAAAAGACTAGGCGATGTAAAAGCCATTCGTGCAGTAGCCTCGGCCAATGGCAAAAATCCTCTTTGGATTGTGGTTCCCTGTCATCGCGTTATTGGGACCAACGGAGACCTCACTGGCTATGCAGGTGGCCTGCATAGAAAAAAATGGTTATTGGAACATGAGAGTCCTGCAAAGCAGACCACTCTTTTTTAATACGCTACCATGCTTTATAAACTTAACCTAGAGAATATCCTCTTTTTGGATATCGAGACCGTACCTCAAAATCCGAGTTTCCCCAATTTGGATGAAACCACACAATTGCTCTGGGAGCAGAAAACACAATACCAGCGAAAGGACGAAATCAGTCCCGAAGACTTTTATGAACGCGCCGGCATTTGGGCCGAATTCGGAAAGATCGTTTGCATTTCGGTTGGGTATTTTGTCATTAAGGGAGAAACCCGAAGCTTTAGGGTCACTTCCTTTCATGGGGGGGAGACCCAAATCCTGAAACAGTTCAAACAATTACTGAAAGACCATTTTAGCCAAACCAAACACGTGTTGTGCGCCCATAATGGCAAGGAGTTCGACTTTCCGTACATTGCCCGCCGCATGGTCATCAACAGCATCAATCTGCCCTATAAATTGGATCTGTTCGGTAAAAAACCATGGGAAGTACCCCATCTGGACACCATGGAACTCTGGAAGTTTGGGGACTATAAGCACTACACCTCCCTAAAATTACTGGCCCATATCCTCGGCATTCCGTCTCCAAAAGAGGACATGGATGGCAGTATGGTGAAAGATGTTTACTACAAGGACAAGGACATTGATAGGATCATCTCTTATTGCGAATTGGATGTGGTGACCACGGCCCAGGTATTTCTGAGGTTACGGAACGAGAAGTTACTTTCTGAGGACGAAATCAAGAAGGTCTAACGATGAGTGTGTTTTATTCAGATATCAGAAGTCCGATGTCCGATGTCCGATGTCTGATGTCAGAATATTAAACCTTGGGGCAAATCGTATCACTTTTTATAATATTCCATTCCCATTCTGAGTGGCGCGAGGAATCCCCTAAAATTTTATTTTTTGTATTTCAGAAAAGTATAATGGGCATCAAAAAGAGTTTGATGAACCACTTTGCCTTTCTTGCTTCGGAGCCTATCACCTGTATTGGAGTGGAAATGCCCATACCGGGTTAGTTTTTGTAAAACTTCGTGCTTCTGATTCCGGCATAATCCTGTACCACCAAAACATATAGACCGGAAGCCAGTGCAGATACATTGATGGTTCCTGCCACTTTTCCCCTTTCAATAATGTTCCCCGATGTGGTCACTATGGAATATTCGGCATCCGGGGACAATTCCGATTGTAGGGCCAAATAATTTACTGCAGGATTGGGATACACCTGTATTTGAAAATCTTGCGCATAGGTCAAAGGCTCATACACCATGGCCTCGGTATCTTCTCCATTGAATTCGAACTGGAAGAGTTCCGAAAATTCGGAAACCGCATTCTCGGTACAAATGGCACGGATTCGGGACTCATAAACCGTCCCAACTTCCAAATTGGAAAGTTCAAATTGATTGTCCCAAAGAAGTTCAGTGGTCCATTCATCCTTATCAATGGCCTTGTATTGTACTTCAAAAAGAGTTTCGTTGGCATTGGACCATGAGATGGTAGACCCTGTATCCGTGGATGAAATCAATTCCACATTGGATGGCGTTTCAATGGAACACTGGGAAACCTGCGCCCCGGAAACAATCAATGAGAAATCTTGGAACCCATTGGTCAGATTACCCTTATGGGTAACCGTGATGGTGTATTGTCCGTTGGCGTTCCCAATTTCAATTCGCTCATAGGGATCTACTTTATTATCTCCTTTTGTGGCCGCGTTGTTGGCCTTGGCAGGATTCAATTTCCAAGGATAGTAGGTTTCTCCAGACTTGGTGATCCTGATGTCCAAATCGTTGGTAAGGGCAGCGGTGGTATTGTTCAACTCTCCCCTATTGATATAGTTCCCTTCGGGATCGGTCCAAGAAATGGAAGCCATTAAAGGTTCCGTCCCATTGGCTGTAACCGTAATGGAAAAGGTTTCTCCATTGGTCAAGCTTTCTTCATTGATCAAGGCAGTAAACTCTTTATTCTGTAATACCTCAGCAGCCGTCTTGGCGTTCATTACCCCCCAGCCCATTTTGTAATCGGGACCTTGATCATTTACATCATCCGCAGTATGCAAGGCAAGACCTTTTAGGGTCGCCGCTTTCATGTAAGCGCCATAGAGCTCTTCGTGGTATTGCTGCAACAACAAAAGAGATCCAGTAACCCCTGGCGCCGCCATGGAAGTACCGGCAGAAAGTTGGTAGCTGGAATTGGTTTCCGAGCTAGTGGAAAGAATATTGGACCCATCCCCGGCCAAATCAGGTTTTATGCGTCCGTCATCCACAGGACCAAAGCTACTGTACCCGGCAACTGTAGCCTCCTTCAATTCGCCTTTGCTTCCAATTTCAGTATTGGCACCTGCTATGGTGAGCCCATTTTTGGCTACCGTGAATCCCAACAATAGGTCAAAGCCGTCCGCAGTTTGTCCAAAATTTGGAGTAGCGTTGTCATACGATTTCTGATTGTTCCCCGCAGCCGTTACCATTAAATAATACGGTGCGTTGTACATGATTCGGTCCCAATCCTGGGTCACTTTAATGTAAGACCCAAAGTACCAGTCTGGCACCCGGTCTGAAAGTATTCCGTAGGAGTGGTTGCTCAACAAAAGTCCATTGGCAGCCGCTTCGGCTACTTCAATTTTGTCACGGGTCCAATCGTGGGTCATGGCCTGTGCGCCATAGGCAACCCCTTTGGCACTAGGCTCCACCCCGGATGCGATAAGGTTTCCGGTCACCAAAGTGGCATGTAGGCTAACTTCGTCCGTGTTATCTGAATTCATAGCCCTAAAATCAAACTCTTGATGGCTGGTCAATGCCACCCCGGCATCCCAAACCCCTACTTGCATTCCAGTGCCGTTCAATCCAAGGTTCATAAGGCCATCTGTATACAACGTATAGGCCCTTGCTGTCTTGGTCGATGGATCGCTCAAGGTAGTATAGTAAAGTGGTGTTCCATCAGAACCGATATCCTTAAGGGCTATGTGGCCTCCGTTGGTCGATTTTTCAGATTTTTTCAATCCTTTATTGGATTGAAGAAGTTGGTTTATTTTCAAGGTCTTGGACTGATGCTCCTGTTCCATTTCGGAAATCAGCGTCGCCATTTTTCCATGGTTGTAGGTGGCTTTTATCTGTTCCTTTGCTTTTTTGGATTGCCCCATTACAATAGAAACACCTAGAAGGGAAAAGATAAGGGGGAGAAGAATTCCTGTAGCCCGAATAGGTCTTTTGTAGTCCATGTTGATTTTATGGTAAGATTTGGACTACGAATATATTGGCGTCGGCCCATATCCTCGATAAAAACCGTGGTTTTTTCGATGAAATGCACACTCCTTTTCGTAAAGGTGTTGTGAAAATTCACTTTTGCGTTGTGTAGTATTTTTCTTCGATGAATTATAGGTTTTCCTCCAATACCACATACACTGGAAAATGGTCGCTATACCCTCCCAAATATTTCTCCCCGGCATAGGTCCTAAATGGGTTGCCCTTGTACTTCCCTTTCCATTCCTGAAGGAATTTTGGAGCAAACACTTCAGCCTTTATGAAGCTATGGGTACCTACTCCAAAGTCCAAAAAAGTGTGCGAAAGTATTACCTGATCAAAGAGGCTCCATTCCCCCCTGTAGTTCGCACTTCCGGAAAAGGGAGATAATAGCTTTTTCATTGGATTGATAAACCGGCCTGTTTCCATCAAGGTCTGTATACTTTCGGAATTGGGGTCGTCATTAAAATCCCCCATGATAATACAATTCGGATTATCTTCTTCAAGAGTTTCCAATTTATGGAGAATGGTCTCGGCCGCCTTTATCCGTTTGTAGCTGGTATCAACATCACCTGTCCTTCGAGACGGCCAATGGTTTACAAAAACATGGACTTCTTCGGTATGCAGTCTTCCATGGACGTATAATATGTCCCTTGTATAGTCGCGTTCTCCATTAGTGTTGTCCACCAAAAGGGGAATGGTCTCGGCATCCAGCACCGTAAAGTGCTTGCTGTGATAGATCAGTGCCGTATCTATGCCCCGTTCATCCGGGGAATCAAAATGCACAAAATTGTAGTCCACTCCTTGGAGTTCCTTGGTATTGAGCAGGGTTTGGATGACTTGTTTGTTCTCCACTTCGGCAATGCCCAACAGCACCGGAGGAACATCGCTATCCTCCATACCTATTTCTGATATGGCCCGGGCTATTTTATGCGCTTTGTTGTTGTACTTGGATTCGTTCCATTCCCTATCGCCGTCCGGGGTGAAATCATCATCCAGCGAATGGGGATCGTTCTTGGTGTCAAAGAAGTTTTCCAGATTGTAAAAGGCTATGCTATATCGGTTCTTATGATGATACAATGAATCTTGTTTTTCTAGTGAAGGATAGTTATAACAAAACCCAAAGTACAAAACCGCTTCCAAAACATTGATTAGATTTGCACTTTAATTCATTGCATGCTAGAAAAGAAAACCATAGACTACGAAAAAGCGATACTCATTGGGGTCATCAACCAAAGTCAAGATGAGACCAAAGTGAACGAATATCTGGACGAATTGGAATTTTTGACCTATACCGCTGGTGGTGAGGTGGAAAAACGATTCATCCAACGGGTCGAGGTGCCCAATCCCAAGACCTATATTGGAAGTGGGAAAATGGAAGAGGTGGAGCACTATGTCAAGGAACATGAAATAGGTTCCGTCATCTTTGATGACGAGCTTACCCCTGCCCAGCAGAACAACATTGAGAAAATACTCAAATGTAAAATACTGGACCGAACAGGGTTGATCTTGGACATTTTTGCACAACGCGCCAAGACCAGCTACGCCCGTACCCAAGTGGAACTGGCCCAATACGAATATCTACTCCCACGACTTACGGGGCTTTGGACGCACTTGGAACGACAACGTGGGGGTATTGGTATGCGTGGACCTGGTGAGACCGAGATTGAAACGGATAGGCGTATCGTTCGGGACCGCATTGCGCTCCTAAAGAAGAAGCTTACCAAAATAGACCGTCAGATGGAGACCCAACGAGGAAACCGTGGGGCTTTGGTACGGGTAGCTTTGGTAGGATACACCAACGTGGGTAAATCCACCTTAATGAACGTGATCAGTAAAAGCGATGTCTTTGCGGAAAACAAGCTCTTTGCCACCTTGGACACCACAGTTAGAAAAGTGGTCATTGGCAACCTCCCATTCCTGTTGAGCGATACGGTAGGGTTTATCCGAAAGCTCCCCACCCAATTGGTGGAAAGTTTCAAAAGCACCTTGGATGAGGTTCGTGAGGCCGATTTATTGTTGCATGTGGTGGACATATCCCATCCCAACTTTGAGGAACATATCGCTTCGGTAAACCAGATTCTGGATGAAATCAAAAGTTCGGACAAAAAGACCATTATGGTCTTCAATAAAATCGACCAGTACCATCCAGAGACCATTGATGAGGACGATCTGGTCACCGAGCGTACCTCTGCCCATTTCACCTTGGAGGAATGGAAGAATACCTGGTTCAACAAGATTGGGGATAGGGCCTTGTTCATCTCTGCTTTGAACAAAGAAAATCTGGATGAATTCAGAAAGCGGGTGTATGACGAAGTACGGGACATTCATGTAACCCGTTTTCCGTACAACAACTTTTTATATCCCGAGCACTTGGATGAGTACTAAATCCATCAGGACAATGTGTTGAATTTCCCCGACCAACTACTTACCAAATAGCGTTCCACCACAGATTTTGGGCAGTTCACAACAAAAGTTTAAGGGATAACCACATAAGAACTACTTTCATCCTGTTTTTAAGTCATTTAGTGTCGACCCTTGATCTTCGCATGATCTTAACCTACTTAGACCATGGTCTTAAAAACTGAAAAATCATATTAGACCCCACAAAAAAGCCCTCGTTAAGAGGGCTTTTTTTATGTTTTGCATCTATCTGATTTCCTCTAGAACTTATAGCTCAATCCCAAGGTCCAATAGGTCTGTAACTTGTTGTCAATGGTATCAAAAGTGGCATTGGGGTCAGGTGTAGGGGCATTGTTGACGACATAGTTCAAAGTTTCCTGTTTGTTGTTCCTCAAACCAAAATCAAACCCAACCCCGATCATCTTCCATAAGGTATAGCCAAAAGAGTTGGTCCATGTCCAGTTGCTCAAATCGCCGCTCTCATAACTCTGAAAAAGGGACAGGTTACTCTTAAAGTTCACCGCTCCTATTTTCTTGGTATAATCGGCCACGATCTTGGCCCCCAAGGAGGATTCAAAAATGGTATCCTCACTACTGAACACAAAGTTGTAGTTGAGCGGATGGATCACTACCACCAAATCGGTAATGGGTGTCCATGTGGCCCCGATACCCAAATCGAGATACCCAGGGTCGTTAAAATTGCTCAAAAGGGTGGTCCTATATTCCGCCAAGGTAGATATGGCAAACTTCTCGCTCAGCTTTCTTCCGTACAATGACGAAATATTGAACACGTCAGTTGCCTGTCTGAAACTATCATCATCGGTGGGATCGTCCTTATCATCCAACTTTACCCAGGCAAGGTTTACCGTGGCCGCATTTCTCCAGAAGAATTTCTCTTCTTGAAGATTGGCATAGGCATTCACCGTAAAGCCAATATTCCCGGACGAGTTATTGGGAATGCCTTGGGCATACCAATTGTCAAAGTTGGAAAAGTTTCCCCCAATGGTACCAAAGGCACCTATTTTCCAACCGGGCAGGGCATCCAACTGGGCCTGCAAGGCATTTACGCGTCCCTGGATCGCGGCAATGGAATCTTTTTTAGGGGCAATCTGGGCTTTTAGTTCCTCTTCGGTCTGGGTCTGGGCCAGAGACGTGGCCAGCACAAAAAATGCCGATAGGGTAAAAAGTAGTTTTTTCATAGTGTATGGAGTTTACTGTTTAGAACCGCAAAAGTAAGAAATGTCACCTATAAATCCGTAGGCTCAAAACCATCCCGTTCATTCAAAACCTGCATCCATCAAGTCAAATATACCATGCGTCAATTCACCCCTCCTTTTTTGATTTGAATTGGCTTCCTTGCGCTTCAATGTAAGAGCTGTTCAATGACTTACATTATACCAATTTCATACAGTAAAGGTTTTTTTAGTTTTCATTTTCTTATTTTTTTGATTAAAGAGTCCCCGTATCCGCGGGGATTCTTTGTTTCTCACCAATAGATGGCTTTAAGAAAACAAAAAAGACCATTAGGCAAACGGACTTCTTGACATTACTAAAAACGATACTGTATTACTTCTTCTTGAAGATTGGCACCGAGGAACAGGCCTCCCCGTACATGACACTTTTGGCCACTTGTTGTATTTTGGCCATGGCCATGATATAGGCATTTTCAGGGACAGGTTTGTGCGAACAACCTTTAATGATCACGGGCTTGTCCACAAATGGGGAAACATCCAGCTGGTCCAAAAGGGTTTGGTAGAGCGCAGTTTCCAAGTCTTCCAAAGAGCCTACCACCACTTTTTTTGTATAGGGATTCAATCGTGAGGCCACCAACATAAAAGCCCAACCGGGCACAATGGCATCTGTGGAACATTGTAGGGCCACATAGGCATCTTGGTAGATAGACCAATCATGCTCTTCCACATGCATCCTGAATTCCTTCTCACGCAAAATAAAGCCTTCGTGCAACCAGTCTTTGATATCCAATATCCTTCTTTCCCCGGATGGATACAGATCCTCCAGATCAAAAGTGACCAATTTACTTTGGGCAACCCTATTTACAATTTCTTTTTCCATGCTGCCATTCCTGCGGAAGCAGGAATCTATTAATTTTAAGTTTGGATTCCGCATCAAGTGCAGAATGACATTCTTAAAGGAGCCCCAGTTCCAATTTAGCCTCCTCGCTCATCAGTTCTTGGGTCCAAGGGGGATCAAAGGTAATCTCCACCTCAACATCCTTCAGTTCGTCCAAAGACTTTACCTTTTCCTCCACTTCCATCGGCAAACTTTCCGCTACCGGGCAATTGGGCGACGTTAAGGTCATGAGTATCTTCACATCGTAGTCCTCGTTCACGAACACGTCGTAAATCAGACCCAGTTCGTATATGTCCACAGGAATTTCGGGGTCATAAATGGTCTTGAGTACCCTTACGATCTTATCTCCCAAATCTTGTGTATCTATGGTGGTTTCTTCGCTCATTTTCTGCTATTTTAATTGTGTTTGATACGCAACGGCATACAGTTTCAGTTGCTTTACCATACTCACCAAACCATTGGCTCGCGTTGGCGACAAATGTTCCTTCAATCCAATTTCATCTATAAATGCTGTGTCTGCATCAATAATGTCTTGGGGCTTTTGGTTACTGAACGCTCTGATTAAAATGGCAATGATTCCCTTGGTGATAATCGCATCACTATCTGCAGTAAACACCAATTTGTCACCATCCAAATCTGCATGTACCCAAACCTTACTCTGACACCCTTTGATAAGGTTATCATCCACTTTATATTGTTCATCGATAAGAGGAAGGGATTTTCCCAATTCGATCATGTATTCATAGCGCTGCATCCAATCATCGAACATGGAGAACTCGTCTATGATCTCTTCCTGTATTTCTTGTATGGTCATGCTTTGGTTTTATTCAAAAATACAACTCGGTCCGTGGCTTATCAAGTATTTAAGATAAAGATAACTACCGGACTACTGCAGCATCCCCTTGGCCCTTTTCACTCCTGCCACCAACTTATCCACCTCATCCTGGGTATTGTAGAAGCTAAAACTGGCCCGTACCGTACCCGGTATTTTATAAAAATCCATGATGGGCTGTGCGCAATGGTGTCCTGTTCTAACGGCAATGCCCAACTTGTCCAAAATGGTGCCGATATCGTAAGGGTGTATGCCTTCAATGTTGAAGGAAATCACCGAGGTCTTGTGCGCCGCCGTCCCATAAATTTTAAGCCCTTCAATGGAAAGCAACTGTTCCGTGGCGTAGTGCATGAGTTCATCCTCATATTGGGTAATGGCATCAAAACCGAGATGATTCATATAGTCCAAGGCTGCTCCAAAGGCAATTCCTCCACAAATATTGGGTGTTCCCGCTTCAAACTTATGGGGCAAATCAGCATAAGTAGTCTTTTCAAAAGTGACTTCCGCGATCATCTCCCCACCTCCTTGATAAGGCGGTAGTTTCTTGAGCCATTCCTCCTTACCATAAAGCATCCCTACACCGGTAGGTCCACACATTTTATGGGCTGAAACGGTATAAAAATCAACATCCAAGGCCTGCAGGTCCGGTTTGATATGGGCCGCAGCCTGTGCCCCATCGATCAACACCGCGGCGCCTACCTCATGAGCCGCATCAATAATCTCTTTAATGGGATTGATGGTCCCCAACGCATTGGATACATGGTTACAGAACACCAGTTTAGTTTTCTCCGAGAGAAGTGCATGGTATTCTTCCATGACCAATTCCCCATCCAAGTTCATGGGTATCACCTTCAATTGGGCACCGGTACGCTCGCAGAGCATTTGCCACGGCACAATATTGGAATGGTGTTCCATGGCCGATACCAATACCTCATCCCCTTTCTTTAAAAAGGAAGTGAACCCGGTAGCCACTAAATTGATACCATGTGTGGTCCCTGAAGTGAAAATCACCTCATAAGAATGGGCTATGTTGAAATGTTTCTGAATCTTGTTCCGGGCAATCTCATAAGCATCCGTGGCTTCCTGTGAAAGACTGTGCACCCCACGATGAATATTGGCATTGTAGTTCTGGTAATAGTCCACAATCACATCGATCACCTGTTGAGGGGTCTGCGATGTGGCCGCATTGTCCAGATACACCAAAGGTTGTCCATTGACTTCCCGGTTTAAAATGGGAAAATCTTTTCGGATGGCCGCTATGTCCAAAGAGGTCTCTATCATGAAAATTGCCTAAAGATTGTTATGGGTTACAGCTCAAATCCAACACGAACCCCCAATTTATTGGCGATGATCTTGTTGATTCTGGTCTTCACCTCTGGAATACGCACACTTTCCAAAACGTTGTTGGCAAAAGCGTACATCAGCAAGGCCGTGGCCTCTTTCTTGGGAATCCCCCTAGAACGCAGATAGAACAGTGCTTCCTCATCCAACTGACCAATGGTACACCCGTGGGAACATTTTACGTCGTCCGCAAAAATCTCCAGCTGGGGCTTGGTGTTGATGGTGGCCTTGTCACTGATCAAAATATTGTTGTTTTGCTGAAAGGCATTGGTCTTCTGGGCAATCTGGTCCACAATGATCTTCCCGTTGAAGACTCCTGTGGATTTCTCCCCAAAGATTCCTTTATAATCTTGATGGCTCTCGCAGTTGGGCTGGGCATGGTGCACCAAGGTGTGGTGGTCCACATGTTGCTTTTCGCCCAAAATGGTGACTCCTTTCAAAGTGGAATCGATTCGTTCCCCATTCTGATAGAAGTTCAGATTGTTCCTGATCAATTTGCCTCCAAAGGAAAAGGTATGCACCCGCACCACGCTATTGTCCTTTTGGGAAATATAGGTATTGTCCACCAACGAGGCCGTATTGGCATCGTTCTGCACTTTGTAATAGTCCACATTGGCATCCTTGGCCGCAAAAATCTCGGTAACGGAATTGGTAAAGACCTCATTCTCCGTTAAACTTTGGTGCCGCTCAATGATCTGTACCTCCGCATTTTCCTCAACAACGACCAAATTTCTGGGTTGCAACATCAAAGCCGCCTCATTCCCCGTGGCCAAATGCAAAATCTGGATGGGCTTCTTGGGCATTTTGTTCTTCGGGATGTAGATATAGGCCCCTTCTTTACAAAAGGCCGTATTCAAGGTGGTCAAGGATTCATCCTTGGAGGCCACTTTGTTAAAATACACATCTATCACCTGCCTGAACATTGGTTTGCTGAACGCAGAACTCATCAAACAGACATCCACCCCGTCATGGGTGGTTTCCGAAAGGTAGGAGCTATAGACCCCGTCCACGAAGACAATCTTGTAGGTGTCTATCTCGTGAAGGAAATACTTTTTGATGTCCTTATATTCCAAGGTGCTTTCCTCCTTAGGGAAAATACTGAAGTCCACCTTCTGCAAACTATTCAGGGAGGTATATTTCCAAGCTTCTTCCTTTTTGGAAGGAAATCCTTTTTCCTCAAAGTTCTTGATGGCCTCGGAACGTAAGTCATGAACCGGGTTCTCCAAGTCCACACTGTTCTCAAAAGCCAAGAAAGAGGAAAGTAATTTATCTTTTAAATCCATTTTATCTTTTCATTGTCATTCCTGAGCAGGCAGGAATCTCATTAATTAAGGTCTTTTCTCAGAATGGATTCCCATTTTCATGGGAATGACATAAGTTGCTATACCGTAGCTTCCTGCTTGATCCAGTCGTACCCTTTCTCTTCCAACTCCAAGGCCAATTCCTTGGTTCCGGATTTTACGATCTTACCATCATGAAGTACATGGACAAAGTCGGGAACGATGTAGTCCAACAAACGCTGATAGTGTGTGATCACAATGATGGCGTTGTCCTTGCTCCGTAATTTATTGACCCCATTGGCCACAATTCGAAGGGCATCGATATCCAATCCAGAATCGGTCTCATCCAAAATGGCCAATTTGGGTTCCATCATGGCCATTTGGAAAATCTCGTTTCGTTTCTTTTCACCACCGGAAAATCCTTCGTTCAAGGAACGGGACAAAAACTTTCGGTCAATTTCCAGCAGTTCCGATTTTTCCCGGATCAACTTGAGCATCTGATTGGCCGGCATGTCTTCCAACCCCCTTGCCTTTCTGGACTCATTGATGGCCGTTTTTATGAAGTTGGTCACCGTTACCCCGGGAATCTCAACAGGGTATTGAAATGACAGGAATATGCCTTTGTGTGCCCTTTCTTCGGGGGCCAGTTCTTCCAAATCCTCACCGTTCAGGGAAATGGTCCCTTTCTTGATGTCAAATTCTTCCTTTCCGGCAATTACGGAGGCCAAGGTACTCTTCCCGGAACCGTTGGGTCCCATAATGGCATGTACCTCTCCTGCATTCACCTCAAGGTTGATCCCCTTCAGGATTTTTTTATCCTCTATGCTTGCGTGTAAATTCTTGATCTCTAGCATTCTGTTCTTCTTCAAATATTATTGTAAATAGTTGGGTGCCTGGGGCAGTTTTTCAAAATCTTCCTTGGAGTGTTGCAAATACACTTTTGCCCCTTTTTCTTCGGCAAAAGCTTCAAACTCTCCCATACTTTTCTTGGTGAGGGCCACATCGTAATTAAAAATGGGCACTCTTCGGAACTCCCGGTTCTCGTAAAAATGGTACATGTCCCCAGAAAGCATCAACGGTCCGTGCTCAACCATATCCAAGTACAACACTTGATGGCCAGGGGTATGGCCTGGCATAAATTTCATTACCACACTTCCATCCCCGAACACATCGTAATCCCCATTGATTTTCTTCACTTTGGTAAGCTCTTTAATGGAATTGTAGATGTCCGGATTGCTCTTTTGGTTGTCCTCGCTTGTCACAAAGTCGTATTCCTTTTCCTGTACCAACCACGTGGACCCTGCAAACACGTTCGCATGGCCAATATGATCAAAATGGGTATGGGACAATGCGATAAAATCAATATCATCAACAGTCATGTCGATACTTGCCAATTGGTTGGCCACGGAATCTTTTCGGGAAACGGTAAATGCCCCATCGGGTGATGTAAAGGGCTCTGGAAGACCCACCAAGCTTTCGGGAAGACCTGCATCCCACATCAAAGTGCCCTTGGGGTGAACGATGACGTAAAAAGCATCGGCAAATTCCTTGGACTGACCCGTGTACGTGGTATCCTGTGAAAAGAGCTCCAACATATTGGCATTTACGGTACCTCCGCTAAAAGCATAGAGCTTTATCTCGGGTTTTGCTGCCTCGGTCACCGCTGTTTCCGATTCTGCAGCTTCCTTTTTGGCCTGCTTGCATGAAAATGCGCCAACAACCAATAGTAGTACAAGTAGCTTTTTCATATTCATTGTGTTGTTTGATTATCCTACCGATCCTTCCAAACTGATTTCCAACAATTTCTGGGCCTCCACAGCAAACTCCATGGGCAGTTTGTTCAACACCTCTTTGCTGAATCCGTTCACGATCAAAGCGATGGCTTTTTCGGTATCGATACCCCGTTGGTTGCAATAGAAAATCTGGTCCTCGCCAATTTTGCTGGTCGTGGCCTCGTGTTCTATTTGTGCCGTCTTGTTCTTGGCCTCAATGTACGGGAAGGTATGGGCCCCACATCGATTGCCCATCAAAAGGGAATCGCATTGTGAAAAATTCCGCGCATTCTCTGCCCGGCTGTTCACCTGTACCAATCCTCGGTAGCTGTTTTGCGATTGTCCGGCCGAAATTCCTTTGGAAATAATGGTACTCTTGGTGTTCTTGCCCAAGTGGATCATCTTGGTACCCGTATCCGCTTGCTGAAAGTTATTGGTCACGGCAATGGAATAGAATTCCCCGATGGAGTTATCTCCCTTCAGCACACAGGAAGGATACTTCCAAGTGACGGCTGAACCTGTTTCCACCTGTGTCCAAGAAATTTTGGCGTTCTTTTCGCAAAGCCCACGCTTGGTCACAAAGTTGAAAACCCCTCCTTTGCCTTCCTTGTCCCCGGGAAACCAGTTTTGAACGGTTGAATATTTTATTTCGGCATCATCCATTGCTATCAGTTCCACCACAGCGGCGTGCAATTGATTCTCATCCCGTGAAGGTGCGGTACAACCTTCCAAATAACTCACATAACTCCCCTCATCGGCAATGACCAAGGTACGCTCAAACTGACCTGTACCGGCCTGGTTGATTCGGAAATAGGTAGAGAGTTCCATGGGGCATCTCACCCCTTTCGGAATGTAGCAGAAAGACCCATCGGAAAAGACCGCTGAGTTGAGCGCTGCATAGAAGTTATCCTTTTTGGGAACCACTGTGCCGATATACTTCTTCACCAACTCAGGATGTTCCTGAATGGCTTCGGAAATGGAACAGAAGATAATCCCCTTTTCGGCCAAGGTCTTCTTGAAGGTCGTGGCCACGGAAACGGAGTCCATGACAATATCCACGGCAACACCAGCCAATTTCTTTTGCTCATCCACCGATATTCCCAACTTCTTGAAGGTGTCCAGCAACTCTGGATCCACCTCATCCAAGCTGTTGTACTTGGGTTTTTTGTTGGGTGCCGAATAATAGGAAATATCCTGAAAATCGGGTTTTTTATAAGTAACATTGGCCCATTCGGGCTCTTCCATTTCCTTCCAGGCCTTGAAAGCTTCCAAGCGCCATTCCGTCATCCAATCCGGCTCTTCCTTCTTTTTGGAAATGGCAATGACGATTTCCTCGTTCAAGCCCTTGGGCAGGGTGTCCGATTCTATATCTGTGTAGAAACCATACTCATATTCCTTGGTTTCCAGCTCTTTTTTTAATTCTTCCTCTGTATACGCCATGTTCTGTCAATAAGTCAATTGGCAATGGCCAATTATCAATTCAATTATAAAGAAAAACTCTCCCCACAACCACAAGTGCGCTGGGCATTGGGGTTGTTAAAAACAAAGCCTTTCCCGTTGAGTCCTCCTGAATATTCCAAGGTGGTGCCCACCAGGTACAAAAAACTCTTTTTGTCCACAATGATGCGCACGGCATTATCCTCAAAAACTTTATCGGTGTCCGAAGCGGTTTTATCAAACTTCAATTCATAGGACAAACCGCTGCACCCTCCACTTTTTACGCCTACGCGCACAAAGTCGGTATTGGCATCAAAACCTTCCTCGGTCATGAGCGTCACGACTTTCTGCTTGGCTGTTTCCGAAACTTTGATCATCTTAACTGGATTTGTTCTAAATAGCCTACAAATATACTGTATCTGTAGGGTTTTACCATACATCCTAACATTATAATAACGAATATGCCCATAGGGGTTTTCTATGGAACCAAAAGGCTTATTTTATTTTGATGACCACAAGATCGGTCATGCCTTTGGAATCAATTCCAGAAAAGTCGTTACTAGCCGCATCACCGACCAAGATCAACCCACCATCAGTGCTTTCCACGACGCTAAAACCAAAGTCCAAATTAGACCCGCCAAAGGTTTTTTGGTAGATGAGATTTCCCTGCGCATCGGTCTTAATGATCCAAACATCATTTTCCCCTTGGTTTTCAGTAGCATCGCCATCGGTGCTTTTTGAATTTCCAGCAATCACAAAACCGCCCTCTTTTGTGACCGCCAAACCATTGGCGTCATCAAATTCGGTTCCCCCAAAGGTCTTTTCCCAAAGCAAATTCCCATTATCATCTATTTTGATGAGCCAGACATCGGAACCTCCATTGTTGCGGGAAACATCTGTATCTGTGCTAAAGGTATGCCCCACGATGGCATATGCGCCATCTGGAGTTTTGACAATATCGTTGGATACTTCAATTCCTGTTCCCCCAAAGGATTTTTCCCATAGCAAGGTGCCATTCGCATCCACTTTTATCACCCAAAAATCATAACTGCCCTTGGTGTTGGAGATATCAAAATCATCACTTTCCGAAAAGCCGGCCATGACAAATCCACCATCATTGGCCTGGACCACCCCATGGGCCCGATCGTTATTGGTTCCCCCGAAATAGCGTCGCCATTGCAGGTTGCCATCCGCATCTATTTTTGTTCCCCAAAACTCACCCACTCCATGACGGGTAAGGTAGTTGCTCCCTTTTCCGAAGTTGCCCTCGCCATTGGATTGGGTCACATCCAAAAATCCAGCAAAAAAGAAACCGCCGTCATCGGTCTGGACCACATCATAGCAATGATCATGCCCTGAAAAACCAAAACTTTGTTCCCATAAAATAGAGCCGTTGGCATCCAATCGCAAGATCCAGTTGTCATGAAAGCCTTCGTTATTGCTCCCATCGCCATCATCACTCATGGCATAGCCCACAATGGCATACCCTCCATCCGTGGTCTGGATTACCGCCTGGCCAAGGTCATCCTTGCTCCCTCCGTAGGTCTTACTCCATTGAAGGTTGCCTTCAGCGTCCAATTTCAACAGCCAATAATCATTTACCGCCAAGCTCTTGCCTTCCAAATCCCCATCCGTGCTATTGCTGTATCCCAAAATGGCATATCCCCCGTCCATGGTCTGGATGATGGAACGCCCTGTATCTTCCCCAGAGCCTCCAAAACTTTTCATCCATTGTACTTCTCCCAAGAAAGGTGGCTCCATATTTTGGTCCATGGTGTAATCATCATCCAAGCAAGACCAAAAACACAGTACAAGAAAAAAAAGTAGAATGGGTTTCTTCATGGCCTAGTTTGATTTTTGAACCACAAACAATCCAGAATTGATGTCGTTGATAAGAATTTTACCGCTTTCAAAAAAGGGATAAACACTCCACACCCCATTGAACCCAGCAGTGTTATTGGAAGGGTAGGTGTCAAAAAAGGCTTTTTCGGTAATGGTTCCAGAAGCAATGGAAGTAATATCCAACACCCGCATTCCTGCTGTATAATTGGCCAAGAAAAACTCATCGCTCATTACATACCCGTTATGATCGATGGCTCCTGTCGGGCCCAAATAGGTGGTATGCAAGACAGGATTGTCCAAATCAGAAAAATCAAAGACAAGGGTTCTGGAATCGAAGCCAAAATCCACCTCATCCAACTCGTCCCCCAAAATAAAATAGCGCTGGTCCTCAGTAAACCAACCTTGATGGGTATATCCGATGTTGGGGTAGGTCAAGGTCCCTATTTCAACGGGGTTGGATTTATCCGTAATGTCCACTAGGGCAATTTGACTTTCATTGGCCCCGATAAAGATTTCGCGTCCCGCATAATCCATATCCGGCCCATTATAGGTAACCACCTGGGCGTCATGAGTGTACCCATTGGCTCCATAGCCTCCTACGCCGTTCGGGTTTAAGGGATTCTGTATGTCAATGAAATGCACTCCCCCGTTAAAGGCATCGTTTCGAGCGGTTCCCACGGGGTAGGCAAATCCCATGGTTTCATTGATCACCACATTGTGGGCATTTCCAATTCCTGTGTATCGGGCATCAGCGGTAAATTCAACCGGAGGTTCAGTCACGTCTCGCAATCTTTTCAAATCAAAAACCTGCATGCCGTGATTACTTGCTTCGGAAACGATAAAAACAAAATCGCCATATACTTTTAAGTCCCGCCAAGAACTTGCCACGGTAGCGGTCAACAGTTTTCCCAAATACAAAGGGTTTTCAGAATCGGTGATGTCCACAAATGCCGTACCATTGTCCAGACCCACCAAGGCATATTCATTTCCCGTGGTGGTGTCGGTCCAACCCCAAATATCGTTGCCCTTGGCGGCGGCAAAAGCACCTAAATCCATCTGAAAAAGTAGGTCGTATTCTTGGCAAGGATACACATCGGCCATACCTCCCTCACAAGCCGAAAAACTGCGGGTCACCACTCCGGTCCCAATATTTGGACCATCGCCCCCGTTTCCTCCATTTTGATCATTGTTGGGAATTCCGGTTCCATTGTCGCTGGAACACCCCATAAAAAATAAAATCGCCAAAAGCGGTAAAATAGCTTTACTGGCCATAACACAGCAATTTTAAGTCTCTACTAAAGATACAATTTATAATTATCCTGTTTACTTTTGCCCCATGATAGAAGATAAGAATCCGCAGCGCACATCCTTGGAGGAAATGGGAGAGTTTGGCCTCATTGACCACCTTACCCAAAATTTTAAACTGAACCAGCCTTCATCATTAATGGGTATTGGTGATGATGCCGCTGTTCTGGATTTTGCAGATAAAAAAACTGTGGTTTCCACCGATATGTTGGTGGAGGGTGTCCATTTTGATTTAAGCTATATGCCCTTGAAGCATTTGGGATACAAATCGGTGATAGTAAATCTGTCCGATATCTATGCCATGAATGCCATGGCCACCCAAGTCACTGTTTCCATTGCGGTTTCCAATCGGTTTCCTTTGGAAGCGCTGGAGGAATTCTATGAAGGTGTGGCCACGGCCTGTAAAATTTACCATGTGGACCTTGTGGGTGGGGATACCACCTCTTCCAATAAGGGTATGATCATTAGTGTCACTGCATTGGGTGTGGCCGATGATGAGGATATTGTTTATCGAAAGGGAAGCAAGGCCAATGATCTATTGGTGGTAAGTGGCGATTTGGGAGGAGCCTATTTGGGGCTGCAAGTGTTGGAACGTGAAAAAGAAGTGTTCAAAGTGAACCCCAACAGTCAGCCCGATTTGGAGCCCTACTCCTACATTGTAGAACGACAACTAAAACCTGAAGCCAGAAAAGACGTGGTGGAGCTGCTTAAAAAATTGGAGGTGAAACCAACTTCCATGATCGACATCAGCGATGGACTTTCTTCGGAAATCCTGCATTTATGCAAAAGAGGCGAGGTGGGTTGTAACCTTTTTGAAGACCAGATTCCATTGGATCCTACCGTAATTTCAACCGCTGAGGAGTTTAAAATGGACAGCACCATGATTGCCTTGGGAGGAGGGGAGGACTACGAACTGTTGTTCACCGTGGACCAAGGGGATTATCCAAAGATCAAGGCCAACCCCAACCTGACCGTGATCGGGCATATGACCCAAAAGAGCGAAGGGGCCCATTTGGTGACCCGCGCCAAAACTAAAATTCCATTGACGGCCCAAGGCTGGAACTCCTTCAATGGATAGTACAAAAAATCCCGAAAATCAAGGGTATCCACTTCATGGTCTTGGGGCACGCAACCGATAGCCGTAGGTACTTACTTAAGTTTCCGGGATAAGCAATGTTTTCCCTAAAAGAAAAAAGGGTTATGCCACTTGGTGCACCACCCTACTTCTTCTTTTTCTGTACATATCTTCCAATGTGCTGTTGATTTCCTGCATCTGGGGCGTAAGGGCCGAAAGTTTGCCGCTTACATCGGTAGTGACCTGTTTTTGGCAATGGATACATTTGTATTCCTTAATGTGTTGGGTCACTTTTTTGGAAACCGTGTAGTGGTGTCCAAAAAGGTTGCAGAAGAATGAGGAGAATTTGTTGCCATGTTGTGAGGAGGGAGTCTTCATAGTCGGTGTTGTTTGGTGAGCACATGCGATTTGGGGAATCGAAAAAATGCCGTAATTAGTTAACTGTAATTTTTTGTTATACGTTGGTTTTTAGTTGAACGGTTTTCTTTTTGAACGAATGTTGATAACTTTTTATTTCACGGATATTACGCCAAATCGTTTTTTTCGATGAAATACACGTTAATCGGCAAAAAGTCAGCTTATTTCGTTGAATTGCGTTTTCGAAATATAATACATTAAGAAAATATTATCAACACTTTATGAACAAAAAATCGTTAACGATCACTGCCTTTGCCCTTTTCTCGCTCTTTTTTGGTGCGGGTAACCTTATCTTACCCCCACAATTGGGATTCAACTCGGGGAATCTATGGTGGTTGGTCACTTTGGGGTTTTGTCTTTCCGCAGTCATCATTCCCCTATTGGGTATTTTGGCCCATGCCCGCTTGCAGGGCACCATGTTCGATTTTGCCAAAAAAGTATCTCCCGTATTCAGTTGGGTCTACTGCTATTTGGTCTATGCCATTGCCATTGCCCTTCCTTCTCCCAGGACGGCCGCAGTTACCCATGAAATGGCCGTTCAACCTATGTGGGACACCCCCAGTTGGATTACCAGTGTTATCTACTTTGCGTTGGTTTACGTTTTTGTGGTAAACCGGTCCAAAATTTTGGATTTGGTGGGCAAACTGCTCACCCCGGGCATCTTGGCCATCCTTCTATTTATTTTTATGGTGGCCACTTTTTCATTCGATTTTAATTTTAGTGCCTCCCAGATAACACATCCATTCAGTCATGGAATTTTGGAAGGTTACCAAACTTTTGATGCCATAGGGGCCGTTGTGGTCGGAGCCGTCATTATCATTTCCATCAATCTAAAGAATGCGGATGCTTCTTTCGAATCCAAAAAAAGTCTGATCCGAAAATCCGGATTTTTAGCTGGTCTGGGGCTGTTCCTGGTCTATGCCGGACTCATTTTTACCGGGGCCGTGTTTGGAGACTCCTTTGACCCATCCATTTCAAGGACTGCGCTTTTAAGTGGTATCAGTCTACAGACATTGGGTGGCACCGCCCATTGGTTCCTAAGTCTTTTGGTGAGTCTTGCCTGTTTCACCACTGCTGTGGGGATTGTAACGGGCACTTCGGACTTTATTAAGGGTCAATTCAACGATTCTGTTTTGGCCTATCGGATTATGGCCGTCATCGGGTGTCTTTTAGGGATTCTCATGGGACAGCTCAACGTGGATTATATCATCGCCGTGGCACTTCCGGCCCTTATGCTGATTTATCCCATTACGATTATATTGATTCTACTGAACGTTGTCCCGGAAAAACTTGCCACACCTTGGGTGTTTCGTTGGGTGGTGATCACCACCATGATTTTTAGTATTCCGGATTTTTTGGGAAGTGTGGGATTAAGTTCTACAATAGGGCCATACATTGAATGGTTGCCCTTGATCAACTATCAATTGGGATGGGTACTTCCCGCTATACTGGTTTTTGTGATATCCAATCTGTTTCAGAAAAAATTGAATGGTCAAAATTTCGTTTCTTAAAACGATGCGGATAATGCCACCCCAAACATTTCGCCGGCATGGAAATCTATCTTGATGCCTTTGAAGAAATCGTTGTCCCCAAACACTATTTTTTTTACAAAGGGAGCGATTTGATAAGCCAGTTTTGTGCTTAAAATCCCAATGCCAGCTCCAGTGACCACATCGGTGAACCAATGTCGGTTGTTGTACATCCGAAGAAAGCCGGTACATGCCGCCACCAAATATCCCGATATTCCATACCAAACGGACACTTCACCGAATTCCTGATTCAAAAATTCCGCAGCCATAAAAGCGGTTGCCGTATGGCCCGAAGGAAATGCGTTATACGCGGTTCCATCCGGTCTTTGAATGGCGGTGAGTCTCTTGAGGCCTTGTACCGTGGCCCCCATGATCACATATGCGGTGCCCAAGGCGATGGTCCTATCCTTAAAATTATGCTTCCCCTTGACCCCAATTGCATTCAAGGCATATACGGACACCATGGGAACGTATTGGCTATAGTCATCTATATATGTACTCCTGTCCCGGAGTGCATCCATCTCGCTCCTCATTTGTAGATTAAAGCGTTTGATGCCGTCACTTTCAAGACCTATAAACCCATAACTTATCAAAGCGGTAGGGATAATCAGCTTTTTGTAATTGAATTCGGAATTGATGTTTTGTTCTAGGGAATCTGGCTGTATGCGTTGTGCAAACAGATTCGGACAAAACAAACAGAACAGTACTGCCAGTTTTATAAAATCTGCCATTCTTTTTTAATTGTGCACGCCTCCAAGGCATGAAGTAGGTTAAACTTATCTGCGGCCAGAACGGGACGGTTCAGGCGTTAGAGCCTCGAAGTTCAGGGTTCCCTAGATAAGTTTGTGTGCCCAATTGACGAATGGCAGGTATGGGTTTACCAATCCCATAAAGTAATTGACGGGGGATTTCTGAAAACCCTTAAAAGGGAAGGCGAATCGGTTTTACTATACGAACAGGAAATTAAAGGTGAAGATGAAATGGTGTTATATTTCCCCTTGTGTTCAGCATCCAATATATGATTCATGTGGAATCTCCCTTAAATCAGATACGGTTACAAACTCAAATTCTGTTTAGTGCACATTGTAGCGCTAGCTTATATTAAAATAATAAGAGTATATTGAAGAATCTTATACTTTATTAGCGTGGTTTGTTAGGTATTGTAGTTGTTTTTCTTCTCTCATGGCTAATTCTTTGGTTAATTTCAAAAGAACACATCACTGTTTTGGGGATACAGCCAACCAAGAGGCGCTTGAAAGGGTTTTTTATTGGTTTGATTTTCATGGCGTTGTTTTGCACTATCAATTTACTGGGCCAGTCCTATTTTAAGGACATTGGCTATGTAAGAAACCCTGATTATGGAATTTGGGAGAGCATCAATGGGATATGGTGGGCGTTTAAGGCCGCTTTGCTTGAAGAACTTATTTTTAGAGGTGCATTGTTATACCTTCTCATCAAAAGGTTAGGAGTCAATTGGGCATGCATCATCAGTGCATCGGCATTTGGAATATACCATTGGTTCAGTTATCAAATGTTTGGTAGCGGTCTCATTCCAATGGCCTATGTTTTTCTATTGACCGGAGCAGGAGGTTGGATGTTTGCCTATGCCTTTGCCAAAACGAAATCCTTGTATACGCCATTGGGATTGCATTTTGGATGGATCGTGATCAGTATAGTTGTTTTTTCCGCTGGCCCATTGGGCAATTCATTATTCGTTCCGGATGGTGAAGGTGTGGATTTAGGTGGATGGGAACAATTGTCGTTTTTTATTTTGCAGACATTGGTCGTGCCAGGAATTGTAACTTGGTATCTTATCAAAAATACCCGTAAAACTAAATTAGAGTTCCCAAATCCCCCGGAGTGATCGACGGGGTTTTCCAAAACCCCGCAAAGAAGAAGAATAAAAGCTACGGAGACTCTACCGGTGCAGTTCGGATTTTAACTTTACCAGCTCGCCCAACAATCGGGTTTCCTTTACCCGATCGGATAGGTTCATGGCCTGGGCAATTCGGTAAATTTCAAAGTTCAGGGTGTCAATTTCCGTTTCCCTTTTGTTGTTGATGTCCTGCAAGGTGGAGATAAACTGCCCGTCAGACATTCGGCTTATGGTCAACACCTGGTCTTCCAATTCCGAAGTGCCCAAATCCACCCCTTTTCTGTTGGCAATGGTCACGCATTCCGTAATCACCCGTTGCGCAATAGCCAGCACTTCCTTATTTCTGTAAAAGATGCCATTATCCACTTCCAACAACGGACAAATGGAATTGAAGACACTATTGGCAATTGCCTTTTTCCAGATGGTACGCTGGATGTTCTTTTCAGTCACAAATCTGAAATTGGGCGTATCCAATAGGCCTACTACTGTTTCCAAATTGGAGGTCCCTTGCTGGATAACCCCAATGGGCGATTCCGCAACGGGTTTGTAACTAACAGTATTGGCATCGTTATGCTGGCTGGTCATGAAAAGGACACATCGGTACAGTTCACCAAAGCCTTTCTCCAAAAAAGGTTGCTCCACACCCAGTCCATTTTGCAACAAAACCAAGGGTGAAGTTTTGGCTTTGGATTGCAGTTTTTCGGCGAGTGCCTCATTTCCGAACGACTTGTTGGTGAGGACCACCAACCCATCCAAGGTTTTGTGATGGTCCAAGGTACTGATACTGATATTCGCCTCAAGCTGAGCTTCATTCTTAAGCTGTAAGGTAATCTTTTGCTGATGGGGTTTGCCCTGACCTTCGCGACCGCGGATCAACTCTACTTCCTTTCCCTGATGATGGAGACAAACGGCCAACGTCTTCCCTACAGACCCAGCTCCGATGATGTACGTTTTCATACGACCAAAGGTACCAAGATTCCGCCAGATACTTTTTAGAGTCCGTCTTCCCTATCGGAAAGCCAATCCTTGTATTTCAATTTTAATTCGTTTCGGTTTATGGTTATACTTACTGTTGTAAAACAGTTACTTAACTATCGTTCTATATTTATCGGGGATTTGAAAATCTTCATTGGCACAAGAATCAATATTAAACTTCTTTAATCTTCCCAATTTCTCCAAACCTTCCAGGGAACGGATGTTAAATGTGTCGTCTTCTCCATCCCATTGTGGATAAACACAATGTTGAATGTTACGTCCACCTCCTTCCCATTCCAGGCTTTCTATTATATCCAACTGCTTTTCGATATCAACCTGTAGTACCCTTTTAAGGTTAAAGACATCAAAGCAATACTCAGAGAAATAAAATAATTTAGGAAGTTCAATTTTGTCCTCATTGGACAATTTATCCAAAACCGCCAATTTTACATTCATGTCAGAAAATGGTTTTGCCCAATTTTCTAGATTGAATTCTAGGTCATCCATGAGGTCCACTGTAACATTGTTTTCCCTTAATTCCCAAATAACCGACATGTTTTTATCACTAATTTCACCATGAACAAAAAGTCTTTTCAAAGACTTCATTTCCAAAGTAGGATCTAGGGAGCACAAAGCAGAAATTCCAATGGCCAATCCTTCCAAATTGTTAAATTGGGAAAGTATGGCCAAATCGTCAACCTTTGATAATGGAATGTTTAAAATCCTTAATTCTTTTTGACAATCAATCCCATCCAATGATCGAATCAATCTTTCAGTATTTCGTTGGAAATAACCGGGATACTTATCTATATCGTAAAAGCTGTAAGGGAGATGGTTGTAATCCCAGATCAATTCACCATTGCCCCACTTACCTCCAATTTTTTCATTGACATCCATTGGTATGTCTCCTTTGTAGTTGAATTGTTTTAATTCTTGTATGATTGCCTTTTCTAAATTCTTATCCATATGCTTTTGAGTTAGGATATGATTGCATGTTTAACAACTAAAAAAGGATATGAGTCATTAAACCAGATTCATGTCCTCGATACCCAAACTTCGAGAACCCTATCCTAAAATGAAAAGCAAAATTGATGAATACCCTCTCTGAAGCAACAAATGGCCAAAACCAATTGACGTAAGTTTTTGAAAAAGAAAGAAAGGTTATTCCGAACCGCGTTTTTTCTTATTATAATAATACAGGGCATAGGCAATCCCCGCCAGCACAACAAAGGGCAAATAGCTGCCAATGACCACGCCTATTTCATAGGAACTGTCCGGGGCTTCCTGTATTTTCTTTTCAATATCGGCTTGTTGGAGTATGACGAGCAGTCCCATGGTTAAGCATTCATGAGTTCTTCAATCTCTTCAATCTCAATGGGGATGTTGCGCATCAAATTGAACGGTTCCCCTTTTTCCTGGATGACCACATCATCCTCCAAACGGATACCCATTCCCTCTTTTGGGATATAGATCCCAGGTTCCACGGTAAAGACCATATTGGCCTTCATGGGTGTTTTCAATGCTCCGTAATCATGGGTGTCCAATCCAATATGGTGACTGGTACCGTGCATAAAGTATTTTTTGTAGGCAGGCCATTTGGGGTCCTCATTCTGTACATCGGCCTTGTCCAATAGACCAAGACCCAATAATTCGGAAGTCATGATCTTGCCCACCTCTTTATGGTATTCGGCCCAAAGAGTTCCGGGCACCAACATTTTTGTGGCTTGGTCCTTGACCCTGAGTACCGCACTGTACACTGCCTTTTGACGGTCGGTGAATCTTCCGTTGGCGGGTATGGTCCGGGTAAGGTCACTGGAATAGTTGGCATATTCCGCGGCCAAATCCATCAGGATCATATCCCCGTCCTTCACCTGTTGGTTGTTTTCCACATAGTGGAGCACATTGGCGTTGGCGCCTGATGCAATGATGGGGGTGTAGGCAAAGCCTTTGGAACGGTTCCGTATAAACTCATGGAGGAACTCCGCTTCCATTTCATACTCCCAAACACCGGGTTTCACAAATCCCAAAATCCTTCGGAAGCCCTTTTCGGTGATGTCGCAAGCGGTCTGCATCAATGCGATTTCCTCTGGTTCCTTCACCCCGCGAATCTGTTGTAAAATAGTATTGCTCTTCGCCCATTGGTGGGCAGGAAAATCCTGTTTACATTTTAGGATGAAACGGTCTTCCCGGGTCTGGGTCTCCACCGCTTGGCGGTAATGTTCATTGGTGTTGAAGTAAATCGTATCCGCCTCGGTCATCAAATCAAAAAATACCTTGTCAAAATCCGTGAGCCAGTAGACAGTCTCAATCCCTGATACGGCCGTGGCTTGTTCCTTGGTGAGCTTGGCCCCTTCCCAAACGGCAATATGCTCATTGGTCTCCCTCACAAAAAGAATCTCCCTGTGTTTATTGTCCATAGCGTCCGGGAAAAGTACCAAAATGGTCTCCTCTTGATCCGCTCCGCTCAGGTAAAAAATATCCCTTGCTTGCTCAAAGGGCATGGTACTGTCCGCTCCAATGGGATAAATGTCGTTGGAGTTGAACACCGCAATACTTTTGGGCTTCATCTGCGCCATAAATTTCTTGCGGTTCTTTATGAATAGGTTTCGATCTATAGGGAAGTATTTCATGTCAAAAAATGATTTGTCCAAATGTAGGTAATTGTGTTCCCGAAGACAAATTCATACCTTCCGGTTAAAATAAAATCCATGCAGCTCAACCTAAGCATCCCGGCCCTATTGTTTCCGGCCATTTCCCTGACCATGTTGGCCTACAATGCCCGATATTTGGCCATTGCGGCACTGATCCGACAGTTGCACAAACAGTTTGAGGAAACCTCGGCCCAACCCTTGAAACAACAGATAAACCAACTCAGAAAACGTTTGGGTATCATCAAAAACATGCAGGCCACGGCCATCATCAGTTTCCTATTGGCAGCGGTGACCATGTTCCTCATCTATGTGGAACTGAACGTTTGGGCCAATGTCATCTTTGGGGTTAGTCTGGTCTTCTTGGTCATTTCCTTGCTCTTGTCCCTACTGGAAGTTCAGCTTTCCACCAAAGCGTTGGGGATTCAGCTAAAGAGTATGGAAAAATGATCTCTTGTTGATAAGGAAATCCTTCCTTTCTTGAAATAAAGCAATTTTCGGGTCTTTTCATCCATGGCTTTTGTGTAATTTGGTAATGCTAATATGCACTTGTACAGAAGGTTATTCCTTTTGATAAAAAACAACCATCAACACACATCATCATGCAGACCAACCGAAAAAACCGAATCAAATCCATTGACATGCTGCGCGGGCTTGTCATGGTCATCATGGCATTGGACCATGTGCGCGATTATTTTCATTTCGATGCCTATTTCTTTGACCCAACGGACATGTCGCAAACCAATGTCCCTTTGTTCTGGACCCGGTTTGTTACCCATTTTTGTGCACCGGTCTTTGTTTTCTTGGCCGGGACCTCAGCTTTTTTTGTAGGACAACGCATCACTAAAAAAGCCCTCTCCACATGGTTGTTGAAGCGTGGACTTTGGTTGTTGATTGCTGAGTTCACCATTATAAAACTGGCGTGGATGTTCAAACTGGACTATTCCACCATCCTTCTTCAAGTAATTTGGGTGTTGGGTATAAGCATGGTCTGTTTGGCCGGATTTATCCATCTTCCCAGAAAGCTTATGATAGCACTCTCTCTTATTGCCGTTTTTGGTCATAACCTATTGGACTCCGTTGCTCCGACCGACCCGGTGACTTCAGGGATATGGACCTTATTGCATGTTTTCAATTTACTGGATTTGGGCAGTTTTCAACTCTTTGTGGGATATCCTATGATTCCTTGGATCTTTGTAATGCCCCTTGGATATTATTTTGGCGGGCTCTACTTGCCTTCCTTTGATGCCAAGCTACGCATTAAAAGGCTGTTTCAAATGGGTGCTGGGATGGTCTTGGTGTTTTTTGCGCTGAGGGCCTTCAACACCTATGGTGACCCTAACCTTTGGGCAGATCAAGATAGTATTGGGTTAACCATAGCTTCTTTTTTCAACGTGACCAAATATCCACCATCCTTGCTTTATTTATTGATCACGCTTGGTCCGTCACTAATCTTTTTGGGCTTGGTGGAAAACTGGCAAAACTACTGGACCGAAAAATTGGTGGTCATTGGTCGGGTACCCATGTTTTTTTACATCCTCCACATTTATGCGATTCATGTTTTGGCGGTGTTTGCCGCCATCTTAACAGGATTCAATTTTTCCGATATGGTCATCGATCTATGGGTCACTTTGCAACCCCAGCTAAGGGGATATGGGTTTAGCCTGTGGGTGGTTTACCTCATTTGGATCCTGCTGACCTTGGCCTTGTATCCCATTTGTAGTTGGTATAATGATTATAAGACTACCCATAGGGAAAAATGGTGGTTGACCTATCTATGAAAGGCTTTTTGGATTAAAAAGTATAGATGTTCACAAAACGGTGTCGGAATACGTCTTGGGATTGATTAATTTTACGGTCCCAGTATTTTTGGCATGCAGAAGACCGTTAAGGACATTGACTTTTTTAAGAATATCCGTGAGATTCGGGAATGCGAGTTTGGGGTTTTCTATTTCTTTGATGGGTTGGTCATTTCCGAAATCAAGGAAGGAACCGTCTTTAACTGGTACATGGCTAAAAAAATCATAGACATTGCCTACGAGATCATTGGGAGGGATGAACCCGTTGCCTACATTTCCAATCGGATCAATCATTACTCTGTTGTCCCCACGGATTGGTTGAAATTTTATAGAAATCGACATCAGCTCAAGTACTATTCCATTGTAAGCTATGACAAGGGTGGGCTATCCAGTATTGTTTTGGAGCGACTGTTCTTCAAGGAAAAAATTCGCCAGTTCCAAGACTTGGAAAGCGCCATTGCCTGGAGCCTTTCCAAAATAGAAGAAGAGAAGAAAGGCCTAGCGCCCCAGATGAAATAGGGCATCGCCTTGGTTGACCACAGCTTGGTGGTTGATACAGAGCACATAACCATCAAATGGGGCCTTGATTTTTTTGTTCTTTTTTGCGTAGGTATCCGTAACCAAGCCCAAAACCTCTCCTTTTTTAATCGATTGTCCATTGGCAATCTGTGGTATGAACATCCCTGCCCTGGGCGCCCTGACCCATCGGGTATACTCCAAGTGGACCGATGCACTTTCCTCTTTTAGTTCACTTTTGGCAAACATGTTCAGGCCATTCATTACGTTTTGTATCCCCTGCATGGCAAATGCAATGGCATTTTCATCAAACCGCATACTTTCACCCGCTTCATACACCATGGTAGGTATGCCCATTTTAAAAGTCGTCTTCCGAAAAGACCCGGTTATCAACTTGGAAGCAAAATGAAATGGCGCCCCGAAGGATTCCGCCAGCATCTTACTTTTGGGATCTTCCTGGGTATATCGGGCTTGGGGATGGTTATGGCGTTGGCTTCCCCCGGTATGCAAATCAATTCCAAAATCCACTTGTGGCAATAGCTGGGAGGCATAGGTGTGGGCAATCCTGCTGGCCAGTGACCCTGTTTTGCGCCCGGGAAAACTGCGGTTCACATCCTTCCCATCCGGTACATCCCTTGAAAAATGGATAAATCCAAAAATATTGAGGATCGGGACCACCATTACCGCCCCTTTTTTGACATTGAACTTTTTTTCCTGAAGCATTCTACGCAAGGTTTCTACCCCGTTGATCTCATCGCCATGCAGTCCGGCTTGCACCAACACGGTTGGACCGGCCTTCTTTCCATTGAACACATGTACCGGGATATCGATCAGGGTTCCCGTAGGCAAACGGGCTATGCCCAACTCAACGGATTTTTGTTCCCCGGGAGCTATACTTTCCCCGTTTATGGTGATGGTCTTGTTATCTTTTTCTGCGTCCATTTTTTTCCACATATTGGATGATGTGTTTGGCCACGTTCACATTTGTGGCGGCCTCTATCCCTTTCAATCCTGGAGAGGCATTTACCTCTATCAACAAAGGCCCCTTTTTGGAACGGATAAGGTCCACCCCGGCAACTCCAAGACCCAGATATTTTGTTGCGTTCAGGGCAATATATTTTTCCTTTGGGGTCAACTGGACCGCTTCGGTTTCCGCACCACGGTGTACATTGGACCTAAAATCATCGATATTGCTGATCCGTTTCATACTGGCCACCACCTTGTTTCCCACCACAATGATCCGAAGATCCTCCCCATGGGCTTCCTCAATATATTCCTGCAATAAAATACTCGTGTTCATATTGTAAAGCGTATCTATAATGGACTTGGCCGATTTTTTACTCTCGGCCAGCATTACCCCTTTACCTTGGGTGCCCTCCTGCAATTTTATGATGACCGGACCGCCACCCAAAAACTTGATCTGCTCCTCAACGTTGTGGGGATTGATGGAAAATACGGTTTCGGGAATGGGAATACCCTTTCTGGACATGATCTGGAGGGTCCGCACCTTGTTGCGGGCCCGGGTTATGCCCAAGGACCTGGCCGTGCTAAAGATGTCGTTCATCTCAAACTGCTTCACAATGGCGGCACCGTGACGGGTCACTGTGGTGCCAATACGGGGAATAATGGCATCGAACTCATCGGTAATATCCTCCGCATCCAAATAAATTTTGGGTTTGTCCGTGCCCAACTGTACCGAACATCGGGTATGATCGATCATTTCCACATAATGTCCGGCATTTTGGGCCTCCTGTGCTATTCTTCTGGTGGAATGTACGTTGAGGCTAACGGATAAAATGGCAATGTCCATGATTAGGTTTCGGTTGGTAATTATCGGTAATATCGGTCAAAAATCCCAAACTTGATGCCCGATAAGGTTTTGAAAATAGGATCAAGCCTTATGTATTGACCAAACCTATTTCTTCCAAGGGGCACCCAACAGCTTAAAATCAATCTAAATAAGCTGTTTTCCAATATTGAAAGCTTGTTAAAAACTCGTCCGTGCTGTAAATTTGTCTCAAAACCAGCACTAATGAGTGGATTGATAAAATCTTCAATTGCCCGAAAAGTTGTGATGGCACTTTCGGGTCTTTTTTTGGTTGTTTTTCTTACACAACATTTTACCATTAACATTGCCTCGGTCCTAGACCCTGAAACCTTTAATGCTTGGTCCCATTTCATGGGATACAATCCATTGGTACAATTTGTTCTTCAGCCCGTTCTGATTGCGGGGGTGATCATCCATTTTGTCATGGGTTTTGCTTTGGAAATCCAGAACAAGAAAGCAAGGGGTGGCAGTTATGTGAAGTACAAGGGAAGCGCCAACGCACCATGGGTGTCCAGAAACATGATCTATTCCGGATTGGTGATCTTAGCTTTTTTGGCACTCCACTTTTATGATTTTTGGGTTCATGAAATGGCCTACAAATACATAGAGGTTTCCCCAGAGGACCCAACGCGTTATTACCATGAAACCGTAGAGAAGTTTGCTCCATTCTGGAGGACCATCATCTACATTGTTTCATTTTTCCTTCTGGGTCTTCACCTGTGGCATGGCTTTGCCTCTTCTTTCCAGAGTATGGGATTGAACAACAAGTACTCTCCAGGTATCAAGACATTTGCAAAAATATTTTCGGTGGTCATTCCTTTGGGCTTTGCTTTCATCGCCCTGTATCATCACCTTAACCCAGTAACACATTAAGTATGGGCATAATGGATTCCAAAATTCCATCCGGGCCTTTGGCCGATAAATGGACCAAACATAAGAACGACATCAATCTTGTAAATCCCGCCAACAAAAGGAACATCGATGTTATTGTGGTAGGAACAGGGTTGGCTGGAGGTGCGGCTGCCGCTACCTTGGCCGAGTTGGGTTACAACGTTAAGACCTTCTGCTATCAAGATTCCCCACGTAGGGCACACTCCATTGCTGCCCAGGGAGGGATCAACGCAGCCAAAAACTATCAAGGGGATGGGGATAGTAACTACCGTCTCTTTTACGACACCATAAAAGGAGGGGACTACCGTTCCCGTGAAGCCAACGTATACCGATTGGCAGAGGTATCCGGAAACATTATTGACCAATGCGTGGCACAGGGAGTTCCTTTTGCCCGTGAGTATGGTGGTATGTTGGACAACCGTTCATTCGGTGGAGTACTCGTTTCCAGAACCTTTTATGCCAAAGGGCAAACAGGCCAACAGTTGCTTTTAGGAGCCTATTCGGCCATGAACCGACAAATCAATCGGGGTAAGATCCAAGCCTATAACCGTCATGAAATGATGGACTTGGTCCTAGTGGATGGAAAAGCGCGTGGTATCATCGCCCGGGATTTGGTAAGTGGGGAGATTGAACGACACAGTGCCCATGCCGTGGTTTTGGCCACTGGAGGGTATGGAAACGTGTTCTTCCTATCCACAAACGCCATGGGAAGTAACGTAATGGCGGCATGGAGAGCACACCGTAAAGGGGCTTTCTTCGCCAACCCATGTTTTACGCAAATCCACCCAACTTGTATCCCGGTTTCAGGAGAACATCAATCCAAATTGACCTTGATGTCCGAATCCCTGCGAAACGATGGCCGTATTTGGGTGCCCAAGAAAATGGAAGATGCCGTGGCCATCCGTGAAGGGAAATTGAAGCCCACGCAACTTGCGGAAGAAGATCGTGATTACTATTTGGAACGACGTTATCCCGCATTCGGTAACCTTGTGCCCCGTGATGTGGCTTCAAGAGCTGCCAAGGAGCGTTGCGATGCCGGATTTGGTGTGAACAAGACCGGGGAGGCCGTGTATTTGGATTTTGCTTCAGCCATTAAACGTTACGGAAAAGAAAAAGCGTTGACCTCTGGACTTAAAAATCCTGATGAGGCCACCATTATAAAATTGGGAGAAGAAGTCATTGAAGCCAAATATGGTAACCTCTTCCAGATGTATGAAAAAATTGTGGATGAGAATCCATACAAGACCCCAATGATGATCTATCCTGCGGTGCACTACACCATGGGTGGACTTTGGGTAGATTACAACCTTCAGACCACCATTCCCGGTTGCTACGCAGCAGGCGAGGCCAACTTTAGCGACCACGGTGCCAACCGATTGGGAGCTTCGGCCTTGATGCAAGGTCTGGCCGATGGCTATTTTGTGCTGCCTTATACCATTGGTGACTACCTGTCCCATGATATCAGGACCGGAAAAATCCCAACCGACTCCGCAGCGTTCGATGAGGCCGAGAAGCAAGTCCGTGACCGTATGGAAAAACTGATGGGCGGTTCTGGAATCCATTCCGTGGATTACTATCACAAAAAGTTGGGCAAGATCATGTGGAACAAATGTGGTATGGCCCGAAACGCCAAAGAATTGGAAGAGGCCGTCAAGGAGATTTCCGACTTGCGCAAGGATTTCTGGGAAAACGTAAAGGTTCCCGGAACCATCGACTCCAAAAACCAAGAATTGGAAAAAGCCGGACGAGTGGCCGATTTCTTGGAACTGGGTGAACTGTTTGCCAAGGATGCCCTGCACAGAAACGAATCCTGTGGTGGACATTTCCGTGAGGAATACCAAACCGAAGAGGGTGAGGCATTGCGTGACGACAAGAACTTTAAATATGTGGCCGCTTGGGAATTTGCCGGTGAGCCCAAAGATGCCAAATTGCACAAAGAGGATTTGGTGTATGATAATATTGAACTGAAGACACGATCCTACAAATAAGAAACTATGAAATTATATTTAAAAATATGGCGTCAAAAAGACGCGTCCTCAGCAGGAAAAATAGTGGATTATACGCTTGACGGTGTAGAAGGGGACATGTCTTTCTTGGAAATGCTGGACATCTTGAACGAGGAATTGATTTCCAAAGGTGAGGAACCCGTAGAGTTCGATCATGATTGTAGGGAAGGTATCTGCGGAACCTGCTCTTTGCAAATCAACGGGGAACCCCACGGTCCAGACCGTTTGGTGACCACTTGCCAATTGCACATGCGTAAGTTCAATGATGGCGATACCATTGTGATTGAGCCATTCCGAGCAAAAGCGTTCCCTGTGATCAAGGATTTGATCGTGGATCGTAGTGCTTTTGACCGTATCCAACAAGCTGGAGGATATATTTCTGTAAATACGTCTGGAAACACCGTGGATGCCAACTGCATTCCCATCAACAAACACGATGCGGACGAGGCGATGGATGCCGCCACCTGTATTGGTTGTGGTGCCTGTGTGGCCGCTTGTAAAAATGCAAGTGCCATGTTGTTCACCTCTGCCAAGGTTTCACAATTTGCACTCCTGCCCCAAGGAAGGGTCGAGGCTGTGGAACGTGTCCAGAACATGGTACGCCAAATGGATTTGGAAGGTTTTGGAAACTGTACCAACACCGGAGCTTGTGAAGTGGAATGCCCCAAAGGGATTTCCTTGACCAACATTGCCAGAATGAACCGAGAGTATCTATCGGCTACCCTAAAGGGATAAGTCATAGACACCGTATATAGAAAAGCCCCCCACTCTTAAGAGTGGGGGGCTTTTTGTTGCTTTGGATATTGTCAGGTCGAGCGCATTAGAGACCATACTGACAAGGTTAAAATAACACACACCACTTATGTCATTTCGAAATGAGGAATGAAATGACAATTGAGAAATCTTTAATCCTTTTTGGGATTTATCACTTCGATTTGGACCGCGCTCAACCTGACAGTTCGAAATGACGCACCCGTGTCATGCTGGACTCGTTTCAGCATCTCATATGAGTGATTGGATTTTGCATTGTGTCTCGACTACGCTCGACATGACATATTCGTGTCAAACCATTTTGTTGTCCACTAATCGATTCTTCCATTTGCTCAGAATGATATTTCAACAGTTTATTTTTGATTGAAACCTTCGTATATTCCAAGATGTCCAAAAAGTATCCCACAGAACGTATCAAAGTGCCTAGGTTCAATGAAGAGAGTGGATTCTATACCACCCCGGAGCGCTCCAAGATCATGGGCAAGATCCGCGGCAAGAACACCAAGCCAGAGCTTGCATTTAGAAAGGCTTTGTGGGCAGCGGGATACCGATACCGCATCGATTACAAAAAACTCATTGGAAAGCCGGATATCGCCTTAAAAAAGTATAGTACGGTCATCTTTATTGATGGAGAGTTCTGGCATGGCTATAACTGGGAGGAGCGCAAGCATAAAATCAAGACCAACCGTGAATTTTGGATCGCAAAAATTGAACGCAACATCCAACGGGACGAGGAGGTCAACGAAGCCTTGGAAAAAATGGGCTATACCGTGTTTCGGTTTTGGGAGACCGAAGTAAAAAAAGACTTGGAAAGTTGCTTGCAAAAAGTGCTTGACACATTAAAAGAACATCGCTCCAATGATTGAACCATCCTCCAAATTGCCGCAGGTAGGCACCACCATTTTTACCACCATTGGCCAATTGGCCCAAGAGTATAATGCCATTAATCTATCCCAGGGATTTCCCAATTTTAACCCGGACCCCAAACTGTTGGAGCTTGTGGGTGAAGCTTTCAAAAAAGGGCACAATCAATATGCCCCCATGCAGGGCGTACTTTCCCTCCGGGAAGCCCTTTCAGAAAAAATTGAACATCTCTATGGGAACTATTACCATCCCGAATCTGAAATCACCGTTACGGCGGGGGCCACGCAGGCCATTTTTACAACGATTGCCGCCTTTGTGCGCCAAAACGATGAGGTTATCGTCATAGAACCCGCCTTTGATTGCTACGAACCGGCCATAACGCTTTTTGGGGGTAAAAGTATCCCAGTGGCTCTGGAGGGAAATGATTTTAAAATGAATTGGAGTGCTTTTAAATCAGCGATAAGTCCCAAGACCAAAATGGTCATTATCAACACCCCGCACAACCCCACGGGCACCATTTGGTCCAAAAGTGATATGATGCAGCTTCAGGACATTTTAAGGGATACCGACATTATCCTGTTGAGCGATGAGGTCTATGAACACATTGTTTTTGATGGTAACCCGCATGAAAGTGTGGCCAAATATCCCGATTTGGCCGCTCGAGCCGTCATCTGCTCTTCTTTTGGAAAAACGTTTCATGCCACGGGTTGGAAAATGGGGTATTGTGTGGCCCCAAAACCCTTGATGCAGGAGTTTCAAAAAGTACATCAGTTCAATGTGTTTTCGGTCAACCATGCCCTTCAGGTTGCTTTGGCCCAATATGTAAAGGACCCACAACATTATGTAACCCTTGGTAGTTTTTATCAGGAAAAGCGGGATGTTTTCCTAAAGGGTATTGAAGGCTCCAGATTCAAAATGATTCCTTCCAGCGGCACGTATTTTCAATTATTGGAGTATTCCGATATCACGGACGAAAAAGATACGCTCTTCGCGGAACGTTTGATCAAGGAACACAAGCTTGCCAGTATTCCGGTCTCTGTTTTTTGCAAAGCAGATTATGACCAAAAATTCCTGCGGTTTTGCTTCGCCAAGACCATTGATGTTTTGGACAAGGCTTGCGAAATTTTGAATTCAATTTGAGTAGCGTAAGGTTACAGCTGCTTTTTCACGATCTTAAAAACCTGTAGCACATCATCCAAGGACAGTTCAAAATCCTGATATTCGGGGGAGGTATTCAGATTATGGCATTGAACCGTTCCCTTTTTTGAATCGTATCCTGTAAGTTGTTTACAGATAATCCTGTCCTTGCAGACCAATATGTAGGATTTGTTCCATAAGCTTTCGTCCTTCTTGGCCAGATCTTCCTTTTTAAGGGCCAGCCCCAAAACAAAGGATTTGTTGGGAATGGCCTGTATACTGGAATCGTTCATGGAATTACCCGAAACCTCAAATATATAGTAGGGTTCTTTGGCCACTGAATCTATGATAAAAGCAGATTGAAAAGGCACTTTCTCCTCCCCTTTATTCAACATATCCAGGGCTTCAATATATTTTTTGTGCCATTCCAATAAGACTAGTGGAGCCATCACCAAATATTTTCCATGCTCCAAGGGATAAAAAACACTCCCATGTTTGGTAAAGGGCTTATCCTTGACATAGGGTTCGCCCAAATCATTGATTTCCCGCAGATGCAGTTCCGCGATGGTCATCTCAAAATACTGGGCAATCTTGGTTAGATTTTTAATGGGAATATTGGCATCTTTCCGCTCGTATAGCTGAATGGTACGAAGGCTAACCCCTATTTCATCTCCCAATTGTGTTTGACTAATCTTTTTTTTGCGCCTTAATTGCTTGATTATCACCATAAGTTTACTATATTGTGTAATATTATTACGCAACACACTATAGCTGCAGCAATTTCGCTACTTTTCTGTAATTGGGTTACAAGCCAAATATAGAAAATAGGAATTAACCCCAATAAAATAATTATTAATCCTTTAATCTATTATCTATGGGGTCCCCAGATTATTTCAATTATGTCCCTAAAAGTGAGTACATTTTTACTGACGAAGATTACGGCAAACCCATCAGTGAACGTCTTTCCGAAATTTTGCGTAGAAATGCTTCCAAGGACGATTTGGCAAACATTGCCATCAAGTGCAAAGTGAGCTTTTCTACCATCAGGGATGTAGTTTACAGAACCAACAGCCTCACCAAGGCCAATGCCACGGCCATTGCCCAACTGATCTATGTTGCTTTTGAAAACTCAATTGGGTACAAGATTCGCTCTGAAACCGATGTGATTTTCTTGGAGGAGCTTTTAAACTTCTAAGCGAAGTAACCAATCGGTCTGTTCATCGGTTCCAATATAGTAGGGGTGCTCCCCAAACTTTTGGAAACCATGGCGCTGGTAAAAGCGTATGGCCTTGGGGTTGTGTTCCCACACCCCAAGCCATAGATATTCCATTTTTTGTTCCACAACCAGTTGGATGATGTATTGAAGTATTTGGGCTCCTATCTGTTTGCCTTGATGTCCTTCAAGCACATAAATCCGTTCCAGTTCCATGGCCTTTTCATCATGGACATCGGTTTGGGCAGTACCCAAGTTCACTTTAAAGTAGCCTACCAAGGTGTTGCTTTCATACACAAAATGGAAGAGCGAGTCGGGATTTTCAAGTTCCCTTTCCAACCTTTCCCTGCTAAATGCTTTGTTGATATACTCCTGAAAGTCAGTGGGGTCATTATCCTGTTCAAAAGCGGCTACAAAGGTGTCCTTTGAGATTTTCACCAAAGTATCCAAATCTGAAACACTACATTGCCTGAAAGATAGATTTGCCGAGGTCATTGCTTAAAATTATTGCAAAAAAAAGAGCCTAACAAAATGTTGGCTCCAAAATTTTCAGGGGGAAATTATACGTCTAAAGCATAAAAAGCTTTTTGATCAGTAACATAAATCCTGTAAAAAAATCGTTTCGATAAACTTGGACGTTTTCGTCCATGGTGGTGTGGTTTAATTTGGCTGCCATGGTGTCGTTTTTACGGTTGTCAATTTGGGTAAAAAATTCGATATAACCAAATATATAATCGATGAATGACAATATAAAACTAATGTTGTGTAACCATTTCTTTTTGTTGTAAAAAAGCGAATGATATTTGCTAAATGCGCATCTCGGGCACCTCTTCCCCAACCATTAATTTTCCTTCCGTAGCCTTCACTATATCCTCAACGGTGACCCCAGGGGCCCGTTCAAGGAGTTTAAAGCCTTCCGGGGTGACCTCCAGAACCGCCAGATTGGTCACGATTTTCTTTACACAGCCCACTCCGGTCAAAGGCAGAGTACAGCGTTTCAAGAGTTTGGATTCCCCCGCCTTGTTGGTGTGCATCATGGCCACGATGATGTTTTCCGCAGAAGCCACCAAATCCATGGCGCCACCCATGCCCTTAACCATTTTACCGGGAATCTTCCAATTGGCTATATCGCCGTTCTCGGCCACTTCCATGGCACCCAAAATGGTCAGGTCCACATGCTTTCCTCTGATCATTCCAAAACTCAACGCAGAATCAAAAAAAGAAGCTCCGGGCAAGGTGGTTATGGTTTGTTTTCCGGCATTGATGATATCGGCATCCTCATCTCCCTCAAATGGAAATGGACCCATGCCCAATACCCCGTTCTCGCTCTGGAATTCCACACTGATATCGTCACGAACAAAATTGGCCACCAAGGTGGGTATACCTATGCCCAGATTCACATAGTATCCATCTTTGACCTCCTGTGCAATACGTTTTGCTATTCCGTTTTTGTCCAACATATAAATAATGCTCTAATGTTTTTAATGTAGTAATGAATTAATTTTTAAGATTTCGTTTGCTTGTACTTACAATCTTATACATTATTAATCCCAACTCGTTCGCATTATCCTTTAAACTTGGTTTAAAAGGATAGTTTTCTGCCTTTTCACAAAGGGTTAACCAATACTTCACTTCTTCAAGTTCTTTTAAGGCTATTTTTACTTTGTGAATAAAATCAGCTCTGCTTTCCGCATTTTGTGCTTCATGAATATTGGCACCAATACTTGTTCCTGATTTTAGCAACTGATTGGCAACAACAAATTTCCTTTGTTTTTCTAGGGTTTCACAAAAATCAATTATCCTCAGGGCAAAATCAACGGATTTGGTAACGATTACATTTTCCCTTTTTACCATTAATTCATTATTACATTGATTTCATTTTTCGAACTGTTCTTTGCTCAATTCGTTTCTCGTATTTTTCCCCCTGGAAAATGCGTTGCACAAAAATCCCTGGGATATGGATTTCGTTCGGGTCCAGACTTCCGGCCGGAAGCAACTCCTCCACCTCCGCCACGGTAATCTTGGCCGCCCCGCACATACAAGGATTAAAGTTTCGGGCCGTACCCTTGAATATGAGATTTCCAGCTTCATCACCTTTCCATGCTTTTACAAAGGAATAATCGGCTTTAAAGGCGGGTTCCAGGACGTACATCTTCCCATCAAATTCACGGGTTTCCTTTCCTTCGGCCACTTCGGTGCCATATCCGGCTGGGGTATAAAACGCAGGGAACCCTGCTTGGGCCGCCCTACATTTTTCGGCCAATGTGCCTTGAGGGGTCAACTCCACCTCCAATTCCCCACTCAGCATTTGGCGTTCAAACTCATCGTTCTCACCCACATAGGAGGATATCATTTTTCTGATCTGGCGCTGCTGCAAAAGCAGTCCAAGGCCAAAATCGTCCACCCCAGCATTGTTGGAGATACAGGTAATGTCCTTGATGCCCAATCGTACAAGCTCGGCAATGGCATTTTCGGGAATTCCACAAAGGCCAAACCCTCCCAACATAAAGGTCATCCCATCAGTTACACCACCAAGGGCCTTATGGACATTGGAAACCGTTTTTTTGATCATGAATATTATATTTTCTGATGCTTGAAAATACGATTTTAATAAAAAAGCCCCAAGACATTCTGCTTGGGGCCAACGCTTTTTTTATGTTTTTCAAGGTTAGAAATCGATATCCTCTAGGTCGTCTTCCGTATCCAACTCATCTTGAAGGTCTTCCAAAACTTTGGTACAATCCACATTGATTGACAGATTTTCGGGTTTCTCAAAGGCTTCTTTAGAGACCCCCAATTCCTCATTTTCGTAATTCTTTTTCATATAGATTGCCCAAATAGGGAGTGCCATGGCGGCTCCTTGACCATAAAGCAATCTGGAAAAGTGGATGCTCCTGTTGTCTCCACCTACCCATACGCCGGTCACTAAATTGGGTACCATGCCCATGAACCAACCATCACTTTGATTTTGGGTAGTTCCTGTTTTACCCGCAATGGGATTCGTAAGTTCATAAGGGTATCCCGTGATAATTTCTTTATACACGGTCTGATTCTTTCCATAAGTATGCCGTAACCTACCTCCTGAACCGTATAGGGTAACCCCCTCCATAAGGTTTACCATGGCATAGGCCACATCTTTGCTCAGCACATCCTTGGTCTCCGGGGTATACTCATAAAGAACCGTACCGTTCTTGTCCTCTATCCTAGTCACCATGACCGGTTTTACATATACGCCTTGGTTGGCAAAGGTGCCATAGGCCCCTACCATTTCATAGACATTGATGTCTTGGGTTCCCAAAGCAATGGAGGGGACTTCTGGAATATCGCGGGTAATGCCCATATTCTTGGCAATGGCCACAACCGATCCCGGCCCTACCTTATCGATCAACTGGGCGGTAATGGTATTTACCGAATTGGCCAAAGCACTTTTCAAGGTCAGGTTCTTCCCGGAATACTTTCCATCAGAGTTTTTGGGGCACCATGCCTCCATATTGCCATGTTTCAATGGCTCAATACAGTATTGGTTATCGGGTAACGAGTCGCAGGGTGAATACCGCAATTGATCTATGGCCGCTGCGTACACGAAAGGTTTAAAGGTAGATCCCGCTTGTCTTGCTCCCTGATACACGTTGTCATACTGAAAGTGTTTGTAGTCCACACCCCCAACCCATGCTTTTACATGGCCCGTTTGGGGCTCCATGGACATCATGGCCGTTCTCAGGAAGGTCTTGTAGTAGCGAATGGAATCCATGGGGGTCATGATGGTGTCCTTTTCATAGGAGTCACTGTTCCAATCAAAAACGGTCATTTCCGCCTTTTCATGGAAAGTAGCTTCAATCTCCTTTTCGGACAGTCCTTCCCGCTTTAAATGTCGCCATCTCGGGGAGGTTTTCATGGCGCTACGCATGATGGTATCAATAGCACCTTTGCTAATGTCCAAGAACGGTGCCGTTGGATTTCTATCCGGTGTGTTTTGATGGAAGAATTCGGCCTGTAGGTTTTTCATGTGCGCTTCTACCGCTTCCTCTGCATTTTTTTGCATACGGGAATCAATGGTGGTATATACCTTAAGCCCATCTAGATAAATATTGTATTTCTCCCCATCTGGTTTTGGGTGGCTCTCCACCCAATTACCCAACCAGCGTTGCATGTACATCCTAAAATAGGTGGCCAAGCCTTCTCTATGCGATTCTGGATTAAAGTTGATTTTCATCTTCAAAGCCTGCAAGGAATCTTTTTCCTCTTCAGTGATGTAATCATATTTGGCCATTTGACCAAGCACTGTATTTCTTCGGTTGAACACTAATTCTTCCCTCCGGATAGGATTATATAAAGATGAATTTTTCAACATCCCCACCAAAACAGCAGATTCTTCGGTACGAAGTTCATGCGGTTCTTTTCCAAAATATATTCTTGAAGCGGAACGGATACCATCAGCAGCATAACCAAAATCATAAATGTTCAAGTACATTGCTATGATTTCTTCCTTGGTATAATTTCGCTCCAGACGGGTAGCGATTACCCATTCCTGAATTTTTTGCAAAATGGCATTGGTAGTACTTTCCTTGTCCCTTACACCAATGAACAATTGTCTGGCCAACTGTTGCGAAATAGTACTCGCTCCCCCTTTTTTACCTAAATAGGCCAAAGCTCTGATAAACCCTCTTGCATCGATACCAGAATGATCATAGTATCTAGCATCTTCTGTGGCCACTAAGGCATTGACCAAGTTTTGAGGTAGTTTGTCAAATGAAACCGGGGTACGGTTATCGTCCAAGTATAATTTCCCAAGGGTTTCCCCATCAGAAGATATAAACTCAGTGGCCAAATTGGTTTCTGGGTTTTCCAGTCGCTCGAAGGTGGGCATCTCCCCAAACTTGCCCCAGGAGGCCAAGAGGAAAATCAAGATAGCGAAGAGAACGCCGGACCCAAAAAGAATCCAAAACCATTTGATGTAGGTAAAGAAGCCTTTTTGCTCCTTTTGTTTTGCTTTTGCCATTGTTATTGGGTGCTTTTTTCTATTTCCAAACCAACATCCGTGATACCCTCCAACACATGGAGGCCCTCTACATCCCCATTTCTGCGCATGGCATGGGAAATGTTCACTTTATATACGCCTGAATCGGGAAAAACGATGTTTTCCTGAAACCAAAGTTTACTTTCCTTGACACTTCCCAAACCGGTGCCCAACCATTCTCCTGTGGGTTCGGCCATTTTGTATTCCAAGGTATCCTTGATAGTATTGCCTCCCGGAGACTCCAATTCGGCAATCAAAAAAAGGTTGCTGAACGGAAAGGAGTCATCATTTCTAATGTTGATGAACATATTATGCGTAGTGGTGGAATCCAACCCGGAAAATTCAAATGCCACGGGGCCACTCATCTCCCATTGTCCATTTTTTATGGCCTCATATTCCGAAAAGACCAATTGATCGTTACAGGATGTGGCCATCAGCACCAACGCCAACAGGGCTAAAAGATTACGCATTGGAGGATGCTTTTGGGTTAGGTTTTTTTCGACGCTTCTTATTCCTTCTCTTTTTAGGCCTGTCAAATCGCGTTAAACTGTCTTGTCCCACCACATTTTCAAAGGTCGCCTTTTCCTCATCGATATTATCTTGGGCGTATTCTTCCAAGCTATCCACTTTCTCGTTCTTCTTGTTCAGTTCCAGGATTTCCAACACCTGGTCCTTGCTCAAGGTATGCCACGTGGCGGGGTCATCTTTATAGGAAAACCATAAGGTTTCTTTAAAAATATCCGCTTTCTGGCAAAAGGCAATTCCCTTTTTGGTCAGCAATTTGCTGTCTTGGGGCGGAAAGTTTTTCAATGCCTCCAAATACATGTCCAACTCATAGTTCAGACAGCATTTCAACTTTCCACATTGACCCGCCAGCTTTTGGGGATTCAAGGCCAATTGCTGGTATCTGGCCGATGCCGTACTTACCGACCTGAAGTCTGTTAACCATGTAGAGCAACACAACTCCCGTCCACAAGAACCTACACCGCCCAAGCGCTGTGCTTCTTGCCTATACCCTATCTGACGCATCTCTATACGAATACCAAAGGCCTTGGCCATATCTTTAATAAGCTGCCTAAAATCCACTCGGTCTTCCGCTGTGTAATAGAAGGTAGCCTTGGATCCATCGCCTTGGAACTCCACATCGCTCAACTTCATCTCAAGCCGTAAGGAAATGGCAATTTCACGGGATCGTTTTTTGATTTCCTCTTCGCGATCACGGCATTTTTGCCAAATATCAATATCTCGCTGGGTAGCTTTTCTATATACTTTGGGAAGGGTTTTGTCGTCTGCCGAGACCTTTTTGCGCTTCATTTGGATGCGCACCAGTTCCCCTGTAAGGGTCACCATGCCCACATCATGACCGGATTTGGCCTGTGTGGCCACCACATCCCCTATGGATAACGGAAGATTGTCCGCATTCCTATAAAATTCTTTTCTACTGTTCTTGAAACGTACCTCAACGCAATCAAAAGGTTTTTGACCGTTGGGCAACGACATATTGGAAAGCCAATCGAAGACCGTTAGCTTGTTACAACCATCAGTGCCGCAAGTCCCGTTGTTCTTGCAACCACGCGGCTGTCCATCCTTGCCGGTTGAACAACTGCTACACGCCATATTTTGTATCTTGATTGAGGTGCACAAAAACAAGTTGTCAGTTCGAGCGCAGTCGAGAACTCCTTAAAACAAACATTGTTTAACATACATCTCGACTGCGCTCGATGTGACATACAAACATCGTTTATCCTTTTTGGACAACCTCAATAGGGTTCATAAAAATTACTCAAATGTAAATATAGCACAATTTGTTGCCATCCTGAAACATAAGTGTGTGTCCCCAGTGTTTTCTTGAAAGGCACGACCCCGTCAATTTATATGTACCATCCGTCAACCGGGTTATGCCATTGGTTAGATCGCCCCAATATCATCTGAAGATTATGCACATCTTGAAGCCTAATCTTTTAACATCCCAAATTATGAAATTGAAATTGCTACTTATTGTTAGTATTATCGCTTTTGCCCTGCATTCCTGCAGCAAAGACGATGGACCAAAAGAGGAAGCGAACAATCCACCTTCCATCAGCGACAAGACCGTCTCGGTGAGCGAGGCCATAACCCCTGGCACCACGGTGGGGACCTTAACGGCCACAGATGCCGATGATGATACCTTGACATTTTCAATTACTGGTAATCCCGGCCCATTCAAAATATCCACAGACGGAGTCTTGACCCTTGCTTCCGGACAGACCTTGGATTTTGACGTTACCAACAGCTACACCATTACCGTAAGTGTCAGTGACGGAACAGACAGTGCCACGGCCACCATCACTATAAATGTGACCAACGTAAACGAAGCACCGGAAATTGCGGACCAAGGCTTTGAGGCCAGTGAAGATTCGGAATCCGGAGCAATACTGTACACCTTGCTTGATGTGAGCGACCCCGATGGGGACCCACTGACCTTTGAAATATCTGCAAACGACAATGGGCTGTTCGCCATCAATAACGATGGCGAAATCAGTTTGGCCGAAGGCCAGAGCTTGGACTATGAAACCGCCACATCGCACCAGATCACTGTTAGTGTTAGTGACGGAACCGATGCCACGGAAGCTACGGTAACCATTACCGTGACCAATGTGATAGAATCTCTTTTTGAAGATCCTGATTCATTTATTCTTAAGCTAGAAACCAGTACGGAAAATGAAAGTATGGAGATTGGTACATATTCCGAAGACCCTGACCTTGTCTATGATTTTGAAATCGACTGGGGTGATGGCACCCTAGAGCAAATCGTTTCGGCAGGTTCTGTGAATCATATTTATGCTAGTCCGGACACATACCTAGTAGCTATAAAAGGCATGTTCCCAAGAATAATGATGCACGCCGCCTCCGAGGAGGATCGACAAAAATTAGTGGGCATAGAACAATGGGGTGCCATTGAATGGGAAAGCATGTCTTATGCCTTTTATGGATGTTATAATCTTGAATATAATGCCACTGACAATCCAAATTTGTCGAAAGTAACAGACATGTCAAGTATGTTCCGAGATGCAACTGCATTTTATGGCGATCTTAGCAATTGGGATGTAAGTACGGTCACAAATATGTCATATATGTTTGCTGGAGCCGAATCCTATAACGGATATGGAATAGATGATTGGCAAGAAGATGTGGCCAATGTTACTACAATGGCACACATGTTTGATGGCGCAACTGCCTTTGCTGGAGATATTCGCGATTGGAATGTTGTTCTTCTTTCTGATATGAGTTCAATGTTTAAAAATGCGACTTCGTTTATCTTAAACTTGAGTAGTTGGAACTTGAATGATGGGATTAATATGTCCAATGCATTTGACAACTCAGGAATCCTCCCCAATAATTATGATGACATGTTGTTTGATTGGGCATTTAATGATAATACCCCAGATAATATAACCGTGGGCGTAGAGGGGTTAATCTACTGTGATAGTAATTCCATTTATGCAAGGAATCATTTAATTAATAATAAAGGTTGGACCTTTATAGGAGATCAAGAGTGCCAGAATTAGGCTAAAAGAAATAAGAACTTCTTATAAACACCCCCCTTATGTTTTCAGGGGGGTTATTTTTTTGGAGCACTATTTTTTATACTTCAACACCTCAGAACGTCCTTTTTTAAAAATCTTGTTGCTGACTTCCTTGCCTTTGCGAAGCTTCTTCTGTTCTTCATAAGGCAATGCATGAATTTCCTGGCATTCCGTGGAGCAACAGTTGTCCATGGCCGCTGCGCATTCCTCACATTGGATGAACAGCAAGTGGCAGGCTTCATTGGCACAGTTGACATGGGTGTCGCAGGGTTTCCCGCATTGATGGCAATTGGAGATGATATCCTCCGAAATGCGCTCCCCTCTTCGGTGGTCAAAAACAAAGTTTTTACCCAAAAATTTATTTTCAAGATTGTTGGCCTTCACCTGGCGGGTATACTCAATGATGCCCCCTTCCAACTGGTACACATTTTTAAACCCTTTGTGCTTGTAATAAGCACTGGCCTTTTCGCAACGAATTCCACCGGTACAATACATCACCAATTTTTTGTCTTCTTTGTGTTCGGCCAAATCCGCTTCAATAATATCCAGGGAATCCCTGAATGTGTCCACATCTGGGGTAATGGCGTTCTTAAAATGGCCTATCTCACTTTCATAGTGGTTCCGCATGTCCACCAAAACGGTGTCAGGGTCCTCGATAAGCTCATTGAACTGCTCCGCACCTACATGGACGCCTTTGTTCGTAACATCAAAGGTGTTGTCGTTCAATCCGTCTGCCACAATTTTTTTACGGACTTTGACCTTCAGCTTCAGGAAGGATTTATTGTCTTGCTCAATGGCAATGTTCAAGCGAACATTTTCCAAGAAAGTGATGCTGTCCAAATGGGTCTTGAACGTTTCAAAATTTTCAGCAGGAACGGAAAGTTGGGCATTTACCCCTTCATAGGCTACATAAATCCTACCCAGAACGTCCATTTCGTTCCAAGCCAAAAAAAGATGGTTCCGTAAAATGTGCGGGTTCCCAATGTGCGCGTACTTGTAAAAAGAGATGGTAAGCCGATCCTGCCCGGCTTCCTCAATAAGTTTTTCCCTTTCCCTTGCGCTTAACGTATTGTACAGTTGCATGCTATACCAATAATTTAAGTTAAAGAATAGTTCAAAATAAAAACGGGGCAAAGATACAAATTTCAAGTAGGGGAAAAAGAAAAGGGCTTCCATAGTCCAGAAGCCCTTTTTAAAACCACTTTGGTCTTTTTCATAGCTATATTTTCTCCCTACCTTGAATGTCGAACCAATGTTCGCCCTATGGATATTGAGTTAGTACCCCTTAGATTCATAACTTATAAAAAGGTTGCGTGGCCTTTGTGCCATGAAGAAAGAAATGGTATTTTAGCCTTCCTAATCCTTTGAACCATGAGCAACGAGAAAGAAGCAAAATTAAAAGCCCTTAAACTAACCCTGGACAAGTTGGACAAGACCTACGGAAAGGGTGCCGTAATGAAAATGGGTGATAGTGTGGTGGAAGATGTTGAGGTAATCCCTACGGGCTCGTTGGGACTGGATGTTGCTTTGGGCGTTGGTGGATACCCACGGGGAAGAGTCATTGAAATCTACGGTCCCGAATCGTCCGGTAAGACCACGTTGACCTTGCACGCCATTGCCGAAGCCCAAAAAGCTGGGGGTATTGCTGCCTTTATCGATGCGGAACATGCCTTTGATCGTTTTTATGCCAAAAAGTTGGGCGTGGATATTGACAACCTTATCATTTCCCAACCCGATCACGGGGAACAAGCGTTGGAGATTGCTGACAACCTGATTCGTTCCGGAGCCATTGATATTGTTATTGTGGATTCTGTTGCGGCTTTGACCCCAAAAAGTGAAATCGAAGGGGAAATGGGTGATTCCAAAATGGGACTCCATGCCCGACTCATGTCGCAAGCCCTTAGGAAATTGACCTCTACCATAAGCAAGACCAAGTGTACGGTAATCTTTATCAACCAATTGCGGGAAAAGATCGGGGTGATGTTCGGTAATCCGGAAACCACTACTGGTGGTAATGCCCTTAAGTTCTACGCTTCGGTTCGGTTGGATATTAGACGTTCCACCCAAATAAAGAGTACGGATGGGGATGTACAAGGAAACAAGACCCGTGTAAAAGTGGTCAAGAACAAGGTGGCCCCACCGTTCAAAACGGCTGAGTTTGATATCATGTATGGCGAAGGGATTTCCAAAGTTGGTGAAATCATCGATTTGGGAGTGGCCTATGAAATCATCAAGAAAAGTGGTTCTTGGTTCAGTTATGGCGATACCAAATTGGGCCAAGGAAGGGATGCCGTAAAAGCACTTTTATTGGACAACCCAGAACTCTCCGAAGAACTTGAGACCAAAATCAAAGAAGCTATTTCAGCTGTGAGCGCATAAATCTGCCGAAGCAGTAATTGGACAAGATTAACTTTTCCCTGTGAAAATCTTACGCAACCCTTGGCCACACTACACATCTAGGGTGTACAAAGCAAGGATTTTAAATGAGAAAAGTATTAGTTCCCCTACTATGGTTTTTGGCGTTTTCATGGCTCAGCTCATGCAGCTTGGACGATGACACCCCTAATTTTTATTTCACTACCTTGAAAACGGTGGAGGCTGAGATGCCCGAGTCTTTTGAACTCAATGAAACTTACGACATCAAAGTCACATATGTAAGGCCCAATGGCTGTACGTACTTTGAAAAGTTTGAGGTTTACAAAACGGGAGAGACCGATAGGGAGGTGTACCTACAAGGGTCCGTACTTACTAATGATGACACGGCGTGTACGGAGGCTCTTGAAGAGGTGATTGCCACCCTTAAGTTCAATGTCATTTTCACAGGTGAATACCATTTTAAATTTTATGCCGGGCAAGATCAAAATGATAGCCCCGTGTTTTTGGAATACAGCGTCCCAGTAGCAGACGCACAAACAAATTAGAAATTTTAGACAGTAACAATCCAAAATTGACCAACATTTGGATCTTGAAGAACTGATATATAATTGTAAAAAAGGGGAAAGGCATGCGCAGGCCGAACTATACCGGAGATATTCCGGTATTCTTTTCGGTATGTGCCTCAAGTACTCCAAGAATAGAACCGAAGCGGAGGATAACCTCCATGACAGTTTTATGACCATTTTCAGCAAGATAGATCAGTACAGTTTTCAAGGGTCCTTTGAAGGTTGGATCAAACGAATTACCGTAAATACCGTACTCCAGAAATATCGAAAGGAACAATATCTGGACGTGGTATCGGAAAATATGGGAGATGATCCCGACTTGGAATTGGATATAGAACAGGCAGACATAAGCCTGTCCACCCTACTGGGGTATATCCAAGAATTACCGAACAAATATAGGTTAACATTCAACCTCTATGTTTTGGACGGCTATAGCCATAAAGAAATCAGTGAGATGTTGGGGACATCCACAGGAACCTCCAAATCCAATTTGGCCCGGGCCAAAATGATTTTGAGGGAAAAAATTGAAAAAAAGAAAATAAACATTGCTTAAAGAACTTAACAATGGGGAAAAAGAATTTAGAGCAATTGTTCAAGGAGACCTTTGAAGGGTTTCAAGAGACCCCGGACGACAGAGTCTGGGAGTCTATTGAAGTTTCCTTGGACAAGAAGAAACGAAAAAAACGGATAGTGCCCATTTGGTGGCAATTGGGTGGTGTGGCCGCATTGTTGGCCATCTTGTTCTACATCATCAATCCGTTGGGCACGGAACAAGATGATCAAATCATCATTTCAGACACCGAAACTCCTGTACAGAAGACTGGTGCAGACGAGAATTCGTCCCATCAAAACAATTCTTCCACCAATGAAAGTGCACAAGGGTTGGTAGAATCCACTTCAGCAACTGAAAAAAGCAAACAAAATGGTTCGGAAAGCAACTTCAACCAGAACCAGAGTATGGCTTCCAAAGACCAATTGGCCAATACGGATTCTCCAAACAACAAAGCTGCCAAAGTTGATCAAGGTGTTTCTATAAAAAGCCAAAATCAGAAAGGTGCCGCTTTAGCCATGAACAAAAATGTATCGGATGACGTTGAAAGTACCATAACAGACAACAATACTACAGAAGCCATTGCCCAAAACAAGGCCCCTAACCAGAGCAATAAGGAGCAAATAATTTCCGAAGGTTTGGGTCAAGAAAACCAAGAAGAGAGCATCGCCACCAACCAAAACGAACAACCTGAAAAGAAATCCATTTATGACGCCATAAAAGAGCAGGAAGATGAAGAAGCGATCGTGGCCAACACCAACTCGGGCAAATGGTCTGTAGGACCCTCCGTGGCACCGGTATACTTTAATGCCACCGGAGGCGGTTCTCCCATTCATTCCGATTTTGCCAGTAATTCCAAATCCGGGAATTTCAATTTAAGCTACGGACTTACCGTTGCCTATGAAGTAGGAAAAAAAGTAAAGGTGCGTTCTGGGGTGCATCGGGTAAATTATGGGTACGATACCAACGATGTGGTCTTTTCCTCCTCTTCAAGAGTTGCCGCAGATGAGAAGTTGGACAATATCAACTACAGCCAAAAGTCACAGACCGTGGTGGTGCAGAGCAAGAACAACCTTCCGGATAACCTCCCAACTGACGCCTTTTTGGAACTGGCTTCCAATGCAATTCCTGTTTTTGATGGAAAAATGGTCCAACAATTGGGCTATATAGAAGTTCCTTTGGAAGTTGATTATGCCTTGATAGACCGAAAATTTGGTGTTGACCTTATTGGAGGGGTAAGTTCCCTGTTCTTGGTGGACAATTCGGTATTGTTGGAAGCGGAAGGATTGGTAACCGAAATTGGAGAAGCCACCAACGCCAACGATGTTAACTTCAGTGCCAATTTTGGGATGGGGTTCAATTATAAGTTTACACCCAAAGTACAGCTTAACATAGAGCCTGTTTTTAAATATCAGATGAACACTTTTTCCAAAACCGCAGGGCAATTTCAGCCTTTTTCCGTTGGTGTGTACAGTGGTGTCAGCTTTAAGTTCTAGCTATAAAGATGTTGGTTAGGAAGATTGCCCCTTTAGGCAATCACTTAAGTGCCCCGCCCTATGGTGGGGCACTTCTATTTCGCTTCAAAAATGTAAGGGATTTCCCAATTTTTATTTTTGTGTAATTTCCTTTATAAAACCATAGGGTATGTCTGTTTCTTTAATCAGACTTCTATTGACATGCGGTTTTATCTGCCTTATAATCAGTGAGCATAAGGGTCAAAACCGACAACCAAAATCCGATGTAGGGGATGCCATCCAGTTTAAGATATTAAAAACTACTGGGGATACATTGGATTTTGACCAAGCCTACCGTTCCATAGATAAATTTTCATTTCCAGAAGACGCTTTTAACAAGACCCGCCCCGAAGACACCTATTGGATACTGCTGGATTTTAAACGTGGGGCTACTTCCAAACTAAATGATAGCATACGGTATTTAAAACTGAACTATTTTGATTTTGGTGAGATTTTCTATCAAAAACTCGATTCAATCGTAACGAGGCCCATTGGACAGTTGGATGAAAACACCATCGCCAAAAGAATTACATCATCAAAATATCATTGCGAAATCCCTTTGGATTTTAAATCCCTTATACAAAATCGATACCTGTTCTTGAGGGTAAAGCGCATAAAGTTTATTGAACCTGTTACCAATTGGTCTTTTACCTATCAACAAAACTCGGAGTCCAACAGCTACACGTGGAGTGATATAGCGAAATCCATCCCCAATTATATTTATATGGGAATTGGCTTTACCATCAGCATCATCATGCTTGTTTATTTTTTCCATTTCAGGAAAATTGAGTTTCTTCTTTATTCGTCATTTGTCTTCTTTAAAATCATCTATCTGTTCCAAGAAGAAGTGATCCTGTTGGACAAGCTGCATGTGAACAATACCCTTTTAAAAAGTTGGCTACTGGAAACCAACTCAATACTCATAGGAATAGCTTACAATTTATTTATCCTATTCTACCTGAACGTAAAAAAAGAATACCCCCGGGTTTATTACTTTCTTAAAGTAGGTGTCTACATACATGTTCTGATGCTGGTTGCCGATTTGGTTTTCTTGCTCTTTACCTATCACTTGGGACATATTTATCTTATTCTGGTTTTACGCGTGGTTTCCTTTTTGATCACGGTTTCCTTTTTGGTGTATTTGTTCTTTTACAACAAAAACCGAATAAGCAAGATCTTTCTCATTGGATCCAGTTGTTTCTTTATAAGCATTATCGTTTACTACTACTTCAATCTTAAGGCTGGCAACGACCCCATGCTCTATGGCAACTCACTGTTCTTGGCCATTGGCTCCACCCTGGAAATGCTCTTTTTTGCCTATGGATTGACCTACAAGGCTTTTGATGAACATCTCCAAGGAATTTATTTTAAGCAAGAGGCCATTATCAATAAAAACAAAGCACTGCGCGCTCAAATAAACCCACATTTTATTTTTAATGCGCTCAGCTCCATACAACATCTTATCCTAAAGAAAAAGAACACAAGTGCGCTCAATTATCTTTCCAAATTCAGCCGTATAACCAGAAATGCGCTGGAAGCGTCCATAGATGGACAGGCTACCTTGGATGAAGAGATTAAAATGTTGAACGACTATTTGGAACTGGAGTCGTTGCGTTTTGACCATGCCTTTTCCTTCAGGGTGGAGGTAGAAGAACAGCTTGTGCCTTCGGAAATGGACATCCCGTTCATGATCACGCAACCCTTTGTTGAAAATGCAATACTACATGGCCTATTGCCCAAAACGTCTGGCCAAAAAGAATTGACGGTTGCTTTTGAAGAGAAGGATGATGATTTGATCTGCACAATCGATGATACGGGGATAGGAAGAAACAACCATCAAAATGCTACCGGTCCCGACCAAGAAAAAAGAAAGTCAAGAGGGTTGGAGGTCACCCTTTCAAGATTGGCTTCCTGGCCCTACGGCTCTGGCAAAGTGGAGATCATCGACAAGGTGGACAAGAACAATGTGCCTTTGGGCACCAAGGTAGTCATCGTTGTCCCTTTGGGGTCAAAAAAGTAGGTTGTTGTGAAAATTGTACCCTTCAGACGTGAGAGCTTTGTATAGGGAGTTTCTCATAAAAATTTCAGGAAATTTCATATATTCATCTTCCATGTTAAAGCTATCCTTTTGAAAAACAGTCAATTCGAAGACATCCTGATCTATTTTTCAAAGTCCTTGATGGGCAAAGTAAACGAAGAGGATATCTTGTGGGATTTGGCCAAAAACTGCATTGCCAAACTAGGGTTTGTGGACTGTGTGGTCTACCTCGTGGACCATGAAAACAATTTGTTGGTACAAAAAGCCGCTTATGGCCCAAAAAATCCTAAAGACCGGAAATTGTACAAGCCCGTTGAGATAAACATTGGCGATGGCATTACAGGGCATGTCGCCCAAAGTGGCCTGGCAGAAATCATCAAAGACACTTCAAAAGATATTAGGTATATAGAGGACGATGCCTTGCGCCTTTCTGAAATCTGTGTGCCCATCAGCTATGAAGGTACCATTTATGGGGTCATTGATTGCGAACACCCCCAAGCCAATTTCTTCACCGACCATCATCTTAAAATGCTTTCGGCAATAGCATCAATCTGTGCCATAAAAATGAAAAGTGTCAGGGACAATCTAGCCTTGATGGCAGAAAAGGACCGATTGTTGGAAATCAAGGAAGAAATGTTGGAGCTGAAGTTGAAAACCTTGAACTCCCAACTGAATCCCCATTTTGTCTTCAACTCACTCAATTCCATCCAGTACTTCATCACCACCGAAAAAAAGAAGTTGGCCTTGGAATACCTGTCCACCTTCAGTAAACTGGTCCGGTTCTATTTAAATCAATTGGAGCGGGATACGGTATCCCTTAGGGAAGAAATTGAAATGCTGAATGCATTCCTGAAATTACAAAAGCTGCGTTATGATGGTTCGTTCAATTATGGCGTTACCATTTTGGAGGGTCCGGACAAAGTGGATGAAGCCACCATCCCTTCCCTTGTGGTACAGACTCTTTTTGAAAATGTCATAGAACGGTCCATGTCCAAGCAGCAAAAGAACCAACTTTTTAATATTGATTTTAAGGTTTTGGACAACTCGGTCATCATGGAGGTCCAGCATAAAAGCCCAAATATGGATTCTTTCACGGAAAACCATCCCGAGCATCGGGAAAGCATTCTCCAATGGGAAGATCAAATCAATCTATTAAATTCAATTAAAAATTACACGATCACTTATTCGATTACGGATGCTTCTGGTGAAAAAGGCCACGTACGAAATATCATCTTGAAACTTCCCAACCTTATTTAGCCCCGATATCCTCCATCAATTCTTTGAGCATGATTTCCCTTACTTCTTCCCTTAAGGTCGATTTATCCTCTTCTGCCAATATGCCGGTTTCAAAAAAGTGGTGTACTTTGGCCCGTACCGGTCCTGGGGAACCACTTAAAAACGTAAAGGAAAACCGTTTTTTATTATCGTAAAAAGTAATGGGCACTATAGGAATTTTATGGGCGATGGCCATTTTAAAGGCCCCATCCTTGAATTCATCCAGAACAACATGTTCCTCTGGCACTCCCCCCTCAGGAAATATGCAAATGCTCAACCCCTGGTCCAATCTTCGTTGCGCACGGCGGTATACCCCGGTCCTGCTCCTCACATCCTCTCTGTCCACAGTAATGCAGACCCTTTTATAGAAAAATCCAAAAACAGGAAGCTTCTCCAGTTCCTTTTTACCCACAAACACAAATGGGTTCTTGCTCACCACCAACATCAACATAATATCCAACATGCTGGCATGGTTGGGCACCAACATATAACTCTTTCCTTTCTCCATTTGCTGCTCCCGGATAATTCTCGGAAAGCATCCCATGCCATACAGAATGGGCTTTGCCCATAAGTTTCTAGCCAGCCAAAAAAATTGGGGATAGGTACTTTCCGAAACCGTGGCCAACAGCAAAAAGGGAAAAAAAACTAGAATGGGAACGGCCACCAGCACGTAAAACCAAATCCGGTACAGGATATGTCCTGCATTTCTGATCATAGGAAGCATGTTATAAAAGTAGAATTTTTGAATATCTTTATAGGACTAACCATTAAAACTTGTAACAATGGGATTACTTTATGCATTATTGATAGGGGCACTTGCAGGCTGGCTCGCCGGAAAAATCATGAAAGGAGGCGGCTTTGGTGTTTTGTTGAACATTATTCTTGGTATTGTAGGCGGCATTGTGGGCAACTGGCTTTTTGGCACTTTGGGTATCCACATAGGCTCTGGAGTGATTGGTGATCTGCTTACCGGGGTCATTGGGGCCATTGTCCTTCTTTTTGTGGCCAGTCTATTTAAGAAGTAGCTTTTCCAAAGAAAATAAATTAGCGGCTTTTGCCGCTTTTTTTATCCCCCTCGGATACGTATTTTTACGGGCAAAAACGTAACATGGCCCGTATCCTCACCGGAATCCAAAGTACAGGAACGCCCCATTTGGGAAATATCTTGGGGGCAATCAAGCCTGCCATTGAAATGGCGCAAGATCCCAATAACGATTCCTTTCTTTTTATTGCTGACATGCATTCGCTCACCCAGATCAAAAATGGGGAGCTGCTGCGAAACAATACCTATGCCATTGCAGCGGCATGGTTGGCGTTTGGGCTGGACATAGACAAAACTGTTTTTTATCGACAGAGCGATGTGCCACAGACCGCCGAACTAGCTTGGTACCTTAGCTGCTTTTTTCCCTACCAACGACTTACTTTGGCCCATTCGTTCAAGGATAAGGCCGATCGTTTGGAAGACGTGAACGCAGGACTCTTCACCTACCCCATGCTCATGGCCGCAGATATTTTACTGTACGATGCCAATATTGTTCCCGTAGGGAAAGACCAACTGCAGCACTTGGAAATGACCCGAGATGTGGCCTCCCGTTTCCACAATCAAATGGGAGAGACCTTTGTAATACCTGAAGGCAAAGTCCATGAAGACACCATGTACGTTCCCGGCACCGATGGGGAGAAAATGAGCAAGAGCCGCGATAACCTCATCAACCTATTTCAAACGGACAAAAAGCTGCGCAAACAGATCATGGGCATCGTAACGGACAGTACACCCATGGAAGAGCCCAAAGACCCGAGCAAGGACAATGTTTTTGGCCTCTACAAACTTTTGGCCACTCCCGAACAGATAGAAGAGATGAGTGCCAACTATCTGGCGGGCAATTATGGCTACGGACATGCCAAACAAGCCTTGTACGAACTTATTGTGGAGAAGTTTAAAGAGCCCCGTGAAAAGTTCGACTACTACATGAACCACTTGGATGAGGTGGATGAAGCCTTGGCCATTGGCGCCCAAAAGGCCCAAAAAGTGGCCAATGGGGTTTTGGAACGGGTGCGGGAGAAGTTGGGCTATTGATCATTGGTCATTGCTTATTGTCCATTGTTTATTGTCCATTGTTTATTGATTAAGTCGCTTCGAACAGTTTTCCGGGCATTGGTCGGATCAGACCTTTCATTTCCAAGTTCAAAAGTGTGGATGAGGTTGTATGGATAGGCAGATTACACTCCAAAGCCACGGTATCCAACAACTGTTTTCCGTTCAACTGCAGGTAAGAATAGACAGACCTTTCTGTTGCATCCAAATCGATGAAAAGCTGCTTCTGTACTTGGGGGTTTTCCCTTTTTCCTCCAATTCCCATCCCAAAAGATAAATCAAATCCGCTGCTGAGGTAAGTAAATGCGCCTTTTGCCGTTTGATCAGGTCATTGCAGCCCCTACTAAACTTATCGGTGCTCCTCCCCGGCACGGCAAACACTTCCCGATTATACCCGTTGGCCAAATCTGCCGTAACAAGACTCCCTCCCTTTTCAGCCGATTCCACTACCAAAGTTGCCTCGCTCATCCCTGCTATGATCCGATTCCGTTTTAAAAAGTTTTCTCGGTCTGGATTGCTACTGCTCCAAAATTCCGTGATAAACCCACCATTCCGTTCCATTTGCGCCACATACTTTTTATGCGCCTTGGGATATATTTGATTGAGGCCATGGGCCAGGCACGCCACGGTCTGCAAACCCTTCTTCATGGCCGCCTTTTGAATGGCAATGTCCACCCCATAGGCAAAGCCACTCACCAAAATCGGGTCCAATGGGGCAATCTCTTCCACAAACGCCTCGCAAAAAGCAGTACCATGGCTTGTAATGTTTCGAGTTCCCACTATGCTGATGATCCTTTTCTCCCTCAAGTTGATCTTGCCCCTTTTAAAAATTAGAATGGGACCATCCACACAATGTTTCAAATAGGTTGGATAGTCTTCCTCCATAAAATAGGACGTCTGGATGTTCTCATCGGAAATAAATCGGTATTCGCATTCGGCTTCATCCAGATACATCGCATCGTGGAGTCCCTTCAAGGTAAACCGCCCAATCCCCTCAATCTTTAAAAGATGTTGCGGTTTATCTTTAAAAATGGCTGTTGGACTACCACAATGGGAAATTAATTTCTTGGCCGTGATATCGCCAATATTGGGAATGGCCTGCAGGCGGAGCGCCGCAATAATTTCAGGTTCAGTCATTTGATTTGGGTGTGATAATTGTTCACAAAATACAGATTTTCAAATGTTAATAAAAAGTTATCCCTCCTATTTTGTTCTCCTATATTTTTTGCAATATTTGTGGCCATGCGGATTGATTCTTACATAGAAAAATTGCTGTTCGATTACAATTGTGTTGTGGTACCCGGTTTTGGGGCTTTCCTCGCTCACGGAAAATCCGCAGGAATCGATGCAACGACCAACACCTTGGTCCCTCCTTCCAAGACCATTTCCTTTAATGCCCAATTGTCCAAAAATGATGGGCTTTTGGTATCCCATATTGCCAAGGAAAAAAAGTTGGGTTACGAGGAGTTGTTGCAAGAAGTGGAAGCTGTGTCCCACTCCTGGATGAAAAAACTGGAACAAGGGGAAAGCATTGAGTTGTTCGGTATCGGAAAGCTCTGGTACAACAATGAACGCCGTATCCAATTCCAACCTGAGAACAGAACCAACTTTTTGACCTCATCTTTTGGACTGTCCGCTTTTTCGGCCACACCCATCCAGCGTGAGGTGCTAAAAGAGGAAGTTGAGGAACTCGAAGAAAAAATTCCATTCATCATCACTCCCGAAAAAAGGGAGCAAACCTCGTTCAGGCCTTGGTTAAAGTATGCGGCTGTGCTATTTTTGGCCGTTTCCTTGGGTGTTACCTCCTACCGCACTTATGGTGATCTTCAACAGAAACAGGTCGCTGTGCAACAAGAAGCTCAGGAAGAGGTATCCCGTTTGATCCAAGAAGCTACTTTCTTTGAAAGTGATCCCTTGGAACTGCCCGCGATTAGTTTGGACGTTACCAAAAGGAAATTGGGCAAGCACCACGTCATCGCTGGTGCCTTCCGAATGGAGGAAAATGCCGAAAAACGCGTGGAGCAACTCAAAAGCAAAGGTTTCAATGCGATTTATTTGGGAGTCAACAAATACGGCCTACATCAAGTGGCCTATGATAGTTTTGAGGACCCCAAAGAGGCTCTAACTTTCCTTAAAAAGGTAAAAGCCTCCGAATCGCGTGATGCTTGGCTCCTTTCCGAGAAATAAGCCCACTTTTCTTTAAAACGATACCGTACTTCAATATCTTTGCGCAAAATTCAAAGGTATGCGCGCCAAAACTCCAAGCGAATCCAGAACCGTAATGACCGATTTGGTCCTCCCCAGTGAGACCAACCCCTTGAACAATCTGTTTGGCGGGGAACTCTTGGCCCGTATGGATCGGGCGGCCAGTATTTCGGCCCGTAGGCATAGCCGCAGGATTACCGTTACGGCCTCCGTGAACCATGTGGCTTTTAACAGGGCGGTGCCCCTAGGCAGTGTGGTGACTGTGGAAGCGGCCGTTTCCCGGGCGTTCAAGACCTCCATGGAGATTTTTATTGATGTATGGATCGAAGATCGCTTTACCGGTGAACGCACCAAGGCCAATGAGGCCATTTATACCTTTGTGGCCGTGGACGATACCGGAAAACCTACCGAAGTCCCGGAACTTGCCCCTGAGACCGATTTGGAAAAGGAACGTTTTGCCGCTGCTTTGCGAAGAAAACAATTGAGTTTGGTCTTGGCTGGAAAGCTGAAGCCCTCGGATGCTACCGAACTTAAGGCCTTGTTCCTGGGTTGATTCTCGATACAGCCTTTCTGGCTTCAACAAGTTTATCTGAAGGAAAAACCACTCGATTGATGATTTCCAAGCCGAGTGAAACCACGATTTAATTTTAAGATTATTGGATTCAGTGTCAAGCAAATAATGGCATTGGGGACGGACACTAATTGCCCCAAATTTCTGTGTCATTTCGACAGAGTGAGGTACGAACGACGAGAAATCTTATGATTGGGAGATTCTTCCTCGTTTCTCGTTTGAGAAATCCATGGTTGGGTGAGATTTCTCAATCGTCACTACGTTCCTCATATCGAAATGCCAATTGCAGATTTCCCGATGGGAGTGTTTGCCACAGGGTACAATTTTGTAGTGGCAGATCTACGGAGCCTAAAGCGCCCTTTCTTCAAGATTAAAACGTATACAATTTTATCCCTATGGAGGGTGCAAAAGTTTGTGTCCTCCCAAAAAAATTTTCAAGTTCGGGCGCAGTTGTCACTTCCAAGAAATCCCAATAGCTGTCCAATTTTAGATATACCCCAATACTTTTGGTGATTCTGTATGATGATGAAAGCGTGGTCGCAAGTGAAAAGCCATCATCCCTGAATCTTTTGAATTCTTTTATATGTCTATAGTTGGCATGCCCTATGCCCATGGCCATTTCAAGAAATATGCGATTGGCACCCGTATTTATGAACGAATACCCGCCCATGACATGGAGATGTGTAATTCCACTCTTGTCAATGGCCCCAACGGCTGCTACATTGGTGACCTCTCCTTTAAAATGACTCCCTTGACCCCCAACAAACCAATTGCTGCCCATCACCACAAATGCATCAATAGTAAATCCATTTCCCAAACCATACCCTTCTGAAAGGAAATTGTTACCATGCGCAAAGGGAACAACATAACAGACCCCTATTTCTCCAAAAATGGCACTCTCCAAGGTTTCATCTTGCTCCTGTCCATAAAGAAACGGCAGTGCCAAACAGCAAACCCCCCATAAAATCCCTTTTCTAAAATTCAAACTCATATGCATTTTCTGTTTTATTATAGGGTAATACTATGGTCTGTTGTTTTTTGACCAGGTCATCATTGACCAGTTTATATTGAAGTGCTATGGAATCCCCTTCTGGGACATAAATGGTCTGTTCTTCAAAGGAATCTTCTAAAAAAAGCTCTCCATACTTGCTACATTGCCACCTTTCACCTTCTTGTTCAGCCCCCGGCTCAAAACTGATTTCCTTCATCTTGGCGTTATACAAAATCTTATACTCAAGCCTATCCATCTGGTTTGTTACCCTATGAATCTTGACTTGCACTTCTTTCAATCTTCCCATTCGAACCCTATTGGGAATAGTATATTTTGAGTCTTCCATTATCAAGAAATTAACCCCCTGTAAAGTAATGGAAGGTCTATCTCCTTGGTAGCCATAGGTTCCTTCTTTATTGATGTATACCGAAATATTCTGGGAATTCTTGGCTGAAATGGTCGTGATCGCGTAATTCCCTTTGGCATTGGATTGGTCTGTGCCTATTAAATCGGTATCCGCATATACTGAAGCATAGGCTTCAATTGGAAAGGCAGGAAGTTCCTCGTTTTCAAAACCTACAACCTTGCCACTAATCAAAAGCCTTCTGTTGTCCTCATATTCCAATTGGCAGGACGAGAAGAGCATCAACATGAATAAAATTCGAATCTTGGACATCTGTATGGAACATGTTTGGTTTGAGAGATTAAAATCTCCTATAGAGAACCTGAACAAGAAGGGTTTAATGAATTGATGCGGTCTACAAACATCATTAAGACAGATACCCTACACTTTAATTTTCTCATATCTCTCAAAATTTTAAGTATTGAGAGACAATTTCACAGTTTAGGTCCAATGTACACCCCCTGAATTGACGGATACAGGGTTTGAGTTGACGGATGAGGGATAATGCTTAAAATCAGCACCCTACCGACACTTCTTCCGTATGGCAATCTGCCTAAAAGTCAAAATTATCCGGGTCCGGACCAAAACGTTTGCCCCGATCCAAGGCATCCAACCTTTGCATATCTTCCGGGCTGAGTTCAAAGTCGAAAATAGCGGCATTGGAGATGATCCGCTCTTTTTTAGAAGATTTTGGGATGGTGACCACGCCTTTTTGAAGGTCCCAACGCAGCACGATCTGCGCAACGGTCTTGTTGTACTTGGAGGCCAGCGCTTTCATAATCTCAAGGTCGAAGATGTTGCCTTGCATCATGGGCGACCAGGCTTCGTACTGGATGCCCTTGGCACGACAGAAATCCACCAAATCCTGCTGCACCAAATACGGATGGAATTCCATTTGGTTGACCATGGGGACAATCTCGGCCGAGGTCAACAAATCCTCCAAATGGTACTGTAAAAAGTTGCTTACGCCTATAGCCCGTATGCGCTTTTCCCTGTAGAGTCGCTCAAGGGCTTTCCAGGTTTCCTTGGATAGTTCTCCCTTGGGCCAATGAATCAGGTATAGATCCAGATAATCGGTGTCCAACCGTTGTAGACTGGCTTCAAAAGCTTTGAGTGTGCTATCGTAGCCTTGATCGGTATTCCACACCTTGCTCACCAAAAACACATCCCTTCGAGGGATTCTGCTTTCTTTGATACCGATACCCACACCTTCTTCATTGTCATAGATGGCAGCGGTATCTATATGTCGATAGCCATGGTCCAAGGCATCTCTTACCGCGTTGATGACTTCAGTGCCGTCTTTGGAGAGATAGACTCCCAACCCAAAATAGGGCATTTGGACTTCGTTATGCAATGTAAAAGTCCCTTGTAAATCTGTGATTTTTTCCATGTGTTATAGCTGATATATCCAATCCTCGGGGTTGAGTCGATTGGAATCCTGAAACAAATAAAACTTCAATTTTGTGGAGCCGTCCAACCGATTGGTATAAATTTCGCCCAAGGCTTCTTTGGCGGCCACTTTGTCGCCTTTCTTCACATATAATGTGGAAAGGTTGTAGTAGGTGCTGATATAGTTTCCGTGTTTGACTGTAACTCCCTTTCCTCCTCCGGGTACCGAGATAATGGCGATGACCTCGCCCTCAAAAATGGCCCGCGCCTGGCTTCCTTTATCCGTGGTAATGGTAACGCCATTGTTCTGGTGTTTTATTCCGGGATAGATTTTGTCCGCGTAAACGCCATATCCCTGACTTTTTATCCCTTTCTCCACCGGCCAGATGAGCCGCCCCTTATTTGATGAAAAGTTATCGGCCAACAACTTGGCTTCCGGGGTCAGCGCAAACTTTGTGGTACTGGTAGATTTTCCAGAGCTCTTATTGGAACTGGCTATGGCACTGCGAATCATTCTTTCAATCTCACGATCGATTCTACGGGCCTCCTTTTGCTTTTCGGCAATAGCAGCGGTATACTTGGCCTCATTCTGGCGAACGCTTCTTAAAAGGTCTCTTTGGGACTCCACTTCGCGGGAAAGTTCATTCTTGGCCTTGGTATTCTCCGCCAAGAGTTGCTCCTTTTCTTTACGCTGTACCACCAAATCTTGGTTGAGTTGGGCCAATTCCTCTGTTTTTTGGATGATCCCTTCCCCCTGTTTCTTTCGATGCTTTGCATATTGCTGCATGTACTGCAATCTTTTAAACGCCTGAAAAAAATTCTCGGCACTCAACAAAAACATCAATCGATTGTTCTGGGATTTGTTCTGATACGTCTTTTGAATCAGCTGGGCGTAATCTTCTTTCAATACTTTAAGATCTTCCCGAAGCTTGCTAATGTTCCTTATGTTGACATTGATCTGCCTATTGAGCAAATTGGATTGCTGATTGGTGACCCTGATCAGTTCTTGGCGCACATTGATCTTATTGTCCAAGGCCTCCATCTGGTCCAAAATGGTTCCCTTTTCCTTGCGTTCAGCGAAGAGTAATCGGTTGATTTCCTTGATTTCCTGTTGAAGCCGTTCCCGTTTGGCCTCCAAAGCCTTTTGCTCGCTGGTCTGTGCCACTGTTGGAGCAACAAAAAAAATGGTAAAAACCAGAAAACAAATGCAATATGAAATTTTACCTCTCATATTACTTTAATGTGATTTTATCAAATCCCTTAGGAACTTTGTATGGGAAATTCATGGGTTTGTTCAATTCCAGATTCCTAAAATTCAAATCTATGGTTGTTTTGTCCTTTGCCTCGGCCGCCACGATCTTAATGTCCTCGGGCAACACATTTCCAGAAATATCCTGATAGGTATATTTTATCTGTAACTGTCTTGATTTCTCGGGTTGGGATATTTCCTGAGTAGCAATCTTAAAGTTTTTGGGTTCCAATTGCAACAATATCTTGAACAGCTCCCTTGCCTTTCTGGGTTTCAACTCATAGTTCTCCCCGCTTACGGAAGAGGTGAACTTTTCCTTCCTTAAATCCAAAACCGAACTGCCCAACAAAAGGTTCTGAACTTTGTCAAAGTCCAAGTCGGTTCCCAATAGATCACTTAAATAACTGAAATCGCCTTCAAAGTACTCGTTGTCCAACTTGTTGTAAAAAGACACTTTCTCTGGCGTGATATGGGCCTTGACCACCCCCAAAGGAGCACTCATCCAAATCACCTTGTCCTTTTCCATCCGCAGACTCACATTTACTCCTTGGCTTCCATCCCCGTCGGAGTAATCTATCTTGACCCTTCCGCTCAAGGTTTTGAACTTGGGTTGATGGCTATAATGGTTATCAATGATGTTTTTTGCAGACATACGGGAATCCACTTCGCCTCCCGTAACCGACTTGGTGCCTTTACAAGAAGCCCCAAACACTGACATAGACAACAGTAAGATTACCGCCCTGTTCGTAAATATGTTCCTTATTTGAGTCCTCATAGTCCGGATTTAATCTTGTTCAAATATTCATTTGCCTTTGAGGTGTTTCCTATGTTGGTATACGCCTTCGACAATTCTTTATACAAAAGGTTTGCCAAAGGATCCGTTTCGTCCAACAAATAATCCAATCCGCTTTCCAAGACTTCAATGGCCTTGTTAGCGTTGGATGTGTTGTTCAGTGCAGCCCCATAAGCATAATAAAAATACGGCTGCAATGGATAGGTATCCAATGCTTCTTTAGATATGGCCAAGGCTTCCCGATAGTTGGATCCTACCAACAAATCATCTATTTGATCCCTGTATTCGGCAATGGGATCCTCCTCATTTGTTTGAGGTTCCTCCTTGGTCACCACTACCCTGGCTGACTTTTTCCCGTGCTCCAAAGAATCCTTGATTTTGGAGGTTAGTTCCATGGCAAAATTTGAATCTCCAAGCTCCTTAAGCACGTTAAGGGCATCCAAATACTTCTGCTTTTTGAAATACCCCAAGGCCAGATTCTGTTTTAATTGTCCATTGGAATATGGGATTTGCTCCTTTATGGCATCCCATGGAACTCCTTGTTTTTCCAAAACACTTAGCAGATTGTCCAAATACCAAAAGTCCGTAGGTTCTGCATTCAAGGCCTTAATGGCATATTCCTGGGCCAGTATGTATTGTTTGTCCAACACATACGCTTTGGCCAACTCGTAATCCACCACACTGTTTGAAGGGTCCAATTGCTTGCACTTTAGGAACAGATCAACGGCCCTGTCATAATTCTGAATCCCTTTTTGTTTGAGGGCCTCAAAAAAGTTTTCTTGGAACTCATCGGTGTATTCCTCCAAATAGACTTCGGAACTTTCTTGCTCTTCTTGGGCATGGCCTGTGCTCCATGTCATCGTGGACACTGCCAAACACATCCATAAAAGAGCTGTTTTATCCATAACTATCCAGTCCCCATCGAAAATCAAAAAAAGTCTTTATTCCAAAACGGAATAGTCCCCTATACTTATTGCCTCAAAGTTACCATTAAAAACCACATGATTGCCAATCATGGCATTGTCCAAATTGGCATTGGATATTTTGGTATTGTTCTGAATGAGACTGTTCTTAATGGTTGAATTTTCCAAAACTGTATTTGCCCCAACCGACACAAATGGACCTACAGTAGTGTTTTTGAGCACTACATTTTCACCAATAAAGCAAGGCTCTATAATATTTGCATTCTCAGTTTTCACTGAATCGGCTATTAAATTTTCCCCGTCTTTTTCCAAGAAGCCCAACATACGCTGATTGGTCTCTACGGTTACATTTTTGTTGCCACAATCCATCCATTCATCCACTTGACCTGGCACAAATTTCATGCCTTTTTCCATCATGCGTTTGATGCCATCATTGATTTGGTATTCACCACCATTGGTGATGTCATTGTCCAGCACATGCTGCAGTTCGTTCTTGAGCACGCCAACATCCTTGAAATAATAGATGCCTATCACCGCTAAATCGGATACAAACTCTTGGGGTTTCTCCACCAATTCCACAATGTGGTTGTCCTTACTCAATTTAACCACGCCAAAAGCTTCAGGACGCTCCACTTGTTTCACCCAGATAACGCTGTCCGCCGACTTGTCCAAATCAAAATTGGCTCGGATAAGGGTATCCGCATACGCAATAACAGCAGGACCACTCAAGGATTCCTTGGCACTCATAATGGCGTGTCCGGTCCCTAAGGGTTCATCCTGTCGGTAAATAGATCCTTTGGCTCCCAATTCTTTGGCCAGTTCCATCAAACTCTCAACCACATCGTCCCCAAAAAAGGCTGGATCGCCCAAAATAAAGGCAACTTCCTCAATAGGTTCTCCCAGTACTTTGGCAATATCACTTACCAAACGATGTACTATGGGCTTGCCTGCCACTGGTATCAATGGTTTTGGAACGGTCAATGTGTGAGGTCTCAATCGGGAACCTCTTCCCGCCATAGGGACAATAATCTTCATGCTTTTTGTATAAGGTTGTTCGTGTTTATTTTATTTTGTGCCTGTGCTTCCGAAGCCGCCTGCGCCCCTATCGGTTTCCGAAAGGGAATCCACTTCTTCCCATTCAGCACGTTCATGCTTTGCCAATACCATTTGGGCAATCCGTTCACCATTTTCAACAACAAATGCTTCAGAGGACAGATTCACCAAAATCACCCCCACTTCCCCACGGTAATCCGCATCAATGGTTCCCGGGGCATTTAGGACAGATATCCCTTTTTTGGCCGCCAAACCACTTCGGGGCCTTACTTGGGCTTCATAACCAACGGGGAGCTCCATAAAGATCCCCGTGGGCACAATGGCCCTTTCCAAAGGTTTCAATGTGATTGGGTTTTCCAAATTTGCCCTTAGGTCCATCCCTGCGGAGGCCAATGTTTCGTAATGGGGCAGCTTATGACTTGACTTGTTGATTACTTTTATTTTCACGCTTTAAAAATATGCTTCTTAGATTATCTCCTTCCATTCTATAAATCAGCATCAAAAATAACAAAAGAAGAAGGCTGCCGGCTATTAAATTTCTATTAAAAACATAGAAGGAGAGAACGGAAAACAGCAGCGAAACCAAAAGATAGAAGATTATCTTTCGCATATTATACGGTACCGGATAGTATTTCCTGCCAAAGAAATAGGACAGGAGCATCATACTCCCATACGCGGCCAACGTAGCCAAAGCGGATGCCATATATCCCATTTTTGGAATCAATGCAACATTGATGATTAGTGTGATCAAGGCTCCTATGGAGGAGATATAGGCCCCAAACTTGGTCTGGTCCGTGACTTTGTACCAAACGGAAAGGTTGTGGTAAATGCCCAAGCAAAAACTTCCCAAAAGGATTATGGGCACCACATTTAGCGCTTCCCGATATATGGCATTCCCCAACAGAATTTTGGCCAATACATCCACATAGACCACCACCCCAAGTAGGATGATACTCCCCAAGATTACAAAGTAATTCGTAATCTGGGCATAGGTTTTTTGTGGCTTTTCCGATTTGGCATGACTGAAGAAAAAAGGTTCCACCCCCATCCGGAATGCCGTTCCGAACAAGGTCATGAACAAGGCCAATTTATAACATGCGCTATACTTTCCCACTTCGGCCTCGGCGATATCCTGGGGCAACATTTCGGTCAGCAAAATCTTATCAAAGACCTCATTGATAGTAAAAGCCACCCCGGCCAACATTACCGGTCCTGCATATTTGAGCATCTGTTTCCAAAGCACTGAATCAAAGGTGTATGGAACTTTTATATAAGTGGGCAGTAAGATCAATAGGGTAATACCGCTGGCAATGACATTTGAGATCAGTACATAATGGATTTCCCAATCTGTTTTGTAAATGGAATGGAAGAAACCACTTTCCACTTCTTGGGCCATTTGGGGCAAAATGAGCAGAAAAAAAACATTGAAGGCCAAGTTGATGGCTACGTTGATGGTTTTCAACACAGCATACCGCATGGGTTTTTCCTGCGCCCTCAACAGGGCAAAAGGAATTATGACCAAAGCATCCAAAACTAGAATAAAGGCGGTGAACTTTATATAATCCGGATTGATGTTGGTTACCCCGGACAGCCATTGTTTTACGGACAGGGCCAAAATCAAAAACAGCAGCGATGACCCCAACAGGGAGATAAGTGAGGTGGAAACCACCTTTTCCTTATTCTCATTCTTATGATAAAACCGAAAAAAAGCCGTCTCCATCCCATAGGCCAAAAACACATTGAAAATGGCAATCCAAGCATAGATATTGGTGTATTGCCCATAGCCTGATGCATTTTCAAAGACTGAGGTATACAGGGGAAGCAGTAGAAAGGAAATAACCCTCGGCAAAACTGTGGCGAGGCCGTAGATAAAAGTCTGCTTAAAAAGCCTTTTTAACGGGTTCAATAGGTGTGTTCTTTAAAACCTTTTAAATAAAGTCACAAGTTACACAAAACCCTTTAGTCCACTGGTGCCAAAATTGACCAAACAAAAAAGGCCGCTTAAAGCGGCCTTTTTATATATAATTCTTATAAAGTCTAGTTGTTCAAAGCTTCGGCTTAATTGTTCAATGCCTCCGCACCACCAACAATCTCAAGAATTTCGTTGGTAATGGCCGCCTGACGTGCTTTGTTGTACGTAAGGGTGAGTTCGTTCTTCAACTCGCCGGCATTGTCGGTCGCTTTGTGCATGGCTGTCATACGGGCACCGTGCTCACTGGCAAAGGAATCACGAATGGCCTTGTACAGTTGTGTCTTCAAGGATTTTGGAATCAGTTGTTCCACAATCTCCGCTTTGGATGGCTCAAAAATGTAATCTGAAGCCACAGGAGCGTCTCCTTCAACAGAAATGGGCAAGAACTGTTCGGTCATGACAATCTGTGTGGCCGCGTTCTTGAACTTGTTGTATACCAATTCTATCTTATCATAACTGCCCGAAGCAAACTGGTCCATCAAGAAATCAGCAATGGCAGCAACATTGTCAAAGGTCAAATCGTCATAGACATCACTGTGGTTGGCCACAATAGTGTTCTTCTTCCCAAGGATGTCGTTCCCTTTTTTTCCTATCGTAACAAAGTCCACCTGCTTGCCCGCATATTTGTCGGCCACCAAATTATTGCTCTGTTTGATGATGTTGGAATTGAAGGCACCACAAAGACCTCTGTTGGACGTAATGGACACCAACAAAACTTTGTTTACGGGCCTGCTTTCCGCGAATTTGCTTCCACCGTCACCTTCCAAACTGGCACTGAGTCCTTGAAGGAGCTCCGTAAGCTTATCGGCATAGGGACGCATTGCGGTAATGGCATCCTGGGCTTTCTTCAACTTGGCAGCAGAAACCATTTTCATGGCACTGGTAATCTGCATCGTTGATGAAATGGATGATATCCTGTTCCGTATTTCCTTTAGATTCGCCATACTATTGTTTAGTATTGAGATTCCAGTATTGGGTATTGAGTGCTTTTACGAACCCAATACTAACTACTGAATACTTTGGACTAATTTTTATACTTACTTGAAAGGTCTTTACAAACCGCTGTCAAGGTTTCGGTTACCTCATCGGTCAATTTACCGGCTTTAAGGGCATCCAAAACATTTCTGTGCTTGGCGTTCAAAAACTCCAAGAAGTCCTTTTCAAACTCTTTTACCTTATCAACAGGAACATCCCTCAACAAGTTTTTGGAACCTGCGAAGATGATAGCTACCTGATCTTCCACGGTAAAGGGATCGTTCTGACCTTGTTTCAAGATCTCCACGTTTCTACGTCCTTTTTCGATTACGTTCAAGGTAGCGGCATCCAAATCGGAACCAAACTTGGCAAAGGCTTCCAATTCACGGAACTGGGCCTGGTCCAATTTCAAGGTACCTGCTACTTTCTTCATGGATTTGATCTGCGCGGAACCACCCACACGAGATACCGAGATACCTACGTTGATCGCAGGACGTACCCCTTGGTTGAACAAGTCTTGCTCCAAGAATATCTGACCATCGGTAATGGAAATTACGTTGGTTGGGATATAGGCGGAAACGTCACCTGCCTGAGTTTCAATAATAGGAAGTGCTGTCAATGAACCACCCCCTTTTACAATCGGTTTCAACGAATCGGGTAGGTCGTTCATGTTCTTTGCGATCTCATCATCGGCAATCACCTTTGCGGCACGCTCCAACAATCTTGAGTGCAAATAGAAAACGTCACCAGGGTATGCTTCACGTCCTGGAGGTCTACGCAACAACAAGGATACCTCACGATATGCAACGGCCTGTTTTGACAAATCATCATAGATAATCAAAGCAGGGCGTCCAGTATCCCTAAAATATTCTCCAATGGCAGCGCCAGCGAAAGGGGCATATACCTGCATTGGGGCAGGGTCAGATGCATTGGCCGCAACGATAGTGGTATACGCCAAGGCTCCTTTGTCTTCCAAAGTTTTGGCGATGGCTGCAACGGTAGATGCTTTCTGACCTACGGCAACGTAAATACAGTATACCGGCTCACCGGCATCGTAAAATTCTTTTTGGTTGAGGATGGTATCGATACAAACGGTGGTCTTCCCTGTTTGCTTGTCACCAATTACCAACTCCCTCTGTCCACGACCTACAGGAATCATGGCATCGATAGCCTTGATACCGGTCTGTAGCGGCTCGTTTACAGGTTGTCTAAAAATTACACCGGGGGCTTTACGCTCCAAGGGCATTTCATAGGTTTCCCCAGCAATAGGTCCCTTACCATCGATTGGGGCTCCCAAGGTGTCAATGACACGACCAACAATTCCTTCACCAACATTGATGGATGCGATACGCTCTGTTCTTTTTACAGTGGCACCTTCCACAATCTCTTTGGATGGGCCCAACAATACCACACCAACGTTGTCTTCTTCCAGGTTCAATACGATACCTTGCATACCGCCATCAAACTCCACCAACTCCCCATACTGGGCATTGGAAAGTCCATAGACACGGGCAATACCGTCACCTACTTGTAGCACGGTACCTACTTCGTTCAACGAAGCGCCTGCTTCAAAACCTGATAATTGTTTTTTCAAAATTGCTGAGACCTCAGCGGCTTTTACTCCTGCCATTTTTATAGACTATTTGTAAATTCTCTTTTTAATCCGTTCAATTTGTTGGCAATGCTCGCATCGTATTGGGTATCGCCAACCCTAAGCACAAATCCACCAATGATGGCTTCATCCACCTTGTTTTCAATGGTGACCTTGTTGCCTGTAGCTTTTTTCACTTCAGCCAAGATTTTCTTTTCCAAATCGGCTGTCAAAGGAACCGCAGTAGTTACATAGGCCACTTCCTCTCCCTTCATTTTTTCATGAAGGATGATGTATTTATAGGCCACTTCCTGTAGCATTGCAATCCTTTTGTTGTCTACCAAGGTCTGGATAAGTCCTTTGGAGATTTCGTTGGCATCCTTGAAAATTTCCAGCAATGCACTTTTCTTGAGCTCTGATTTTACGATAGGGCTTTCCAAAACACTTTGGAGCTCCCCGTTTTCAGATATCGTTGCAGCAATGTCACGCATGTCTTTCTCCACGGCATCTGCCGCTTTCTTTTCGACTGCGTAGTCCAAGGTTGCTTTTGCGTAGCGTATGGCTGCCCTGTTTTGGTTCATGCTCTAATTAGTTCAGTTTGATATCACCCAACATGTCCTCGACCAACTTCTGTTGTTTCTTGTTGTCGGACAACTCTTCTTTGATGATTTTTTCCGCGATTTCAACGGAAAGGTTGGCCACTTGGGACTTGATGTCGGCCACTGCCGCTTTTTTCTCCGCTTCAATGGCAGCTTGTGCTTGCTTGATCATCTTGTCACCTTCAACCTGGGCCTGTTCCTTCGCTTCGGAAATGATGCTTTCCTTGATTTCCCTAGCCTCCTTCAACAACACATCTCTTTCGGCTTTGGCTTCTTTCAACAGCTTTTCACTGTCTGCAGTAACATTCTGCATTTCCTTTTTGGCAGCCTCGGCAGCTTCAAGGGCATCCTTGATTCCTTCTTCCCTTTTCTCAACCGCACCTAGAATGGGTTTCCAGGCATATTTTCTCAACAACAACAATAGGCCCACGAAGAGCAACAACTGCCAGAAAAACAATCCGAAGGAAAACTGTTCGATTAACTTATCCATGTATCTTACTATTAAATCTTTACTATATCATTTAAATCAATGAAGGGCCATAGCCAACCGCTATGGCCTTCATCAATACTGTTACGGTTATTAGGCTGCAAAAAGAGCGGCGAAACCGATACCTTCAATAAGGGCTGCTGCGATCAACATAGCAGTTTGGATCTTACCAGAAGCTTCAGGTTGACGAGCAATGGCTTCCATTGCCTGACCACCGATTCTACCGATACCCAATCCTGCTCCGATTACGATCAAACCAGCACCTACGATGTTTGGAATTGTCATGATATATGAATTTAAATATTAAACGTTCTTCTTAATGGTGATCTTCTTCCACTGCCATTCCAAAATAAAGGGCCGACAACATGGTGAAAATATAGGCTTGCAATGCGGCAACCAACAATTCCAACAAGGAAAGTGCGAATGCCAATACAAACGATAATGGACTTCCTATCCAGTTCTTAAAAATGAACATAAGTCCTATGATACTCATCAATACTACGTGACCCGCAGTAATGTTGGCGTACAAACGAATCATCAACGAAAATGGCTTGATGAAGGTTCCCAACAATTCTATCGGTGCCAATATAATTTTCATGGGAGCAGGCACGCCCGGCATCCAGAAAATGTGTTTCCAGTAGTTTTTGTTCCCTGAGAATGTAGTAATCAAATAGGTGATCAACGCCAAGGCAAAGGTCACCGCAATATTGTTGGTCACGTTTACACCAAGGGGCGTAAGTCCCAACAAGTTGATGATCCACACGAAAAAGAAAACGGTAAGCAAATAGCTCATGTACCTTTTGTATTTGTGCTCACCAATGTTCGGGATGGCAATTTCATCCCGGACAAAAAGCACCAAAGGCTCCAACACCCTTCCCATTCCTTTGGGCAGGCTGTTCTTTTTGTAATTATTGGCAACGCCACGGAACATGAAGAACATCAACAAACCGACCAACATGATGAAGACCACGTTCTTGGTTATGGAAAAATCCAACGGCTTTACATTGGTAGGATGGGCATCATCCACTACCAAATTTTCACCAAAAGCATCCTCTTCATGGGTTTCCTCTTCATGATGCGCACCAAAGTTGATGGTGCCTTCCGCATCTGTCCTGTAAATTTTATTGTGATACAAGGTGTAGTAGTTGCCATCCACTTCGGCAACGCCCTCGCCATGCTTTAGTTTGGCGGAGGAAAAAACCTTGAGGCCATTGTCCCACAAAATCACTGGCAATGGAAAACCAATGTATTCGTGCTCCCCTGCATCCGTGGTATAGGAATACAGTGTAAAGTCATGGGAATCCAGAAGGTGGTGGTCAATGTATTCCTTGATTTCGGTCTTCAAATCATGGGCTCCGGTTTCAACTTCCTGTGCCCCATGATCTTGGGCCGATAAAATCCCCGCGGCCATAAAAACCACGGCGGTCAATTTTTTACTTAATAACGAATATCGCATATGATGCAACTATGGGTCCTCAAAAATCGGTGCAAAAATACATTGCTCATTCAAAAGAAAAAAGCTTTTACAGTATTATTTACAGTATTGATTTTTTTGTTGATTTTTTGGGCTTTATCTCACAGAATTAAGCAGTTTGCCCAAAAAGAGGGTTTCCAAGGTCAGGGAATAGAGGTACGGGACAAAAAAAGCAAGGAACTCTGCGCGTTCCAAAACACCATCTGCCTTATATCCGGAATAGAACGCCACGAAGAAAACACCGAATTTTAAAAGGCTCCCTATCAAAAAAAAGAACCCTAGATAATCGCGATACTTGTTTCGGTAAAAATAAATGGCAAAAAAAATGAGACAGGCCAATATGGAATTCAACAAATAGCTTTTTATCAACTGGTTCCCATAGGGTTCATAACCATACAAGATCTGCAACTTGGCATGGCCCAAAAAAAGAAGGATCGATCCAACGACCAACCCTATTGTAAAAATGATGGGAATAGACCTATTCTTCAATTGTTGATTCTTTTCAATTGCTGGACCACCAAATATATGGAAACCGCTACGCCAAACAAGGTACATATGGGCAAGAACACCTTTTCGGTCCCGTAATGGGTGTCCAACCATCTCCCTCCTTTGACCGCCAAATAGATGATGGCACCCATTTGTATGGCCATCCCCGACAAGCGGGCCGCCTTGTTTAAGGTGTCTCTTTGCTTGTTCTTATTAGGAAGCTTTTGCTGGCTCATTGCTCTTGGTGGACTGCAATTTTGGCGCCGATCCGGACGTACTTGCAGCTCCTTTGCCCATGGTACAGGCCGCATTGAAGGTAGCTCCTGGCTCCACGGCCAATTTGGCCACGGACACGGTGCCTTCAATAATGGCGGAAGCCTTTAATGAAAGTAGTTCCGCTACCGAAAGCTCTCCATTGAACTTTCCTTCAATATCGGCATTGACACACTCAACTTTACCATTGATGTAACCGTCCTTGCCAATTACAACTTTACCGGAGGTTTTTACATTGCCTTCCAGTTTCCCGTCGATTCTAAAATCGGCTTCAGAAGTAATGTCGCCTTTAATCTTTGTGTTCTTCTCAATTCTGTTGGGCTGTCCTCCAAATTCATTCATAGGTCGTGGTTTTTTGTTGTCAGAAAACATTGTGTTCTAGGGTTTTGGGGTTTAAAATTGTGCTTTGTAAGATTCTAAATTCTTATGTACTTGTATAATTTTATAGTTATCCGATAAAATTACGAAATTCTCATCGTTGATGCGGTAGTCCCTATTGTTTTTTATGAGTTCGGCGAAGCCCAAAGCAAAGTCCCTGGAACGGAAACCATGAACCACAACAAACTCATCTTCAAGGGTGTAGATATCTTTGGAAATAGCATTCCTGTAATTTAGTTCCTTAATGGCTTCCATAAGCCTCTCCTGAAGCTTTACTGCCTTTTCATCGTCTCTTATCTTAAATGGAAAGACCACTTTCCAATTTCCTGCCCCGCTGGACCCAGTTTCCGGCGAAAAGTCCTTTTTCTCCAATTTGGGAAGCTGTTGCTCCACCATTTCCTCGGCCTTCTTTCCTTCCGGATTGTTGGGATAGGTCAACGCCACATAGTTCAGGGCTTCCTTAAACGGTTCAAAGCCTTGCAGACGACCAATGGCATTGGCTTTCAGCATTTCAAATTTGGGTACAATGGGATCTCCCGTGAATTGGTTGATATATCGCTCCGACTGGGTAATGACTTGAAGGAACTCTTGCTTCTGATATAATTTAAAAAGTGCTGCGTAGCGTGCATCCGGACTATCGGTGCTTCCCTCCAGAACGGCCTGCGGATTCAACAGAATCTCTGCATACCGGGTGTCTGGGTGATTGGCAATGATGTCCTGTTTCATGTTCTGGGCCAAGGGACTGCCGCTCTCCTCATAAATCTTGAACAGGTTGTATTTGGAAGGCAGGATCAAACGCTCCTCTGGATTGGAGGCCAGTACCTTTTCCAATTTAGCCGCGGCTAAGAGGTTGTCCTTGAATTTTTCCTTATAAATAAGCCCCAATTGGTAGTTGGCAAAGTTTCTTTCGGTCCTAAGGCTATCAATCTCACCAACATCGGTGGGAATGCGGTCCAAATAATACTCCGGTGAATATCGTTGGTCTTCCGTAAGGTTTGCTCCGGATACGTCATTGCCCTCCACCAGTTCTCCCGTAGCTTCAGATACCAAAGTCCGGGATTTATTGCTCCAGCGCCAATCGTCCTCTAAAGTCCGGTCTCCCCAACGGGTCTTAAAATCGTTTTTACCATACCCCAAGCTCGTAACATTATAAAAATAGAACTTGCCCTGGTTCTGCTTCCCTCCCTTGCTCTTGGCAAAAGTGGCAAAACCTGCAGCTGCTTGCTGCTGTTTCTTCTCTTCCTCTGCTTCCGCTTTGCGCTTTAGTTCGGCGATATAGTCCTCAAAATACGCTTTGCGCTCCGTTTCCGGCATTTCGTATAGCGTAATGATGCTGTCCGTATGCTGCACAATATCTTCGTACTTGATCACATCTTCCAGATTGTCCAGCTTCTTTTTAATGTTCCTGAACTGTCGGGTATTCTCTTTTAGATTGGTCAACGTACTATCATAATATGCTCCAGCGGTTTTGTACGCATCCTCATCAAAATAATAATCGGCCAGGCTTTGGTAGTTAAGGGCATTGAGCTTCTGTTCGCCTTGGGTAGCCTTAAGTGATTTGTTGTAATACGCCAGTGCCAAACTATCCGATTCATTGGCCAAATGGAATTGGGCCACTTCACGATAAATTTTGTCCAAAAAGGGGCGGTTCTCACGGTTCTCCTCCAATTCGGTGAGATACTCTAGGAGCTCTTCCCTATTACTATCGGTAAGTTCCGTATTCTGGATTTTCTTCAGATGCGAGTTGATCATGTACACTCGCGGAGACCTGCGATTCAATGTAATCACTTTGTCGAAGGCGTAATTGGCACTGTCTTTATGCCCCAATTGGTCGTACAACTGGCCAATGATAAACAAATACCTTCCTTTCTCCGGGTTCTTTTTGGTATAGGCTTGGGCTATCTTTAGTTTTTGAATGGCGGTATCCGGCGCATTCAAATTGATGTAGCATTGTGCCAAAACAGCATTGGCATCGGCATATTCCTGATCTTTTAGCGACTCGTACTTGAACAACCGTTTAAGGTTCTTTATCGCTACTTCCGGATTGTCCAAACGCATGTTGGTCTTTTCCCTCCAAATAGTGGCTTCATTCAACTTATCGCTCTGCACATATTTTCTGAGGATGTAATTAAAAGATTCCAATGCAGGGATATACCGTTGATCAAAGTAGCGTGCCTTGCCCAAAAGCAAAAAGGCTTCATCCGTTTGCGGATTGCGCTCTTGGTCCTTAATGTCCATGCTATGCTTTTGGATGGCCTTGGTGGCCTTTTCCTCTGCAATGATGAAATTGGGGTTGTTGTCCTCGGAATCGAGTTTTATCTCATCGGTCACCTCCAAACGTTCCACGGGAAGAATTTCCCAATAATCGTCCCGATAGCTCTCATTGAGTTCCTCGCGGCCTTGTTCAAAGGCAATATTGCCATTGTACAGGGTATTGTACTTGGTATTGAGTGCGTGCCAGTTTCGGTTGATGAACTTGTCCTTTTGGGTAGAACAGGATTCAAAAATCAACCCGGCCAAAACTATGGTGATGAAAAGTATGTGTCGAAGCTTCAAAATTATCGATGATCTTGTGTAACCTTAACTGAAAAAAAACCAGATTATTATAAGGCTCATCGATAAAGTGTTGGATTTTTTATTTGCTCCTTGGTCAAAGGTGAAATCGTCCCCTTACCATGCCGTGGTCCGTTCGGGATTCAATACCGTCATATTGTATTTGGCCTTATAGGCTACGGGCGACAGTCCCACGTATTTTTTGAACACCGTCCGGAACGCCTTTTGATCGGCATACCCTACTTGATACATCACTTCATTTACGTTTTGCTGGGTGCTTTCCAGACTACGTTTGGCAGCCTCTATTTTTACTCGCTGTATGTATTCCAAAGGGGTGTTTTGGGTGGCTTTTTTAAACCTTCGGACAAAGTTCCTGCTGCTAATGGCCGATTTTCTGGCCAGCTCTTCAACCGATATCTTATCGGTTACATTGCTCTCAATAAAATTTTGCGCTTCCTTGATCGCTATATCATTATGCTCTTTTTGTCCCTGAAAAATGACAAATTGATTTTGGTCTTGCCGATCGATCTCGATCTCAAAATATTTTGAAATATAAATGGCCGCATCCCTACCGCAATATTTTCCAACAAGGTGCAGCATAAGGTTCAAAAAGGAGTAAGCCCCACCGCTGGTATAGATTCCATCCTCCTCAGTAACTATTTTATTGGAAACAAGATTGACCTTGGGATACATCTTCTTGAACATTTCCATGGCCGCCCAGTGGGTAGAGCATTGTTTGCCATCCACCAACCCTGTCCGTGCCAGAACAAAGGCACCCATGCACATGCTGGCCACCTCGGCATTGTGTATGTTCCGTTGTTTTAGGATCCAATCCACAAAGGGGTTGTTCTGTTCCAATTCCTCCAAGAATCTATCTGTTTTTAAAGCTGGAATAAGTATGATGTCTGTTTTTTCGACCTCATCAATGATTTTATCACAGTGGATGCTAAAAAGCCCATTGTACAAGGAATGATCTCGCTCCAACCCAACCAAATGGATATCAAAAAAGTCGTCGTTCCTCACCCCACTATTCTTTAGAAAACGGTTGGTGGCGGACAAAATCTTGTAGGGTCCCACCACACTGCTCAGTATGGTATTGCCTTTGGGCACCAATATGCTTACGTGTTTCATAATCATTGATTTACAAAGGATAAATGTAAGGCTTCTGTTTGGCAGAATCAACCCTTAAAAGTGTCCCATTTGCCCATAACTGTGCCTTTTTTCCTTTTGTAGCTTTGGTTCATGGAGTTTGAAAAATTCAGTGAAATACGGGAAAAATATTGCATAACCTATGTAGAGGTCACTGAAGGCAAAATGATGAGTTCCCCTGCCATGCATTATAAAAAGAAGGTATTTGCCTTCTTCTCCAAAAGCCACACCATGGTTTTTAAATTGGGCAAGGATTTTCCTATTGAAACTCTGGACATAACACTTTTAGAATTCAGTCCCTTCAAGACCAAAAAACCGTTTAGGGGTTGGTACGAGGCCAGTTTTGAAGACCATGGACATTGGGACGCCCTAACTGAATTGGCATTGAACCATATACAACAGGACATATGATCACAAAAGAGTACACTTTGTTTTTTGAGGAACTGGCCCAAAACAACCACAAGGAATGGTTCCATGCAAACAAGAAAAGATATGAGGAAAAGGTGAAATTGCCCTTTTTGTGCCTAATGCATGGGTTGTTGCAAGAATTGACCTCATGGGATGGACGCATTCCTGCCGATGCGAAGAATGCCCTGTTCCGCATCAATAAAGATGGACGCTTTTCCAAGGACAAAACTCCTTACCACACCGTACTTAAGGCGGGATTTTCTCCCCATGGTAAAAAATCCATGTTGCCGGGCTACTATCTTGGCATTGATGCCACGACCATTCATGTGGGTGGGGGCCTGTTCACCCTTCGCCCACCGGAGCTCCATCTGGTACGGGAACATATATCCAAGAATGCTTCTGCACTTGAGGATGTGGTTAACGATTTAACCTTCATTCAAAATTTTGGTCGCCTGAAAGGGGAAAAAAGCAAACGTTTGGACAAAGATCTCCTTCCTGTGGCCGAAAAAATAGCCCTGATCTATAACAAACAGTTTTACGCCATGGCCGAATTTCCACTGGAGCCTTTTTACAATTCGGAAGAACTACTGGATGAAATCTTGCTCCATTTTAAAGCCATTAGGCCCTTGAACAGGTATCTAAACGAAGCCTTTGATTGAACCAGAGTTTATTTAGTAATCATAAAAACGAAACAAACATGAGCACACAAGAAATTGCAGACAAATTGGTAGCCTTCTGTAGGGAAGGCAAGTTCAATGAAGCCTACAGCCTTTACGCACAAGATGCCGTAAGTGTTGAAATGCCCGGAATGCCCAATGAAATGACCCAAGGCCTTGACAACATTCTGGAAGGTTTTAAACAATGGGGTGAAAGTATTCAGGAAACCCATGGAGGTTCTGTTGGTGATCCCGTAGTGGTGGGCAATCATTTTGCCGTGGCCATGACCAGCGATGTTACCTTTAAGGATGGCAACCGTATGAACATGGAAGAAATTTGCCTGTACCAGGTGGGGGATGGAAAAATAAAGAAGGTCAGTTACCATTACGATACCTCGGCCATGTGTTAGAGCTTTCATCCCAAAAACTCAAAAAGCGCCACTTCTATGGCGCTTTTTTTATGGAATGGGCTTTCAAAATAAGCTGAATGCTTAATTTTGCAGCAAAATTGGTTTTTATGAGCGATTCCCACGCATTGCAGATTACCGCAGTGGATGCATTGACCCCAAACGCAGTAGCCCTCACTTTTGAAGTTCCAGAAAATCTTAAGGATGTATATGCTTACGAAGCTGGACAATACATTACCATAAAACATCAGCTCAATGGAAAGGAACTTCGCAGGGCCTATTCCATTTCTTCGGCCCCTTCTTCTGGAAAATTAACGGTGGGCATTAAAAAAATGCCGGAAGGTACATTTTCTGTCTACGCCAATGAATCCTTGAAAGCAGGAGATGTATTGGATGTTTTGCCGCCTGATGGCCGCTTTGTATTCCATAAGGATACACAACCAAAAAATGTAGCTGCTTTTGCCGCTGGGAGTGGTATAACCCCCATCATGAGCATCGCTCAAACCGTTTTGGAAAGCCATCCGGAAAATATTTTTGTGCTGGTTTTTGGGAATCAATCCCCCGAAGAGACCATGTACTTTCAGAAAATACAGGAACTGAAAGAGGAATATACCAACAGGTTTTTTGTTCAATACATTTACAGCCGCGCCAGGGAAAATGACGCCCTTTTTGGACGAATAGATACTTCTACCATAAACTTTGTGGTAAAGAACAAATTCAAGGATACCGCTTTTGATGCCTTTTATCTGTGTGGACCGGAAGACATGATCCATGCCGTTTCGGATACTTTAAAGAATAATGGTGTTGATGGCGACCGTATTCATTTCGAATTGTTCACCAGTACCGATACCGAGGATACCATGGCCGAAAACTTGGAGGGAATGACCCAAGTGGAGGTGATTTTGGACGATGAGACCTTTTCGTTCACCATGGATAAAAAGAAATTGGTGCTCGATGCCGTCCTGAACGAAGATATTGATGCTCCTTATTCATGCCAAGGAGGCGTGTGCAGCAGTTGCATTGCCCGCATCAAGGAAGGAAGGGCAGAAATGGTGAAAAACCAGATTCTTACCGATGGTGAAGTGGCCGAAGGCTTGATCTTGACCTGTCAGGCCCACCCCTTGACCCCTAAACTTGTGGTGGATTATGACGATGTGTAGTGTCGCTAATTTATTGAGTTGACAACATTCTCTCCATGGCCCTGCTGCCATGGTCATAACCTATCGTAAAGGCATTTTCTATGCCTTTTTTGTCCAAAACCCCAATTTTGTCCAACTCCTTGGGTTCGATGGAAATGTTGCATTCGGCCAATTTTGCCCTGTTGGAGGCATAGATCATCAAACTGGTGACCCTTCCGGCCAACTGCAGGGAGTTTTTAAGATCGTTCTTGTGTACTTCGGCCGCAATGGAGACATTACTCCCAATAACATAGGTAGCATGTTCATCCACATATTCCTTTGGAAAATTGTTCATGATGCCCCCATCGGCATAGAGTACCCCATCAATGTCCACCGGACTGAAAACCGGGGTCAGGGCCGCGGAGGCCAGAAGAGGTTTGATCAATTCCCCTTGGTGGAACATGCGCTCCTCTCCTTTTAATAAATCGGTGGCCACCACATAAAGAGGTTTATCCAAGCTTTCGAACGTATTCTCGGGAAAATAGCCCTTAAATATTTTGAAATAGCGTTCGGTGTCTATAAATCCGGGTTTGTTGATGGCAAAAAAGCTATACTGGAACAAGGGGGTCTCCCTAAAAAAACTCAGCATACTATCCACCGAATTCCCATTGGCATACAACGCCCCTACCAATGCCCCAACACTGGAACCGGCCACAAGGTCTGCCTCTACCCCGTGTTCCCGCATGGCCTTGATCAGTCCAATATGGGCCATTCCACGAACACCTCCCCCGGAGAGTACCAAGCCTACTGATTTTGTCTGTGATACATCCATTTTTAGCGCATTTTGGAGGTTAGTTTTCCAGATAAACAGGCCTTCACTTACCGACCCGCCAGTCTGTTTTTGCATTCAAGCGGCCTATTTTGGGTAGCTTGTCGAGGGTTTTTCGATTTTAATCCTCAAAAAGATAATGACCTGATTATCAAAACCGACTCCTTGGTCGGTTTGTTAAATTTCAATTTTCACACAAGAAAATGTAATCAAAAATAGTATCCCTCGACCAATTTCTATGCTAAGATTATTGTAAGTTTAGGATAATTATTTGGTTGATTTGTCCCTAAGGCCCATTCAAAATACCGCCATTCTTGTTTTTGCAAATTCTGCGAAAAAGGATGGTAGTGTCAAAAAAATAAGCGGCAACACCTTGCTATTTGAAGCTTTGACTGCCCAAACCCTAGGTATTGTCAAAGCTTCCGGTCTACCGTATTATCATTTAACAGAGAAGGAACAGCATGGCAACACTTTTGGGGAACGTTTTACCCATTCCCTCCAATCGGTTTTTGATAAAGGCTATGCCCATGTGATTGCCATAGGGAACGACAGCCCTCAATTGAAAACCCAACACCTGCTCGAGGCATCCCGATTACTTCAGCAAGGGAAGTCCGTTTTGGGCCCATCCATGGATGGAGGGTTTTATCTTATTGGGTTTCATCGTAGCCAGTTCAACCCAGAGCAATTTCAGGCCTTGCCATGGCAATCGCCTTCCCTGCTCAAGAAAACGCAGACCTATTTTGCCTCCAAAGGTGAGCCCGCTGCCTTGTTGAACGTATTGATCGATGTGGATTCAAAAAGGGACATCAAGCGACTTTTCAATTTTACCAAAACCTTGGCCAAAAGATGGCTGGCGCTTTTTTCCATCATCTTTCATAAAAAAATGGCTATTGACAATATCCACAAGAAGGTATTCAAAACCAATTTTCTGGACATTCCTTTCAACAAGGGCTCTCCTTTTTTTCCTTTCCCAACACCTGTTGTCCAAGTTTAACTACTTGGACACTCCTATTACCTTACTTTTTTATATCCATCCCAATTTATGGGAGGAGTACTTTCTTAAACCACTAAAAAGCAAAACATGGCAAACTCATATTACGACCCGGCTGACCTACGCAAATTTGGCAACATCACGGAATGGAGCGAAGAACTCGGAAGCAAATTCTTTGACTACTACGGAAAAGTCTTTGAAGAAGGGGCTCTTTCCGCCCGTGAAAAATCCTTGATTGCGCTGGCCGTGGCCCACGTGGTCAAATGCCCGTATTGTATTGATGCCTACACCAAAGATGGCCTGCAACGGGGTATTACCAAGGAAGAAATGATGGAGGCCGTACACGCCGGGGCTGCCATAGAAAGTGGCGCCACACTGGTCCACGGGGTCCAGATGATGAACAAGTACAACAAATTATCCATGTAAACCTATAACCATGGCGGAAAGCATAATGCCACAGCTTAAAAAAGCAGCGAAAAAATCCCTTAAGGCCCGTGAGAACGAACTGGCCCATACCGATCGGCAAATGGAAATTCTAAATGGAGAACTATTTGCCGATGGGGAGCTGCCCTATTTTAAGGATAAAATCACGGAAATTGGCCATTTCCCCCTCCGGCCCAAAGCGTTGGAGATCCTCCAGATCAATGTGGGGTACATGTGCAACCAAGTGTGTGAGCACTGCCATGTGGATGCCGGACCGGACCGCAAGGAAATCATGACCCGTGAGACCATGGAGCAGTGTTTGGAGGTCATCCGAAATACCGGGGCGCATACGTTGGACCTTACCGGTGGTGCCCCAGAGATGAACCCCAATTTTAGATGGTTTGTGGAAGAGGCCTCCAAAGCGGGCATAAAAGATTTTATTGTACGGTCCAATCTCACCATCATCCGGGCTAATAAAAAATACCATGACCTACCGGAGTTTTTCAAAAAACACAATGTACATGTGGTGTCTTCCATGCCTCACTATACCCGGGGCAAAACGGACAAGCAACGTGGGGATGGGGTTTTTGACAAATCCATTGAGGCCCTGCAGCAGCTCAATGCCGTGGGCTATGGCATGCCGGGCAGTGATTTGCGATTGGATTTGGTCTATAATCCCTCGGGGGCGTTTTTGCCCAGTGACCAAGCGGCCATGGAGCGTGATTTTAAAAAGGCATTGAAGGAGGATTTCAATATTGAGTTCCACAACCTGTTCGCGATTACCAATCTGCCCATTTCCCGGTTTTTGGATTACCTCATCGCTTCTGACAACTATGAGGATTATATGTATTCTTTGGTGGAGGCGTATAACCCTGCGGCGGTGGAAAATGTAATGTGCACCAATACCATCTCCGTAAGTTGGGACGGTTGGCTCTACGATTGCGACTTTAACCAAATGCTGGACCTAAAAGTGGCGAGCAAGGTAAAGCACATCAAGGATTATAATGAGGAAGTGTTGAACGACCGCAACATTGTGATCTCGCAACATTGTTATGGCTGTACGGCCGGAGCGGGAAGCAGTTGCCAAGGGACGGTGGCTTAACTGCGAGAATTGCTGTTGAATTAGTTGCCTTTGTCTTTGATTAAAAACTGCATGATCTGTATCATTTCCACCGCATAATTGATTTCGATGTTCAATTCATTGTTGCCATCGTAAGCTATTTGTATTTCTTCACTTTCCTTTGCTGGGCCTATGGCCAGTTCGGTTCCATCAATGTCCCACGAATAGTTGCCTTGCCTTTCCGTAAACAGGTTTTTCAAATACGGCTTTTTTATGTACCCTTCACTTTCCCATATCTCTTGTGCAATTTTGGTGAAAACTCCAATGATTTCGATAGTGTCCATTTTGGTCAAAAGACATTTCCCTTCGTTGCAGTTGTTCAACGACACGTGTAAATGATCTCCACTCTTGAAAATGACCAAGTCTCCTTCTTTTACAAGCCAATTATAAACCTCTTTACTCATCTTTATTGTTGTAATGTTTTGTTTCGTTTTCCATTTCAAGCGATTTGAACATACACTGGAACAGGTCTAAAACTTCCAATTTTTGTTTTAACCTGAAATCCGTTTTAAGCTTAATATGGATCATTTCCGATTTTTGTTCAGTATCGTACGCAAGTTGTAAATCCAAATGGTATTGTCGTCCATCAAAACAATGTTTGGCCCACATATCTAAATCGTCATTGGTTCCGGTCAAGGCCTGTTTGATGCTTTCCATTTCGGTTTCTTCCAAGTTGTAGTTGGAAAGTTGTGCCAACATATATAGAATCCCTTTCAGTTTATGACTCCAGAACCAAAAACCATATTCAATCTCTTCTTTCACCTTTAGTAATAGGGTTTACTTTCAATGGGAACCGCTGTGTTGTTCTCTATTTTGTAATACTCATACCCATCATAGGTATTGTAGGGAGGGTACGGCAGGCACTTGATATAGACTTCATGTGTCTGAAGGTCTCTATATGCTTGAACAGACTGGAACTTGGGGGGCAAAATGGTTTTTTTCTGCCCATCAGAAATTCCCAGTCCATAAAAATCATCCGTCCGGTCCACACCACCGCCAAAGCCTATGGCCCAAATATGTTTGGAATACTTGTATTTTTTAATGAGATAAAATGTCCCCTCTTCTTGCTGGTTCAATATAGATAGCTCCTCACTGTTTTCTATGTGGTCTGTCCCCATCAAGGCTAGTCTTGGGTAGGGGTTGCCAAAAAAACAATACACATATCCAACCACAAAGAGTATGACCACTCCTACTAGTATCATCTTTATTTTAAATCTTTTATGCATTATTTGCTATCTATCATCCCTCTGCATAAGCCAAAGGGATATCTGTTCCCTTGTCCAATCTTTTGGAAAATGTGCTCCTTTTCTGTTGGTATAATGCTTTAGGCTCTCCTTTGCTTGATTAAGACAGTGGACGAAATCTTTATCATTCAGTTGGTCAAAATACTCCGTTTGGATATACCATCCATCTACCAATTCAAATATTCTGCCCATCAACTGGTTGTCTTTTCTTCGATATATCGCAGATGAAGTAAACCCATCTTCGGGACTGCCCAAAACTTGGAAATAATATGTGTCCATCTTAAATCAATAGTTTTCTATTCATAGTTTGCGTTGTCCCAAATCAGTAATCCCTCAATATTTTCGATGTTGAGTCCTTTTTCTTCATTGACTTTGTTGAGGCGTTCCCCAAAGTATTTAAGTTCTTTCTTGGCTACTTCCACTGCTTTTTTTAGTTCTTTTCCGTCAACACATAATTTCAAGTGGGGCGGATTAGGTTGGAACGGTTCATCGAGCTCCCGAACCGAAAAATCAAAAGTGATCTTGCCTTCCTTAAAAGAAACTTGCGGTGCAGGGTGTCCTTCGCAGTATGAGTTTTCCTCCATGGCAATCCGTTCCCAATACCAGATATCGCTTAGTTCTCCGCAACACTGCGGAAAAAATTGATCTTGATGGCCAACCCGTAAAACATACCCGCCAAAAAACGAACACATTTGCTCCCTTTCAAAAATTCCTTCCCGCATTTCCTGTGTATGGTCCAGTATAAGCTTGGTGAGGTTTTCCCCTGAAACATCGGAAAGCTTGTAAAAAAACAATCCTTTTTTATAGGGCTTTAACCCTGCCTTTTTATGGCACTCATTGTAATATTGTTTCCATATTTCGGGGTTCTTATCGCTAGGAATTCCTATTTCCTGATCACTGCAACCAATTTCTAGGACCGGTATCAATTCAAGTGACATCCCGCTGGTTTTTTATGATGATCCATGAACAAATGCATTAAAAATTGTTTGGGGCCAATCAGACGCATATCCAATATCGGTGTGGAAGTTCATGTTTTTTTGACCCATTGGGCTTCAACATTTGACGAATACCCCTTGACAATTGACCATTATGCCTTATCAGTTGACAAATGATATCCATATTGCTTTTCAAAGCCTCTTTTTCAACCCCAAAAACCAACCCCTGAACCGACCCACCGGTCTGGTCCGTTTTTCAAGGATTCGGTTTTTTATCGGTTTTTGAACACTTCACCGATTTTTCGCACAGCTACGTCTTTAATTCTTTGGTAGGGCACTATTCCTTAAAATCTTTGTTACCGACCAAACAGTCTAAACCCAAATCTTATGCAAATGACCCTCAAACGTAGAGAGACCATGCACCGTCTGTGTGGAAAAGGCCTCGAAATCTTTAATGAAAAAGGCTATTACAACACCAGTTTGGATGACATCCTCAACGAACTGTCCCTTTCCAAAGGGGCCTTTTACCATCATTTTAAATCCAAGGAGGACTACTTCATCAATATTGTACAAAACTTGATCGTCCAGAAGGTATATGCCCTATTGGTAGAACCCTTGAACCATTGTGAAGATCCATTGCCCGCCATTTTGGAGAGCTTGGAAAATGCCTTGGAACCCGGCAAAAAGAATGAAATGGCCTATGGTTTTATGCTGAATGATTTTTTGACGGAGTTCAACAAACGTAACGAGGAGATCAGCAATCACCTAAAAAGTATCTTGAGTGTGTGGGAAGTAAATCTGGTATCTGTCCTGAAAAGGGGAAAAGTAGATGGCCATATTGCCCGTCATGTGGATTGTGAAGGTGCCGCCACCTATATTATTGCCTCTTTCTTGGGCATGCGTTCCCTTATGATGGATTCTACCAACGGACAGTTAAAATATCAGTACATTCAGCAATTGAAGCAGTATTTTAATGCCATAGCTGCCCATAAAGTGGCTGCTTAAGCTTCTAGAATCTGCAACAGTCTATCCACCACTTTTCCCGGCGCAATTGTCTCCATTACGGATTCGTACCCTTTGGGTACCTTGTTCCCATACACCGAGGTGGGTATTTGCGGATATCGTTCCCGGTCCGGCAAAAGCGCATTTTCCATGGGTTGGTTGAAGGGGTAAAATCCGGCATAGGGATGGGTAACTCCCCAAAGCGTCACTACGGGAATACCATAATTGGTCGCCAAGTGCGCATTGCCACTGTCCATGGAGAGCATGACATCCAGATTTGAAATAAGTTCCAATTCTTCCGATAAACTCAATTTTCCGGCCATATTCAAGGTATTGGTGAATGAGTTTGCCAATTCCTGTAATTTTTGCACCTCCATGGCGCCTCCTCCAAAAAGCAATATTTTATACCTATTGGTTTTATTTAATGATTGAATGATTTCCTTCATGAGGTTCAAAGGGTACATTTTGCCTTCATGTGCTGCAAAGGGCGCAATGCCCACCCATTTCTTGGTGTCTTGCTGAACCAAACCCAAAACCTTTTCCGAAAGTTGTAGGCGCTCCTGTGGCGTTGTTTTGGATAAATCAATGGAGAATCCCAATTTTTCAAACACATCGGCATAACGTTGATGGGTTGTCCTTAATGGTTTATAGACCTTGTTTTTGGGTCGGGTGAGTGCTTTCTTTTCAGCTCGTCCTTTGTCAATTTGTACAAACGGAATCCCTTCAAGGGCAAAGTATTTTTTCAACACCCTGCTCCGCAACACATTATGCAGGTCGACCACGGCATCAAATTTCAACGGTTTCAATTCTTGGTACAACCGCCATAACCCTAAGAGCCCTTTGTGCCTGTTTTTCACATCGGCTTCATAGACTTCCACTCGTTCCAAGCCTGAGAAAATAGGCTTGAACGCCTTTTTGGTAAGCACCGTGATCTTTACTTGTGGATTTTCATCCGTTAGGAAACGAAGCACTGGAACGGTCATGGCCACATCGCCCATGGCAGACAGACGGATAACAAGGATTCGGGTGTATTTACCCTTTTTGTCCACGGAGTACGGGGTTGAGTTCCTCATCGTTGTACATCTTCATCTGTTTGTAGACTTTCATGTACTTATTTCCGGCTTCAATATCAGTCAATAGCTGATCAATGGCGGTAGATAGGTCTTTTCTTTGTTCCAGGAGCACGCCAAGCTTTTCACTGCATTTTTTGATATGCTCCGAAGAAGCATCGGTTCGGTTGGCCTCCTCCTGCATGTGATAGATCTTTAGAGCCAAAATGGACAGTCGGTCTATGGCCCATGCAGGACTTTCCGTGTTGATCGTGGCATTTTCCTTGACTTGTACCGATTGGTATTTGTCTAGAAAGTAGCTATCAATATATTCCACAAGGTCTGTGCGGTCCTGATTGCTGGCATCTATCTTGCGTTTTAGGTCCAAGGCGGCCACGGGGTCAATTCCTGGGTCCCTGATGATGTCCTCGTAATGCCATTGTACCGTATCTATCCAGTTTTTCCTATAGAGCAAATGTTCCACTTTATCCTTTGGATAAGGATTGATGAACTCTTGATAAACATCATCTTTGATATGATAGGTGTCTATACTTTCCTGAAAAATTGTAAAGGCAAAATCACTGAACATGAACCATCGTATTTTGGGCAAAGATATTGGTTTATGGCTTACAAATTCAGGTGAAAACCAAAAAGCACTATGGGAACCAGTATGCAAAGAGCCAAAATGGCTTCTTTTAATTTTGTCCTCCTGATGGACTCTATATAATTGGCCATGAAGACCGCGGCCGGGAAAATCGTAAAAAGAACAACCGAGCTATCTTCTTCAGCAAACCAGCCTATGACCAACCCTAAGACAAAAGCCAGAAACACCACCCGTAGCTGAACCAACTTTCCACCCCCCGTTTTTCTCATTTTTAAAAATACCACAAAGACCGCCAACAAAGTCAGAAGCGCATAGATAAGCGTTTTTGCGCCGATATTTCCCAATGATGAAAGAGAAATTGTTTCCAAGGAAAAACGATAATGGTCCCAAAGAAAATCCATTGAACCGGATACCCGTAATATCGCAAACACAAGAATGAAAATAGTGCCAACACCCATGAAAGGAATCAGCCAATTTTTGAAATTCTTCCGATCATATACGTTAATGACCACAAATACAATCAATAAAAAGGCTAGGGCCCACTCATAAAAAAGGCTTGCGATGCAAATCAGTAATGAAGCATCAAAAATTTTGTGCTTTACATTTTTAATGGATTTAATGGACAACAGTCTCCAGATGGCCAAAAGGATAAAAAAGTTGGCAAAAATGATATTCTCCTGTTCATAAGTATGGGGGAAGACTCCCAAAAGCAACACAAAAAAAAGCATCCCATACGAATTGGAGTCCGTAACCTTCTCCATACGAACCATCTGTCCCATGGCAAATACCATTAGCAGTAAGGAGAAAAGAATCAACAACTTAAAGGGGATTTCCTTGCTGATCGGGCCTGTATCCAAAGCGAAAAAACTGCTCAGAACGTAAAAAAGAACCAAAAAAACAGATAGGACAATGTAATTTATGGGTTTTGTTTTGCCGAAAAAGCTTGAAATCATCCTTTCTTTTGCTACTTTTGTACAGTAAATATAGCCAAGATGAGCAAGTTTTTTTACGGTATAGAAGACTTATTTGTAAACCACCTTTTTGCCCCCTACGATTTTTTTCGCTTTACGCACAGCTGGTGGGGAGCCAATTCCATTAATTGGATTTTCTTCGTCATCGGTTTTATCGCCATGATCTATTGGATGAAGCAGTTGAAAATCTTCAATGACAATGGTGAGGAAGACAAGACCATAAGCTCCCATTCTTACCTATAGATCAAATCCTAGATCTTTTCTGTAGTACATCCCATCAAAATGGAGCTTTTCCATATTTTGATAGGATTTCTGCAATGCATCCCTAAAATCGTTCCCAAAGGAAGTGATGGCAATGACACGCCCTCCATTGGTGACCACTTTTCCATTAGCTAGTTTGGTCCCTGCATGGAATACGATTGAATCATGGATGTTTTCAGCTCCAGTGATTGCCTTTCCCTTTTCATAAGCCTCCGGATAGCCCCCGGAAACAGCCATAACCGTTGTAGCGGTCCTTTCATCAATCTGTAGGTCAATCTGGTCCAACGTTCCATTGGCCATGGCCGAAAGCACTTCAACCAAATCGCTTTTAAGGCGGGGTATAACGACTTCGGTTTCTGGATCTCCCATCCGTACATTGTACTCAATGACCTTGGGTTCGGCGCCTACTTTGATCAGTCCTATGAAAATGAAGCCCACATAGGGCAAATTGTCTTTTTTAAGCCCTTCTACAGTTGGTTTTACAATTTGACGCTCAATCTTATCCATAAAGACCGAATCGGCAAATGGAACTGGGGAAATGGCGCCCATGCCTCCCGTATTCAATCCGGTGTCCCCTTCTCCAATACGCTTATAGTCTTTTGCTGTGGGAAGAATTTTGTAGTTGCTGCCATCTGTGAGCACAAAACAGCTGAGTTCTATACCATCCAAGAACTCTTCGATTACTACTGTAGCACTGGCATTGCCAAATTTGGAATCTAGCAACATGGATTTTAGTTCATCCTTGGCTTCTTGCAAATCCTGAAGAATCAACACTCCTTTTCCTGCTGCCAGACCATCTGCTTTTAGCACATAAGGAGGTTTTAGGGTTTCCAAAAAGGCATAGCCTTCCTCCAGATTGTTCCCGGTAAAACTCTGATACGCTGCGGTGGGAATGTTGTGCCGCATCATGAACTCCTTGGCAAACTCCTTACTACCCTCCAAAGCGGCGGCCGCTTTTTGCGGTCCAATAACCGGGATATGATGTAATGAAGTGTCATTTAGAAAAAAATCATGAACACCGTTTACCAACGGATCTTCAGGGCCCACTACCACTAAATCAACACTTTCTTTGATCACCAACTCCTTGATGGCATCAAAATCGTTTACACCAACCTCAACGTTGGTGGCAATATTAGCCGTGCCGGCATTCCCCGGAGCGACAAAAAGATTTCCTGTGATTGGGCTTTGTGAAATTTTAAGGGCAATGGCATGCTCTCTTCCACCAGACCCTAGGACCAAAATGTTCATGAAAATAGTTTTGGCAAAAATAACCTAATTCAAATTGAATTTACGGGTTATTGGAAAATGATCTACAACTTACTGTTCGACACGAATTTCACGAATTCCCACTACTTCAATATTGAGATAACCCCAATAGATTTCTCAGTCGCTCCTCTTCATTGAAATGACAATAAGCCAATGATATTACGGCAAAAATTCCCTGTGAGATTCCCACAGTTGATCGTGTGGAAGTGATTTAAAATAATCAAACACCTTTTTAAGTCCCTCCGAGCGATGTACTTTGGGCTCCCAATTTAGAATTTCCTTGGCCCGGGATATATCGGGCTGTCTTTGCAAGGGGTCGTCTTGTGGCAAGGGTTTGAATACGATTTTCTGATCGGTTCCGGTAAGTTTGATGATTTCCTCTGCGAATTCCAGAATGGTGGTCTCATCTGGGTTTCCTATGTTGATGGGTTCTACATAATCACTCATCAGCAAGCGATAAATCCCTTCTATCTGGTCGTCAATATAGGTGAACGAGCGAGTTTGCGAGCCATCACCAAAAACGGTAAGATCTTCACCTCGTAAAGCCTGACCCATGAAGGCAGGCACTACACGGCCATCGTTCAACCGCATACGGGAGCCATAGGTATTAAAAATCCGCACAATACGGGTGTCCAGTCCATGATGTCGATGATAGGCCATGGTAATGGACTCCATAAAGCGCTTGGCTTCATCATACACTCCTCTTGGACCAATAGGGCTAACATTACCATAATAGTCTTCGTTCTGGGGGTGTACCAAAGGATCTCCGTACACTTCCGAAGTGGAAGCCACCAAGACCCTTGCCTTATGATCCCTTGCCAAACCCAAAAGGTTCAACGTGCCCAAGGAACCTACCTTCAAGGTCTCAATAGGAATCTTTAAATAGTCAATGGGGCTTGCAGGCGAAGCAAAATGGAGGATATAGTCCATTCTTCCCGGGACATGGACAAATTTGGACACATCATGGTGAAAAAATTCAAATCGCTTCAGATGGAAGAGGTGTTCAATATTCTTCAGGTCCCCTGTGATAAGATTGTCCATTCCAATGACATGGTGGCCCTCGGCAATAAATCTATCGCAAAGGTGTGAACCAAGAAATCCGGCTGCTCCGGTGATAAGGGTTTTTTTCATGTATACTTAATATGCCTTGGCCTCTCCTTTGAAGGCATTGATAATAGTTTGAACAATGATCTTAATATCCAAGAACATGGACCAGTTCTCAATATAAAAAATGTCGAATTTAATCCGGTTTAGAATATCGGTCTCAGTTTCGATTTCTCCACGGTATCCTCTGATTTGTGCCAATCCGGTTATGCCCGGTTTAACAAAATGCCTAACCATATATTTGTCCACACTTGTGGCATATTCGTTGGTATGTTTGACCATGTGGGGTCTTGGACCAACCACCGACATTGTTCCAAACAAGACATTATAAAATTGAGGCAGTTCATCAATACTTGTTTTTCTGATGAACTTTCCAATTTTGGTGATTCTCATATCATTTTTGGTCGCCTGGATGTTGTCCGCATTATGATTGGGGGCCATGGACCTAAATTTATAACAATAAAACTCCCGGTTGTCTATCCCATTTCTTGTTTGTCTGAAAAAAACAGGACCCTTGGATTCCAAGGTTATCAAAATGGCCAAAATGGGAGTCAGCCAAGAAAGAAGTCCCAGTATGATCATAAGTGAAAACACAATGTCAAAACTTCTTTTTAAGAAGGCATTGATCGGGTGTTCAAGAGGGATGTCCCGAAGGGACAATACGGGTATATAATCGTAATATTCAAATTTGAGTTTTTTGGCAAAGATGTTTTTATTGTCCGGGATAAACTTGAGCGTTTTCAGGTTATTATCCGCAAAGTTTATGAAATGTGCAATCTCATCATTCTTCAATTCAGAGACAGAGCAATAGATTTCGTCAATATTGTTTTCAAGAATATAATCGAAACAATTATGTATGTCAAACCCGGTTTCCTTCGGGGAAAATTGTTTTAGAAAGTTATACCCAAACTCTCTTCTTTCATTGAAGACTTTTTGGAGTTGGTCGGTTTTTTTGTTCTTGCCCACAATCACTACATTTCTCAGGTTTCCTTTTACCCGCTCCCTGTACTCCATCAACAAGAAATAGCTCAACAGTTTGATCAATGAAATGGTTACCAAAACAATCAAAAAATACTCTCCCAAGGCCAAACGACTGATAATCGGTTGCTTAAAGAACCCAATGAACGCATAAAGGGTCAAAAAGAAGAAAAAGAACTGCACAAAGATGAGCTTGAGGATATAGGTTACTTTGGAAAACCTATATATTCTATAAAACTCGTTCTTAATTGAAATAACCATCCAGGAAACAATAATATAACTATGAAAAAGTAGAGGTTGTTGAAACTGGATGGGCAAGGTTGAAGCAAGCACATTGATTATGGCCAAATCCATCAACAATGAAATTGGAGTTATCAAATTAGAGTATCTGTGGTGCTTGAAAAACATATCTTTTACTGAAGAACGAAATTAATCATAAAATTCCGCAGCCTTAGCCTTAAACTTCTCAATAAAAACATCTTCCCCAAATTTTCGCGCATGACTTCTTATCCAGTTTGGGTCAAAACGGTCTTCTACTTCCTCAAACTTGTCAATACAGTCTTGTACAGATTCCACAGTTTGCTCCTTAAAAAAGAGGCCTGAAGATTTTTCAATTTCATCGCTTTCAACGATGGTTTCCAATGCCCCTCCTTTTTTATATGCCAATACGGGTATTCCATAGGCCATTACTTCCAAGGGAATCATGCCAAAATCTTCCTCTCCTGGAAATAGAAGCGCTTTTGTCCTATATAAAAAAGTTTCAATCTCTTCCCATGCAAGGGAGCCCATAAACTTAATATTGGGGCGGGCCTTCTTGAGCAGCTTTTCCTTCTCGGAACCAGCTCCAATAACCACTAACGGTTTACCGTTCTCGTTGAAAGCGTCCACCAAAAGATCTATGCGCTTATAGGGGGTAATCGCCCCAAAGCTTAGGTAAATGTCCTTATGAGCATCTGTTTTTAGGGGTTTCTCAAAAAGACCTAGGTCAATTGGGGGGTATAAAACACTGGCCTTTTCGCCATAATATCTTTCTACCCTTTGTGCAACGTTCTGGGAGTTGGCAATGTAATGTGTAACGTTGCCAATAGTTGTCTTGTCCCAGTTTCGTAGTCTTTTAAAAAAAAACTTTGCCAATGGCCTTGCCACCTTTGGCATGCTTCTTAAATATTCGTCTGTAAATCCCCAACAATACCTCATTGGTGAATGTATATAACAGAGGTGCGGTGTATTGTCCTTTATTTGTATGCCCTTGGCCGGTCCCGATTCTGAGGAAATAATCAAATCATACTTGTCCTTAAGCTTTAACGACCTTATTCCAAAAGGATAAAGCGGAAACATTTTCTGGTAATGTTTTCTAAGAAAGCCATTATTTAAAATAGATGTATAAATCCTGCTCTTTGGCAAATTATCACCATAAGTCTCCTGGTCTAGGAAGAGCGTGTAAATATCTGCTTCCGGGTATACCTTAAGTATACTTTCCACCACCTTTTCACCTCCCCTTCTAGTGATCAACCAATAATGTATAATTGCTACCTTCATCTATTCAAAGTCTTCAGGGGAAATCGTTTTCCAATGTTTTAAGGCTGTTCGAAAATCATAATTGAATTCAAATTTACTATCAATTAAATATTGTGGCCTTATATTGGTTGGGAAACCTGCTTTTTTCACACGTACTGGATGAATATCTGTTTTTTTGCCAAAAAGTTTTAGCGCGCCCTGCAAAAAAAACGCCACGATCATCAAAAGTTTTGTTGGGACATTGGGCACCCATTTTTTATATCCAAATTCATCTTTCACTATACCCACCATCTCATTAAGTGGCACCAAAGGGTTTTCGGCATAATTGTATATGACCAATCTTTTTTCCTTTTGGTCCATGACATAAAGCATGCTCTCTACCAGCCCGTACACATAACCGTAAGCCTTGATGATTTTTCCTCCATTTGGCAAAATAAAGGTCCCTCCTTTTATTCCCTTTACCATTCTGTATACGTTGCCTGGGTCTTTTGGACCAAAAATTACACTTGGCCGAACAATTATAAGTCTTCTTGTTTCATCTTCAGCCAACCACTTTTGGTGGATTTGCTCCGCTAGTGCCTTGGATATGCCATAGGCTGTTTCCGGGTATAGATTGGATTCTTCTGTACGTTCTTCCATTGATCGCCCATATGGAGCAATACTGCTTGTAAAAAGTATGTTCTTTATTCCTGTCCTTCTTGCATATTCAATCACATTTTCAGCTCCCGGAATGTTGGTGTCAAAATATTCCTTGTACTCGTGCCCAGGTTCTCTATGGATTGCGGCAAAATTGAATATAAAACTATTGTCTTTGTCCAACTTTGGAAGAGATAGCTCAATGGGAAGTCTAACATCGCATCTCATGAAGTCAACATTTTCTCTAGAATGGGCTTCCAGGCAAAATTTTGGTCCTACTATGTCACAGACCATTATCTGATCAAATATTTTTTCCTCAGTCAGCTTTTCAACTAAATGAGACCCTATATATCCAGAGCCCCCAAATATTATTGCAAGTTTCTTCAAAACATCTTATTTATTGTTTTACGAACAACCATGGTGAGATGGAGGCCGTACCAAAATAACCTTGTAAAATTTCAATAATACCCATGTCCTGAACGGTCTCCTATAAATTCAAAGACGAAAACTCATACCCCCCCTCAATCAACTAGCTTTAACCAATTCATCCAAAAGGTTTTTTTTGAAAAAGACCATTGTTCCCGAAATAACATGGCATGGAACCCTTTTTTTTAAACACATTGAGGCCAAAGCCTATTTGGACGACCTAACCCAGAACTGTTGGCAATAACGGTAATTTAACCCTCCATAGCAAGTTCCTTATCCTAAATAATAGCCAAACCATAATTTTCACAAAAAAATAGTCCCATTACTTGGTCAAAAATATCCCGGGGTTTTATCTATTTTGTTTCAATTGAATTGTTCCATTACTTTTTTGGCGGATTTATCCCATGAGAATTTCTTTAAAATAGTTTCCCGCACTTCCTGTAGTTCTGAAATGCTCTTTGGGTTGGACAAGGCATATTGGATACTGTTGGCAATGGATTCCTTTGAGGTAGGATCAAAATAGTGTACACTGTTTTCAAACAACTCAGTAAAAACGGGTATATCGGATACCGCGCACATGGTTTCCATAGAAATTGCCTCGATAATGGGTATCCCAAACCCTTCATAGAAACTCGGATATACAAACAGTTTTGCATTTTGATAGAACCTGACCAAATCCTGGTCCCCAATATTTTCCAAAAAAACCACGTTTTTAAGCCACGTATTAGGTATATCAACGTTCGAATAATTCTTGTTGAAATCCCCAATCACATAGAGTTTTAACGAAGGGTTTTCCATTAAGCTAAAGGCCTTGATCAAGTTTTTAAAGTTCTTTCTTGGGTGATGGGAAGAAACAGTCAAAATATAGGCTTCTTTCAACAAATGCCCATATTCCGTGCTGTCCAATGGTTCATCTTGGATGGTAAAACCAGTAATCCCATTATATACCACCTCTATCTTGCTTTCCTCTACCTTGATAAGATCTACTATCTCTTTTTTTGAAAACTCACTCACCGTTAAAACCCTCTTCGCCCTTTTTATGATTCTGGGCACCAAAAAGGAGTAAACAATGGAAAAGCGTTTGGAAAACCAATCCGGGTGTCTTAAAAAAGATAAATCGTGTACAGTGACTATTTGGTCCTTAATAAATAATGGAGCCGTATTGCAAAAGGAAACTAGAGTACCTCCCTTTAACTTTGTGTAAAGTTGCAAAGTGACCTGTTCCCACAAATGTCCGCGAAATGGCCCAATGATCTTCACCTCCAATTCTTTGGCAACTCCTGGGTTCTTTATGTCTTCCGGACTTACAAAAATCAGTGGGACACCCATACGCTTGAGGCGCTTTGACACCTCAATGGCGAAACGTTGGACACCGGTTACCGATTGTGTCAAAAATCGTGCGTTAACAATTATTGGCCTCTTAAGTGTCCTTTCTTCCTTCATAAAAAATTATTGGTAAGATAAATGCATAAAGCACGATTCCATTTTGTCTTATGAGTATTGTTTCTGACACCGAAACCGCCAAAAAGAACAAAAGAACATAAATGAATGCCGTTTTATTTCCCCTAATTCCGACTACCAAGAGCATCAGTTGAAGAATATAGTAGGTTAAAAATCCGAAAAGACCAAAGGCCATGAAGACATAAAGCGGTAGGTCATGGGGGTTATTTGAATAAAAAGGTGTTGCGATTCCCCTTTCCGAATATTTTTTCTCCAATTCAGAGGAAACCCCAATTGGACTTACCCCCACAAAAAAATGGTCTTTTATGATGTTCATCGATTCCGTCATCATAATCATTCTTTCGCTCCCTTCCCCATTGGAATCAAACTGTTCCATCCTCCATCGGTTGTATGGCGAATAAAGGTATACCGCACCGGCTATCCCTATAGAAAACAGGAAAACAAGTATAGCCTTCAAATTAAGATTTCGCAACACGAAAAGCAACGCCAATGCGCAGAGGGCCAACAATGCCATTCTTTTTCCCAACAAGGTCATGAATACAAACAGAACTATGGCAATCAACAAATAGTAATATGATTTGGTTCTCTTAAAACTAAAAGCGGCCAATAACACATTTATCCCCAGTTGTATAGAAAAATAAACAGAGTGGTACTTGCCCGTGATGGTGTGAGGCAAATGAATGAATGAAAAATGTTCTTCGGGTCTTGTATAGAACTCTATCGCCGTGTAGGTTCCAAAAATCATTGCGCAAAGCGAGGAAACAGTAAGTATCATTGTAATTTCTTCCATCGAAATCCTTTTCCCTGACCAGCTACTGTATGCAATGGGAATCAAGAACAACGGTAAAAGGCGGAGCAAAAACCCCAGATGCTTACCCGCATCCAAAAAAAAGCCCCTTGGATCTAGGATCGTTAACAAAAAAAAGGCGCCAACGGCAACCACCAAGATTATTTCCGGCAAGCTTTTACGGACCCTTATTCCAGAACAGAAAAATACAAACCCAGCGTATACGCCTATTGCTATTGAATTTATTCCATTAAAAAAAGGTACCGTTACCATTACCACTGATAACAGTGCCAAATGATATTTATGCAACCATTCTTTATTGCACCTTAATGTTCTTCGCTCCTTCATAAAATAAGTACATCGCATTGAAAACCATAAAAGGCACTAAAAATCTAGTCAAAAAAATAGGATTGTATCTAGCAAGTTCAATTATCCAAACGAAAAAAAATGGATATATACTCCAGGCATATAAGCTTCCTTTTTTAAGTTTAAACCATAAGACAAAGAAACTGGTAAAGTAACATACAAAAAATCCTATTCCCATCAAAAGGCCAAAGTCTGTATAAATCATGGCCAGACCGCCCTTGTTCGTAAAATCCTTCCAAACGTATTCCCCATAATCAATCTTGTCCGTTTGCTTAGTGACGTCCAATCCCACTCTTTTCAATATTCTACCTCCCCAATCCAGATAGGATGTACTTGTAAAGGACATGTCATTTTCCAGGGCATAGTAAAACTTGTTCTGGGTGTCTCCATAATAGTCAAAAAACCGCTCAACGGTCCATGAAACCTTAAAGCCCAAATCCACGGCTTCGTCCTTGTACTGGTTTCTAAATTGTCTGGTAAGCTCAAATAAGACAAAAAAGCCCAATAGGATAAAAAAGTACTTTAGTAATTTGGTTAGCAACACCTTAGTCCCCTTGATGGTAACGAAAGTTATCACTATTGGAATCAAAAGCTCCAAGGCGGCCAAACGCTCGGCCATAAAGTAGGACCTAACCATCACGGATAAAAGCAATAATCCCAAAAACAGATACCCCCATCGACGTTTATTCTGTTCTATATAGATCAAGTAGGGAACCACAAAAAATAAACATAACTGGGAAATTATATTGATGCCTCCAAAATCTTCCAGCGATTTTTTTGATGAACTAAGGTTGCCCGTATAGGACGACATGGCGTTTATGTCCATCAAGACATTCATGAAAAAGGAGGCCAAGAGGAAAAGTGTGGCTATATAGAACCATGCTTTTGACACTTTAGGGACAACTATTTTTGATGACTCAAATTTGGGCAACTTAAGATGTGGATAGTGTGCCAGAAGCCTTGCCACAAGAATAAGTGTAAAAAGCACTAGACAAACCAAGGTGTGCTCCCAAAACCCATAAACTTTTTCAAAAGGAAAATGAAATGTTGGATACAAATAAGGCACATAAACAAAGAAGAGATACGCCGCAGTGGCGATAAAAGGAGACGATATTAAGTGCCTAATCTTCAATTTCATATTTCATTCAATATCTCATTGACCAGTTGTTCCCAGGACAAAACCTCATTTTTTAAATCAAGTCTGTTCGTGTTGTAAGCAATACATTGCCCAAGGGCTTTCTCGATGGATTCTGGAAACTCTGGGGAATAATAAAATGAATTTTTTCTTTTAGTCTCCAAAAACGTTGGGGCAACAATGGGTAGGCCACAATAAGTATATTGGTGAACCTTTAAACTATCTGAAAAAGATTCTGCCCCTTCGGAATAGCTCAAGGTGTGCATTCCAATATCGGCATGTTTAACATAGGGTACGGTATCTTCAAATGGCATTTCACCATAATATATAATGTTGTCACCTTTAACCTTGGGCTCTATGGGCCCAATGATGTGAAACAAAATATCACTACGCAACACAGAAGCCTTCTCCAGAAAGCTATAGTCAAACCTGGAGACCCCAATGAAAACAGCATTAACCGTTCCCTTTTGGTAAGGATTATCGTGCTCTGCATCATATAATGCTTTTTTTATTCCGTGGTACTGAAGTTTAAGGTTTTCTTTCCCTTGGGCCAATTTTCCCAATATTTTATCATAAATGTATTGGCTTGGGACACTTATCAAACTGAATTTAGACAAGACCTCTTCCTCATAATTGATCAAAGACGGGTGCACTCCCAAAAGCTCCAGATCGTCCGATACACGATAAACGTACTTGGCGTTAGGGTTGATCTTTTTAAACTTATCCAAAAGGAACAACCCTGGAGTAGACTCAAATATGAGTATATCTCCTTGTGCTACTTTTTGCTCCAACTCTTTTGCGATGGAGAATTTTTGATATACCCCATAAAGCTTGGCCGACATTTTATTCAGCGCTTTTTTTCTAAGATTGGCTATATGAAAAGGAGTGGCGTGAACATAGGAGGATATGTTGTTCCCTTGTGGGACCAACTGGCACTTTTTTACCTGTAGCTCATTGAAATAGTGCTTCTTAAGCTTGAACAATTTGCTATACGGGGCGGTTACAAAAATCACTTCATGGCCCATCTTGCCCAAAGATTCCGCAATTAGGTGAAACCCTGCCCTTCTTTTGGATTCAAACAAATGCCCTGATACAAGTATTATTTTTTTCAATTGGCCTTAAAATGTTTAATTCGTCACTACTAACCTTTAGGCTTGACTATGTTGTTAAACTCATCTCACGAAGCATCGATATTCGGTGCTCCTTTCAAAAAGAGCAATTTCTGATATAACTCAAAGTCTTTTTTTAAATTAAATGAAGAATTGTGCCAAAGTAAGGAGAAGTCATGGCGATATTTTTCTGTAGTGTTCTTTGTCTTTTCAATAATCAAAAAAGCTTCCTCATGGCTTAAGCCCATATAGTTTAAGTTGAATACTGAAACTTCCATTGCCAATAATGGGCGTATTCTCAGCTTCATGGGTTTCCTTTCGTGTGAATCATAAAAATTATACTCTTGGCCCGTTCCGCACCTAAAACCAACTGTTTCGGCAAACCCTAAAGTCGAATCATATTCGAGGCCTACAGTTTCCCAATTTTTTTCAGTAATTCCGGTTTCCCAGCGTAGGTAATGTTGCCTTCCTCCCTTTATATCCTCGGGATTACCCCCCGCTTTTTTAAAGACCTTTCTTAAAAGTGCAACTTCTTTTCTGGTCACCTCCAAATCAGAATAGGAGTAATAGCTAGCATGATATCCTACCTCGTGACCTCTAGCTATAATATTACGCATTAATTCCAAGATCTCATCACTTTCAATATCATAATCTCCATCTATGGGCAATTTATTGTTTCGGGGTATGAAATAGAAAGCCATTTTTAAATTATTACTTTCACATACATCCATCATGAAATTAAAAGTATTGAATGGGTCTTGAGTTTTATTTTTTAAAATGGACACCGTGTAAAATAGTTTTAAGGAACCTAAGAACTGTTTAAATGATTTCCTTTTTATTAAATCCCCCCCAAGTCTGTTGATTATTCCGGGAAACCTCACTCCTCTATCCTGAATAAAATCCACATCGCAGCTAACAAAATAGTTTGGTTTAAGTGCTTTGCGCTCTAAACTTGGCCATAATTTCTTCATATAAAACCATAGTACCTCTATGTATTCATCTACAATAGGCCTATCCAAAAATCCTCCCTTATATGCTACAGACGCCCTAGCTGGGAAGCGCCCATGGGTGTCTTTTTCATTTACTACCAATTCCTCATATCTCGAAAGCATAAAAAAACATGAGCCAAAAAGGTCAATACCTATATGAAAGGATTCTCTGCTTTCATCAATTTTATCATTTCCATAAAGGATTGGGATATTCCTTCTTTCCAAGATTTTCAGGGGCAACAATGGCAAGGATTCTTGAGACAACCATCTAACCTTATTTTCAAATTGGAAGAAAAAAACATCATTTATTTCCAGCTCACCAGCTCTACCTTCCATCGAAACCTTAATGCTTCCGGACATTTCAGAATAATGTACCTGAAAAGAAACACCTAGGAATCTTCCCAGTATCTGGTCGAAAATATATTTTTTCTCGCTAGCACAGTTGGCAGAAGTATAAATATTAAGCACTAGTCCGTCCTTTTTTTGATTTCTCTTGCAGGGTTCCCAACAACAATGGCATATTCATCCACATCTTTGGTAACCACAGAACCCGCCCCAATAACAGCCCCATCACCAATTTTCACCCCCTTGAGAATGATTGCTCCAGCTCCAATCCACACATCGCTCCCTATTTCAACAGGCTTGTTTAAGTGCGTTTGCTGGTTCATTGGCATACCCATTTCCATGCCATGGTCCCTTCCCCAAATCACTACTTTTGGACCCAACATAACATTATCTCCAAAAGTGATATCACCAAGAATATGACAATTGGCATTCATATAAAAGCCATTTCCCACCACTATTTTAGGGTCCCCCACTAATCTACAATAAGGCTCTATGGTTGCTCTTCCATTGAAAACAATATTTGAAAAGACCGTGTTGTTATATATCTTGACATTCTTTAGTCTTAACAACCTCCTTTTAACAACTAATCTTATTCTGTTTTTAAAGTTTTTGGGCATACCCTGTTATTTATCTACCTAGAATTTTTTTTGCCAATTTTCTAAGCAACGTAATCAATGTATAGAACTGATCTATATAAAATGGTTTCATATCGCCTTTTTCATATAGTGCCAATCCATTGATATCTCCTTTAAAAAGGTTGTTCTTGAAAAATCTTAAATAGCCTTTTCTTAAAATCAAATTTACTACCTCATGCTTAAGGTATGAAAAATGAACCTCTTTATTTGTCTGCTCATACTTAGGCACAGTCTCGCCCAACGCATCCAGCCATTGTGTTTGTTGAAGAAAAACACCCGATAAATTGCCCACTCTATGCCACATCATTGACCTAAGGTTAATTTCCATCAACTTATAGTCGCCATCTCTGGGATCATATTTAAATTCGGGTTCGCATATGCCATGTAAATCCATTCCGTTCAATAGCCTTTGTCCTTGTTCCCTGACAATTTCCGGAGCTTCATTTGAAGCAGAGGAGAAAACCCCATAATCATCAGGATATTGAGTCAATTTCCTGCCAATCCATTCATTTAAAATAGTTTTTGTTCTGGGAGACCTATACCCCACATAAGCATAAATGTTTCCGTTTGAGCTACCAGGAACAACTTCTGAAGCCAAAAAAGAGACACCTTTCCCATAAAACTCTTCAAGGCGGAATCTATGCGACTCAATTTCTTTTTTGGAAGAAATGAGAATGGACCTAAAAAGGTCAATCTTTAGATCTTCTCTCTTGTTTGGCTTAATGATTATTGGAAAACGTAATTCTTGTTCCAATTTAGAAATATCATGACGGGCTTTTAGCTCCAACGATTTGGGGTAGGGAATTCCAAGTTTCTCACAAAAATCATATTGTACTGCCTTATTGCTACAAGCGGAAATGTTTTCAGGATTGAATGGCAAAAATGCAAAACCCTTGATTTTTTCCTTAATTTTGAACAAGTTTTCAATAAATAAATCATCTGTTGGGAACAATACCAAATAACCATATAGTTCATTCAACCGCTCTAATTCCAGGAGCAAAGAATCCGGTGATTTATTGACGGTCACCTTTTTACAAAACTTATTGCTAAATCTTGCTATCTGATTGTTATATTGAACCAATACCAGTGGCCCCGACCCCATTTCATAAAGCTCTTGAGCTATAGAATATCCATTGACGTAGCCTCCTAAAACAACAGCACAGTTTTTTCTCATTTTAAATTACCAAGATGAATCACCTTTGTAGGGTCCTAATTTCTTTATGATTTTGGCAGGCACACCACCAATGACACAGTCGCCCTCAGGGAAACTTTTATTCACAACCGCCCCGGCAGCAACCACAATATGATTTCCAAGCTCTACTCCTGGTAAAATAACCACATTTGCCGCCAACCAACAGTTGTTCCCGATTATTATTGGTTTGGCATCGTCATGTATGTCATAATTATCTACATTATGACTTGCTGATATAACTTTTACTCCCGGTCCCAACCTAACATTTTTGCCTATTACAATTCCATTTTTTGCTTGAAAATATTGCCCCGAAAGGTATCCAGGATAAGGACGCCAAAATTCTCTTTTTATTCGCTCTGGGTAGCTAACCACCGATGCATGGTGCACGGGCCAAGGAACATGTGAATTTATCCTTAATATTCGTTGGAAAAAGAAATAATAAATGCTGTTCTTAATTCCAATATATTTTATCTTCCTTATGATTTTGAATATAAATCCCATCCTAATTTGTTCCCTTACTGATTTTATAGGCCCTATACAGCAATACTAAGTAAAAAACGGAAAGTGTACCTGAATATAGATACAGAAATAATGTCATTTCCATATTACATAAATATGAAATTATCATCGCAAATATGCTTGCCGCCACCAGTATAATATTCCAAATCAAGGATTCTCTTTGCTTTTCAAAAACACTGAAAGTTACACTCAAGGCAGTCACAACCAACCTAATGGCAAACAAGGGAATCAAAATTCTAGCATACTTTCCGGAAAATCTCCATTCTTCACCAAATACTATGACAAATACCTCTTCTACAAAGAACACTCCAATGATCAAAAATAAAAGGCTGACAACGCTTAGTTTTTTCAAAACTCCCAAAAACTCCTCTTTTGCATTACCCTTTTTCCTTCTACTTTCGGAAGCTTCAACCATATAAACCTGGGAAAATGCATTTCCAACCAATGTAGATGGCAATCCCAGATAACGATAAGCCAGAGAATAGAAGCCCACTGTACTTAGTGAAAATACCCTGGAAACAAACATATTAATTACATTGGCCGACAATGAATTTAAAAAAATTCCCCACATTGAAAACTTGGGAAAATCTATATATCGTTTTGCCAAATCTTTGAGTTCTGGTATTTTACTGTCAAGAATTGTCTTTTTGTTCTCAAGGAGTGTTTTTGAGAGCCTTATGTTTCCAAAAAAATGAGATAGTGTCTGCCCTAAAATCAAGCCTCCGGAAGTCAGTTTTAACCCTCCCAAAACCAATTGCACCACACCTCCTCCAGAGGATTTATAAATGTTGGCTCTTGCAATATTTTTAAATTTTTTGACTCGCGTATTGTAGTAATTCAGTGCATTAAAGACCCCTACCATCAACACACTCACTGGCACCAGGTAGAGCCAAACATCAAGTTTAGGGTCCCCAAGTAAAACTGCCAACTCTGTATTATATACTAAAACCACAATAAGTGAAATAAAGGAAACAACAACAGTAAAAAAAATGGAAATTAATGTCAACTGAACCCCCCTTTTTTCTTCTTTGGGCAAAAGAATCGCCAATTCATACCTACCTGTTGACAAAGAGCCCAAAATTTGGATTATTGCCAAATAAAGAGCCAATCGTCCAAACTCTTCAGGGGAATATATTCTTGACAAAATGGGTGCAATCATCACAGGAATCAACTGGGCCAAAGCAGTTCCCGATGATAAAATAAAAACGTTTTTAAAAAACTCAGAGGATTTTATCTCCTCAATAAAAGTCTTTAGTTTTCCCACATCCTAATTTAGTTGTCCAAAAAACTATGGTATTCACCCTTCAAACCTATTGGTTGTACGTTTCTTATATCATGGACAATCTCAATAGCAGTCCTTGCAGCTTCAAGGCCATATCCTTTTCCTTCCAATATATCTTTATAGACCATAGTGTGCAAATCCGTGAAACCGCCACTAAATTCCAGTTCATCCCCATTAATGGTTATAGACCTAAAGGTTGTTTGCCCCTTTTCCTTGATCTCTTGAGGAAGATACTTTGAGTTAATGGAAAGAAACCACCTGACCCTTGCATTTTCAAACTCCAAATACCCAGCAGCTCTATCCTTTTCGTGAATATGGACCACATTCTCCTGCACATCACCAAATATCCAAGAGAGCATATCGTAAAAATGCACTCCTATGTTTGTGGCTATGCCTCCTGACTTACTTACATCTCCTTTCCAGCTGGTCTGGTACCAATGCCCCCTCGATGTCAAGTAAGTGAGGTCCACATCGAATTTTGTTTTTTTATCTGCTTGGGCTACTTTTTCGCGTAAGGCAATTATGCTGGGATGGACCCTTAGTTGAAGGATGTTATAAACCTTCTTACCAGTGTTCTCTTCTACTTTCTTGAGTTTATCTATGTTCCATGGGTTCAGCACCAAGGGCTTTTCACATATGGCATCCGCCCCACTCCGCAGAGCAAAACGAATATGGGCATCGTGCAGATAGTTTGGCGAGCATATACTCACATAATCCAAAAAAACATTTTTATCGTATTTGAGCTTTTCTATATGTCGATCAAAACGCTCGAACTCCACAAAAAAGTCCGCATCGGGAAAATAGGAATCAATAATACCAACACTATCTCCTTTGTCAAAGGCGGCCAATAAATTGTTTCCGGTATCCTTTATTGCCTTCATATGCCTTGGGGCTATATATCCTGCTGCTCCTACCAATGCAAAGTTCTTCATAATAGTGTATTGAGTTTTGATGTTATATATTCAACTTCTGTGTTTTCTAAATAAGGGTTCATGGGAAGGCTCATCACCTCTTCGGCACATTTTTCGGATATTGGGAAATCCCCCTTTTTATATCCTAAATAGTCAAAACATTTTTGAAGATGCATGGGGATTGGATAATGTACCGCCGTTGGTATTCCATGTTTTTGTAATTCCTGTTGGATTCTATCCCTTTCTTGCACCCGTATGGTATATTGTGCCCATACTGATGTTCTATCTTCCTTTACAAAAGGTTTGATGATCTTATCATCAATTTTTTTGGAGTAGCTCTCGGCAACCTTCTGCCTTCTCTCTATATCCTTTTCATAGGTTTTCAGCTTTACATTTAAGATTGCGGCCTGTAAATTGTCCAATCGTCCCCCCATTCCAATATAGTGGTGGGTATATCGTTTTACTTGGCCATGTACGCGCATGGCTTTAATTTTCTGATAATCCTCCTCATTCGAGGCAAAGATGGCGCCCCCGTCCCCAAAACAGCCCAAAGGCTTGGCTGGAAAAAAGCTGGTACACCCAAAGGTCGAGACATTGCAGCTTCTCTTTCCGTTGTAGGTTGCCCCAAAACTTTGGGCAGCATCTTCAATCACCGCCAAACCATACTTTTCTGCAATTCCATTGATCTCATCCATATCAGACATTTGCCCATAGAGGGATACGGGCATAATGGCTTTTGTGTGCTTGGTGATGGCCTGTTCTATCTTACCAACATCAATGTTGTACGTTTCTTCGTCTATATCGACAAAAACTGGCCTTGCACCAAGGCAAGCAATGGTCTCTGCCGTAGCTATAAAAGTAAAAGGAGTTGTTATTACCTCATCCCCTGGTTTTAGTCCCATGGCCATCATGGCCAAAAGAAGTGCGTCGGTACCCGAGGAACAGCCAAGTGCATAGGTATTCCCTGTAAATTCCGCCAAGCCTTTTTCAAATTCTTCGGTCTCCTTCCCTAAAATATAATGCGCCGATGACATGACTTCAAGGGAAACCCTCTTAAATTCCTCCTCATGTTCCTTAAAAGCCTTTGTAAGATTGGCAAAATCTATGTTCATATTTTTCTGACCTTATTGTGTTCTAGAATATATTTTTCGTTGCTTTCCGAACAAACCGCGGTCCCAGTTTCATCAAAATTTAAGCGATGACCATATTCACTTACCCAACCTATCTGCTTGGCCGGATTGCCCACCAATAGAGCATAGGGAGGGACCGCCTTTGTGACCACTGCACCAGCTCCTATCAATGCAAATTCTCCTATATCGTTTCCGCAAACCACAGTAGCGTTGGCCCCTATTGTGGCACCCTTTTTAACGGTGGTCTTCATATACTCGTTTCTTCTATTGATGGCGCTTCGTGGATTGATTACGTTGGTAAAAACCATGGAAGGACCTAAAAAAACATCATCTTCACAAACTACCCCTGTATAGATGGACACATTGTTCTGAACCTTTACGTTATTTCCCAAAACTACCTCTGGCGAAACCACAACATTCTGGCCAATATTGCAGGATTCACCTATTGTACAATTGGGCATAATGTGTGAGAAATGCCATATTTTAGTTCCCTTGCCTATTACGCAACCGTCGTCTATTACGGCAGTTTCATGCGAGAAAAAAGGAGATGTTTTATCCATTAAAATTATTTGAAGCGTATGTTCTTGGTCTTGGTTTTTTATTCATTAAACACCTTTCAACAGGGGTCATATTTTACCCATATGTACAAATCTAAAACAATTCTGTAGGATTTTGCCGTCCGAAACCCTTCGGAAAATGTTTAATCCCAAAAACTTGGATGTACCCATACGCAGTAATTAATTTTAGCATATAGCCTTTCCACTATATTATCAGGTCTTTATCGGGGGAAGTGACCTATCTCTTTCGGATAAAATAAGATGGTCCATGGAAATGCCCCAGTCAATGCCCAAGGTTTCATCATCATATCGTATTCCCTCCTCCGACTCTTTGTTATAATAATTATCGCATTTATAAAAAAAACGGGCGGTTTCACTAAGCACCAAAAACCCATGGGCAAAACCTCTTGGAACAAACAGTTGTCTTTTATTTTCACTGCTCAGCTCAATGGATATGTGCTGGCCATACGTTGGGGAGTCCTTACGAATATCCACAACCACATCCTGCACCTTGCCCTCCAACACAGAGACCAATTTGGCCTGGGCATATTCTCCTTTTTGATAGTGTAACCCCCTTAAAACGCCTTTTTTGGAAAAAGAAAAATTGTCTTGGACAAAAATTACTTCCCTTCCAATGGCTTCGCTAAAAGACTTATGGCTGTAGCTTTCATAAAAGAAGCCTCTGTCATCCTCAAAAATTTTGGGTTCAAGGACAAAACATCCTTGAAGTTGGGTCTCCGTTACTTTCATCCTCTTTCTTTGTTCAGTATGCCCAACAATCTTTTTCCATAACCGCTTTTTATCAAAGGTTGGGCCAATCCCTCAAACTGTTTTCTGTTGATATATCCCATTTCATAGGCCGCTACCTCAATGGATCCGATTATAGATCCCTGACGTTCTTCGATTACCTCGACAAATTGTGAAGCTTGCATCAAGGCCTGAAAGGTTCCTGTGTCCAGCCAAGCGGTACCCCTGTCCAAAATACTTACGCGGAGCTTACCTCGCTTAAGATATTCTTTGTTCACATCGGTAATCTCCAGTTCGCCTCTGGCACTGGGCTTGATGTTCTTGGCTATCGAAACTACTTCGTTGTCAAAAAAATAAATACCCGGAACCGCATAATTGGATTTGGGATTCTGGGGTTTTTCCTCAATACTGATGGCCTTTCCTTCCTCATCAAATTCCACTACACCATACCGTTGTGGGTCATTTACTTGGTATGCATAGATAATCCCTCCTTCTGGATCATTATTGGATTGTAATAATTTTGAAAGCCCCGTTCCATAGAAAATGTTATCGCCAAGAATCAAGGCCACCTTGTCTTCTCCAATAAAATCCTCTCCAATGATAAATGCCTCTGCCAATCCGTTGGGTTCTTCCTGTATGGCATAAGAAAAGGAGCAGCCATATCTTTTTCCATCGCCCAATAGTTCTTGAAAAAGAGGAAGGTCTTTTGGGGTTGATATGATCAATATCTCCCTAATACCGGAATACAGTAAGGTGGACAAGGGATAATAAATCATGGGCTTGTCATAAATGGGCATCAGTTGCTTGCTCACCGAAAGGGTCAATGGGTGCAATCTGGTACCTGTTCCGCCAGCCAAAACAATTCCTTTCATGCTGCCTTATTGTTGATATTGTTTTTCATAATATGCTGTGTAATCGCCCGAAGTTACATGCTCCAGCCATTCCTGGTTGTTCAAGTACCAATCTATGGTCAATGCAAGTCCTTCCTCAAAAGTAACCGAAGGTTCCCAGCCCAATTCTTCATGGATCTTGGCGGCATCTATCGCATAGCGCAGATCATGGCCCGGACGATCCTTCACAAAAGTGATGAGTTTTTCTGAACTTCCATCGGCTCGTTTCAGCTTTACATCCATCAATTGGCAAAGTAATTTTGCCAAATCAATGTTTTTCCATTCATTAAACCCGCCAATGTTATAGGTTTCCCCTTTTTTCCCTTCGTGAAAAACCAAGTCAATGGCTGCTGCATGATCTTTTACATATAACCAATCTCTAGTATAGTTGCCATCGCCATAAATAGGCAGTGGCTTATTATGGATGATATTGTTAATGAACAGGGGAATCAGTTTCTCGGGAAAGTGGTTGGGCCCATAGTTGTTGGAACAATTGGATATCACGTAAGGCAATCCGTAGGTTTCCCCATAGGCTCTCACAAAATGGTCTGAACTTGCTTTTGATGCCGAATATGGGGAATTTGGGCTATAAGGTGTGGTCTCCGTAAAGAGTCCGGTGTCGCTCAAAGCGCCATAGACCTCATCCGTGCTAATGTGATAAAACCGAAAATCAGAATTTTTTTTGGCCAAATCCAATGAGGCGTTCAACAGGTTGACCGTACCCAACACATTCGTTTTTACGAACGACAATGGGTCGGTTATGGAACGATCCACATGCGATTCCGCTGCCAAATGGATCACCCCATCAAATTTCTTCTGCGAAAATAGTTGGCTTATAAAATCAGTATCGGAAATATCTCCTTTGATAAAAGAGTAGTTGGGAGCCGTTTCAATATCCCGTAGGTTTTCAAGATTTCCCGCATAGGTCAGGGCATCAAGGTTGTGGATGTGATATTCTTTATAGGTTTCAACAAACCGTCGTACCACATGGGATCCAATAAAGCCAGCTCCTCCCGTAATCAATATGTCCTTTTGGGCATACTTTTTCATTAAAGCGTATTTAACATAAGCCTTTTTAGTGCCATAGTGCACCAAGAGCCAACCTTTGGCTAAGACAGAACACTGTTCTTTGGTCTTTTTGCGAAAGTACGATAATTCCTATCCAATACAAGGTTGGCCTTGTCACTCAACCCATTTTCGTTCAATATCTTTTGGGCAAAATCGTACCAGGTCATGGGCACACCATCAGTGCAATGATAAGTGCCATACGGCTTCTTTCCTTCTATGATTTCATCTAAGATGAATTTGGCCAACGTCTCTGTGTTTGTAGGACAGCCTTTTTGATCATCGGTCACACGAAGATCATCGCCTTCCAATGCCTTCCGCAGAATGGTCCTATAAAAATTGTGCCCGTACTTTTTGCTATAAAGCCAAGATGTCCTAACAATGAAATGGTTGGGTAAAGTCTTTCGGATATATTCTTCCCCCTTTAATTTGGACTTGCCATACACATTGATGGGGTTGGGTTCATCTTCAACGGAATAGGGGGTTTCCTTCTCACCATCAAAAACATAATCTGTTGAAATATGAATCAATGTTATGCCATAGGCATCACAGGAATATGCCAAATTTTTGACGCCCACAGAGTTTACCCGATATGCGGCATCCGGATTCTTCTCGGCCTGCTCTACATTGGTGTAAGCCGCACAGTTGATACAGTATCGGTATTCTTGATTTTTGAAAAGGTCGGAAACTAGTTGCTCATTGGTTATGTCCAGATCCGCTGAAGTCTTAAAATCAAAAAGCGTGTTTTTTGCTTTTTGTGCAAATTCCTTGAGCGTTCTCCCCAATTGCCCGTCCGAACCGGTAACAACAATATTTTTCATTTTTTTGAGGCCTCTACTCTCTTGCTTCCATTTCGGTCGCCTTTTTATTAAGGTATTGAAGAAAGGAAAACAAAAAGAAACCTACCAGCAGAATAATGGGAATAAGGATTATCTTCTTGCTAAAAAATGCTTTGCTGACCTGATGCGGGGTTCCAAAATTTATTATGCCAATTGGATTGGTAAGTTCTGAAAGTTCAATCTTTCTGTCTTCAATATCCTTTATCAACTCCGTCTTTAAACTCAAAAGAGCTGCTATATTCACCCTTTCTTCATTTTGAAACACCACCTGACCTGAACCAAGTGTACCTTGCTGTTTGGTTAGATTTGTTGAATAATTTTGAATTATGGTGTCTATTTGGGCAATCAAAACCTCATTTTTCCGAATCCTTTCCTTTGAATTGGTGGCTTGAATTACCACAAGTTCCTTGAAATAGTCATTGGAATTTATATAGTCCATTAGTTTCTTGGCAATCTTTTCGCCCCCAATGTTCTTATATTGAAAGGTTATTCTATGGTTGAATTCTGTTTGGTTGAGCACTTCTTCCCGCAGAATGTCCGATATCAAATCAGTTTTTTCAAGCTTTTGCAAGACTTCCAGATATTGTAGTTCTTTCTTGGTGTCTTTCTCAACATCTTTTTTAACCGGTTCTATTGAAATTTGAAACCCTTTTAAGTCTTCACTTGAGATTCCCAATTCTTGGAAAAAAGCTTCATTTTGCACCTTTATATTGGCCTCAATTTCCGAAACTACATCATATAAGTAGTCCTTGCTGTGCAAATTGGGTCGAACAATGACATCGACCTTGAGCTTTTCAGTTGAAATAAACTTTAGACCGTATCCTATGGCTGCCCCTAAAATAACGAGTCCAAAAAGGACTATGGCATTCTTTTTAAGATACAGAAAAAGACGTAAAAAAATGGTCCCAAGCTTATTGAAACCCCTTTCAACTAGTTGAAGCAATTGCCTCAAATCTATTTCATCCGAATTACTCTGATTTACTGGTTGGTCCGCCATGTTATGAATTGAATATTTGTTTTAAAATCCTGTCCGTTATCAAATAAGTGGGTTTCACCCCTGTTGTCCCCAAACCTCCGGAGGCCAGGGTGCTCCCTGTCTCCAAGGGGTTGTCCGATGCATAATAGGCATATCTTACTTTCACATCCTTTTTTATGCTCTTCCTAATCTGGGAAGCGGATTGGATTGCCTTTTGGTAATGTACCCCCTCCATTTCCAATCCTATTACGTTCCATGTGGATTCATGAAAAAATCGAAGGATGTCCTTGTTTTGCAGGGATGTCCCTAAAACCGTTACCATGGCTCCCTCCAAAACTTTTAGGCCGTTTCCTTCAAAATCCGAGGCGCACAACTCATTGCGAAACGGATAGTTGTCTGCCGTTCCTTCAAAAATATGTGCCGATGGAATCATCAAATCACCCTTGCCCCCTTCCAAAATACCGGCCTTGCCCATAATGGAAACCGAGTCCACGTTCAAAAACCATTTTTGATCTCCTTGTTCAAAAGGTTTTAACAGTTCATCAATGGTCTCATACGCCTGCTCGCCAAAGGCATAGTCCATCACAAATATAACTGGTTTTTGTTCTTCCAAAATACCTTCGGGCAAATCATAGCAACAAGTGCCCATACCAAATTTGGCAGTGTCGAAAATCTGTACGTCTATATTCGCTCCAGAGGTATCATCCAAAAATAGCATGCCATTTTTCTCGGCGGCCGACTTCACTTTTTTGTTAAGGCTTTTGTTTTTTGCTGCGCTCAACGCTTCAAAAACCTCCAATGATTTGGTGTTTGGAAAATCCTTTGCCAATGCTTTTTTGGCAAAAAGGGAATTCATAACACTGTGCATATTAGCACTTATGATGTGAAGGGGTCTATTTAGAAGGTTATTGTCTTTTAAGGTCTGCTTTATCATGTCTGCCCATCGCTCCCCGTGAATATGATGTCCCAATCGTTCCCTGAGCAACGGGCTAAACGTAATGGTTCGCTTGTTCCCCGTGGTTTCTTCCTCTATGGCCAATTTCCCCAGCCAATGAATCACATTCAGGAATTGGTCCGGACTCTCAGGAGTGGCCAGTTTGTTCTGGATTTCCACAACCTCATCAAAGGTTCTTCCCAAAATATTGGCTGCATGGATCAAGGCCACTTCACGTTCGTCATCCCCTTTCTCTTCACTTAAAACAAAACTGGTCAGCTTGTCCCAATCGCGAATGGTGGCGTTTCCTTCATCTACCAAGACTCTTTTACAGATTTTCCCGGATTCGATGAACAAAAAGGTAAGATGGGTAAGAATATCATAGATGTCGCTACGGCCCCGTGTAATCTCAATGTTCATCTGCTCCTCGTCAATCCGGTAGCAGTTTCTTCTCCGTTTGGGAGGGACTATAGGTTCTAAATGTGATTTGGAGTACCCCTCGTCCGAAGTAAGGTTAATGAATCTACATTCCTCAATACCGTTTGGCAATCGTTCCAGAACATAGATAAGGCCGTTCAACTCCGCTTTATCTTCCGCAACGGTACCGTATATTTCTGGTCTTAATAGTAAAAGTGCGCTTCTGAGTGCATTGCCCGAAACCCCAGAAGGTTTATAAAATCCCCTATTGAGCAAATGTCGCATGGTAATGTACAATCGCTCAATGGCATTGGTGGACTCCTGGGCCCTGGTAGTTTGTTTTATTTCGGTTGCCATAATGAATTCTGGTAAAAATACATGAATTCCCACGAAAGTTGCATGCTTCCCAGAATCTATATTTTGAAGGGTTCCAGTCCATTGGCCACTTTTCTGTCGTTGGAAAGCCGCTGAACCTTGTTCTGACCCCCAAGCTTACCAAGGGTCTTCATGTACTCCTGAAAACCTCCTTGTTGTACTCGGGCAATTTTTAAAGGCTGCAGAATATTACCTGTTATAAGGTCGTCATAGTAACTGTTCTGCTTCCTCATACTTTCTTCAATAATCTTACAAAACTTTGAGGTGTCCGAAGGTTGCCTTTCAAACTCTATGAACCATTCATGATAGGGCAGCTCACCGTTCTCCGGGTCTGTTTGGGGTGCCACCGTGAATTCATTTACCAAGGCATCGGTTTGTTCAACGGCCAACCGAAGGGCCTCTTCCACCTCCTTGGCAATCACGTGTTCCCCAAAAGCCGAAATAAAATGCTTAATGCGACCTGAAACTATCACTCGATACGGGTCTTTAGAAATAAACCGAATGGTATCCCCAAGGTTATAGGCCCATAAGCCTGCATTTGTGGAAATGACCATGGCATAATCAACATCCAACGCTACGTCTGCTATGGTCAACCGCTTGGGGCTTTCGGAGAAAAATTCATCGGCCTTTATAAATTCGTAGAAAATTCCAGAATCCAGGAGCAATAGCATACCCCTTTCTTTTTGTGAATCCTGATATGCAAAAAAACCCTCGCTGGCTGGAAACAACTCAATACTGTCCACCTTTCTCCCGATCAGATTCTCAAATTTGGCCCGGTAGGGTTCATAGTTTACCCCGCCATAAATGAACAACTGAAATGCTTTGAAGAGTTCCCCAACTTTTTTCCCGGTCTTGGTGTTCAGTTTTTCAAAATACATTTGTACCCAAGACGGAATGCCCGCAATAACGGTCATGTTCTCATTTTCGGTCTCCTCAACAATCTTGTCAACTTTCGCCTCCCAATCCTCCATACAGTTGGTTTCCCAACTGGGCAAACGGTTCTTCTGCAGATAATTGGGCACATAATGGGCGGAAATCCCAGAAAGCCTTCCCAGTTTGATCCCGTTTTTTTCCTCCAAAATGGGACTTCCTTGGAGAAATATCATTTTTCCATCCACAAAATCAGCCTTTCCAGTTTCATGGATATAGCTCAATATGGCATTACGGGAGGCTTCTACTTGGTGCTTGATGGATCCTTTGGTAATGGGGATGTACTTTGCTCCAGAAGTAGTTCCCGAAGTCTTGGCAAAATAGATGGGTTTTCCCGGCCAGAGCACATCATCTTGACCATCCAGTATTTTTTGGACATATGGTTTCAGTTCTTCGTAATCCCGAACGGGAACCTTATCCAAAAAATCTTGATGAGATATAATCGTCCCAAACCCGTGATCCTTACCAAATTGGGTCTGGGCGGCTTGGGAAACAAGCTCTTGGAACACCTTGTTCTGGGTTTGTACGGGATGCTTTGCCCATTTTGCAGTTTTACGGACAATGCGCTTGGCAAAGAGTTTTGCGGCAAATGCTTTTAAGGACATTTAATCAAAATCGATATAGTTCAAAGGGTCAACGGGCTTGCCCTTTCTCCAAAGTTCAAAATGAAGGTGGGGGCCCGTGGTCAGCTCCCCTGTATTTCCAATCGTTGCGATTACCTCACCAGCTTTGACCAAATCGCCTTGGGACTTACTCAACGAACTATTATGTTTATAGACCGACGTAATTCCATCCTGATGTTCTATTATGATTACATATCCGGTTTCAGAGGTCCATTCCGCAAAGAGAACAATTCCATCCGCAATGGATTTTATGGGGGAGTCTTTGGGACCCAATACATCAACCGCAAAATGCTTGGCCTTGGGGTCAAAGGTCTGGGACAGCGTTCCGTTCAATGGGGAAAAGAGCAACGTGCCCACATTTTCCATGTTTCGCTCAAAAAGATTGTACTTGTCTTCCAGCTCCACTTCTTCCCGAAGCAATAGATCTTGACGAATGGGTGTCAGGTCAACCGTTGAGGGATCCAACTTGTATTGCTCAAAAAGTGAATCCCTGTTGGCTTCATTGTTCTCAATGTCACCTCGCAGGACCTTGCGGACATTTTCCAAATACCCATTGGTATAATTCAGGACATTCACCAAAGAATCTGTTTTATAAGTCAGTTCCGTGGCCTGCCGCTTCAATCGGGTTGACGAATACCCCGGGATGTACTCGCGAAGGGGGGTAAAAGCAATAATGAGTGTGGTAAGGCCTATCAGGACAATGATGAACAGCATCCCGGTAACAAATACGTTCAGCCTGCTGAGCTTGAAAGAAATCTTTTCCTCAAAGGTGCTTTCATTGAGAATGACCAAGCGATACTTGTGCAGTAGCTTCCGTTTGATCTCCTTTCTTTTCTTCTTGTCTTTAGCCATGATCAACAAAGATACTCTTCCATTTTAATTTTGATGTTAAGCTTTTTAAAATACTGCAACTGCTATAATGCTAACAATATCATGCTCATTTGCTAATTTTCGTTAATCCGATGGCTCTTACAGTTCTTTTTAGTAATTTTACGTTTCACTTTAAAGGTTTTGACATTATGATTGCTCAAACTATTTTTCTTGGTATGCTAGGTCCATGGCAAATTGTGCTTATCGTGGTCGTGGTTCTTTTGCTTTTTGGAGGCAAAAAGATTCCTGAACTGATGAGAGGCCTAGGCAGTGGTATCAAAGAATTTAAGGATGCGTCCAAAGAGGAGGAGAAGTTGGAAGGAGGAAACGAATCCAAATCATAAGCCTTTCTTCCCGCTTATTTTATGGGCGTGTAAACCCTTGTATTTAAAGGGCTTTTCGATAAAGAACCACATTTTTGTCGCCTACACGCCATAAATTCACTCTTTCACAACAAAAAGTTAGCCCAGCTTAATCCTTATTCTATTTTAGCGTTTGAAAACGACGTTAGGCTCTCTTTGCTTAGCCTCCAGTTGGTCATAACAAATCAACTGCGCAGACAGAGTGGAATGAATAAACTAATACTACCTTTTCTTCTTTTACTTACTCTTGGGGTACAATCCCAGGAAGTGTCCTTCGTGCAATTTGAGGAGGATGGGGTTACTCTTGCCCAAGAAGACCCTATTTCTGACACAAAGTATTTGGATGGCCTTGACAATAGGCAACTGGCCAACTATGCCCGGAAAAAAGGTATGGCCGCAAAGCTCATAAAAAAAGGGGATGAGTTCTTCGATAAGATGTGGTATGCCGAAGCAGCCCGATTATATGATATTGTTCTTGAAAAAAGTGGCGTAAAGCACACTTTGGAACTGCTTTCAAAAGCAGGGGATTCCCATTACTACAGTGGAAATCTGGAAAAGTCATATGTTTGGTACAATGAACTCTACCAATTATATCCCAATGATATCACCGAAGACCATTTTTATAAGTATGCCCATAGCCTAAAGGGCACCGGTAAATATCGTAGGGCGGCAAAACTCACCAAATTGTTTCGTCAGAAAAGGGACGAGCCCCTTAACGAATTGGAAAGTACCGTCACCAATACATGGAAAGGTCCCGCATCCGTAGAAATCAAAAACCTGGCAATAAACTCCAGGTACTCTGATTTTGCCCCTATGTTCCACAAAGATTCTGAAGTGGTGTTCGCATCGGCCAGGGATACGTCGTTCTTGACCACCAGAAGGTACAAGTGGAACAACCAACCCTTTTTGGACCTATATGTGGCCAAAACCAATTCCAAGGGAAATGATCTATTTGGAGCCCAAAAGCTTTCAAAAACGGTCAATACCAAATACCATGAGGCTTCCGTAGCTTTTTCCCCTGACCAAGAAACCATGTACTTTACGCGGAACAACTACGGTAAAAAACTAAAGCGCGGAAAAAACGGCATCAATCATTTAAAGATATACACCTCCAAATTTGTGGACGGGGAATGGACCGAAGCCAAGGAAGTGCCCTTTAACAGTGAAAACTATTCCACAGGGCATCCATCAGTAAGTCCTGATGGCAAAAAGATATATTTTGTTTCAGATCGCCCGGGAGGATACGGACAAACCGACGTCTATGTGGCGGATATTTTGGAAAATGGTATGTTTTCCGAACCCAAAAATCTTGGAAGAACCATCAACACGGGAGGCAAAGAGATGTTTCCTTATGTCACAGAGGGCTCTCTATATTTTTCATCCGATAGGGCTATGGGGTTTGGAGGGTTGGACATTTATAAATCTGATGTTGCCCAAGACAACTTCAGTCCGGCCTATAACCTTGGCCAACCTATAAACAGCAGCAGGGACGACTTCTCCTATATTATTGACAGCAATGGTGAGAAAGGATATTTTGCCTCAAACCGAAAAGGAGGCAAAGGGGATGACGACATTTATTCCTTTAGATATACCCTAAACCGAAACGTAATTGCGGGAATGGTGAAAGATTATCAAACGCAAGAGCCTATTTCCGGAGCCAGAATTGTTTTGTTCAATCAAGAACAGAACCAAATGGCCGAAGTTATCACCGATGAAGATGGCAGCTACCAGTTCAGAAACCTTGACCCAACATCCGAATATACAATCAAGACGAGCAAAGATGGATATTTTGAAGATGTGAGAAACGCCATTACCAAGAACAATGAGACCATTGAGGTTGCCCAATCCCTGAAAAAGCTCAAAGAACTCATCGATGAGGAAAAACAACAGGTAGTCTTGGAGCCTGAGGCCATCCATTTTAATTTTGACCAGTATAGTATACGACCCCAAGCGGCCAAAGAGTTGGACAAATTAGTGGCCATACTCCGTGAATATAAGGATATGGTCATCAAGATTGAGGCGCATACCGATGCCATTGGTCCTAGAGTATACAATAAATATCTTTCGGACAAACGGGCCAAATCCACTAGGGACTATATCATATCCCAGGGCATTGATCCTTCCAGGATTGAAAGCGCCATTGGCTACGGCGAGGAACGATTACTCAATAATTGCACCGATGGAATACGGTGTACACGGGAAAGACATCAACAAAACCGGCGATCGGAATTCATCATAGTTCGTCAGTAAACCATAGCGCCCTGACCATATCGGGGCTTTTTTTGCCCTTTTTCTTCCGGTTATTACCATACATCGACAATTTCCCTCGCCAAACAACACGCCTCTTTGGGTCATTCATCGATGAATGCAGATGTTTTGTGGATTCCCAAGGCCTGCACCTCACTTTTATCTTCCTTTTTTGGCATTTCGTCCCTTAGTTTTTAAATGGAGTGTGGAAATCCAAATCTTTGCTAAGTCTTAAATCTTAAAACCTTACTTATGAAAAGATTATTACTCGTTAAAGAAATTTATTTAGAAGCTTTTCGAAACCTCGGACACTTCCTTATAGAAAAATACTTTAGAATATTTGCCTGGTTTAGCTTTGTGATGTTCTTTATTGTTCTATATGCCTTTGTATATAGGATAGCCACTGGCTTTGCTTTTGACTAAGAATTCTCCCGAGAAACAACATACAAAAAACAGGAAGGCCCGAACCAATGGTTCGGGCCTTCCTGTTTAATGGATTAAACCTTTTTAAGGTGTTGGGTTGAAGTTGACCGTTTTTAAGATGGCCTCCAACTCGAACATATAGTTTCTTTTTTCAGCTGAAGGGGCGAATGTAAAGCCTTCCAAAACCATTTTTCTTTGGTTTTCCTCATCATTGATAATGTAGGTCAGGAAAGGCCCTGCCATGGGATAGCCACTGATCTCCCAAATGCCTCGTACCTCAACTCCTTTTTTTCCGCCAATTTCAGCAGGGAAAACATAGGGTGCAAAGGCTTTTTCTGTGATCATAAAGGTGTTTTCATAGGGGCCCGGAATATACTTTTCGCCTATGGAATCCCTCATCTTCACAATATCCTCCACAAAAGTGGAGTCGTTGGAAAAACTGTTCCAGGGCATTTCATAGGCAACAATGTTCATGGTTCCCTTTGGGATTTGGATATCCATCCAAACAAAGTTCTTCTCACGCTTTCCAACTTTATATAACGAAGGAACTTCCAGACTAAGCCCAAACTCATCCTGCATCGCCCTATCCTTGCTCAGGGAGCGTCTAAATCGGTTTTGAGCCTCTTCTATTTCCAACTGCTTGAAAGCGGCAACGGCCTTGGGTGCCAATGAGTCCAGATTTTGTATCAACTCGTCATGGTTTCTTCCCGTAACCACAGCAACTTTTTGAGGAGTGGCATAAACATTTGACTTGATATGCGCCACGGAGGTAGAGTCTTGTTCCACCACCAGTACGGACCTAGAATAGGTGGTAGCTCCTTTGAATACCCTGGGAGGTAATTGTGTGATCGTGAAAATGGGCTCTCTTTGGGGCACACCCAATACTTGGGCCGCAAAGTGTTCCCTTATCTTGTCCCCGACACCGCTCTGCCAAAGTTCAGTGTCCATCACAACCATTAAAGAATTGATACCTCCTGTTGACGGAGGAAGAAATTTTTGTTTTGATCCAGAGTCTTTACAAGACCATAGCACCATAAGGAATATGGCGCAACATAGTGTTCCAATTTTTTTCATCTCGAGTTAAATTTACGAAGAACAATCGCACAATTTAAGTTTTGTGCCCGGTTTTAGGTTATTACTGCTAAGACCGTTCCATTCTCGTAAATTTTCCACAGAAACCCCAGGATATTTTTTTGAAATGGTCCAGAGGGAATCCCCTGGTTGTACCGTGTGTACCTTTGAGTTGCTCGCCACACTTCCAGAAGATTGCTTTGAAGTGCTCGTTTTGGATGCCACTGTCTTGTTGGGGATATATGGTTTTCTTGGGAAGATAGTCAATCGTTGTCCTACCCGGAGATTGTTGCTTCGCAACCCATTCCAGGACTTGATCTGACTTACCCCTACACCATAGCGCTCGGCAATCTTACCCAAATAATCCCCACTCTTTACCTTGTACCGAATTTGATCGTTGGCCGTGATCATTTGTGGAAGAGGCTTTTCCGAGGAATCCATCTCCTTCTTCACATAGGTATAGATCTGTTCCTCATTGGCCACAAACTTGCCAATCTTAGACTTAGGCAAACGAAGGGCATAGTTTTTACCCTTGACCTTGGGTATGATGTTAAGCTTATATGCTGGGTTCAGCATTTCCAATTCTTCCGTGCTGATGTCCACCAACTTGGAGATTTGATCAAAGGAGATCAGGTTCTTTACATGGATGGTATCCGTTTCAAAATAGGGCCTGTCTGCCTTTTTGTATTGCAGCCCATGTTCCTCTGCGTATTCAAAAATATACATGGTCGCCAAAAATGCAGGTAAATATCCCGCTGTTTCACGTGGAAGGAACGGACGTATGTTCCAATAGTTTTCATATCCTCCCGATCGGCGAATGGCCTTGTTCACATTTCCGGGTCCTGAATTATAGGCGGCAAGGGCCAAATCCCAATCATCAAAAATATCATAAAGCTTGGAAAGGTACTTGCTGGCCGCCTTGGTTGCCATAATGGGATCATGGCGTTCATCCACATAACTGCTTACATCCAACCCATACATTTTTCCGGTACCATACATAAACTGCCACAAGCCCTTGGCGCCAACCCTAGATCGTGCCCTTGGATTCAATGCAGATTCTATGATAGCGAGGTATTTGATCTCCAATGGGATATCATGATGATCCAATTCCTGTTCAAACAATGGAAAATAAAATTGGCTTGCCGTGATCATGCGTTGCATCAAATCCCTTCTACGTGTCAAAAAAGATTTGATCACACTTTCCAATGATGGATTGTACGAAATATTGAAAGGCGTTTTTTCATTCATCAATGCCAAACGGGCCTTCAAGGTGTCCGTGGGCAGATCCACAACAACGATGGAATCGCTTCCCGGTCCGTTTTCAACTTCCAAAAGCATATCGCTGAACAACTGTGCGCTTCCATGAAGTTCTTTAAGCCAAAGGCTGTCATACTTTCGGGCAGCTTCCAAATCCTGTAATTGGATTTTTTCCTTGGAGCCCACTTCCAACGCCACCAAATTCCCATCTAGTGTCTTTTCCGCAACCGAAATGTTTTGGAGTTCCTCTGTTTTCACCTTGGAAGTGTCCAAGGTAGAGGTTGGAATGGAATCAACTTGTTGGGCATACCCCAAGGGAGCCGCAAAAAGCAGCGCTGCGCATGCCGCTGTTTTCAAAATTTGGTTCATTTGGACAGGATTTGAGTTGTAGGGACCAACGAAAATGGCGTTTTTTTCTGAAATACTAAAGTTTTTCAGCCCAAAACACAATTTTTGGGATAAGTCCCATTAATCCATAACGTATGGACTAGTCCAATATTGCAGCGATTCCTGGCAGGGTCCGCCCTTCAAGACTCTCCAACATGGCACCTCCTCCTGTGGATACGTAGCTCACTTTGTCCTCAAAACCGAATTGTTTTACGGCAGCCACGGAGTCTCCGCCCCCAACAAGGGAAAAAGCACCTTTCTGTGTGGCCTCGTCAATATAGTTTCCAATAGCGATGGTTCCTTGGGCGAAGTTTTCCATTTCAAACACGCCAACAGGACCGTTCCAAAGTATGGTCTTGGAGTTTAAGATCACTTCCTTGAAATTCTCCAAGGTCTTTGGCCCAGCATCCAAACCTTGCCACCCATCAGGGATTTTGTCCACGTCCACAAACTGGGTGTTGGCATTGTTGTCAAAAGCATCAGCAGCCAAAACATCCACTGGGATATGCACTTTGACCCCCTTGGCCTCTGCTTGTTTTAAAATGTCCAAGGCCAAATCCATTTTGTCATCCTCACAAATGGAATCGCCTACGCTGCCTCCTTTTGCCTTGACAAACGTATAGGTCATTCCACCTCCAATGATGAGATTGTCCACCTTGTCCAATATATTTTCAATGATAGTGATCTTGGACGACACTTTTGCTCCACCCAAGATGGCCGTTACCGGTTTTTCACCGGTCTGCATCACCTTTTCGATAGCCTTGATTTCCTTGGCCAATAAATAGCCAAAACACTTGTTGCCTGGGAAGAATTGGGCCACTATGGTGGTGGATGCGTGTGCTCTGTGGGCCGTTCCGAAGGCATCGTTTATATAAATGTCACCATGTTTGGCCAAGGCTTCGGCAAAAGACGTATCACCTGCTTCCTCTTCGGCATGAAACCGAAGGTTTTCCAACAAAAGAACCTCCCCGCTTTTTAGCTCGGCTACGGCATCATCTGCCACTTTGCCTACACAGTTCCCTGCAAACTTTACCTGTACACCAATAATTTCCGATACCGTTTCACAAATATGGGAAAGGGACATGTCCGGATTCACTTTTCCTTTTGGCCGTCCCAAATGGCTCATCAAAATGGCAGATCCCCCATCTTCCAAAACCTTGAGGATGGTTGGCTTTGCCGCCTCTATCCTACTGGTATCCGTAACGTTAAAGTCGCTATCCAAAGGCACATTGAAATCTACCCTGATCAATGCTTTCTTTCCGTCAAAATTGTAATCGTCTATCGTCTTCATGTAGTGTGTCTTTATAAGAAGTCCAAAAGTAAAGATTTCCTGCCTTTTGCCTTGGCCCCTGTTGTTATTTTTTGGTTGCCTATCCAAAAAAACGTGAAAAGACCAAGCCCCTAAAAACCTTATCTTTGGTGCATGTTGTTCAAAAATGTCTTGGGCCTGGAGCACATTAAAAACCATTTGGTGACTACTGCCGATTCTGGTAGGGTGGCACACGCCCAACTTTTTGTTGGCCCGGAAGGCTCTGGGGTACTTCCCATGGCTTTGGCCTATGCCCAATATCTGCTCTGTGGCAATACCGGAGGTGAAAATGATGGTGGCGATGCTGTTTGCAACACCAAATGTGCCTCTTTATCCCATCCCGACCTGCATTTTGCATTTCCCGTAGCGAGTTCGGACAAAGTGAAATCACATGCAGTAAGTGATCACTATTTGCAGGAGTGGAGACAATTTGTAAAAGAACAGCCCTATGGCAATCTTTTTGATTGGTACAGACATATCGGCATTGAGAAAAAGCAGGGACAAATTGGGGTGGATGAAGCCCAGGATATGGTCAAAAAGCTTGCTTTGAAATCGTATGAGGGTGGGTACAAGATCCTAATCGTTTGGATGGCCGAAAAAATGAACATCTCCGCCGCCAACAAACTGCTCAAACTTATTGAGGAGCCGCCTCAAAAAACCATTTTGCTATTATTGGCCGAAGAGGAGGAACAAATCATCAACACCATTAGGTCCCGGTGTCAGATTTTACATTTTCCCCCTTTGGCGGAACAAAATATATTGGACGAGCTCGTTAACCGTGGTGTGAGTCAACCTGAAGCCCATGCCATAGCGCAAGAGGCCCATGGGAATTTCAACAAGGCCTTGGATCTGTTGAACAAAGATTCTGAGGATCTTGTTTTTGAGCGTTGGTTTGTACAATGGGTGAGGAGTGCCTTTAAGGCAAAAGGCAACAAAGCTGCCATTCAGGAGCTCATCTTATGGAGTGATGAAGTGGCCAAAACAGGCAGGGAAGTGCAAAAACAGTTCTTGAACTATTGCCTGTCGCTTATGCGTCAGGCCTTGTTGCTGAACTACAATGCCCATGAGCTTGTCTATACCAAAATCCATATGGAGGACTTTGACCTCAAGCGTTTTGCCCCCTTTGTCCACGAAAACAATATTTTGGATATTGTAGAGGAACTGGAAAAGGCCATTTTTCACGTGGAACGCAACGGAAATTCCAAGTTGATCTTTACTGACCTATCCATAAAACTAACCCGGCTTTTGCATGCGAAGGCCGCATAAAAACCAACCATGGAAAACTTTACCAACAACGCCACCGAAATTCTACTGCTCATTTTTTTGACCATTACCTTTTTGCAAAGTGGGATAGACAAAATCATAGATTGGAGGGGAAACCTCAGTTGGCTCAACGGACATTTTGCCAAAACAGCTTTTAAAGGCAGTGTGGCCATTCTATTGGGCATAGTGCTTTTTATGGAGATGGTTTCCGGGATCCTAGCGGCTGTGGCCATTTTTCAATTTGTATTTGAAGATGAAAGCTCCATTGGGTTCCATGCCGCAGCGGTTTCATCAATCACGCTATTGCTCTTACTTTTTGGACAGCGTATGGCCAAGGACTATGAAGGTGCCAAAACCATTGTGGTGTATTTGATTCCCACCGTTTTCTTGGTCTATCTGTTGCAATAAATGATCTGTTTCAATCAATCTCCTTTTTAAAACATGAAGTTTAGAATCCCCTTTTGCTTGATCACTCTTTTGGTTTGTTCCTCAATCTTTGGACAGAAGAACACAGAACAGAACCCTGTAGTGCGCGTGCTCACTTTCAATATTCTCCATGGAGCAACTACCAAAGGAGACTTTAATCTGGATCTCCTCGCCAAGGTTATACAAGATGCCAATCCAGATTTTGTGGCCTTACAGGAAGTGGACTTCAAGACCAACAGGGCCAAAAAATACGATTTGGTGACCGATTTGGGCTGGCGCTCCAAGCTCGTTCCCTTATTTGGCAAGGCCATGACTTATGATGATGGGGAATATGGCGAAGGTGTTTTGTCCAAATACTCTTTTTTGAGTACCCGAAATATTGCTTTACCACATAGTCCAAAAAATGAACCTAGGGCCGCTTTGGAAGTGGTCACTACACTTCCCTCTGGAGATACCGTGGCCTTTGTAGGGACCCATTTGGACCATTTGAAAGATGCCTCTGACCGGATTGCCCAAGTAAAACGAATCAACACTGTATTTTCCCAAAACCGTTATCCCACCATTTTGGCCGGAGACCTCAATGATGTTCCAGGAAGCATGCCCATTTCCATTTTAGAGGAGGTTTGGGCCTCTTCGTACGACTCAAAAAACATTGCTTTCACCTACCCTTCCGACAAACCTGAAAAAAAGATTGATTATGTGATGTTTCTCCCCAAGAACAGATGGAGGGTTATTGAAACCAAAGTCATTCAGGATACGGTGGCATCCGACCACTGTGCCTACTTGGTTACACTTGAATTGCTTGAGGACAATTAACGTCAAATCAAAACCACCGCTTCATTCACCTTGTCGTCATTTTAAAAATTTAAACAAAAAAGGCCCATTTAAAAATGGGCCTTTTACATTCTTGTGACAGGCTATTATTTCTTGTACTTATCATTAAGTATTTTCAGCACGGTCTCTGTAAGGTCGTTGGTGGCCTCTCCATACAATACGGCACCGCCGTCTCCACCACCCAAGATATAGGTGTATCCGTTGGCCTTACCATAATCCTTGATTTCCTTTTTCACCTTTTTCACCAACGTGTCCATTTCTGCCTGACTCGTCAACTGCAATTGTTGCTCCTCTTGTTGCAACTGCTGCCCTACAAACTGACCACGCTGTTGCAACTGGCCATATTCTTCCTGAGCATTTTTTTGTGACATTTTTTGGGCCTTGGTCTGGAATGCCTGAAGTTCCAATTGAAAAGATTGTGAAATACTGTCCCTCTTTTTGGTCATCGCATCCGCCTTGGTCTTGAATCGGGCTTCCACATCAATTTTTTCTTGATAGCCGTCCATCAACTTCACGCTGTCCACATAACCAATCTTGTTTTGTTGACAGGCCATGGTAGTCAATACCACGGCAAGCATTATAATTTTTTTCATGTTTCACTTTTTAATGATGCGCAAAAATAGAAAAGCTTTTGGAATGCTGGCCATTATCTTTTTGTGAACCAAAATTCTCAAAACCATCGATATAAGAAATATCTATGCTTTTTGACAATCGGTATTGGTTCGTTCTATTTTATTTGACTTGTAGAAATGGGGCTCTCTGCACATTTTATTAAACTTTGAGAGTGTATCGTGTGTTGAGCGCAATACGGGCTGCAGAGGCTTCGAAAACGCCTAATTTGTTCTTTTAAGGATATAGATGATCGATGAATACTCTTTATTGAAACAAGCTCTTAGGTTTGACCATAGACCTATAAAAAAAGCACTAATCAGGTACAGTGGGTTTCCTTTGTATTTTTCGGAAAGCATAGAGACATAAAATGCATCAAACCACATAGGTTTGGTTTTTACAACTTCCATATCATGCTTTTGAAAAAGTGTATTTATGGATTTTCTAGAGAAATGCCATAGGTGTCTAGGCACATCGAATCCCGCCCAAAAGGATTTATAATGTTTGGCATCAAAAGATTTGTAGTTGGGAACCGCTACGATCAAAGTTCCGTTCTCCTCCAAAAGGGAAACCATCTGTGCAATTTGCTTTTCCAAACTAGGCAGGTGCTCCAAGACATGCCACAAGGTTATCACATTAAACCGTTGCCCTCCTAGGGCATCCAAATCTTCGTGTAACTGAATCCCTTTTTTATCCGCATTGATCCGGGCAATCTCGCTGGGTTCCACTCCATCCACGACAAAACCCTGAGATTTGGCCATTACCAGAAAATCTCCCGTCCCAGCACCAATATCCAGTAGTTTTATGTTTTTATTTGATTGATTATCAATAAGTTGAGTCTTGTTTTTAAGGTTTACTCGCTTTACTTTTTGATATATCTTGTCTGTGAATGATTTTTTTGCGTCAGTATGCGAAATATAATCCTCACTTTCGTAATAACGGGCAAGATTTTCCGGAACCGGTTGGGTAACCAACATATCCCGTTCTGCATCCTTATGCAGCTCGAAAGTTTCACCGGAAACAGAAAAATCCTTAGCCTTTAAAAACAACTTCATTGCCATTTTAGAAAGTAATATCGGGGTTTTGGAATAAAAAAACAGGCGTTTTTCATGCCTGAACTATTTTCGATTTGAAGGTTTACAGGAAAGCATTTTTTGATGTTTGTTCCACGTGGAACATCAAATCCCTATCTCCCTAGGTAGACCAACAACACACTAATATCCGCTGGAGAAACCCCACTGATCCTAGATGCTTGTGATATGGTAACAGGTCTTATGGATTCCATTTTCTCCCTCGCCTCAAAAGAAAGTGATTTTAGCTTTGAATAGTCAAAGTCATTCGGGATTCTAACATTTTCCAGTCTATGTAACTTATCTGCATTGCTTTTCTCCTTTTCAATATACCCGGAATACTTTACCTCTATTTCCGCCTGCTCCAACACATCCGAATTTAGGTCGTGTTCTTCAACAAAAGTCGAAACCGAATCCAGCTGAAGCATGTGCTCCATGGTCACTTTTGGTCGAGAAAACACCTTAAAAAGTTTATCAGACTGCTTTACCACCGCTGAATCCAAGGACTCCAAAATAGGATTTATCTCTTCCGGAACAAAGCTGGTTTTCTTGAAAAACTTAATGAACTCTTTGGATTTTGTTTGTTTGAGGTCCATTTTCTTCATCCGTTCCTCTTTGGCCAACCCTATTTCATATGCTTTTGGCGTAAGTCTTAAGTCTGCATTATCCTGTCGTAACAAGGTCCGGTACTCTGCTCTTGAAGTAAACATTCTATACGGTTCCTCGGTCCCCTTGGTAATCAAATCATCAATTAAAACACCAATGTACGCTTCATCCCTTTTCAGAATAAACGGTTCTTCGCCCTTAATTTTAAGGTGCGCATTTATCCCTGCCATCAAGCCCTGTGAAGCGGCTTCTTCATACCCTGTAGTTCCATTGATCTGGCCAGCAAAGTAAAGATTGTTCACCAACTTGGTTTCAAGCGTATGTTTCAACTGGGTGGGCGGGAAATAATCATACTCTATGGCATAGCCTGGTCTAAAAAACTTAACCCTTTCAAAACCTTTTACAGACCTCAGTGCCTTAAACTGAACATCCTCTGGTAATGATGTAGAAAATCCATTTACATAAACTTCCACCGTATCCCAACCTTCAGGTTCAACAAATATCTGGTGGGCATCCTTATCCGCAAACCGATTAATCTTATCCTCAATGGAAGGACAATAGCGAGGACCCAAACTTTGAATTCTACCATTGAACATAGGGGATCGATCGAAACCCTCACGCAACAAATCATGAACCAAGGCACTCGTGTGTGTCATGTGACAATCCCTCTGAACCTTTAAAACAGGTGTGTCCAAATATGAAAATTTCTCCGGCTTGGCATCACCGGGCTGAGGTATCATCAGGTCGTAATTCAAGGAGCGGCCATCCACTCTGGGAGGTGTCCCAGTTTTCATTCTGCCGCTATCAAAACCTAAATCCACCAATTGTTCGGTAATCCCTGTGGCGGCCTTTTCGCCTGCTCTTCCTCCTCCAAACTGCTTTTCGCCAATATGGATTAGACCATTTAAGAAAGTTCCATTGGTCAGGACTACTGCTTTACTTCTTACATCAATTCCCAAAGAGGTACGTACCCCAACCACATTTTCGCCCTCTATAAGCAATCCAGAAACCATCTCCTGATAGAAGTCTACATTGGGAGTAGCCTCCAAAGACAAACGCCACTCTTCCGCAAATCGCATTCTGTCGTTCTGCGCCCTGGGACTCCACATGGCCGGTCCTTTAGATTTGTTCAACATCTTAAATTGAATGGCGGATTTATCCGTAACGATTCCACTATAACCACCTAGCGCATCTATCTCACGGACAATCTGTCCCTTTGCAATACCTCCCATTGCCGGATTACATGACATCTGCCCAATGGTCTGCAGGTTCATGGTCACCAATAACGTTTTAGAGCCCATATTAGCCGCTGCCGCAGCCGCTTCAGCACCAGCATGACCTCCTCCAACTACTATAACGTCGTATTCTTTATCAAACATATCCTATTGTTCCACGTGGAACATTTTTATTTTTTCGTCTTCCTTACTCCTCATTAATACAACCTCTTCATCCTTCTTGTCTCCATAACCCATAAGGTGTAACAGGCCGTGGGACATCACCCTTAAAAGCTCATTGTTGACATCAACATCAAATCTTTGGGCATTATCCTTCACCCTGTCCACAGAAACAAAAATATCACCGGACACAACCTCTCCATTCGTGTAATCAAAAGTAATGATGTCCGTAAGGGTATCGTGATTCAAATACTTCTTATTAATTTCAAGCAGGTACTCATCTGTACAAAAAATATAATCGATCTGGCCTGCCTCAAAGCCCTCAGAAGTCAAAATTCTATTAACCCAATCGGAATACTTGGGTTCATTTATCAATTGAAAGTCCAATTCAAAATGAAATTCAATCATTCTTAAAATACCTCTTTACGCGTTCCTTAAAATTTTGGCGCAAAGGTAGTGCTTGCCTATTTAATATTTCAACATCATTTTGATTATCCCTCAGCAGCTCCGGTTTGGTTAAGATGGGTGCCGTAAAATCGATGCTGTTGGTTTCACTTTCCCGTTCCTTCTTCTCCCCTTGCTCCATAGCCGCATTCTCTAATTTTAATAGCTGATGCTGGATGGAATTGGCCTTAGTTCTTGTTCGTTCTGTAATTCCATTCTCCAACAGGTCGTTCTCAAAGTCCTCCATCTGCTGCATCAACTTTTTGGCTAAGTTTCTATCCGATGCGTTGAGCATATCCTGCAACTGCTTCTCCAGCATCTGTCGTAACATCTGCTGTTCCTTGTATATCTCATATACCTCACTCAACCCCATTTCACTTCCTTCCAATCCCTCATTGCCGCCTTGCATTTGCTCTCCTTGGCCACGCTGCTCACCCTTATCCCCATCATTGGAGCCCTTTTCTTTCCCACCATCTTCTCCTTGTTCCTGATCCTGTCCCTCCTTGCCGGAAGGTTTACCCTCCTGTCCAGAGCCATTCATCTTTTCCTGAATACTTTGTTGTCCCTTTATAATATCCGGCAATTGAAAATCCGATCCTTCGCCACCTCCTTGCCCAGGACTCATGTTTTGCTGCATATTGTCCAAAATAGTAGCCAAAAAGTCGGCAAGAGCATTGGTAGCATTAATCACATACTGCTGGTAGGAAGCTCCCTGGTACACCTGATTCTCCGCAATACTCTCCAAAGACTTATCAATGTTATAATACACCTCCGAAATCTGCTCATTGACAAACTCAGACAATTCAGCCCTGCGCAAAGACAAAGCGAACAAGCTGTCATCCACATGTTCAAAAAGCCTTCTAAGATCCTTTTGGTCACGGACCGTTCTTGAAAACTGTGAGATGTCAACATCTGCACTTTCCATATTGTCAAACAACCCTTCTTGCTTAAATGAAAACGTAACCAGGTTATCCAATATCTGTCGTAACATTTCAGCATCTTCTGTATCATCTGCCCCTCCGCCTGAAGCACTCTGCTGCATAGCCTCACTCATTTCCTTCATCTTCTGCGCCGCAGATTTTTGCTTTCGTTTGGCATTTTCTTGCTCACTATCACTATTGCTTTCAACGGACCCATTATCCTTCATCTGTTCAAGCGCATCCAAGGCATCCTTCTGATCTCGATCTACATCGTCCTGTTGCTTTTGGGTAACATTTATGTCCATTGGCTTTTGCAAAGCATCATTATCCTTTCTCAATTCATTCAATTCATCAGAAACCTCCTCAAACTGTTTGTTCAATTCCTTTTGATTCTCACTCTGATTGTCATCCCCAACAGCTTCAGACAACCTCTCCTGTTCTTTCGCCAAATCTTCCAATTCATTCGCTAACTGAGACATCTTTTCCGTGACATAATACCTCTTGGTGAGCTCCAATATTTGCTCAAGATTTCTTGCGCTTTTAGACTGATTCTTTCCAAGCTCCTCCAACCTTTTTTGGAGCTCTTCCTTATTCATCTTGACTGTGAGTTCTTTAAGTTCATTAAGCAACCGCTCATTCTTCTTGGCCTCCAGCTCCTGACGCTCAAGCCGTTCTTGAAGCATTCTTTTTTGCTCATTGCTTTGTTCACTCCTACTAACCCCTTCCTTTAACTCATTACTGAACTTCTGCATCAATTCTTCTTGCAACTGTTGCTTCTGTAAAAAATCCTTAATCTGTCTCTTATCCTCAAAAGTCAATGACCTTTCTTCCTTCTGTTCCTTAGTCATCCCACTAAGGACCTCTTGTTGTTCTTTATAGTCCTGCAAGGATTGATTCATTTTGGTCAGTGTAGAGTTTTGAGACTCTAACTTCCTTTTTTTCAGTTGTTTGTTGTCAAAAATAGCGGTGTTAAACACTTGGCTTTTTGCAATCTTTCCTCCTCTGATGCCATCATTATCAACCACCTCAAAAAATACTTTGTATTGCTTGCCTTTATCCAGTAGCAGTCCGGAAGGAAAGGTGTAGTAAAACTGATGCACATTAGATTTTGGGGAGTCCAAAACAATTCTCTGTTCTTTCTCAACATCATCTGCAGGGAAACAAACCAGTCGGATGGAAGCAATGCCATAATCATCGGCAGCTTGTCCACTAAAAAACGACTGATTCGGGTTAAGGGAATCCAAAACCTGATTGACCTTCACCGTAGGATTGGCATCCTTAACGACATCTATTGCGTACGCTAAGCGTTCAAAATCGGCAACATGTGAGTTTGAGGTACGAAGCTCATATCGCATATCATCAAAAGGCCTCATAGTCTGTATAAATTCATTCCCTTTCTTGGAAAAAGAATAAATACTATCCAAGGTCTCCAAAGCAATCCCATCAACATTCAGCCCCACAATATTCCAAGTCACCCTGGTACCCTCGGGTACCACAGCGTTTCCGGTAGCTGTGATGACTTCAGACCCCCGATTCAAGTATGAAGGATAATCCAACTGCATCCGAAAATCAACAAGTGCGGGTGTTTTGTGGCTTTTAATGGTAAAATTTCTAGAGTTCCAACCATTGGCGCTTAAGTAAAACGAGCTTTCTTCCACAGGTGCTTCAAATCGATAGGTATACACCCCATCTTGTTCTTGCAACAATAACGGCTCCCCGTTCAGCATTAGATAAACATCGTCCGGCTTCACATTGCCTTCGGTTGTAGCTCTGATAACCAAGGGCTCACTATCCAACACCTCCAAACTTTCATTCAATATCCTAAAGGTGAATGGAGCGGGGCGCTCATAGGCCAAATCATAATTCATTACCCTTTTATTGGAATTAAAGAAAGAAGCGATGTTACCACTCAACCAAATAAAACCAAGCAGAGCCACAGGAATTAAAATGTACTTTGCATACTTATACCCCTCCCTAAAATCCACCGCCTCAGTAAATGGGACGGCCACCAGACTTTTGGCACGTTGTTCTATACTGGCCAATAGCAGGTCGGTTTTTTTCTGACTTTCGGAAAGCTCAAGAAGATTCAACAATTTATCATCCACCTCAGGGAAGTGCTTTCCAACTAATTTGGAAGCTTCCTTATGACCTATTCCCCTTCGTAAACGAAACAAATACATTAACGGGATGGCAATAAACCTATAAAGCAAAAAGCACTCAACCAGTAAAAAAACAAGGAAAAACGTCAATCGCCATTGTTGGTCCATCCATAGCAGATACTCCACAAACATAACCGCCATCCAAAACAACAAACCGAGCGTCAAAAAAAGAATACTTCCCTTGATCAATTGTTTGGTATAATACTTTTTGGTAAAGCCACCCAGCTTCTGTAATATGTCCTGATAGCTACTCAAAGCAATATATTTTATTACCAAGATACCCGATACTGGTGAAAACCACCGCAAATTTTTGTTAAAGCTTGGTGTATCAATACTTTTCCGATACATACAAGCGTCGCACCTAAACCCTTTCAGGATCGTATAAGGCAATGTATCTTTGCACAACAATATTGTATGCCATGAGTGACACCATTAGGGTGCGTTTTGCCCCAAGCCCAACCGGACCATTACATATAGGAGGTCTTCGCACTGCCCTCTTCAATTACCTTTTTGCAAAAAAACACGGCGGAGAGTTTATATTACGTATAGAGGATACGGATCAAAACCGATTTGTGGATGGTGCTGAAAACTATATCATTGAAGCCTTGAACTGGTGTGGCATTCCCTTTGATGAAGGACCAGGGAAAGAAGGTACTGTTGGTCCATATCGTCAAAGCGAGCGCAAGGCCATGTACAAAGCTTACGCCATGGAACTTATTGAAAATGGCAATGCCTATTATGCCTTTGATACCCCAGAACGATTGGACTTTCATAGAAAAGACCACGAGGAAAAGGGCAAGACCTTTATCTACAATTGGCACAACAGGTTAAAACTCAATAATTCACTTTCACTCACCCAAGAAGAGGTACAGTCCAAATTGGATGCCGGCGAAGATTACGTCATCCGTTTTAAGTCCCCACAAGATGAAGAGCTCATTCTACAAGATATCATCCGCGGTAAAATTACCATAGACACCAACATACTGGATGATAAAATCTTGTTCAAAAGTGATGGTATGCCTACCTACCACTTGGCCAACATTGTGGATGACCATTTGATGAACATCAGCCATGTGATTCGCGGCGAAGAATGGCTTCCATCCCTAGCCCTACATACTCTATTGTATAAAGCTTTCGGATGGACCGCGCCAAAATTTGCCCACTTGCCGCTCATCATGAAGCCTGTAGGCAAGGGTAAACTAAGCAAACGCGATGGCGAAAAAGGGGGTTTCCCAGTGTTTCCCTTAACGTGGAACGAATCGGAAGGCTACCGAGAAGCCGGATTCTTTCCAGAGGCCGTGGTGAACTTTTTGGCCCTTTTGGGGTGGAACCCCGGTACAGAACAAGAAATTTTCTCTTTGGATGAGCTCATCCAATCCTTTTCTTTGGAACGGGTGAACAAATCCGGTGCACGTTTTGATCCAGAAAAGAACAAATGGTATAATCAGCAGTGGTTACAGCGCAAGAGTGACGAAGATCTTGCGGATTTGTTTCTAAAAGAGCTTTCAAAAAAAGAAAATCCGATAGAAGCCTCAAAAGATTATGTCCAAAAAGTAATATACCTCATCAAGGGACGGGCAAGTTTTGTTTCAGACTTTTGGGAATTGGGCGATTACTTTTTTGAAGCCCCCACCGAATACAATGAAAAAGCAGTGAAAAAACAATGGAAGGAAGATACCCCACAGATCATGGACCAAGTTCTTTCCATCCTAGAAAATATCGATGATTTCTCTTCCGCTATTATTGAAGAAAAGGTAAAAGCTTGGATTGCAGAGCAAGAACTTTCCTTTGGAAAGGTAATGCCTCCTCTTCGATTGGTCATTGTGGGCGACATGAAGGGTCCTCACCTATTTGATATTATCGAACTTATTGGTAAAGAAGACAGTATAGGGCGAATTAAAAACGCGATTTCTGTGTTTTCGCAATAAACATTCTGTAACAAAACTTCGTGGTTGTCTACTGATATGTTACAGAGTTTTGTAAATTTCATTTCTAACATAAAATCCGATCAGCATGGGCAATTACTTATTATTACCAATTGTATTTCTTGGGCTTATTGTTCTATTTAAGTTCTTCTTTATTGTAAAGCAACAAACCGCCGTTGTGATAGAGCGGTTCGGTAAATTCCAAAGTATTCGCAATTCCGGGCTACAAATGAAAATTCCACTAGTGGACCGCATTGCAGGAAGATTGAGTTTAAAAATCCAACAGTTGGATGTTATTGTAGAGACCAAAACTTTGGACGATGTATTTGTAAAGCTCAAGGTTTCAGTGCAATATGTAGTTATAAAAGACAAAGTATATGATGCATTTTACAAATTAGAGTACCCCCATGACCAGATAACTTCCTACGTTTTTGATGTGGTCCGTGCCGAAGTGCCCAAAATGAAATTGGATGATGTCTTTGTAAAAAAGGATGATATTGCCATTGCCGTTAAATCCGAACTACAGGATGCCATGTTGGAATATGGTTATGACATCATTAAAACCTTGGTAACCGATATTGACCCAGATGCCCAAGTAAAAGCTGCCATGAACCGCATCAACGCTTCAGAGCGAGAAAAGATTGCAGCCCAATTTGAAGGAGATGCAGCCCGAATCCTTATTGTTGAAAAAGCAAAGGCAGAAGCAGAAAGCAAAAGACTCCAAGGACAGGGTATTGCCGACCAACGTCGTGAAATTGCAAGAGGTCTTGAAGAATCTGTTGAAGTCTTGAACAAAGTGGGCATCAATTCGCAAGAAGCATCTGCCCTGATTGTGGTCACACAGCACTATGACACGCTACAGGCCATTGGTGAGGAAACCAATACCAACCTGATCCTTTTGCCCAACTCACCACAAGCAGGAAGCGACATGCTCAACAACATGGTGGCCTCCTTTACGGCAAGCAACCAAATTGGTGAAGCCATGAAAAAGCAAAACAAAAAGAAAGAAGAATAAAATCATTCTTTCATGAATTGAAAAAGGGAGCTAAAAAGCTCCCTTTTTTATTGTTACCCTAAATTTTCTCCTCTTTTTGTAAAAAACTCCATATAGTACTTTTCCAAGAAGATCTTTCCAACACAAAGGGAAATGGGTTACCCTGTTTCAAAAAGCCATTAAACACGCTTAAAACAAGCCTAGTTTAATAAGAAAACCAAATGGTATTTTGTTGTAGAATAAGAAAAAACTATGTTAGTCTTTTTGCTCCAATTTGGCCCAAGTGTCCCTTAAGGTCACCGTTCGGTTAAAAACCAAATTATTCGGAGTTGAATCCTTGTCAACATTAAAATAACCCAATCGTTGAAATTGGAACACGTCACCGATTTGAGCTTCTTGCAAACTGGGCTCCAAATAACCGGTGACTTTCGTCAAGGAGTCCGGATTGATAAAATCCATAAAATCTTTATCCTTATGGGCATCCGGGGTTGCGTCATTGAAAAGACGATCATACAAGCGCACTTCGGCTTGAATGGCATGGGGAATGGAGACCCAATGCAAGGTACCTTTCACCTTGCGCAAACTTTCTTCCGTTCCAGAACCACTTTTACTTTTAGGGTCGTAGGTACATTGCACCTCTATAACATTACCCGCGGCATCCTTGGTGCAGCTTTCTGCTTTAATGATATACCCGTTCTTCAATCTCACTTCACCCCCCAACTTCAACCTAAAGAACTTACGGTTTGCTTCTTCCTTAAAGTCTTCCTGTTCAATATAAAGCTCCCGGGAAAATGGAACTTTCCTTTCTCCTGCCGATTCATCTTCCGGGTTGTTCTCGGCATCCAACCATTCCTCTTTCCCTTCTTCGTAATTGGTGATGACCAATTTTAACGGGTTAAGTACCGCCATAACACGAGGGGCAACCTTGTTCAAATGTTCACGCACATAGAATTCCAACAAGGATACGTCAACCACATTCTCGCGTTTGGCTATGCCAATGGTATCGGCAAAGTTCCGAATGGACTCAGGAGTATACCCCCTCCTTCTCAATCCAGATATTGTTGGCATCCTTGGGTCATCCCATCCAGTCACCACACCGCTCTCCACCAATTGAAGCAGCTTTCGTTTACTGACTACCGTATGACTAAGGTTTCTACGGGCAAACTCACGCTGTTTTGGACGTAATTTGTCAGAATCTACCAATTGGTCCAAAAACCAATCGTAAAGCTCTCTGTGGGGCAAAAACTCCAGTGTACACAGGGAATGCGAGACTTGCTCGATATAATCACTCTCCCCATGTGTCCAATCATACATGGGATAAATACACCAATCGGTATTTGTTCTGTGGTGGGGCTTATGCAGAATTCGATACATGACCGGATCACGCATGAGCATATTGGAGGAGGACATATCAATTTTGGCTCGCAAGACATGTTCGCCTTCCTTGAAATCACCATTTCTCATGCCTTCGAACAGCTCAAGGTTTTCCTCCACGGAACGGTTACGATATGGACTTTCCTTCCCGGCCTCCGTTGGGGTCCCCTTTTGACTTGCTATTTCTTCAGAAGATTGACTGTCAACATAAGCCCTATTGGTCCTTATCAGCTCCACGGCCCAATCATATAATTGTTGAAAATAATCAGAGGCATAACATTCCGTATCCCACTCATAACCAAGCCAAGAGACATCCTTTTTAATGGCATCCACATACTCCTTTTCCTCCTTGGCAGGATTGGTATCGTCAAAACGAAGATTTACCGGTGCATTATAGCGTAATCCCAACCCAAAATTGAGGCAAATGGAGCTTGCATGCCCAATATGAAGATACCCATTGGGTTCCGGCGGAAAACGAAAACGAAGGCTCTCAGCATTGTACCCATTTTTTAAATCTTCCTCAACAATATGTTCAATAAAATTCAGCGATTTAACATCCTCGGCCATATCCAAAATTTGAAGCGCAAATGTAGTAAAAACGTGTCTTCGTAGCTAAAAATCACGCTTTAGTGTATACAAAGTACGCCATTTCACAACACTTTTGGTGCCACCTACAACAATATATTTCCATTCGACGAAAATAAAATCATATTTGTTAGTAGAAAGCTATATGAAAATGGGGCGCTTGAGAAACGCTCTAACGAACTAAAAGACATTAAGGGGCACAAACTAACTGGGCATTGTATGCCCTCAACCTCTTAAAACTAACGGTGATGAAAAAAAGTAGTTCAACGTATGGCCTTCTGGTACTGACCCTTATGGTGGTCATTTTGGGTGCGTCTACCATGCAAGCCCAAATCCTAAACAAACCAACCGCTGCGCCCAATCCCAATTATGGCAGTAGCGACCCTTGGACAGCAGCCTGTGCTTCAAGTAGTTTCAATCAATATTATGTGAATTTCACCTGGAACCTACCCTTGGTGAACTCAAACAATGAGTTTGTCTTGGAGCTATCCGATGCCAATGGAAACTTTGGTTCTCCCATAGAACTATCAAGGGTGAGCGATAAAAACACCGTTTTTGATTTCGAATTTCAGTTTTCCGTACCCAATTATGTCCGTGGAGAAAACTACAAATTCAGGGTACGTAGCACCAGTCCTTCAAAAACCAGCCCTGCCTCTGATGCTTATCCCATGTACTATATTGACTATAATTCGCCCTTGCTTATTAGTGAAAATGGCAGTGGAAGCATTCCATCCGGCGGAACCATTCAAATATGTGATGGTGGCACGGTAACCCTAAAACCACACAACATACCCAATGCCGGTACCTATAAATATAATTGGTACCGCAGCGGCACATTACTTCCCCAGAAGACAGAGAGCATCACCGTTTCTACTTCTGGGATGTATTATGTTGAGCTGGATTATGGTTCCATCTGTTCTGGATCGGCCAACACCCTGTCCAATACCATTGAAATCAATACCGGCAGTAGTCAGGGCATCGCCATAAATGGTTCCAGCAATGTTGAGCTGTGCCCAGGAGACCCTTATACCCTTCAGGCCAACATCACCGGAATGGGCCTTACCTACACGTGGTACAAAGATGGGACAAAAGTAAGTGGACCCACCTTGGAAGGTGATTCCTTTGCGATAAACTCTAATCTTGTTGGGTTTGAAGGAAGCTACGAAGTTGAAATTGAAGGGCCAAGTGCCTGTAAAGAACGTTCCGCAGCAGTTTCCGTACAGAGTGCAGGTTCTTTTGAAGTAGCCCTTAACAATGAAGAAAATATTGTGTTGCTGCCCTCACAGAACAAAACCTTATCGGTTTCCACAACCGCAGCCTCTCCATCCTACCAATGGTTCAAAGATGGTGGTGCCATCTCAGGAGAAACCACAAACACATTAAATATCAGCGAAGTAGGGGAGTATTATGTTACGGTTACCCAAAATGGTGGGTCTTGTTCCGTTTCTCCGAAAAACTCCGCAGTAACTACGGTAGTATCTCCAAACTCGTTTGAGTTTGTCATTGCCTACGTAGGTTCCTATACCTCATGCGAAAATACTGATGCCACATTGAGTTTAACAACCATCAATGCAGTCGGCGATGGTGGGGCAAAAACTAATGTAACATCGGACCTACAATCGTCATTCAGTTATGAATGGCTTAAAGATGGTAATACTATAGGAGGGGAAACCTCCAAGACCATAACCCTATCTGACCACGGGAACAATGGAAACTACAAACTAAATGGTTCCTTGGATGGGTTCAACGCATCATCCAACACCCTAAATGTCAAGCTTGTTGTTAATCAAGCTCTTACCATTTCAACTACGGGAACCGTATTGTGTGAAGGTTCAGAACCTATAGTGCTGAACAGCGCACAAAGTCTCGAGGGTGAAACTTTTGAATGGGTTAAGGACGGCACTGTTGTAGACACCTCATCTGAAAGCTATACCGTTTCTGAGGTTGGCGTATACCAACTTGTCATCAGGACCAACGATTGTCCCTTGACATCCAATGAAGTTACAATACGAGCCTTTGATGAATCATTATTGGTCTTGGACAAGCCTCAAGAACTTATCATTATTGAGGGCGAAACCATGACCATGACCGCAAGCGGTGCAGATTCTTATGAGTGGTTCGACTACAACAGCAATTTAGTATCAACTCAGGATTTCTTTGGTTTTCAAGAGGAAGGACAATACCTGTTGGTAGCCCATTTTGGTGGGTGTACCGTAAGCCGTGTCATTACCGTGGTATATAGGGACATGTTTGCCATTCCCAATGTAATCACCGCCAATGGCGATGGCATCAATGACCTATGGATCTTGCCCAATACCTACTCTAGGGACCAAGAAGTTCTAGTGACCATATTCAATGAAAGAGGGAAGGAGGTATTCAGCCAGACCAATTATGAAAACAATTGGCCGCAATCCACCTCAACGTTCAACAAATCCAGCATGATCTTTTATTACAAGATCAGCAAAGGAGGGAAAAGCCTGAAACAGGGCACCATAACTGTTATTAAATAAACAGAAATGCACACCAAAAAACCTTTACTACTACTCGTCTATATCTTGCTACTTGCTTCATCCGGGACCTACGGACAAGAGGAGGATCCTTTTGTGCCCTATAACATCCCATCACAGAACTTGTTGAAATTCAACAGGTTCTTGTTGAACCCAACATTTTCAACAGTGCGCGAAGACAAGTCCTATATCAATTTATTTCATAGAAACCAGTCGGTATCTTTTGACGATAACAACCAGGTATACTTCTTGAGTTATAGTGGTAGGGTGAGTGACAGAAGTGGTGTGGGTCTAAGCTTATTTACCAATAGGGAAGGGGTTTTCAACAACTTTGGTGTTCACGCCAACTACGCCTATGGTGTGCGATTGGCCCCAAAAAGCACCTTTACTTTCGGAGCCAACTTTTCATATTACCAAAGTGCCTTGAACCAAGACCGTGTCAATGCCATTGAAAACGATCCTTTTCTAAACACTTTGGAAAGTAGTTCCTTGGTGAGTTTTCAACCCGGTTTCAACTTTTCCATAGGGAATTTTGACATTGGTGGTTTTGCCGAAAACCTTTTTGATTACAACCTTAAGAACAGTGAATCTGTTACCGAATTCAACGAAAAAACCTATTCCGGACACCTACAATATACCCATCAGTTTAAAAATGGTGCGGGGCTTTTGGAACGCGCCAGATTGATGCCTATGGCGCGGGTGAGGAAAGTGGGTGAGGAAAACCTCGTATTGGGAGGAAACCTTATCCTTGATCTTCCCAAGCTAGGATGGCTACAAGCGGGTTATGACGATTTCTACGGCGCATCTGCAGGACTTGGGTTTAACTTGACCAAGAACATCTCCCTGGGTTACACCATGGAAAAAGGTCTCTCCAACAACTTTGAAAACTTTGGGGTAAGTCATGAGATTTCCCTTGCCTATTCCTTTACGCCGAACCTTACCGAGGACCGCGTAATGTTGGAAAAGGAAAACGAAGCCTTGGTGGAAAACGAAAATGTTCCACAAGATAGCTTGAGTATTACCGAAAAGGACCTGGAAATAGCACAACTAAAAGACAAGTTGGCCGAAAACGATGCCATTTTAGATGAGCTCCTCATGCGACAGGATTCAATAGAAACCACCCGTAGACAAGATCTGGAGAAACGTTTTGAAACGGTCATGAAAATGGTAAAACGTGAAACAAGAGGGCAAAATCCAGCGCTTGAAGAAAAGGCCAAGCAAGTATACTTCGCCAATATGGACAGTGCCGACCTTGTAACACAAACCAAGAAACAACCTATTTCAAATCACGGGCTTACCAATACCACGGCAACCAAAAAGATTATCCGTATCAACGAATCCAAAACCAATAACGCGGTAGCACATACCTCTTCGGTAAAAAGGGACAAAACCTCCAACACCAAGAAGATCAAATCTGCTCGTTTCAAATCAAATGCTATTCCCAATGTTCAAAGCGGACATTACTTAATCGCCAACGTTTTTAAAAATCCAGAAAACGTGGACGCCTTTATCCAACAACTCCATGAACAAGGTATTCTTGATGCCGGCTACTTTGAAAATCCAAAGAACGGTCTCAATTATGTGTATTTGGACGGATACAAGGACAAAAAAGAAGCTTTGGAGGCATACCATTCCAAACTCAATGGTTCATATAATGGTGATGCATGGGTGATGAATGTCAACGATGGTACTGCCACCATCCAAGGATTTGTAAAGAGCTCTACAACAACTCCTTCTAAATATGGAAACAACTCCTTACACAAGAATGTTAACAAAAGTAGTGCAGGCTCAGGCCGGGTAACCTACAAAACCATAAACGCAAACGGATTGCCAGAAGGCTTCTACATCATAGCCAGCGTATTCGACAATTCAACCAGTGCCAAGCAATTTGTAAAAGCACTGAATTCCAGAGGTTTAAATGCCAGTTATTTCATAAACCCAGAGGACAACCATAGATATGTGTACCTCAAAAAACATGAAACCTGGAACAACGCCCTAACCTCTTACTATTCCAAACTAAACGCTTCGTATGATGACCAAATGTGGATCATGCGCGTGAAACCAAACTACAATAGCTAACCATGGCCAAACCTTTACATAAAATATTGCTGTTCTTAGGGATGGCACTCATTTCTTGGGTGGGTACTTCCCAGGTCAAGAACACCTTTGACGTACGTTATGAAAACGAACTTAGGGGGGATCTTACCTTTATTGCCAACAATATAGTAAACAGGGATTCCGGAAGTACAGATCCTGAAGACCCTTACAATGCAACCGGTTCAAGCTCATCATATAATGATGACCTTAACATGCAATATATTGATATAGACGGGGATGGTTCCACCTTTAGTTCCAGTAGTGCCACCTTGGCCGTACCGGACCCTTCCTGTTCATTGATACGATATGCCGGGCTATACTGGTCCGCTGTGTACAAAGGCAGTGACAGGAGCGATTTTAACCAGGTCAAGTTTAGGGTCCCGGGAGGTTCCTACGTAGACCTGACCGCAGATGAAATCCTGTTTGATGGATATAACGATTCCGACTTTGGGAGCTATAGCCCCTATGCTTGTTATAAGGATGTAACTTCCATGGTATCCTCATTGGCCAACCCCGATGGGGAATACTTTGTGGCCAACGTCAGGGCCAGTTCCGGAAGCTCCATTACCGGAGGTATTTCTGGAGGTTGGACCTTGGTCGTAGTTTATGAAAACCCAACCCTTCCCGGCAAGTACATTACCACTTTTGATGGGTATGCCGGTATCAAATCAGGACAAACGGTTGATGTTCCCTTTAGTGGTTTTACCACATTACCCGCGCCCTTTCCCGTGCGTGCAAAATTGGGTGTGGCCACTTTGGAAGGAGACAACCGAATCTCTGGGGACAGGCTTGCCATTCGTGCGGACAGCAACGCCGGATTTACAACACTTGGAAACACAGTCAACCCTACCACCAACTTTTTCAATAGTAACATTACCATTGAAGACAATATTATCACCACTAGAAACCCCAACAGTGTAAACACTTTAGGTTGGGATGTGGATTTGTTTACCATACCTAACCCCAACCAGACGGTTATTCCAAACAGTGAGACCGGGGCGACTTTAAGAGCATCCTCAACCCAGGATAAATACGACATTTTCTTCACCTCTCTGGATGTGGAAATCATTGAGCCTAACATTGAGTTGACCAAAACCGTTGAGGATATCGGCGGTAACGATATTACAGGTCAAGGGGTTAACTTGGGACAATACTTGGATTATGTGCTCTCTTTTGAGAATGTGGGGAATGATGATGCCACCGGGGTTGATCCTGCCAGTTCAGACCCTTTTCAAAGATATTATACCATTCGAGATGTGTTGCCCATCAACGTAACCTTGGATGAAAGCAGCATTACCATGCCTGCAGGAGCTACTTACTCCTACGATCCGGCCTCACGAACCATATTCTTCAGTATTCCAGATGGTTTGGTAGAAGAAGGTGATCCCATGGCCTCCATCCGGATGCGGGTACAAGTGGCGGAAAACTGTTTTGACTTTATCGATGCCTGTACGGATATCATCCAAAACTTGGCCTATTCCACCTATAGTGGTGTCATTAACAATGCACAGATTACGGACGACCCCAGTGTGTCCGAATTTGACGGTTGTGGTTTCCCCACCCCCGGGGCCACCAACTTCCTATTGGATGACCTAAGTGCCTGTAACTTTAGCAGAACGGTACAACTTTGTGGTGATACCGTGCTTTTGGATGCCGGTGACAATTTTGACAACTATATCTGGTACCGTGATGAAAATGGCAACAACCAGATTGATCTTGGTACAGATACCGTTATTACCGATGCCGATGCCGACAACGACCCAAGCACTATTTTGGTAGGTGATACCGGAACTTATCTAGTAGACAAGCAAGTTGCCGATCCCTGTAAGGATTTTATGGAAATCATAGTGGTTGAATTGTTCGGTTCGGTTCAAAGCAACCCTATCACGGCGTTGATCAACAACACTTCAAATACCATTGATGGCGAGATTCAAATCTGCCCCAATGACGGTAGCGAATTGCCCGAAATCTTCTTGTGTGGTCTTAACGACACAGAACTTATACAAGTAAACATCCCTGATGCGCAGAGCATTGTCTGGGAACAATTGGACGAAGCTAGCTGTGGATCAGCTGTTTCAGGCTGTGCCAATACCAATGCAAGCTGTACTTGGAACACCGTGGATACCGGGAACGACTTCTTGGCTTCGGATTCAGGACAGTACCGATTGATCATCAACTATCAGAACGGATGTTTTAGCCGGTTCTATTTTAATATTTACAAGAACCCGCTCAACCCACAATACACCTCTAGCGATATCATTTGTGACACGGATGGAAACATTACCGTGACCAATATGCCTATTGATTACGAATATCAACTTTTGGATCAAACCACAGGAAACGTATTGGTTCCCTTTGGACCAAGTCCAAGCTTTGATATTACCACCAACGGTGCTTATGCTGTTGAAATGAGACAACAAGGCGTTACCGATGGTTGTGTTTTTCTTCTAGAGAATATTGGGATTCTGGAAAGAAATTTCCAAGTAGACATCACTCCACAAGACACCAACTGTTCTGGTTTGGGCGAGATTGCCATCTCTGTGCTCAATGTAGAGCCCCAATACTATTATGAAATATCCCAAGGTGGTACCGTAGTGGACACCCACGGACCATCCACAGACAATAATTACACCTTTGAGAACTTGAACGATGGGGTATACGATGTTACCGTAACTACCGATGACGGATGTACCTACACCGAACAAGTGACCATTCTTGACCTGGCAGACCTGGAGCTCACCGCAAGGGTTTCCCAACACATTACCTGTAAGGAAGGTAATATACTTATGGAATCTACAGGGGGTAAAACACCTCACTTGTACGCCATTTGGTCCTATACCGATGACTTGGGCAATCCTGTAATTTCATATCCAACGGTACAGGATATCCCTCCTTCAGAATTTCAGACCAGTCAGATTTTCGACATCTATGATCCAGGAGAGTACCTGTTCGTGGTTGTGGATAGGTTCAACTGTTATGATATCTCCAATCCGGTTACCATTGAATTCAGGCCAGCAGCGGACTATGATTTTAATACGATTGTTGATGTCCTTTGTTTTGGGGAATCAACAGGTTCCATTACCAAAAACCTTACGAACAGCAATGGGTATCAACTTACTTATTACCTGTTTGATGCCACTGGTTTTGATGAGGACAACTATGATTATGTAAACGCATTGGCCACCAATGAAACAGGTTTTTTCTCTGGTTTGCCTAGTGGGGATTATGTGATTGTCATCAACCAACGCAAGGGCAGTGCCTCTTGTGATTACTACGACTATGTTACCGTTGATGGACCTCCACAAGCCTTGGAAGCCGATTCCGCATTGGTTCAGAATTATACCTGTTTGCAAGATGGCATCATTGAAGCCCAAAATGTTTCTGGAGGTACTGCTCCCTATGAATACAGTATTGATGGGGTAAACTTTGTAAGTGGTCCCGGTGCTGAAACTTTCTCTGGATTGACAGAGGGAACCTATACTGTAACGGTTAGGGATGCCAATGGGTGTCTTATAGCAACGGACCCTATCACCATAGATCCCTTGAACCCACCAACAGATTTGGATTTTTCAGCCACAAATCCCATCTGTCCCGTATTTACTTCTGATGTAACCTTATCCGCAACAGGAGGAACCCCTAATTTAACCTATGAGATCATTGCCCCTGCCGGCAGCGTGGTCAATAATGGAAACAATGCCACTTTTGCTGGATTGGCTCCAGGAACTTATTTGTTCAGGGTTACCGACAGTTTGGGTTGTTCGTATGATGAAAGCTATACCATAGACCCCATTACCGAAATTTCCGTGACAGGCCAATTGTTGAGCAATATTACTTGTTTTGGTGATACCGACGGGGAGCTTCAGTTTAACGTAGCCAACTTCAATACAGATTATGATTATTCGGTTACAGGTCCTGCTACTTTCAACGGAAGTGCACAGACCAATGGAACCATTTCTTTGTCAGGATTGGCCGAAGGAACCTATACCATTACCGTTACCGACAACTACACCAGCTGTACCGATACGGCCAGTGTTACCATAAATGCACCACCTTCAGCATTGACCGCTTCCCACGTGGTTGCCCAGCCAAGCTGTATTGCAGACGGTTCGGTTACCATTACTCCAACCGGAGGATGGGGTGGCAACAGTTTTGAAATCACTGCAGGGCCTGTTGGATATGTACTTCCTGCCCCGCAATCAAATGGCTTATTTGCCAATCTTACCATAGGAGGAACCTATACGTACACCGTTACGGATTCCAATGGATGTGTTTTTACGGATACCTTTGATATTATTGAAGCCGTGGCCCCTGTTTTGGCCATTGTACCCAACGACATTTGTTATGATGATGCCGTAGGCCTCACCCTTACCGCCAACGTAACTTCTGGAGGGGATGGCAACTACGAATATAGCCTTAATGGTGGTCCGTTTGTAAGCGGCAATGTGTTCTCGGGTCTAGCTCCGGGAACCTACACCATTGATGTTAGAGACGGGAACAGCTGTACAGATTCAGCTTCCATTACTATTGATCCAGAGTTGAGTGTGATTGCTTCCGCCCCAAACATTATTGCTTGTGGAACGGATACCGATATTACCATTACCGCTGCTGGTGGCGATGGTAACTATGTATACGCTGTTGTGGGCAATGGGGTTACTCCTGCTGATGGGGATTTTTCAACCACCAACCCAGTTACCGTAACTAGTGCTGGTGATTACGATGTGTATGTTCGAGATAATAATGGTGCCGCAGGATACTGTGAGGCTTCCTATGATATTACGATAGCCCAAGATCCACCATTGGCCATTTCAGTGACCGACACAGGAATTTTGTGTAGTGGAGAGGCACAAGCCACCATTACCATTAACGCTTCAGGTGGTGAAGCCCCATATCAATATAGTATCAACAATGGTGCTACCTATCAAACTTCAAACACATTTGTGAACCAAGCTGCGGGCAGTTACAACATCCGCGTTAGGGATGCCAACAACTGTACCGTTGATGAAATTTATACCATAACCGAACCTTTGACCCTTTCCGCTTCTGCCGCCGTAACCCAATTGGCAGAATGTAACCCAGGGTTGGGTGCTGAGGTGCGTATTACCAATGCATTGGGAGGTACCGCTCCTTACGAGTACAGTTTTGATGGTGGGTCCACATATGGATCAAGCTCTATTGGGTATCTATTCCCAGGAACACATACACTTTACATCAGGGATGCCAATCTTTGTACCTATCCCATGACCGTGACCATTGATCCTGTTCCCACCCCACCCAATGTTACGCCAGCCATAGACTACGAATGTGATGGGGAAGGTATCATTACCTTGACCCCGGACAGCGCAGATTTTGATTACACCTATGAAATCGATGGTAATCCAAACTCTCCTGCTGACTCAAATATCTTTAACAATGTTCCTGTTGGATCACATACCATTACGGTAAACTATACCAGCAATTCCGCTCCAACTCCAAGTGTGTTGCTGTTGGAAACTTTTGGAGCCGGACCCAATACCAGCATTCCCGAGGTGGATCCTGCGTACTGTTACGAGCCTCAAAACGGAGCAGTGAACTCCTGCGGTTGGGCCATTGACACCCATATCCAAGACGGGGAATATTCGGTTACACAAACCATTGTAAACCCCTATGGTACATGGAGAAACCCCAATGATCACTCCGCCTTGGCCAATGGTAGATTTTTGGCCATGAATGTAGGTGGTGCCGTAGGGCCCAATGGGATTATCTATGCCAAAAGAGATATTGAAGTGGTCCCCAATCGGGATATCACCATTTCATTATGGGCTTTCAACTTGTTGAGAGTTGGTACCGGTGGTGCCGACCCTGATATCGATATTCAATTGGTTGACGGTGTAGGTACTGTTATTGCCAGTACCACAACAGGACAGGTTCCTAAAAACAATGATGCTGATGATTGGCAGAACTATACGGTTACCCTAAATCCAGGGGCCAATACCAATTTAGATATTGTAATTCGTACCAACTCTGCTGTTACGGGTGGAAATGACATCGCCATTGACGATATTCAGGCGTTCCAAACCCCTGAAGTTTGTTCCGGTTCATTGACCGTTGATGTCAATGTTGAGGATGGTCATGCCTTTGACGCGGCCATTACTGCCTTCACTGATATTTCTTGTAATGGTAGTGCCGACGGTTCCATTACTTTTGAAACGGAAAACTTTGACCTGGCCACAGGATTTACCTACCAAGTGGATGGTGGAGCGGTTTCTGCCCCTCAATTTGCAAGCCCTGTTACTGTTAACGGACTAACAGCAGGCAACCATACCATTACCATTGTAGACTTAAGAGACCCTGCGTGTTCAGTAATCTTGAATCAAACTTTAACAGAGCCTGATGCACTGGTTGCTTCTGCCTCTGTGACCAGTGTGATGACCTGTACAAACGGAGGGGCTACCATTACGGCTTCGGCCACAGGCGGAACCCCTGCCTACCAATATCAATTGGAAGACAATGTAGGGGGTGTGCTTGTTGCTTATCAATCTTCCAACATATTTACCGGTCTTTCCGATGGTGATTATATTATTAGGGTTATCGACACAAATCTTTGCGAAGACCCTGTTGATACGGCCATTACCATTGCACCTCCTTCCGATATCCTATTTGATGTTACACCCACTGCATGTTATAGTGGAAACAATGACGGTACTATCCAAGTGGATGTGACCAGTGGAAATGGCGATTATCAATTCAGTTTAAATGGTGGTCCTTGGATTACTCCAAGTCCTGCCTCGGCCACAACGCACACTTTCTCAGGATTGGCCGCTGGAAACTATACCATCAATGTAAGGGATGGTTTTGGTTGTACGGGTACCCTTCAAAATGTAACCATTGTAGATGCCCTGATCGCCAGTGTGGCTGTTGAGGACATTACCACATGTGCCGACGGTAGCATTACCGTTACTGCTTCAGGTGGTTCACCTACCTTGGAATATGCTTTTGTGCCCACAACTACTGATCCAACCGGATCTTTCTCTACAACCAATACCTATACTGTAACTGCTGGTAATGAAGGTACTTATGATGTATACGTTAGGGACAATTCCGCAACAGCTCCTTTCTGTGAGTTTATGGAAACCGTGACCGTTGACCCGGCCACTCCGTTGACCATGACGGCCACTCCAACAGACCCTGAATGTCATGATGGAACTGGCTCCATTTTGGTGGATATCACTTCCGGGCTTGCCCCATACACCATTCAAATCATTGATTTGGACAATGGAGGTGCCTCAGACCAAACCGATACCAACGTACTTTCTACAAGCAGAACGTATTATAACCTAATGCCTGGGGATTATACCATCAATATCACCGATGCCACAGGTTGTACCATTACCGATACGCAGACCATAAACAATCCAGATGAATTGACTGGTGTTGTATCTGGGGTTACACCAGCAACTTGTACGGGCGACATCAATGATTTTGGCTTTGAATTCTCTGGATATCCTACTACTTTGGGAACCATTCAATTCAGTGCCGATGGTGGTGCCACTTGGATTGGTGACAACTCCAACCCTGGAACTTCAGATCAGTTTACGGGTTATACTTCTGGTCAAACCGTTTATCCTTCCATGAGAACCGTGGATGGGTCCAACAATACCATTTGTCAGACAGACCTTCCTCCCTTCATCATACCATACCCATTGGATGACTTGGACATTACCATATTACCAATAATTGTCAATTGTAATGAACTACAAGTTACGGTGAGAGGACAAAACGGTACGGCGCCTTACGAATATGCCTATTCGGACGACCCAGCCAATTTTAACCCGGCTACTGCAGCATGGACCGCTCCTTTGCCTTTGGGAACAACCCATACCTTTGTCGGATTGGTCCCTGGTAGAACCTATACCTTCTACGTTAGGGATAGCGCAGGTTGTGTTCGTCAAAGTAACGTGAACGTGAACGATATCATCACGGTTCCTTTGGAAATTACATCAAGCATTACTCCAAGCTGTGATGGTGCCAACAACGGAAGCATTACCTACACAGTAACTGACAACCAAGCTCCTTTTGAAACACAGTTCAGATGGACCTTGTATGATATGAGTTCCGGTTCTGCTGTTTTTGTAACAGATAGTGGGGGAATAGTTCCCTTCTCTACTCCACAACAGGACATTACCATCAATAATTTGGCTCCTGGAAACTACTTCATCGAAGTTGTTGAAGTAGATGGTTCAAACAACGATAGTTGTGTTGGAGCCACAGAGAATGAATTATTGATAGAACTGGACCCGTTGAGTGGAACCCCTGTTGTCCTACAAGACATAAGTTGTAATGCCCCTGGACTCATTGAGGTTCAAAACCCTCTTGGTGGAGGCGGAATCTATACGTATACTGTTACTGGACCAGTTCCGTTTGTAACCATTACAACAACATCTGATAATCCTATTGAGATTCCGGCCAATTCACCTGCTGGAACCTATGCTGTCGAAATTCAGGATCAATTTGGTTGTTCCATGCCTTTAGGCACGGTGGACCTTGATTTGACACCAAACCCAACCATTACAGGCATCGCTGTGGATAACTGTACCGATCCTGCTACAGTGACCATTACAGCGACCACTACGGCCGCACAAATATTCTATTCATTGGATGGCGGTACCACCTATGTGGATAATGGTGGGGTATTTAACAATATCGCAGCAGGAACATATAATGTGTCCATCATTGATAGCAACGGCTGTATTGATACAGATACCGTTACCGTACATCCTGTGCTTCAGGCCAACGTAGCCCTTACCAAGCTTTTGGATTGTTCCATTAGCCCAGATGCTGAAATTACCCTTGAGGTACTTCAAGGCTCTGGAAGCTATGATTATGAAATTTCCGATGGTTCCGGAATTGTGGTCAGCAGAACAGGCTTGTCCACCAATCCGTTGGTGTTCAGTACCACAACGGTAGAGGACTACATTATCACCATTTATGACAACAATACAGCATCACCAGAATGTTCCAGGGTATTCAATGTCTCGGTTCCTCCGGCCATTATGCCTTCGTTCAGCATTACATCTTTCTCAGATGTAACCTGTAATGGCGATGCTGATGGTACTATCTCGGTAAGCGCCGTGGACAACGGTACCGGACCTTATACTTTTGAAATTATTTCTGGACCTGGAAGTTCTGCTTCCTTCCCAATTGCTCCAACGTCAAGCAATGCCACTACGGCTACCTTTACAGGACTTGAAGGAAGTATTGCCGGAATCACCTATACCATTGAAGTTACCGCGGCCAATGGTTGTACCACAACCTTGACCCAGATTATAAGTCAGCCAGACCCTATTGCCAACATCAATACCAGTGTTGTGGAATTTGGTTGTACCACAGGCAACAACATGAACAATGCCACTATTACAGTGGATACAGCTTCGATTACTGGTGGAAGTGGTACCTATGTGATTTATGAGTTCATCAACGACCAGGGTACGCCAGCCACTGGAGACGATGTTGTGGTTCAGTCCGGATCGAACAATGTGTACATTGAAACCAATACCGCAGGCGGAAGCTATATCATCAATGTGTATGACAACAATGGCTGTGTGGGAACCGCTACGGAGACCATCGCCCCATTTGATGAATTATTGTCAGCCTCTGTGGCCATTGATGCCGTTGCAACTTGTGTTACCGGTGAAAACATCACCATTACCGCCACAGGTTCCATCACCAATTCCATAACAGACCCTGCCAACTACGAGTTTAGGTTGTTGCCTTCCGGTCCATTCCAAGCTTCTGGAAGCTTTACCGGACTGGCCGTAGGCATCCATAACTTTGAAGTTAGAAATACCGTTACGGGATGTATCATCTCCGTTTCCCATACCGTGGCCAGTCCCGAAGTATTGGATTTGGATGTGGTAAGCACCACCAATATCACTTGCTTTGGTGGCACAGATGGCGAAGTGGAATTGAACTTAGTGGATGCATCTAGTATAACCTATGCCAGTGCAACAAGCTATACCCTATATTATGACATAAACAACACGCCCACCAACTTGGCCGATGATGTGATTACCACCGGTTCTGATGCCGATGGAAGTTTTACCATCACAGGTCTTGCTGCTGGAACGTATTATATTGAGGTTACCGATACCAATCCTCCTGGAGCGGCTTGTGTATATACCCAATCTTTCAATATTGCTGGTCCAGCTGCAGCTATTACCGCAGCTACGGCCATAACCGATATTACCTGTAACCCAGGGAATGACGGTATCATTGAAATTACCAATGCCCAAGGAGGATGGGGAGGCTATCTGTACTATGTGAGTACTGTGGCCAATCCTGATCCAAATGACCCATCAAACTACGTAGCCAACCCAAGATTTGAAAACCTTGTGGCCGGCACGTATGAAATCTGGGTAATCGATCAATTTGGTTGCGCCGTACAATTACCGGATGAAACCTTGGCCGATCCGCTGCCCATAGTGGCAGACCTTCAGGTCAACAATGAAAACTGTGTTAACCTACAAGGCGAAATCGAGGTTGTGGGCATCCCGGCCACTAACCCCATAACAGGTGGTCAGGGCAGCAACTATATGTATCAATTGATCCGTAATGGAGGCAATGTAGGTTCTCCACAGACCAGCACCATTTTCTCTGGCCTAGGAGCAGGTTCCTACGAGGTATATATTATTGACCAATGGGGTTGTGATACCACCGTTGGGCCCGTAGTCTTGAGCGAAGCCATGTCTGCAACTGCAACCGTGGTTAAACCAATAGATTGTACGGTAGATCCGGGAGGGCAGATAACCATCAATGTTTCTGGTGGTTCGTCCAACTTGTTCTTTGAGGTGGTTTTCCCTGACGGATTGACCACAGACAACAATACCACAGGGGTCTTTACCGGACTTACACAGCCTGGAACGTATACATTTACAGTTACAGATAGTGATACCACTACACCTTGTACGTTTACATTGACCCAAGAATTGGATGATAAGGTTGATCCTTCACTATTGGCTTCAACCATACAAAATGTAAGTTGTTTTGGTGGCAGTGATGGTAGTATCTTGGCCAATTTAGATCCTGCAACAGCTGCGAACCCAATATATAGATATGAACTTATCGGAATAAGTGTTGGGGCTCCAAGCAGACCATTGCAAGACACGCCATTGTTTGAAAACCTTCCTGCTGGGGACTACGAAGTACGTGTAGTTTCATCAAGGGGTTGTGAAGACACCAGACCGGAAACCATCACCGAACCAACGGCTTTAACGGCTTCTGCAACGGCTTCTGCCTTTGTGTGTAGTCCAAGCAATTCGGTCAATGAGTCTACTGTTACCGTAACGGCAAATGGCGGAACAGGCACTTACTATTATAGCTTCAATGGTAATGGCTTTACCCAAGATGCCACATTTGGTGTAACCGATAATGGTTCCGTACAGACCATCAATTACATTGTAAGGGATGTCAATGGCTGTGAGTATGTGGACAGTGTTGATGTTCAACCTTTGAACACCTTCTCATTGAATACAGCACAGGACATAGCCATTACTTGTAATAATCCTGAAAGGGTTACCATCACTGTTGTTGAAAGTATTGGTGGTGATAGCTATACCTTTGCATTGCTGCCCGTAGGAAACCCTTATGGAAGTGTGGTTTCCAGCACATCAACAACGGCTACTTTTGATTTGTCCATTCCTGGAAACTATACATTCCGTGCCACAAACGATACCACAGGATGTTATGAGGAAATCACCTATACGATAGCTCCTTATGATACCATTGATGTAGTAGCATCGGTTGTATCCCATGCCATGTGCTATGGTGAGGCAGGAACCTTGGAAATAGATGTTACAGGATATACCGGTGCCTACGATTATGAAGTGTTCCGTGCCGATGGTAGTTCATTAGGACTTACTGGAAGCGGAAACACCTCTGTGAATCCTTTCGAGATTCCTGATCCAACAAACCTTTTGGTGGGTGGAAGCTATTATATCCGAGTTACGGAAACCGGTGCCCCATTCTGTGTGGAAGATTCCAATACGGTACAGATCATCTCTCCAAGTGCGGCTTTGGATGCTACGCCAGTTGAAGTGGCCAATGTTACCTGTACCAATGACCAAGGACAGATTTATGTGGCCCCAACAGGTGGTACCGCTCCCTACAATATTGTATTGACCAATACGGATAGCGGTCAAGTGTACAATGCCAATAATGTGGCCAGCTTCCTGTTCACAGGATTGTCCGCTGGTGACTTTGATGTGGAAATCACCGATGCCAATGGTTGTCCTTTGACCAGAACCATAACCTTGGTTCGTCCAGATGACATTACAGCAAGCATCAGTGCTTCAACCACCATGTTGGATTGCTATGGTCAAGATGATGCCTCCATTACCGCTATTAATGTTTTGGGTGGTCAAGGCGTATATCAATACCAATTGAATGTGTATGATGCAACCGGAACAAACATTGTATTTACTTCCGGGGTACAAAGCAGCGCAACCTTTACCGGTTTGGGTGCAGGGTACTATGGCATCACCATATCTGACGACTGGAATTGTGGTGTAAATATTGGTCCTATTCAAATCCAAGAACCCGATGAAGTAGAGAGCAATTTGGTGCAGACTGCCGAAATGACCTGTACCATGGACGGTAGTATGCGTTTGTCTGCCACCGGAGGAAGTGGTTCCTATGAATATTACGATGTGAATACATCTACATGGCAAAGCTTCAACAATGGAAGTTACCATGATTTCCCTAACATGTTGGCCGATGCCTATCAATTCATGGTAAGGGACAGCAATGGTTGTACCGCTATGGTATCCAACCAAGTAACCATTGATGAGGTTCCTGAGCTTATCCTTACCATTGATGATTCCGCAGCGTTTATCAACTGTTTCGGAGAGCCTACTGGTACCATCATTGCACATGCAACGGGCGGTCTGGGCAATTATAACTATGAATTGTTCAGCGATGCTGCCCTGACCAACTTGGTGGCAGGACCAAATACCAATGGAGTCTTCAACGGTCTTTATGCTGGGGACTATTACGTAAGGGTCACCAGTCAAGATTGTGTTGAGGTATCCCCTGTTATCCCAATTGTGGACCCTGCACCATTGCAAGTGGATCGTGAGGAATCTACAGATGCGACCTGTTCTGGTATGAACGATGGTACCATCACCGTGGAAGTTTCTGGAGGAACGGGGCAAATTCTATATGCTATTTCACCTAACCTCGATCAGTTTGATACCGTAAATACATTTACCGATCTGGCACCTGGTACTTATGATGTCATTGCCCAAGATATAAATGGATGTTTCATGACCTTCCAGTTTACTATTGAACAACCTGAGCCTATTGAGGCAGAGGCCATCAATATTATGCACGAGGTTTGTTTTGATAGTGCCGATGGTTCCTTCGAACTTCAGATTACTGGAGGTACTGCGCCATACGAAACAGCTTTGGATTCCAATGCGGATGCCGATTTTGTTCCTGGACAGACCGTCTTCCAAAATCTAAGTGCCGGAACCCATGTGGTATTCATTAGAGATGCCGAAGGTTGTGATACCAACGTTTTTGTGGAAATTGAGCCTGGAGTAAACCTAGGGGCCACGGTAACCCCAATGTACGAGTGTACCGGAAATATCCCTAGCAACTCTTTGGACATCATCTTTGAAGATCCAACCGTATCTGCCGATGTATTGTACGCTTTGGATTCTACCGATCCAGCCGATATGCAGTTAAGTGCGGATTTCACCAACATGACTCCTGGCGATCACTACATCACCATTGCCCATGCCAATGGATGTATGACCACTTATGATTTCACCATAGAGGGTTATGAGCCGTTGACCTTGATTTTGGAAAACAACACCATTAACCAGATAACGGCCGTTGCCGAAGGTGGTGTGGCTCCGTATACCTTCTATTTTGATGATGTGGACAACGGTAGTGAAAACACCTTCTATATCAATAGAACAGATACCTATACCGTTACAGTGATCGATCAAAACGGTTGTCAGGCCACCGCAGAGATATTCATGGAGTTCATTGACATTGAAATGCCCAACTTCTTCACACCTGATGGTGATGGTCTTAACGATACCTGGATTCCTGACAACATTGAAGGCTTCCCAGACGTACTAATTAAGATTTACGATCGTTATGGTAGAGTAGTGGAAGAGATGACCCGAAATACCCAAGGTTGGGATGGAAATTATGACGGTAAACCTTTACCAACCGGTGATTACTGGTACGTAGTTCGTCTACAAGGCGAACAGGACAACCGTGAGTTTGTGGGCCACTTTACCCTATATCGACAATAAATGCTTAACCTACGCAACCCCATGCTAAAGAAAATATATCCCTCTGTCTTTCTGTTCCTCATGGCCTTTATGGCCAGAGGGCAGGAATTGACTATACCCCAGTTATCTCAATATATAGCTGACAACCCCTTTATCATGTCCCCAACCTATGCTGGGATTGGGGACCACATAAAGGTTCGGTTGAACGGGTTGACCCAGTGGGTGGGGATTGAGGATGCTCCGGATACCCAGACCTTGGCAGCGGATGCCCGAATAGGAAACCGATCGGGACTTGGAATGCTGTTGTACAATGATAGCAATGGTGAGACCAAACAAAGGGGGGCCAGGGTATCGTTTGCCCACCACCTTACCCTAGATCGTTATGATGATATTTTTCTCTCTTTTGGAATCTCCTACAACTTTAACCAGTTTCGGATAGATGTGGAGAACTTTACGGCAAACAATGGACAGCTTCCTACGGATGACAAAGCCACTACCAACCACAATTTTGATCTTGGGGTACTTTACCGGTATGATAAGTTCTATTTGAGTCTTAACGCATCCAACATCCTTAACAAGAATTTGGAACAGTTCAATCCGGTATTTGAGCCCAATACCTTGAGAAACTATTACCTATACACTGGTTATAGCATTTCCAAAAACAAAAACAGCAAATTGGAATTGGAACCCTCTGTTTTCTTTCAGTGGTTTGAAAGTGATAACCGTTCCGTAACAGACCTTAACGCCAAGTTCAGATTCCATGATTTTGAAGACTACTACTATGTAGGTCTCACCTATCGTTTTTTGAACGATCAATTCGGTTCTCCACTGTACATAGCTCCAATAGCAGGATTCAAAAAAAGCAATTTCTATTTTGGATATTCCTATCAGGTCATTACCAACGAAATTTTGGGATATAGTACTGGAACACATGTGCTTACCGTAGGTATGGATCTCTTCCAAGGGATAAGCAATTGTAGGTGTATGTATTGATTTAGCTTGTTTTGATTTACTTTTGCCCCTTAATCCAGTTCTTGTGGGAAAAATTAGGGTAAAAAATATCAGGATACATTCCAATCATGGATGTTTAAAGGAAGAAATGCTTATCGGTAGCGATTATCGCGTGGATTTGGAAATCACCGCTGATCTATCCTTACCTTCAGAATCCGACAAACTCAGTGAAACGGTGGACTATGTTCATCTGAACAATATTGTAAAGGAAGAAATGGGTATCCGTTCCAATCTTTTGGAACATGTGGCCAAACGCATTATCGATCGCATCTTTAAAGAAATCATTGAAGTAACCCATGTAATTGTAGAAGTCTCAAAAATTAACCCTCCAATTGGTGGTGATGTGGAAAGCGTTTCGGTGAAACTCGAATATAATCGATAAACCACTGTTTCCTAGCTTATCACAATGAATTACTTTTTTTAAATTTGTCCTTATTGATTACGGCATTGTGGTCGAAATGGATAGACAAAATCCCGCAAGGATTTTTATGGTGGTTCGAGTCCACCCGATGCCTCTAAGCTTTTTTTAGAAAACGCTGTTCACATTTGGTTTATATCAAACCAAAAATTCATAAAATATTTATAGCTTTGCGATCCAATTGGCATCGTGGCCGAGTGGCTAGGCACAGCTCTGCAAAAGCTTGTACAGCGGTTCGAATCCGCTCGATGCCTCAAAAAACCCAACAAATGTTGGGTTTTTTTATTCACTTATCCGTTCTATTTCCTGTTTTATATTGAACTCATCCTTGGGAAGAAACCCTTTGGTAATGAGTACAATACCACATATGACCAATACCAGTCCCAGTCCCTTTTTAATAAGGACAATCCTTTCTTGGGTCAAGTACTTTTTAAGTTGTTTAGCCAGTATGATCTTTAGTAAATCGGTACCAAAATATACCGCTATCACTGTTCCGAAGAAAACCAATATTCTGTTGGGATCATTGTCCAAACTTGGACCCACCACAATGAGCAGCCCCAACCAGAATGCCAATACCCCAATATTTATAAAATTCAATAAAAAACCTTTTGCCATAAGCACCAGATAGTTTCCTTTGGTGGCTTTTACATTGGCTTTTTTTCCATCCTTCTTCATAAAGAGTACAATGCCATACACCAACAAGATCATACCTCCAAAAACAAAAAGTCCCGGCTGGTTGCTCAAGTTTTCTAGCAATTTGAAACTACTGAAATAGGCAATGACCAAAAACACGATATCGGCAATAATCACCCCTACATCAAAACTTACTCCTGCCCTAAATCCCTTTGTGGCGCTGGTTTCCAACAGAACAAAGAAAACCGGCCCGATCATAAAGCTCAGTAAAAATCCCAAGGGTATCGCTGCTTGGATATCGTCAATCATATTGTATTATTCCACTCTCTTTATTTTTCCACCAAAAACGGTGGATTCATCCATTTTTACTGGATCACCGTACACAAGGACTTCACCTCCGGCCTTAACATTGGCCTTAACATAATCTGTGGCATGAATCTCGGCATTTCCACCTGCATTCACACGAATGGTAGTAAATTTTGTCTTAAAGGCTTTGGCATAATATTCCCCTCCTGTATTGATGATAATGTCCTGATTATTGGAAAAACCGGAAACCAATATTTCGCCTCCAGATACGGCCTTTATCAATAATTGGTCTACTTGACAAGCAATTTCAAGTTCTCCTCCCTCCTGTGCTTTCAATTCCAAAACATCCTGTATATAGGTTTCGTCAGAATACATTCTGGCTTCTTCATTCACATCAATCACATTTAGGGTTTCGGTATGGTACAAATCGATATAAGTTCTGTACCCACTAAAAATTTTATCGATTTCCATGCGAATTTTCAATACCCCTTCATTGTTCACAATAGCCACTTTATCGGTATTGGCACCAGTAATGACTGCTTTGTTTTCAGTGGATTTGATAAGATGTATGGATAGCCCATCGAAACCCTTGACCTCTGTAAACTTTTGAAGATCTTTTACAATCTCCCGGTCTTGCGCATTCAAGAACTGCAAGGAAAACAACAGTAAAACAATCGTAATTGGTTTCATGTGTCAAAAATTTGGTTCTCAATAGGATAACAAATTTTATTCCAAAATAGTATTATTCCTTTTTACCGATCAACGAAAAGTCCAAATGCCTTTTCATCAAATCGGTATCCTTGACCATTACATAGACCTCATCGCCCAGCTGATACATTCGTTTGGTCCGCTCCCCGATAATGGCATACTGGCGGTCGTCAAAAACATAGTAATCGTCCTTGATGTCCCTAATCCTCACCATTCCTTCGCACTTGTTTTCCACAATTTCAACGTAAATGCCCCATTCGGTAACCCCAGAAATCACACCCAAGAACTCTTGGTCTTTATGGTCTTCCATGAACTTGATCTGCATGTACTTCACAGAATCCCTTTCTGCATTGGCTGCCAAGAGTTCCATATCCGAAGAATGCTTACATTTTTCTTCATAAACCACGGATTTTGCCGACTTGCCCCCATCCAAATAATACTGCAACAATCGGTGGACCATCACATCTGGGTATCGTCTAATGGGCGAGGTAAAATGGGTATAGTAGTCAAACCCCAATCCGTAGTGGCCAATGTTCTCCGTGGTATAAATGGCCTTGCTCATACTACGAATGGCCAGGGTATCTACCAAATTCTGTTCCTTACTTCCCTTTACATCCTCCAAAAGCTGGTTTAGGGACTTGTTGACACTCTTTTTATCCTTAAGGTTTATACTATGTCCAAATCTGGAAATAACCCCGTTCAGGGCCATTAATTTTTCCTGATCCGGTTCATCGTGTACTCGGTATACAAAGGTTTTCTTTTGTTTGCCTATAAACTCGGCCACTTTCCGGTTGGCCAAAAGCATAAACTCCTCAATGAGCTTATTGGCATCCTTGGCCTCTTTGAAATAAACACTTTCCGGCTCATTCTTTTCATTCAGATTGAATCGTACCTCAATCTTATCAAATGAAATAGCGCCGGCATCCATCCGCGCGGTTCGCATGATCTTTGCCAATCTATCAAAGGTTAAAATAGCCTCTACGATCTCATCGGAAACCGTATACTCCTTTCCACGAATAGAAATATCTTCTGGAATTTGTGCTTCTCCGGTCTCAATAACATGCTGCGCCTCTTCATAGGCAAACCGTTCGTTGGAATTGATTGCCGTTCTACCGAACCACTGGTCAACCAACCGGGCCTTATCGTCCATTTCAAAAACGGCTGAGAAGGTATATTTTTCCTCATTGGGCCGTAGTGAACAGGCGTTGTTGGACAATACCTCTGGCAACATGGGAACCACCCGATCCACCAAATACACCGAAGTGGCCCTATTATAGGCCTCTTCTTCTAAAATGGTATCCGGGAGTACGTAATGGGATACATCTGCAATATGGATTCCAATCTCATAGTTTCCGTTCTCCAATTTTTGGAACGATAGGGCATCATCAAAATCCTTGGCATCCTTGGGATCTATGGTAAAGGTAAGTACCTCACGCATATCCCTTCGTTTGGATATCTCTGATTCCTTTATGGAAGTATCCAAGGTATTGGCAAACTGTTCCACCTCATACGGAAACTCGTACGGCAGCCCATATTCCGCTAAAATGGCATGGATCTCTGTATTGTGCTCGCCTGGTTTTCCCAAAACCTCAATTATTTCACCATAAGGTGAATCGGCATCACTGGGCCAGTCTCCTATTTGTACCAGTACCTTGTCCCCATCATTGGCCTTTTTCATCTTTTCCTGGGGAATAAAAATATCGGTATACATCCTAGAATCGGTAGGACGGACAAAGGCAAAGGTTTTCTGTTTGTCCAAAATGCCCACAAAGGAAGTTTTTTTGCGCTCCAACACTTTGGATATTTCCCCTTCCTGCTTTTTTCCTTTCCTTCTCGGTTTTAAAAACACTTCAACCGTATCGCCATGAAACGCTTTGTTCAATCGGTTGTAGGGTACAAAAATGTCATCTTCCAAATCATCAACGATAACATAACCGTTACCACTGGAGGTCAAATCCATTTTTCCCTTGAAATAGGTATGTACCGATGGTTTCTTTTTGTATTTTCCGCGTTCTTCCTCAACAATCCGATCACTGGACTTGAGCTGGCCCAATCGTTTAATGAGTTCATTACGGTCTTGGGTGTCCGTAATGCCAAGTTTGGAAGCTATTTGCTTGTAATTAAAGCTTTTGGATGGTTCTTTCTCCAGTACTGTGAAAATGCCTCTTGTAATCTCATTCTTCCGCTGACTTCTGGCCCTCTTCTTTTTCTTTGACATTTACATCTCTATTTTTTTGAAAAGTACAAATTATAATCCTTGAGGCACTATGATCTATGAACTAATCATAGTACTCAACCGCTTTTATCAACAATAATCAATATAATCTCTTTTCTTTCTTTTTTTAAAAATTAAAAATGGTGATTATGATAGTATGTTGAAATGTGGAATAATATTTCCGAAAAAAAATTGCTTTGAACAAGAAGAGAATTTTATTGACAATTTTTCAGTTATGAATATTTATAGAAATCAAAAGGTTATGTTTTTTATGAACGATTTTTAATAACCGTTTTCAACATGAATTTATTGAAAACTTAATATGTCTTTAATGTTAATTACGGTGAAATAATGTTTCCAATTGGTTGATTAATTTTTAATTGATTAGTGGTCGAACCAAAGGAAATTCTTCTATTGCAAGTATTTTTTAGAATTACAAAATTTAATTGCTCCAAGTTTTCTTAAAACGATCAACAAAATGGGTGAAATCGTAATTCCTTGTAAAACAATAAAATGCAAGAAGTGCGTGTTTTTTATCAACACACGCACTCAAAAAGAATCGTACCTTTGCAATCCACCATCTTAATACATGCACTATGAAAATTGCCATTGGAAACGATCACGCTGGAACCGACTATAAATTGGCCATTATAGGACTATTGAAATCCAAAGGTATTGATGTTGTCAATTATGGTACCGATGGTACAGACAGCGTGGATTATCCTGACTTTGCCCATCCTGTTGCGTCAGATGTTGAAGAAGGTAAGGTTGATATGGGAATAGTAATCTGTGGAAGCGGTAATGGTGCCGCCATGACCATAAACAAACATCAAAAGGTTAGGGGTGCCCTTTGTTGGAACAAGGAAATCACGGCCCTTGCGCGCGAGCACAACAATGCCAATATCCTAAGTCTACCTGCACGATTTATTGCCTTGCCACAAGCCTTGGACATGGTAGAAACCTTTTTGAACACAAAGTTTGATGGTGGTAGGCATGAACGAAGAATAGATAAGATTCCTTGCAGTTAAGAATTAAGGAAGTACCATTCGCATTGGTGCCGATCATTCCAAAATAGTATGGTCCAACATTCATGGAAATAGTTACCAAGACTTTTGACGAACTATCCAACATGGAACTCTACCAAATCATGCGTTTGCGAAGCGAGGTATTTGTAGTAGAGCAAGATTGTGTATACCAAGATTTGGACAACAAGGACCAAAAAGCGCTTCATGTGGTTGGATCAAAGGAAAATAAAGTGGTGGCCTATACCCGGATTTTTAAGCCTGGCGACTATTTTATAAATACCAGCATAGGTAGGGTAGTGGTAGCTGCCGATCAGCGTAAATATGGGTATGGCAAACAGATTATGGAGGCTTCTTTGGAGGTAATCACAGAAAGATTTCCCAACACCATTGTTGAAATATCGGCCCAAACCTATCTTTTAAAATTTTATACTGAATTGGGTTTTGAACGCATTGGGGACGAATACTTGGAAGATGGCATTCCCCATGTGAAAATGATAAAAAATTAGATCATACCAACCTTTTTGCAACCCCGATTTCAACTAAAAACTCCAGTCTTAGAACAAGATTTATAGGTTTTTCCACTTTGTTTGACGTAGAAAAAAAAAGAAATCCCTCTTTTTTGGGATGAAGGCTTTCCAAAATCAATTTTCCATTAGTTTGCGCGTTGTTTCGGATAACTTTGGTGAAATGCTCCTCTGTCAGATTTAAATCAACCAGATGGCCAATCAATTTTTTTCGGTTTACAAAGGTGATGTTGCATGAAGTGAACATCTTTTCTTCATCAGAAAAAATACTGGTGACCAAAGCATAAAAATGCGTTTTTTTGGAAGCATCGAACAGCCAACCTCGCTTTTGATCTCCATTTTTAAGATAAGAAAGCTCAAAAGCAAAAGTGGGCAAACTCTCGTTTACATAATCCAATTGGGCTTTCTCATCCACATAGAACAAATTTTTTGAGACTTTGTGCTCAAGGATAAGATCTATGCCCTGTCGCTGTTGTTTTAGATTTGAAACCCGCTTAAATGTATACTGCTTTAAGTGTTTTTCGTAATAGAAATCCAGTAATGGGGCCAGTTGTTTTTCTTTGGATAGATCGGATAGGAAATTACTTTTCAAGTTGGGATATTTTGTGGAACAGAGCAGAACCTATTTGTTCCACAATACCTACAACAAGGGCGTTACCCATAAAAAATGCCCGTTTGGCATCTGGGATTCCATCCAGTAAGGTGTGATTGTCGGGAAACATGTTCAACCGTTCCAGTTCAATGGGGGAGAGTCTTCGTAGTCCCTTGGAGGTTTGGACCACGTGCTTAAACCGGGAGGGCGACTTGCCCCCTTCTCCGGTTATAATGGTTCTGGAAGGTTGATCGAGTGCATCGGGAAACACCATGCTTCCCTCGCTATAATTGTATTCAAAACCTGTACTGGTCTTGCGTATTTCTTTTTTGGCCCCTTTTAAATATGTCCATTTTTCAAGATCATTTGTATTGATATACAAACTTGGGTCAGCCGACCCGTTCTCCAAAATATCTGAAAGCAATGTGCGATTCCCATCAAAGGAAGGAGCAGTTTTTTGGGTATATACCTTTCCATCAATACATAAACCAGTATTTAAAAAAGGAGATAATTTTTGCTCTGTGTTAAACTGTTGGGACAACGAAACCAAATCTTCATCCAAATCAAAAGAGACGAGGGGTTGATTTATATTTTCAATTGGAAAAGCGCTACAAACTACACCATCTTTGAACATCCAATCCTTTGGATTTGTCTTTTTGAGTGTGGAATAAAGAGGGGTGGATGTATGATAGGCTAGAAAAAAAACGCGCCTTCGGCGCTGTGGCATCCCGTAATCTGCGGCATTGATCACACGCCATTCCACAGCATAACCCAAATCGGATAAGCTGCGGAGCATAACCGCAAAATCACGCCCTCTTTGCGATGATGGAGACTTTAAAAGCCGATCCACATTTTCCAAAAAAAGGTATTTGGGCTTGGTCTTTTTTTCGGTCAGAATACGATGGATGGACCACCACAAGACCCCTTTTTTACCTAGCAGTCCTTTGGAATTTTTAAGTGAGGTGGCCACGGAATAGTCCTGGCACGGAAAACCGCCTACCAAAATGTCATGGTCGGGAATTTCTGTGGTGGGAACTTCCTCAATGTTGGTGTTGGAATGGTTTTCTGGACCAAAACGGGCCTCGTAGACCTTGGATGCATGCTGGGTCTTGGTCGAGGGTTCCCATTGATTGCTAAAAACTACTTTATAGTGTCCGGTTTTTTCCAGACCCAATCGAAAACCGCCCACCCCGGCAAAAAGTTCACAGACCTTGAGTTGTTGCATGCCCAAAAATAGGATTTATTCTATTTTTTTAAGGTCTGCATCGTATAATCCCACCAAAATACTGTTGCCCTTTTTATCCACTTTTACAGCGCCATATTCCGCAGATTCATATTTTTCCGCCTCTCCTTCTTGAAAAAAATAGGATTCCGCACCAATATTGATGTTCGATCGATTTTGGGAAGTGTATTCAATAAGATATTCGTTTTGGCCAAGCGGGGTCCTATCTTTTTGAAACCTTTTTTTCTGGGCAACCCCATGGGTATCCAAGTCCACTACGCAAAACCCGCGTTTGGGAATGCTGTCGCTGTTGATATCCTCTGAAAGGGTGTACCGCAACCGCATATAATCTCCCTGCATCAAGGACCGTGGGTCCACTGGGGCCAACTTCAAAAGAATCAGTTCACCCTGCTCCAAAAGTTGTTCTTTTTTGACAATGGAGTGATTGAAAAAGAAAAAAAAGGCCACGAGGTTGACCACAATGATGATTGTACTATACTTTTTCATTCCCACGGGACTTTTTGGTTAAAAACATATAAAACAGAAGAAAGACCACTCCAGATGAAAAAAGCAGCATGGATTTGACCAAGAGGGTCAAGTTAAGATCATAGTAATATTGTATGACGAAATAGATCAAGGCCACTACACCAATACCCAAACCTGTTTTGTGATGCACCCTAAAACTGAGTAATACAATTAAAAGCGCTCCCGAAATCGATGGGGCAAAAAGTGTGGGCAAAAGGGTTAGACCCGTGAGGGTATATATCCAAATCTTTGTGGTTTTGGAATCTACGCCAAGCGTTTTTGTAATAGGCCCAACCAGATATAATATGATTAAAATATGGACAAGGGAAGAAATCCAATTTAAGTTTTGGGATAGCGGGGCAAGTTGGTTGATACCCACAGCAACAAGACCAAACAGCAATGAAAAAATCAATCCTACGCGAAGCGGGCCATATACTTTGGACATCTTGGTCCCGGAAGTCAAGAATAGGGACTCATTAAAAGAACAATATGCCAAGGCCAGAGCGTAAAAGGCCAAGTAAAAATGGAGCAAATCAAACAAATCGTTGGAAAAAATCAAAACCAAAAAGCAAGAGGCAATGACCAATACCGATATAAAGGAGACGATATAATTTTGAACAATGAACAGGGAGCATAGGGCAATACTGATGACCAGAAGGGTTATAAGGTCTTCATGTAGATCAAATGAAGCCAAACCAAATGTTACCAGAACAATGCCAAGCACATAGATGGATGCCCCGAAGGTATCAATGAAAAGGGTGTCAAATTTTACATTCAATAGCAAGGACAGTGTAATAAGAATGCTTCCCAAAAGCAGCATTCCCAGTTCAGACTCATAGATGCCCAAAAGGGCCAAAAACCTAAAAAAAGCGAATGTGGCAAATAGGATTCCAAAAACAGAAAGCACCTTGATGACCAGATTGGACCTTCTTCTGTGCTGTTTGGTATATTCCTCTTTGATGGCATTTTCATCATATGAAAAAGAGGGGCCTTCATTAGCACCGATAGTATCCAAAAATCGTTTGATGTCTTTTACCTTGTCCATTTGCGCTGAATTTCCATTAAGGTTTTGATCAATACGGTGACACTGCCAATGATAAATAGGCCAATAATGAAAAACATTCCTGCCCCTTCCGAAGCATGTAAAAGCAAGTCGCAGATAATGAGGATTACACTAAAGCATATAATGGCCAAATAAAAGGTGTTATGAGCCTTTAATCCATACCAAACACCCAATCCATAAGAAATTCCTACCAATACAAACAGCATCCAAAACAAAGGTTCAGGATCTTCAAAAATACCCATTGAGACACCTATGGTCCCAATTACGGTTATGGCCAACGCAAGTAAGTGTGTGGACCACACTGGAAACCTTCGATCAGGCTTAAACTTTGAAATCAACAAAAAACCGATCAAGAAGAAAAGGTTGACGACAAACAGGAAGTTGATCACAAAAAGTTCTGACCAATCTTGGGCCACTTGGTCTGCATACAGAAAGATAGTGGTGTTGATCAGTGCAATATAGATGACCCACAAAGCGGCAAAGCGGGATATAATGACCCATAGCGAAATGAACAGGACCCAAGCCAAAAAGAAATCATACGCATTGGCCCCAGTTTGATAAACTTGGCCAAAAACAGCCAATGAGGCACCTACAAGTATTGCTGTTGCAGCAAGTAATACTTTTTTGACCAAAGGGTTTGTTTTGAAAAAAAGAACCCCAAGAGAAACCAAGAGCACCAAGCCCTCCAGTAACCCAAGCTTTATAAATTTATTGAGGTCGGCCCAATTGTAGGCAAAGAAAAAAATGATACCTGCAACCGTAAATGAAGCTCCAATGCCTAGGAACAAAATCCTTAAAAACGCAAGCCATGAGGATTTATCGGCATAAACAGTATCCGCCAAAGTTTTGGAAACATCATTTTCCGACCAATTGCTGCAACGGCCAATGATTTGAATATCTTCCCGTGTAATTTTAGACATATCTACTACAATATATTAAAAAAGGGATATGGACCATACATATGAGAGCCTATCATTTTTGGAATATATCCAGACAAAAAAAGGACACAACAATTACCGAAAAGACAAATAGACCTAATTTCATATAAAAACCTATAGTCTTCTGAGTGCCATGGTCGCCTAGATTTTCCAACATTCGAGAAATGGATGGATCATCGGGCAAATACATGATTTCCTTATCGCTCATCATGGATAGCTTGGCATTTTTCAATTTTTCCACCACTTTTTGATCTTTTCCCTTAACAATTTGTCCAGAATAATCCATAAAAGTGTAAAGAAACTCAACCTTCGGATTCTCATTGATCAATATTCCCGTATCCCTATATTCCTTGACTATTGCTGTGGTACCCAAACCTTTATAAAACAGGTCCCAATTTTGCAATTTGGTAGATTCTTTTACAAATAGGCCCATTCGTGTCAGAAGCCACCGAAGAACAATGGAAATGACCACAAAGGCAAGACCCAATTGCCAGACAGCTGAAGTAGCAAAAACCCGTTCGTATGTTTTGGGTAAAAGATAGATTCTTGAAAGGGCTTCGCCCACAAGAAAATAGCACCCAGCAATATATCCAATGGTGAGCAAACTGCAGAAGAGTACAAAAACCACGGAGGTCGGTTGCTTGATATACATGGGCAGAACTGGGTCGTGGGGTCGTTTGGTAAGGTCTAAGCCTACGTGGATTACTTTATCAGGCACAAACCGCTCCAATTGGGGCTGGTTGTCCCTAAACCTAATGGTCCTATGAATGGTATGACCCACGAAATTCTCCAAGACTATCTGGATTTCCAGCCAAGGATGTTTTCCGGGTTTTATGGTTTTTGCGGAGAGAATAGTGGCCTGCATTACAGGAACCAAACCGTTCTTTTGTGCGTTAAAAAATGAAAAATGTGTTCGAAAGCAATTTGATACCAAAACATAGAGCCAATAGAAAAGTATGAGGCCCACAAAAGCCAAGGTTATAAAGGTGTAGGTCATTGGGGTAAGATTTTGGGAAAAATACGGAAACAAGAACAAGAATACCCCCTGATCTGACCGTTGCGGGTTTTGAGTTGATGAAAAGGCCATTCTATTTGGCCTGTCGATGCGATATTACATCAAAAACAAAAACTTACCTCAGGATTTCCGAGTACTTGGAAGCATTGGAAAGAAGCTCCTTGGCGGTTAAAATGGCATCATCGTGCTGAAGATAGTAGGCATAAAGTCCGTCCTTGTAAAAATAACGGGTGATGATTTCATCTTCCAGATTCTTTTGGATTTCATTCTGATAGGTGTCCAAGGCCGATATTTTTCCGCGGTTTACAGCAAGGAGAAGGTCTTTGTATTTTTCCTGAACATCGGGACCTAGTAGGGTGTCATCAGCGTTGATGGATTGTTCCAATATGGACTCGGTTTCGGTTTGGAAGGAAAAATTCTGTTCCTGGGCGTATTTTTTGAAAGCAGTGTAATCTGAATCGGAGAAAGTAAAATCGTCTACCGAATCAAAAGAATGGTCGTAATAATAGTCCGTGGCAAAGTCAAAAACAATATTGTTTTGCTCCAAGGCATCTATAAGGGAATTGGTTCGTAGGGAATTGATGACCACATCGGGCATTACCCCGCCACCATCTTGGACCTTACGCCCGTTTCGGGTGGAAAACTCCTTAAAATTGGTGTTTCGCACGGCATTTCCTTCCTCATCCCTGTGCCAGTAATCCAAGGCTTGGATGCATCTGCCTGAAGGTGTAAAATAACGGGATATGGTGACTTTTAATTGGGTTCCATAGGTAAGCTTCAAAGGACGTTGAACCAGTCCTTTTCCAAAACTTCGGGCCCCCATGACCACGGCGCGGTCCAAGTCCTGTAATCCACCGGATACAATTTCACTGGCCGATGCGCTGCTACCATCCACCAAGACCACCAATGGAATATCTTCATCCTCAGGTTGATTTTTGGTACGGTATTCCTGATTGAACTTCTTGACTTTGGATTTAGTGGTGACAATGAGCTCACCCTTTGGGACAAAGAGATTCGTTACATTGATGGCTTCTGAGAGCAACCCGCCAGGGTTTCCACGCAAATCCAGCACCAATCTTTCGGCACCGCGGCCCTTTAGATCCTGCAGGGCAGATTTGGTCTGGCTGGAAGCCTTTCGGTTAAAACGGGAAAGTACAATATATCCGGTTTTCTCATCGATCATGTCGTAAAAGGGAACAGCATCCACTTCAACGCCTTCACGGGTAATGGTGGCTGTTTTGGTTTCCCCTTGCCTCACAAAGGTTACTTCCACACTTGTATTTGCCGCCCCTTTGAGAAGTTCTCCGGCATCATCGTCAAAATCGGAAACCCTGGTCTCCCCAATTTTTATAATTTCATCCCCGGCCTTTAGGCCGGCCTTGTCCGCGGCATACCCCTTATACGGTTCCACAATGAGCAGTTTGCTTTCATAGGACCGTACCACGGCCCCAATTCCTGAATATTCCCCAGCGTTATTGATTTTGTAGGCCTCTACATCCTGTTCGTTCAAAAACTGTGTGTAGGGGTCCAATTCGCCCAACATGTTCTTGATGGCAGAATCCATGAGTTCCGCGGGATTGGTCTCATCCACGTAGTTCATGTTCAGTTCCTTGAAAAGCGTGGTGAAGATTTCAATCTGTTTTGCGATTTCAAAAAAGTCACTCTTTACGGCAAAACCACTTGCCCCCACCAAAACGATTGCCGCCAAAATGGGAATGAGGAGCTTTTTTTTAGTTGTTGCTTTCATGGGATTCTTTTTTTAGAAAGGCTGCCAAAAGTTGTTTCATGGCGATGTCCAGCTCATCAAACGTGGGCTGTCTCTTGCCAAGGTATAAAAATAAGAACGCAAAGTTTCCCTCAATGTTGTTAAAAATGAGGGCTTTGTTAAGCCGGTAAGCCTCCCGTAAAAGTCGCTTTATACGGTTGCGATCAACGGCATGCCTAAACTTTTTCTTTGGTGCGACCACACCGACCTTGATTGATGCACCATCCTTAAAATTGGTGTTTCGGTAGATGAGCTTTATAGGAAATTCACTGATGTTTTTTCCATCCATAAAGAGGTCTTCAAAAACCTTTTTGCTTTTAAGTTTCTCTTTTCGTGGGAAAGTGTGCATCAGTATTTATCTAGAGCTTGGTCCAACAAAACAAATTGCCCTACCAAATTACTCAAATATACATTGGGAAAACCTATGGATTGGCTTGATATATATTGTTTTCAATATTTACATCGGCCATAAGCTGAGATGGATCTATGACCATGGCTTGGACATTTTCCACCGGCATGTCCAAAGTGAACTCATAGGTTGGATACGCCCAAGGCCAATCTTCCAAGGTTGTTCTTTTTAAATTTTGATAAGGGTTGTCCTTTTCACCGTACATCATTCGCAAGGGAATGTAATACGTGGTCTGGGAGCCGTCTGCCCCAACGACCAAAATATCCAAGGGCATGGGCATTTCACCAATGCGTTCCAAAGTGACCTTGGTTTTATCACCATCGGCCTCAACACTCTTGATGCCGTAATCGATGGTGTTGGTGGTCTGGGTCCAATCGGTGAGGTACCAACCCAATTGCATGCCCGATACTTTTTCGGCGGTTCGGATCACATCATTGGGCACGGGGTGCTTAAACTTGAAATCATCAAAATACTTGTGGATGGTCTCCATCAATTTATCCTGTCCGATGATATAGCCCAACTGCGAAAGAAAAACAGCACCTTTGCTATAGGCCGAAATACCATAGGCAAAATTGGTGGTATAGCGGTCGGCATGGGTGGATTGTGGCATTTCCAGACCAGAGTTCACCAAGGCGTAATACCCTTCATAGGAGCCCTTGAAAGGGTTTTCCGTGCTCTGGTCCATGATTTCACTCTTGCACAAACTACTGATAAAAGTAGTAAAGCCTTCATCCATCCACTCGTGTTTGGACTCATTGTTGGCCAATACATGTTGAAACCAAGAATGGGCCATTTCATGAACCATGACACTGACAAGGCCTCCAAAGTCCCTGCCCCCTGTGATCAAGGTACTCATGGCATATTCCATGCCACCATCGCCACCTTGAACCACGGAATATTGTTCGTAGGGATATTTACCGATGTTGTTACTGAAGAAACGCATCGCCTCTTCGGTTTTGGGTTGTAGTTTTTTCCAGTTTTCAATGATTTCTGGGTCATTTTTGTAAAAGAAATGAAGCATGGGCCCATCCTGCATTTTTAAAGTATCATGAATATATTCTGGGTCCGCGGCCCACATAAAATCATGTACGTTTGGCGCCACAAAATGCCAAGTGAGCGTTTTGCCCTTGGTCTTTACCTTGGTTCCGGGAGTTTCATATCCGTGCCCCACCTCATCAGGGTTTTGCAAATACCCCGATCCTCCTACGGTATAGGTTTTGTCCAAGGTGAGCTTTACGTCAAAATTGCCCCAGACTCCATGGAATTCCCGGGCAATGTACGGAGTGGGATGCCAGCCTTCAAAATCATATTCTGAAAGTTTGGGATACCATTGGCTCATGGAAAGGGCCACGCCTTCTTTGCTGTTTCTACCGGCTCTCCTGATTTGAAGGGGAACCTGACCTTTAAAGGTCATCTCCAAGGTGGTTTTTCCACCAGATGGTATAGGTTGGGCCAAATCTACCACCAATATGGTACCTTCCTCAACAAAGGAAACCGCTTGTCCGTCTTGGGTAAGACGTTCCACATGTAAATAACCCATTTCACTTTCCGAAAGGGAAGCAATGCGGCTTTTTCCGTTTTCCATCATTCGGTTATCGGGATCCTTTATGCTCTGCAGCCTCATATCCATTTCGCTCCCAGGTTGGAAAGCGTTATAATACAAATGATAAAAGACACGGTTCAATGCATCGGGAGAATTATTGGTGTAGACCAGTTTCTGTGTTCCGGTGTATTGATAGGTCTTTACATCCATGTTTACATCCATGGTGTAATCCACATGCTGTTGCCAATAGGCAGTATTCTGTGCAGAAAGGGTTGTAAGTGTCGTTACAACGGCAAAAAGAAATACGAGTAATTGTTTCATTTTATTTTGAATTGCTTTCCAGGGTCATTTTGCCTGTTGCAATGTTATCTGCCAAAAGTAGGGCATTGTAGGCATTGACCATTTTTCCAGATTTTGAAATATTGTTGAATGTGTCTGATTTTGAGGCATCACCGGCCAAGATTACGGAGGTTTTTGATCGAAGACCGGATTGCATGATGATATGCTTCACTTGTGTAGCTGAAAGATCGGGATAATACGAACGGATCAATGCGGCAACTCCGGCCACTGCGGGAGCGGCCATGGAAGTACCTCCCTGAAACTCATACGTGCCGTTGGGCATGGTGGAATAAATATCGTCCCCAGGGGCAAAAACATCTACGTTTTGTGCGCCATAATTGGAGAAAGTGGCCACCATTTTGGAACCATAACTGCTGGTAAGGGCCCCAACGGTGATGACGTTGTCAACGAATTCGGTAGCACCAAATCTATGGTCATTGGGGTAGTTGGGGTTTTCAGCGTTGTCCAGATTGTGCCCGTCATTGCCTGCGGCATGCACAATTAAAACATCCCTTGATGCAGCATATTGAATGGCATTGTACACCCATTCCGCTTTTGGGGAAAACGATTTTCCAAAGCTGCAATTGATAACCTTGGCCCCATTGTCAACGGCATATCGGATGGCCAAGGCAATATCTTTGTCATATTCATCCCCATTGGGAACGGCACGAACGCTCATAATCTCTACATTCTGTGCCACCCCATTGATTCCTTTTCCATTATTGCGTTCGGCGGCAATGATTCCCGCTACGTGGGTGCCATGGCTTTCGGAATCTACTTGGTTTTTTGGATTGCCATTGCCATAAGGCACATCGGCAATGTCATAAGGGTCATCGCCAACGGGAGCCCTACCATCAAAATCTTTGTTGAGGTTATAATTGACTTGATCGGCAAAATAGGTAATGCCTTCCTCAAGCTCATCCAAAACACTGGGAATGCTTTCACCATAGGTGAACATTTGGGACAAAATGGCAACACTCTGCTGCATTTGTTCAGTCTTGGCCTCTATGGCCAACAGCTCCTCTTTGGTATAGGTTTCTTTGCCAAGAGCTTCCTTAACGGTATCGTCCGCATTTTTAACCACTTGGAAAATCTGTTCGTACTGTTGTTTGTTCTGCAGGGCCTCTGGGTATTCACCATCCAAAAGAATGCGCGCCTTTGCCCTTTCGGAAGCATCACCCACATTCAACCGAAGCATTCTAACATACTCCAATTGCTCATTGTAGGCATTGCCAAGAAAGTTGTACCCGTGAATGTCGTCCACATATCCATTGCCATCGTCATCTTTACCGTTGTTGGGCTTTTCTCCCTTGTTGGTCCAGAGTACGCCACTCAGGTCTTCATGATCCAAATCGATTCCAGAATCCACCACGGCAACAATAACGGTCTTTCCTTTTTTGTTTTTGATGATTTCGTTGTAGGCCTTGTCCACGCTCATTCCGGGAATGGTATCCGTGATGAGGTCGGCATGGCCCCAGCTCTTTTTCTCTGCATCCGAAAGCTCAGAGATTTTTAAGGGGACGGTATCGATATTCTCCACAGGAGTGGAAACCAAGGTGGTGGTTGCACCACAACCCATCAAAAACAATGATGCGGAAAAGGAAGCAAGCGAAAGGATACGATAGGTACGGTTCATATATAAAAGTAAACAGTTATTGTTTGTTAAATATTTCATTGAAAGAGAACACTTCGTCCAATCGGACACCTTTCTCTGTCTGTTTTAAGGAGCAAAGCTGATTATGGGCATCGTGCTCAAAGAACAACAGCCAACCGTTCTCGGCAGCAGCATTTAAAAAGGCTGACTTTTCTTCAAGTGTCAACAATGGGCGGGTGTCATAACCCATCACATAGGGTAACGGAATATGCCCGATGGTGGGCACCAAGTCTGCCACAAAAACAAGGGTCTTGCCCTTATAGTTGATGTGAGGGAGCATTTGCTTTTCGGTATGACCGTCCACAAAGTGGATGCCAAATCCCAATTCCGATTTTTCCTGAAAGGATGCACTTGTCTTCTCTAGAAATTTAAGATGACCACTTTCTTCCATAGGAAGTAGGTTTTCCTTTAGAAAGGAAGCTTTCTCCCTTGCATTGGGTTCGGTGGCCCATTTCCAATGGGATTGGTTGGTCCAAAAAGAGGCATTTTTAAAAGCGGGCTCGTATCCTGTTCGGTCTTTGTTCCATTGTATGCTGCCGCCACAGTGGTCAAAATGAAGATGGGTCATAAACACATCGGTGATGTCATCCCTATGAAACCCCAATTTTTTCAAGGAGCCATCCAAGGAATGGTCTCCCCATAAATAATAATAGCTGAAAAACTTTTCAGATTGTTTGTTTCCCAGACCAGTATCGATCAAGATGAGTTTGTCACCGTCCTCAACCAAAAGGCAGCGAGCCCCCAAATCTATCATGTTGTTGGCATCGGCAGGATTGGTACGGTTCCAAATGGATTTTGGGACCACTCCGAACATGGCGCCGCCGTCCAATTTAAAATTACCGGTCTCTACAGGATATATCGTCATTCAGAAAACAAATGGCATGCAAAATAAGAAAAGCGCAATGCATATGGTTAAAAAATGCGGTTTTATTGGCCCTATTTTAACAAATCAGTGGAATTCAAGGGTTGTGCGAAATATACGCGAACAACAAAAAATTTATCCCATATGACAAATGGGATAAATTCTAAAAGAAAAGCAGTAAATTTCAAAAAAAACTAAGACCCATGCTTGAACTTGCGGGAATCATTATTCTTGGCATCATTGCACAGTGGGTGGCATGGCGGTTTAAACTTCCGGCCATTTTGCCCCTGATACTCATAGGATTGCTGGTAGGACCGGTATCCACCCTGTATACCGAAGACGGATCTAAGCTCATTGAACCTATATGGAATGGTGAAAAAGGGCTTTTCCCTGGAGACGGGCTCTATTATTTTGTCTCCTTGGCCATTAGTGTAATTCTGTTTGAAGGGGGTCTTACCCTAAAACGGGCCGAAATATCCAATGTGGGCCCGGTAATCACCAAATTGATCACCATCGGTACCATTGTGACATTTTTTGGAGCGGGAGTGGCCACCCATTATATTTTTGGACTTACATGGCAGATTTCGTTTCTTTTTTCCGCATTGATCATTGTTACGGGCCCTACCGTGATTACCCCAATTCTTAGGAACATACCTTTAAAAAAAGATGTCTCCGCCGTGTTGAAATGGGAAGGAATTTTGATCGACCCAATCGGAGCGTTGGTTGCGGTTTTGGTATTTGAGTTTATTAGTGTGGGTGAAGGGCATACTTTTACGCAAACAGCTTTGATAGAGTTTGGTAAGATTTTGTTGTTCGGAACCACCTTTGGGTTCACGTTTGCCCACGCACTGGCCTTTGCCATAAAGAAAGACTTTATCCCGCATTATTTGTTGAACGTGGTTTCCCTGTCCGCCGTTTTACTGGTGTATGTAGAGTCGGATATTTTTGCCCACGAATCGGGATTGTTGGCAGTGGTGGTCATGGGAATGGTGATGGGGAACATGAACTTGCCCAATCTTAAGGAGCTGTTGTATTTCAAGGAATCGTTGAGCGTACTGCTCATATCCATACTTTTTATACTGTTGTCCGCTAATATCAACATTGCAGATATGGAACTGATCATGAACTGGAACACGGTCGCTCTTTTTGCGGTGGTGGTATTTATCATACGGCCGTTGGGGGTTTTCCTGAGTTCACAGGGATCTAATTTAAAGCTCAATGAGAAACTCTTCATTGGTTGGGTGGGCCCAAGGGGTATTGTGGCCGCGGGCATTGCCTCCCTGTTTGGATCAAAGTTGTTGGCCAAAGGGGAACCCGGTGCGGAATACATCACCCCGTTGGTCTTTATGATTGTTTTGGGAACGGTATTGTTGAATGCCACTACGGCAAGGCTATTTGCCAAATTGGTGGGCGTATTCTTGAAAAAATCCGAAGGCATTTTGATTATTGGCGCCTCCAGGTTATCCAGGATTATTGGAAACTATCTGCGAAAGAACAACAGGCATGTAGTGCTGATAGACAACAACCAAACCAATGTGGACAAGGCACAAAAACTGGGACTGGATGCCATTACCGCCAATATATTTTCGGACACCCTAACCGATAACATTGAGTTGAACGACATGGGATATCTTATGGCCCTGACAGGAAACTCGGATATTAACGAGTTTGCGATATCCAAGTTCCAAAAACAGTTTGGGGAAAATGGTGCTTTCCGGTTGGTGAATACCGAAGAGGTGAACAACCCCGATGTCAACCCCAAGGAAGGATTGTTTTCGCATACGGATGATTTCATCAAACTCATGGACACGGTGCGAAAGTATCCTGCCATTCATGAAATTGATTTGAAGGACAAAGCGCATTACGACAGTTTGATAGACATTACCCAACAGGAAAATGATATCATCCCGGTATTTACCAAATCACCCAATGGAAGCATTGAGATCATCCCTGCCAACAGCAAAGACTTTGAACCCAAGGGAGAGGGGTACAAACTGGTGTATTTGGGGAAACGCTTTTCCACGGAAAAAGAACCGTCCTAAAAACTCATTTTAGGACATAAATACGGGCGAAATCCTTAAATTTTGCCCATCCGTCAATTCAAACGGGCCATCCGTCAATTCATAGACCTATTCTACGGCGGCTATGGATACCTTCCTCTTTGATTGTTAACCAATTAACAGGAACAATATGAAAACGGCACTATTTTCTGGTATTGTATTATGGGTTTTTGCATCTTGCTCTTTTGATGCAGAACGATTTATTGAAGAAAATTCAATTTTGGAAGAAGCTCCGGAAGTGAACAAGAATTTGGAGTGTTACTCCTGTATGGCCAAAGATGGTATTGAATTGGAGATTTGTGACCATCTGGACGGTACGTACACTCTATACCATGGCGACCTTGAAAAACCCCTTACCGAGGACGATTTGGAAGGACATTCCGCCAAGGACTTTGTGGGCATCGGATGCCAATTGGAAAACTTGGAACTATAGCATTGAACCTACTGAACATCAATTTTGAATATTTCTAAAGAATTATTTATTGACGGCACATGAAAATCAATGAAGCCTTAAAGGAGAAGAACAATCTTGTGAAAAAGCTCTTGGAGCTACAGAACAGGATAACCACGTATAATTGTATCATTGAAGGAAACCCGAGGGCTTATGACCCCAAAGAGGTGATGGAGGAGCTTAACAGCACCATGGAAAAGTTGGTGAACCTTAAAACAAGCATCACCCGGGCAAATCAACCGGTGCAGGATAAAATTTACCGCTTGTCCGAACTCAAAAGCCAAATACGCTTCCTGAAAAACATTCCGGTTACAGAAGGTAAGGCCCAGTCTGGAAAAAGTTATTATTCCCAACCCGAAACCTATGTCTGGGAATCAGCAATAAAAGCAAAAGAGCGGGACCAGCATATTTTGGAATTGGAAAAAGAAAAAGAAATTCTTCAAAAAGAATTAGACATTCATAATTATAATACCAGTATACAATAAAGTGTAGCATGGAAATGATACTGATATTCTATTCAAATCGAGTCAAATCAATATGAAATGATTGGGATATAAGGCAGATACGATTATGTTTCAAAATTTAATTATCAAGATTGCCGTCGTCATTGCTCAAAAGACATCAATCAAACTTCAGGATGCGAGTGATTGCTCGAACAAAATATAATGTTAATTCAAAGTACGTGCTACACCCCTTTTCTATGATATGCTTGCCCCTTAATCATTCAACTTTAAAACGGCCATAAACGCCTGTTGTGGAATTTCCACGTTCCCTACTTGGCGCATACGTTTTTTACCCTTTTTCTGCTTTTCCAACAGCTTTCGCTTTCGGGAGATGTCCCCACCATAACATTTGGCGGTCACATCTTTTCGCAATGCCTTGATGGTTTCCCTGGAAATGATTTTGGAGCCAATGGCGGCTTGGATTGGAATATCAAACTGCTGTCTTGGGATAAGCTCCTTCAGCTTTTCGCACATTTTCTTACCAATGGTATGGGCATTGTCAAAATGCACCAAAGCCGACAAGGCATCAACAGGCTGTGCGTTCAACAGGATATCTACCCGCACCAGCTTGGACACCCGCATACCAATAGGCGAATAATCAAAAGAGGCATACCCTTTTGAAACGGTCTTTAAACGGTCGTAAAAGTCAAAAACGATTTCGGCCAAAGGCATATCAAAAATAAGTTCCACCCGTTCCGTGGTCAAATAGGTCTGGTTAACAATCTGCCCACGCTTTTCAATACAGAGCGACATGACATTCCCCACAAAATCGGATTTGGTAATGATCGTGGCCTTGATGTACGGCTCTTCCACACGGTCCACGGTGGAAGGATCGGGCAAGTCCGAAGGGTTGTTCACAATTACAGCGGTTTCCCTGTCCTTGGTGGTAAAGGCATGGTAGCTTACGTTGGGTACCGTGGTGATCACGGTCATATCGAACTCACGCTCCAGACGTTCCTGGATGATTTCCATATGCAACATGCCCAAGAATCCACATCGGAAGCCAAAGCCCAAAGCGGCACTGCTTTCCGGGGTAAATACCAAGGAAGCATCATTGAGCTGCAGTTTCTCCATGGAGGAGCGCAGTTCTTCAAAATCTTCGGTGTCCACCGGATAGATTCCAGCAAAAACCATAGGTTTTACATCCTCAAAACCCTCAATGGCATTTTTGGTGGGGTTGGCGGCATCGGTAATGGTATCGCCCACTTTTACCTCTCGGGCATCCTTGATACCGGTGATCAAATAGCCCACATCCCCCGCGGAAATTTTATTTTTGGGCAACTGGCGCAATTTCAAGGTGCCAATTTCATCGGCCTCGTAGGATTTACCAGTGGCCACAAACTTAATTTTCTGTCCCTTTTTGATTTCTCCATTGATGACCCTAAAATAGGTCTCAACACCTCGGAATGGATTATAGACCGAATCAAAGACCAAGGCTTGCAAAGGCTCATCTATGTTACCTTTTGGAGCTGGAATACGCTCAATAATGGCATTTAGAATCTCCTCGATACCTATCCCTGTCTTGGCACTGGCCGGAATCACCTCTTCGGGTTTGCAGCCCAAAAGGTCTACAATATCATCGGTCACTTCTTCCGGATTGGCACTGGGCAAGTCCACTTTGTTGAGAACAGGAATGATTTCCAGATCGTTTTCCAGAGCCAAATACAGGTTGGAAATGGTCTGAGCTTGGATGCTCTGTGCGGCGTCCACCACCAAAAGGGCCCCTTCGCAGGCCGCAATGGAACGGGAGACCTCGTAGGAGAAATCCACGTGGCCGGGAGTGTCTATCAAGTTCAGGACATAGGTTTCCCCATTGTGCACATACTCCATTTGTATGGCATGGCTTTTAATGGTGATGCCACGCTCGCGCTCCAAATCCATATTGTCCAGCAATTGGTCTTGTTTTTCGCGTTCGGTGACCGATCCTGTAAAGTCCAATAAACGGTCGGCCAGGGTACTCTTACCATGGTCTATATGTGCAATGATGCAAAAATTCCTAATCTTCTCCATATCCATCGGTTGTCAATCCAAAAGCAGATTGATAGCAACTGCAAATATAGCTGTTTTAGCTGCCTGCAAATGCTTTTTTAAAAATAAGAAAATGTGGGCTGCGCAACGCTCTGAAATTATTTCTTAGATTTGAGGTTCAACCCCATCTGTAAATGAAGCACGTAACCTCTATTTTGTTATTGGTGTTTTTGGCGTCCAACCATCTCGTTGGGCAGACCTATCAGATTACGGGAAAGGTAGTGGACGAACAAAATCAGACCATTCCCTTTGCCAATATCTTGCTGCTACAAGCAACCGATACCACTTTTGTTAAGGGGACCTCGGCAGATGACAACGGTGCATTTGTACTTGAAGGGGTTGAACCGGACTTATATCTGCTACAGGCGAGCTATGTGGGAAGAGGTTCGGAGCCCAGGGCCTTGGACATTACCAAAGACATTTCCCTCGGTGCGTTGATTATACCACTGGAGACCAATTCCCTTGACGAAGTGGTAGTTACGGCCCAACGCCCAAAGCTTCAAAGATTGCCAGACAGACTGGTCTTTTCGGTGGAAAATACGGTTGTTTCCCAAGGAACGTCATGGGATATCCTAAAAAGTACACCGGGTGTAATCGTCAATCAAGACGAGTTATTGATCCGTGGACAAAACGCAACAGTTTACTTGAATGACAGAAAGGTACAATTGTCCGGACAGGAGGTTCAGGACTTGTTACAGGGCCTTTCGGGAACCAATATCAAGTCGGTGGAGGTCATTGCCAATCCTCCGGCACGGTATGATGCGGAAGGTGGTCCTATTTTGAACATTGTTACCAACAAGAATATTGTTCCCGGGTACAAGGGAAGCATCAATGGAACCTACACCCAAGCGGTATTCCCAAAGTTCAGTTTGGGAACGAGTCACTACTATAAAACAGACAAACTCCATTTGTTTGCCAATTACAGCATCAACCCCCAAAAGGAAGTACGAAAAACGGACAAGGACATCCATTTCATGGACGGTACCAATACCGTTTTTTCGCAATGGGATACCAAATACAACCAGACCAAAAAGACACAGTCGCACAATGCGAGTCTTATTTTGGATTATGATTTGGATGACCGCAACAGCTTAAATCTGACCTCCAACTTGGTGTTCAATCCCAACCAAGATCAGCAGACCCGGTTGGTAAATGATATGCGTAATGGAACGGGACAACTGGATTCCACGTTCACCACCCACAACAATGCCCTATTGGACAACACCAACTTGGCCTTTGACCTGACCTATGTACATAAGTTGAAAAAAGAAGGGGCCAGACTCAATGCCAACGGCCATTACACCAATTATAACGGAACTTCCTTTCAAAATTTGGCTTCGGACTATTATGATGCCAGCGGCACGTTTTTGCGCAGTTTTGGGTTTGATTCCGATTCGCGGCAGGACATTGAGATTTTTACCGGGCAGATGGATTATTCCACACCCATTGGCAATGCATCCTTGGAGACCGGAGCTAAAATTTCTTCCATTGCTTCGGAGAGCCAAGTGGATTTTTTCAACTTTTTGGGGAGCAGTAATACGGTGGACGCCACCTTGTCCGACCGATATCTGTATGATGAAAATGTATATGCGGCCTATTTGAGCTTTGTGAAGAACTGGGAAAAATGGTCCATGAAACTTGGGTTGCGCGGTGAGCTTACCGAAGCGGAGGGAAGGTCCCTGACCTTGAACCAGACCAACACCCAGGATTTTTTTGAACCGTTTCCGTCCTTGTACGTGTTGTATAGTCCTTCTGTGAACCATAGTTTTTCTTTTGATTACGGTAGAAATGTCAACCGGCCTAAATACAACGACCTGAACCCTTTCCGGTTTTTCTTCAATGAAAATGACTACGAAGAGGGGAATCCAAGGCTTACCCCAAGCTTCAGCAACAACTTTAACCTCAACTATACCCTCAACAGTGAATATTTCTTCGATATCTATTACCGGGACAACGGGAGCAATATTGCCGACCTTGTATTTCAGGACAATAACAACCAGACGTTAGTGGAATTAAAGCAGAATGTGTTGGAAAGCACCTCCTACGGATTGGACTTTACGCTGAGCAAGACCATTTTGCCCCCGTGGTTCATCTATGCCTACACCTCTTTTTTTCATGAGGAAGAGACTTTTTTGGCCGTGGAGAGCAACAATGCTGAATACACCAACGAAGTGGATGGGGTTTATGGGTACTTGGCCAACTACCTCACCCTCTCTAAGGACGGAACCTTCACGGGCGAGGTGACCTTTACCTATATCTCACAATTTTTGTTCGGGTCCTATATTTCCGATGAGCAGATGAACCTTACCCTTGGGCTTCGCAAGTCACTTTTCAACAACAGGGCCACCATTTCCATAGCGGCAGAGGATATTTTGGAGCAGTATGTGCCCACCTACCGATCACAGTATCTAAATCAGGACAATTTCTACCGAAGAAGACCCGAAACCCAGTTCATCCGAGTGGGCTTTACCTATAATTTTGGGAACTTCAGGTTGGAGGACAACCAGCGTGGAATCGATAAAAAGGAGCGCGATAGGCTCCAAGCCACGGAATAATACGTTGATTTTCGGGTATTTTGTACTTTTGCAGTCCAAAAAAGATAGGATTTGCCAAAAATTGGAAACATAGAACTGCCTGATTTTCCGTTGCTTCTTGCCCCCATGGAAGATGTGAGCGACCCTCCATTCCGAGCTTTATGCAAGGAACAAGGAGCCGATGTGGTGTACACCGAGTTCATTTCATCGGAAGGCTTGATCAGGGATGCCGCCAAAAGTGTCATCAAACTGGACATTTATGAAAAGGAGCGCCCGGTGGGCATCCAGATATTTGGCGCAGAGCTGGATTCCATGTTGCAAGCAGTGGATATCGTTGAAAAATCCAACCCGGATATCATCGACATCAATTTTGGCTGTCCCGTAAAGAAGGTGGTCTGCAAAAATGCAGGGGCCGGTATTTTGCGGGACATTCCGCTTATGGTAAAACTGACAGAGGAAATCGTAAAGCGCACAAAACTGCCGGTTACCGTGAAGACACGTTTGGGGTGGGACGCCAATTCCATAAAAATCGTTGAGGTTGCGGAGCGACTCCAGGATGTGGGCACCCAGGCCATATCCATCCATGGGCGTACCCGGGTACAGATGTACAAAGGTGAGGCCGATTGGAAACCCATTGCCGAAGTCAAGAACAACCCCAGAATGCATATTCCCGTTTTTGGAAATGGCGATGTGGACACCCCGGAGGCCGCGGTAAGAATGCGGGATGAATATGGACTGGACGGCGCTATGATCGGCAGGGCCAGCATAGGCTATCCTTGGTTCTTTAAAGAAGTGAAACACTATTTCAAGACGGGTACCCATCTACCGCCCCCAACCATGGAGGAACGTGTGGAAGCCGCCCGTAGGCATCTTCAAATGTCCATTGACTGGAAGGGTGAAAAATTGGGGGTTTTTGAAACCCGTAGGCATTATACCAATTACTTTAAGGGTATTCCACACTTCAAGGAATATCGGATGAAGATGGTCACCAGTGACGAATCTGCCGATGTGTTTGCCGCATTTGATGAAGTATTGGAGAAGTTTGGCGACTTTCAGTTTGCCTAGGCCGTTATCAATTTCTTGGTAATCCGGCTACTTGCAATTTTTGATGAGACAAACCCCAGAACCACAATCGTGGCCAGTACCAGGAACACATTCATGATGTTATATTCCACAGGATAGGCCAGGGAAGGGGTAATCTTCAGCCAACTGAAGGTCAGTTGCGAAGCAATCAACAAGGAACCAATCAACACCCCAATAAACCCACCCAAGGACGTTACCAACAACCCTTGTACAAAGTATATTTTACGGAGTTCACTTATAGTAGTTCCCAAACTGAACAGCGTTTTGGAGTTTTGCTGCTTATCCAAAATCATCATGATGATGGCCCCTACCACATTAAAAAGGGCAATAATGAGGACCAAGGTAAAAATAAGGTATGTGGCCAGGTTTTCGGTATTGAGCATGCGGTGCAGGGTGCTGTTCTGTTCTTGTCGGGTACGAATAAGCACAGCATCGCCCAAAACTGCCTTAATGGAGTTCTTCACGTCATCCACAGGAATACTGCCATCCAACTTAAAATTGATTCCAGAGATTTCCGTACTGTCCTTTTCCAATAATTTTTGAACCAAAGGAAGTTGCGCAAACACGTATTTCTTGTCCAAATGTTCCTCCACGGCATACACCCCGCTGAGCACCAAGGAAAGTTGGTTATAAGGTTTGGGATTGAACCCCTGCTGTGAAAAAGACCCTTTGCCCGGTTTAGGGGCCAACACGGTCATGGGATTTCGGTAATTGTCAATGGGCACCCCTAGTTGATTATAGATGCCAATACCCATAACGGTGCTATATTCCATATCGCCCCATGTGCCAAAATAAAGGGTGCTGTCCACGCCGGTAACCGCCCTATAATTGGCATCAATACCTTTAATGAAAGGAAAGAAACTCTTCTCCTTATAGGTAAGATAGACTTTTTCTTCCAACTCTTTGGAGTATTGCGTCAGTCCGGCAATATCCGTTAGGGCACTTTCTTGATCCGGGGTAAGGGAAAAATGTTTTCCAACGGCAGCTGAGGCCTTTAGATCGGGATCGAAGGTGTTGGAAAAGGAAAGACTGAAGGTTTTGAGTCCCGCAAAGGCCGAAAGCACGACAAAAAGGGCCGCCGAACCAATGACAATCACCAAGAATGTAATGAAATTGATAATGTTTACCGCATTTTGGCTGCTTCTGGATCGTAAGTAACGCTTTGCGATATAGAGAGGAAAATTCAAAATCAGGATTTCTTTCGTTTATCGAGTAGATCCCTGTTTTCAATGGGATTTTCTTCGCCCTTGAGCGATTTTTCAATTTTATCGATGTATTCCAAGGAATCATCAAGGTAAAAATTAAGCTCAGGAACCTTCCTCAATTGGTTTTTGGTCCGTTGGGCCAGTTCATAGCGTATGGCCACTTGGTTGGCCTTGATGCCCTCCAACAGCTTCTGGGCTTCCGTGTTGGGAAAAATGCTTACATATGCCTTTGCAATGGACAGGTCGGTGGTGACGGATACCTTGGAAACAGAGATCAAGATTCCCTTTAGGCCACCATCTGTTGCTGCTCTTTGTAGGATATCGGCCAAGTCTTTTTGGATGATTCCCGCTATTTTCTTTTGCCTTTGTGTTTCCTCCATGGTGCAAAAATAAGCGAATTAATGACCAACCGCACGAAAGCATAGGATAACAGTGTGTATTTTTGGGGAATAGGACTATGTTTTTAATTAAAAAGAAGAGCCTATGGACAAGATTGAGCATATTGGCATTGCCGTAAAAAATTTGGAAGCTTCCAATATTTTGTTCGAGAAGCTTTTGGGTGTTTCACACTACAAGATGGAGGAAGTGGCTTCTGAAGGGGTTAAAACATCATTTTTTAAATCGGGACCCAATAAGGTGGAATTATTGGAGGCCACAACGCCGGACAGTCCCATTGCCAAGTTTTTGGAAAAAAGAGGGGAAGGGGTACACCATATCGCTTTTGCAGTCGACGACATTGTTGCTGAAATAGAACGATTAAAAGGCGAAGGTTTTGTAATTTTAAATGAAACTCCAAAGAAAGGTGCTGATAACAAACTGGTTGCGTTTTTGCATCCAAAGGGCACCAACGGGGTATTGGTAGAGCTGTGCCAAGAAATAAAAGAAGAGTAGGGGCGTTAAAACCTTGCGGTGAAGCAAAATAAACACTAATATTGCATCCGCAAAAATGCGGGTCCTATAGCTCAGTTGGTTAGAGCACCTGACTCATAATCAGGTGGTCCCTGGTTCGAGCCCAGGTGGGACCACTTCCACAAAGATGAACCTCCCAAGCAATTGGGAGGTTTTTCTTTTTTTATTGGTACCACTTCGTGGTTGTTAAATCAAACTACGAACGAACAACTACCATCTATAACGGTTGACGGTTTTCAGTTTGTTGGACTCTCAATGATTTCTCTAAACTTTGGAATTTCAAATCTTTCTTTGTCAACGGCTATTTCTTTATGATCGACCATGATTTGTACGATGTGGCTCATAAACTTTTTTTGCTCCATTTTTAATGGAAGACATCCAATTTTGGCAAGTATCCGGTCCCAATGCCCGTATCTATGTTTTTTGTAATAGGATGGATCCATCTTAAAATAATCGGGATTGTACCACAGGGTCATTTCTCCCATATTGGATTTTACAACAATGCTTTTGCATGGAATCCCCATTATGGTATCCGTTTGCTCAGCGTCATATATCTCGATCAATGTATCGGTTTCCTTTTTTGTGTTTACCATGATGGCGGTATCCGAATCTTTTTGCCAAGAATATAGCAGCCCTTTTTTAGGGTCATAGGACTGAAAACCAGTTTCTTCCCCTGCATCAATTTCGGAAATATAGTTGGCATGCTTGTAGTGGTATTTCTGGAGCATATAGCCTCTGTCCCCAAATTGTGATTTGACTCCTTGTTGCCAAATACTATCGGGAATCATGGTTGGTTCGGGATTCAGGGCCATTATTTTGTAGGTGATGGAGCCTTCAAAGGTTTGACTGCTTACCGCATCGCCAAAAACCATCATCATAAGGATGAGGAGGTATCGTGTCATAGTTTTATGGGATAATATTAAAAGGTCTTTTTGAGGAGATAGAGTTTTCTCTATTGCCGGATCAAAGAAGCGAGGTTTATTCTGTTAAATCGACCCATTGGAAGCAGTGGCACCTATTTGGGTTTTGATTCCAACAAGGCTTTGGATTTTTATTTTGGGAGTGAAGCCCAGTTTTTTATCATTCCCTTGAAAGGAGAAGGAGAGGTATACTGCGGCACAAATTTTGGAGCTTTAGATCTTAAAACCAAGTTTAATTAACCTAGGTCTTAGGTTCGGCAAATCCGAAAAGGTAAGATACCAACGTTCAATTTAAAAACTGCATAAAAAATTTTTAGCCAAATGAGATTTATACATTTGTAGTTGATTTAGGATGTTTGTGGTTGTAAGATGAACCGGAACATTCCATGGAGTAGCCCAAACGGTCCATTTCTTGACCGACAAAACATAATTGCCGGACCCAGATGAAACTATTGGTCGATTTTATATTGGTAAGTGGTATTGTATTGACACTTATCATACTTTTTCTTTTGTTCAAGAAGAACCAAAAGGAGCAACTGCCCAATACCATATTGGTGGTGTTCTTTTTTCTGCTTTTGTTCGTTTCGTTGAGCTATTATGGGCAATTACATAGAATAAAATGGCTGTATGTCGTGAGCTTCTTGCCAGAGGATACCATCGTCTGGTTTGTGGGCCCTTTGCTGATGCTCTATATTAAATCGCTTTTTTTAAGACCCAAGGGATTGGTGAAAAGACACATTCTTCAATTTATTCCCTTTCTCATCTATACGCTCTCCATTTCTGTACCCTTGTGGCTATCCGTGATCAAAGGGGAGTATGTGTTTAAGAACTTGGGATATATGGAGGATCATATTGTTCTTCCTGTATTGATGGTTGGGAATATTTACCTTCTAGGCTATATGGTATTTTGCCTAAAACTTGTAAATCGCTACCAAAGTTTGATAAAGCACAACTATTCCACATTTACGGAACATGATTTTTCCTGGATCAAAAACCTTTTGATAGGTTCAATGGCCGTAATAAGTATTGATTTATTTACTGGCCTATATTATTTTATCACCGAAAAAGAACTTGTGATACTGGGCAGTTCGGATGGCCATCTTACCATTTTGGCCATGGTGATTTTGGTTGCCTATTTAGGGTATCATGGCGTAGGTCAGTCCAGAATGTTGCTCCCAGAATTTTTATTGGCCCAAAACGAAGAGCCATTGGAGAAGATGGTAAAAGAGGAGAAGAAATCAAACACACACCCTTTGCTTTCCGACGAAGAACTTAAAAACTTGGAAGGAAGGTTCCATACGGTCTTGGTGGAACAAAAGCTCTATTTGGATGAAAACCTGACGTTGGGGAAAATAGCAAGTTTAATGGATACCACTGATAAAAAGCTGTCCTTTTTCATCAACCACCATCTCCATACCACCTTTTATGACCTTATCAATAAAGAGCGGGTTGCTATGGTAAAGACCCAGTTACATGAAAAAGCACTCCAACAATACACCCTTTTGGGCATTGCCCATAATAGTGGCTTTAAATCAAAAACAAGCTTTAACCGTATCTTCAAAAAGGAGACCGGACTCTCTCCTTCCGAATATGTAAAGCAGTTTAAATTGAAGCACTGATGGTATGGGAACAACCCATGCCGTATTAAGATTCTCCAAATAAGTACCACTGCTTCCAATGGGTCGATTTAAGAAAACCGAGTCCGTTCCTTTGCGGAAAAAATAAAGCATGCACAAAAAACTTCGCCCCAAATTGGTACTGGCACTTGCCCTTATATTCAATTTATGGAGCTGTGATCCCCAGGATATTCCTCCTACCAGTACGGTTGACGAATTGGGTGAAAAAATAACCCAGTTGTTCAAAAGCTCCCGTCTGCCTGGAGTTTCCATGGTGGTATTGGACAACACGAAAATTCTGTACCAAAAATCCTTGGGATATTCAGATGTGGAATCGCAAAGGCCCTACGATGCGGAAACGGTACAGACCATAGGGTCCGTCTCCAAGACGTTGATTGCCTTTGCCATCATGAAGGCCCAGGAATTGGGTAAACTGGATATGGATGACCCCATAAACGATTACCTTCCCTTTGAGATCATCCATCCGGAATACCCAAATACCCCGATCACCATCAGGCATCTGGCCCAGCATACCTCTGGTATCAGTGATGAGGCCTCCTATTTAAAGGCGTACGTTCTGAAATACCCCGACCAGGATTATTCCCGTCTGCCAGAAACTGCCCAAGAATACATTGAGGTCATTAAAGAAAACACGGATATCCCATATTCCGAATATCTTGAGAACGTATTGTCTACAAATGGCAAATGGTATACTGGGGAGAATTTTACAAAAGACAAGCCAGGAACCCGTTATGCCTATAGTAACATCGGCGCCACATTGGCAGCCTTGGTTGTTGAAAACGCAACGGGCGCCTCTTTTTCAGATTTCACGGCACAGTTTGCCTTTTCTCCCTTGGGCATGAACATGACCAGTTGGGAAAAGAGCGAAGCCAACAAGACCCATTTTGCAACAAGATATTTCCCAGAGGGGACTGCCGTACCGGATTACCATCTCATAACCACCCCCGATGGTGGATTGGCAACCAACACCTCCGATTTTGCCCTATATCTTATGGAGATGCTCAACGGCGCCCAAGGTACGGGCAAATTGCTTACCCAAGCTTCGTACGAAGAAATGTACACAAGGACCAAAATTGGAAAAAGTTCGAGTGGCGTATTCTGGTCGGTTTCTGAAAAAGGAGTGCTTAGCCATACAGGTAGTGACCTTGGTATCCTGAGCTTGGCCGCCATCAATCCCAAAAAAAACGTCGCAGCCTTTTTAATGACCAATGTCTCCGCCGAGGATGACGATAATCTCCTTGAAAGCATAGAAGAATTATGGAATACGCTCAAGCGCCATCAATGGCCCAATGATCAAGTGTATTCTGCACATCAAAAACACCCTAACTAAAATTTATATTATATGAAAGTTCCCTTTTTGAACCCCTACCTACTTGGCCTTGTATTATTGCTCTTCTGTGGTTGTAGCTCCAGCTCAGGAGAAGATCCGGAGGTCATTGAAGAAATTGAAACCACGCAGGTAAAGATCCAATCTTTTTCTGGGGAATATGTTTATGTTGATAACGAAGCCACCCTTTTGGGAGAAAACTTTGGCTCGGACAAGAGCAAGATAAAAATCCAGTTGGATGGCGTTGCTGTGGAGATACAAACGGTGGCACCGAATAGGATCACGTTTAAGATACCTACGGGAACAAGCACTTTTCCCGAACTTAAAATGGAAATTCCAAATGCGTCCATTTTATTTGAGGAGACCTATGAAGGCATTACTGTATTGGAAAATGACAAAAACCAATGGATTGCGATGGAACATTCCTTTGGAGCCATTGAAAGCATCAAGGATTTCAAGGGAGTGTCAAAAGAACACATCTATTTTGCCATAAAGAGCAGTACATCCGACCCAAGTTCTTCGGCTCCTTATGAAGTAAAAAAGTCTTCAAACGGTGGAGCCAATATCTATGTGTTAAACCAAGACTATAATTTTTTTAGCGGGGGGGTCCATATAACGCCCGGTAATAAAGAATATTCCTTTAGGGGCGGGCATCTGTATCGCTATGCACAAGGAAACCCAGGCGATTGGCAACTACTTGACGATTTTTCGGGGAATTCTTCCTGGCCGCTTGATTTTTATGTGGACGATGAGGAGAAAAACACTGTTGTCGCCACTTCGGAAGGAAGGATTTATAGAAGTACAAACAATGGTGCCTTTGAAAAGGAATATGAAAAAATGCCAACTGGCAGGTATGAGTTTGATTCTTTCTTTGCCTTGTCCCCAAACCATATTTGGCTAGGCGGCTTTACGTTTCAAGAATCTACCTATGACTATAGCCCAGCCAAGATATTGCAGTTGAAACAAGATGGAAACTGGTATGGGAACACGGTGGAAGTGGAAATAAAGGACGGCAATTTTGAGTCCATCAAAAATATCCTTTTTGTAAACGAAGCCATTGGTTTTGGTATCGTAAAAATCACCAATTATATAGAGGAGAGCCAAAAATATGTCATCATCAGATCTGGAAGCAGTGGTGACTTTTGGAATATTGTTCACGAACATGATGGAAAAATAGAAGGGTTCACCTTCAAGGACGAAAACACAGGTTGGTTCATTGCCGGAAGGGACATTTATCAAACCGTTGATGGTGGCACTACATGGGAAGTGATGCATACGAGCAATACCGATTGTAAAGGGATCTTATATCATGAGGAGACCCTTTGGGTCATGGCCAATAATCAACTGTTGAAGTACTATTTCTAGTTGTGAACTAGAATGGATCACGACGGATTTATGGATCAAAAAAAGGAACAGATGAAATCAAAGATCATCATTGTTATCAGTCTTTTGTGTCTATTGAATGGAATGGGTATGGTTGCCCAAGAAGGCATTACAGGATATACCTTAAAAAAAGGGGAAGTTCTAGATGTACTTTTTCTGACCCAAAAACAAGAAAAAGATTCGCTGTTCAAAGACTATGTGAGGGTAGCTTTTCCCATTGCCATACAGATGGGCTACAAAAATTTAACAGGCCGGCAAATAGTTAAATCGACCCAAGGCAATATTGAACCGCAAAACGTAGTATTTGCAAAATGGGACAATAGGAACATTCGGGAGCGGTTTATTCAGGAAATAGAGACCCATGTGCCCGATTTTCATCAACAAAGGAGGAATATTTGGTCCATTTTCAACCTTACGTATTATGAGATGTCCAAGGATGTGTCTTTTGCAATGGACAAGGATAAGTATTATACCATAACGGCCTACTGGAAGAAAGATGAGGATAAGTTCAATGCGTTCGTAAACACCTTTGACAAAGTTGTAAAAAGGTTTGGGGGCACACACATTTTGGAGCTCCGGGATGGTATTTCACCCTTTATGTACCATTATCGGCCCGATTATTTTGTGATGACCGAGTGGGAAGACAAAAAGCAATTTGAGTTATTCTATCAAGAAAATCTCAAAATGGATACGGAAGGACTGTTGAACGTCAATCAATTTGTGATTGAATGAGTTGGCCAGGCCATAATTGCACAACCTTCAAATTACTATGACAACATAAAATTCCAAACAATGATTTTAACAAGAATCTGTATTGTGGCACTGCTCCTTTGCATCCCCAAAAGTAATCATGCACAACTTCAAATACCGGATATGAGTCCTCGGGCGGAACTATTGCAAACCATAGGCTATACCCAAATAAGGGTGGATTATTCAAGACCTTCCCTGCGCGGGCGAACACTCTTGGGAAATGATGGTATCCTGCCCTATGGACAGCTGTGGAGAACCGGTGCCAATGGGACCACGATGATTTCTTTCAGTTCAGAGGTTATCCTTGGAGATCAAAAGGTGAGTGGAGGCCAATATGCGGTGTTGAGTGTTCCGGACAAAGGCCGTTGGACCATCAACCTCTATCCATATTCCAGCTCCAACTGGACAGATTACGTGGATCGGGAGCCCTTGATTAGAATCAGCCAAGGGATTTCTGCCATTTCGGTTCCTGTGGAAAGTTTTGAGTTTTCGTTTCAGAATATTGGCATGGAAAAAATGGACTTGGTCATGGAATGGGGTACCATTTCAGTTTCTTTACCCATTATGGTCAATGCAAAGGAAGAGGCTTTAAATAAGATAGACAAAGCCTTGGCCGGCCCCAGTGATTTTGACTATTTTCTCGCAGGGCTGTATCTGCATGAGGCCAATCATGATCTTGAAAGAGCATTGGACTATGTACAAAAGGCCAGTAAAAAGGATAATGCACTCTTTTTTCAAGTGCACAGGGAAGCCCTTATTTTAAAGGATCTGGGTAGAAATTCAGAGGCATTGGTAGCTGCCAGAAAATCCTTGGAACTTTCCAGGAAAATTGAGAATCAAGATTTTATTCGGTTGAATGAAAAAATGATAGGCGAACTAATGAACTGATGCCTCATCGTTGTGCAATATATTACAATTGTGTAAAGACTTTTGTTCCGGTGTAGAGAAGATTTCATTTATTGTTGCCTATTTGATTTTCGGTATTTTTGAGGTTTTAACGTCTTTATGAAATATACTACACTCCTATTTGCATTGGCCATAAACCTTGGATACGCTCAGGTTGGAAACACCTATGAAGAAGGGGCCGAACTTCAAACGGGTACGATAAGCAACCCATTTTTAAGGGCAAGCACAAATTCTACTGGCGAGGTTGAGGGATCGGAATTCTTGAATGAAGAATGGGAACAAGCCACAGTCATTGACTTGAACATCAACAAAAAGGTGAGACTTTTGGCGCGCTTTAATGCCTATACCAAGGAAATAGAGCTCCTCAAGGAAAAAAGCATCATAGCGCTAATTCCAGCCAAAGGGGTATCGGTAATGTTGGGGGGAAAGACTTTTATTCCCGCCAAGTTGAAAAATTCCACCCATCCCATATTCGTGGAACAATTGGTTGCAGGACCCAACGGACTGTATAAATATTATGATGCCAAAATAGTACAAGCAGCTTCGGACGCCACTTTACTTAATCTTGAAAACAAGGACAAGATTGTTATCACGGAGAAACTCTACTATGGCGATACAGATGGGATTCAAAAATTACCTTCAAAGAGAAAATCAATGGAGAGCATTTTAGCTCCAGAGATTTTAAAAGCCGCAAAAAAGGAAAAGCTTTCCTTTAAAAAGGAAGCTGACTTAATACGTGTTTTTGGGATGCAATAGTCAACCATAATCTTTAACTTGTTAAAGATTATGGCTTTAAAGGCTATTTTGCTCAATAGGCATGCTTTTCAATATAATCGTCCAAATTGGAATGTTCGGGACCGCGATAATGGAAAGCTTCGGCATATTCGCAATTAAATTGACTGCCCAATTCTTTGTCCGAAGGAGTGCCCCTCAATCGCTTGGAGTCAATATCCAGCACAAAATGCTTGATATAATTTCGATTGGCGGTTTCTGCATCATTTCCAAGAATATCCAGCTTCTTTCCTTCCTTGAGAAGGCGCTCCCTTAATCTTGAACCGTTTTCCCCGGCAGGCCCTTGTGTAATGTTTACCCTATTGGCGGCCACCTTGGTATCTATATGATCGGAAATATCCACAATCCGATTTACAAGTTGGGGCCCACGGGCAAAATAGTAGAGTTCCTTGACCAAGTGCGGTTGGATTCCTGCATCCAGATGCTCAGGATAATCCCTGCCTCCTCCTGCCATCCACCTTGCAGCCTCAACCGCTCTGGCTGTAACATAATGGTCCGGGTTTTCCTCATAGTGGCCCCAAGGGTCATAGGTGATAATGGTATCGATTTTTAGCATTCTGATCAAAAAAACCAGTCTTGCCCTGAGTTCAACGGGGCTAATATTATCCATTCTGTGGTTTCGATAATGCAGGTCGTATGTCTTTTTCAGGCCCAAAGCTTTGGCAACGGCTTCGTTATCACGCTCATTGTTGCCGATAAGCTCGCCAAAGGTATCTCCCTTTCCTGCATGGTCATCATTGGTGGTTCGTATGAGATAGCCCGTATACCCCTCGTTGATGAGCTTTGCCACGGTGCCGCCGGCAAAGATGGGAACATCATCGGAATGGGGTTGGATTGCGGCCAATACTTTGCCCTCATGGGGGCGTCCTTTTTGGGACTTTTCAACGACCATGGTCTCGTCATCCACAAAAGTCCTACCCCCTAGACCCACATGAAGAAAGGGTAAGGCCATGCTACTGTTAAGAAAAGATCTTCGTTTCATAATTTTGGTTTGGTTATTACCTAAAAATAAGGAAATAACCAGCTCAGGTCAATAAATGACCTACGCAATTTATAACGCTATCCGGCATTTTTGTGGATTGTTGGGAACAACCCCGTAATGGGCAAACCTTTTCTAATTCATGGATTTGTATACCTATGGGAGGATACTGGAATTCCAGGGGACGATTTCTTGTTTGTGTAACGCATCCAATCCCATTTGGACGCATATGGCTGCCTTGGCCCCGCTAATTGCATTGGATTTTGGCATGGTGTTGTCCATAATGTTTGTTCTAAAGTCGAGCAAAGCCTGTTTGCTGGGGTCCAAATGTTCCACTTCAATGGGAATACCCTTGCTTTGATCCCATTTGATGGTGGCCCCTGAAACTCCATCAACCTCCCCAACTTCTCTGTATTCCTCCTTTTTTTCGGGATAAAACCAAGCTTTGGTGTAGTCAATAGTGATGGTACCTTTATCTCCCATTACTTTGATGAGATAATCGTCCTTGGAGTTGCTCGTGAGACAGGTATACTTGGCCCGGACTCCATTGGGGTACGTATAGATCATATGAACGTTGTCGAAGATATCCCGACCATCCTTCCAATAATCAATACCCCCGTCCCCCATAACCTTGATGGGTTCAGCATCCAGTAGCCAGTTGGCAAAATCGAGTTGATGGGAGCACAATTCGGCCAATAACCCTCCGGAAAACTCTTGGTACATGCGCCAATTTATAGCTCTTTCGTACTCAGGGCTTGGCACGGGTCTTCGCCAATTGCCATTTCGGTTCCATTGGCATTCAATGGCAGCAATTTCCCCAATTTTCCCGTTTTTTATTAAGTCCACCACATGGGTATATAGCCGGGAGCTGTGGTATTGGTGACCGGTTTGGAAAATCGTTTTTGATTCCGATGCTTTTTTTACCACGTTTTGTATGGCGGTATATCCTTTTACCATGGTCTTTTCACAATACACATGTTTTCCGGCATCAAGAGCATCAATGGCAATATGGGCATGTTCACTCAAGGGAGTGGCGATCAAGACGGCATCAATAGAGGGATTATCCAAAAGGGCCCTGTAATCGGAATATGGTTTTGCTTTGCCTTCAACTTTGGCCATGCCGCTTTCCAGTCTAAAGGGCAACACATCGCAACACGCGGCCACCTCAAGACCTTGAATGTCGTTGATGTGCGGAATGAGACCTCCGCCCCTAGAGCCCGTTCCAATAACACCAATGCGGACCACATCATTTTTTGAAGGATATAAGGGAGACGCTTGTATTGCGGATATTCCCGCTACGGCCATTCCGGTCTTTGCTACAAAATCTCTTCGTTTCATAGGTTACAATTTAGGTTCCCATCCTTTTGCATATTCCCGTTTCCAGCTTTTCTCCATAATGGCGTTGTCATTGAGTACTTTTCCTGTTTTGGTATCGATTTCCAAGGTACGCCCTGCATCTTGCGCCATATTGCCTAAATGGCAAAGCATGGTGGAAACACTGGCATCGTTGATGTCAGAGTTTAAAGACCCATCTTTTCTGATGGCATTGAAAAAATTGGCCACATGATCCACATCCAAGCCCCCGATGCCTTGTGTATTGGTGGTGGCACTTTGCGAACGTTCGTACTCAAGTTTTACGGGATTTCCTGCCAAATCGAATAGCTTATAGAAATTTCTGTCGAGCTGGATGGTTCCTTTGCTTCCGTAAATGGTTGCGCCTCTTCCTGGGCGTTCCGGTTTCATAATGCCTCGACTGTGTCCTGTCCAAGTGATAAACTTATTTCCGGGAAAGGTATAGGTCACTTGTTGATTATCGACAAACTCCCAGTCATCATCATAAGTATATTTTCCTCCAAAAGAGGTTACGGTCGAGGGTAGGTCCACTCCCAAGGCCCAACGGCAGATATCTATTTCATGGGTGCCATTGTTGTGTATTTCACCTGTTCCCCAAGTCCTGAACCAGTGCCAATTATACGGATGTACGTTGTCCCGATAGTCTTCTTTTGGGGCTGGGCCTTGCCACAATCCCCAATCCAAGGTAGTAGGGACACTGATTTTGTTCCCTTTTCCAATGGATCCCCGGTTATTGGAATAATAGGCTTCTCCTTTGTAGACCTCTCCGATGACCCCATTGCGGATATCCGTAATTGCTGATGCCGAAGTTTTGGCAGAGCGCTGCTGGTTACCCATCTGCACTTTCTTCCCGTACTTTTTCTGGGCAGCCACCAAAAGGTCATTTTCATAAGGATTATGGCTACAGGGCTTTTCCACATAAACGTGTTTTCCGGCTTGTAGGGCCATGATGGCCATAGGGGCATGCCAGTGTTCCGGGGTGGCAATGAACACGGCATCCACATCCTTGTCCTCCAATACTTTTCTAAAATCCTTTTCCACTTTGGGGATATAGCCAATGTTTTGCTGGCACCATGCATTGTGTTCCTCAATAATGGTGTCATCTACATCGCAATTGTACAGGATCCTTGCATTGGCATCTTGGTGGATGGCAATGACATGAGCCTTGGCCCTACTACGTACTCCGATTACAGCTACACCCAAGCGGTCATTGGCCCCTAGAATACTGGAAAAACCAGAGTTGGGCATCAAAATTCCAGCAAAGGCCAAACCTGTTGTCCCTGCTGTTGTTTTTTTGATAAAGTTTCTTCTCGTTCCCATACTGTTATGTTTAGAGTTGTCTGATTTTTATATTTCTGAACGATACTCGATCTCCGTGGTCCTGCAATAAGATATTTCCTTTGCCTGCTTCCCCAAATTGGGGCCAAGTAACATATTTGCTTTCGGAGACCAATTTTCTATAGGCATCGCTTTTGCGCTCATACTCCAAAACCTTCATTCCATTGAGCCAATGCTCCACATGGTTGTTGTTGGATTTGATGAGGGCTGTGTTCCACTCCCCAATGGGTTTTACGTATTTGTTGGGGTCGGCTTGGATCAGATCATAAAGGGAGGCCAGGGTTCGACTGCCTTCATGGTTTCCGAGTTTGGCATCTGGGTGACGTGCATCGTCCAAAATTTGGAATTCCAATCCAATGGAGGAACCTTCTCCCTTGTTCAAATCCGTATTCACATAATATTTGATGCCGCTATTGGCCCCTTCGGTAATCTTGAATTCCAGTTTTAGCTCAAAATTGTCATATTGCTTCTCTGTGACAATGTCCCCACCGGCTTCAGATTCACCTCCCCCTGTGGAAAGTACGGTCAATTCCCCATTTTCAATGATCCATCCCTTCTCGGGAAAATGGTCCAATTTTGCTCCACGCCATCCATTCGTGGTCTCTCCGTCCCAAAGCATTTCCCAATTGCTCTTCTTGTCCTCGGCAATAAGTTGATTTTTGGTAATGATGGGGGGTATGGGCGATTCCGTTGCGTATTTTTCAGGGTTTTCGGTTACGATCCGGATGTTTTTCCATTGTATCTCCGTGCCCGCTTTTTGGTTTTCACCAATACTGTGCACCTGAAGGGCGATAAATCCCGTGGCGGTGGCATCATCAATAAGATGGGCCGCAGGAACCCCATTGATCCATGTTTTTAGGGTATCGCCTATGGCCTCAATACGATAGTGGTTCCATTCATTCTGTTTGAAAGCTTTTTGTGCAGCCTCGTTTTCCGTAAGGGGGTTTAACCATCCTCTTCGGCCCTCATCATAGATACCTGCGCTCCAAGCTCGGTCGGAAGGATCAATCTCGATTTGATATCCATGGACACGTCCGTTCTGATACTCTGGAATGCTGTTACTGCGTATCTGGATGCCAGAGTTCATGGTAGAATCTACCAAATAGTCCAACTCCAAGATAAAGTCACCATATAAGGCATCCGTGGTGAGGAATGTATTGGGCGTGTTGTGTTTGGTCGTGCCCACAACGGCACCATTTTCCACCGAATACTCGGCAGTTCCTCCCTTTACGGTCCACCCTTCGAGGTTTTCTCCATCAAACAGGGGTACCCAGGGGGTATCATCCTTGGGTTTTTGGTTGCAACTGGCCATTAAGGCCAAGGTCAGCAGTACGGTTATCCTACTCAGGATTTTTTGGCTATTCTTCACTTTTCTAGAGTTTAAATGATTCATTTTTTCTTTTTTATACATCGAATAGGCTAGGCAACCACAAGGTCAGTTGAGAGACATAGGTAATCAACAACAGCGCGGCAATCATGGCCAAAAACAAGGGTAAAAGGGGCTTTATGACTTTTTGGATCGAGGTTTTGGCCACGCCTACGCCCACAAAGAGGACGGAACCTACGGGAGGCGTGCAGAGACCAATACATAGATTGAATATCATGATGATACCAAAATGGATGGGATCGATGCCCAATTTGGTAACAACAGGCAAAAAGATAGGGGTGAAAATGAGGACGGCCGGGGTAATGTCCATAAAGATGCCCACAAACAATAAAATGGCATTGATGATCAGTAGGACCACGACCACATTATCACTGATTCCCAAGAGCACATCGCTGGTGGCCTGGGGGATATTTTCATAGGAAATGGCCCATGACATGCCAATGGAAGCCGCTATCAACAACAACACCATAGCCGTGGTCACGGAGGAATCCAATAAAATATTGGGTAGGTTTTTAAAGGAAATTTCCTTGTAAACAAACCCGAGAATCAACGAGTAGAGCACGGCAATGGCCGATGCTTCCGTGGCCGTGAATATGCCTGCCACAATACCTCCGATAACGATGACCAATAACAATAGACTTGGAAAAGCATCCACAAAGGTCTTTACGACTGCCAGAATGCCTGAATCTCCTTTTTTGGCGTGTCCGGTATATCCTTTTCTTTTGGCCCAGATCATGGCCACGATCATCAAAAACACTCCAGCAAGAATGCCTGGGATGTAGCCTGCCAAAAACAAGGCCGCAATGGAAACGCCTCCACTGGCTAAGGAATACACAATCAGGATATTGCTAGGGGGGATAATCAGGCCCGTAGTGGCCGAAGTGATGTTCACTGCGGCACCAAATTCTTTGGAATAGCCCTCTTTTTCCATCTCAGGACCCAAAATACTGCCCATGGCAGAGGCTGATGCCATGGCAGAACCTGCTATGGCACCCATAAGCATGGCGGCGGTTATGTTGATCAAGGCAAGTCCGCCGGGAAGCGCACCTACCAAGGTTTTGGCAAAAGCAATCAAACGATGCGCCATGCCCCCTTTGTTCATTAAGTTTCCGGCAAGGATAAAGAAAGGGATGGCCAAAAGCGCAAAACTATCCAAGCCCACGCCCATCCGTTGGGCCAAGGTGGTCGTTGCCGGTAAAAAAGGAATGCTGACCAACATGGTCAGTAAAGCAGAAATGGAAATGCTCCAAGCCACGGGAACGCCTATGGCCAAAAGACCAATAAAGCTTATCAACAACACCAAGATGGGCAGATATTCCATTATTCGCTTTTATTTAAAATGTCCGTAATCTTATAGTAGACAATCAGCAGGCCGCTTATGGGAATGACCAAATACACGTAGGCCAATGGTATTTGAAGGGCGGGCGACAACTGTTCCAATACAAAAGTGATGTACACCAAACGAATGCCTCCAATCACCATTACCGATAACGCAAAAAGGATTACCGCAACTTTAACTGCAGCCGACAGTCTCTTCTGAATGGATTTGTTAAACTTTTGGGGCAGTACATCAATGGCTACGTGCATATCTTTCCCTGCCACATAGGCCGCTCCCAATATTCCGGCCCAGATCATGAGGTATCGTGCCAATTCATCCGTAAACGAGCTTGGCGTTCCCATTACAAAGCGGGTGAAAACTTGCCAAAGCACATTGAGGACCATGGCAGACATGATGATGATCAATGCACCGCCCAATACGTTATCTATGGTTTTCTTGGCATTCATGGTCATTCAACGGCTTTTATTTGTTGTATCAATTTAGACAGCGTCTCGTCTGCCTTATATTTTTCATACACCCTTTCCGTCTCTTTTGAAAAAAGGGACTTGTCTGGTTTAATGATTTTTACCCCTGCCTTTTGAACAGCATCCAGCGCTTCAGCCTCGGCTTTTGCCCACAACTCTCTTTGATATACTACGGATGCATCCACAGCCTGTTGCAGCCAGCTTTGTTCCTGTTCCGAAAGCTTGTCCCAGAAATGGGTGGCCACCAAAATGATATCCGGGGAAAAGGTGTGTTCGTTCAGGGAATAGTATTTGCATATTTCGTAGTGTTTGGAGAGGTAGAAACTGGGAGGGTTGTTTTCCGCCCCGTCCACAACGCCCTGTTGCAAGGAAGTATACAGTTCTCCCCATGAAATGGGTGTGGGTGATCCCCCAAACCCGCGAACCATCTCCATGGCGGTGACACTGGGCATTACCCTGATTTTTTGCCCTTTTAGGTCATCGGGACTTTCAATTGCTTTTTCCTTGGTGTAGAAACTACGGCTGCCCGCATCGTAAAAACCAAGTCCCTTTAGCCAGTATTTTTTACCATCGTTCAGTAATTCCTCGCCAATAGGGCCATCAAACACCTTAAAGGAATGTTCCCTGCTCCTAAATAGGTAGGGAAGTCCCAAAACCCGGGTCTTTGGTGCAAAATTTTCAAGCGTGGCGGCAGAGACCTTGGTCATATCCAAACTTCCAATCTGCAATAATTCAACAATTTGACGTTCGGTGCCCAATTGCTGGTTAGGATAGATTTCAACCGTCATTTTACCCTTGGAAATCTCTTCAAGGTCTTCACCCATCTTTACCAAGGCTTTGTGAACGGAATGATTGACATCCAAGCCGTGTGCCAGTTTTATGGTTTTGACCCCATTGTCTGCCTGACATCCCATCAGAAATAGCATAAGGCCTACCCAAAGCAATATGGAAGTGTAGAATCTCATTGTGTTTTCAATCCTTTCATATGGTATCAAAATTGAAATAGTCCTTGGCGTTGTTGTAGCAGATATCCTGCACAATACTGCCCAAATGCGATAGGTCTGCAGGCAATAATCCTTTTTGGATGTCATTCCCCAAAATATTGCAGAGCAACCGTCTGAAATACTCATGCCTTGGGAAGGACAACAAGCTTCTCGAATCGGTCAGCATACCTATAAAGGTGCTGAGCACGCCTAAATTGGATAGGGTGTTGATTTGTTTTTCCATCCCATCCAATTGGTCCAAATACCACCAGCCAGAACCGTACTGAATCTTTCCCTTGATTCCACCTCTGTTGAAGTTTCCGGCCATGGTGGCAAAAACCTCATTCTGTGATGGATTCAAGTTATATAAAATAGTCTTTGCCAGTTGATCAGTGCTCTCCAAAAGGTTCAAAAACTTACCTAAGGGATACGCTTGTTCCTTATCGCCAATGGAATCAAAGCCCGTGTCTGGACCCAATTTGTCCAGCATGCTTTGGTTGACATTGCGCAAAGGGCCCAAATGAAACTGTTGTGCCCAGCCCAGGGAGTGATATTCCCTACACAGAAAAACCAAAGTTTGAAACTTATAATAATGGAGTTCTCCTGTTCCCAAGCGTTGCCCTAAACCTATTTTTTTGAAAATGGCCTCAATATCATAGGTTCCTTCCTCAAAAAAATACAACTGTTCCAAACCATGGTCTGCCAATCGGCACCCGTTTTCATGGAAATGAGCAATCCGATTTTTTAGGGCTTCCAGCACATCGGAATAAGAAGATATGGTTATACCGGAAGCATCGGACAGTTGCTCCAAATAGCTTTTATACGCGGTAAGGTTCTCAATGGCATAAGCCTTATCCGGACGAAAGGCCGGCAACATTTTTGGGTGATGACCTGCTTTTCTGGATTTTTGGTGAAATCGCAAATCATCTATGGGGTCATCAGTGGTGCAGACCACCTCAACATTCATTTTTTGTAGCATTCCCAAAGCTGAACACGACTTCTCCTGTAGCTTGGCAGAAGTGGTTTGATAGATTTCAAGGGCGTTGTCCTTGGACAGTAAATCCGTGATTCCAAAAAAGCGTTGCAGCTCCAAATGGGTCCAATGGTAGAGAGGGTTCCGCACCAAATAGGGTACGGCTTCGGCCCATTTTAAAAACTTGTCTTGATCGGATGCATTGCCGGTGATGTATTTCTCCTCGATTCCCAAGGCACGCATGGCCCTCCATTTGTAATGATCACCGTCCAACCAGGCCCGGGCCATATTTGGATAGTGACCATCATTGGCCAAAAGCTCTGGAGTCAAATGGTTGTGATAATCAATAATGGGCATATTCTTGGCATAGCTGTGGTACAGCTCTTGGGCATATGGGGTCTGTAACAGAAAATCTTCGTGGATAAAACTCATATTCCCGATTTTTCAATGCCCAACATCAACCCCCGTAATTCGGCCAATCCCCGTAAACGACCTATGGCAGAATATCCAGGGTTGGTTTTTTTGCCCAAATCGTCCAACATCTGGTGCCCATGATCGGGCCGCATGGGCATACGCCGGTCGGGCCGGTTGGTCTGTGTTCTTTTGGCCTGCTCCGTCAATAGTTCTTTTAGCACACCGTACATGTCCACGTCACCATCCAAATGGTCTGCTTCGTAAAAATTTCCTTGGTCATCCCGTTTGGTGCTTCTTAGGTGGATAAAGTTGATTCGGTCAGCCAATTGGTTGGCCATGTTGACCAAATCATTGTCTTCACGAACCCCAAATGAACCCGTACAGAAACAAATTCCATTGTGCGGACTGTTGTGGGCGTTGATGAGATCTTTGGCATCTTGTAAAGTACTCATGACCCTGGGCAATCCCAAAATTGGGAAAGGAGGATCATCAGGGTGAATGGTCAGGAATACCCCGGCCTCTTCAGCAGTTGGGGCTATGGCTTTGACAAAAGCGTGCAGGTTTTCCCGTAATTGTTCTGGTCCGATGTGCTTGTAGGCGTCCAACACATTTTGGAATTGCTCCAAAGTATAGCCCTCTTCCGCACCGGGCAAGCCAGCAATGATATTACGGATGAGTTTCTCCTTGGAAGCTCCGTCCATTTTTTCGTAGGCTTCTTGTGCCAGTTTAATTTCCTCTTGGGTATAGTCTTCTTCCGCACCCGGTCTTTTAAGAAGAAACAGTTCAAATGCGGCAAAGGCAGCTTTGTCAAACCGAAGAGCCGATGATCCATCAGGCATTTGATGGGCCAAATCGGTACGGGTCCAGTCCAGTACGGGCATAAAATTGTAGCAGACGGTGTCCACTCCACATTGCCCCAGATTTTTGATGCTCTCTTTATAATTTTCAATATAGCGTTCAAAGTCTCCAGTGCGCTTTTTAATATCCTCGTGTACAGGGATGCTTTCCACCACGGACCACGTAAACCCATACGCTTGGAGCTGCTTCTTGCGTTCCTCTATTTCTGAAACGGGCCACACCTCCCCATTGGGAATATGGTGCAATGCCGTGACAATTCCTGTGGCACCTGCCATTTTTATATCCGCGAGGGTAACCGGGTCATTGGGCCCGTACCACCTCCATGTTTGTTCCAATCCCATATCTTATACGCCGCTATATGCACTGAAGCCCCCATCAATGGGCACCACAATTCCGGTTACAAATTTTGATCCATTGCCCATCAACCAAAGTACGGTTCCCACCAAATCGTCCGGTTCTCCAAACCGGTTCATGGGAGTATGTTTCAAGATGGTATTTCCACGGGGGGTAAGCGACCCGTCTTTTTGGGTCAATAAACTTCTGTTTTGATCGGTTAAAAAGAAACCGGGGGCTATGGCATTTACCCGAACCCCAACGGGAGCCAAATGCACGGCCAACCACTGCGTAAAATTGCTTACTGCGGCTTTGGCCGCACTGTAGGCCGGTATCTTGGTCAAGGGTCTAAAGGCATTCATGGAAGAGATGTTCAAAACCACCGTGTCTTTTTTCCCAACCATATCCTCTGCAAATACTTGGGTAGGTAAAAGGGTCCCAATAAAGTTAAGGTCAAACACAAACTGGATGCCTTTGGGGTCCAAGGTAAAGAAGGTCGTCAAGTCTTCAGGTGGATTTATATCCTCTTCAAAAAAATGGGTCTTTGTGGTAGTGCCCTTGGGGTGGTTACCTCCGGCCCCGTTAATGAGGATATCACAACTTCCCCATTGCTCTTTTATGATGTCCCTTGCTTTGATGAGGGATTCCTTTTCAAGCACATTGGCACCAACTCCGATTGCCGTACCGCCATTGGCGTTTATTTTTTTTGCGATTTCCTGAGCAGCCTCTTCCTTTAGGTCAAGGATGGCCACTTTGGTTCCCTGATCTGCAATGGATAGGGCCAAAGCACTGCCGAGGACGCCTCCTCCTCCCGTAATGACAACTACTTTGCCGTCTAATTCTCTATATTTAGGTTGATTCATGGGCCTTTTCTGTAATTTTAAGGTTTGATAGTGACCAAAACAATTTCTGTGTCATTTATACACAGTTACTAAATTAGAATTTTTTGGCGAAAAAAAAAATGAAAGAAGATTTATCGGAAGCAACACTCAATGGGCTCAATGATTATCAAGTAAACGAAGATTCCTATGAATGTTCCATGACCACGGACATTGCTGTTTTTGGATATGTGGACAACCGATTGAAGATTTTACTGACCAAAAGATCCGTGGGCAACTTTACCGATCATTGGATGTTGCCCGGAGGGGCCCTACAGGCCAATGAAACCCTAAAAGATTGCGCCCAAAAGATATTGTTTGCCCTAACTGGATTTGAAAATATCCATTTTGAACAGGTAAGAGCGTATTCTGATATAGAGCGCCACCCCACAAAAAGAGTGATCACCATATCCTTTTATGCTTTGGTAAAACCGGAGAACCATCCCTTGACCTTAAAACGGGGTGTGGAGCAGATTGATTGGTTTGATTTGGACAAAATCCCGGCCAATCTTGGGTTTGATCACAACCAAATTATCCGTGATGCGCATCAATTCTTTAAAAAGAACTTAAAGGATACCCTTGTGGTTGGCGAATTGCTTCCACAGAAATTTACACTGCCAGAACTGCAGAATCTTTATGAGAACATTTTGGGTCTGGAATTGGACAAACGCAATTTTAGAAAGCGCATTTTCCAAATGGATATTCTTAAAAATACAGGCGAAAAAAAACCTGGAGTAAAGGGGGGACCCATGTTATATTCGTATAAAGACCATGAGTAAGGTCATTTCCGTCTCCATTTCATAACAAAGACAACAATATATGTTGATTTTGCAACGGATTGAAAGAAAATTCAAGGCCAAATACGGGTAGTGAAACGAACCATTTTGGATTATACCAGTATCCGTATCTTTAGACAAAATTGTAATGTTTCAACTGATTTAATACACCAAAACCCATGAGAAAACTTAAAACTTCGGTCCGTTGGGCCAGCCTGTTTACCCTAACCATTCTTTTCAGTATGTGTAGTCTTGCACAAAAGAGCCCCTATAAAAGTGTTAAGGGAAAGGTAGCTGATGCGTCAATCGAGATTACCTATAACAGTCCTTCCATGCGAGGACGTGAAATTTTTGGAGGTCTTGTTACCTATGATAAAGTCTGGCGGGCAGGAGCTAATATGGCGACAACCTTTACCACGGACAAGGACATTACGGTTGGAGGGGAAAAGCTTTCCGCCGGCACTTATGCCTTGTTCTTTGTGCCCAGCAAAGGGGATTGGACCGTAATTTTTAATTCTAATCATGGACGCAGCGGCTCTTCTGTTGAAGGGTTGACTTTGACCGAATATGATAAGGAAAACAAGTCGACCGATGTGCTTCGGGTTAAAGCATCACCAAAGAAAGCTTCCCAAGCCAAGGAACAATTGACCTATACCATTACCAATGATGGATTTACCATGGAGTGGGCCAATGTGGCACTTCCCGTTGCCATTGATTAAATACAACAGAGTTTAAAAACATGGACCCATCTTCTTAAAAAAGAAGGTGGGTTTTTTGTTAAAATTTATCGGAACAATAAAAGCAAGGCCCCCAAGGCCGTAAGCACGAGAATCATTTTCCGGAAAAACCCCTCACGGATGATTTTTACCAGTCGAATTCCCACATAAATGCCCGCTAAAATGGCCGGGATGAGTTTTACATCTACCCACAAAGTTTCCATGGTAACGGTCTTCCACACAAAAATGTGAAAGGGAAGTTTAAAAAGATTGGTAATGAAAAAGAGCCATGCCGCGGTACCCACAAACTGGTTTTTGGGCAATCGCATAGCCAGGAAGAAGATGTTGGTGAAAGCCCCTGCCAAGTTTCCGATCATGGTACATATCCCCGCCATGATTCCCATGGAACCGGCGAACATCCAATGGGTGGGAACATGGGTGGATTTTCTTCGGTCCCACCAATATAAAAGGCCCAAACTGATAAAAATAACGGTGACCATGCCCCATTTGAACTCCACTTCCGGCAAGTCTTTTCCAACAAGAACACCAACAAGGATGCCCAACACCATCCACGGAATAAACTTGAGAATGTATTTCCACTGGGTATGTCTATTATAATAGATAACAGCAATAATATCACCAACAATCAATAAAGGCATGAATATTCCTGTAGAAGCCTTGGAGCCAAAGGCTAAGGCCATGAGGGTAACATTGAGTATGGACATGCCCTTGAGACCGGCTTTGGAAGCTCCCATTAAAAAAACTGCCGTGGCGGCCATGGCCCATGCCATTATAGAGATTTCGGAGGGAAGGGAGAGAAACATCCAAAACATTTGGTGGAGTACAAAAGTAACCTAAAAAAACTATCTTTGGTTCTTACCAAAACCAAACCAATGGATATACAAACCTTAGATTATGCCATAATCTTTACATTTTTCGCTATTGTCCTTTTCATAGGAATTTATGTTTCCAAGAAATCAGGAAAAAGCTCATCAGAATACTTTTTATCAGGAAGAACCATGCCATGGTGGTTATTGGGACTTTCCATGGTAGCAACCACATTTTCCACGGATACGCCCAATTTGGTGACCGATTTGGTCCGTTCCAATGGTGTTTCCGGAAACTGGGGATGGTGGTGTTTTCTGTTGACGGGAATGCTCACCGTGTTTGTATATGCCAAGTTATGGCGGAAATCCAACGTAAATACGGATTTGGAGTTTTATGAAATCAGATATGGCGGAAAGGCGGCAAGTTTTTTAAGGAAGTTCCGGGCCATTTACCTAGGGGTGTTTTTTAATGTGATCACCATGGCCTCCGTTACCTTGGCGGCCATTAAGATTGGTGGAGTTATGCTGGGGCTGGACCCTTGGGTAACCGTTGTCAGTGCTGGTCTTATAACGGTTATTTTTAGCGCCCTTGGAGGATTTAAGGGAGTGGTTTACAGTGATTTTCTACTCTTTTTTGTGGCCATGGGTGGTGCCATTGGGGCTGCCGTGTATCTGGTGAATCTTCCAGAGGTTGGTGGAATTCAATCCATTTTGGAAAATGAAAATGTACAAGGAAAGCTAAGTATCCTTCCCGATTTTAGTGACAAGAAAGCGTTGATAACGGCCTTGATCATTCCATTGGCGGTACAATGGTGGAGTTCGTGGTATCCTGGAGGGGAACCCGGTGGTGGTGGTTACATTGCACAACGGATGTTGGCAGCAAAAGATGAGAACCATGCCATTGGAGCCACATTCTTCTTCAATATCATGCACTATGCCTTGCGTCCTTGGCCATGGATTTTGGTAGCACTGGCCTCTTTGGTGGTATATCCGGACATTGCCAGTATCCATGAAGCTTTTCCAAATGTAACAGAAGATAAACTGGGACACGATTTGGCCTATTCAGCCATGATGACCAAATTGCCCACGGGTCTTTTGGGAATTGTTTTGGCTTCTTTGGTGGCGGCTTATATGAGTACCATCTCCACACAGTTGAACTGGGGCTCTTCCTATATTGTGTATGATTTTTACAAACAGCAGATAAACCCGAACGCTACGGAGAAACAAATGGTAAATGTGGGAAGACTATCCACGGTAATATTGATGGTGTTAAGTGCATTTTTGGCTTTGGCACTACAAGATGCCATGGGCGTGTTCAACCTATTGCTGTCTTTTGGAGCAGGAACGGGGCTTATCTTTATTCTACGATGGTTTTGGTGGCGTATCAATGCTTGGAGTGAAATCACGGCGATGTTTTCCTCAGGGATTTTAGCTGTTCTTTTGGAGACCACATCGTTGCGAGAAATCCTTTTTGCGCCTGAAACCGGGGTGTTCCCAGAATGGGCAGACTTACCATTTATTATGGTGGTCACATCAATCATTTGGTTAACGGCTACGTTTGTGACACAACCGGAAAGCAAAGAAGTTTTACGTAGTTTCTACCTCAAGATTCAGCCTGGAGGACCGGGTTGGAAAAAGATTGTGGATGAAGCAGACGCTGAGAATGTAGAAATCGTCAAGAGCAATGAAAAATGGAGTGTTCCTGCGGGAATCACGGCCATGCTGTTGGGTGTGGTTTTAATCTACTCCATTATGTTCGCAACGGGATATTGGATTTATCAAGAAACCCAATTGGCTCTCATTTTGACCGGTGTTGCCCTTGTTTCCGGATTTTTCCTGATTAAGGCTTGGGGTAGGATCAAGGATAACATCTTATAACAACAGCACTATGAAAAACAGGGTTTTATCCGTAGATATTTTTAGGGGAATGACCATCGTATTGATGATATTGGTGAATACCCCGGGAACATGGGGGCATGTGTATGCCCCATTATTGCATGCACAATGGCATGGGTACACACCAACGGATTTGGTGTTCCCTTTTTTCCTTTTTATTGTGGGAACCTCCATTGCGTTGGCCTATCAAAATAAAAAGACAGATTCCAGCACCTACAAGAAAATCACGATTCGAAGCTTAAAATTGATCGGGCTGGGTATATTCTTGGGAGCCTTTACTTTGAGCTTCCCTTTCTTCAAGGATTTTGAAAACATTAGGTTCCCTGGGGTTTTGCAACGGATTGGGGTAGTGTTTTTCTTTGCCTCCATCCTATTTATCAATTTGGACTGGAAAAAACTTGTTGCCGTTTCTGGAATCTTGTTGATCGGGTATTGGTTGCTCATGGTTTTTGTCCCGGTTCAAGGGGTGGCATCCACTTTGGAAAGGGCACCGAACAACTTGGCTAACTATGTGGACTTAAACGTGTTTGGCTCTCATATGTGGAAAACAGATTACGACCCCGAAGGACTTTTAAGCACCCTTCCGGCCATAGTGAGTTCATTGTTGGGGATTTTTACTGGATTGATATTGACGTCAAAACAAGAGAAGAAAACCACCATTTTATTCGGTTTGGGAGGCGCATTTTTGGTTCTGGGCCACGTTTGGGATTTGGTATTCCCCATCAACAAGGCATTATGGACCAGTAGCTTTGTGTTGGTAACGGCAGGATGGGCCAACATCGTATTGGCGATTATTTATCACCTCACCGACGTTAAAGGAATAAAATTCGGAAGTATCTTTAAATACGCCGGAGCCAATGCCATTGTGGTGTATTTCTTGTCCAGTTTCATCAGTAAACTGTTCGGGTTGATTAAGGTGGATGGTGAAAACTCCTTGCACGGATGGCTGTTCCAGACCATTTATGTGCACGATTTTATGTCCATGAAACTCTCATCCCTGTTGTATGGTTTGACGGTAGTTTCATTTTACTGCCTTTTAGCCTACGTATTGTACAAGCGGAAGATTTTTATAAAAGTATAAGGCGAGGATTTTTCAACATTATTGTCGAAGTTCCATCAAGCGGGCCACATATTTTCCAACCACATCGAACTCCAAGTTGACCGATGTACCTATTATATAGGTATTGAAACGGGTATGTTCAAAAGTATATGGAATGATGGCTACGCTAAAGCCGTCTTTTTTGGAATCAACCACGGTCAAACTTACACCGTCCACGGTTATGGAACCTTTTTCAATGGTTACATTGTTCAAGCTGGAATCGTACTGAAACCCAAAGACCCAGCTACCATCTTTTTGTTCCATGGAAGTGCATTGGGCAGTTTGGTCCACATGTCCCTGTACAATATGGCCATCCAATCGAGCCCCTAAGACCATGGCACGTTCCAAATTTACCACATCACCAGTCTTTAAGTCCCCTATATTGCTCTTGATCAAGGTCTCTTCAATGGCGGTCACGGTGTATAAGTTATCTTTTATGGCCACAACGGTAAGGCATACCCCATTGTGTGAAACGCTTTGGTCTATCTTCAGTTCCGATGTAATATTGGAGGACAGGGTAATATGCAAATTGCCCCCTTCTTTTTCAAGCTTTTCAACTTTCCCCAAAGTCTCTATGATACCTGTGAACATGTGTCTTATTAATTGACTAGTTTTGTAATGCAAAAGTAGCCATAACGGCAGTGATTATATGAAGGAAAATCAAAAAATAAAACTGGGGATTTCCATTGGGGACATAAATGGAATTGGGTGTGAAGTTGCCCTAAAAACATTTGAAGACCCACGGATGTTGGACTTCTGCACCCCAATTATTTTTGCATCGAACAAAACCGTTTCCCAGCAGAAATCGGATTTGGGAATCGAGATGACATTCAACGGGGTTAGGGATGCATCCCAAGCCGTGGAAGGAAAGATCAACATTGTGAATGTTTGGAAAGAAGTACCGAAAATTGAATTCGGACAGGCCACACAGGAAGGAGGCACCTATGCCATTAGATCACTTCGGGCGGCGGTTTCCGCTTTAAAGGATGGAAGTATTGACGTTCTGGTAACGGCACCCATCAACAAAAACAATATACAGTCCGACGATTTTAAATTTCCCGGGCATACCGATTATCTGGCCCAAGAATTGAACGGGGAAAGCCTTATGTTCATGGTGGCAGACACCCTTCGCGTAGGGTTGCTCACGGACCATATTGCCGTTAAGGATGTGGCTCAGGCCATAACTCCAAGTTTGGTGAGGCACAAGATAGCCACCATGGAAAAATCCCTAAAAATGGATTTTGGAATCCGTAAACCAAAGATTGCTCTGTTGGGCATAAATCCGCATAGCGGGGATAACGGTACCATTGGGGAGGAGGACGACAAAATTTTGAAGCCGGTGATCAAAGAGCTGTTCAATAAGGGAACGTTGGTGTATGGACCGTATTCCGCAGACAGCTTTTTTGGTTCGGACAACCATAAGAATTTTGATGCCATTTTAGCGGCCTATCATGATCAAGGACTTATTCCCTTTAAAACCCTTTCCTTTGGAAAAGGGGTGAACTATACCGCTGGACTTGACAAGGTTAGGACATCACCGGACCATGGCACGGCCTATGAAATTGCCGGAAAAGGGCAAGCGGACAACAGCTCTTTTAAAGAAGCGGTTTTTATGGCCATTGAAGTGTTCAAGAACCGTACAGAGTATATCGAATTGAGCAAAAACCCACTGAAAAAACAAAAGACCAAGCGTGCGAGCTAAAAAAGTTCCACAAAGATGGATATTTGTTGGTGTTGGAATTGCAGTTTTGTAAATAAGTAGTATCTTTGCACCCGCCTTTAGAGGCTGGTACACAAACCTTAAGTGTAGAAACAATGAAGCTGAAGGAGTTTTTTATCCCATTTTCAGGCTTGAAGTTGGGAAAACACGAATTTGTGTACGAGATTGACAATGCGTTCTTTGAATCTTTTGAATACCAAGAATTTAACGGAGCTTCCGTAAAGGTGACCGCCATATTGGAAAAGATGAGCAATATGATGGAATTGGGAATCGAGGCCAAGGGAACGGTGAATGTGGATTGCGACATGACCGGCGAACCTTTTGACCAACCCATCCATTCAGATTTGCACTTGGTCATCAAGTTTGGGGAAGAGTACAATGATGAAGATGATGAAATTTTGATCATTCCCCATGGTGAGTACCAAATCAACATTGCACAGTACATCTATGAGATGTTGGTGTTGGCCGTCCCTCAAAAAAGAGTACACCCCGGTGTATTGGACGGAACGTTGAAATCGGAAATCTTGGACAAGCTGGAAGAATTGCAGCCAAAAGAAGAAAAGAAACCATCAGAAAAAACAGATCCCAGATGGGATGATTTAAAAAAGTTACTAACGGACAAATAGGTTTATAATGGCACATCCTAAAAGAAAGACATCAAAGACCAGAAGGGACAAAAGAAGAACCCACTACAAAGCGGTAGCCCCTACAATTGCCAAGGATTCCGTAACAGGAGAAATGCACTTGTACCACAGAGCACACTGGCATGAAGGCAAACTGTACTACAGAGGTCAAGTATTGATTGACAAAACAGAGGAAGAAACTGCTGCCTAATGGCAAATCCCTCAAAATAAACCAACTCCCGTTCCAAACTAGCGGGAGTTTTTTTATGGACTGAAGTTAATTTCAAAAACGGCCCCGTTTTGATAAAAAAGTCATATAAAATGACTAATTTTCACCTCTTCTGGGTCAAATTTCAATGTTTTTGACAAAAAGAGACGCTAAAATGAATAAAACAACAGCAGCCATCACAGCTGTGGGAGGATATGTTCCCGATTTCGTACTATCCAACAAAGTGTTGGAAACCATGGTAGATACCAATGATGAATGGATAACCTCGAGGACCGGAATCAAAGAGCGGAGAATATTGAAGGAAGAGAACGCCGGAACTTCGTACATGGCCATAAGGGCGGCCCAAGATCTTATTAAAAAAGGAAATGTAGACCCTTCGGAGATTGATTTTGTGTTGGTGGCCACGGCCACTCCCGATCTTCCCGTTGCGTCGACCGCGGCATATGTGGCTTCGGAAATTGGGGCGGTCAATGCCTTTGCCTATGACTTACAGGCTGCATGCTCCAGTTTTCTGTATGGAATGTCAACTGCGGCCAGTTATATTGAATCAGGAAAATACAAGAAAGTTTTGGTGATCGGGGCCGATAAGATGTCGTCGATCTTAGATTATACCGATCGTACCACCTGCATTATCTTTGGTGATGGTGCCGGTGCCGTACTCTTTGAACCCAATGAGGAAGGACTTGGGGTACAGGACGAGTATTTACGATCGGATGGAATTGGACGCCAATTCTTGAAAATTGATGCAGGAGGCTCTATCTTGCCTGCGTCCGAAGAAACGGTGAAGAACAAACAACATTATGTATACCAAGATGGGAAATCCGTTTTTAAATTTGCGGTTTCCAACATGGCTGAGGTGTCCGCACTGATCATGGAGCGGAACAATCTTTCCCATGAGGATGTACAGTGGTTGGTACCCCATCAGGCCAATAAACGTATCATTGACGCCACAGCCAACAGGATGGGAGTGGATTCGGAAAAAGTGATGATCAATATTGACCGTTACGGAAACACCACATCGGCAACCTTGCCCTTGTTGTTGTTCGATTATGAAAAACAACTGAAAAAAGGAGACAACTTAATATTTGCCGCCTTTGGAGGAGGCTTCACATGGGGTTCCATTTATTTAAAATGGGCCTATAATTCTTAAACAGCACAACTAACAAAATCATATTCCATGGACATTAAGGAAATTCAAAGTTTAATCAAGTTTGTGGCCAAATCGGGTGCCAGCGAGGTGAAGTTGGAGATGGAAGACATTAAGATCACCATCCGAACCGGTAGTACAAGCTCAAGTACCCCAGAGACAACCATTGTACAGCAAATTCCCATGGCCCAAGCACCTGCCGCTCCTGTGGCTGCGGCTCCAGCCGCTCAAGAAACCGCGGCACCTGCAACGGAATCTGCTTCAAAATCCGATGACTCCAAATACATCACCATTAAATCACCCATTATAGGAACTTTCTACAGAAAGCCTTCTCCTGATAAACCCGCTTTTGTTGAGGTGGGTAGTACCATTAATCAAGGAGATGTGCTTTGTGTGATCGAAGCCATGAAATTGTTCAACGATATCGAATCTGAAGTTTCCGGAAAAATCGTCAAGGTATTGGTTGATGACTCTTCTCCAGTGGAATTTGATCAGCCATTGTTCTTGGTAGATCCATCGTAGTGAATTTTAAATGATAAATTTTAAGCAGCGATTCCTGTTGTTTAAAACCATTTAAGATTTAGAATTCAGAATTTAAGATTGTGTTCTATGTTTAAAAAAATATTGATTGCAAATAGGGGCGAAATCGCACTGCGAATTATTCGTACCTGTAAGGAAATGGGGATAAAGACCGTTGCCGTATATTCCAAGGCGGACGAGGAAAGTCTCCATGTGCGTTTTGCAGATGAAGCCGTTTGTATTGGTCCGGCCCCTAGCCACGAATCCTATTTAAAGATTCCGAACATCATTGCTGCGGCGGAAATCACCAATGCAGATGCCATTCACCCCGGATATGGGTTTCTTTCCGAAAATGCCAAGTTCTCGAAAATCTGTGCGGAGCACGACATCAAGTTTATTGGTGCTTCGGGGGAACAGATTGAAAAAATGGGGGACAAGGCTACGGCCAAGGAAACCATGAAAAAAGCAGGGGTTCCCACCGTTCCGGGATCGGATGGACTACTTAAGGATGTGGACCACGCCAGAAAGGAAGCCAAAAAAATGGGCTATCCCGTTATGATCAAGGCGACTGCCGGTGGTGGTGGAAAGGGAATGCGCGCCATTTGGTCCGAGGACGAAATGGAAAAGAATTTCGAAAGTGCCGTCAAAGAAGCCACAGCTGCTTTTGGCAATGGCGGAATGTACATGGAAAAGCTCATCGAGGAGCCACGACATATTGAGATTCAAGTTGTGGGCGATCAATATGGAAAGGCATGTCACCTTTCAGAAAGGGATTGCTCCGTACAACGCAGACACCAAAAATTGACCGAGGAGACGCCGTCACCCTTTATGACGGATTCCCTTAGGGAAGATATGGGTAAAGCCGCTGTAAAAGCCGCTGAATATATCAAATACGAAGGCGCGGGAACCGTGGAGTTTTTGGTGGACAAGCACCGCAACTTCTACTTCATGGAGATGAACACCCGTATCCAGGTGGAGCACCCCATTACAGAACAGGTGGTGGATTATGATTTGATCCGGGAGCAGATTCTGGTTGCCGGAGGTGTGCCCATCTCAGGGAAGAACTATTATCCAAAACTGCACTCCATTGAATGTAGGATCAATGCGGAAGATCCGTACAATGATTTTAGACCTTCACCAGGAAAGATCACGACCCTTCATACGCCCGGTGGGCATGGGGTCCGATTAGATACCCATGTGTACAGTGGGTACATGATTCCACCCAACTACGACTCCATGATCGCCAAGTTGATCACCACGGCCCAGACCCGGGAAGAGGCCATCAACAAAATGCGCAGGGCGTTGGATGAGTTTGTGATCGAAGGTGTAAAAACCACAATTCCGTTTCACAGACAGTTGATGGATCACCCAGACTATTTGGCCGGGAACTATACCACCAAATTCATGGAAGGGTTCAAAATGGATTCCAAATATCAAGACTAAATATAGCCCCGATTTTTTATCGGGGTTTTTGTTTTATGGAGCTAAGCTATTGGGAATATAAGACTTGGTTGTCCCATGTGGATTTTACCATCATTGGTAGCGGTATTGTAGGGCTTAACTGTGCACTCCGATTAAGGGAAAAATATCCCAGCAGCAGGATTCTGGTCTTGGAAAGGGGCAGTCTCCCTCAAGGGGCCAGCACCAAGAATGCTGGCTTTGCCTGTTTTGGGAGCGTTTCTGAAATTTTGGCTGATGTAAAGGCGCATACCGAGGAAGAAGTGGTGCAGCTGGTCCAAAAGCGATATAACGGCATTCAGGTACTGCGCACGCTTTTGGGGGACAAGGCCATCGGGTTTGAACAGCATGGAGGCCATGAACTTTTCTTGGGGGATGATTCCGAATTGTTTGCGTCTTGTTCGGACAGTATGGAGCACTTGAACCAATTGTTGCTTCCTGTTTTTGGAGCCCCACCTTTTGTGAAAACCAAGAATGAATTTGGGTTTTCCGGGATTCGTGACACCTATATTACCCATCAATTTGAAGGTCAATTGGATACCGGAAAAATGATGCAGGCCCTGCTCCAAAAATGCCATGAGAACCAGATTCCCATTTTAAATGGGGTTGAAGTCAAGGACATTGAAGATTCAGGAAGTAAAGTGATCATCCATGCAGAAGGCTTTGGATTTGATTCCAAAAAGGTGTTTGTGGCGACGAACGGTTTTGCCTCAAAACTGGTACAATCTGAAACGGTAAAGCCAGCAAGGGCACAGGTGTTGATCACAAAGCCCATCAAAAACCTAAAAATAAAGGGAACGTTCCATTTGGACGAAGGTTATTACTATTTTAGGAATATAGACGACCGGATTTTGTTTGGCGGCGGCCGAAACCTCGATTTTCAAACCGAAGAGACCATGGAATTTGGGGAAACCCATACCATTCAAGATGCATTGGAAAAATTGCTCAAAAAGGTAATCCTTCCCGATCAAGACTTCGAAATTGACCAAAGATGGAGCGGGATTATGGGTGTGGGTACCCAAAAAACCCCCATCGTAAAACAAATTTCCAATTCCGTATACTGTGGTGTGCGGCTCGGCGGAATGGGCGTTGCCTTGGGTAGCTTGGTGGGACAGGAGCTTGCAGATTTGATTTAGAAAGCTCAAGAACAAGCTCAAATACCAATGATCACTATCGTATTGGTTTCTTGAATACTTTTTTGAACTTGATGCTTGGGTTTGGACTTAATTAAATCATCCGCCCATCCAACAGATTGATGATTCGGGAACCATAAGCCGCATTTTTCTCTGAATGTGTCACTTGGATAATAGTGACGCCTTCGTCATTCAACTGTTTAAAAAGTTCCATGATTTCCTCCCCTTGCTTAGAGTTGAGGTTTCCCGTGGGCTCATCGGCCAAAATCAGTTTTGGATTGGAGATTAGGGCACGGGCTATGCCCACCAATTGCTGTTGCCCACCACTGAGTTGAGCAGGGAAAAGGTCTTTTTTGCCCACAATATTGAAACGATCCAACATATCGGCCACCATGGCCTTGCGTTCGGCACCTTTATATTTTTTGTAGAGTAAGGGCATTTCCAGATTTTCCTTTACCGTAAGTTCATCCAACAAGTGGTAAGATTGGAATACAAAACCAATGTACTCTTTGTACAGATTGGACCGGTGTTTTTCTTTGATGGAGTGCACGGGTTCATCCAAAAATTGATATTCCCCTTCGTCAAACCCGTCCAACATCCCGATGACATTCAACAAAGTGGATTTTCCGGAACCCGAAGGCCCCATAATGGAGATAAATTCACCTTCCTTTACTTCAAAATTGATGTCCTTTAATAAAAAAATACGCTGGCCTCCAGAGTTGACCCATTTAAAAATGTTGTTGAGTTGTAGTAGCATGATTGATATTTTTATTCTTCCCGCAAGGTTTCAACAGGATTGGCCGAAGCCGCCCGTACACTTTGAAAACTCACGGTAAGCAATGTAAGGAAAAGGGTTAAAAATCCGGTAAGTGCAAAAATCCACCAACTTATGGTGGTCTTATAGGCAAAGCCTTCAAGCCATCTGTTCATGGCGAACCAGGAAATGGGAACGGCAAAGATGAAGGCAAGTCCAATCCATTTTACAAAATCTTGGTTCAGCAAGGAAAGAATTTGTCCCACGGTGGCGCCGTTTACCTTTCGTATGCCAATTTCTTTTCTGCGTTGTAGAATGGTATAGGAAGTAAGCCCAAACAATCCCATCAAGGCAATCAGTATGGCAAGAAAGGTAAAGAAGCCGAATGCCTCACCAAATTTTTTATCATCGTTGTATTGGGCCTCAAAATTCTTGTCCAAAAAAGTATAGCCAAATGTACTCTCGGGGAAGACAGACTTCCATTTGCTTTGCAAAGATGCCATGGCCGACTCCAATTGGGTTGGGTTTAAGGCCGAATCATCTAATTTTACCAAAAGGGAACTGGTTGCAGTGCCTGGCCGAATAAGCATTGGTTGAATAACGGTTTTTAGCCCAAAGTGGTGATAGTTTTCCATTACCCCGACGATCTTCCAGGTCTGCCCCCAATACTTCACCTCTTTTTCCAAGGCTTCCGAAGCATTGGAGAACCCCATCTTTCTTGCAAATTGTTCATTGACAACAATGTCGTTCCCACCACCATTGGCATTGGCATGGAACACATCACCGGCCAAAAATGATATGCCCATTACTTTGAAAAACTCGGGTTCCACCTGATACTGATAATATACGGTCTGTTCTTCAAAAGAACCATCCGGTTTGGTTATTCCCATAAAAGAAGGAAGGTTGTTATAGCCGCCCCCGGGATAGGTTTGCGCGGTTGAAACGGCATTCACAAAACTTAGGTTGCCCAATTCCTTCTTCAGCACCTGAAAATCCTTGTTCTTTATAGAGTCCGAGGGTTGGTCCAATATTTGGCCCCTTAGGGCGACCACACCATTGAGCTGTGCCCCTATGGGTTGATCTTTTAGGAATCGAATCTGCTTGCCCACGACCAAGGTCCCTATCAAAAGTACAATGGTGGCCAAAAACTGAAGGGTTATCAATCCTTTCCGAAGCAGCAAGCCTTGGGAGGATCCTTGAATTTTTCCTTTCAATGTTTTTGCAGGACGGTAACCACTCAAGATAAATGCAGGATATAGGTTTGAGATGAACGTTCCCAATAAGATGAAAGCAAAAAACGGCCAAAGGGAATATAGGTTGGGGAGGGCAACCATCAATTCTTGTCCCATATAGCCATTGAACCAAGGCAATGTCAAGGCTACGAGGGTAAGGGCTATGATCAAGGCCAAGCCATTGATTAAGATTGATTCTGAAAAGATTTGCCAAACCAAATGGAGCCTTTGTGCACCAGCCACCTTACGGATTCCAATTTCCTTGGCTCTTTCCAAGGATTTTGCCGTGGCAAGATTTACATAGTTGAGCCATGAGAGCAACAATACGATCAAGGCTATGGCAGATAAAAAGTTGACCCGGTTTGCACTCCCGTTGGCTTCGGCCTCATACGGTTTGTTGGAGTGTAAATGAATACGTTCCAAAGCTTCAATGTCATGCCTTTCATCCACTTTTCCATCGGCATTGTTTTCTTGGATTTTTTTTCTGAGCGCAGCAATGTTGGAATTTTCAGCAACTTTCAAATAGGTGAAAAAGTTGTTGTTGGCCCAGTTCAATTCTTGTTGCCCCTCGAACATCTCCCACGTCCAGAGGGTATCAAATGAAATCAGAAAACTGTTTTTCATATGGGTATTCTGGGAGACGTCTTTCATGACCCCAGTAACGGTCATTGGAACGTCGTTTCCCCAAAAGGTGGACACTGTTTTTCCCAAAGGGTTTTCATCCCCGAACAGTTTATGCGCAAGAGATTCTGTCAATATAATGGAATAGGGCTCCACCAAAGCGGTGTTTTTGTCCCCCTTGATCAAGGGATAGGGAAAAATGTCAAAATAGGATGGGTCTGCCAAAGAACCTACATTTTCTCCCAATACGGTCTCTTTGTTTACCAAGGTAACGCCACCCATATGAAACAGGCGAACCTGCTCAAGTACTTCGGGAAATTCTTGCTTAATGGTGGGGCCGGATAAATTATAGACTTGGGCATCCCCTGGGGCAAAAACATCTCCCGTCTTATAATCCATATACACACGATACACATGCTCCGAACCGCTAAATGTGTCATAGCTGCGTTCATAGTTTACGTAGAGCATAATGAGAACAAAGGAAGCAATGCCCACCGTTAGCCCTAAGATGTTGATAAAGGAATAGAGCCTGTTTTTTAGGAGATATCGTAGGGCAATTTTTAGGAATATAGGATTCATCTTGACATCTTTAATGGGTTTTATTCTGTTCGTAAACTTTTTACGGGATTGGCCGATGCTGCCCTTACGGTTCTTGCCCCCACCGTCAAGAAAGCGATTAGCATTGCCAAAAAACCGGCCACTATGAAATACAGAGGATTCAAGGTGATGCGAAAGGGATAAGACTCCAACCAATTGTTCAAAAAGAACCAAGCCAAGGGTACGGCTATGATAAAAGCAAAGCCTACCAATTTCAAGAAATCTTTGGTCAATAATAAGGTAATGGAGGATACGCTTGCCCCGATTACTTTCCTAACACCAATTTCCTTGGTACGCTGGGTCACTACCAGTATGGACATGGCAAAAAGCCCAATACAGCTCAAGAGAATTCCCAGGACGCTACCGCTTGTGATAATGGTGGCCATGGTTTTTTCCCGTCGAAATGTACGATCTACATTTTCATCCAAAAACGACCCCAAAAACTCGGCTTGCGGCTCTACTTTTCCCCAAACAGCCTTTATGGCATCATAAGATTCGGCGATGGCCGCGGGACTCACTTTGACGTAGGCATAGTAGAGGTCCCTTTCTTGGTTCATGAAAAGGGTCAGTGGTTCAATTTCCCTGTTAATATTCTGAAAATGATAATCTTTCAATACTCCAATGACGGTATAAGGGCCTTCGTCTTCCTGGATTTTGACGGATAGGGGGTCTTTCTCGTTCAATTCCTTTGCCATGGCCTCATTGATCACTATACTGAGACTGTCTGCGCCGTATTCTTTGCTAAAAGACCTACCCGAAACCAAGGGAATATCCAAGGTTTTTAAATAATCGTGGTCAACAGTGAGGACATTGGTACCTATACTACGCTCTTTATAATCAAATCGCCATTTACTGGTGGACGAACTACCGTCCCTTCCCCGCCCCAAATTATTATCGGCACCGGTTACACTAAGTATGTTTGGGTTGTTTTTAAGTTCTTCCCGTAGGAGTTGTACCACTCGATAGCTATCCGTTTTGCCATTGAGTGGAATGGAAATCACCTGCTCCTTGTTATAGCCCAAGTCCTTGTTTCTCATATACTGGATTTGTCCATGAAGAACTATGGTGCCGCTAATGAGAACAATGGCAATGACAAATTGAAGCACAATAAGGCCGTTACGCAATCGGTTCTTCCCCATTTCCCATTTGCCCTTTAGGGCCCTAATGGCGTTGAGCTTGCTTAATATGAGAGCCGGATATCCGCCGGCAATGAGTGTAATGAACAATAGGGAAAGAAAAAGACCTACCAATATAGCCGGCTTGGATAGATTGGAAAGGGTTGCCTGTGTGTTAAAAAGAGACTTGAAAGGATCCAATAGCAAATGAGCGACTACCAGTCCCAATACAATGGAAACCACAAAAATCAAGATACTCTCCAACCAAAATTGTCCAAAAAGTTGGCGCTTAACTGCTCCAAGGGTTTTTCGCATACCAATTTCCTTGAGCCGTTTTTCTCCCAAAGCAATGTTCATGTTGATAAAATTGGCACAAGCGATGAAAATGATGAGCAAGGCAATCCCCATAATTAAATAGGGGAAGGTACGGTTGACTATGGCGATACCGGTTGCATAGGAGACAAAGGCAACGTCGGAATAGGGAAGGAGGTGAAATTGTTTGTATTGTCCGTTGGTATCGGGCAATGCTCCATCGCGAATCATATTTTGTATCTGATTTTCATAGTGTAGGTTGGCAAAGGAGCGAGTATTTTCTTCAAACCGGGATAGGGAAACACCTTCTTCCAACTCTAAGTAAACCAAATGGTTGTAAGAGTCCCATGTGTCGAGGTTTGGAAGATACTCCGTGTGGCTTTCAAATGGAATTACAATATCAAAGTCCACACTACTGTTCACGGGAGTGTCCTTCAGTATTGAGGCAACCGTGTAGGGAAGCTGCTCCCTGCCTTGTTGTAACAGGATAGTTTCTCCAACGGCATTCCCATCTCCAAATATCCTTTTGGCAGCACTTTCAGTCAGTGCGATGGAATTTTTGTTAGGAATAGGTTTTTGAGTGTTGCCCATTACCACAGGGTAACTGAAAAGAGTAAAAAAATCGTTGTCCACATATTCGGCATCCAGGTCAAAGTCTTTGTTTTGGTACGTGGCCAAAGCATCTTGGCTAAGGGAGCGGGAAATATGCTTTATTCCGGGCACTTCCTCCTTTAATGCCGGGGCCAAAGGAATAGGATTTACCACACTTATGGTTGTTCCTTTTGGGGTTTGATTGGACAGATATAGTTGATAGACCGAGTCCTTTTTTTTGTGGAATTGGTCAAAGGATAACTCAAACATGGCTGTCATGCCCAAAAGAATTGCTATTGCAAAAGCAGTGGACAATCCAATCAAATTGGCTGTTGTGAAGACTTTGTTTTTGAGAAGATTTCTCCAGGCTATTTTAATATAGTTTTTGAACATGGCTTTCCTCTATTATTGATGAATTACTCCGTCCGTAAACTTTTTACGGGATTGGCCTTTGCAGCCCTAATGGCTTGGAAGCTGACTGTAACTACGGTCACGAACATTGCCCCAAGCATAGCCAGGGCAAAAATCCACCATTTCAAAATCACACGATACGGGTACTCCTGTAACCATCCATTCATAACGTAATAGGCTATAGGCACAGCTATAAAACAGGAAATGATGACCAGTTTTAAAAAGTCTTTGGATAACATGTTCCACACGTTGAACACGGTAGCCCCCAACACCTTGCGAACTCCAATTTCCTTGGTTCGCTGTTCCGCTACAAAGGAAGTCAATCCAAAAAGTCCCAAACAGCTGATCAGGATAGCCAAGGCAGTAAAGATTCCCGAAAGACGACCAATACGCTCCTCGGCGGCAAATTTCTCACCGTATTCTTCATCCACAAAGTCGTACTGGAACGGGATATTGGGAAAGTGCTCCTTGAAGACCCGTTCAATTATGGCCAGATTTTGTCCGGCACTTTGTTTGGGATTCAACCGTAGGTTGTAAAAGGAAGCATTGCCGTATTTATCAAAGGTGTACATCCCTTGTTTTACAGGCTCATATGGGGATTGTGCGATCATATCCTGAACCACGCCAATAACCTTTAAAGGCTCACTCGGATTTTCAGTGTCCTTATCCTTTAAAAGTTTGCCAACAGGGTCTTTAAGCCCCATATATTTTACGGCAGTTTCGTTGAGCAGAACAGCATTGGAATCCGAAGGAAATTCCCTTGAAAAATCCCTGCCCTCCACAATTTTTAAATTGAGCGATTTGGCGTACTCGGGGGAAACCTCGGTATAGGCCAAATCTTCTTGGAACCCTTCAGGTTTGCCTTCCCAGGTCCACCCACTTCGATTGGACCAAATGTTGGTGGTTGGGCTACTGGAGGATGACATTTCCACAACCGCCCCGGAGCCGATGAACTCATCTCGCATCAACTCGTATTTTCCGGCAAAATCCTGACTCATGACCGGAACCTGCACCAAACCTTCACGATCGTACCCAATAGGTCGGTTTTTAGCATGGTTAATTTGTTGCATTACGATGACAGTTCCGATGATAAATGCCACCGAAACGGTGAACTGTAGCACGACCAAGATTTTTCTGGGCAATCCGGAATGCTTCCCTGCCTTGAAGGTGCCCTTTAGTACATCAATGGGCCTGAAGGAGGAAAGGTATAGAGCAGGATAACTGCCGGCCAATAGGGCTGTAGCCAGAATAAATAGAAGGGAGGCCGCCCAAAAACCGGGAAGTGTCCACGGAAAATCCATTTCCTTTCTGGCCAACTCATTGAATCCATTTAAGGATATGGCCACAATAAGAACAGCAATGATAAAGGCCAATAGGACCACCAAAAAAGATTCTCCCAAAAATTGGTTGATCAATTGCCCACGCTGGGAGCCAATGGACTTTCGGATCCCTACTTCCTTGGCCCTTTTTTCGGAACGGGCCGTGCTGAGGTTCATAAAATTGATACAGGCCAAAAGCAACACAAAGACCCCAATGATGCCAAACAACCAAACGTATTTGATACGTCCGCCCACCTGCTTTCCATTTTCAAAAAAATTGCGAAGGTGCCAGTCTTTCATGGGCAACAACATAAGCTGGGGGTTAAATTCAACGGTATCTTCGTTCAAATCTTTTTTTACATCCTTTATGGCCGATGTAACCCCTTCCATGGTGGTGTTGTCTGCAATTTGAACAAACATTTGGAAAGAATTGTTCCCCCATTGGTCCTCGGATTTCTGAAGCCATTCCGCTGTGGTGATATATTTGTCCCAGGGCATGAGATAATGCATATCATTAAAGGAGGCATTAAAAGGAATGTCCTCATAGACTGCGGTGACCATCATATCATACTGACTGTTGACCTTGATGACCTTCCCAATGGGTTCCTCATTGCCAAAAAGGGCATTGGCCGTAGAAACGGAAATCATAACGGAATTGATTTCCCTTAAGCCGTCCTTTTCTCCCTTTATAATATTTAGGTCAAGCATTTCAGGAGCCTCCTGTTGCATAAAGTTTCCGGTTCTTGAAATACTGGTTTCCTTATATTTTAAATATTGGGAATTGTTCCACGAGGCCATTACCAAGCGCTTGAAATTGTCCATATATCCATCGCGGAACGCTTTTTCCAAAGGACGGGGAATGGCAGGACCTGTACCGGTTTCACCATTAAAGGTCTGTGATTGGAATATTTGGGCAATACGGTCTTTATTGGAGAAATAATCATTGTGGGTGAGCTCATCCTGCATCCACAGGCCAATGATGAGGGCAACCGCCATGCCCAAGGCCAATCCACCCACGTTTATGATGGTGTACGCTTTGTGCTTAGTCAGGTTTCTCCAGGCAATTTTTAAATAGTTCTTTAACATGATGGTTTTGTTTTTTGATGTGATTTATTCGGCCCTCAAACTTTTTGCCGGGTTGACCAAACCTGCTTTTATGGCTTGGTAGCTGACCGTTAAAAATGCGACCGCCAAGGCCAAAAGACCGGACAGTAAAAAGACCCACCAAGAAATATTGATCCTATACGCAAAATCTTCCAGCCAACGGCTCATCAAGTACCAGCCAATAGGGGTTGCAATGAGTATCGATATCAAAATCAACTTTACAAAATCAAAAGTGAGCAATTGATATATACTTTTAAAAGGGGCTCCAAGAACCATGCGGATGCTTATTTCCTTTTTGCGTTGTTCAACCAAAAATGCGGAAAGGGCAAAGAGGCCCAAACAGGCCACAAGAATGGCAAATAGGGCAAAGCTGTTGAATATTTTTCCCATACGCTGGACATCATCATGCATTTGCGCAAACTCCTGATCTAAAAAGGTATACTCAAATGCTTGTTGGGGTACATAGTCCTGCCATATGGCTTCAATGGCATGGATTGCCCTAGTGGTTTCCCCCTTGTTCAGTTTTACGGAGACCATGCTTGGACTGTTGCCAATGACCAATGAGACCGGGCTAATTTCTTCTTTGAGATTTTTATAGTGGAAATCCTCAAGGACACCGATTATGGTCCAATCTTCACCATTATTGATCCGTTTGCCTATGGGGTTATCAAAGCCTAATTCCTTCGCCATGGATGAATTAATGACTATGGTAGACGAATCACTGGCATAATCCTCGGAAAACCCCCTTCCATTTTTAACCTGTAGCCCTAGGGTTTGTATATAATCATGGTCTACCCGCCATACTTGTGCGGGAACGGAAATTTCTTGCCCTTCATTACCAATCAAACCAAAAGTGTTCCCATTTCGTTTTGTGCCCTCTATGGGAAGGTAATCACTTATGGTCACCGATTTTACATTGGATGATTCAAGAAGCCTTTCCTTAAAGGACTCAGTATTGTTTTTTAATAAGTTGGTTCCCTTGATGACCAATACCTGTTCCTTGTTGAACCCCAGTTTCTTGTCCAAAATGAAGTTCATTTGCTTATAAATGATCAAGGTGCCAATAATCAACACTACCGAAGTGGTAAACTGAAAAACAACCAATCCACTGCGGAGTTTTCCACTTTTGCTTCCCGTACTCAGGGAACCCTTGAGCACGTTCACCGGTTTAAAAGCGGATAGGTAAAAGGCAGGATATAGCCCTGCAATGATTCCTATGATCAAGGCGGCCACCCCTATTATGGGTAGGAACCACCATGTTCCCCATGGCATTCCAATGTTTTTGGCGGCAATGGAGTTAAAGGTAGGGAGCAGCCCCCAAGCCAATAAGACCCCAATAACAAAGGAGATGATGCTAAAGATGATGGACTCGGTTAAAAACTGGCTCACTAAATCGCTCCGAAAGGCTCCTACCGTCTTTTTCAACCCCACCTCTTTGGCCCTATTGGCAGACTTGGCGGTAGACAAATTGATGAAATTTATTACTGCCAGCAATAAAACAAACCCCGCAATGGCAGCAAACAACCAAACAAAGCGAATGTCGCCATGTTTTAGCCCATCACCCATCTTTAAATCCGATTTTAGGTGAATGTCCCCAATGGGTTGTAGTTTGTACTCCAGGGTTTGTAACACTTCCATGAAGTTCTCTCCGCGCATTCTTTCGCGATAGGCGGGAATGACAAAATTATCTAGAATGGAGTGCATTTTCTTTTCCAAAGAGAAAACATCAACATTGTCATCAAGCAACACATAGGTAAAGTAATTGTTGTTGGACCAACTCATATTGGTGTCCTCAATCGCCAGAAGGAAATCAAAGTCCATATGCGATTTTTTCGAAAGATCTTCCTTGATGATTCCTGTCACCGTGTAGGGTCTACTGGAATTGTCGTCAAGAAAAACCGTTTTGCCCACGGCATTGCCGTCAGGGAAATATTTGGCCGCCTTGGAGGCCGTCAATACAATGCTACCGGGATTAACCAATAGATTTTCAGGATTGCCCTGTTCCAGTTCCAATTCCAATAGGTCAAAAACGGGCTGGTCCGCATATATAAAACCTTCTTCAAAGTTGTTTTGGGTGGTTCCTTCTGCCCGCAACGCCCTTCTTCCCGCACCAAAAAGTTCACTGGTGTTTATCTTTCCCGCTTTTTGGATTTCCGGAAAGGTAGATGCCAATGTTTCGGCAAAAGGAAGTTGAAAATGAACGCTTTTAAGCTGTTCGCCATTCATCATACCTTGCATGACCACGCGGTAGAGGCGATCTTTGTTCTTGTAATGGGTATCGTAGCCCAGTTCATTTTTTATAAAAAGGGCTATCAAAAGACAAGCGGCAATGCCTACGGCAAAACCACCGATTTTAATGGATGTAAACAGTTTGTCCTTTTTGATGTTGCGCCAGGCAATCTTTATATAGTTTTTGAACATGGCTTTTCGTTTTTTGATGATGATTATTCTGTTCTTAGGCTTTTTATGGGATTCACAATGGCCGCTTTTATGCTCTGATAGCCCACGGTAAGCACCGCCACGCCAATGGCCAAAAGGGCCGCCAAGGCAAACACCCACCATCCTATCTCTATCCGATAGGAAAAATCTTCCAACCACTTGTCCATGGCAAACCAGCCAATGGGCAAGGAGATAAGGATGGAAATCCCGACCATTTTTAGGAAGTCGGTGGTCAATCGGTAGGTAATCTGTTGTACACTGGCACCCAATACTTTTCGGATTCCGATTTCCTTGGTTCGCTTTTGTGCGTTGAAGGCGGCAAGCCCGAACAAGCCCAAGCAAGCAATCAAAATGGACAGTACCGTGAAGACCATGAATATTTTGCCCAAACGTTGTTCTGCATCATAGGTGGTATTGAAGGAATCGTCCATAAATCGATAGTTGAAAGGCTGCCCTGGAGCAAACCTGTTCCAAATTCCTTCGATTTTGGCAATGGCCGATGAAAAGTCACCAGCATTCAATCGTACTGCCAACATACCCGACGGTTGTCGGTCCAAAAAGAGACCCAATGCCCCAATATTTTCCCGCAAGGACTCGTAATGGAAGTTTTTGACCACCCCGATAATGGTGCTGAACCTGAGTTCTTCAACGGCTAGGTCATCGGTCATTTTAAGGCCCAATGCTTCTTCAGCGCTAAGACCAAGAATTTTTAGGGCAGCTTCATTGATGATCATCCCAGTGGAGTCGGTCCCAAATTCGTTGCTGAAATTGCGTCCGGCAATGAGCTCCATGTCCATCGTATTTATGTAATCTTCATCAACGGCCCATGTTTGCATTTGAACGGCATTTTCTTGACTCAAAGCCCCTTCTTTGACAAAGGATCCGTTGGAACGGGATGAAGGTGTGGGGAAATAAGAGCTTAGGGTGGCATTTTTGGTCTGACTTAGTTTGAGAACTTCTTCTTTAAGGGCCTCTACCTGCGATCCGGCGGAAAAAACATCGTCTATCAGAACCACTTGATCTTTGGTAAAGCCCAAGTCTTTGTTTTGAATGAATGTCAGCTGCTGAAAAACAACAATCGTACTGACAATCAGAAATACCGAAATGGCAAACTGGAACACCACCAATGCATTGCGTACATTGCCACCTCCCACATCACTTTGCCCTCCGCCCTTAAGGGTTTTCACGGGCATAAACCGCGACATGAAAAAGGCAGGATAGCTTCCAGAAAATATCCCCAAGATAATAGTGGCCAATAGTAGAATTCCCCAAAATATTGGATTTGTATAGGGTATGGCAATCGACTTTCCGGCAAGTTCATTGAAAAAGGGAAGTACTGCTGAGGCAATGATCAGCGCTACCAAGAGTGAAATGAATGAGATAAGCCCCGATTCGATCAAAAACTGGCGTACCAAGTCTATTTTATTGGACCCCAAGGTTCTTCTTATCCCCACTTCTTTGGCCCTTTTCAAGGAATAGGCCGTGGAGAGGTTCATGAAGTTCACACAGGCAAGAACAATCAAAAACAAGCTTATAAAAGAAAGGATGTACACATTTTGCATGGTACTGTTGGAGCTCATTTCGGATTGCCTATTTGAATGGAGGTGAATGTCCGTCAAGGGCATGGTATGATAGTTGACGAAGTTCCCCGAAGCAAGGAAGGATTCCTTGGTGATGCCCGGAAAATAATTTTGCGCCCAAGGCAGTAAATAGTTGTCGAAGAGCGTATTCAATGGAACTTGGAAATCTGCCACGTTCGCCGAGGGAATGAGTTTGACGAACGTATAGTAATTGTGACTGCCCCAATCGGGTGACCGGGAATCCGCAAAACCGCTCATGGCCATAAAAACGGAATGGTCCCTCAAGAACGAATTTTTTGGAAGGTCATCAATGATTCCCGTAACGGTATAAGTGTCCGTATTGTTCAGCAATAGACTTTGCCCCAAAGCGTCTTTGATCCCAAAATGCTTTTCAGCGGCAGTTTTTGTCAGGATCAAAGTGTTGGGTTGGGTCAGGGCTGTTTCGGAATCGCCCACCAAGAGGGTTATCCCAAAGAAGTCAAAGAAGGTAGAATCGGCAAAAGCAACTCTGGGCTCCTTGGTGTTCGCAGAGGTTCCACTTTTTCTCAAGAGCAGGCTGCCCCGGTCCCGAAACCGCATGGCAGATTCCACCTGTGGAAAATCCCTGAGTATGACTTCGGCCATGGGGGCTGCAGACTCGGAAGCTTTGATTTCGGCTCCGCCGAATTTAATGTCCGTGTCAATCCGGTAGATGCGTTCGGCATCCGCGAACATTTTGTCATAGCTCAATTCGTCATGGATAAAAAGACAGATAAGCAAGGCACCCGCCATTCCAATGGCAAGGCCAAAAGTGTTGAGAAACGTAAAAAAGGGTTGCTTTTTCAGATTCCTCCAGGCAATTTTTATGTTGTTCTTAAACATGACGTGTTGTTTTATTGATTTAGCTTATTCGGTTCGCAGGCTTTTTACAGGGCTCGCCAAAGCCACTTTTAGGGTCTGGTAGCTTATAGTGATAAGGGTGATTGCCATGATGGATATGATGGCGAGGGCAAAAATCCACCAATGTATTTGGGTTCTATAGGTATAGCCTCGGAGCCATTGCTCCATAAGATACCAAGCAATTGGAGTGGCCAAGACCCCGGCAATAAGAATAAGTTTGAAAAAATCCATGGAGAAAAGGGTCAAAATGTTGGCCACATTGCTTCCCAATACTTTTCTGATTCCGATTTCCTTGGTGCGTTGCCCAACAAAGAAGAGGATAAGCCCATATAGACCAAGACAGCCAATCAATATGGCCAATGCCGAGAAGACTTTGGATAGGGACAGATAGCTTTGTTCCGCTTCATATTGTTCCGCAACCCTTTCATCCAAAAAGTGGGGTTCAAAAACGTACCCTTCAAAGGTGTTGGACCATTTTTCATTGATTTGGTCCAGAGTGGACCGTGTATTCTGTGTACGTAGTTTCAGGGCGATTTGCGAAAACCAATAGGGGTGATAGGCTACAAAAATAGGGCTGATGTCCTGCGTGAAATCACTGTCATGGAAGTTGGCCATAACCCCAACAATGGTGGCCTTGGTTCTTCCACCATTAACCTCAATGCGTTTGCCCAATAGTTCCTCCGAAGAGGCCAGCCCGAGTTTTTCTCCCAGTTTTTCATTTACGAGGACTTCGGTAATGGAGTCATGCTCAAAAAAGTTTCTGCCGGCCACCAATGGAATATCAAAGGTTTCAAGGTAATCCTTGTCGGCAAGTTTGGCCTGAATGCTGAACTCCTCATCTTCTGGGCGATTATGGAATTTTATATTGGTACCCCAATTGCTGTGCGCTGCCCCAGGGCTGTCCAGGCAATTGGAAATATGCTCTACCCCGGAAATTCGGCTCAATTGGTCTTTTAGGGACAACAATTGTACGGGTTCTACTTCTGTGGGAATGTCGACCATGACAATGGATTCCCGATCAAACCCCAAATCGGTGTTAACGGCATAATCAATCTGTCTGGAAATGATAAGCGTTGCAGCGATCAAGGTGATGGAAATGGCAAATTGCGCCACGACCAAAACCTTACGGGTCGTTGTACCACCGGTATCGTTATGGCTAAGCTTGCCCTTAAGGGCAAGTACAGGGACAATGCGGGACATCAATATTCCAGGATAGCTTCCGGATAGGAAAGAGACAAAAAGCAAGACCGCGGTCAGAAATGCGAAAAACCGAACATTCCAAAGGTTGGTCATGGAAAGCTCCAGTTCAAACAGATGATTGAACGAGGGAAGAAACAATACGGCCAATAATATGCCCAATCCAATGGCAAAAAGACTGATTACAAAGGTTTCCGACAAAAATTGCCAGAACAAATGGTGCCTAAAGCTTCCCAACACCTTTCTAACCCCAATTTCTTTTGACCGGTAGAATGCCTGCGCCGTGGAAATGTTGATGAAATTTATACAGGCAATCAAGACCAAGAACAAGCCAATAATGGCAAAAACCCACATCAGGGTCGGGTTGGCACCCCCGTACTGTGGATTGAAATGGATATCGGAAAGCGGCTGTAACTTATATATGTGCTTGTTTTTGCTGTCCGGGCGATGCTTTTTTGGAAGTTCCAACAGCGCATTTTCAATGTCGGCGATATTCTGGTTGGGGTACAAAAGAACAAAGCACTGCAGATGGGAACTGATGCCCCCCCAAGTTTCCTCCGCCACAAACTCATCGGAATTTTCCAAGGTCTTGAATGAAATGAACAATCCTTGGCCGATCAACGAGGTTTTGGGCAGATCTTTGAGAACACCTATGATCTCGATGGCCTCACTATTATCATACAAGAGGGTTTTGCCCAATGCATCCGGGGAGCCAAACAATTTCTCTGCCATCTTTTGGGTAATGTAAGCCGTATGGGGTTCCTCCAAGGAGCGATTTCCGGCAGCTTCTACCAAGGGGAAGGTCATGATGCCAAAGAAATCCGGTTCCACAAAGGCAACATCCTCTTTGTAAGGTTGCCCCTGCTGTCTATTTTCCACTTTCAGGGTTACCTCGTCCCAACTCACTACCTTGGCTACCTTTTCCGCATATTGGTAATCTTCACGGAACACTTTTGCAAAAGCTGGGGGTACGGATGCATTGTAACCTATTTCGTCTTGATGACTTTCGGTAACGGCCCTGTAGATCCTATCCGAGTTCTCATGAAAATTGTCAAAGGAAAGATGAAATGTCAAAAACAGATATATCAAAATACTGCTACCAAAGCCTATGGCCAGACCAAGGATATTTATAGTGGTGAACACCTTTCTTTTGACAAGGTTCCTCCAAGCGATTCGGATATAGTTTTTGAACATGATGGTTGTTTTTGATGATGATTGATGAATAAACCCTTATACCATTGCCTTCATGGGTTTGTTTTGACTTTCAGTGACAATTTGCCCATCGAATAGGTTAATGACTCTGTGTGCATAATGCGAATCACGGTCCGAGTGGGTCACCATGACAATGGTGGTGCCTTCTTGGTTCAGTTCGGTCAATAGGTTCATGACCTCGATACCATTTTTGGAATCCAGGTTCCCCGTAGGCTCATCCGCCAGAATCAGTTTGGGGTTGGTAACAACGGCACGGGCAATGGCTACCCTTTGTTGTTGACCCCCTGACAATTGCTGTGGAAAGTGCTTTTCCCGATGCGCAATTTTCATGCGTTCCAAGACTGCCTTTACTTTTTCACGACGCTCAGATTTGTTCATTTTTAGATAGATGAGGGGTAGCTCCACATTTTCGAAAACCGTAAGCTCATCAATAAGGTTAAAGCTTTGGAAGACAAAGCCTAGGTTTCCTTTTCGCAATTGGGTGCGTTGGCTTTCCTTGAGCCCCCCCACTTGATGGCCGGCAAATTCATAGCTTCCCTCGGTAGGGTTGTCCAACATTCCAATAATATTCAGGAGGGTGGATTTTCCACATCCGGAAGGACCCATGATGGCCACAAACTCTCCCTCGGCAACCTTTAGGTTTACCCCGTTCAGGGCCAAGGTTTCCACTTCTTCGGTTCTGAAGCTTTTTTTAAGATTCTGTATCTGTATCATTTTTATGGTTGTTTCGCTGTTAGTATATAGACTTCTTTAAATCAATAGGTGTTACAGGTTGGAGGATTATTTTAACACAATCCGTTCTGCGGTTCCAAAACTGTCATAGTTACTGGTAATCACTTCTTCACCAGGTTGTAGGCCCTCAAGGACCTCGTAATACCTTGAATTCTGTTTGCCCAGACGCACATTACGTTTTAGGGCCTCGCCCCCATCAGGGTTCACCACAAATACCCACTGGCCTCCGGTACTCTGGAAGAACCCGCCTTTGGGCAACAAAAGGGCTTCGTTGGATTCACCTAACTGTAGACGAATGTTGTAGCTCTGTCCTGCACGGATGGTCTCGGGCTTTTCATCGGTAAATACCAAATCTACCTTAAAGCGACCGTTCCGTACTTCGGGATACACCTTGCGCAGTCGTAGGCCATATTCCTTTTCATTACGCTCCAAGGTTGCGGACAGGTCCCGTTTTACCCGATCAATGTAGTGCTCGTCTATTTCGGCCTCGATTTTAAAATCGGTGAGTACATTGATTTGACCGATACGTTCCCCTTGGGCAATGTTCTGTCCGATTTCGGCATCCAAAAACCCAAGCTGGCCATCTGCAGGGGCACGGACGTTGAGGTGGTCCAAACGCTCGTAGACCATGGATAGGGTCTTGTGCATCCGGGCCAAATCGGCATCCAGACCGGTCAAGGAAGTTTCCCTCAACTCATCATCCTGCTCGGTTTGCAGTTTTACAATGTCATGTTGTTTTTTGGCGAGCTCGTAATTTTCCTTGGAAAGAAGGTAGGTTTCTTTGGAAATCAGTTCGTCCTTGAACAGCTCTTCATTCTGCTCGTAGTTTCGCTTTAGGCGTTGAAGGTCATACTCGGCGGTGGCCAAGTTCCGTTTGCCCTCCACTTGTCTTGAATCGAAGGTAAGTTTGGTGGACCGAAGATCGTTCTGTTTGAGGGCCAAGTTACTCTCGCTCGCCAAGATCTGTTCGTAGAGACCCATGTTTTCGAGCTTGAGAATGATGTCTCCCTTTTTTACCATGGACCCTTCCTCAATCAACTTTTCCGAAACCCTTCCGCCTTCATAGGCATCCATATAAATGGTGGCTATTGGGGCCACAGTACCGTTGATGGTAATATAGTCATCAAACTTGCCGGCGGTGACCTGTGCTATGGAAAGGCGTTCCTTTTCGGTCCTGAAGGTGGAAACGGAACTGGCAAAAAGCAGCTTCCATCCCACGAACAATAAAAGTACGCCCAAGGCTATATAGCCGTAATGTTTGGGTTTAAGTCCTTTCTTTTTCTCTAATTGTATATCCATGGTTCTGATTAGTTGATATTAAAAATGGGTAGGCCGCTATAAAAATCTATGGTGCTCTTGTTCACTCTCAACCGGAGACCTACCTGTAAGTTTTCGTTTTGTGCCACGCCGTACAAATTCTTGGCCTGGAAAAGGTCCAAGGCATTGATGAGTCCTTTTTCGTAGCGTTTTTGGGCAATGGTGAACGCCAATTGTTGGGCCTCCACCTTTTGGTTGCTTTGCTCGTATTCTGCGATCAATGCCTGATTGGTCTGTACGAGCTGTTGCAATAACTGAAAAAGTTCCTGCTCTTGGATCTTAAGATTGTTCTGTGCCTGCAAATAGGCAATTTTTTGCTGTTTCACCCGGGAATGGTTGGACCATCCATTACTGATGGGGATGCTCAGTTCGGCCCCAACAAACTTGGAAGTGTTATCGTTGAACTGGGTTTTAAAAGGAATGATGTTCCCATTCTCATCCACATTGGTCTCAAAATAACTGGTCCCGTATCCGGCGACCAAGGAAAGGGAAGGATAAAGTGTACCCCTTGCGGCCTGAAGTTGTTTTTTGGCAGCACTTACCCGGTATTCCTGTGATTTCACCAAGGGCACAAACCCTCTTGCAGTTTCATATAAGGAATCCAAGGGAGCGCTTTCAATTTCATTGGGAAGGGGCTCTAAAGTTTCCTGTAGGGTAATATCCGTTATTTCGTTGAGGTTCATTTCTTGAAGCAAGACCAACTTGGCATTGGTGAGCAGGTTTCTGTTCTGGGTCACCAATAATTTATCGCCCAACAGATTGGATTCGGCCTCGTAGAGGTCGGCACCCGCCATGATGCCCAGTTCTACTTGCTTTGCAACCAAGTCGTAATTGGCTTGGGAGATTTCCTGTTGCTCCAAGGAATTGGCCACAAGCCCTTCGTAAAACTTGATATCGTAAAAAGCGCTCATCACCCTGAAGGCCAAGAGGAATTTTTCTTGTAACACATCTTCCTGTGTGGCCTTCAAAATGAATTTTGAGGCTTTTATCGAGTTCAATTTTTGAAACCCCTGAAATAGTCCCATGTTGGCACTTAGGGAGTAATTGTTGCTAAAGAATTCCGTGTTCACATAATCGTTGGTGTTCGGGTCGGCCGATCTACCGTAGCGAATCCTATAATCGGTATAGCCGCCCACAGAGGGCAACAAATCACGGATTGACTGGCGATAGGTCTCTTTGCTTGAGTCGCGGTTATAGTTGGTGTTCTTTACCTGAAGGTTGTGCTCAATGGCGTAGGCCACACATTCGTCCAAGGTCCAGGTCTCTTGTGAAAACCCGGAGATTGCAACGAAAAATAAAAGGCCGGTAATGTATGTTCTAAGGTTCATAATGTATTCCTGTGCCAAAACTATGTCCATTCTTGTGCCAAAAACATAATAGTCTAATTATCAATTAATTAAAATATTTTCTAAAAAGAAAGTTAAGCATAGGTGTAAAATATTTATACAAAAAATGTCAAATTATTTTACACATCGATGGCTTGCATTGTACCAATTCGTAGTTTTAGAATTGAAAAGGAATTATAGGAGTTATGACCGACGCCAAGATTTTAGTGGTAGATGACAACAAGAGCGTATTGAGCGCTTTGGAGATTTTACTCCAGTTTGAATACAAAAGCGTTCAGACCTTGTTCAACCCCAACCAGATTTCTTCCTTTCCCAATATGGAGGAAATGGACATTGTGCTGTTGGACATGAACTTTTCCGCTGGGGTGAACACAGGGAACGAAGGATTGTTTTGGCTCAACGAGATCAAAAAGAAATCCCCCAACACCTCTGTCATCATGATGACGGCCTACGGTGCGGTGGACTTGGCGGTAAAGGCCTTGAAGCAGGGCGCATCCGATTTTGTTCTGAAGCCTTGGAACAACGAACGGCTCATGACCACGGTGCAATCGGCCTACGAGTTGCGGAAATCCAAACAAGAGATCCACAACCTGAAGAAAAAGGAAAGCAACCTAAAACAGGTCATCAATGAGGACAAGAACTTTATCATTGGCCAATCCAAGGCGCTCTCCTCGGTTTTGAACTTGGTCGCCAAGGTGGCCAAGACCGATGTCAATGTCCTTATCACCGGCGAAAATGGAACGGGGAAAGAACTCATCGCTCGGGAATTGCACCGATTATCCGCAAGAAAAAATGAGGTGTTCATTGGGGTGGACATGGGGTCCATTGCCGAGAACCTTTTTGAAAGTGAACTGTTCGGGCATGTAAAAGGATCCTTCACCGATGCCAAGGAAGATCGGGCGGGAAAATTTGAGGCCGCCCACCAAGGCACCCTGTTTCTGGACGAAATCGGGAACCTTTCTTTGCAGATGCAGGCCAAGTTGCTCTCTTCCATTCAAAATAGGGCTGTGGTCCGGGTAGGGTCCAACACCTCCAGTCAGGTGGATATTCGGTTGGTCTGTGCCACCAATTGCAATCTGGAACAAATGGTAGCGGATGGACTGTTTCGGGAGGATTTGCTCTACCGCATCAACACCATCCATATTGAAGTGCCGCCCTTGCGCGAGCGCGAAGGCGATGTTTTGGTGCTGGCTGACTTTTTCCTGAAAAAATTTGCCCATAAATATGATAAACCCGGACTTCGGATCAACAATGTGGCCCAAGAAAAATTAATGGAATATCCATGGCCGGGCAATGTCAGGGAGTTGCAGCACACCATGGAGCGGGCCGTGATCCTTTCGGATGGAAATGTGCTCAAGCCCACCGATTTTCTGTTGCACGCCAAACCCATGCAGTCTTTGGACCATCAGCCGTTGACGCTGAACGAGATGGAACAGCAGATGATCTTGCGGGCCTTGGACCAGCACGATGGCAATTACAGCGCCGCGGCGGAACAATTGGGCATTTCCAGACAGACCCTCTACAATAAATTGAAGAAAAAGCACGAATAATGGCCAGTCGACATTTTTATATCCAGTTGATTGTTCGGGTGATATTGATCACGCTCACGGCCTTGGCCCTCGCTTTTGCAATCTCTAAAATGTGGTATTTCACCTTGGCATTTTCGGTGATTTTTTTAGTGTCCCAAGTGTATGCATTGATCATATTCATCAACAGGACCAACCGCAAGATTGCCTATTTTTTCGATGCCATCCGCAATGAGGATTTTACCCTTCGTTTTCCCGAACGGGTGGCCATTAAATCCTTCAAGGAACTCAACCAAAGCCTGAACCGGGTCAATGGGCTGATCCAGGAAGTACACCTGCAACTGCAGATCAGGGAACAATACTATCAGGAAATCCTGAAACAGGCCAGTATTGGCATCATGACCTATAACGAGAAGGGCCACATCCTGTTTTCCAACCCCACCATGGAAAAGTTGTTGGACTATTCCCCGCTGAACCACATCAAACAATTGGCCCAAGTGGATGAAAACCTGTTCAAGATCTTTGAAACCTTTGAGCCTTTTGAGCGCAAACAGTTTCAATTGACCAATGAGCGGGAACAGATTCATCTGGCCATCAAGTCCACCCCTTTTACTTTGGATGGCAAATCGCTCCTGTTAGTGGTGATACAGGACATCCACAAAGAACTGGACGAAAAGGAGACCGAATCCTGGGTGCGCCTTATTCGGGTGTTGACGCATGAGATCATGAACACCATCACCCCCATCGCCTCCATTTCAGATTCCATCATCAAATACTATCGGAACAACGGAAAGATCACCCCCATGGAGGAGTTGGAGGAACATCAGATCAAGAACACCCTGAAAGGGTTGGAGGTGATCAAGGAACAGGGGGGCAACCTCATGGACTTTGTACAATCTTACCGAAGCCTTTTGCACGTGCCGGAACCCAACAGGACCATTGTGCAGGGGAAGGCCCTTTTGGGCAAGATCGATGTGCTCATGTCCGCGCGGCTGCATGAGGGCGAAACCGATTTTCAGGTGCTGTGCGACCCGGAGGATTTGGAGCTGTTCATAGATGAAAAGCAGATTGTTCAGGTATTGATCAATCTGGGTAAGAACGCGCTTCAGTCCGTGGGGGATACCAAGAACGGAAAGGTGCAGATGGTGGCCGGGATGGACCGCAACGGGAAAAAATATATCGAAATAAGGGACAATGGCCCGGGCATTCAACCTGAAGTGCTGGAAGAGATTTTTGTGCCCTTCTTCACCACCAAGAGCGAGGGAACGGGGATTGGCCTGAGCCTGAGCAAACGGGTGATGCAACTGCACGGCGGGGGCATACAGGTACACTCCGTACCCGACCAAGAGACCGTTTTTAGATTGACGTTTGCCTAAACCACAATTGAAAATGCAGAAGAAAGAACAGCTATTAAAGTTCTGTTGGGACTATGTGGACACCCGAACGGAGCGCCTGAAAAAAAGTGCCGCGGCCCTACAGGAATCTTTAAATTCCGAAACCAAGAGTAGCGCCGGGGACAAGCACGAGACCGGGCGGGCCATGGTGCAATTGGAGCAAGAAAAACTGGCCCAGCAATTGGTGGAACTTGACCGGCTCAAGGAAATATTACGAAAAATCAATGTTGAAAATGCACAGGGCAAAATCCGTTTAGGAAGTTGGGTAAAGACCAGTACGGCCCAGTATTTTTTGGCCATTTCCTGCGGGGCCGCCCCATGGGAAGGCCAAATGGTCTACTGCATATCGGCGGGATCGCCCATTGCGCAATTCCTCATGGGAAAAGAGGCGGGCCAGACCTTTGACTTTAATGGAAACACCCATACCATTTTGGAGGTGGGTTAAACTATTCCAGACCCAATTTTAATTGGATTTCTTTTTAGCTTGATAACGCCGGTATAACCAAACAGCAATTAAGGCTATTATGGTCAAAGCGGCACTGGTAATTACTGAGATTGTTTCTTTTTCGGCTTGCATAACTGGGGTTTATATCCTCTAATTTACGGTTTTAAGGGTATCAATCTGAACCAGTGCGGATTATCGTCCGCGCTTTTCTCATTTAGATTCTTTTCCTTTGGTTAAATGAACTCAAATCTTTAACCATGGAAAACAACCAGACCGCCTTTTTAAAGGGCGTTACAATTTTGGCCGAGGAACATTTTAGGTCGTTGCGGCCCTACAGATCGGGTTTTGAGGTGGAGCACTTGTATATTAAAGGCTATCAGGACCTGTTGTTCCATCTGGAGTCCTTGATCAATGTCTGCATCTTGGCCTTGGACAATCCCCATGTGGGGGAGCATACGCAGATCAGGGAACCGCAGGTGCACATCCAGAAAGTTCTGGAGCTCACCGCCCAACTTATCCCGTTTGAGGAAGCCGGGTTTTTGGACCAGATGCGGGAACTCATTTCTACTTTGGAAAAGGAAGACTAGCTACTCCAGACCCGGTTTTTTGCGTTGGGACTTCTTTTCCGCAGCTTGTTTTTTGGATTTCAACCGTTTTTCCACGGAAGATCGGGTGGGTTTGGTGGGTTTCCGTTTTTTGGGAACGGTCAAGGCATTTTTCAGCAGGTCAAAAAGGCGCTTTACCACAAGGTCACGGTTTTTGTGTTGGCTTCGGGATTCGTCGCAGTGCAATTGCAGGACCCCATCCTTGGTAAGCCTGGATTTCAGTTTCAGGAGCAGGCGTTCCTTTTCCACAGCGGACAACCCTTGGGATGCGGCCACATCAAAGGCCAGTTCCACTTTAGTGGAAACCTTGTTCACGTGCTGCCCGCCCGCGCCGCTGCTTCGGACGGCTTTACATTGTAGTTCGCTATGGATTTGTTTTTTGTCCACCTTGGAGACGCCTGTTTATGGTCCCCAAAGATACATTAAGGAAAACGGTATCGCCTACCTTCAGTTTTTTTGGCGTGTTGAAATAAAGCATGGGTCCATCTTCCACCTGCCCCTCGTTGAGGTAATGGCTTCCTTTAAAAAAGGAATGGGTCACCCCTACCTTCAATCCCGAAGTGGTGGACACCTTGAACTCATCAGGGTACACCAACACCGATTTATCGATTTGCGAGTACGATTTCAGCAATTTTATGGGCAGTTCGTTCACCTCACCAAAAAGGCTGGCCGTATAGTAGTTGGGTGGATTGCGATACAGTTTTTTGGTCTTCTGGTTGGCAATGATGTGCCCTTTTTCCAAAATCAAGGTCCGCTCCGCAAACGGAAGGACATCACTGGGATCGTGGCTTGCGGTAAGGACGGTTATTCCCTTTTTCTTGAGATGGGCAAAAAGGTTCCTGCGAAGGGAGTTCCGTTTAAAGTTGTCGATATGCCCAAAAGGTTCGTCCAACAAGAGGATCTCGGGCTCTTGGGCCAGTACCCGGGCCAGGGCTACCCGCTGTTGTTGTCCGCCACTCAGATTTTTCACCTTGGTCTTGGCATAGGCCTCCAGTTCTATTAGGGCCAACAGTTCCGCGATGCGCTCTTGGTGGGTTTCCCGCTCAAATACCGAAAGATATTGCCCAATGTTCTCTTCCACCGTGGTGAAGGGCATCAGGTCGAAATCTTGGGAGAGGTATTTCATGTACGGCTCGCCGGGCACCAGATTAAAATTGGGTCCCAAGGCTTGCCTATCGCCCCAAAAAATGGAACCGCCTTCCACATGCAAAAACCCATAAATGATTTTTAGGAGGGTGCTTTTTCCCGAACCACTTTCGCCCATCAGGGCCACATGTTGGCCGGGGGCAACTTCAAACGAAATATCCTTGAGAATCGACTTGTCTTGGTATCCAAAGGAATCAATCTGTACTTTAAGCATAAATGGATAAAAGCAGTTTAGAAAGAAATACGTCAACCTGAACTTGTTTCAGGTTCTCATAAAACCCTTCAATAAAGCACATGGGATTCTGAAATAAATTCAGAATGACGCATTATCTAATTTTCTGAACAGCTATAATTAATTAATCTTTAAACTCCTTGAGCACCGCTTGGTTGGGAAGCTGGTCGTATCCCATGTTGTAAAAGGTGAACCCAAAGATATCCGCATATTGTTCTATGGTCTTGCTTACCGGTGTTCCGGCCCCGTGCCCTGCATTGGTCTCTATCCGAATGAGGGTGGGGTTGGTCCCGGTCTGTTTTTCCTGTAGTTCTGCCGCAAACTTGAAGCTATGGGCAGGCACCACACGATCGTCATGGTCTCCCGTGGTGATCAAGGTGGCCGGATATTCGGTGCCTTCCTTTACGTTATGCACGGGCGAATACCCTTTCAGGTAATTGAACATTTCTTCATTGTCCTCCGAAGTGCCATAATCGTAGGCCCAGCCCGCGCCGGCGGTAAAGGTGTGGTAGCGGAGCATGTCCAAGACCCCAACGGCCGGAAGCGCCACTTGCATCAAATCGGGTCTTTGGGTCATGGTGGCCCCTACCAAAAGTCCGCCATTGGACCCCCCACGAACGGCCAAATATGCCTTGGAGGTATATTGGTTGTCGATGAGGTATTCCGCTGCGGCGATAAAATCGTCAAACACATTCTGCTTTTGGAGCTTGGTGCCCGCAATGTGCCATTCCTTGCCATATTCGCCACCCCCTCTGAGGTTGGGTACAGCATAGATGCCCCCTTGCTCCATCCAAACGGCATTTACAATGCTGAAGGCGGGTGTCAGGCTAATGTTGAACCCTCCATACCCATACAGGATGGTGGGGTTTTTACCGTTGCGCTCCAATCCTTTTTTATAAGTGATGATCATGGGAACCTTGGTGCCGTCCTTGGAGGTGTAGAACACTTGCTCGGATTCGTAGTCTTCTGGGTTGAAATCGATTTGTGGTTTCCAATACTGCTCGTATTCCCCGGTTTCCACATTGAATTTATAGGATGAGCCGGGCGTGTTGTAATTGGTGAACGAAAAATAGAATTCCTTTTCCTCCTTTTTGCCCCCAAAACCACTGGCACTTCCCACACCGGGAAGGTTCACCTCCCGAACCAGGTTTCCATCGTAACCGTATTGTAACACTTTGGAAATGGCATCCACCATATATTCGGCAAAAAAGTAGCCGCCTCCGGTGCCTACTGTTAGTACGTTTTCTGTTTCTGGGATCAAATCCGTCCAATGTTCCGGAGTGGGGTTGGATGCATCGGTCACCACCACTTTTTTATTGGGTGCCTTCCGGTTGGTGATCAAAAACAGTTTGGAACCTTCGTTGTCGATGACAGAGGTGTCGGAATCGGTATCGCCCAGAATGGTGACCAATTTTGCATTGGGGTCGGTGAGGTCCAAAAGGAACAATTTGTTCCCCGATGTGGAAACGGCTGCTGAGATGAACAGGTATTTTTCGTCTTCGGAAACGTACCCGCCCACATAGCGATGTTTTTCCTCAGCAGTGCCCCCAAAGATGATTTTGTCCTCGGATTGGGGTGTGCCCAAAGCATGATAGTATAGTTTGTGCTGATCGGTCTTTCCCGAAAGCTCGCTGCCATCCGGCTTGTCGTAGCTGGAATAGAAGAAACCTTCGTTCCCCTTCCATGAAAGGTCGCTGAATTTGATATCGACCAGAGTGTCTTCCACGACTTCGCGCGATTCGGCATCGATTACAATGCCCTTGCGCCAATCGCTGCCCCCTTCGGAAATAAGATAGGCAGCTTTGGAGCCATCCTTGGTGAAGCTTAGCCCCATCAAGGAGGTAGTTCCATCTTCCGAAAAGGTATTGGGATCTAGGAACACTTCCTCTGGTCCGTCACCCTTTTTTCTGTAGACCACATTTTGGTTCTGCAGTCCGTTATTTTTTGTGAAATAGGTATAGGCCCCTTCGTTGACGGGAGAACCCACTTTTTCGTAGTTCCAGAGTTTTTCCAGCCGGTTTTTAAGGTCTTCCCGGAACGGGATCTTGTCCAAATACCCAAAAGTGGAGGCATTTTGTTGTTTTACCCAAGCCTCGGTTTCTGGGCTACGGTCGTCCTCCAACCAGCGGTAAGGGTCTTTGACCTCGGTTCCGAAATACGTGTCTACGGTATCGACTTTTTGAGTGGTGGGGTAGTTCACAACGATGGGTTCTTTTTTGGGAGTGGTCTGGCAGGCGGCGCATAAAACCACAACAGCTAGGAGATTTTGGTTTCGCATTTTTTCAGATTGATGCTGATAAAAATACCATAAAAACCGACAATCCCTAGCTGCTGCTATGGCTTTAACGTATTTTATGAAATTGCCTCGGAGGTGTTGGAAACCAGCTTGTTCTCCACCAAATATTCGGCAATCTGAACGGCATTGGTGGCCGCTCCTTTACGAAGGTTGTCCGCCACAATCCACATGTTCAAGGTGTTGGGTTGGGTCTCGTCCCTACGGATACGCCCCACGAACACATCGTCCTTGCCATGGGCAAACATGGGCATAGGGTAGGTGTTGGTGTCCGTGTTGTCCTGTACCACAACACCGGGAGTCTCGCTCAACAGTTGTCGCACATCGGCAAGTTCAAAATCGTTTAGGAACTCAATGTTCACCGATTCTGAATGTCCACCAGCGGTTGGGATACGCACTGCGGTGGCCGTAACCGAAAATGTACGGTCGTCCAATATTTTTTGGGGTTCGCGTGCCAATTTCATTTCTTCCTTGGTGTAGCCATTTTCCAAGAACACATCGCAATGGGGCAATGCATTTCGGTTGATGGGGTAGGGATATGCCATGTCACTCTCTATGCCGGCAGCTTCGTTCTCCATTTGTTGAACAGCTTTTAACCCGGTCCCGGAAACGGATTGGTAGGTAGAAACCACCACACGTTTCATCCCATATTTTTTATGTAGCGGGTCCAACACCATCACCAATTGAATGGTGGAACAGTTAGGATTGGCTATGATTTTGTCCTCGGCGGTCAGTTCATTGGCGTTGATTTCCGGCACCACCAATTTTTTGGTGGGGTCCATTCGCCAAGCGGAAGAATTATCGATGACGGTGGTGCCAACTTCGGCAAATTTTGGAGCCCACTCCAAAGACGTGTCCCCTCCTGCTGAGAAGATGGCAATATCGGGTTGGGCGGCAACGGCATCGGCAAGCCCAATAACGGTATGCTCCTCCCCCTTATAAGTCAACGTTTTGCCTACGGAGCGCTCCGAGGCAACCAATAACAATTCTGAAATGGGGAAATCGCGTTCCGCCAAAACTTGCAACATCACTTCGCCAACCATTCCTGTGGCACCTACAACTGCTACTTTCATGCTTACTTAAATTTGAACCGCAAAGGTACGCCAGTTAGCGATCTAAACAAGTATCCCAAAGAAGAATAATCAAAAAATAACAAAAAGTTACAAATAAAACAACCATCAACCTGCTTGCGGGGCAAATTGATGGTTTTTAAAGGGTTAATTGTGATGTAGCGGCGGCCCTAAAAAAGGGCCAACGATTTTATTTCTTCAACAAATCCCGGATTTCGGCCAGCAACTCTTCTTGGGTCGGGCCTTTTGGAGCCTCTGGTGCGGGCTCTTCTTTCTTTTTCATCCTGTTTACGCCTTTAACGATCATGAACATGACAAAGGCCACAATGGTGAAATCGATCACGTTGGTGAGGAACGCTCCATATAGGACCGCAATTTCCCCTACGGTTTCCCCTGCGTCGTTCACGGTTCCTTCCGTAATTACGTATTTCAAGTCGTTGAAATCCGAATTGAACAATAGACCGACCAAAGGTGAAACAATGCCCCCGGTGAAGGAGGATACCACTTTGTTGAACGCTGCGCCCATTACGAAACCTACGGCAATATCCACTAGGTTTCCTTTCATGGCGAAGTCCTTAAACTCTTTTAAAAATCCCATGTTATAGTTAAGTATTGGTTAATCAAGAAACAAAATAATCAAAAAAAGGCATTGATTCCACAAACATTTGGGAAAAATCAGTCTTCCACGATTACGCGTTTTATCCGTTGGGATAGGGCCGTAAGGATTTCGTAGGAGATGGTCTTTGCCCCGGAAGCGAATTCCTCGGCCGATTTTTGGGGTCCAAAGACCGTGACCTCATCACCTTCCTTGCAATCGATATCCGTAACATCCACCATGATCATATCCATGCAGACATTGCCGATGATCGGGGCCTTTTTTCCATGGATGAGCACGTGGGCCTTTCCATTGCCATAGGGACGCCCAATACCGTCCGCATGACCCAAGGGAAGCGTAGCGGTTTTTCGTGGGCCATCGGATTTGAAGGCCCGATTATACCCTACCGTTTCATTAGGTTCCAATTGATGTATTTGTGAAATGATGGTCTTCAAGGTGGCCACCGGTCTTAATTGGGCATCAACCTCCTTATGGTTTCCATAGCCATACAGACCGATTCCACTCCGGACCATTTCAAATTGGGCCTCGGGATAATTTAGGATGCCCGAAGTGTTGAGCATGTGTCTCATGGGCGTATAGCCCAATTTTTGACTGAGTGTTTCGGCAATTTTTTTGAAGGTGTTGATTTGATTCTCGCTAAAATCCCTTTCGTTTGGATCTTCCGATGCAGCCAAATGAGAAAACAGGGAGGCTACCTTTACCTCTGGTGCATCCTTGACCTGTTCCGAAATAAAGTCAACATCATTTTCTCCAAAGCCCAAACGGTTGAGCCCCGTATTGAACTTAAGGTGGATGGGATATTGCACTTGTTCCATTGTTTTGGCCGTCCCTATAAACGCTTTGAGGATTTTTGGGGAGTATATATTGGGTTCCAAGCGATGTTCAATGATCTCCTCAAAATTCACCGGAAGCGGGTGCAATACCAAAATAGGTTTGGTAATCCCGGCTTCCCTCAACAAGATGCCTTCACGGGCATAGGCTACCGCAAAGTAATCTGCACCCAAGGCCTCCATTTTTTGTGCAATGGCAATCATGTCACTGCCATAGGCAAAAGCCTTGACCACGGCCAGAAATTTGGTGCCCGGTGCTATTTTTGAACGGAGAAACCTGTAGTTGTGCGCTAGGGCGGACAGGTTTATTTCCAGAGTGGTTTCCCCTACTTTACGCATTGCCATTTTTCTTTTTTGCATCCACCTCCTCCGCGTCCACGTCCATTTGGCTTATTTTTTCCTTGAGCATGGCCTTATAAAAAGCGGCTCGGCTAAGTGGCTCGTATTCTTCGGTCTCGCCCAAAAGCACCAATTTATCATTGCTGGATTTCCGAAAACTATAATTGGCCAAATTTCCTGTGCGTGTACAAACGGCATGTACTTTGGTCACATACTCCGCTGTGGCCATCAAGGCAGGCATGGGGCCAAAAGGATTGCCCTTGAAGTCCATATCCAACCCGGCCACCACCACACGTACCCCTCGGTTGGCCAAATCGTTGCATACCGTTACAATCTCATCATCAAAAAATTGTGCCTCATCAATTCCCACTACATCACAACCATCTGCAAGAATGCGGATATTGGCCGCAGCTGGAACAGGAGTGGAACGGATTTCGTTGGCATCATGGGATACCACCATATCCTCATGGTAGCGGGTATCCACCATGGGTTTAAAAATCTCTACTTTTTGTTTGGCAAACTGTGCCCGCTTCAATCGGCGGATGAGTTCCTCGGTCTTTCCAGAAAACATGGAACCGCAGATGACCTCTATCCATCCGAACTGTTCTTTGGGGTTTACCGTGTTTTCAAGAAACATAGCGTATTTTTGAACGAAACTGTATGTTTTTTTCGTTGTATTGGGACGAAGCACAAAGCTACTAAAAAAATGTACCCCCGACCTTAGGTTAAAATTTAACCTTTTGTTCGCAGCGGTAAATATAAAATGATTATATTTTTATACTAAAGAAGTTGGCTATGATACAGAAACTAAGGGAAGAACTGATAAAATTATCCACCGAGATCATCACCACAAGGGAAGATCAGGATTTGGTGGTTTTGTATGAGAAGGCAAGAAGTATCTATGAAAGACTGGCCGTACTCAAATTCATCGATGAGAAATTGAGTGATGTGGAGGTTGATGTCTCCAAGAATGTGGTCGCTTCACGTTTTGAGAAAGTGGCCAATGCCGTCCTCAGCGGAAATATTGCCGTACCGGAAAGCAACCCCCACGAGGAAGATATCATGACACCAGGTATGGAAACCATCAAAGGGATGGTCTCCGAAATGCCATCTGAAATGGTCTTGGAACAGGTGTTTGCCGAATTCGTGGCCAAACCTGAATTTGTAAAAAACGATAAAGAAGATGTGACTTCTGTTGAAAGGCAGATAAAGGCAGAACAGAGCAACAAGCCCAAATCCTTGAACGATACTCTGGGCAAGGATATGCAGGTAGGGCTCAATGATAGATTGGCCTTCGTGAAGCACTTGTTCAACAATAATATGGAGGATTATACCCGAGTATTGTCCCAATTGAACACCATTGATACCGAGGAACGCTCCGTTGCCTTCATCAACAATATGGTAAAACCCGAATACAATAATTGGGAAGGCAAAGAAGAATACGAAACCCGTTTGATGGCCCTCATTGAACGCAGATTTGCTTAACAAACATCTTTTCAATTACTTTTCCAAACAAGACCGTAACTTTGGGACATGGGAAAACTGTATTTGGTTCCGACCCCAATTGGAAATCTTGAAGATATGACCCTTCGGGCCATCAAGGTCTTGAAGGAAGTGGATTTGGTTTTGGCGGAGGATACCCGTACCAGCGGAAAACTGCTCAAACATTTTGAAATAGCTACTCCCCTGCGGAGCCATCACATGCACAATGAGCACAAACAAGTTGATGCATTGGTGCAAAAGTTAAACGGCGGGGCCACGTTGGCGCTGATTTCGGATGCAGGGACCCCAGCTATTTCGGACCCTGGTTTTTTGCTCACCCGTGCTTGCGTGGAAAACCACATTGAAGTGGAATGCCTGCCCGGGGCAACGGCCTTTGTGCCAGCCTTGGTGAACAGTGGCCTTCCCAATGACCGTTTTGTATTTGAAGGCTTTCTACCCATAAAAAAAGGCCGTCAAACCCGGATGCAACAGTTGGCCGAAGAACACCGTACCATGGTGTTTTATGAATCTCCCCATAAATTGATAAAGACCTTGACCCAATTTGTGGACTATTTTGGGACGGACAGACCCGTTTCAGTTTCTCGGGAACTTACCAAATTGTATGAAGAAACGGTTCGGGGGACATTAGTTGAGGTACTCTCACATTTTACGGAAAACCCCCCCAAGGGCGAATTTGTTATCGTGGTGGGCGGGAAGAAATAAAGACTATATTTATTTCTCAAATTCCAAGGGCATGAAAATCAGGATTTTATTGGGTTTCTTAATAATGACCTCAATATGTGGGTGGAGTCAAGTGGTATCAGTTCCCACACTGGATAGTCTGGTCCTATCAAGTTTTGAGGAGGGAAAAATTCATAAAGTATGGCTTTCCCTTGGAGATGACGGCTTCGCCAACCCCATACAAGTTCCTGTTCTTATTGCCAAAGGAAGCAATGAAGGCAAAGTACTTGGACTAACGGCGGCCATCCATGGAAACGAACTCAATGGCATTGCAATTATCCAGAAGGTTTTCGCCTCCCTTGATGCTGCTCAAATGAAAGGTACCATCATAGCCATTCCAGGTTTGAATTCCTTGGCCATTGCCAATCAGCGGCGTGAATTTGTGGACCAACAAGACCTTAACCGCCTGTTCCCAGGGAAGGAGAATGGCAATCGTTCCCAACAAATGGCCTTTCAGATAGGGAAAAAAATCATTCCACTTTTCGATTATCACATTGATTTGCACACGGCCAGTTTTGGTCGGGAAAATACGCTTTACGGACGTGGTGATATGCAAGACGAAACCCTATCGATCATGATTCGCATTTTGGAACCCGACATCATTGTTTCCAACAAGGGCGAGGCCAGTTTTGGGGAAGCCAGCGGACTTACCCTACGAGCTTTTGCCATGAAGAAAGGAGTAAAGAGCATTACGGTGGAATACGGCAATCCACAGGTCTTTCAGAAAGAAATGATAGATCGTGGAGTCGTAGGAATCCAGAATCTTCTAAAGTGGTTGGATTTTGTCAAAGGCGAAGCCAAGATTCCACCCGCCAAGAATGTTTGTTCAAGATCGTATTGGCTCTTCACCAAAAAAGGGGGGTATTTGGAGGTACATGTGTCGTTGAACCAAGTGGTTAAAAAAGGAGAACTTTTGGCAACGCTTCGCAATCCATTTGGGGAAGTGGTTGAGGAATATTTTGCCCCAGAATCCGGGATTGTCATTGGCAAGAGTACCAATCCAGTGAATATTTCGGGTGGACGGATCATCCATCTGGGCGTTTTAGAATCTCGGCCATGAGTTGGCTTCCTTGGGGCATAACTCTTTTTACGGTAACATCGGTCTATTTTTTGGATCGCTGGGAACACAGAACAGTTAAGTCAATTTTTGATTGGGTTCCCGCCATTCTTTTGTCCTACATTATCCCGGCCCTGATATGCTATGCTTTCGGATGGGACTTTTCCCAGGACGGCATTCATGACCTGAGCAAAACTTTTTTCATCCCATTGACCATAGTTGCGGCAATGGCTAGCCTTTCATTAGGGCAGTTGAGGGCCATTGGGGTTAAACCCATTCTTCTTTTTGTTTCAGGGTCTTTTTTTATTGCGCTGTTTCCAGTAGTGTTCGTAGCGGTTTTTTCCCATACGGATTTGGTGACCGAGACCTTTTCCAACAAGGGTTTTTGGAAAGGGGTGCCTCCCATTGTGGGAAGCTGGATTGGAGGAAGTACCAGTCAGTTGGTGCTCAAGGAATTGGTAGAGTGTCCTGAGGGTGTTTTTCTCTCCGTTTTGGTGATGGACAATATTTTGGTCAACATTTGGACCATTCTGATGTTCCAGATCATCAAAAAAAGCAATAGGCTGAATTCGTTCTTGGGAATTAAGGATGCCATGCTTCCCGAAGGCATACGGGAAGAAGATTCAAAGCGATGGCCCATTTGGAGTACACTTCTCGTCTTGGTGGCGGTCGTTCTTCTTTTGAATGCGGTGATGGAATCCTTTGTGGGAAAAGTGGTCACACTTTCGTTGGTGGGATTGGTTCTGGGCAATTTTATCCGTGGATGGAATTTTAGGTTCTCCCTCAAATTGGGGGGAATCCTTATCCTTACTGTCATGTCCATATTGGGGCTAAAGCTGCATTTTGATCTATTTGGGTTTGATCTACACTTTTTTTGGTTCCTTTTGGTTTGGCTTTTGGGACATTTTCTGTTCATGGTGCTCATTGCCAAACTCCTCAACGTGAACATGGCTTGGGTGCCCATTGCCAGCATGGCGAATGTTGGGGGTATTGCCACGGCCCCTGCAGTAACCGCCGCCTATAAAAAACAGTGGATGCCCCACGCCATTATCTTGGCCATTTTGAGTATGGCTACGGGTACATTTTGGGGAATGATCACTATTTATATGCTACAACGGTTCATGGCGTAGAAGTCCCATTTTATATAAAAAAGTGTTAGTAAGAACAGTATTTATCGACAAAAGCAGGAAGTATGGACCAACTTCTTTCTGAAATTCGAAATTGCTCCGTTTGCAAAACGCATTTGCCCTTGGGTCCCAGACCCATAGTTTCGGCCCATCCAGAATCCAGGATTGTGATCATTGGGCAGGCGCCGGGCACCAAAGTACACCAAACCGGAGTGCCTTGGGATGACCCAAGCGGTAAGCAGCTCCGAAAATGGTTGAATGTGACAGATGAGCAGTTCTATGATGAAAAATTGTTCGCTCTGATCCCCATGGGTTTCTGCTATCCCGGAAAAGGAAAATCGGGCGATTTACCCCCGAGAGCGGAATGTGCCCCGTTGTGGCATCAACCATTGTTAAATCAAATGCCGCAGCTAAAACTGACCATCCTTATTGGGCAATATGCGCAAAACCATTACTTGGGAGATGCCAGAAAGAAAACCTTGACCGAAACGGTAAAAAACTATCAAGACTACGGGCCGGATTTTTTTGTGTTACCCCATCCATCACCCAGAAACCGTTTTTGGTTAAGCAAAAACCCTTGGTTCGAGAAGGAGGTATTACCTATGTTACGAGAGAGAGTATCCAGTTGTCTATGACTACAATCTAATACATGGACCCATCATGCTTCCCCTTTTCCCAACCGTGTTTTCCCAAATATTGGTGCGCACTTTCCACAGCTCCATTCTCAATGGAAGTGCCCATGGAATCGTTCCATCGGTTGAGGTAACCAAATAAGGAAATCACGCCTAACATCTCCACAATTTCACCTTCATCCCAATATTCATATAAGCGTTCCTTGATTTCCAAACTGACCACATTGGGCACTTGAGAAGCGGCCAACGAAAAATCCAAAGCGGCCCGTTCCGCTTCGGAAAAGGCGGGATGGGTGCGGTACTCCCAGATATGGTCCAACTGTTCCTGTTCGGCCCCGTAGCGTTCCGCTGCCCTTATGGCGTGGGCCTGGCAATATCTACACCCGGTGGCATTGCTGCTTACCCAGGCAATCATACGTTTCAGTGCCGAGGTTACCCTTCCCTCGTTCGCCATCACTGCTTTGTTGAGGTTGATAAACGCCTTGGAAATGGCAGGACGGTGCTGCATGGTCAATACCGAATTGGGACAAAATCCTAAAGTTTCATTAAAGAACTCGGCAAGTTGTTTGGTTTCCAGATCATGATTGGGATCAAGCGGGTTCACTAAGGCCATGGATGCGATTTTAAATTGTATTTTTGAATTCTACAAGAAACAAAATTTTTTGACTTCATGACAAATCACATCACTACCAAATGGTTGGGCGGAATGGCCTTTGAAAGCAATAACCCATCGGGACACAATTTAAGGATAGATGCAGGGCCGGACGATGGAGGTGAAGGCTCAGGCTTGCGCCCCAAGGCGTTAATGTTGTCCGGATTGGCCGGTTGCTCAGGATTGGATGTGGCTTCATTGATCAAGAAAATGAAACTGGAGGTAGACGATTTTACCATTGAAACCATCGCCAACCTCACGGATGAGCATCCCAAATATTATGATTCCGTGGTCATTGAATACCACTTTTACGGTTCCAACCTAAAAGAGGACAAACTTCAAAGAGCGGTAGATCTTTCCGTGGAAAAATACTGCGGTGTCATGGAAATGTTCAGACGGTTTGCGCAATTGGAGATCAAGACGGTTTTCCATGAGCAGTAAGTTGCGTCACTTCGAGTGGTTCTGGTGAAACCAGAATTGTATCGAGAAGTGGCATATTAGATGAAGTTATCTTATGTTTACATTCTAAAATGTTCAGACGGAACATTTTACACAGGCGTAACCTCCAACCTTGAAAAGAGATTTCAAGAACATAGCTCGGGAAAACACCCTCGAAGTTACACCTTTTCAAGAAGGCCGATAGAGTTGGTTTATTTTGAGCAGTTTACCAATATTGCTTTTGCCATTCAACGAGAGAAACAAGTGAAAAAATGGTCAAGGGCCAAAAAAGAAGCTTTAATTCAAGAAAGGCAAAACACATTACCAAATCTTGCTAAAAAGAAGTTTCAATAGTCGGTTCTCGATACATTTCGAGGCAAGCCCGAAACACTCGAACTGACGACATCTAAAAACCAAGATTATGCGTTGGACCATAAAACCAAAACCTACCGAAGAAGCTATACAACAGCTCTCCCATGAGCTGAATGTTGACCCTCTGGTTTCCCATTTACTGATTCAAAGGGGGATTACGAATTACGGGGAGGCCAAACACTTTTTCCGTCCGAAATTGTCCCATCTGCACGACCCTTTTTTGATGAAAGATATGGATAAGGCGGTGGCCCGTATTGAGTTGGCCATGGCCAACCAAGAGAATATTTTGGTGTATGGCGATTATGATGTGGACGGAACAACCGCCGTGGCCCTGATGAACTCCTTCCTATTGGAAAGTTACCCCAATGTGGCCACCTATATCCCCGATCGGTATTTGGAGGGGTATGGCGTGTCCTTGCAGGGAATCGATTTTGCTGAGGACAATGACATTTCACTCATAATTGCCTTGGATTGCGGGGTAAAAGCCATTGAACAGGTGCAGTATGCCAAGGAAAAAGGTATCGACTTTATCATCTGTGATCACCACAGACCGGGGAATTCTCTTCCAGATGCCATAGCCATTCTCGACCCAAAACAGGACGATTGCAACTATCCTTACAAAGAGCTCTGTGGATGCGGAGTGGGCTTTAAGTTGATTCAGGCTTTGGGCTCCCGGCAAGGGAAAACCGTGGAAGACCTTATCCCATATCTGGATTTGGCCGCAACGGCCATAGCGGCAGATATTGTCCAGATTACAGGAGAAAACAGGGTATTGGCTCATTTTGGACTTCAAGTAATTAACTCCAACCCACGAATGGGCATCAAGGCCATCATTGATCAGGTCAGGAAAACAACCTTGACCATTACTGATGTGGTGTTCATCATTGCGCCGCGGATCAACGCCGCAGGTCGGATGAAACATGGGCAGCACGCCGTGGAACTATTGACCGAGACGGATTTCAACATAGCCCAAAAGTTTGCTGGAGAGATAGAATCCTTTAATACTGAGCGAAGGAGTTTGGACCAAGAGATTACTGAGGAAGCTTTGCTGCAGATTCAAGAAAACGCGGAAGAGAATCGATTCACCTCCGTGGTATACAATGAAAATTGGCATAAGGGTGTCATAGGTATTGTGGCTTCCAGACTTACCGAAACCTATTACCGACCCACCTTGGTCTTCACCAAAAGTGGGGATAAATTGGCTGCATCGGCCCGATCTGTGAAAGGGTTCGATATTTACAATGCATTGGAAGGCTGCGTAGACTGTTTGGAGCAGTTTGGCGGGCATAAATACGCCGCAGGCCTGACCCTTTTGGAAGAAAAGTACCCAACCTTTAAAGACCGCTTCGAAAAAGTGGTGGCAGAGAGTATAGACCCTGCCATGCTCAACCCGGAATTGAGTATTGATGCCATGATTGAATTGGGTGATATCTCCCCAAAACTGATGCGCATCCTAAAACAATTTGCCCCTTTTGGCCCGGGCAACATGACCCCGGTTTTTATGGCCGAAGGCATACAAGACACAGGCTATGCCAAGGGCGTCGGCGAAGGGGAAAAACATTTGAAAGCTTCTTTGACCCAAAACGACTCACCTCCCATTGGAGCCATAGGCTTCAACCTTGGAAATAAATTGAACCAAATCAAGGATAAAAAACCTTTTGATGCCGTATTTTCGCTGGATGAAAATGAATGGAACGGAACGGTGAGCCTTCAATTGAAACTAAGAGACATTCGCTAGACATTTATGGATCCCTACGCTGCGCTTCGTTATAAGGAGTTCAACATATTTTTGCTGGTCAGATTTGCCATGGTCTTTGCTTGGTCCATGCAGTTCATCGTTATCGAATGGCAAGTGTATTCCTTGACCAAAGACCCCCTTTCTTTGGGAATCATTGGGCTGATGGAAGTGATACCCGCCGTTGGGATGGCTCTGTTTGCGGGGCATGTGGTGGATCAGCGGGAAAAAAGAAACCTTTTGGTGACCTGCATCATCGGTTTTTCCGTAATCAGTTTGGGCCTGTTTCTATTGAGTTGGCCCGGCCTTGAGGATTCTTGGTCGTCCAAGCAGATTCTGTACTCGATTTACGCGTTGGTGTTCATGGGCGGATTGGTACGGTCGTTTTTGGGACCTACCATTTTTTCATTGATTGCCCTGATAGTTCCCAAGAAAATCTATCCCAATGCTGCTACCTGGAGTAGTTCCACTTGGCAGTTGGCCTCTGTTTTAGGGCCTGCTTTGGCGGGATTTTCCATCAGTTGGATAGGGGTGCATTGGTCCATGTGTGTCATTTTTATGTTTTCCCTGATAGCACTTTTGTTCTTGTTTCAAATTCCCAAGAAACCTATTCTCAACCCAAAAATTGGAGAGCCTGTGATGCAGAGCTTAAAGGATGGACTCAAATTTGTCTTTGGGAACAAGGCCATTTTTGGCGCCTTGACCCTGGATATGATCGCAGTATTGTTTGGTGGGGCGGTGGCACTTTTGCCCATCTATGCCCAGGATATCTTGCATGTGGGTTCCGAGGGCTTTGGTATTTTGCGTGCCGCCCCTGCGGTAGGCGCGTCCTTGACCATGTTGGGGTCCACGCGTTTTCCGTTGCATAGACAAGCAGGGAAAAAACTCCTGTGGGCGGTATTTGCCTTTGGGGTGTGTATCATCGTGTTTGGAGTCTCGGAATTCTTTTGGCTGTCCGTGGTGGCGTTGTTTTTGAGTGGTGCCGTGGACGGGGTTTCCATGATCATACGCCAGACCATTCTACAATTGAAGACTCCGGACAACATGCGGGGCAGGGTGGCTTCGGTGAATTCCATTTTTGTGGGATCGTCCAATGAGCTGGGCGCTTTTGAAAGTGGCTTGGCTGCCAAACTTCTAGGTACCGTGACCGCTGTGGTGTTTGGAGGGTGCATGACCTTATTGACAGCAGGAACCACTGCCTTGGTTTCCCCTACGTTTAGGAGACTGGACCTTCAAAAAGACATTGATGAGCATGAAAAGGACTAGCCTTCCAGCTTTTCCAGAGTGAGTCTTTCCCCATCAAAAACAGCATAGGTAAAATACGAAATCCAATCCCCTAGATTGGTATAGGTCGATTTTTCGTTGAGCTTGATTTCCATGGGAAGGTGCCTATGTCCAAAAATGAAATGGTCATAGTGTTGCTGTTCCAATTTTCGTTTGGCATAAAGAATGAGCCATTCCTTGTCCTCACCCAAAAAAGTGGCATCGGCATCACCTGAAATCACCTTGTTGTTCACAGAAAGATGCTGTCCCAAGCGAACACCCAGATCAGGGTGCAACCATTTGAAGAACCATTTGGCAACGGGATTTGTAAACACTTTCTTCATCCGTTTGAACCCTTTGTCATGAGGACCCAGGCCATCACCATGGCCAATAAAGAACGAAGTGTCGTTGATGAGGTATTGTTGGGGTTTGTGATAGACGGGAATGTTGAGTTCCTCTTCAAAATAGCCGTTCATCCACAGATCATGGTTGCCCACAAAATAGGTAATCTGGATGCCCATGTCCGAGAGTTCGGCGAGTTTCCCAAGCGTTCGGGTAAACCCTTTGGGCACAACGGTTTTATACTCAAACCAAAAATCAAAAAGATCGCCCATCAAAAAAATGGTATGGGCGTCATGCTTGATGGAATCCAGCCAGGCCACGAACTTTTTTTCCCGGGGCAGGCTGTCCTTTCGGGTAGGTGCCCCAAGATGGTTGTCGCTGGCGAAATAGACCTTCTTGTTTTTGGGTAGACTGATGTTCTTCATCTATCTTTTGAACTTCCTGTTGTTTCGGAATCTGTTGACCACGTAGACCACTACGACGAACAGAACCAATATGGGGAATACACTTCTCATGATATATTTATTTTTTGAATTTTTCCAAAGCTGTTTTGGTATCGGGGGAAAGGGCCAATTTTCCTGAAATTTCGGCGCGTTCCGCCAATAAGTCGTCCCAATGTCCGGTTCCTTCCCAAAGTATGCGTTTCATTTCGGCCAAGGCACTGGGATTATAGGTTGCCAATTTCTGGATATGGAAGTCCAACTCTTTATCCATTTCCGAAATGGAGTCGAACACCTTGGCAAACAACCCTTTTTCCATGGCCCAATAGGCATTTTTCCATTCGGTAGGGTTAAAACTGAGTTCGGCCAGGGCCGCCTTTCCCATTTTTCGTTCCACGGCCGGGGCAATGACAAAGGGTCCGATACCGATGGAAATCTCCGATAATTTAATGGCGGCATCCACCGTGGCATATACATAGTCGCATGCAGCAGCCAACCCTACACCTCCGCCAACCGTTTTTCCTTGTACCCTCCCGATGATGGGCTTGGGGCATTTGCGCATGGCATTGATCACGTTGGCAAAGCCACTGAAAAAAGCCTTCCCTTCTTCCAAATTGGAAATGGCCACCAGTTCGTCAAAGGAAGCACCGGCACAAAAAGCACGCTCCCCTTCCGATTTAAGGACAATCAATGAAACCGAATCATTCCCGGAAAGTTTGTCAAACTCCTTGGTCAATCGCTCCAAAAGTTCAGAAACAAAGGAATTGCTGGCAGGATGGCCAAATTCGACCGTTGCAACACCGTTATCGATCTTGGTATATAGGCTTCCGTTGGGTCTGTCTGTGGGCATTATCTTCAATTATCAATTATCAATTATCAATTATCAGTTATCAGTTATCAGTTATTTGTGTTTGAACTTGAACTTGAACTTTTCAATCACTAAATTAAACGTTTTGCACCAAGGGCCTGAATTTTTGCCTGAATTTCCAAATCAAGGCAAATCCTCTGATCATCATCCATACTACAAAGGCGATCCAAATGGCATGGAATCCCCATCCGAGGTATTTTCCAAGATATAGCGCCGGAATAAAGCCCAAAAAGGTGGCCGAGAGCAGCACATTCCGCAAATATTTCATTTCACCCAGACCTTTAAAAAGCCCATCAAAAACAAAAGCCAAAGTGTTCATGGGCAGCCCTAGGATAACGATATAAAAAATGCCATAAAAGGTTTCCAGAACCACAATCTCGTTGGAAAAAAGGTGCCCAATGGGCCTGTAGAACAGAAAACCTATCAGCATAAGGACCACGCTTACCGTCAGTCCATAAAAAATAATTTTCTTGGCAAGTTCCCACAAACCATCATAGTTTTTGGCGCCCAGCAATTTTCCGCCCATGCTGTTTCCGGCGGCGCCATATCCATCAATAAAAAAGGCGGCGAAGAGCCACAGGTTTATGGCAATGGTGTGTGCCCCAATATACCTATCGCCAAGGGCGGTGGCTTCCCTAACCGCGATGATCAATGCAGCATTCAGTGCCAAGGCCCGCACAAAAAGGTTCAGGCTCATGAAGACCAATCGGGTGAGTTCCTTGTTCAGCGGGAGTACCAGTCTAAGGCTGATGTGGGTCTTTTTCAACAAAAGGACAAACGCAATCAGGGCCATAATGGCCTGTGATATCAAACTGGCCCAAGCGGCCCCATCCAGATAGAGGGCGGGGATGTAGCCGTCCACTCCATAGACCAACAAAAAATCGAGACCAATGTTGAGCACGGCACCGATCAAGGCAATCACCATGGGGTAAAAAGTGTTCTGCAACCCCCTAAAAATGCCAAAAATGGCAAAGGTGAACAGGGTAAGCGGAAAGCCCCAGACCCTAATGGAATAGTAAGAAATGCAATACTGCAAAATTTTTCCGGTGGCATTGAAAAGGCTAAAAATATCCTCAATGATAAAAACGGTGGACAACAGCACCACGATGCTCAACAAAATATTGAAAAAGATGGCCTGTGCGGGCAGATGTTTCACCTCGTCCAACCTACCGGCACCCAGATATTGGGAGATGATTGCAGAAATGGAGCTTCGGGTTTGGCCCAGCACCCAAATGAGCATGGACAAAAATGACCCCACAATCCCGGCTGCGGCCAAGGACTCCAACCCATCAACGGGGATATTGCCCACAATGGCGGTATCCGTTATGGAAAGAATGGGTTCCGCAATGCCCGAAATGGTGGCGGGAACCGCCAGTTGGTTAATGCTTTTAAAATTGATCTGCGTGCTCAAGACGCTGCAAGTTACAGCACTAATTCATAACAATGAAAAGGATGCCCACTTTGTTTGGGAAAGAAGATATCGCCCAACTTTTGGTACCCCCGTTGCTCGTAAAAATGCTGGTTCCGTTTGTTTTGCGAGAACGTATCCAACCGCACCGATGCAAACCCCTGTGTTTTGGAATGTTCCTCGGCAAAATCCATAAGTTCTTGTGCAAAGCCCTTGCCCTGACAGCTTGGGTCCACACAAAGTCGGTGGATGTAGGTACTGTTTCCATTGGGGGTGAGCCATTCAATGGGCACATACTCCTCATCCATATAGGTGGAAACCACAATGGCCCCCACAACGTTACCTTCGTGCTCCTTCACATAGAGCTCGTTTCGGTCAAGGTCATTGATAAAAGCGGCCTTGTTGGGATAGTGCTCGTTCCATTGAAAAATACCATTGGACTGCATTTTTAGGGCACAGGCCTTGGTAATGGTCAGGATATGGTCAATTTCAGATATCTTTGCATGCCGTATCATGGATTCATTTCAATTTAATTGTAAATTTAGGGTTAAATCATAACAGCCAAATAAATGAACAACATTCTTGTACCCATTGGAACATCACCGGATTCTTCACAAACCTTGCAGTATGCCGTAGACTTTGCATCGAACTTTGGTGCCAAGATCTTTGTCATGGATGTGTTTCACGTGGCCACTGGGATCGGGAGCTTGGCCAATGTGGAAGAGAAGGTTTCGCAGAGTGGCAAAGAGCATTTAAAGGAGGTGATCGACCAAGTGGACACCAAAGGTGTGGAGATCAAGATGGCCACATACAATGGTGATATTGTGGATGGCCTGAACAGCATAAACAAGGAGTTGGGCATAGACCTGATCATTATAGCACCACGGAGCAACGACATTATGGAGGAGCTTTACCTGGGGAACACTTCGGGGAGGATCATTAAACAGACCGATATCCCCACTTTGATCGTGCCCAAGGGCACCGAGTTCAAGCCCATCAAGAAGGTTTTGACGGCCTTTGGGTCCGGAATCTTGAAACGCAGCAGCATTTTGAGCCCCTTGGTGACCATAAAGAACAAATTCAGGGCAGAGGTGAGCCTGTTGTTGGTAAAACGCCCTGGGTATTCAGAGGACGACCTTAAGGTGAACACCGCCCTTATGGACCTGAGCAAGCAGTTGACCATTACCGAAAACGCCACCACCTATCTGGGGGTAACGGAGCATTTTAGGAACGAACATCCGGACATGCTTTGCGTGTTCCGAAGAAAACGCGGGTTCTTTAAAAAACTGTGGGAAAAGAACACCATTAGAAAGTCCGAGTTCTTTGTACCCATCCCCGTATTGGTGCTCAGCGTTAAAAAAGACTAAGCAGGCGCACTATTTTTGATAGTTTCGGAAAAAAGTATTTCCTTTGCGCTCTCTTTGGGGGATTAGCTCAGTTGGCTAGAGCGCTTGCCTGGCAGGCAAGAGGTCACCGGTTCGAATCCGGTATTCTCCACGATCAAGCGAAAGCACTCCACCGGGGTGCTTTTTTTATGGAGTTGTTTGCCACAAGATGGAATCTTGCGGCAGCGGGGATTTTATTTAGTTTCATACCAATTCTTATGATCTAAATATTTATCATATTCCTCATCATTCATTTTGAATAGAATCTTTGAGAGATTCCTAATCCCAATGACTTTTTTCTTTTCTAAAAAATCTGTTATCAAAAAATTAATCGAATGCTGCTCAACATCCTCCATCTTTAAGGTTGAATATCTTTTCCTTGATTTTGGATACTGCTTCCAGAATCGTTTGTAATCGCTATAAATGTTGTCAGTTACCCTCGCGATGATTTCATTCAATAATTCAACCGGAACTTGGTTGTTGGAAACACCAATGTAGTAATCCCTAATTTTCGAGTGAAAATCTCGTTTTGGAGCAATTCTATTTTCAGTTTTCCAGAATAGCATATACCTTAAAATATCACTTTCACCCCTCCCCAATCTCCTTAATTTTTTCAAGGCAGATTTCCTCAGTCAATTGTTGTAGCTCTGCCACGCGGGCCGACAAATACTCCAGATCACCTTTGGTGATGTGGTACTCCTCCATTTTATAGCGGGCATCTATATAGGCGCGCTTCAACAGCTCAAAGAGCCGCTTTTCTTCCTCGGTCTGGATGGGGAAGACCGCAAAACGCTTGTCGCACATTTCCACTTTAATGCCCAAGGTCTCCAGATTGTGATCCTTGGGGCGGTAGTCCGTGAACACCAATAATATGGTGGTGTAGTAACGCTCCGTGGCCTGATGGAGCAAAAATGCAGCTTGATGCAGTTTGTTTCTGCCAAAATCAAACTGAAAAGTTTCTAGAAAATCATTCGCACTCGTAAACCACTGGTCAAAATGGTCCTGTGCCTTTTGTTGGCTTTCTTGGGGGGTAAGGAGTTTGGGCGTGGCCAGTTTGCACTTTTCCGAGTCGTACAGTACAATGCCCTCTTTTTTAATGTCCTTAAAAAAGTAATTGCCCAGTCGCAGGGCCTGGTTCAGGTGTTTTATGCCATGGAAGATGAGGTTCACGGGAGTGCGCACGTGGCCCGTGCCGGTAAGCTCGGCCTTTACCTTGTCCTCTATCCGGAACTTTTGTTGCAGATCTTCGTGGGTCAAGACCACCAGCAGGTCATAATCGCTGCGGTATTCGTAGGTGATGCCCTTTTCCACATAGGTGTCCTCTACCCAGTTGCCGCGAGCGTAGCTGCCAAAGAGCAGTACCATTTCCACCTCTTTAAAGGCGGAGAGCAGGGTGGTGAGGCGGCCCAGCTCATCTTGCTTGGTCTTGGGTAGATGGTTTAAAGATTTGTTCACCTACGCAAAGTAAGAAATTATTTGGTGTGGGGGTTGGGGGGCTATCTGAACAAGTTGATGTATTCATCGAACCAATATTGTTTTCCTCTCTTGGCTCCTGTAATCTCTTTTAAAATGCCCAGCTTTTCTAGTTCATCCACCAATTTGTAAGCTGATGGTAGGGAGAGTTGGGTCTGGTCAGCGACCTTCTGAGCATTGGTCAAGGGCTTTATATAAAGTTGATTGATGACTTTTCGGGCATTACTGGCCCGGGCACCCAAACCTTGGATTTTGGCATCCACATCTTTTTGCAGTTTCATGATGTTGTCCAAAGTGGTAATACTTCCTTTTGCAGTTTCAATTATGCCCACCAGAAAAAATTTGAACCATTGTCTAATATCATCTGCGTTCCTGACCTTCATAAGGTTGTCATAGTATAATTGTCGGTTTCGTTCAAGAAAATCGGAAAGATAAAGAATGGGTTTCTTCAATATTCCTTGCTCCACTAGGTAAAGCGTTATTAAAAGACGGCCAACTCTTCCATTACCATCCAAAAAAGGGTGAATGGTTTCAAACTGATAATGGATAAGTGCTATTTTCAATAAATGGGGCAATCTAATTTCTGTATTATGGGAAAATTTTTCAAGATCACCCATTAAACGGGGTACTTCTTGGTGAGGTGGGGGAATGAAGGTGGCGTCTGAAATTGAGGCTCCTCCAATCCAATTTTGGCTTGTTCTGAACTGTCCGGGGATTTTGTGTTTTCCTCGAACACCTTTGAGAAGGACTTTGTGTGCCATTTTTATGAGTCGCGATGATAAGGGTAATTCGTCCAAGGATTTAATTGCCGATTTCAAGGCGCTGATATAGTTTTGGACCTCTTCCCAGTCATCGCGCTGTTCTTCCTCTAGTTCCTCCCTGTCTTGTAGTGCTTCTTCGATATTGGTCTTGGTGCCTTCAATTTTGCTGGATTTGGTGGCCTCCTTCAAAACATGCATGGAAATGAACAGATCTAGGTTTGGGGTATGCTCGGAGTACATGTCAAGTCTACCCAATTGCCTGTCCGCTTGGCTCAATAGTTCTATGACCTCCATATCATCCAGCGTCCAATCCCTGTTTATCTCTTCGGGAATGAAGCTCTTGAAAGTTCTTTGATTAATATAATTACCTGCTTTAAAATTTTTCATGGCCTTTTTACTAACCCTACAGCTAATTTAAGAAAATTAGTGAAAATTTAAATAAGAGAAGACGGTTTTTAAAACATCAAGGATTTTCTTAAAAAAGGAAATGTCTTTTTAAAGTCTATGAAACAGGGGTTTTCATTTTTCCAAAAAAGAAGTTTAACCTCTTTTTCACACGGTCTTTTTCTTTTGCCCAGATCTTTTCCCGAACTTTAATTCTCAAAAAATCAATATGGACTTAGAAGGAAAAGTGGCCTACATCACGGGAGGCACCAAAGGAATAGGATACGGCATTGCCGAAAGTTTGTTGGAACAGGGCATGAAGGTGGCCGTTAGTGGTAGAAGCCAAGAAGGGGTGGATTGGGCCGTAAAGAACCTAGGCGACGGCGGACGTGTGCTGGGTCTGGTCTCCGATGTCTCCAAATTGGAGGACGAGAAACAGGCCGTGGATCAAATTCTGGCCGCTTGGGGACGATTGGATGTGGTCATGGCCAATGCCGGGGTGGGAATCTTTGCCCCAATAGACCAACTTTCGGACAAGGATTGGCACCGTATGATCGACACCAATCTAAGTGGAGTGTTCCACACTTTAAAAGCTTCAGTGGAGGCCTTAAAAGAGTCCGAAGGCTATTACATGACCTTGGCCAGTTTGGCCGGGACCAACTTTTTTGCCACGGCAGCGGGCTACAATGCCACCAAATTTGGCGTAGTGGGCTTTACGCAGGCCGCCATGTTGGATTTGAGACAGTACAACATCAAGGTGACCACGATCATGCCGGGGTCGGTGGCGAGTCATTTCAACGACCATGAACCCTCGGAAAAGGACGCTTGGAAGATCCAACCGGAAGATATTGGGAAATTGGTGGTAGATCTACTCACCATGCATCCACGAACACTGCCCAGCAAGATAGAGGTGCGGCCCACCCGCCCCGATCTGAAGTAATTAGACGGGCTTTTCGGTCAGCGGGGTCTGTGTGGAGCAGATTTCCTTGATGAGTTGTTCCAGATAGCTTGTAAATGTTTCCAGTACCTTGGCATCGATCAAGGGGTTTTTGTCCTCGGTAAAGGGGAAAAATCCCTGTCCCAGGTTTTTAAAGGAATAGATGCCTGCGTGCAGGGGCTGTTCCCCGTGTTTTTTGGTGTACAGCAGGGCGTAGCACAGCAATTGGAATGCCTTGCTCTTGTCGTAATTGGTGATGAGTTCCTCCCAATCCGTAATCTTTACGTTTTTGGGTTCCACCTTTCCGGTCTTGTAATCCACCACCCGGGTAATGCCGTCTATTTGGTCCACGCGATCCAAGGTGCCCTTCAATTTTATGGGGAAGTCCAGACCGGGAATGTCCAGTTGGCACTCGTATCGTTCTTCAAGGGCTAGGAGCTTTACCTCATGCCGCTGGAGCTGTTGCAGTTCCAAACCGATGAAGTTTTCCAGATATTTTACGATGACGTTGTAGACTAGAAGATATTTTCCTTTGGAAACATCGACCCCTGATAGGTTTTTATTGAAATGTTGCTGCACCGTTTGGGCAATCTGAGGTTTTACTGTGGATACGTTCTCCTTGGTGAGCACTTGCCCCAATAAAGGTTGGTAGAGGTCCTCCAGACTGTCGTGCACAATGGTCCCGAAGGTGTTGGCGGCGATGTTCTCCTCCACTTCCTCCACATCGTTGATCTTTAAAATATTACGGGTGTAAAAGTCGATGGGATTTCTAATGTAATTGGTCAGGGAGGTGGGGGAAAAACCGTTTTCGGCAAAAGCCACGATATCCCTGCGGAGTTGTTCGCCCTTGGTGATCTGCAAGAGGGTTTCTGCCGTGATCTGGGTCTGTGGCGTGCTGATGGTATGGGTCACGAAAGGGGCCACGTCCTTGTCGGTGAGCAATTGCGAGACCAGTCTACTTTTTTCTCCACCCTCCAAGACGTCGGGTTCGGTGTTGTAGATGACGAACACGTTTTTGGCGCGTTGGATGAGTCGGTAGAAGTGGTAGGTGTAAATGGCGTCTTTTTCCTTGTAGGTAGGAAGGCCGTAGTCGCGTTTTACATCGAAGGGAACAAAGGAATTGTTGGATTTCCCGGAAGGTAGGATTCCCTCATTGACCGAGGTAATGATGACGGTTTCATAATCCAGGTTTCGACTTTCCAGCATCCCCATGATCTGCAGGCCTGTCAACGGTTCGCCCACAAAATCCAGGTTTTCCATGTTGGCCAACTGTCTGAACAGACTTTTTATGGACCGGAGTTCCTTAATATGACCCAATTTGTCCAAGTGCTGCTTCAATTGGTTGAAGAGCGTGTAAAAGCGGTATAGTTGCTCCAGTTCCAGCGCATTTTCCTCTTTTTGGAACAGCGCTTTTAAGCGCAGGGTGAGCAAAAGACAGTAATCTACCCACTGGGATGGGGAAATGCTCGTGCCGGGGAAAATAATCTTTAGGATTTTGGATGTATCGGAGTAGTTGGATAAGGTGGTTGAATCCAAGTACAGCCAATTGTTCTGTTTGATGTCGTTGGAGATTACCTTAGCAAAATCCAATGGTTGGTCTTTGGCCAATACTGAAGTGTAGGGGTTGGAGAGGAATTCCAAAACATTTTTATAGAGCCATCCCCGTTCCGAAGCGGTGCTACTTAGGTCCAAAAAACTCAGGTAAAAGGAGTGGAGCACGGTTTTGTCCAGCGGTAGGCCCATGGTAATGTTGGTGCTTTCAATAGAGGCAGGCACGGCCTTGAGCATGGGTGTGAGCAAAGTCTCATCGGCCAGTACCACGGCGGTCTTTGCGAGATCGATTTCCTTGCTATCGTTTAAATTCTGCAACAACTGTCCCACATATTTGGTCTGTGAGATACTTTTTGGAACCCCGGTTATTTCGATTCTTTTGGTAGCGAGGAAATGATCCTGTGCTTCTATGGTGCCTTTATTCTTGTAATAGGGCCACTCCCGTTGGTATTTTCTGATGAAAAGTCCGGCATCATGGATAGGGTCGTTCAAGAAATGGGTGTCAATATCCCAAAAAATGAGTCCGTTTCCTTGCTCCAAAAAATATTGGACAATGGTGGATTCTCCATTGTTCAGGGCGTTGAAGCCCACAAAAACGATTGGATGGTTCTTGGTTTGGTTCCCATAGGCCTCCAGATGGTCAACGGCAATTCTGGACATGAGTCCTTGGTAGCCTCGTTTCTGTTCCAACAAGGTTTTGGTAAAGCCATTATAAAGAGACTCCAAATTATTCCACAGTTGTAGATAGTTTTTAACGAGCTCGGTTTTCTCTTTTTGTAGGGACCAGTGGTTGAGCTCCTTGATGGCGGACAGACAGTTGAGGATATCCTTGGGTGGAATTAGGTACCCATCTATTTCATCAAAATCCTGTAAGAGCACTTGTCCCCATTTCATAAAGGTGGGAAAGTCATCATGTTCTTCCAGGTTGGACTTTTGGTAAACTTCAAAGAGAGTCAGGAGTAGCTCTAGGTTTGGAGCCTTGTCCATTCCGGAAATGTCCGCGATAAAATCCTGAATGGAAAAAATCTTTGGGGCGAAGGTGTTTTGCTGCAGCCTTTTGGAAATGAACTTTTTTAAAAAAGTCCCCGATCGTTTACTTGGGAGTACAAAGGTACATTGGGAAGGATTGATTTCCTTCTCTTGCAAACGGTCCAATACGTGTTCCAGAAAACTTTGATACATGGACTAAAAATAAAAAAGGCTCCCGAATTATCGAGAGCCTTTTCGAAAAGAAAACTGAGTTTCTATTTCATTATTTTACCAAGTTGATCTCAACTCGTCTGTTTTGTGCTCTACCAGCTCTTGTGTTGTTAGTGGCGATAGGCTTAGCCTCACCGTAACCGATAGCAGTCAATCTAGAAGAAGAGATTCCTTTGTCGATCAAGAAGTCACGAACAGAGTTAGCTCTTTTCTCAGAAAGCTCTTGGTTCAATTTCTCGCTACCTACGCTGTCAGTGTGACCTTCAACAGTAAACTTAGCGTTAGGATACTCGTTCAAGATTTGGATGATGTCAACCATTACAGAAGTAGACTCTGCTTTGATGGAAGATTTACCAGTATCGAACAAGATAGTTCTAGCGTAGTCGTTCAATTGCTTCTGAACTTCTTCAGTTACTTCTGGACAACCGTTGTTAGCTACAGTACCAGCGATTTCAGGACATTGATCGTCTTTGTCAAGTACACCGTCACCGTCAGTATCAGGCCATGGGCATCCTTTGTTGGCAGCAGGACCAGCTTCGTTAGGACAAGCATCATCTTTGTCGGCAATACCGTCACCATCAGCATCAGGACATCCAGCTAGAGCAGGAAGACCAGGAGTGCTGGGACAAGCATCGTCTTTATCGGCAACACCGTCACCGTCAGAATCAGGACATCCGTTCATTTCTTTGGAACCAGCTTCGTTAGGACAAGCATCTTTGGAATCTTCGATACCGTCACCGTCAGAATCAGGACAACCGTTGAAAGCTTCCAAACCAGCTACTTCTGGACAAGCATCGTCTTTGTCATAGATACCATCACCGTCAGTGTCAGTACCACCAAATTTGATGCTAAGACCTGCCATGTGTTGGAAGTGCTTTACCAAGTAATCTTCGAAAGCGTGCTTGTATTGCGTCTGCAAAGTAAGACCGATGTTCTCAGAGAACCAGATGTTAAGACCAATACCACCGTTAACAGTACCGGCACCGATTTCATCAACCCAAGTATAACCACCACCAATCTCAGCAAAAGGATCGATTGTAGTATTTTTTAGGAAGTTGTACTTAATGGTACCGTCCACAGCGTAGTGAGAAAGGTCATCAACAGATACATCACCGATTTTCTCGATTCTGTTCAAGGAACCACGTGCACCAATAGAGAAACCATCACCGATGTACTTGGATACTCCTACATAGGAAACGGAAGGCAAAATGTTCCAGTGGTCTGAAACGTTAAAGTACTGATCAAACAAAGTAGTACTTGAGAATGGGTTATTTTCGTCATTGGTTGGATAAGCGTCGATAGCATTTACTCCAAAGCTGATCTGCCATGGATTATTCTCGTCTTGCGCTTGTATGTTGTTAATCCCTACAAACACAAGGGCAACAACCAATAATTTGCTAAGATGTTTCATGCTCAAAATTTTTAAGTTTAAGTGTTTATCAGCTGCAAATGTAAGTTGTTAAGAACTATTAACAAAATCAATTTTTCTTTTTTTTTAACGCATTACATGGAACTTTTTGTACCGTTAAACGATTTTTAAAGCCTTGCCAACCTTGATGAATGCGTTTATGGCACTATCCAAATGATGCTTTTCATGGGCTGCGGAAAGCTGCACCCTGATCCTTGCCTTTTCCTTGGGAACCACTGGGTAGAAAAAGCCAATCACATAAATACCCTCTTCTAGGAGCATATCGGCCATTTTTTGGGAAAGTTTGGCGTCGTATAGCATAACGGGCACAATGGCTGAATCTCCATCTATGATATCAAAGCCTGCTGCTTTCATTCCTTTTTTGAAATATTCCGTATTGTCTTGAAGCTTGTCCCTAAGGGATGTATCCTTGTCCAACATATCAAAAACCTTGATGGACGCCCCTACTATGGCAGGTGCCAAAGAGTTGGAGAACAAATAAGGTCTAGAGCGTTGGCGCAACATTTCAATGATTTCTTTCTTTCCGGTGGTGTAGCCGCCCATGGCCCCACCAAGCGCCTTGCCCAAGGTTCCAGTAATGATATCGATACGGTCCATGACCCCTTTTTCCTCCAAGGTTCCCCTGCCTGTTTCCCCAATGAAACCGGCCGCATGGCACTCATCTATCATCACCATGGCATCGTACTTATCGGCCAAATCACATATGTTGTCCAAAGGCGCCAAAAGGCCATCCATGGAAAAAACCCCGTCTGTGACAATGATCTTGAATCGGGCACCATCCTCGATGCTTTGCTTTAATTGTTGCTCCAGGTCTGCCATATCACTATTGGCATAGCGGTACCGTTTGGCTTTGCAAAGACGTACACCGTCTATAATGGAAGCATGGTTGAGGGAATCGGATATGATGGCATCCTCTGCGGTGAGCAAAGGTTCAAACACCCCTCCATTGGCATCAAACGCAGCGGCATATAATATGGTGTCCTCCGTGCCATAAAAATCTGCGATTTTTTGTTCCAACTCCTTATGAATGTCCTGAGTGCCGCAGATGAACCGTACGGACGACATTCCAAATCCATGGGTGTCCATGGCATCCTTTGCGGCTTGGATCACATCGGGGTGGGAAGAAAGGCCCAAATAATTGTTGGCGCAAAAGTTTATGACCTCCTGCCCTGTGGAAATTTTAATGACAGCTCCTTGGGCCGAAGTGATAATACGTTCCTTTTTAAACAGCCCAGCTTCTTTTATGGTTTCCAGTTCTTGGGCCAAGTGTTCTTTTATGTTTCCGTACATGACTGTATGATTAAATGTAAATGGGGTTTATTTTTTGATCAATATAAACAATAATCGTATGTTCAATTTTGTAGCCCATTGCGTTAAGGGCATCTGCATATTGGATGATCTGTTCTTTGTGTGACGGTGAAGGCTTCCCTGTCTTGTAATCAAGGACCGTTGCGCTACCATTCGAAACAACAATACGATCCGGTCGTAGAGACCAACCATTCGTGGTCAGGACTTCCTGTTCGTTCAAAATTTCAAATGCGTTGGAAAAGTAAGTCTTTAGATCGGGATGCGTTACTACATCCATCAATTTTTGTTGAATTTCCCCAGATGCGTCTTTTTGAAAGTGTCCCGCCAATCGAAGCTTCTCCACCACTTGGGGAATGTCTTCGGCAGTATGTATCTGGCTTAATGCATAATGGATAAGATTTCCCATTTCAATGGCCTCTAAACGCCCATCGTCGTCCCATAAACGACCCGAAGTGGTTGAGATCACAAAGCCTTGATCATTCTTGGGCCGTGTAACATAGGCAATGGGGGCTTCGGTTTTTGGTGGTATGGCAGCACTGTCGTTCTCGGGGAAGGTACCAAACGTATACTGCCCCGTTTCATTCTTTGGAATACCCTGATCATGAAGATACCATTGGAAAAGGTCCGCATAGGTAGAAACGCTTTCCAAGGAACCCAGTTCCTTTCCAGCTTCAGTGAAAACATATAAACCTTTCACGGGCCTGGTAAGGGCTACGTACAGAACGTTCATGGCATCCAAAATGGACTTTTGTTCCTCATCCGAATAAATTTGTGCCGATTCCTCATTGTATTCCAGCATGTCCTTGTTGGTGTTGATGAGAAATTCGTTCAACCCAAGTTCCATTTCAGAGGCGGTCGCTGGGACCCAAGACTTCTTACCCATCTTGTTCAGTTTAGCATTGGCAAAGGGAAAGATTACAAAGGGGAACTCCAGCCCCTTGGCTTTGTGGATGGTCATGATCCGTACGGCGTTCACATTGTCCGGAGCGGCAATGGACAGGGAATTCTTTTTCTGCTCCCAGTACTGCAAAAAGGAATGGATACTAGACCCCATTCGTTTCTCAACCAACAAGGCCTCATCCATTAAAAAGGTAAGGTAAGCGGTGGAATCATGGGCGAGCTCAAACTGTACAATGGCATTTTCCAGGATGGTAAATACGGATTCTCCCCGTAATCCTTCCATATCAAAACCATAGTGGTCCAACAGATAGGTTATTGCGCAGTCCAGATGCTTTGCGATGATCTCATGTTTGTCCGTTTCATCCTTTGCCAAAAACAGCAATGCCATATAAGCCGCTTCCCGGTCCTGGGGATTTTGCATCATCCGCAACAGGGCCATTAGGAAAGTGACCTTGTTGTTGTTGTTGAGCAGTAGGGCATCTGAAGAGATGATGGGCACGTGGTTCTGGGTCAGAAAATCGGCCAACAGCATTCCGTTTTTGTTGTCGCGCACCAAGATGCAGATATCCGAATAGGGATATCCTTCGGAAATTAGGTGTTGGATGGTCTCAAAGGTCTTGGCGCAGTAGGCCTCTTCTCTATTTTCAATGCCGTTTTCCAAAAACGACAGCTGTACAAAACCGCCTGGTCGGTTATTGGTTTTTTGATGGCTGTCCTGCAAAAAGAGATTTCTGTACGCATCGTTTTGGAGGACCGGGGCCACAGTGGTAAAAAAACGATTGTTGAACTGGACAATTTCGTCACAGCTCCGCCAGTTGGTGTCCAACGAATGGATACTGGGTTCTACCACAAAGGGTTTTGCTGTGCCATTCAAAAGATCCAAAAATTGTTCGGCCCGTCCGCCCCGCCAACGGTAAATGGCCTGTTTAACATCGCCCACCAAGAAAAGGGAGCCTCGCTGGTTTTTTTCGTCTTCACTTTCCAAGGCATTGCCAATGAGGGGAACCAGATTCTCCCACTGCATCTGGGAGGTGTCCTGAAACTCATCAATAAAGTAGTGGCGGTATTTTTCACCCATCCGTTCATAGATGAAGGGAACGGGCTGATCCTTGATTTCCTTGGACAGAATGGCATTGAGGGATGAAATGGGGATGATGTCCCGGTCCAGCTCAATATTTCTGATTTCCTTGGCAATCTCGTTGAGCAAGGTCAAGGGAACCATGTTGCCATAAATGTTCTTGAGATAAGCCCTGTGATAGGTCTGTTGTTTGAGGGTCAAAAAAGTGTTGAGAAGCGTCATGGACAGTTCCGAAACATCCCTTTTGTCGCTGGCTTTTAAAATCTTTCCCTCAACCAGATTGGGTTCCAGAGTTTTGCTCGTATAGATTTTTTTTGGGTCGAATTCCCCTCCCACCATTTTTTTAAAATGGTTGGGCAAGGTCTGTCTGGGGAAATCTGAAGCATCAAAACCTTGGCGGTCTATTTCTTGAAGTGCTTTTTCGGCCAACTCAACAATTTTGGCCTCCATAAGAGCCACGCATTCTGCAAGCTTTTTTTGAATTTCCTTGAAATCACCAATGGATTTGGAACGCAATGGATCCACATGTATGGCATGGTTTTCTTGGAAGAGTAGTTTCCCAATTTCCAAAAGATCGTAGGCAATGTTCCAACTTTTGTCGTCATCAATTTTTTCAAGGGAAAAGGCAATGAGCACTTCGGTGAGTTCTTCATCGCTGCCGGCGCGTTCCAACAAACGACCCACGGCTTCTTCCAAGAGTAGTTCAATATCCAGCTCCACCTCAAAATTTTGGGACAGGTGCAGATCGCGCGCAAAGGTCTTTATGATCTTATGGTTGAACTTGTCAATGGTGGAAATCTCAAAAAAGGAATAGTTGTGCAGGATTCGCTTTAGTGCCCTTTGTGAGCGTTGCCGTAATTCCATTTCGCTTAATGCCAGTTCTTGGCATAGAGTATGGAAAAGGGATTGCTGTTTTTTCGGGATGGTTTCCTGACCAAAGGCGAACAGGTTGTCCAAGATTCGGGTCTTCATTTCATCCACAGCCTTATTGGTAAAGGTAATGGCCAAAATCTGCCTGAACTTGGCAGGGGAATCGTTGGCCAACAAGAGCTTCAAGTATTCCTTGGTCAGGGCATAGGTCTTGCCCGAACCTGCCGAAGCACTATATATTTTAAAGTTGGTGTCGCCCAAGAAAACTTTTATTGCAAAATACGGATTATCGATCTGAACTTAACATGGTTTTAAATGAATATGTTTGTTAAAACCCTTATTTTTACATGAATTAAGTACTAACACAAAAACAAAGAATTATGGCTTTTGAATTACCAAAATTACCGTATGCATACGATGCATTGGAACCCCATATAGATGCTAGGACCATGGAGATCCACCATACCAAGCACCACAACGGCTACACCAACAATTTGAACAACGCCATTGCGGGAACAGATTTGGAAGGCAAGGGAATCGAGGACATCCTTACCAATTTGGATATGAACAACGGTGCGGTACGGAACAACGGAGGAGGATTTTACAACCACTCCCTTTTCTGGGAAGTAATGTCTCCCAATGGTGGTGGCGCCCCTAGTGGCGATTTGGCTGCTGCCATCGATGCTGCTTTTGGATCGTTTGATGGGTTTAAGGAAAAGTTTGCTGCTGCAGCGGCAACCCGCTTTGGATCTGGATGGGCTTGGTTGTGTGTGCACAAAGGTGGGAAACTGGAAGTATGCTCCACCCCTAACCAGGACAACCCCATTATGCCCGGAACAGGTTGTGACGGACAGCCCATTTTAGGATTGGATGTATGGGAGCATGCCTACTACTTGAACTACCAAAACAGAAGGCCCGATTATATCTCGGCATTCTTTAATGTGATCAATTGGGACAAAGTATCCAAAAATTACGAAGCGGGAAAATAAGACCGCATTCATAATATATATGGGAAAGCCGCGCATTTTGTGCGGTTTTTTTATTGAATGAACTTTGATGAACAGTGTAAATAGAAAACGGCAGGAAAGCTCCTGCCGTTTTCGTCCCAAATCTTACCATAAACTTAACCTACTTATGCTATGGCGAGACTAAAATACTGGTATTGTGTAAAATAACAAAGGGTTTTGGCTAAATTTTTGTTTTTATCGGAAAAAAGAAAATGTGCAGTTCGTCGATAAAATGGATAAATCCTTGGTTGTCAAACATAAAGAAGGCGGAGCATGCTCCGCCTTCTTTCCCCAAATCTTACCATGAACTTAACCTACTTATGCTATGGTCCTCCAAATGTACGCCAAGGGGTCTTTTGGTCAACAAGCTTTTAGATGAAACCCACTTTAATTGGTTAAAGTGTACAACAGGGGTGCTGGATTGATAAATGTCAAGAAATTAAGGTGGATTTTTTCTGATTTGGGATAGATGGAAAATAAAAAAGGTGGAATGATTTCCACCTTTTTTGCCCCAAATCTTACCATGAACTTAACCTACTTATGCTATGGCAACACTAAAGTAGGTTTGCAGCTTGCCTATCGTATAAAAACCCGCTAATCTACTCATTTCATCGATGAAATGCATAGCTAGGTAGGGCTTCCAAACCAATAGGTCAATAGGCACGTTCGTTTTTCCCTTCGTAGAAATTGATAAAGGCCCTGTTCACTACCCTGTTTCCTCCTGGAGTGGGGTAATCCCCGGTAAAATACCAATCACCCAAATTCTTGGGACAGGCCTCATGTAAGTTTTCCACGGTTTGGTAAATAATGTCCACTTCTGCCTTTATACCCTCTGGACTGAGGATTTCGGCAATCTTTTTCGAAACCTGCTCATTGGTGAAGGGCGCATAAAATTCCTTGACGTAGTTGACCACATCCTTGTCCTTGTTCTTGGTCTGGGTCAAGCACTTTTCATAAATTTCTTTCACCTTGTCCATGGTGCCATGGTCTTGATGCAGGGCCAAGGCAGCTTTAAAGGCCACAAAATCCTCCAATTTGGCCATGTCAATACCATAACAATCCGGATAACGTATCTGCGGTGCGGAGGAGACCACAATGATTTTTTTGGGAGAAAGTCGGTCCAAGATTTTTAGGATACTGCGCTTTAAGGTAGTTCCCCTAACGATACTATCGTCTATGATGACCAGGTTGTCATTTATCTTGACCGAGCCATAGGAAATATCATAAACGTGGGCCACAAGATCATCCCGGCTACTGTCTTGGGTGATAAAGGTCCGTAGCTTGGCATCCTTGATGGCCACTTTTTCAATACGTGGACGCACATCCAAAATTTCATGAAGTTCCTCTCCTGTTATATTGGGGCCCAAAGCAAGGATTTGTTGTTCTTTTTTCTTGTTGAGGTAGCTCTGCGCTTCCTTTACCATTCCAAAGAAAGAGGTCTCGGCTGTATTGGGAATATAAGAAAAGACCGTGTTGGTCAGATCATCATCAATGGATTTAAGGATTTGTGGAAATACGAGTTTCCCCAACATCTTTCGTTCTTGATAAATTTCCTTGTCGCTTCCTCTTGAAAAATAGATGCGTTCAAAAGAGCAGGCCTTACGTTCGGTGGGTTCCAAGATTTCTTTGAGATCAACCGTGCCTCCTTTTTTTACAATGATGGCATGTCCGGGATTTAACTCGTGCACATCATCATAGGATACGTTGAAAACGGTTTGGATCACTGGACGTTCCGAGGCCACTACAACAATCTCATCGTCCTTGTAGTAGTAGGCAGGGCGTATACCTGCGGGATCACGCACCACAAAGGCATCCCCATGGCCCAATAATCCGCCCATGGTATATCCCCCATCCCAGTTTTTGGATGCTTTTCGCAATATTTTGGCCACGTTCAATCGCTCTGCGATCAATGGGGAAGCTTCCCGTTTGCTATACCCTTCTTTTTTGATCTGTTTGTAGAGCTTGGCCACGGCATCATCCAAAAAGTGACCGATTTTTTCCATTACGGTGACCGTATCCGCCATTTCCTTGGGATGCTGCCCCAATTCCACCAAGTTGCCAAAGAGTTCGTCAACATTGGTCAGGTTAAAGTTCCCGGCCACAATAAGGTTTCGGTGCATCCAGTTGTTCTGCCGCAAAAAGGGATGTACACTCTCTATGCTATTTTTCCCAAAAGTGCCATAGCGTACGTGCCCCATAAGCAACTCACCAATGTAGGGGATATGCTGTTTTTGAAGCTGTACGTCATTTTCGTATTCAGGATGTTCAGCGAAGGCGGTATTGATACGGGAATTGATCTGCTCAAAGATATCCTGTATGGGCTGCTGTTGCGCGGATCGTACCCGACTCATGTAGCGTTCCCCAGCTTTCATGTCCAGCTTTATGCTCGCAAAACCGGCGCCATCCTGCCCCCGGTTGTGCTGCTTCTCCATCATTAAGTACATTTTGTTTACTCCGTAAAAGGCTGTACCGTACTTTTCCTTGTAGTACTCCAGAGGTTTAAGCAAGCGGATCAGTGATATTCCGCATTCGTGCTTAATGGCATCACTCATAATAAACCAAATAAAAAGCCCCGAAAAACTTTCAGGGCGGGTATTTATGTTAATTCAATATTGAACTGTGTCAATTCCTTAAACTGCATCAACCGGGCATCTACCTCATGTTTCTCCAGTTTTGCCATCCGTTCCGTTCCAAAACGCTCCACACAAAACGAAGCCAGATTGGATCCTTGGATGATGGCGTTCTTCATGTTTTCAAAAGAGATGTTCCCGGTTTGGGCCAAATATCCTGAAAAACCACCTGCAAAGGTATCCCCGGCCCCGGTGGGGTCAAAAACTTCCTCCAAAGGTAATGCGGGGGCAAAGAAAATATCTTCCTTATGAAACAACAGTGCGCCGTGCTCCCCTTTTTTGATAACCACATATTTAGGTCCCATTTCCTGAATCTTGGCAGCAGCCTTTACCAATGAATACTCATTGGTCATCTGTCTTGCCTCTTCATCATTTATGGTGATCACATCAATTTGTGAAACAACTTCCATCAACTCATCCCAAGTGTTGTCCATCCAAAAATTCATGGTGTCCAGAACTATAAGTTTTGGTCGTTCTTGCATCTGATTAATTACACTCAATTGGGTGCTGGGGTGTAAATTACCCAACATGACCACATCGGCATTCTTGAAATTTTCGGGAACAACTGGGCTGAAGGTGCCTAAGGTGTTGAGTTCAGTGACCAAGGTATCCCTTGAATTGAGGTCGTTGTGGTATCGGCCCTCCCAGTAAAAGGTCTTGCCTCCCTGTACCACCTCTATGGCTGAAATATCGATGTCACGATCCTTGAGCAAATCCAGATAGGTTTGAGGGAAATCGTCCCCAACCACCGAAACTATGGCAGCGTCCACGTTGAACTGTGATGCGGCCAATCCAATAAAAGGTGCGGCGCCTCCCAAAATCCTGCCCGTTTTTCCAAACGGGGTCTCAATAGCATCAAAGGCCACACTTCCAACAATCAGTAATTTGCCCATCCAGTGAATTTTGGTGCAAATATACGGTATAGCAATTCCATTTTAAACTATGGTAAGCGCAATTTTAAAAAATGGGGGATTTGATGTTTTTTGAACCTATTTCCTGCCAAAATCCGCTGGGATTTCACCCCAAGCCTTGGTTTCCCATTTTACGATGGGCGTGGCGTAACGGTTTTTTTTGAGCCAATCCTCTGCCCGCTCAATAAGTTCAAAAAGAATGGCGTTTTTTGGACCTTTTTTGAGTTTGGTGCCGCATTTCTTTTTTCGTACCCAACCTATGGCAATGCGGGAATCGGAATACAGGATTCGGTCACTGTTTTGTTTTTTAAGGAAAGCAAGTCCATGCACGAGGGCCAAAAACTCTCCCACATTGCTGGTACCTTCCGCAAAGGGACCTTGGTGGAACAATACCCTTTTGCTTTTGGTGTCCACTCCGCGGTATTCCATTTTTCCCGGATTTCCGCTGGAAGCGGCGTCCACGGCAATGGAGTTGTAGTTGGGGTCCCCGATTTTTAAAAGCTCTTCCGGCGAAAGTTCCGACTTCCCTTTGGATGTGCCCTTGTACTCCAAATAGTTCCCGTTAAAGGCCTTTTTTGCCTCGGCAAAGGTTGCGAACGATTTGTATTGGGCGCCCTTAAAACCTTCAATTTGGGCTTTGCAATCGTCCCAAGATTCAAAAATGCCCGGACGCTTTCCTTTCCAGACCACATAAAACTTTGCCTTCTTCGCCATTACAAAAGGAGTTTTTCAATCACCTTTGGAAAGTGTTCGTACTCCAATTGGTGCACTTTTTGGGCAATGGTTGCTGTGTCATCCTCTTTGGATATGGAGGTTTTTGCCTGAAAAATAATGGCGCCCTCATCGTAATGTTCGTTCACATAATGGATGGTGATGCCCGTTTCAGGATCCAGATTGTCTTTGACGGCCTGGTGTACTTTTTCGCCATACATGCCTTTTCCACCATATTTGGGCAACAAGGCTGGGTGTATGTTGATGATTTTATTAGGGAAGGCATCAATGATATTTGAAGGAATTTTCCATAAAAATCCCGCAAGAACAATTAAATCGACCTCCAGCCCCTTAATAAATTGGACCACGGTATCGGAATTTGTGAAGGCGGCCCTGTTAAAGTAGAATCCGGGGATGTTCAACCTGTCACATCGCTCCAATACTTTGGCCGTATGCTTATTGGTCAGCACCGCTGAAACCTCCACATTGGGGCTTTCCTTGAAGTAATTGATGATATTTTCTGCATTTGACCCACTGCCCGAGGCCAGGATAACTATTCGTTTCATCCAGTAAGGAATGGAAGGGATTTTCGATTAACTTTACAGGGCTAAAGTAATGTACTGAAGCTAAAGATGTTTAATTTAGGGCACATTTTATCGACAAATGGTGTATTTAATCCAAAGTTTTTTATTTTTGCCAACGATTAAATTTTTAAAACCACTATAATTATGTCAGACATTGCATCAAGAGTAAAGGCTATCATCGTTGATAAACTGGGTGTTGATGAGAATGAAGTTGTAGCAGAAGCTAGCTTTACCAACGATTTAGGAGCGGATTCCTTGGACACTGTTGAGCTTATCATGGAGTTTGAGAAAGAATTTGACATCCAAATTCCTGATGATCAAGCAGAAAACATTGCAACTGTTGGTCAAGCCATTAGCTACATAGAAGAAGCGAAGTAATTACATGATATATTACTAGAGAGTATAAATTATCCATGTGGTGTTTGATCGCATGGATAATTTTTTTATAATTTAGGTTTCAAAGGGTAAAAAATAGTTCAATGCAGTTAAAGCGAGTAGTGGTTACGGGAATGGGAGCGTTGACCCCCATTGGTAACAATTTGGGAGCTTATTGGGAAGGACTACGGACCGGTAAGAGCGGTTCTGCCCCCATAACATATTTCGATACGGAGAAGTTCAAGACCAACTTCGCCTGTGAGCTCAAAGGGTACGATCCAGGAGATTTCTTTGATAGAAAGGAAGCCCGAAAACTGGATAGGTTTGCCCAATATGCCCTTGTCTCATCCGATGAGGCCATCGCTGATTCAGGGATAGATTTGGACAATGTGGACAAATTTAGGGTCGGTGTTGTTTGGGGTGCTGGGATCGGTGGCTTGGAAACCTTCCAAAACGAAGTGATTGGCTATGCCAATGGCGATGGAACCCCAAGGTTCAATCCGTTCTTTATTCCAAAGATGATTGCGGACATTGCTCCGGGCAATATCTCTATAAAGCATGGGTTCATGGGTCCCAACTATACTACGGTATCTGCATGTGCCTCTTCGGCCAATGCCATGATCGATGCGCTGAACTATATTCGTTTGGGACATTGTGATGTCATTGTTACTGGAGGAAGTGAAGCTGCGGTGACCATTGCCGGTATGGGAGGGTTCAATGCCATGCACGCCCTATCCACAAGAAACGATAGTCCTGAGACTGCTTCCAGACCATTTGATGCCACTCGTGACGGATTTGTACTCGGCGAAGGTGCTGGTGCTCTTATTTTGGAGGAGTACGAGCATGCCAAGGCCAGAGGTGCTAAAATCTATGCAGAGGTATTGGGTGGCGGACTTTCCAGTGATGCCTACCACATGACTGCACCACATCCTGAGGGGATCGGAGTGGTCAAGGTTATGGAGAACTGTTTGCAGAATGCCGGCCTGAAACCGGAAGATGTGGATGCCATAAATACCCACGGAACCTCTACACCTTTGGGTGATGTGGCCGAGTTAAAGGCCATATCCAAAGTGTTTGGGGACCATGCACCAAAGATCAACATCAACTCCACCAAGTCCATGACCGGACACCTGCTGGGAGCTGCTGGAGCCATTGAGGCCATTGCCTCCATTTTGGCCATGGAACACAGTTTGGTTCCTCCAACCATCAACCATAGTGTGGTAGATGATCAAATAGATCCTTCGTTGAACCTTACCTTGAACAAGGCTCAAGAACGTGAGGTTAAAGTGGCCATGAGCAACACCTTCGGGTTTGGAGGTCACAACGCATGTGTTTTGTTTAAAAAATTAGGGTAGTTTCAAGATGAAATTCACCTCCAAAATATTCAATTCCCATCCAGATACGGATGGGGATTTTTTTTTGGGGATCAAAAAAATACTAGGGTTTAAGCCTAGGGACATTGAGATCTACAAAAGGGCGTTCTTACATCGGTCCGTGAACAAAAAGGACCCCGATGGGAACCCCATGAATTATGAGCGGTTGGAGTTTTTGGGCGATTCCATGTTGGGAACTATCATCTCAAAGCATCTCTACAATGAAGTTCCCGAAGGGGACGAAGGTTACCTAACCAAAATGCGCTCCAAAGTAGTGAGCAGAAAACACTTGAACGAACTGGGAAAGGATTTGGAACTTTTACAGTTTGTGGAAAGCCGAATCCCAAAGTCCCATTTTGGGGAGAATATTCACGGTAATGTTTTTGAAGCACTGGTAGGGGCCATTTATCTGGACCGCGGTTACCCCTATTGCGAAAAGTTCATCAATGAGCGGGTCATAGAGCCCTATGTGGACATTGATCAGTTGGAAGGTAAAGTGATCAGCTACAAGAGTTTGGTCATAGAATGGTGCCAAAAACAAAAAAAGTCGTTCCACTACAACGTATATGAAGATACTGGGAATGATGAGTTGAAACACTTCGCCGTAAAGTTGACCATTGGCGACCGAATTTTGGCAAAGGCAAGAGCCACATCCAAAAAGAAGGCAGAAGAGAAGGCTTCCAAAAGAGCCTATTTTGCCCTTCAGAACAAAATTGAAAATCAACAAGATTAAATAAAGGTAAATTCAAACGTTTTCGTTTGGTTTCTGAACGTATTGTACCGTTTCAGCTAGGCAATCAAAGGGATTAAGAGTATATTTACATTTCGTGTTAAAGGCATGTTGACAACGCATAGGATATCGGCAGACTTTTTTGATGACAGTTTTGGGCTTATCGCCATCCACAGCAATTTGGAGGATTATGCCTTGGCTTATGGTATCAATTCCAATTGTTCCCTCTACCTGAAAAGGATGGAAAACGACCTCCATTTGGACGGAAGTTTCTTTTTTTCCGTATTTGATTGGGAGGATGAGATAAACGATGTGTATTGGACCTTGATTTCCAATGCCTGCACGATTGAGGAAACCGTTCCATCCGATGGTCTGTTTGGAGGCACTTCCTCCTTTAGGACCAATCACTTGGTCAAGGAACGTAAGGAAATAGACTATTTTTTAAAGGTCGACGGTGCCGATGAAATTGCCTTGCAAGAGAAAGTAAAGGCCATCAACAAAATTTCCAAGGTGGTAACAGCATACCCGTTGGAAACACACACATTAAAATCAAAAAGAAATTTAATCTTTTAAAAATGCCAACTAGAAAGAAGACGAAAATTGTAGCAACGTTGGGACCTGCAACCAGCACTAAGGAAACCCTTAAAGCAATGATAGAGGCAGGGGTGGATGTTTTTAGGATAAACTTTTCCCATGCTTCCTATGACGATGTTACGGAGCGTATCAACATGATACGTGAGTTGAATGAGGAATTGGAGGTACACACATCTATACTAGCAGATTTGCAAGGCCCTAAGCTTAGGGTCGGGGTAATGGGCGGTGAGGCCGTGGTGGTCCCTGGGGACGAGGTCACTTTTGCCACTGGTGAGCCCTTTGAAGGAACAGCACAACGGGTATATATGAACTATCAAAGCTTTCCTCAGGATGTTAAACCGGGAGAGCGTATCCTTTTGGATGATGGAAAGTTGATTTTTGAAGTAAAATCCACCAACGGAAAGGATGAAGTCACAGCCACGGTGATACAAGGAGGACCATTGAAATCCAAAAAAGGGGTAAATCTTCCCAATACCAATATTTCATTGCCGGCCCTGACCAAAAAGGATATCAAGGATGCCATATATGCCATTGAGCACAAAGTGGATTGGATTGCCTTGTCTTTTGTGCGCCATAGCCAAGATTTGATAGACCTACAGGACTTGATCAGCAAGCATACGGATCACAAAATTCCAATCGTTGCCAAAATAGAAAAGCCAGAGGCCGTTGAAAACATCGATAAGATTGTGGCCTATTGTGATGGACTTATGGTGGCCCGTGGCGATTTGGGGGTTGAGGTTCCGGCCCAGGAAGTTCCCTTGATCCAGAAAAAATTGGTGCTTCAGGCCAAAAAGGCCAGAATCCCTGTGATCATTGCAACACAGATGATGGAAACCATGATCACCAGCTTAACGCCAACACGCGCTGAAGTGAACGATGTGGCCAACTCCGTTATGGATGGAGCGGATGCAGTGATGCTGTCCGGTGAAACATCGGTTGGAAATTATCCTGTTCAGGTGATTGAGAAAATGGCCAGTATTTTGACCAGTGTTGAAAACTCGGAATTGATAAAGGTACCGCAAACACCTCCCCATATTCGCACCAAGCGATATATTACCAAATCGGTATGTTATCATGCGGCATTGATGGCCAATGAGATTCAGGCCAAGGCGATTTCAACCTTGACCAATAGTGGGTATACCGCTTTTCAAATATCGGCATGGAGACCTAGTGCCCATATTTTGGTATTTACCTCCAACAAAAGAATACTCACGCAGTTGAACCTTTTGTGGGGCGTGAAGGCATTTTATTATGATCGTTTTGTTTCCACGGACGAAACCATTGAGGATGTAAACCGAATTGCCTGCAAAAAAGGATTTTTGGATGTAGGGGATATGCTCATTAGTTTGGCGGCCATGCCCATTAAGGACAAGGGAATGGTGAACACCCTTCGGGTGAGCGAGATTGAAAAATGCTTGTTTTAGTACAAGTTCCTATACCTCAGTAAAAAGTTATTGAAGCCATCCCGGATTCCATGAAGCCCATGGAATCCGGGATTTTTGCTTTATGCCCTGTAAGCATGGGCCAAAATGGGGGACTAACGGGAACATAAGCTCATTTTAGTCCAATATTTCCCATGGTATACGAATTCAAGGATACAAGATTAGGGGCCATGCTCCGGCTGGTGGAAGACATTAAAAACGATTGCCCAAGACACTCCCCCATACCCAACAACATTAAATTCCTATGGAACCGAAATGAGGCCCCCCTCACCATTATGGTAGATGGAATGGCATTGAAGCTAATGCCCAACCAAATGGTAACGGTAACATACCTGCAACATGTTTCTTACACCGAAACCGAGTTACCGCTCGCCGCCATTTTTTTTAATAGGGAATTCTATTGTGTCTTTGACCATGACAGTGAGGTTTCGTGTAATGGAATATTGTTTTTTGGCACCCAGGATTTGCCCATTGTTACCATTCAAAAAGAAGAGCTTCGCAAGTTCAATCTGTTGTACGATATGTTTGTGGAGGAGTTTTCAACTCCGGATAACATCCAAGGAGAGATGTTACAGATGCTTTTGAAGCGACTGATCATTATGACCACCCGCTTGGCCAAGGAACAACTCATTGTAAAAACTTTGGGCAACGATCAAATAGATATTATCCGAAGGTTCAATTATCTGGTGGATTTAAATTTTAAGACCAAAAGAAAGGTGAGTGAGTATGCCGAAATGTTGTACAAGTCTCCCAAAACACTTTCCAATCTCTTTTCCATCTATAACCAAAAATCCCCCCAACAGATTATTTTGGACCGTATTGTCTTGGAGGCGAAGCGTCTCATAAACTATACGGATAAACAGAATCAGGAGATTGCCTATGACCTTGGCTTCAATGATCCTGCCCATTTCAGCCGATTCTTCAAGAAAATGACCCAAATGACCCCTTCGGAGTATAGGGAAAACCAACTGGTCCCCGCCTAAGGGAAAAATGGGCAAGTCCTCGGGAAATTCCTCCTAACACCTACCTTCCTTTTCGCAACATCTTTGCACTGTAATTTAAAACAAACCAAAGATGAAGCATACAGGAAAAACCCTTTTCAATCTTATCGAAATTTTTAGGACACCACAAAGAAGAGTGGTCCAGACTGTCATTGCCAACGATCATTGTGAGCAAAACCACCATCACGATTTCTATTGTGATACGGAAAGACCATTTGTACAAAATAGATAATCAAAATAATAATTCATTTAAAATTTTTAGATCATGAGCACATTTAATGTACCCAAAAGAGAAGAAGTAAGCGGAGCCAATCAGGCCATTTTTGACAACTTGGAAAAGGCGTTGGGCTTTGTTCCCAACCTATATGCCACCTATGCGCATTCCGAAAATGCACTGGGCAATTATTTAACCTTTGCCAATGGCAAAACCTCCTTGAAAGCCAAAGAAAAGGAAGTGGTAAACTTGGCCGTAAGCGAAGTGAACAACTGTCTGTATTGTCTATCGGCCCATACGGCCATAGGAAAAATGAACGGTTTCTCAGAGGCCCAAATTTTGGAACTGAGAGCGGGAAAAGCTTCTTTTGATGCCAAGTTGGATGCTTTGGCGAGATTGGCCAAAAACATTACTGAGAACAAAGGGACTACCGATGCCAATGTTTTGGATAATTTCTTTGCCGCCGGATGGACCAAGGAAAACTTGATCGACACTATTTTGTTGGTGGGAGATAAGACCATTTCCAACTTTATCAACAATACGTTTGACGCCCCTATCGATTTTCCTGTGGCACAGCCTTTGGAAGAAGTGGAAGCTTAAGCTTAAAACTAGTTTTAGGAACAAGACCCTTTCAAATTTTTGGAAGGGTTTTTTTATTCCACTTCCAAATCGGCAAAAAGGGAGGGTGCTATACTTTTGGCCATAAAAATGGGCCAGTCGTTCTTAAAAAGATGGCTTTCGGTTATGGCACTGTCGTACAAAAGATAAAGTCCACTGGATATTCTTTCAATTTCGGCCTTGGAGAGATTGGCGATATTGGCCCCAACCACTTCACCTAAAAAAAGCAACAGCTCCTTTTTTTGTTTTTGGATTACTTCGAGTATTTTTTTCTCCTTAGGGGACAGCTCCCCTAAGGTCTTGATTCCCCAACAACCATTAAAATGGTCTTCCCGGTATAGGTCTTGTAGAAAGTCAAAGATGGCTAAAAGCTGGTTCTTTCCTTTTTTTCTTCGTCCCACGAACTCTTCAAGGGATTTCATGAAGCCATCGTGCCTGTGGTTCAAATAAGCGATGCAAATATCTTCCTTGGATTTAAAATGACCATAGAGTGTGGCTTTGGCAATGCCGCTTTTAGCAATGATCTCATTGATTCCGGTGGAATGGTACCCATGGATATAAAACAGATTGCTCGCCGTATCAATGATCTTCTCGTGGATGGATGTCTTCATCCCATAAAAATATACAAAAGACCGGTCTGTCTACTGTTTTTTTAATCATTTTTTAGCATAAAGGAGTATACTACAACCCAATTTCAGCAGTAATTTTGCGATTTACTGGAATTACATGATTTTCGATTTAATAGTAGCCATGTTTTGGAGCCTGTCTCCCTTTGGGGAGTCCAAGGTTGGAATTCCGTACGGGATAGGTAAGGGAGTGAACAGTTATGTGGTTTTTGTGGCCTGTTTCCTGTCCAACTTGCTCGTGTTCCCTATGATGATGTTTTTCTTGGAGAACGTTAATAAGCATTTGACGAAATGGAGGCCTTATAAAAAATCGGCACTTTTCGTGGCCCGAAGGGCGAAGACGGGTACAGCGGACAAAGTCCAAAAGTATGGCTTTTTCGGATTGGTTCTTTTTGTCATGATTCCCTTGCCGGGTACAGGCGTTTATGCGGGAAGTATAGCCTCCTATCTACTGAAGATTGAAAAGAAAAAAGCCTTCTTGGCAAATGCCTTGGGGATATTTTTGTCATCACTGATCATTTATGGGGTCACCGTTGTTTCGGTGAGGTAGAAGCTAAAAATCGAACCTGAGCTGAACGGAAACCGCTTCTTTTTCTGGTGCCTCCTTTTGTTTTTCAGTATTGAGGTTGGCCAATGAGATGCCCAATAACCGCACTGAATTTTCTAGGGAGGATTGATACAGGAGTTCTCTGGCCGTTTCAAGAATAAGGTCCTTGCTTGCAATATAATAGGGTAGGGTCTTACTTCTGGTTTGGAGGGTAAAGTCACTGTATTTGATTTTCAGGGTCACGGTTTTCCCGGCAATTTTGGATTTTTGAAGTCTTCTTTCCAGCTCACCTGCAATGTTGTCCAATTTTTCCAACATAAAGATTTCACTGCTCAAGTTTTCAAAAAAAGTACGCTCTGCCCCGACCGATTTTGGGATTCGATGGGGTTTTACGGCACTGTGGTGTATGCCCCGGACCACGTGGTAATAGTATTTGCCACTTTTCCCGAACTTCTCATCCAAAAATTCCAGGGATCTTTGCTTTAGGTCCTTCCCTGTAAAAATGCCCAAGCGGTACATTTTTTCCGCGGTTACCTTGCCCACGCCATAGAATTTACGAATGTCCAGGTCTTCCAAAAACTGGATGACTTCTTCGGGGTTCACCGTTTTTTGGCCGTTGGGTTTGTTGTAATCACTGGCTACTTTGGCAATGAATTTATTGATGGAAATTCCCGCCGATGCCGTAAGTCCGGTTTTCTCCAGGATTTTTTGACGGATTTCCTTGGCAATCAAGGTAGCGGAAGGGTTTCCCTTTTTATTCTCAGTAACGTCCAAATACGCTTCGTCCAAAGAAAGGGGTTCCACAAGATCTGTATATTCAAAGAATATGCTTCGAATTTCATAGGAAACCTCTTTGTAGCGCTCAAATCTGGGTTTTACAAAGATCAGATCCGGACAGTTCCTTTGGGCAATGGATCCGGCCATGGCACTGCGCACTCCAAATTTACGCGCCTCATAGCTGGCAGCGGAGACTACTCCCCGCTTTGAGCCACCTCCCACCGCAATGGGTTTTCCCTTTAGCTCGGGATTATCATGCTGTTCCACGGAGGCATAGAACGCATCCATGTCCACATGAATGATTTTTCTTAAGGGAAAATCAAAATCCATACTCAAATTTAGGGTATATTTAGTTTGATGGAACACTTGGAAATTGAGCGAAAGTTTTTGGTAACTTCCGATGCCTACCAGCAAGAAGCCGCATCAAGCATTCGCATAGCACAGGGTTTTTTGAGTACGGACCCCCAAAGAACGGTACGGGTACGAATCATGGGAAACCAAGGTTTTTTGACCGTGAAAGGAGCCAGTAATGCGTCCGGCACCTCACGATTTGAATGGGAAACCGAAATCAGCGCTGCTGAAGCCACCAATCTGATAGATCTGTGCAAGGATGTCATCTTGGAAAAAGTGCGTTTCATGGTGCCATTGGGCGACCATGTGTTTGAGGTGGATGAATTTTTGGGAGAAAATAAAGGGTTGGTAGTTGCCGAGGTGGAACTTCAGCATGAAGATGAGTTTTTTGAGAGACCCAGTTGGTTGGGCGAAGAGGTCACCGGCCAGAAAGAATATTACAATTCGCAACTCAGTCAAAAACCATTTACCGAATGGTAGACCATAAAAGACAAAATACAATTAATCTGATTAGCTTGGTATTGGCCTTGGCAGCCATATGTACTGAGTATTTGGGGTATAAGATGGTCTATATGTTCTTGAAACCATTGACCACCATTTCCATACTATCACTCCTGTTTTTTATCCCGAAGGGATTATCCGAAAAGTTTACCAAGCTTATCCTTGTGGCTTTGGCGTTTTGTTTGCTGGGCGATGTGCTTTTGCTTGATTCAGGTTATTTTGTCTTTGGATTGGTCGCTTTTTTGCTGGCACACCTCCTCTTCATTGTGGCATTTATCCAACACAAGGGTTTTTGGTTCCATTGGGCTTCGTTTGTAGTTCTTTTCTTGATAGGAGGAGCCATTTTCTTTTGGTTAAAACCGGATTTAGGGGATTTTATGGTACCCGTTCTGTTCTATGTTTTGGTGATCACTGCAATGGCATGGCAAGGAATAGGCCTATATCTAAGGGAAAAGGCAAAGGCATACGCATGGATGGCGTTGGCTGTGCTATTTTTTATGCTTTCGGATACCTTGCTGGCCATTAATAAATTCAAAGCACCTTTTGACAATGCCAGTGTTCTTATTTTGGTAACGTATTGGCTTAGTATTGGGTTGATTGCCAATGCTGCCTACAAAATAGCTTTGGAGAAAAAACCATAGTTTGGATCAATCCAATTTTTTGTCCAGCACCAAAATCGTATTGAGCAAAACATTGGCACCATTGGCTATGTCTTGGGCTGAGGTAAACTCTTTTGGGGAATGGCTGATTCCCCCCTTACTGGGCACAAAAATCATCCCGGTTGGGGCAATCCGTGCCATGTCTTGGGCATCGTGACCTGCGCCGCTGGGCATATATTTAAAAGTAAGTCCCAAGTTTTTGGTGGAGTTCTCTATTTCTTTTTGAATGCCTAGGTCTGTTAGGGCAGGATCAGCGGTGGTATCCAAGGGATGGAACTCAATCGCCACACCGGAATTGGTTGAAATTTCCTTGGCCTTGGCCTTAATGGCCTGAAAAACGTTTTCAATGACTTCGGAAGAGAGGTCCCTAATCTCCAAACTGGCCACTACTTTTCCAGGAATGACATTGGGCGCCCCGGGTTCAGCCTTTATACGTCCAACCGTGCCTACTTGGGCACCTTCAAAACTATTGGTGACCTCATTTACCGCAATAATGAATTTGGCGGCAGCCAAGAGTGCATCTTGCCGAGCATTCATTGGGGTGGTACCCGCATGGTTGGCAAAGCCGGTAAAGGTCACATCCCACCATTTCAGCCCCACAATACCTTCCACAACGCCAATGTTAAGACCTTCTTTTTCCAAGACACCACCCTGTTCAATATGAAGTTCCAGAAAGGCCGCCATACTTCCTTTTTTGCGGATGGCTTCCGTAATCCTTGTGGTGTCTCCCCCCAAACGCATAATGCCCTCTCCCATGGAAAACCCAGTGGAATTGACCACATCAAAAGCTGCTTTGCTCAAGTTTCCAGACATGGCCCTACTCCCCATGACTCCTCCTTCTTCATTTGGGAAAATAATGACTTCCAAGGGATGCTTTGTTTTTATGTTATTTTCTTTAAGCACCTCCATAACCTCCAAAGCGGCCATAGAACCTACACAACCATCATAATTTCCACCATGGGGTACCCGGTCTATATGGGACCCAAAGGAAATGGGCTTCTTTGAGGCATGGGAGCCTTCCCGTTTGCCAATGATGTTACCAGCAACATCCACGGTGACGGTCAAGTCCAAATCTTTCATGGTCTGAATGACCCATTCTCTGGCGGCAATATCGGCATCGCTGAAAGCAACACGCTCCGTTTCCCCATTTTCCTGTATTCCAAAATCGGCCAAATCAAAAATTCGTTTTTCAAGTCGGTCTTGGTTTACCGTAAAGGATTTTTTCTGTGCATTGCTGGGGATACCGACCAACAATACCACAAAAAGTACTGTGGTTAAGTGTTTAAAATGCATGGCTTTCTGTTTTTTAGAAAGGTACACATTTATATGAAGAAGTGTTTTCAGGGTTGGTTAGAGAAAAGCTATGGACTAATAGCTTTCGTAGGGGCAATTTTGAAGATATTCCAGGGTAAGAACGCCCCTTAGATTGTTTATAATAACATGATCCAGCAATTCTTGGGCGCTATATTCGTCAAACAGATTGGCTTTGGAATATACCGTGTCTTCCAATCTCAACAGAAAAAGTTTACAGACCAATTCCACATTGACGTTGGGGCGTATTTGCCCCAGTTTTTGGGCCTTCAGCAGTAAAGGGTGTACTACATTCCAAACGAGATCTTCCCTAAATTCGGAATAAACCTGAGCAGCCTTGTAGTAGTATTTGTTTAGGCCATAAAAGAAAGCTGGGCTTATACCTTGCAGATGGTCAAGCCCCAACTTATATATGTACACAATGGTAAGCAAGGGCTGGTCTTCATTGGGGCTCTCCTGCATGTGATCATCAATGGTGCTTCGTACTTTGCGTAAAAAGCATTGAAGACTCTCCATGACCAGCTCTTCCTTACTTTGAAAATGTTTGTATATGGTTTTTTTTGAAATGCCCAGATCATGGGCCAACTCGTCCATGGAAAAGCGTTTGCTCCCAAATTTTGAAAAATTGGAAAAGGCACATTCCAGTAACTCTTTTTTATTTTCCATGGTCCTGTTTTTACTGCCAACCTCCTCCCAGGGCCCTATATAGTTCCACTATGGCGTTCAATTGTCCATATTGGGAATCCACATAGTTCAATTCTGAGTTCAGCGCATTTTGCCGGGCAGTCAATACTTCCAGATAGTTGGCCAGACCATTGTTCAGCAATTCTTCCGAATAGTCCTCTGCAACGGTATAGGCTTCCAGTTCCTTGGCACGGGCTTCCAATTTTTGGGTCTCGGCATCGTAAGTGTATAAAGCATCGCTTACTTCCCTACCAGCGGTAAGCAGAGCTTGTTTATAGGTTAGCAGGGCCTGTTCTTGTTGGGCTTTGGCCACTTCCATTTGGGTGCGTAGTCGTCTTCCGTTAAAAATGGGTTGGGTCAAGGACCCCACCAAAGAGGAAAATAGGGAACTGGCATCCAACCAATTATCAAACTCCAAACTTTGAAAACCTCCATTGGCGGATAAACTTAAAGAAGGGTACAGACTGCTTTTGGCCACATTGGTCAATTCAAAAGCATTGATAAGACCGTATTCTGCCTGCATCACATCGGGGCGATTGGCAAGTAACAAATGGGGTACGCCGGTCTTCAATTCGGTATCAATGCTCTGATGATCCAAACTACCACGTTGAATTTTCTGTGGCACTTCACCCAATAGAATACTGAAAGCGTTTTCCAAAAGTTTGATATTGTTCTCAAGGTCGATCACAATAATTTCAGTGGTATGGACTTGTGCTTCCGTCTGTTTTACGGCAACTTCGGTCACTTGGCCTGCATCCTTCAATGCCACAGTGGTCTCCAAACTGTACTTTCTGGCTTCCAATGTTTGTTTGGATACTTCCAATTGTTTATCAAGGGCCATTAACTGATAGTAGGTGCTGGCAATGCTCGCCACTAAATTTGTTTTAACAGCTTGATGCGCGGCCACACTCTGCAGATAAGAGGCTCCGGCTGCTCTTTTATTGCTCCTTATCTTGCCCCAGACATCGGCTTCCCACGAAAGGCTCCCGGATAATTCGTATTGCTCCAAAGCACTGGTAAAAAAGCTACCGAACTGACTGTTTCGGGAGTTTTTGGTCCTCGTAAAACTGGCGGTCCCTGAAAGCGTAGGGTAGTAACCAGCCTTACCTTGTTTTACATATGCTTCGGCGGCCACAATGTTCTGAAGTGCAATCCGAATATCTATGTTGTTCTCCAGACCTTGTTCAATATAGGACTTTAGTTGCCCATCGTTGAACAAGTTTCTCCAAGATACGTCGGCCATGGAAATACTGTCCTGAGGCAAATTATCGGTTCGATAGAGATTTTCTGTCCCTACTTCTGGTCTTGAGTAGTTTTTGGCCACAAAGCACGATTGCAATAAAAGAGGCGCCGTAAGAACCAAGAGCAGTTTATATGTCGATTTTATTTTCATGGATGATATACTTTGTTCGATCAAAGGATAATTAGGCATTGTTTTCATTTTGAATTACTTCGGGCTTTCCTGAAATACGTTCCTGGAGTGCCTGGAACACCACAAAAAGTACTGGTATGACAAATACTCCCAAAATGGTTCCGACCAGCATTCCACCTACGGCACTTACACCAATGGATTGGTTTCCTATCGCACCAATACCAGATGAAAGAGCCAAAGGCAATAGACCGAAGATGAAGGCAAAAGACGTCATCAAAATTGGACGTAACCTTGCCCGTGCACCGTCCGCGGCGGCATCAAACAATGAGAGTCCCGCCCGTCTACGTTGTAGGGCAAACTCCACGATCAAAATGGCATTTTTAGCCAAGAGACCAATAAGCATGATCAATGCAATCTGGAAATAGATGTTGTTCTGTAAACCAGCTACGTTGATGAAAAGAATCGCTCCTGCGATACCAAACGGTAGCGACAACAATATGGAAAATGGTAAAATGTAACTTTCATATTGTGCACTCAACAAGAAGTATACGAACACCAAGCTCAAAATAAAAATAAGGATGGTCTGTGAGCCCGCATTGCTTTCTTCCCGGGTCAACCCAGAATAATCGTAGGTATAGGAGTTGGGCAATACTTGTTCTGCCACTTCCTCAATCGCAGTAATGGCATCACCTGTAGAGTATCCCGGATTAGGAACCCCTGTAATGCTTACCGAACTCAAAAGGTTGAAACGCGATACAACTTCCGGACCATAGATTTTCTTTAAGTCCACAAACTGACTTACCGCAACAGATTCACCGCTGGCGTTCCTAACAAAAATATGGTTCAACGAGTTTTCGTTGGCACGGTCTTCAGGTTTGGCCTGGATCATTACACGATATTGCTTACCAAATTTGTTGAAGTCGGTAGCATAAATGCCTCCAAAATAACCCTGGAGTGCGTTGAATATATCAGTGGCGGTCAACCCGGCCATTTTTACTTTTTCCATATCAATATCCAAGTCGTACTGAGGGAAACCGGGATCGAACTGTGAAATGGCATATTGAATTTCGGGTCTGGCATTTAAGGCTCCCAAAAATTGATTTTTCACATCGTTGATGGAATTCCAGTCTTCGCCAGTTTTGCTCTGAAGCTGAACATCAAAACCTGAACTGGTACCAAATCCTTGGATACTGGGAGGGGTAAAGTATATGATTTGTGCATCATTGAAACCTGCTGTGATGCCATATAAACGCTGCATAGTGGCACTTACCGATAGGGAATCGGCATCCCTTTCGCTCCAGTCTTTCAATTTCATGATGGAGAATGCATAAGACCCAGCACTCACCCGGTTCAACAAACTGAAACCTGCCACACTCATCCGGGCATCGATTACATCCATGGACTCATAAATGGAATCCAACTTCATGATAGTCTCCTCTGTTTTTTCAATGGTTGTACCAGGAGGCATGCTCACGTTGGCAAAGATCATCCCACGGTCCTCATCGGGCACAAAGCCTGATGGGGTGGAGCGGAAAAGGAAAATGGCAATCACACTAAAGCCCACTAGAAGGGCAAGGGTTATCCATTTACGTTTTACCAAGGTGCCAATGGTGTTGGTGTACTTATTGGTCATGGCGGTAAAGCCAACGTTGAAAGCTCTAAAGAATCGGGCCAAGAAATTCGACTTTTCCCCCTTTTCATGGTCGTGCGGCTTTAAGAACAATGCCGCTAGCGCAGGACTCAGTGTTAAAGCGTTCACGGCCGAAATTAAAATGGCCACCGCTAGGGTAATACCAAATTGTTGATAGAAAACCCCCGAGGAACCTTGGATAAAGGAAACAGGGATAAATACCGCTGACATCACCAGGGTAATGGAGATAATGGCTCCCGAAATTTCGCTCATGGCGTTCTTGGTGGCGGTTTTAGCCGAATCTGCCCCTTCTTCCAATTTAGCATGTACAGCCTCGACCACCACAATGGCATCATCCACCACAATACCAATGGCCAAGATCATGGCGAAAAGGGTCAACATGTTGATGGAATACCCGAACAATTGCAGGAAGAAAAAAGTACCCACAATGGCCACAGGAACCGCAATGGCTGGAATTAAAGTGGACCTGAAATCCTGAAGGAACAGGAACACTACTATAAATACCAAAATGAATGCCTCAATCAAAGTCTTTACAACGTGATCAATGGAAGCATCCAAAAAGTCTTTGGAGTTAAATGGAATTACATAATCCAAACCTTTGGGGAAATCCACTTTTGATTCCTCCAGAATGGTTTCAATCTCGTCAATGATATCCTTGGCATTGGAACCAGAAGTTTGGTAAACACCCACAGCAACACCAGGGTTTCCCATACCGGAGTTTTTCCTTACGTAGCTCAAGGCACCAAGCTCTATTTCAGCCACATCTTTTAGGCGAAGGAAACCACCATCGTCCGTAGTCCTAAGAATAATGTTCTCGTATTCCTTTACTTCTGACAAACGTCCTTTGTACTTCATTACATATTCAAAAATACCATCGGCGTTCTCCCCGATCTTACCTGTTGCCGCCTCGGTATTCTGCTCACGTAGTGCGGTTTGAATATCGGAGGGCACCAAATTATAGGCGGCCATTTTATCGGGAGAAATCCAGATACGCATGGAATAATCCTTGGATCCAAACACGTTTACGTTACCTACCCCTTTGATCCGTTGTAATTGGGGCACAAGGTTAATTTTGGCGTAGTTCTCCACAAAAGTGGCATCGTAATCCTTATTTTCGGAATAAATGGAGAAGAACAGCAAGGCACTGTTCTGGGCTTTTTGGGTGGTAACCCCTGTGTTTATAACTTCTTGTGGCAATAAACTATTGGCCCTTGCCACCCGGTTCTGTACGTTTACTGCCGCGATATCCGGGTCAACCCCTAATTCGAAAAACACACTGATGTTGGCCGTACCATCGTTACTGGCGGAGGAGGTCATGTAGGTCATGCCCTCCACACCGTTGATTTGCTCTTCCAATGGAATAACCACACTTTTGAGTACCGTTTCAGCATTGGCGCCGGTATAGTTGGCGTTTACCTGTACCGTTGGAGGGGCAATCTCCGGATATTGTTCTACGGGTAATGTACTCAACCCAAGAATACCCAAGATCACAATGATCACGGATATTACTGTAGAGAGTACAGGACGATCTATAAATTTTTGGAACATATATAATTCGTTCTATAAATGATTGATGGTAATTATTGTTTTACTGGATTGATGGTCTGTCCATCCTTAAGTTTGGATACACCTTCGGTAACGATGGTACTTCCTTCTTCCAAACCTTCCTCTACGATAAACTCCTTGTCCGTTTGGGCCACGATGTTCAAGGGAACGGTTTTCACCGTATTGTCATCATTCAACACATACACCATTTTGGTGCCCTGTAGATCCACGGTAACAAATTGGGAGATGACAAAGACATCTTCGTAGGTCGATGGAACCTTGATGGTTCCGGTACTTCCTGAACTCAACAACAAACTGGGATTGTCAAAATCAGCCCGTAGGGTTACGCTTCCGGTAGTTGGGTTGATGATATTGTTCACCATTGCAATCTTTCCTTTTTGTGGATAGGTCTCGCCATTGATCATCACCAATTCCACTTCGGGCGTATTTTTGGCCGAAACTTGTGAGCCGTCATCTGTCATCTCGCTTTTCATCTCCAACAGTTCCTTTTCGGTCATGGAAAAATAGGCGCGAATACCGCTTATATCAGAAACCACGGTCAATGGTTCGCCCATGGTGCTGCTGACCAAAGCCCCTACTTTGTATGGAATCTCGCCAATGTAACCATTTACGGGACTCACAATATTGGAGTAACCAATATTGGCGGCAATGCTGCTGTAGTTGCTTTTTGCCTGCTCCAATTGGGCTTTGGCAGTTTCCAATTGTACTTGGCTGATAATGTTTTTCTCAACCAACGGAACCAGTTTATCCACTTCTACTTGGGCCACATTTACTGCAGCTTTGGCTGCTTGCGCATCTTGGGAAAGCGTTTGTGTTTCCAATTTGAACAATAACTGTCCTTTCTTTACCTGTTGTCCTTCTTCCACATAAATGTTTTGTACGAACCCGGAAACCTTAGGCCAGATCTCAACATTTTGCTTACCTTCCATGGAAGTGGCATAGACCTTATAAATGGTAATGTCTTGTTTTTTAAGATTGCCCACCTTTAAGGTTGGTGGAGGTGGCGCGGTTCGTTGCTGGGCTTTTTCCCCACAAGAGGACAGGATCAAAGCAGTCACTAGGGTTAAGGCTATATGCGTTGTTTTCATGACTTTATTTCTGGTGTTAAGGTTTTTGAATAGTTGGGTAAACATTTTTAGTCTAAAATTTTTTTAAGCTTTTCAATGGACTCTGTTAGAAGCGCTTCATTTTTGTTCATATAGTCCAAATAGATATGGGTTCTTTCCTGTCCCTCCTTGAATTTCTTTGGGCTACTTTTTTTGTGATAATCCAAGACCAGGGTGATGATGGCCTTTTCCTTCTCTACCCGCTTAAGGTTTTCCTGGAGTTTGGCAAGAAAAAAGGTTTTCTGTTTGGCAATGGAGAAATAACGCCTTCTATCGCCAGGCTTTGTAAAGTAGGTGATGATCCCCATGTTAAGGAGAAGGTTCAACGAGGTTGAGGTTGAGCTTTTACTGGCCCCTCTTTTTTCCAGACAATCTTCAAAAGTAAGTCCGTCTTCATCCGTTAAAATAAGTATGGCATAGATTCTAGCAGCTAGAGGAGGTAAATTGTACTCCCCTTCCAGATGAACCCCTAATGTTTCTATAAGTTGTTGATTTGCAGTTACCATAAAATGGATTTGAAGCCGCAAAATTACAGTTGGTTCGGAAGTTACCAAACTAAACGAACTTAAACTTGTGTTAAAAAACCATCAAAAGATGAGTTAAATGGTTAACACATTGAAAATAAAAGGGTTAAAGAGCGCTTTTGAACTGCTCCAAAAATCGTACATCGTTCTCACTTAACAACCGAATGTCCGAGATTTGATGCAATAAAAGGGCAATCCGATCTATTCCCATACCAAAGGCAAATCCAGAATATACTTCGGGATCTATACCGCAATTGCGCAGTACATTGGGGTCTACCATGCCACACCCCATGATTTCCAACCAGCCGGTACCCTTGGTCATCCGGTAATCCGTTTCTGTTTCAAGCCCCCAGTATACATCCACCTCGGCACTGGGTTCAGTGAATGGGAAATAAGAGGGTCTGAGTCGGATTTTGGATTTTCCGAACATCTCCGAAGTAAAGTACTGCAAGGTTTGTTTCAAATCGGCAAAGGATACATTTTTGTCTACATACAATCCTTCCACCTGATGGAAAAAACAGTGCGAACGGGCAGAAATGGCCTCATTTCGATATACCCTGCCGGGGGAAATGGTACGGATGGGCGGTTGGTTGCTTTCCATATACCTAACCTGTACGGATGAGGTATGGGTACGCAACAGAATATCCGGGTCGGTCTGGATAAAGAAGGTATCCTGCATGTCCCTGGCAGGATGGTACTCTGGCAGGTTCAATGCCGTAAAGTTGTGCCAATCATCCTCTATTTCAGGGCCTTCCGAAACATTAAAACCAATTCTGGAAAAAATGTCGATGATTTGGTTTTTTACTATGGAAATAGGATGTCTGGCCCCAATTTCTATGGGCTCCCCAGGACGGGTCAAATCCCCAAACTTGCCAACTGTCTCGGCTTGGTTCTCAAGGGCGGACTTAAGCTCGTTGACTTTTTCCGTCGCTGAATTTTTCAATTGATTGATGACCTGCCCAAACTCTTTCTTTTCCTCATTGGGAACATTTTTGAACTCGGCGAAGAAACTGTTCAAAAGGCCTTTTTTTCCCAAATACTTGATTCGGAAATTCTCTATCTCTTCTGTTGAGGTTGAAGTGAATTTTTCTACTTCAGCCAAGTGTTCCTTTATGGTCTCAATCATTTTTACTGGCAGTATTGGCCGACAAATTTAGCAAATTGTCCTTGAATATGTAGGCAATAAGGAAATGTACTGCAATACCACCAAAAAAATGCCATAGCCAATGCGTGCCCATTGGAAAAAAAGATTGACTCTTGTCTATGCTCCTGAATGAAATGGCGACTGCAAAAATGGCAAAGGCTGTAATGACCAAAATGACATTTTTACCTTGGGTTTTAATGAGGTAGCCAACCAAAGGTAATAGAATGGTGCCTGCTGTGATCACGTAGCCCAATGAAATCCGCCATCCATTGGGAATGGGCAGAATACGCAGCATATAAGAGGTTCCCAAGAGCAGAAAAATAAGCAGAAGTCGTTGCCACCAGGCCCGGACCACTTTGAAGATAAAGTAGATGACCAAGGCAGCACACAGAAGCATAATGGGCATCCAGTCCAACCGAAGCCAGAATTCATGACTCCTTGTAGCGTGGTAGATGGTACCTCCAATATAACTGATGGCGATTACCGGAAGCACCCCGGCCAAAAAGAGGTGTGCCTTGGGATGTCTGTAGACCCGTATGCCCCAGTATAGAATAATGAATAAGAAGATCAAATTGCTATAGGTGTTGAAGGGCTCCACAGGCCATCTACCATCCAAGGTTTCCAAGTAAATGGGGCCGGAATCGTTTGGAAATTTTAGAAAAAGCATGGGTTTATCAAAAATTCAGGATTACGGATTGCTGTTTTTGGAGCTTTGCCCCACCCAATTCATACACGATTTAAAGGATTCAAAAATATGTTCCTGAGGGATGAGTCCGGGGATGATATCAATCCGTTCCATCATATATTTGGGTTGGTCCAGTATTCCCACCAAGAGCACCATAACATTCTTTCGTTTCAAATCCTGTAGGACATCTTCCATGGCATATAGGCCGGATTGGTCCATATACTGCATACGTCCCATTCTAATGACCACGGTAGAGGCGGTATCCGGAATTTGTGAGGCCAATTGTTGAAACTCAGTGGTTGAACCAAAAAAGAGAGGACCTTTTATATGTTTGATAAAGATTTCTTCCTTAATATTCTCAGGCAGATTTTTTTCATCGGACCATGTTTCTTCCCGAAGGGGTTTCACATCGGACCTTTGGGCGGTTATATCGCCGATTTTTTTCATGAACATCAATGATGCGATTACTAAACCAATACCCACGGCATATACCAAGTTCCAAATGGAGGAGAGGACCATCACCACCAACATAATGATTACCTCCGAACTCAATTTCAATGGTCCCAACTTGATATCCTTGGGAAGATGGGGAATAGCTTTTAGACCTCTATAATCCATTACGCCGATACCTACAGTGACCAAGATACCTGCCAATACTGCTGCCGGTATTTGCGAGGCCACCGGCCCAAGCGCAAGCAAGACAATAAGTAAGAGCACTCCGGCAACCATACCTGAAAGTCTGGTCTTACCGCCAGAATTGATATTGACCACGGTCCGGATGGTTGCTCCGGCACCGGGAATTCCTCCAAATAGGGCCGCAATACTATTGCCAATGCCTTGCCCTACCAATTCTTTGTTGGGCTTGTGCTTGGTTTGGGTCATATTATCGGCCACCACAGAGGTCAGCAAAGAATCTATCGCCCCAAGCAAAGCAAGGGTCAATGCTGTGAATATATAGGGCGTGATGGTACTTAAATTGAAGTTGGTAAATATTTCTAGATTGGGAATGGGGAGGCCACTAGGGATTTGCTCAATGGGACGATAATCCAATCCAAAACCAAATGCAACCCCTGAAACTGTCACCAAGGCTACCAAAGTGCTGGGAATTGCAGTGGTAATACGTTTAAAACCGTAAATGATGAAAATGGTGACCAAGGCCAGCCCCAATTCCATCCAGTTGATGTTGCGAACAGCTCTGGGCAACACCTTGAAAGTTCCCAACACCCCTGAAGCGTCCTTGGCGGCTAGGGTACGGGCTTCCTTCAGCATATCTGCCTCGGTGATGGCGTGTGCCCTTTTTATGGTTTCTTCAAAATCTTCCAGGACCAAAATACCTTCACCAGCCTCTTCCCGGAGTATGTTCTCCAATATTTTTTCCTCGGCTTCAGCTACATATTGGTTCACATACTGCTCGTCCTCTTTGGGATAGTAGCCCACCGCAGGCAATATTTGTGTGACCAATATAATCACCCCAATGGCGGTCATAAAGCCCGAGACCACGGGATAGGGAATGTATTTGATATATTTTCCCAGACCAACGAGTCCCAATCCAATCTGTATGATGCCTGCCAAAAGAAAAATGGTCAGTATGGCCGGTAGCGCTTTGTTGATATCTCCGTCATTAACAGCCACTATACCGGCAATGACCACCATGCTCACTGCGGTCATTGGAGCTGTTGGACCGGAAATTTGGGTGTTGGTTCCACCAAAGAGGGCGGCAAAAAAGCTTATGAAAATGGCACCGTACAATCCGGCACTTGGGCCAAGCCCGGAACTTACTCCAAAGGCAAGGGCCAAGGGGAGTGCCACAATTCCCGCGGTAATTCCACCAAAAAGGTCTCCTCTTAGATGTTTGAACATATAACGGCGGGATTAGATTATACAGCATTAAGATAGTAATTTTGGAAAACAAAAAAGCCGATGATTGGAAGATCACCGGCCTTTTAACTATCTGGTTCAAATCTTGTTATAAGAAGGAGACTTTTCCATCTGAAAGATCATACATGGCACCTACAATGGCGATTTCTCCCTTTTCCTCCATCTCTTTTAAGATGGGGCTTTGTTGTCTGATGTTATCCAAAGTCAACTCCACATTCTTAACGGCAACGGCGTCCACAAAATCCAAGTTTTTGGAGTTTCTCAAAGATTCATCTTTTGGTTCTGAAACGGCTTCGACCGCAGGTTCAATTTTATTGATCAACGTGGTGAGGTTCCCCAAGCGCGCATGATCACAAGCGCCTTTTACCGCTCCGCAGCTAGTATGTCCAAGAACAACAAGGAGTTTGGTGCCAGCCAGTTTACAGGCGAACTCCATACTTCCAAGAATATCCTCATTGACAAAATTCCCAGCGATTCTAACGCTGAAGATATCTCCAAGACCCTGGTCAAAGACCAATTCCGCAGAGACTCTCGAGTCAATACAGCTAAGGATAGTGGCAAAAGGGAATTGTCCATCCTTGGTTTCGTTTACTTGTTGGAGAAGGTTTCTATTGGCCTTTAGGTTTTTTTGAAAACGCTCATTTCCCTCTTGTAGGAATTCCAGTGCTTTCTTGGGCGTCATGGTGGCCTGTGTTTCTTTTGTGTGTGCTTTCATAGTACTATGGCTATGCCGTTTTTTTCGGTCTTAGATTAAAAAATTCAATATAACTTTTTGGGTTTTCAACAACCCCTCTCTCGGAAATGATCTTAATGTCTATTTTCCGCGTTTTTGCCTTACTCGAGAAGTCTTCCAAGATCTCAACAATGTCATTGTCCAAGAACCGTGTTTTTCTAACATCCAATTCAAGATAGGAATTTTCAGGAAGTCGATCCAACTCTTTTAAAATGGCTCCTTTATTGATAAAGGTAACTTCTTCGGCCAAGGTCATTTTTATTTTGTGGACCCCATTGCTCTTATCCTCTATATGAAGGAAATGGGAGTTTTGGTAACTCTTTATGAGGATGACCACAATTCCAACCCCCAAACCTAGTGAAATTCCGATCAATAGATCGGTGAAAACAATTCCAACCACGGTTACCACGAAGGGAACAAACTGCTTCCATCCAGAATTGTACATGGTCTTGAAAAGGCTTGGTTTTGCCAATTTATATCCTACAACAAAGAGGATGGCTGCCAAGACAGACAAAGGAATCATGTTGAGAAGTTTGGGAATCAGGATTACAGAGGCCAACAATAAAAACCCATGGATAATGGCCGAAGCCTTTGTTCTACCGCCAGATTGAATATTGGCCGAACTACGAACAATTACTTGGGTCACGGGAAGTCCACCGACCAGACCGGCAAGACTGTTCCCTACCCCTTGGGCAAGCAATTCCCTATTGGTTGGGGTTACCCGTTTGTGTGGATCTAGCTTATCCGTGGCTTCAACACAAAGCAAAGTTTCCAGACTGGCCACCAATGCAATGGTAAAGGCTGTGATCCATACTTCGGGATTGGTTATGGCCGAGAAATTGGGAAAACTGAACAAGCCTGCAAAAGACTCCAAGCCATCTGGAATTGGAACACTTACCAAATGCTCAGCGGAAATGCCCCATTGGGCATCGCCTGAGGTAAATGAAAAATAAAGGATTCCCAAAACCACGGCTACAAGAGGTCCTTGGACCAATTGGAAAACTTTGGATTTTTTACTTAGGACCCTATCCCAAAGAATAAGGATGGCCAGGGCCACTATGGCAATCAAGGTGGCACCGGGACTGATAAAGTTAATCGCGTTGAGAATTTCACTGAATGTATTTTCCCCATCCACTTGAAAGAACGCCCAATCCCCTTCGGGATCGGCATCGTATCCAAAAAAGTGTGGAATCTGTTTTAAAATGATGATGATTCCGATTCCCGTCAGCATTCCTTTGATCACGGATGATGGAAAATAATAGGCAATGACCCCTGCTTTTAGCATTCCAAATACCATTTGGATGATACCTCCCAAAACTACGGCCACCAAGAAATTTTCGTAACCTCCCAGGGTGCCTATGGCGGTCAATACAATAGCCGCAAGACCTGCTGCAGGACCACTCACGCCAATGTGTGAGCCACTGAGGGCCCCCACAACAATACCTCCGATAATTCCAGCAATAAGACCTGAAAAAAGAGGAGCGCCACTGGCCAGTGCAATTCCCAAACAAAGGGGAAGTGCCACAAAAAAGACCACAATACTGGCTGGCAAGTCATTTTTAATATACTTGAACATAATAATAAAGATAAAGTTGCCTTCAGGATTTAAGGCATGCTGAAGACAGTTAGAAATTGATTGTTGATGTGTTTTCCGGAGAATTAAACCAATGTTCTGGGAGGGGGGTCAAGAATTTCAACGGTATAATCCAATACGGGAAACATATACCCTAGAGAATTATAGTCTTGTTCTTGATTAAAGGAAGTGTCCACAGGAAAAAAATTTCGAAGCAAAAAATACTTGCTTTCAAAACTCTTGCTGCCTGTTGTTTCGTTGCTGTTGTTTTCTTCCTCGGAAGAACCAAGAATTATTGCGGTACAGTACTCCTTTCCCAAAAGGGGAACAAGGGGAGAGGTCATGAGAATCATGACCAACATCACCGAGACAAAAGGAAAAGCCAACAGTCTTAGCACTATACTCTTTTTTGCAAAAATAAAAGGATGGGGGATATTTTTTGTTAAATAATGTTTAAAAGTCCTTCAACAGCTTAATGTCGTTGCCCAACAACCATCCTGTCTGCCCATCTGAAATCCGGATTTTCTTCCAATCGTCCAATTGGTCCAGAACATTCACTTTGGTACCTTCGTGAAGGGTAAAGACTATTTCACTGTTGTTATTGGGTTCAGAGGACACCCTAACTTCTTTACTGAAAACAATGGCAGGGTTATCCTTTTTGAATTCCTGGCGTTGCAGGTAGGCCATAAGAACCGACAGGACTCCTAGGGCCAATGCAAAGATGCCCACAATGAAGGCCAATCGTTTTTGATTGGCAAAGCGAAGAAAAAAATAGGCTAAATAACCCAGAACGAAAAGGATGATGAAAGCAATGGCCAAATAGGCCCATTGATCAAAGGAAAATAAGCTTACCACACTTTCGTAGAATTGGGCTATTTCTGTTTTGGGCATATTTTCTATGGCGTCCAACCTCATGTTTTGGGCATAGCCCAAATTGTTCAGGATTTCATCGTCATTGGGATCCAGCAACAAGGCTTTTTCATAATAATAGATGCTAGGTCCAATGGCGTTGAGCTTGTAATAGCAATTGCCCATATTAAAGTAAAGTTGGGCGGAATGCTCCCCGTTCTTTAGGATTTGATCGTAATTTTCAATGGCCTTGGAGTATTCCCCTTTGTTGTACAGTTCGGTGGCCTGCTCAAACAGGGCCTTACTTTGGGAGAACCCAAAGGAAAATGAAAGGAAACAGAGGTAAAGAACGAACTTTTTTATACTCATAACTGTTTGTCCAAATTAGAGATTACCGTACTGGCTTTTTCATAATCATTCTGCATCTGCACATCTGAAAAGGGACTGTAACGGGCCATTTCACAACTTTTAAGTAAATCAATAAACCCATCAACATCTACAGGGGCCACTTTTTTGTCCAACAGGATGGAAGTGATTTTTTCCTTACTGAATTCAGAGGTCTCGATTTTTAGTTTGGCCTTTAGATAGTTATGTAATCCTTTTTCCAAAGCCACATAAAAGGCTTCTTTGTTGCCCAGTTCCTTTTTGGCCGTGGAGAGGTATTTTCTGGCCAATTTATTGGCCTTCTTGATTTTGTTTCCAACCACATCCTGTGCAATGGCCTCTCTTTTCTTAAAGGAAAAGATGGCAATCGGAATCAACAACAAAGGACCGAACAGCAAGAGATAAAACGTATTGGAGCCAAAAAAATAGTTGATTCCAATGGGACTGAGGTTGGGATTGATCTTTATAAAATGGAACTGTTTTCCCGTTGGCACCACCAATTGCTTACTGGTGTTGGTTCCTGCGGCATCGTTTGCCGAAGCACTGGTAGGTCCTTCCAAGACCTCAATATTGATTTCTTCCGAATTAAGGGTGACGTACTTTGCCGTACTTGGGTTGAAATAGCTGAAAGAAATGCTGGGGATTGGATATTTTCCCCGAAATGAGGGAACAATGGTGTAATTATTGGAAACCTTCCCTTCCATTCCGGAACTATAGGTCTGTATATTTTCTTCGTGCTCAGGGTCATAGACTTCAAGAGCACTTGGCAGCTCGGGCTCAGGAAGTTGAAAGAGTTTCAGGTTGCCCTTGCCCGAAACTTCTACGATGGCCTGTAGCGACTCGGAGGCGTTGAGTTGTTTTTTGGTGGCGGTCACTGAAAACTCGAAATCACCCACAGCACCTCCAAAATTCGCCGGTTTTCCCGCCTCAGGCAACGATTTTACAGTGATAGTTCTTTTTCCGGCAGAAACCGTTTTACTGGTCTGGGTGTAGATGCGTCCCCCAAAGAAATCCCTTCGGTTGGTGGGCACGTCCACAAAGATTTCCAAGGAAAGAGGCTCAATATCCAATTTCCCTGCTTTTTGGGGATATAGTACCACTCTTTTCAACACTACGTAGCGATAGGGCTTTCCTTCATAAGTGCCGTTCTGGGCCGTGTGTCGGGTCACGGGAATGTCCTGACTCCAAAAATTGTTGTACGTAGGATTGTCCAAAGGGCGATAGTTGGTAACACTGATATCCGGACTTACATAGAGCTTGTAAATCACGGTCACCGCCTCATTGAGATAAGGGTTTCCTTTGGAAACCTCTGCCACCAAGTGTAGACTCTCGTCGGCAACGTCATCCACGTTTTTTTGGTCACTGGGTTTGTCCACGGCAGCGGTAACCTCAACAGTTTTGGGAAGGGTTTTGTAGGTCTCTCCCCCAATATCAATAGTGGCCTGCTTGATGGTAAAGTTTCCCCTTGCCGTAGGGACCAAAATATAGGAATAGGTTTTTGAAAAGCTTCGCTTTCCATTGACCCATGATGAACTTATGGATTGTGAAGGACCCATGACCACCTTGAAGCCTTCAAAGGGAGGCGGACTGAAATTATCCCCGTCCTTGTTCATACTGAACTCTACCCTAAGTCGCTCGTTGATACCCAACTTTTCCTTGCTGAGGTTCATTTGAAACGTAACCTCTTCATCTTGGGCATAGGAAGATATCCCTACAAAAAGGGAGATGATGGTAAAAAGTAAAATTTTGCCCCTCAACCTATACATTACCAGTCTTTTTCGTTTTTGATTTTCTTGCCCCTTACTTTTCTTTCCTCCATCTTCTCCTGCACCTTTTTCTCCTCGTTCTGCATGGCCTCTAAAAGGTTTTGAATCTGTTGTTCGGATAGCTGATTGGGTCGTGGTTGTTGTTTTTGGTCCTCAGGCTGATCTCCTTGATTGGGTTTTTTCTCCTGCTCCTTTTTCTTGTCGCCGTCCCCCTCTTGATTTTCCTCAGGCTTGTCATTACCATTATCGCCTTGATCGCCCTCGTCCTTGTCCTCGTCTTCGTTCTGTTTTCCTTCGTCCTGCTTATCGTTGTCCCCTTCGTTGTTTTGGTCTTGGTTCTGATCCTGGTTTTGGTCTTGCTGATCCTGCTTGTCCTGATTATCCTCGTTCTGGTCGTTTTGTTGTTCGTCTTGCTGTTTCTCCAACATCTTTTTGGCCAAGGCCAAATTGTAACGGGTCTCATCGTCATTCGGATTACTCCGCAAGGCTTCCTTGTAGGCTTCGACGGCCTTTTCGTATTCCTTGTTCTTCATGAACACATTGCCCATGTTGTGAAAGGCCTTATGCTTTTCAGGTTTGTCTTCCGCAGTTTCGCCAGCTTGCTTATAACGGCCAAAAGCTTCTCCAAAGCTTTCCCGATTGTAATAGGCATTTCCCAAATTGAAGGGAGCGGCTACATTCTTTTCGCTCTTTGAAATGGCCCTTCGGTAATTGGCTTCCGCAGTTACAAAATCATTGGAAGAAAGCTCCTCATTGGCCTCATAAGTAAGGTTGGTTGAGCTCTTCAGTGCCTTTTCGGCAACTTTTTCCGCTTCTATTCCGTCCTGGGCCAAGGCAATGCCTGTGCAAAGTACCAGGGCAAACGTCCATCTCATCTTATTCATCATCGTGCTCATTGAAAAGATTTAGTTTTTTTAACCATTGTGTTTTTCTATCCAGAATGAAGATGTCCAAAAATAGAAATAAAAAGGCCGCCCCAAGGAACCATTGGAATTGGTCTTGGTATTCGGCAAACTGAGTGGCCTCAAATTCTGTTTTATCCATCTGGTTCAAGAGTTCCTTGATGTACTCCACGGCTTGTTCCGTGTTGGAACCATCAATATATTCCCCATTACCACGATCCGCAACTTCCGCCAAGATGGCTTCATTAAGTTTGGTAATGACCACTTCACCTTGATTGTCTTTTTTTAAGCTTTCCACCACACCATTTCTTTTGATGGGAATGGGAGCGCCTTTGGGTTTTCCTACCCCAATAGTGAATACACGGATGCCATTTTGAACGGCACTTTCCACCGCGTTGGTGGTATTTCCTTCTGAATGGTCTTCCCCATCGGAAACAATAAAGAGCACCCGGTTGGTCTGCTCCGAATCATCATAGTACGTGGTGGCCAAGTCGATGGCTGCATCGATGGCGGTTCCTTGGGACGACAGCATATCTGTGTTCATGCTCTGCAAGAACATTTTGGCGGCTCCATAATCCGTGGTGATGGGTAACTGTGGATAGGCTTGCCCAGCGTAGGCAATGATACCGATACGGTCACTTGCCAATTGGTTGATGATTTCCGAGACCAAACGCTTTGCCTTTTCCAATCGGTTGGGGGCTATGTCCTCTGCCAGCATACTTTTGGATACATCCACTGCGAAAACAATGTCCACCCCTTCCCTTTTCACGGTTTCCATTTTGGTTCCGATTTTGGGGTTTACCAATCCCAAAACGAGCAAGGATAAACCGGCCAGAAGGAAAACCAATTTCACCGCCGATTTAAAACTCGATTTATTGGGGGCCAATCGCCTTAGCAATTTGTTGTCCGCAAAACTACGTTGGGTCCGTTTTTTCCAAATTTGAAGAAAAAAGAACGCCAGGACCATTACGGGAATAATGCCCAAGAGATAGAAGTATGTTTTTTCATCAAACTGAACCATATGCTAGATAAAGCTTTTAAATATGGAATTACGCAAGGCCCATTCCAATAGGAGCAAAACACCTGCCAAAAAAATCAATGGCCGGAACTTTTCCTCGTACTTGTAATATTTGAACTCCTCTATTTCGGTTTTTTCCAACTTATTGATCTCATCATAGATCTCTTCCAACTTCTCGTTATCCGTTGCCCTAAAATATTGTCCACCGGTCACCTGTGCGATTTCCTTGAGCAACTCCTCATCAATTTCCACTTGGCGCATTCCATAGCGAAAAGTGCCATCAGGGTTATAGGCCACGGGAGAAAGGGCATTTCCATTGGTTCCCAGACCAATGGTGTAGGTCTTGATGCCAAATTCAACAGCCAGATCAGCCGCGGTTTGGGGTTCAATAAAACCAGAATTGTTGACGCCGTCGGTCAGTAGGATGATGACCTTACTGATGGCCTTGCTCTCCTTCAATCGATTTACAGAGGTGGCCAATCCCATGCCAATGGCCGTTCCGTCTTCCAATTCACCATAGGTGATTTCCCTTAAGGCGTTGAGCACAATGGCTTTGTCACTGGTAATGGGCGTTTTGGTATAACTTTCACCGGCATAGCCCACCAGACCAATGCGATCGTTGGGACGTTGTTTTATGAAATCCGCAGCCACTTCTTTCAAGGCCGAAAGCCTGTTGGGTTTTAAGTCCCGGGCCAACATACTGGAAGAAACGTCTATGGCCATTACAATGTCTATACCTTTGGTGGTCTTGGTGCGGGTGGAAATATCCTCGGTTTGTGGCCGTGCCAAAGCGGTAATAATGGCAGCCAAGGCCAAAAGTCGCATTACAAATAGGGTAGGTCTCAATTTAGACGTCAAGCTGCCAACGGAAAACCCTTTAATGCTTGAAATCCTCAAGGCCGCAGTTTGGTTTCTGTGCTTGAAAACATACCATAGCAAAGCCAGTGGAAGCAATAAAAGCAACCAGAAAAACTGTGGATTTGCAAATTCTATATTCTCAAACATCTATGCCTGTGTTTTTACGTCCAATGTGTTTAATATTCGGTCCACGATCTGCTCTGCATAGTCATCCCCATCTTCCCATGTGATCACTACCTGCTGCATAAAGCCTTTTCCACCAAAGGAAAGGATGGTGTACTTGGCCTTTTTGGATTGATCTTCACTTGGGCCCATAACAGTTCCGGTGCCAAAGGTCTTTAAGCCTTTTACCCCGGATTTTGTAGTGAACTCTTCTTGTTTGGTGATGATATTTTTAAGTCCAAGCCCTTCAAATGTGGCCAAGGTAGCACCAACGGCTGCTGAAAAGTCAGGGTCTTTTTCTTCTTTATAAATGGCGGAACTGGCCGAGACGGAGAAGATACCAACATAACTTCCGTAGGAAAACGATTGAAGTTCCTTGACCAATTCTTCAGCCTCAGGGGGCAATTTCACTTCTTGGCGCACCAGTACATCCGGTGTTTCCAGTTCAACTGGAGGAAAACCGTACGAACTGGACACCCATTCCCCTTCCAAAAGGTCTTTGGTGGGATAGCCAAAAACAGTATCCCTTACTTGTTTAAAACCGTAATAGGCAATGGAGGCCCCTGCCCCCAAAAAGACGAGTCCTGCAAAAATGGCTGCGGCCCAATAGATGCGTTTGCGTTGTTTTTTCTTGGCAAGCTCCTCCAAGTATTCTTCATTGAGCAACAACTCTTCCTCGGTAGGCTCGGGAAGGGCGTCGTGGGTCTTGACCACAATTTGCTCCACTATTTTTCGGTCTTGTTCCGCGGTTGCGGGTCTGGATTTGGCGAATTTCACCAAATCGGCAGTCTGTAATATATTTTGGAACTGTTGCAGGGTCTCATCGTCCAATTTGAGCTCCCCGGCATCCTTCAACATTTCCAGTTTGGTCATCAACTGTCCGGTGGTACTTTCCATGGCCGAAACATGTATTTCGTCCTCCAAATACAACCGAACGATATCCGTCAGTTCGGAATAGTATTTCTTGTATTCATCCTGGATGAGGTATCGCGAATTTTCCAATTTTTTCAGTTCCAACAAGGCACGATCATAGGGGGGCAAAAGGGCCACTATCTCTTCTTCGGTGAGGGGTTTCTTCCTTAGGAAGAACCAGTATACCAAGCCACCAACAATAAGCAGTCCCAATAGAACCCACAGCAAGGTTTTCCAGAGCTCGGCGTTGCTGCGTTCCACCTGCATCAAAGGTTTGATGTCGTACATTTTCTGTTTGGTGGTGTCCACGGCCACATCGGCCACTTTTATATTGAAAGAGTCCGTGAAAAAAGGCTGTTCGTTGATCGCGATACGTTGCGGGGGGATGGTGTAGGCCCCACTGTCAAACTGGGTGAGGGCATATATCCGCTGGAGGATAACCCTATTGTTGTTTTTAATGGTATCCCCAATAATGGCTTCCACGGTTTCCAAAGGAGAAAACGTCTGTCCCTCTGGAAAATGGACCACATCAGTGGAATCGGTTTCCACGGTGATGGTGTATTTTATCTGCTCTCCAATTTTTATGGAAAGGGTATCCACATCAGTGGAAATTTTGGAATCGGTTTGCGACCACCCCACAAAGGGCAATAGAAAAAGGCAAAGGAGGGTCATCAACACCATTGGTGCTGTAGAACTTTGACCTTTCAATTTTAACCTTTTCATTCGCATTTATCCTCTTCGTTTAAAGTAACCCAACAATTTTCGTACATAACTTTCATCCACCCTGCAATGGATTACGCCACACCCACTTTTGGTAAAGGAATCCATGAAATAGGAGACTTTGTCTTTATGGAATTGGCCATAGGCATTTCGCACTTTTTTGGATTGGGTGTTCACCAACTGCATGGTTCCGGTCTCTGCATCCATCATTTGGACCATGCCCAGATTGGGAATGGTTTCTTCCCGTTCATCAAAGACGCGGATGCCGGTAACATCGTGTTTGTTCCCCACTATGCGAAGGGTATTGTTATAATCATCGGCAATAAAGTCGGACAGCACAAAAACAATGGCCTTTTTCTTCATTACGTTGGTGAGAAATTTTAAGGCTTCGGCAATATTGGTCTCGCTACTTTTTGGAGTGAATTCCAACAATTCACGTATAATACGCAACACATGACTTTTGCCTTTCTTGGGAGGGATAAATAGTTCCACTTCATCGGAGAACAAAATCACCCCCACTTTATCGTTGTTCTGCAGGGCCGAGAAGGCCAACGTTGCAGAAATTTCGGTAATGATCTCTTTTTTGAACTGATTGGTAGTTCCAAAAAGTTCCGATCCACTCACATCCACCATTAGCATCATGGTGAGCTCGCGTTCTTCCTCAAAGACTTTTACAAAGGGTTCGTTGTAACGGGCGGTCACGTTCCAGTCAATGGCCCTGACATCATCCCCAAATTGGTACTGACGCACTTCACTGAAGGTCATACCCCTACCTTTAAAGGTAGAATGGTACTCCCCACCAAAAATATGGTCGGAAAGACGCCGGGTCTTTATCTCAATTTTACGTACCTTCTTAAGTAATTCCTTTGTGTCCATTGGGTTCAAGAAATAGGTTTTCGGGTTGGTTAAAAGTAGGGCTACTTTGACCGAGAAACATTGAACCGTTACGGTACTTCTACCTCGTTTACAATTTTATTTATGATTTCTTCCGAGGTAATGTTTTCTGCCTCTGCTTCGTAGGTTATGCCTATACGGTGACGAAGTACGTCATGCACAACGGCCCTTACATCTTCTGGGACCACGTAACCGCGTCTTTTGATAAAGGCATAGCATTTGGAAGCGTTGGCCAAGTTGATGCTTCCCCTTGGGGAGGCACCAAAACTTATCAGGGGTTTTAGGCTTTCAAGGTTATATTTTTCAGGGTATCGGGTGGCGAACACCAGATCCAGAATATACTTTTCAATTTTTTCATCCATATAAACCTCCCGTACCGCCTGTTGGGCACTTAGGATTTGCTTGATGCTAACCACAGGTTTTACTTCCTCATAGGAACCCTTGAGGTTTTGGCGGATGATCAGTTGTTCTTCGTTGAGCTTGGGGTAATCTATAACCGTTTTCAGCATAAAACGGTCTACCTGCGCTTCGGGAAGTGGGTAGGTTCCTTCTTGCTCCACAGGGTTTTGGGTGGCCATTACCAAAAAGGGAGCATCCAGTTTAAAGGTTTCATCCCCAATGGTCACTTGTTTTTCCTGCATGGCCTCCAGCAAAGCGGATTGCACTTTGGCCGGCGCCCTGTTGATTTCATCCGCAAGGACAAAATTGGCAAAGATGGGTCCTTTTTTAATGGAGAAATCGTTTTCCTTTATGTTGTAAATGAGTGTCCCTATTACATCGGCAGGCAATAAGTCCGGAGTAAACTGAATACGGCTAAAACTACCTTTAACGGCCTTGGCCAAGGTGTTGATGGCCAAAGTCTTTGCGAGCCCGGGAACTCCTTCCAAAAGAATGTGGCCCTGGCCCAAAAGACCAATGAGCAACCGCTCCACCATATGTTTTTGGCCCACAATGGCCTTGTTCATTTCATTGGTAAGCAGGTCAATAAAAGCACTTTCTTGGGCAATTTTCTCATTCACAGCACTAATATCTATAGTAGTGTTTTCTTCCATATAAACCTTTATTGTTATGTGTTTAAGTCAGTCTGAATGCTAAGAGGTGCAAAATGAAAATTTATTTAAAATTGGCCTGTTAATTAATGGTTAAAAAAAACGGTAAACCCCTAGTTTTATGAAGGATTTAAGGGTTTAATTTTATACTTTCATCCCATATGAAAGAGAGAGATACGTATTCCAGGATCATTGCTGGAACCATGACATGGGGAAGTTGGGGCAAAAAACTTTCCAAAAGCGAAATGATTGATTTGATGCAGCATTGCATTGAATTGGGGCTTACCACCTTTGACCATGCCGACATTTATGGTAGCTATTCCACCGAGGCCGATTTTGGCCAGGCCTATGCCGAAAGTGGCATCAAACGGGAGGATATCCAATTGATTTCCAAGTGTGGCATACAGATTACCCGTGGCAGGGACAATCGCATCAACCATTACGAATACAGTAAGGATTACATCATTTGGTCTGCCGAGCAATCGCTTAAAAAGTTGAATACAGAATATCTGGATTTGCTTTTACTGCATCGTCCCAGTCCGTTGATGGAACCCCATGAAATAGCGGAGGCCATTGATCATTTATTGCAAAGTGGTAAGATTAAACAGTTTGGGGTTTCCAACTTTACCCCATCGCAAGTGGCCATGTTGGAAAAGACAATCCCTGTTTCCGGAAACCAAGTGGAATTTTCCTTGACGTATGACTCTCCCATATACGATGGAACATTTGATGATTGCATCGCAAATAATAGGATGGCCATGGCTTGGAGCCCCTTGGGGAGTTTGTTCCGGGAAGAAACGGAACAGACCCAACGAATCAAAAAGGCTATGGTGCCTTTGATGGAAAAATATGGAGCGGATGAAAGTCAATTGCTTTTGGCGTGGCTCCTCAAACATCCGGCGATTGTATATCCCGTTATAGGTACTACGAACAAAGACAGAATAACCTTGGCCAAAAAGGCCCTAAACATAGATTTGGAACTACAGGATTGGTTTGTTCTTTTGGAAGCAAGCCAAGGTCATGGCGTTCCGTAAACCATAATACAGAATGAAGAAAACAGCATTGATCACTGGAGCTACCAGTGGTATTGGAAAGGCAACGGCGGAGATTTTTGCAAAGCAAGGATTTAATTTGGTCTTATGTGGACGTAGACAAGATCGTTTGGAGGAGCTTAAGGAGAAGCTTGGGCAAAGTGTTGAAATCCATACGTTGAACTTTGATGTGAGGGACAGGGACGCTGTTTTTGCAGCTGTTGAAAGTTTACCCAAAGCTTTCGCCCAAATTGATATTTTGGTCAATAATGCTGGAAATGCACACGGGCTTGATCCTATTGACAAAGGAAGCATTGATGACTGGGAGGCCATGTTGGACATTAATGTAAAGGGCTTGTTGTACATGTCCAAAGCTATATTGCCTCAAATGGTGGAACGCAAGGCCGGGCATATCATCAATATTGGGTCAACGGCAGGAAAGGAAGTATACCCCAATGGGAATGTGTATTGCGCCAGCAAGCATGCGGTGGATGCCATCAATCAAGGAATGCGGATAGATCTCAATGCCTATGGTATTCGGGTTGGAGCGGTGAATCCTGGTTTGGTGCAGACGGAATTCAGTGATGTGCGGTTTAAGGGAGATACCGATAAGGCCTCTAAAGTCTATCAAGGATTTCAACCTTTGAAACCTGAAGATATTGCGGATATCATCCTTTTTGTGGTCACCCGGCCCTATCACGTGAACATCGCAGATTTGGTGGTGATGCCCACGGCCCAAGCGAGCAGCACCATCGTGAAGAAGGAGCTATGATCAATAAACGCCTACTGGTAAAGAATCTTTTAGCGCATAACGACGAAAACAGTTTTTACGACAAAAAGCGTTTTATATCCATAGGCGAAAAAGAAGGCAAGGCCAAATTTTTAAAGCATGTTTGTGCGTTGGCCAACAGTAATCCCAAGAACAATTCTTTTATTGTGGTTGGAGTGGAGGATGCCGACAATGAGATTGTGGGGGTCGATTTTTTTGATGACAGCAAGATCCAGAACTTGGTGAATGCCTATTTGGACAATCCACCCATCATTTCTTATGAGAACATTCCATTTCCCCATTTGCCCGAAGGTAAGGTGGTAGGTTTGGTCACCATCCGATCTAATGGGAAGGTCTGTGCCCTTCGAAAGAATATTTGGAAGTATTATGGTGGAGCCGTTTTCTTTAGGGAAGGGAGCATTAGTCTGCCTAAAGCTTTTGATATTGAGTTGAAGGACATCAATTCCGAGGTAGTGGCCACCATAGAACAACATGCTCGTAACAATATTGAATTGACCTTGGATGCCGTCATCAATTTTATGAACACCAGACATCCCGATCTGACGAGCAATTATAAAGTCTTCAAGGAACAGTTTGTGGTCTGTTGGGCGGGGAACAAGAAAAAAGTAAAGAACAAGACATACTATTCCCGAGTGGATATAGAATTGATCAACGAGCAGGTAAAACTATTCTATTCGGCTTTGGATGAGATTACCATTGCGTATGATGATGATTCGTTCAGTACCTTGGAGTTTGTGCAGTTGGGATTGGGCGTACAACAGAAGTACTATCCCTTGGAAGAAGTGGTGATTACATTTTCTGAAAATGGCAAATACACCATCAACAGCAAATTGATTTTTGAGCCCCCACAATACGACAAAAAAACCTTGTACCACGTGTACAATTCCAACAACGCACTCTTACAAAAACTGGAAAAGAAAATAGCACTGACCCAGGCTGAACAAATTGACTTGACCCATTTACCGGCCACCTACCTTATTTGCTACCTCAATGGTTTTGAAGAGGCTAAAGAACAAATGGATCAGGCCCGTTCCCTGTTGAAGGAGTATGATCAGAGTGTGTATCTATCCCTGAAAGAATCCCAAAGAATCCTTAGAAAAGTACGGTACAATTAATCTTTTTTCAACCAGATGATTTGGTAGGGCATTACTTCCAGCAGGCCACTATTCACCTTGACTTTTAAGCCGGACACCAAATCTTTGGGCTCTCCTTGGGCAAAATACCCCAATTTCTTTACCCAACTGGTCTCCATGACTTGCGGGCTTTCATCAAAATTGCAGATGACCAGCAGTCCTTCTTTTTTGTTGGTCCGTTCAAAAACCAGGATGTGTTCGTTTCCGGTATGGTAGAGGGCAACATCATTGTGGTCTGCAAAAACCACATTTTCCTTTCGGATGGCAATCATTCGTTGAAGCTCTTGGAATACTTGGGAAGAGGGCAGTTGATTATTTTCCAGTTTTGAAATGGTTTCCCAATCCTGTAGAGGACGGTTTAACCAGCGGCTATCGTCTTTCTTGGAAGGGTCATTTTGGAAGCTGTAGTCATTCAAGGTGGCAATCTCATCCCCAGCGTAGATGAGTGGAATTCCGCCAAATGCCAAGATAATGCCATGCATCATGATGATTTTGGATATGGACCGATCGATCAGGGAATCGTTTTTTTGGGAAAGACCTTTTTCCAGGCCTAGGAGTGATGCAGCACTTCCAGTGATCCTACCATCCCCGGTCTTTGGGTTGTACATAAAGAGACGCCCCGTTGCAGGGGACCAATCCAACCGTTGACAATAGTAATCCAGTAAAAATTTTCGGTGCTGCGATGGGTTCCATCCCAGTTCTTGGATCAAATGGTTTTCATACCCCAAACCAATATCGTCATGACAACGGATGTAATTGATCCATGTACAATCCTTGGGTTTTGGAGGAACATGGGCCAAACTTTTATACAGCAAGGAAGTTTTTTTGGTAGCAATGGAATTCCACAAAAGGGCCATTAGGGAGGCATTATAGGCAACCTCGCATTCGTTCCCTTTTGTAGGTCCTTCACCAAAATATTTAATGATGTCCGTTGGAGCCACAATGGCTTCGGCCAGTAGAATGGTGCCGGGAGCCACCACCTGTAGGCACATTCTAAAAAGTGAAATAAGGTTATGTGCCTCTGGTAGGTTTTGTGAAATGGTTCCCATTTTTTTCCAAAGGAACGCGAGGGCATCGAACCGAACCACATCCACCCCCATGTCTGCCAGTTTGACCAAATTGGTGAGCATTTCCAGAAATACTTCAGGGTTGGTATAGTTGAGGTCCCATTGGTAGCTATTGAAAACGGTCATCACCCATTTTTCCATTTCTGGGACATAGGTAAAGTTCCCCGGGGAGGTCTCTGGAAATACTTCCGGCAAGTTTTTTTCAAACTCCAATGGAATGGTATCATCCTCAAAAATGTAATAGTAACCTTGATATTTCTTATCGCCCTGAACAGCTTTTTTGGCCCAAGGGAATTCATTGGAGGTGTGGTTTACCACAAAATCCAACATTAGGAATATCCCTTGCTTTCTGAATTCAGTGGTCAAGGCCAACAAATCTTTCTTGGTGCCGTATCGTTTATCCACCTCATGGTAGCTGTTTACGGCGTATCCCCCATCATTTTCTCCTTTGGGCCTTGTGGTGATGGGCATGATATGGATAAAGTTGATGCCCAATTCTTTGAAATAGGGTATTTTTTCTTGAAGCCCTTTCAGGTCTTTGTTGAAATGTTCTACGTAGAGTTGCATGCCAACCATTTGCTCGGACTGATACCAGTTTCCGGCTTTTAAACGCTGTAGATCCTGTTTTTGTAACGCATCTGGACGGGAAGCGAATAATTTGGGAAGCAGTTTCAACAACTTTTCAAAATGCTTTGGATGGGCTTCCTTGGGGTACAGGGAAAAGAAAAGCTGTTGGATCAAACTTAAATTTGTGGCCAATCTTAGGTCGAACAAGACCTTTGGGTCATTTTCCTTCAATTGGGAACGCAGAAGTTGATGTAATTGGGCTTGGGTCATTTTTAGGGTTCCAACTGTTCCTTGGTGGGCAATGCCGCAATGGCCCCATATTGGGTGGTGGTCAGGGCACCGGCCTTGTTGGCTTTGGCAACCATTTTTTCCAATAGGTCAAACTGTTCAAAAACAGGATCAAAATTACCCAAGTCCGAAATTTGGTGGAGAAGGCATCCTATGAACGCATCTCCTGCACCCGTAGTATCCACGGGCTGTACGGCAATGCTCGGAATAATTTTTTTGATGCCCAGGGCACTGAGTAAAGTACCTTCTGCACCAAGGGTTATGGTTATGATCTTCGCACCTGCTTCGTGCATAAAATCACAAGCTTGTTCAGGGTCTGCTATGCCCGATATAAGTTGGGCTTCCTCCAAACTGAACTTGCACAAATGGGATTTTTCCACAAAAGGCATGCATTTTTTAATGAAGGTTTCTTCTTCATCTTTCCACAGATCTACCCTAAAATTGGGGTCAAAGGAGATGAACATTTCCTTGGTGAGGGCATCAAACAAGTATTTGCTATAAGTCTTTTCCAAAGGACCGCCCAATAATGCCGTTGCCGCGCCTAAATGCAAAATATTGTCCTTAAAGCTTTTTCGCAATAGGGGGTCATAATCCAATTCCCGATCGGCACCCCTGCTGAACACAAAATCGCGTTCACCATCTTCTGCCAAGGAGACAAAGGCCAATGTGGTGAACGTATCGGAGAGTTGGGTCAATGAGATATCTACATTTTCTGCTTTGAGCACATCCAATAAAAAATGCCCAAAGGGATCTTCGCCAACGCAGCCTATAAAAATACCCCTTCCGCCAAGTTTGGAGATGGCACAGGCAACATTGGCCGGGGCACCGCCAGCCTTTTTGGTAAATTTTATAGCCTTGGAAAGATCGCTTCCCTGGTTTTCAGCCACAAAATCTATCAGTAGTTCCCCAACACAAAATACTTTTTTCATTTCTCCTTGTACTATCCCAATGTACATATAAAAAAGCGCCTTGGCCAAAAATTATAACGGTTTTGTGGAGATCTGTGGCAGATGCGCCCCAAAACTTTACCTTAATTTAGTACGAACCGTACCTTTTGTGTGTAATATTGCCAAAAGTTTTGTGTATGCGGACATTGGTTGTGGGGGATATCCATTCAGGAGTAAGGGCATTGGAACAACTTCTTCAACGTGCCAAAGTTTCCCCAACGGACCATCTTATCTTTTTGGGGGATTATGTGGATTCATGGAGTACTGCAGTGGAAACTGTGGATTTTCTCTTGGTATTGAAAGAGAAATATAAGTGTACGTTTATCAGGGGCAATCATGATGAACTCTGTAGGGAATGGCTTTTGACCCAAAAAGAGAACCCACAATGGTTGGCCCATGGAGGAACCGCCACAAGAGATTCGTATTTGGGGGATGATCGAGATAATTGGGACACCCACCTTGAGTTTTACGCCACCTTGGAGAATTATTATTTGGCTGAGGATAATAGGCTCTATCTCCATGCAGGGTATACCAACCTTAAAGGGGTGGATTTCGAATATTTTGAACAATCGTTCTATTGGGATCGCACGTTGTGGGAGCTTGCCATGGCCGTAGACCCAAAACTTACTCCAGACGATTCAAATTTCCCCAAACGCTTGAACCATTACAAAGAAGTCTTCATTGGCCACACGCCTATTTCAAAGAAAGAGGAAGTGGTGCCCAAAAATGGGGGGAATGTATGGAATGTTGATACCGGGGCGGCGTTCATGGGAGCCCTGACCATTATGGATGTGGAAACCAAGGAGTTTTGGCAAAGTGATCCCGTACATACATTTTATCCTGGGGAAAGAGGAAGAAATTAAAACTATTCCATCCGTTTTTAAATTTTAATGGAGATCTTTGTAAAAATTTAGTTTATGCCAGAAAAGAATATTCGGTTGGAGGTGATGCAAGCCATCGAACCGAAAGTGGAAGGATTTATGAAGGAGTTTCTCATTCCTACGGAAGAAATATGGCAACCCACAGATTTCTTGCCAGATTCCCAAAGTGACAAATTTTTTGATGAGGTGGAGGCAATCCGTGGTGAGGCCAAAGAATTGGGATACGATTTTTGGGTGACTTTGGTTGCGGATACCATTACCGAAGAAGCGCTGCCCACTTATGAGTCTTGGTTGATGGATGTAGAAGGGATCGATCAACACAACGGAAAGGAAAATGGATGGAGTAAATGGGTAAGGGCATGGACTGCGGAAGAGAACAGGCATGGCGATTTGCTCAACAAGTACTTGTACCTATCTGGCCGCGTGAACATGCGGGAAGTGGAAATTACTACCCAACATTTGATATCCGACGGATTTGATATAGGGACAGACAGAGACCCTTACAAGAATTTTGTATATACCTCGTTTCAAGAGCTGGCCACCAACATTTCCCACAAACGGGTAGCGAAGTTGGCCCGTCAAAAGGGCAATAAATCCTTGGCTAAAATGTGCAATATTATTGCGGGTGATGAAATGCGACACCACTTGGCCTATAGGGAATTTGTGAAAATTATATTGGAGCATGATCCCAACAATATGGTTTTGGCCTTTGCCGATATGATGAAACGAAAAATAGTGATGCCCGCACACTTTTTGCGAGAATCCGGTGGAAGTATTGGCTTGGCATTTGAGCAGTTTTCAGATTGTGCCCAACGATTGGGTGTGTATACCGCCCAGGATTACATCGACATTCTACAAAAGTTGAACGATTATTGGCAATTGGGAAGCTTGCAGTCCCTTTCGGATACAGCAGAAAAAGCTCGGGACTATCTTATGAAACTTCCGGAACGGTTGCAGCGTATCTCCGAACGGATGAAATTTTCCGAAGAGCAGCACACCTTCAAATGGGTCACGGCCAACGGAATGCTTTAAAACAATATCAGGTAGCTTAAAATTTTCCGGCCCTATGTTTTTCTTGCCATTGGGCAAGCTGTTCCCAGTGTCCTTCGTGGGCCATTTTGGCTTGCATGGGCCAAGATGCCGGGTCGTGGATTCTGTATCGTTTTCCACCGGAATCGAGTACCTTTTGACAGGTGTCAGCCGATGTTTCGGAAAGCGCCTTCCATGTCTTAATATCAAAATTATGGAAGAGTCCCTCTATTTTAGGGCCAATACCCTCAACAATTTTGAGGTCGTCCAAACTTACTTTTTTACCCAATGCGGTCTTTGCAGAAACAGGATTGAACGATTCAGAAATGATTTTTTCCGGTTTAACCAGTGATTTTGAGTTTGGCTTTGGAGTACTGAAAGATGACAAACGTTCCTTGCAGGTCTTCAAGTCGGCCCTGAGCTTGGCGTTTTCAATATCCAGACTGTTCAGTTCATTATAATTATCGGGGGCAGATGGAATATCTGACTTTCCAAACATGTATCCCAAAATACCTGAGATAATCGCCGTTAGCGCCAAGATAATCCAGTACCAGGTGTTTGAGTCTTGGAAATCCATTTTTTGAGGTTGTATAGTTTGCAAACGTCCTATCCAAAATATTAAAAAAATCTTAATTTTTTTAGGATAATGACAAGAATTTGAGCTTTTTGGAAGCTATCTGTAAGAAGTTGACAAAATCAGGAAACTGAAAACAGGTCTAAAGGAACCAATCACACATTTTTTTCTACCACTGATACGATAGCTTGAAAAGGATAGGCTGAATAGTTGGAAATTTGCAACAAATATTAGGTAAGGAACCCTATTTCTCCCGACAAAGCTCCGGCATTGAAATAGGGTTTAATCAAACTAAGTTTGAGTTAGTTAAGTTGGTTTTTTAAGATCGCCCGTTTAGTGTTCATCCTAAATGGGCGACTTTGTTTATACCCCTTGTAAGAAGGGTCTTTCAGCAACATTAAAAAAATGTTAATCAAAAGTTAAGAATATGTTAATAGTATCTGATTTTTAGTACATTAAAAGGTTAACCTTAAAAACTAAACAAGATGAGAAGAACACTATTAACATGCATTGCATTGGTTGTTGCAATCTGTTCTTATGGACAAGTGGCCTATTTTCAGTATAGGGTGGTTCCTCAGGACAGGGAGGCTGATTTTGTTGAAAAAGAAACCAAGTATTGGGCAAAAGTGGCCCAAGCTGCGGTAGACAAGGGTAAAATGGCCAGTTGGTCGCTTTGGAGAAAGGTAGGGGTAACCGAGGAAGGTGCTCCCAATTATGTTTTTGTAAACGTGTACGACAGTTTTGAGGCCGCCGATCCGAGCCAGATCTGGAACAGTGAAAATCTAAAGACCATGGGGGTGGCACCTGGTATGGTAGAGACCAATTCTTTTACCAAGATCCCTTTTGATTATTGGTTGCAGATGGAGGATATGATACCTGGGGATTATAAATATGCTTTGGTAAACTATGCCATGCCCAAAAGCAGAAACGGGTTTATCCAAGAGAACAAGGAACTCTGGAAGCCCCTTCATCAGAAGAATATTAAAAGTGGAAATTTGGGTATGAAATCATGGGGATTGATGTCCGTGGTTTATCCCACCGGGAGACTTGCCAGATTTTCAGTCTTGACTTGGGATGGATTTGACAAGATCTCCGATGCCATGAACTACCTTCGTTACAATCCCAGTGGAATGGATGGGGATTTCCAAGAAGTGGTTTCCAAATCCAAAATGGGAGAAATAATGCCCGAAGGAGGCTTTGAGTACAGTATTCTTTATGAATTGGTGCATAGGATTGCACCAAAAGAGTGATGACTTACTAAAAAAGAAAAGCCCGGATATCCTCCGGGCTTTTTTATGGGTTGAACTGCCAACGCATTACAAGTCAAATTTAATGCCTTGCGCCAAAGGAAGTTCAGTGGTATAGTTAATGGTATTGGTCTGACGTCTCATGTAGACTTTCCAGGCATCTGAGCCGCTTTCACGACCTCCGCCGGTTTCTTTCTCCCCTCCAAAGGCGCCACCGATTTCCGCACCGGAGGTTCCAATATTCACATTGGCAATTCCACAATCTGAACCTTCCACGGAAAGGAAACGTTCGGCTTCACGTAGATTATTGGTCATAATAGCCGAGGATAACCCTTGTCTGACCCCATTTTGCATTTCCAAGGCGTTTTCAAGGTCGCCACTATATTTTAGAAGGTACAGAACTGGACCAAAGGTTTCGTGCTGGACAATTTCAAAGTGGTTTTTGGCCTCGGCGATTGCGGGTTTTACATAGCATCCACTTTCATAACCTTCGCCATCGAGTACTCCGCCTTCCACCAAAACTTTTCCGCCTTCTTCCGTTACTTTCTCCAAGGCATTGAGATAGTTCTTTACGGCATCTTTGTCGATAAGGGGTCCCACATGGTTGTTTTCATCCAAGGGGTTTCCAATCCGTATTTGTTTATAGGCATCCACAATGGCATTTTTCACCTTGTCGTATACATCTTCATGCACAATCAGTCTACGTGTGGAGGTACAACGTTGCCCGCAGGTTCCCACGGCACCAAATACGGCACCGATCACGGTATTTTTTATGTTGGCATCGGGGGTAACGATAATGGCATTGTTTCCACCCAGTTCCAATAGGGTTTTTCCCAATCGTTCCCCAACGGTTTTTGCCACTATTTTCCCCATACGGGTAGAACCGGTAGCGGAAATCAATGGAATGCGCTCGTCCTTGGTCATCAATTCACCCACAGTGTAATCGCCGGTAATCAGGCAGGAAATACCTTCCGGAACCCCATTTTTGGCAAATACCCGTGCGGCAATGTTCTGACACGCAACAGAAGTCATTGGGGTTTTCTCGGAACCTTTCCAAATGCAGCCGTCACCACAGACCCATGCCAAGGCAGTATTCCAAGACCAAACGGCAACCGGGAAGTTGAATGCTGAAATAATTCCAACTACACCAAGAGGATGGTATTGTTCGTACATGCGGTGACCTGGGCGTTCACTGTGCATGGTAAGGCCATGCAATTGTCTGGATAGGCCCACGGCAAAATCACAGATGTCTATCATTTCCTGAACCTCACCCAAACCTTCTTGGTAGCTTTTTCCCATTTCGTAGGAAACCAACTTGCCCAAGGGTTCTTTTAAACGTCTAAGCTCATCATTGAACTGGCGCACCACCTCACCACGTTGGGGAGCAGGCATTGTTCTCCAGACTTTGAACCCTTTTTGTGCAGTACTGATTACTTTTTCATAATCCTCTGGTGTTGTGGATTTCACCTTTCCGATAAGGGCGCCATCCACTGGTGAATAGGACTCGATGACCGGTCCGTTGGAAAACCAATCTTTTCCTGTGGAAGTCCCATTATTTATTTCGTTTAGACCCAGTTCCTTTAGGGCTTCGTCCATTCCAAAAGCAGTTGCTACGTTTGACATTTATAACTTTTTAATCGTGAATTGTTATATTTTTCAAAAATACGAATAATCTAGAAGGGAAAACGAAGATTTTCAAAGGAAAAGATGCAGCAGGAATAAAGCAATTCCCAATAGGGCGGGAAATCCCTGTACCACCAATATTTTCTTGGAAGCCGTAAGGGCGCCATAGATGCCGGCAACGGCAACGCAAACCAAAAAGAAAAGAGCAACATTTATCTGCCAGATGGGGTCTTGGATGAATAAGGACCATAAAAGTCCTGCTGCCAAAAACCCATTGTACAGTCCTTGGTTGGCGGCCAGAGTTTTGGTGGGTTCGAACAAATCTTCAGGGAACTGGCGAAAAACCTTTTTTGCCTTTGTGGTCCAAGCGAACATCTCCAACCATAAAAAATAGATGTGGAGCAAAGCCACAATGACCACTACGATTTTAGCGAATAGGAGTATCATTCTTCTTGGGCAATAAAGCGTTCGTCAACGGGCATGACCGTTCCGCATTGGTCACAGGTACGCAGTTCCTCGGAACTGTAGAAGTGCTTAAAATGGGCCAAAAAGTCTTTTTCAATATCATTCAGGGTAAAGTAGACTTCATACAGTTTGTTGTTGCAGTGGTCACAGAACCAAAGCAATCCATCATCTACTTTCATGTCTTTCCTTTTTCGCTCCACGACCAGTCCAATGGACCCTTCATGGCGCACCGGGGAATGGGGGACTTTGGCGGGATGCAAGTACATATCACCTGGCCCCAGTTTCATGGTCTTTTTTTGGCCATCCTCCTGAATATGGACTTCAATTTGGCCTTCCAATTGATAGAAAAGCTCCTCGGTTTCGTTATAATGGTAGTCCTTTCGGGCGTTGGGCCCAGCCACGATCATTACAATATAATCGTCAGCTTCCTTATAAAGATTTCTGTTGCCAACCGGAGGTTTTAAGGTATCCCTATTTTCCTCAATCCATTTGTTCAGGTTGAAAGGAGCCTGTATTGCCATATCTCAAGATTTTAGGAAAGGTAAAAAAAACCTGAGTGGGAACATAGTGTTTCACAAAAAAGACCTGCTTGGCAAACAGGTCTTCAGCACTAATATAAATGTATGTGGAAAAATGCTAATCCACTTTAATGAAAATCTGGGTGTAATAAGGTCTACCCTCTTTGTCCAACTGCACGCTCAACGTGGTGTGCGTATAGTCTCCCTCCATGGCTTTTTTGTGGGAATCACTGTCTAACCAAGCCTCTATGGTCTGCTCGGCGGAGGTATAGTATCGGGCCACATTTTCGGAAACCCCGGTAGCGTGGGTTTCTTCCGCTATCTTTTCGGCCCTGGATTCAAAATTATCATGGCTCAGTTTGTTTTTTGCAATCATGTAATCGTTATGCTCCTCGGCATACTTGTAGGAAGATGGACTGTCTTGAAGGGTGTTCTTTCCAACGGAAGCCCGGTGGTCGTTGACCATATCAATGAGCTTACTTTCAATGCCATTGGGATCTATGGAAATTTTGTCATTTCCAATGGAAGCCTCGGTGTATTCTATCTCATCTTCAATTGATGTGGAGTTGCACATAGTCAACAAGGCAACTGTTGCAAGAAGCAACATTGCGCTATACAATTTTTTCATCCTCGGGGTACTTTCGGGGACCGGTTCTACAATCCCTAGTGTTCTGTAAGCTAATCTAATGGAGCAGGTGGCTTTGGCCATAAATTCTCCACAGATGGCAGATTCTTACGTTGAATTGCAAAAAGTACGTAAGAAAGGAGTAAAAAAGTAAGGTTTGGACGTTTAAATGGTCTGTCCGTTGAACTCCGGTTCTTGCTCAGGTTTTTCATCCGGCAGGACCAAGGCAAATACAAATGCCCCGATTTCCTTTATGGAGCTATAAAAAACAGATTCTTTTTTGGTGTCCTCATTGATCAGGTTCAAGGGCGTGGCAAGTCGTTCAAAGAAGATGAGCATCGCTCCTAAGATAACAGCGACCTTGAGCGCCCCAAAAATGCCTCCTGCAAGCTTGTTCAGAAAGCCCAACATGGCAAAATCCGCAATTTTGGTCAGAAACTTACCCGCAAAATTGACCAATAGGATAATGGCAAAAAAAGTGATCAAAAATGCTGCAATGTTCATGTATTGTTCACTCCAGTTCATGTGCTGGGCCAAATAATTCCCAGTAATGTAAGAGAAATGGATGGCCCCATAAATTCCGGCAATCAATGCTACCAAAGAGGCAATCTCCACAAAAAGGCCATTTTTAAGACCCTTGTAGAGGCCCCAAACCAATAAAATCCCAATAACAATATCCAAAAAGCTCATACGAGGGTTTTAACAAATATAGAATATTGATTTGTACCTTTGGAATTCACACAAATGATATGTCCAGGGACGAGAAATTAAAGGAACGATGGGAGCTTCTGGTAGAACGATTGTCACGGCAATTTTCCGATGGTGACCCTTTGGAAATCGATGGGATGATTTACCTCGTCGGGGTACAGGAATTGGGTAGTTTCCACCGGGGTTTCAAAAAGGATGAAAAGATCAATCTTATGCATATTGCCATTTGCAGATTGTTGGAACCCTATGGTTACTACGATTTTGATTTTTTTGATGATGAGGGATGGCCCCACTATAAGGTCAAGGAACAACTACCTCCCTTAAAATCTGGGGAACAGGCCATTTTAATGAAAGAGGCTTTGGTGAACTATTTTTTGGAAAAGGAATATATTGATTGACCCCGATATGGAACTACAGAAACCTTATTATGCGGTTATCTTCACAAGTTTGCGCACCGATGGCGACAATGGTTATGGGGAAATGGCCGTGGCCATGGAGGAAATGGCCCGAAAGCAACCCGGTTTTTTAGACTTTGAAAGTGCCCGTGACGGATTGGGCGTGACCATCAGTTATTGGGAAAGTTTGGAGGCCATTGCCCATTGGAAGGCCCAAATGGAACATCGCGAAGCCCAAAAGAAAGGAATCAGAACTTGGTATTCTTGGTATAAAGTCCGAATTTGTAAGGTGGAGCGCGAATATGAATTCACCAAGTAAGATATGGAGGGAAACATTGCTTTTTCAAATCTGGACCGGGATAAGATTTTAAAGAAATTGGCCAAAGAGCCTTATGATCTGGTGGTGATCGGTGGAGGTATCACCGGGGCGGGAATCGCTTTGGACGCTTCTTCCCGCGGATTGAAAACAGTTCTGGTGGAAAAGGGAGACTTTGCCTCGGGCACCAGCAGCAAATCCACCAAGTTGATCCACGGGGGACTTCGTTACTTGAAGCAATTCGATTTTTGGTTGGTGAAGGAAGTAGGTTCCGAAAGGGCCATTGTCCATAAACTGGCACCCCACTTGGTCATTCCCGAGAAAATGTTGTTGCCCTTGATCGAGGGTGGCTCCTATGGAAAGTGGTTGACTTCCATCGGCCTGAAAGTCTACGACATCTTGGCCCAAGTCTCTGGAGATGACAAGCGGCAAATGTTGGAAAAGAAGGAAGCCCTGAAGCTGGAACCCCTGTTGCCCAAAAAGATACTGAACGGGGCAGGGTATTATGCCGAATACCGAACCGATGATGCCAGACTTACTTTGGAAAACATCAAGACCAGCCTTCATTATGGGACGCAGGTACTGAACTATGCCAGGGTAACCGATTTCATCTATGAAGATGAAAGAGTGGCCGGGGTAACCCTAAAGGATGAAGTGGGAGGAAAGGAAATCAGCATAAAATCCAAATATGTGATCAATGCGGCGGGGCCTTGGGTAGACGAATTAAGGGGCATGAACCACTCCAAAAAAGGAAAACGATTGCATTTGACCAAAGGGGTCCATTTGGTGTTTCCCCAAGAAAAACTTCCCGTAAAGCAATCCGTGTATTTTGACATCCCGGATGGTAGGATGATGTTCGCCATTCCAAGGGGAAAAGTAACCTACATTGGCACTACGGATACCAATTATAACTCGGACAAAGACCATGTGACCACGGATATTGCCGACGCCATTTATTTGATTTCTGCCGTAAACCATATGTTTCCGGACATCAATCTGGAGTTGGACGATATCATTTCGTCATGGGCTGGGTTGCGGCCTTTGATTCATGAAGAAGGAAAATCGGCCTCGGAACTTTCCCGGAAAGATGAGATTTTCACCTCTAATACAGGCTTGGTGAGCATTGCAGGAGGTAAACTCACCGGGTATCGGAAAATGGCGGAACGAACGGTGAACCGCATCGCCAAGCAAATGGAAGAGGATCATGGGGTTTTGTTGGACCCTTGTATGACGGATAAAATTCCGCTTTGCGGGAGCGATTTTAAAAAGTTCAAACACGTAAAAAAGTATATCAATCAGATTTTTGACCGTATCCAAGACAGCGGATTTTCCGAATATGATGCCTGGTATCTGGTCACTACCTATGGCAAACAGACCGAGACCGTTCTGGAGCACTACGCGTCCCTCACCAATCCTGATGTGCATGAACGGATGATCAGGGCAGAGGCCCAGTTTGCCATTGCCCATGAAATGGCCCTGAATCCCATGGATTTTTTCATCAGACGAACCGGGCGGTTGTATTTTGATATTGAAAGTGTGCGCCAATATAGGGATGCGGTATTGGATGAATTCCAAAAGGCTTTTGGATACACGGATGACCAAATGGCGACATTCCACAAAACCTTGGGAGAAGAATTGGAAGAACATTCCAACTTTTCGTTGGATCGGGATTAATCCAACTTCTCGGTTAATTTCTCAAATACCTTTTTCGGATTCTTTTCCTTGTAAAGCACTTGATAGACCGCGTTAATGATGGGGGTTTTGGATTTCTTCTCCAACTTGTCCATGAGCAAGTGTGCACTTTTGGTGGCATAGTACCCTTCGGCCACCATGTTCATTTCCATCATGGCACTTTTAACGGTATAGCCCTTCCCGATCATATTGCCGAACAGGCGATTTCGGCTAAAGGTGGAATATCCAGTTACCAACAGATCACCCAGATAGGCGGAGTTGTTGATGTTCCGTTTCATTTTGTACACCCGGTCAATAAACCGTTTCATCTCCCGGATGGCATTGCTCATCAGAACGCTCTGGAAATTATCGCCATAGCCCAGTCCATGCGCAATACCGGCGGCAATGGCGTAAATGTTCTTGAGCATGGCGGCGTATTCCGTTCCAATGATGTCATCGGATATCTTGGTACGGATATAGTCACTTTTCAATCCTTGTGCCACCAGTTTGGCATTGTTGGCATCGGCGCAGGCAATGGTTAGGTACGAAAGGCGTTCCAAGGCCACCTCTTCGGCATGGCAGGGTCCTGTGATTACTCCAATGTTCTCGAATGGAATGTTGTATTGGTTATGAAAATGCTCACCAACAATATGACCACTTTCAGGGACAATCCCCTTTATGGCCGAAAAGATAATCCTATCCTTTAAATCAACAGTGAGATTCTTGAGTTCCCCGTTCAAAAACGCAGAGGGGATGGCAAAAATAAGCACATCGCAAACTTTGGCAATTTCATTGATATCGTGGCTCAGAACAAGTTGGTCCACATCGAATTCCACGGAGCTGATGTAGTTGGGGTTGTGGCCTTCTTTCCGAATATGTCTTATGGCCGCTTCGTTCCGCATGTACCAACCTACCTTTTCGTGGTTTTCCGATAACATCTTAACCAAGGCGGTTCCCCAGCTTCCTCCACCAAAAACCCCAAATTTCAATCTACTATCCATGGATACCATTTATGGGGCAAAGCTAAAAAATATATCAGAGCATACATTAACCACTGATTATCAATTTATTATAATTTTGGCACAGTGCTTGGTCTGTATAGGTTGAATCTTAAAACCTCGACTATGAAAATTGGAAAACTACTTTTTGGAATTTTATTGATAGGCCTTTTGGCCAGTTCTTGCTATACCGAGGTTATTGTGGAAGATGATTATATCGCGGAATCTCCCATCAATACGGCCTTGGTCCTGGAAAGCTACGATTTGTGGTACGTAGATATAAACGCAACCAAGGGTAGCGGGGAAGTTCCCTTTTTACAGCGTGCCTTTACCATTTCCTTTGACAGGGGAGTTGTATATGCCAATAATAATTTGGTAGGGATTGGCAAGACCGGAAATGGATTGGGGATCGATGTGGGTTCCTATGGGACACTTTCCGGAGCGGTTGAGATAAACCATGATGTGGACGGGCTTTGGTTGTTGGAAGTGTATGCCTTGAACAGCAATACCCTGGAACTTTACAACCCCTATTCCGATACTTCTTATGTGGTACGGGGATACCAAAGCAGGAATTTTGATTATGATCAGGTGTTTTATGACAACATCCACTATTTTCTACAGGAATATCAGGTATGGGAAAAAACGTATACCAGTGAGGTAGGAGCCATCAATGAGTTTGATGAGGAAAACTACCTACAGTTTCCAGCAAACTACGATGGGTCTTTTAGATCTTCCATTGATGCTTCCGGGATTCCTTTGAACAATTTGGAATGGGATTATCAAGGAAACTATGAAGTCTATGACGTACAAGATGATGCCATGCTCAAGACCTTAACGTTGGATTATGACTATTTGGGCAATGATTACTTTGAACTTTACGTTATTGATGATAGCACCATTGAGTTGTACCATGTGTCCAGTGGAACGATTTATGAATTCTCCGGAAGGGGATATATGCAGTACTTGAAATCGGGGAATGACACTGGAAAAAAACGAACAAAAGTTAAAAATCCCATAATGGATGTGGTTCGTCAAAGAAAAATGTAAGGACTAAACATAGTCTTCGACTATAGAGAAAAGTTTTTTGGTTGGTTATTTAGTTAAGGACCGCCTCTAGCAAACTAAACTAGGGGCGGTTTTTTTATGCATGTTTTACTGTTTTGCCACCAGTAATATGGCATTTGCCACAGGTCGTTCCCCTGTTTTGTCCGTAGGATAGTTCACAATTCCCTTTTCTTTGCTCCAGAGTGTGGTTGAGCCGCCACCGTCCAGATTTATGGCATCTGTGCAGCCCAATTGCAATAGGAAATCTTGGACTTCGTTAAAGTTCATTCCATCGGCCTCTTCGGAACGTCCGTTAATGGCAATCAGTAAAACCGAATTCTTGGTTTTGCCCAAACAGCTTCGCGGATGGCGTTTTTCGGAAAACGGGCTTTCTGGAACATATTTTTTCGAGTCCTGTATCAAAAAAGGACCAGACCTTAAAACAAAAGATTCCTTATTAGAGTCTTGGTAATACGTTTCCGATTTAAAAGGCTCAAGGATCAATTGGTTGTCCTTGGTAAATACAATGGCGCCATTGATCATGGCTTCTGGCATGCACCATTTAACCTCTGGCGGGCAGGTTAAACTGACAATGCTGTCATTCCGTTCCGAATAGGTCACCGAACCACCTTTTTCAACATTAAAAAACCCTCCGTTGATGGCTGCTTTGGCGTTTGCCCTTTGTGCAAGGAAACTAGTATTTTTATTTCCTTTCTCCGTATAGGCCATTTGGAGTTCGTAGTCCTTGAACATCCTATCAGGAATTTCCAATATATTGATTACCTGTTTGCTGTTAAAGAGGGTGTCGGTCCGGATTTCAGTAAAGATTATGTTGTCTCTCGAGGTATTTACCACCGATTCCTTTGGCTTACATCCAAGAATTAGTACAATTGCCAAAGCTGCTCCGGTGGGCCATCGTTTCATCGAGATAAGCTTAAGGTTGGTCTTCATGGTTGATTACTGGGTTGTTATTAAAAATCAAGATAGCTCAAATATCGGCTTTTCCCAAGGCTAACCCATGTAAGTAAGACGCCTACAATGCATGGAAAATGGGAACAGACCAAAAAAGATACCGCAAAATTAGACCTATGGACTGAAAAGGTCTTTGGGTGAACCAACGGGAAATCATCAAATCCTTAAAAATAAGGACCTTATTAGGGTCTTGCGTTTAATAATGCTACTTTTGCCCGCTTCAAGAAAGAAGCCATGAAAAAGTATCTCAACCTTTTTGATTTTTCCCAAAAAGTAAACTATCGCACGGAAATTTTATCGGGCTTGACCGTTGCTCTTGCCTTGGTGCCCGAAGCCATTGCCTTTGCTTTTATTGCTGGATTATCGCCATTGACCGGATTGTATGCCGCATTTGTAATGGGCTTGGTCACTTCCATTTTGGGGGGTAGACCAGGAATGATCTCTGGTGCAACAGGTGCTGTTGCCGTGGTGATAGTGAGCTTGGCCAAACAATATGGGGTTGAATACGTTTTTGCAACGGTGGTTCTTGCGGGAATTTTACAGATGACTGCAGGCTTGCTCCGACTGGGAAAATTGATGCGTTTGGTGCCCCATCCCGTAATCTTTGGGTTTGTGAACGGCCTGGCCGTCATCATTTTTATGTCGCAAATGAGTCAGTTTAAAACTACGGATGGCGAATGGCTCACAGGAAGCACCTTGTTCATTTTTCTTGGATTGGTACTGTTGACCATGGTGGTTATCTGGGGACTCCCCAAATTGACCAAGGCGATTCCAGCGTCTCTGGCAGCGATTCTTTTGGTGTTTGGCATTGTGTTCTTCTTGGGTCTGGATACCCGGACGATTGGGGATATTGCTTCCATTGAAGGAACTTTCCCCCCTTTTCATATTCCTGATCTGCCCTTTACGTTGGAAACCTTGCAGATCATATTTCCCTATGCAGCGATTGTGGCAGGGGTTGGGTTGATTGAGAGTCTCCTCACTTTGAATATTGTGGATGAAATTACGGAAACGCGTGGTAGGGGCAACAAGGAGGCCGTAGCCCAAGGTACGGCAAACATTCTTTCAGGTTTGTTTTCCGGGATGGGGGGTTGTGCCATGATTGGGCAGAGTTTGATCAATACTTCCAATGGTGCCAGGGCAAGATTATCTGGGATAGTTGCCGCGTTGATGTTGTTGGTGTTCATCATGTTCGGTTCCAGTCTTATTGAAAAAGTGCCCATGGCCGCATTGACGGGGCTTATGATCATGGTGGCATTGGGAACCTTTGAATGGGCGAGCTTAAAGACCTTCCGCCGTATGCCAAAATCGGATGTGTTGGTCATGGTCTTGGTAACTCTGGTGACCGTCTTTCTGCACAATTTAGCGCTGGCCGTTTTGGTAGGGGTCATTATTTCGGCCTTGGTATTTGCCTGGGACAATGCAAAACGCATTCGTGCCAGAAAATATATCGATGAAGAAGGAGTGAAGCATTATGAAATCTATGGCCCTCTTTTCTTTGGGAGCACCACCTTGTTTGCTGAAAAATTTGATGTACTCAATGACCCCGATGAGGTGGTTATTGATTTTGCGGAAAGCCGTTTGGTGGACATGTCAGCCATTGAGGCAGTGAACAAGATCACCGAACGCTACAACAAGGTGGGAAAGAAACTTCACTTGAAACACCTCAGCCGGGACTGTAGAAGATTGTTGGCCAACGCCGATGATATTATCGAGGTAAATGTGCTGGAAGACCCAACCTATAAGGTTGTGGTGGATAAATAGGGCAAAGGGTTCTTTCCAAATTAGTTGAAGAACCAAAAATAAATTCCTATAATAATTGCGCAGAGAATGAAAAGACTGATAAAGTAAATTTTAATTTCTTCCCATCTATCCCTTTTTGCCTGCTCAATGATTTTATCCCTAATCTTCTTTTGCTCGAAAGGGGTAAGCTCCTTAAAATGAAGTTGAGTTTCATTAAGGTAGCCGTCATAGGCTTTGCGAACATCTTTGTAGCTGGGGCGCTTTCGTAACAGTGCCCGGTTGGCTTTGACCACCAACATTGGTTGACTTGCGGAACCCATAGTAATTGTTGTTTACTAATAGGTAGTCAAAAAAAGAACTTTGTTACAAGATTGGTATGGCTTATTCCCTGGTTTTCCCCAGAAACACATTCACCTTTGGGTTTTGGGGATTGCCACTTGCCCTTCGCATCAGTACAATTTGACCGGTGTGGTAAATACAATCGGAAAGCATTCCATTGATCATATTCCAATATGGATATTCAGACTGTTTATCCCCTTGCTTAAAGATGACTTTAAAATTTTCCATGTCTTCGGAGCTTTTCCCCAAGACCTTATTGCTCGCCATTTGTAGGTTTTTAAGGGTGAGTTCACGAAGCTCTTCGTAGGAATATTTTGTAGGGGTCTTAGGCCTCTCATAGGGTTTTGCGTCTGGGGCCAACACAATATTATTGGACATCACGTAAATGTGTTCCATGGTTTCCATAAGGCTCCGCCCATCTTCGGAAGGCTTGTATTGTAAATCCTTTTCGGTCAATCCTTCCGTGGCCCAATAATAGCGGTAGCCCAAACCATCGATCATTCTTGACACTATATTTCCGGCACTGTACGTTTCAGCATGATCGGGAATTTGATGGTAGGGTAGTTCCATGTCCTGGGCTTGTAGTTTCAATGCGAAAATAAAAAAGAAGGCGCAACCAACGAATTGGGCAAAAGAAAGGTTTTTCATGATCAAAAAAGGTTAATCCATAATGGATTTTTTGGCCAAGGTAAGGCCAATTTGGTTCACTTCCATAAGGGCAGCAGAACCGTACCATTCCTTGAGGTCCATGATTAAACTGCCGGCCTGTATGGCAGGATCTGTTTCGGTAAGTTTTTTGGCCTCTTCCAAGGAAGAGACGTTAAAAATATAGATACCCCGCAGGTCATCATTGCCAAAAAATGGTCCGGCTAGCACCAACTTGCCCTCTTGGGCCATTCTTCCAATGTTTTGAAGATGGGCCATCTGCAATGCATCGGCTTCCTCTTTGGGGAGGGAGCGGTTGGGACCTCGCTTTAGGAAGGCAAAAACGTATTTTTTCATTCCGTAGTCATCAGCTCCATATTTTTCCGCTTTTTCGGCATCAAAAAGAACCTCTCCTTTTTTGGGAAGCGTTGTTGCTGAGTTTACGATTCGGAACACTTGGCCCCCCGGAGCATGAAAATAGTAGAAGTGATCATGGTCTTGATATTTTTCCACTTCGGGCAGCATGGGAGGAGCATCAGAATCCTTGATGATGGATTGAACGGCTTCATATTCCGTGGAAGGCACCAATAGCCCCAATTGCATGGATTTGATGAATTCAGTCGTATCCAAGACCATATTTTCGTCTGAATGGTAGGCAAATTTCACAAAGCCACCTCCGTCAAAATATACCCAATCGGAATCAGCTTTGGCATCTATTCTTCTGCCTAAGGCGGTTCCAAAAAACGAATTGACCGCTTCCCTTTTATTTTCATGGATATTGACCTTTGCCTGAGCCGTAAAGACAATGGTGTAATCTGATGGGGTTTGTGCGGTCAGCAAAAAACTGGAGAACAGGGCAAAGAGGAGAAAGACTTTTGTTTTCATGACACAGAAATTAATGGTCTCCCATAAAGTTAACCGTTTATTGATTAAAAACAGATTTGTGCTTTTGCCAAAAAATAGGTGTAAATGGGTAGAAAAAGAAAAAACCAATCCCTTTAATTATTCCAGACACCCCCTGTAAAAAGGGAGAAAGGGATGCACTTCTACCGTGAAAAGTCCATTTTGAATAGCGACGTCTTGGTGTAGCAAGGCTTTGGCAGATTGCAAATCAGTCGCTTTTAGAACAATCATTCCTGTATCGCTAAATCTTGCGCCCAAAGTAATCGTTTCCTCTTTTCTAAGCTTAGATAAAAAAGCTGAATGTTCCTTAAAATAAGGTTGATTCTGGGGTTCTTTGTCTTTGTCCCAAAGATTTCCAACAGTATACAAGGCCACGAACTGTGATTTGTTTTCTGCATTATCTTGTGCGGAGATAAGAAAGGGAAACAGCAATAGTAATATTAATTTTCTCATGTCACTATACCTTGCATTGGGATTTTTAAGGTTCTGTATCGCACTCTGTTTTACTCAAGGGCATGGATGAGCTGAAACTAAGAACGGTCACATCCTTGAATGCCGTTCCGGTACTGTCCAATTCTCCAAACCCTTCAATGAGTTGGGCATCCTCTACCAAAAAAGCCACCTCGCGGGTGCTTTCCTTCCCTTCAGATATAAAGGTATACTTGCCCAAAAGCACACTGTCGTTCATGACTCCGGCAAAGGTTCCCTTGTTGCCATCTTTTTCCTTTAAGGCATAGCTGAGATTACCAAGAACAGTTGTGGAGACATCGGTAATGTCAAAAACAATGCGGTTTCCGTTGGCATCATAGACATAACATCCTACTTCTAAAGATGGAGCCGACTTCTCCTCAACGACCGTAGTAGTCTCTGGCTGGCCATTGTTGTTTTCCTTTTCCGTTTTGGTTTTACAGCCAAAAACCAAAAGAGCGGTAAAAACGATATATACAATTGTTTTCATGGTCAGTCTATTTTTTTGAAAATGAGAAGGTTTTCCTGACTGCCATTGGACAGGTATAATCGATTGTTTTCAATCTTATAGGTAGTAGTACTTTGAAGGTTTTTAAGGAAGGTAGACTCCGCATCCATATTGGGGCAGGCCATTTTTGTGGACGCCGCATTGGTAAATCGGAGCAGATCTTTTTCAAAGAAAAGCCCCCCGGTCATCCTATTGCAACCGGCAAAGCCCGAAAAGCGATTGGTTTTAATATCGATTTCCATATTGGGAACATCCCTTCCATTAAAGTCATCTTTGGTTACGGCTTGTCCATCCATTTCTTCCAAAACCCAAATATCATGAAGTCGATAGTCTGTAATATAGGAACCACAACCCTCAAGGGCATGGGTTTCCTCTTCCCCGGTATATTTATAGGCAATGGTGACGGTATAGGGTGATTTTTCGCCGGACATGGCATTGGTACATTCCTTATGGGCAATGATCACATCCATGGAAACGGCTTCGGTTTGTATACGGTACATACTTATGTTGGCATCTTGGGCCTTGATTGGTGTGGTATGCGGTGTGATGATGGTATCTTCCATCATGTTCAGTTCCACTCGGTTCTCTTTTACCTTAAGGCCCCAAAAGGGTTCTGTGCCAGTCGCCTTAAAATAACTGTCATCCATTTTTAGGGCAACGGGTTCAACGGTTTTTACTTGCAAGGTATCTTCCTGTGTGATTTCTTCCTTACTGGTGTTGTCCTCTTTTTTCTTCTCCACACAGCTTGAAAGGAGCAGGGCAAAACAAAGTGATGTCATTATTTTTTTCATGGCTCAACTTTTATAAAACGCATCATGGGAACTTCACCTATCAATAGATTGAGTTTTCCTTCCTCCAAGGCGAACCCATCTATTTTTTGCATCATAGTTAGAAACTGTCTTTCACCACCACCACAGAACATCATGGTAGTAGGTCCGGGTTCCCCAAAGGAAATGGTATTCGCGTCCAAGGTATAATCTGCCGAATACCCATTACAGCTATCGTTTCCCATGACTTTGCTAGATTCTTGATCAAAGCTGATCTGTGGTTTTTTGTTGGGAAAGAGTCCGTCAAAGGCAATGCGGGGGCCGGACATGTACTCCAATTCCCATGTGGGACCGAACAATTCAGAAGAGCCATCCGACTTTGGATTACAGGAAAGGGTCAAAATCAAAACAAGGGAACAAAGAATACTTGAGTGTTTCATTTGTGGGAAATTAATGGTTAATGCAAAGAAAAGTACTAAAAAAATGCCTTAAACACCCCTAACCCATGGGTTAATTAAATGATAAGAAGTGTTGTTACTCTTTTCGGATGCTCCAAACTTCGTAGATGGGTTGCCCTTTGCTGCTCAACCCGGAGTGGTGCCAATCCCCGTCCTTCAGCTCATAGTTAAACCCTAAACTTGCTCCTACGCGTGAGTCGTCCCTAGAGAAAAACCCAATGTTTTCCGTGTATTTACCATCAACCGTGGTATAGGTGCCCCCTCCGGTTCCCATAAAAGCTTTGGTCTCCGTGTTATAGGCAATCCATTGAAATCTGGTGCCGGATAAAATTTTCATGGTCTTTCTGGGTCCCGAGGTATCACGTTTTGTAATTTCTCCATCCTGCTTACGGCCGGAAATCAACCATGCACCCTGTAAATCACCGGGAGTGCCGTCATCCAAACGGCTCCAGATTTTTTCCCCAACATGAAGTTTTCCGTCTTTGTAGGTGTAGGGGAAGGAATTTGTTGAACCGACCATCTGCGGGTCAAAAGAGGCAAACTCCAAGGTATAGGTCAGCGTGTCATCGTTAGAAGAAAATTGACCTCCCTTGGTGCCGAGGAACTTTCCATTCTCTTTTTCGAAGAAAGCTTCAGAAAAAAATCCATGGGTAATAATGGCTACATATTGCACCTCCACACCATCATTGTTGATAAGGGTGGCCTGCCAAGCCCCGTTGAGATTTTGGGCCTTGATGGTGAACAAAGCAGAAAAAACAAGAAACAGGAATACTATTTTTTTCTTCATGATGGATGTATTTTATATAAAGCTAACACATTGTTTGGTTTGCAGGGGAATCCACATGGCCATAAACAAAAAATGCTGTTGTCTTAGGAATAAAACAACAGCATTTCAAAGATGTATGTTGGAGGATTACAGCGTCCTAAGATACTCTGCAACGTCCCTTGCTTCGTCTTCCGTAAGGTTTTGGTTAAGCATGATGGCATTGTTGTTTTCCTTCATCAATGCCTTGGCGATGGGATCTTCCTTAAGCATTCCATCAGGATTCAAGATCATGTTCATGACCCACTCTGGGCTTCTGCGATCGTAAATGCCTTTCATGGCAGGGCCGATCATCTTTTGATCAACCATATGGCAAGCAACGCAAATGGACTCGAACGTGGCTTTCCCGCGCGCAGCCATTTCTTCGTTGATGGCATCTGCAAAATCAACATTCTTTATAGGTCCAACCCCTTTGTTGTCCATATCTACTGGAACACCTTCACTGGCTTGTACTTTTTTCTCTTCGGTCTTGGTTCTGCTTACTTCAAAACCATCCTTTTTTTCTTCCTTTTTGCCACCGCAGCTTGCCACAAAGGCACCCAATGCTAGAAATACAAGTATTTTTTTCATTCTGAACGTAATTGTAGTTTGTGTAAATGCAGCTACTAAGATAGGCATTTAAGGTCTAATTTTTATGGGTTTTTGGAGTTACCGCTACAATCTTTCCCAAGAATGTGATTTATCTAGTGGGAATTGAAAAAATCCAAGCTTCTTTTTTCCGTGTACGTACAATTATTCTTACCCCAAAAACCAACATGCCCTCCGTATTTTGGGATTTCCAAGAACAGATTTTCATTTTGTCCCGCCTCGAAAATGGGATAACATTCCTCCCCTAAAAAGGAATCGTTTTTTGCATTGATGATGAGACTGGGAACCGTAATATCTGGCAGAAATTGAAGCGAACTGCATTGGGTATAGTAATCCAATGCATCTTTAAAATGGTGCGCTCGACTCGTGTAGATGTCATCGAAATCCTTTAGTGTGTTGATGTTTTTGATATCCGAATCTGTAATCAACTCAGGGAAAAGGTGTTGTTTCTGCCTTAGTTTGGCAATCAAATGCTTTTTGAATCGTTGGGCGTAAAGTACATTTTTTGGGGTGAGCAATTGTTCACAGGAGCTCTGTAGGTTACAAGGTACCGATATAGCCGCCGCTCCCTTGATTTCTTTCGGAACTGTATTGCGTTCCCCCAAATATTTGAGCAAAAGATTGCCCCCCAAGCTAAATCCATTCAGATAAATTTCCGAGTAGGGATAGGTATTGAGGATATGGGAGATGACTTCCTCCAGATCTTCAGTGGCACCCGAATGATAGGAACGGTACAACCTATTGGGCTCACCGCTGCATCCCCTAAAATTCACGGCACAGGCATCGAATCCATTTTGGTTGAACAGTTTGGCGCTACCGGTAATATAAGGGCGTTGCCCATCTCCTTCGAGGCCATGCAACAGGATAACCAATTTTCTTGTTGAAGTGGTGGATTGACTCCAATCCAAATCCAAAAAATCCCCATCGGCTAAGCGGAGGCGCTCCCTTTTCTGGGTTACACCGTTTACCCTACGGACCAGACCACAATAAATGGTGGACAAATGCCCGCTCTTAAAGAATATGGAAGGGGAATAGTTGGCAGTAACCTCAGGCATTGACAATATGATCGGTTTAGTTTTTTGGAAACACCTCCAAGAGCTTGTATTGTTCTTCTATGGCATTTTTGAACCCGGTTTTTAGGGTTTTCACCAATTCAGAGACAGGAAGTACATCATCAATGGTGGTAACCCCTTGTCCTGCGGACCAAATGGTCTTCCAGGCCTTGGCCTCGGTATTCAGTTCCTTGCCAAAATCTATTTTTCGGTCTTTTTTCAAATCTTCTTCTGAAACTCCGGCAGCCTTTAGGCTGGCCGCCAAAAAATTGGCATGTACCCCGGAAATGGCGGCAGTGTAGATAACATCGCTGGCCCCGGCCTCAATGATCATTTTTCGATACTCCTCGGGAGCCTTGCTCTCTTCGGTATTGATAAATCGGGTGCCCATATAGGCCATATCGGCTCCCATTTGAAGGGCTGTGGCGATATCCTGTCCAGTGCTGATGCACCCTGAGAGGATGATGGTTTTGTGAAAGAATTTCTTGACCTCGTGCACCAAGCTCATCGGGTTTAGATTCCCCGCATGTCCTCCCGCTCCGGCAGATACCAAGATAAGTCCGTCCACACCGGCCTCGGCCGCTTTTTCGGCATGTCGTTTTTTAATGATGTCGTGGAACACCAAACCACCATAACTGTGGATGGCATTGACTACTTGGCTCACGGCACCCAAGGAGGTGATGACCAAGGGTACTTTGTGTTTCATGCATAGTTTTACATCGGCTTCCAATCTGGGGTTGGTGGGGTGTACAATAAGGTTCACACCAAAAGGAGCCGGTTTTTTACCGGTCTCTTTCTCAAATTGTTCGAGTTCCGATTTTATCTGGATGAGCCATTCCTCAAAACCCTCACTAGTACGTTGGTTCAAGGCCGGGAATGTTCCCACGATACCATTTTTACAACACTCCACCACCAATTTTGGACCGGAAATAAGAAACATGGGGGCAGCTATTACGGGCAAGGAAAGATCTTTGATGAATTCTGCTTTTTCACTCATGAGGTTTGTGTTAAACTATGTTTAAAAATAGGATTAATAATCGCACTTTATGGGACTCAGTTCTGAAAACTATGGTAATTTTACAATTATTATGCATGCATAACAAAATAACCCACTATGTTTTTTAAGGAATTTGATATTAGATGGAGCGATTTGGATGCCAACCGCCATTTGGCCAATTCGGCGTACATCAATTTTATGAGCCATACCCGGATGGCCTACTTGGGCCAATTGGGATTTGACCAAAAAGGGATGGCCGAGCACAATATAGGTCCGGTGGTCTTTTACGAGCACATGTACTATTTCAAGGAAGTGTTTGCTGGAAAACCCGTAAAGGTCTCATTGGGATTTGAAGGGATGAGCGAAGATGGGATGTTCTTTGAATTCAACCACGATTTTTATGACAGTAAGGGAAGAAATTTTGCCCGATGCCAGATGATGGGTGCGTGGATCGACCTTAAGGAACGAAGATTGATAGGATTGCCCCAACATTTCTTGGATGCATTTAACCAAATGGAAAAATCCGAAGGGTTCAAGACCTTGACCAAAGAGGACACCCGAAAGTTTGTACAACTGCCCAAGGACTTAGGTTGATTTTTTTTGTAAAATCTTTGTTTCAAGCCTCGTTTTTCCTTGATAGGTTTTCATGGGAACCTCTTTTGTTGGGTGATTTCCATTTGGATTTTTTGAATCCGAAGACGTAGATCAAGTAACCGACGAGACACATATAAAAAACACATAAAATCAAATCAAGAAGAGACATTTTAGGTTCTTTTAGATGAAAGAAGAATCCCAATGTGCCTTGCATTTGAAAAGGAGCGTCAATTTGTTTTGTCGTTAAAAACTGGGGAAGGTACTGATGTGCTTTTTCCGTTACCATGTAGAATGCAAAATAAACTCCCCCTAACCCCAACAAGGGGTTCAATCTATAAAGTTGGGTAAGCTTTCTATTCCCCCAAAGAAATAGTACAAAAAGAAGTGTCCCAACGATAATGCCCAGTAGTAAATTCATGACTGTTCCTATTTTTCACATCCATTACAAAAAAAGGTCTAAACTTTTGTTTGGGAGGTTCCCGATTGACGGATGATAGGAACGAGTTGATGAATGGGATGTTTAGGGAAAAACTAAGCATGCTTAGGACGCATACTGGCCAAATATACCCCCACCAATACCAATCCCGTGGCAAGAAGTTTGATCCACGACAAATGGTCTTTACCGGAAAAAAGTGCAAATACAATTCCAATCAAGGGTTGTACGTAAATGAAGGCCCCAACGGTAGATGCCTTGAGCTGCGTCAATGCAAATACATTGAACAGATAGGTGAGGAACGTGGTTCCCACTACCACAAAAGCAATGGAACCATACGCCCATAGGGGCATAGTGGACCATTCAATCTCCAGAAATTCCGGTAAGGTAATGGGTAGGTTGATGATCACGGCCAGAGAAAAGAGCCACTTCATCAAGGTAAAGGGATGGTATTTTTCTATAAGGGTCTTTACCACAATGAGGTAGGCACCATAGAAAGTAGCGTTTACAATAAATAGGAAATTCCCTAAGGGAATGTTGGGGGCATCCTGCCGTATTTCAGTCCCAAAAAGAATAAGCCCCACGGCACCAATGAACCCTAAAAAGATACCCAATCCTTTATTCAAGGTGATTTTCTCGTTTAAAAAGAGGGCAGATAAAATGACCACGATAATTGGGGTTATGGTCACCAATACCGCACTATTGATAGGCGTGGAAAGCTGTAAACCCTTAAAAAAGGACAACATGTTCACGGCCATGCCCAAGATGGTACACACCAAAATCCTGCCCCAATCCCGTTTCTGGATTTTTTCCTTGGGACCAAAAAAGGAGATGGCCCAAAACAAGATGGCCGCCCCACCAACACGTAGCATAATAAACCCAAAGGGTTTAACGTGCATGGGCATTACCCCTTTGGCCAGGGTATGGTTGATTCCGTAAATGGTGGTCGCCGCCAGGGCGCCCAAAATGGCTAGGGTTCTTTTACTCATGGATGCAGGGCCTCTTTTGCGGCCTGGACCACTTTCTTGGAGTTGCCAACAAAGATTTGCCCATCAACGAGGACAACAGGTCTTTTTAAAAAGGTATAATGTTCAAGGATTAGATTTTTGTAATCGTCTTCAGAAAGTTGTTTTTCATGCAGCCCCTTTTCACGATAGAGCATGGCCCTTTTGCTAAAAAGAGACTCATAGTTTCCGGATAAGGCGGCCATTTCCTCCACCTGCTCAGAGGTCATGGGCTCCGACTTTATTTCTTGGAGTGCTACGCCTTGTAGAGGCTCCAATTCTTTTAAAATACGTTTACAGGTTGAGCAGCTGCCCAAATGGTAAATTTTTTTCATGCTATAGGTCTCTATGAGTGCAAAGGAACCGATTTTTGATCAAACCGGTATTAAGCCAATGCAAATTCAATGGCTTTTTGGACATGGATCTTGGCGGTGTCAAATGTAGGTATCGAGGCTTCATGATCCGGAACGAGGATGGGCAACTCGGTACAGCCCAAAATAGCCCCTTCGGCACCCTGCGCTTCCATTTTTTTGATAATCTCCAAACAAATGGTCTTGGCGGCATCGGTAAAAATTCCTTTGACCAGCTCATTGTAGATCATGGATTGAAGAAGCTCCCTGTCCGTTTCATTGGGAATCAAAACCTCAAGACCGTAGTCTTCCTGTAGTTTTTTGGTATAAAAATCCTTTTCCATGGTGAATTTTGTGCCCAATAGCGCCACTTTTTTCATTCCTTTCTCGCGGATGGCCTCCCCAGTGGCATCGGCAATGTGTAAAAAGGGCACGTCAATGGCTTGGGTAATGGCATTACTTACCAAATGGATGGTATTTGTGCAAAGTAGTACGATATCTGATCCGGCAGTTTCCAATTTTTTGGCATGAAGGGCCATGATATCACCAATTTTATCCCAGTCGTCCGAAAAGGAATACCGTTCAATTTCATCGAAATCAACAGAAGAGAGTATGGTTTTGGCGGAATGTGAACCCCCCAGTTTTTCACGAACGATTTCATTGGCGAATTGATAGTACATTTTTGAGGATTCCCAGCTCATTCCTCCGATCATTCCAATAGTTTTCATGTGTCTGTTATTTGATTTTTGACATATTCTCGGCCCCTTCCACTCGAATGGAGGTAAGCCATTTCTGTATTCTTTTGACGATGGTTTGTGATAGGCCCACAGAAAATTGGGTTTCAGGACAGCAGTTATAGTTGATGCAGTTTTCCATGATATTTACATTTCGCTAAATCTCAATATGAATTTCAAAAAATTACAATTCATTTTTCAAGGCTTCAATATAGGCCTGGATCACCGCTTCGTTCCTTCTGTAGTAGGTCCATTTCCCATGGCGGGTAGGGATGACCAAATCTGCATTTTGCATGCTGTTCAAATAGGTTGAAACGGTGGATTGCGACAATCCTGTCTTGTCTTGAATGTACCCTACACATACCCCGTCATCAAAATGGTCAATATCTTGGTGGGGCGGAAAATTTACCTCGGGATTTTTCAGCCATTTCAAAATATTAACCCTAGTTTTATTGGATAAAACTTTGCTGATTTCAATCACATTCATAATACAAAAATAAACAAAATATCTACATATCTAAAAAAATAGATATGTTATTTAATTTTAACCAAATCCGGGAATGGAAAAACTATTCGACCTTATTTTAAAGAACAGAAGTATACTTCACAACCATTTGCAAAACACCCCAAAAGAAAAGCTTTTTGAAATCCCTGAAGGCTTTAACAATAACATTTGGTGGAACATTGCCCATATTGTGGTCTCCGAGCAATTATTGGTCTATGGACTTAGCGGCCAACCGTTGATAGCGCCTGAAGACCTGGTTGAAAAATATAGGAAAGGTACCAAACCCAATGGCATTCCAAGTGATGCTGAAATCGAACTGGTTTCCGAATTAATGTTCTCACTGCCCAAAAAGACTGCGGAAGACTACAAAGCGGGCGTCTTTGGTTCGTTTAAACCCTATGCGACATCGCTCAAGATTGAACTCAATTCGGTGGAAGACGCCGTTACCTATGATCTGCTTCATGAAGGCATCCATTTGGGTACCATCACAGCGTTGAAAAAGGTATTGGAAAGAGATTCCTAGGACTTCACTTTTCGTTTGAGATAAAGATTGATCTCGTTGTACGGCAACACCAATACAATGGGACCATCCGCATAAGAGGCCACCTCATACTGATTGTAGATGAGTTGAAGGCCATCCTTTGTGTATCCCATATTGTTGGGTAAATGGAAGACGTCCGCATCGAACATAAACCCTGTGGCATTGATGTTTTCGTCTTGGGGAATATCCTCTTGTATCCTGAACTTGGTCTCCGCAAACTTTTGAAATCCTTCCTGATCGTCAAAAAGTTCCCAGTTTTCCAGTTCAGTGCCACTCTGCTTGTCAAAATTAAGGTAGGAGGTTGAACCATAGCCATGGGCTCCCCCGGTATAGGTATACGATTCAACCTCAATGGTGATCATTTGAGGGTCTTCGTACACAATGGTTCCTTGGATCTTGGCTTCCCAGCCTGGGGTTTCGTCGGGAAACCTTTCGTTCAATTCCTTGAAGCTATCGGTAAAGGACGTCATGGCCGATTGGATTCCGGTAATCTCCTCCTCCCCATCACCAAAGGAAAGTAGGGATATCATTTCCTCTTCCAAGGACCGATTGATGGTTTTGGCCACAGCGGTATCATCCAAGGCCTTGGGTACATTGATTTCAATAGTGGGGCAATCCTTGCAGTTTTCGCCTTGGAGTTCCAGAGGCTCAAAAGTAAGGTTGCTTTCATTTTCGCAACCAAGGGCTATAAGAAGTAGGAATATCAGGTATGGGGTCTTTTTCATAAAAAGGGGTGTTATGCTTTGCCAAAAATAAGACTTCATTGACTACTCCAAAAGATAACGATACATTTGTGTATCAATATTAACAAAATGAGCAAGAAAGATTTACGATTCAATAGCAAGACCATTCACGGGGGGCAGTTTCCCGATGAGGCCTATGGTGCCGTAATGCCACCTATTTATCAAACCTCCACCTATGCCCAGACCACTCCTGGAGGGCATAAGGGTTTTGAGTATTCCAGAAGTGCCAACCCTACCCGGACCGCTTTGGAAAATGCCTTGGCGAGTATAGAAAACGGGAACTACGGTTTGGCCTTTGCCAGTGGTCTTTCGGCCATAGATGCGGTCATTAAGCTGCTTTCCCCTGGGGATGAAGTGGTTTCCACCAATGATTTGTATGGGGGAAGCTACAGGCTCTTCAAGCAGATTTTTGAAAAGTATGGAATCACTTTTCGTTTTGTGGGGATGCAAGAGGCAGATGCCATTGAGAAGCACATCAATGACAAAACCAAGTTGGTCTGGGTGGAGACCCCTACCAATCCCATGATGAACATTATTGATATAAAGGCAGTATCCACATTGGCCAAAAAACATGGACTGTTATTGGCCGTGGACAATACCTTTGCCACCCCTTATCTACAACGCCCGTTGGATTTGGGTGCGGATATTGTGATGCATTCCGCCACCAAATATCTGGGAGGTCATAGCGATGTGGTGGTCGGGGCCTTGGTGGTCAAGGACAAGGAATTGGCGGATAAACTATACTTCATACAAAATGCCAGTGGAGCGGTTTGTGGTCCCATGGATAGTTTCTTGACGCTTCGTGGGATAAAAACTTTGCACGTACGCATGCAAAGGCATTGTGAGAACGGCAAAGCCATCGCGGAATATTTGGCCACCCACCCAAAGATTGAGAAGGTCTATTGGCCCGGGTTTGAGTCCCATCCCAACCATGATGTGGCCAAGGCCCAAATGGATGATTTTGGCGGAATGATCTCATTTGTTCCCAAAGGGGCAAGTTATGCCGATGCGATTCAAATTGTGGAAAAACTTGAAGTCTTCACCTTGGCCGAATCGTTGGGAGGCGTGGAGAGCTTGGCAGGACATCCGGCCAGTATGACCCATGCCAGTATTCCAAAAGAGGAACGGGAAAAAAGTGGAGTAGTGGATGCCTTGGTCCGTTTGAGTGTGGGCATAGAGGATGTGAACGACCTTATAGCCGACTTGGAGCAGGCCATTGATTGACCAATAATTGAAAAATTTTTAAAAAAACGTATTTCAAATTATTGAAAAACAATAATTTTGCCTTCAAATTACAAATTCACTAAAAAACAACCCTGAGACAATTCTAAGGGACAACAAATTTTAATCCGTTATATGGAAGCAAAAATCAAAGCATTTATGGATGAGGTCATTGCCAGAAATGGCCATGAGCCGGAGTTCATCCAAGCGGTCCAAGAAGTTGCCGAAACCGTAATTCCCTACATTGTTCAACACGATATTTATCATGGAAAGAACATCCTTTTGCGTATGGTGGAGCCGGAGCGATTGATTTCTTTTCGCGTAGCTTGGGTAGATGACGAGGGGGAGATCCATGTGAACCGTGGGTACCGTATCCAGATGAATTCCGCCATCGGACCGTACAAGGGAGGACTGCGTTTTCACCCAACCGTTAATGCGAGTGTGTTAAAGTTTTTGGCCTTTGAGCAGGTGTTCAAGAACAGTCTGACCACCTTGCCCATGGGAGGTGGAAAAGGAGGATCGGATTTTGACCCCAAAGGGAAATCCGATGATGAGGTCATGCGTTTTTGCCATGCTTTTATGACCGAGTTGTGTAGGCATATCGGTCCCAACACAGATGTTCCAGCAGGGGACATTGGGGTAGGTTCCCGTGAAATTGGGTTCCTTTTTGGGATGTATAAAAAAATACGCAACGAGTTCACAGGGGTACTTACTGGAAAAGGACGTTCCTGGGGAGGTTCCCTCATCCGTCCGGAGGCTACCGGATATGGTACCGTGTACTTTGCCGATAGCATGCTCAAGACCCGCAACCAATCTTTTGAAGGTAAAGATGTGGTGATTTCAGGCTCAGGAAATGTGGCGCAGTTTGCAGCGGAAAAAGTATTGCAACTGGGAGGTAAGGTACTTACCCTTTCCGATTCTGGGGGATATATTTATGACAAGGATGGTATTGATACTGAAAAGCTGGCCTTTGTCATGGATTTGAAAAACAACAAGAGAGGTCGAATTTCCGAATATGTGGACAAATACCCATCAGCGGAGTTCCATAAAGGAGAAACCCCATGGAACGTAAAATGTGATGTAGCCCTTCCGTGTGCTACCCAAAACGAATTGGATGGGGATGATGCTGTTGTGCTCATCAAGAATGGATGTATTGCCGTGGCCGAGGGAGCCAATATGCCCTCAACCCCAGAAGCCATCCACGCATTTCACGATGCGCAGATTTTGTTTGCGCCAGGGAAGGCTTCCAACGCAGGAGGGGTGGCCACTTCAGGATTGGAGATGTCACAGAACTCTTTGCGTATTAGCTGGACCCGAGAGGAAGTTGATGAAAGACTTAAAGGAATCATGGCCGACATCCACAATGCTTGCATTGAATATGGAAAAGAGGAAAACGGGTATTGCAACTATGTAAAAGGCGCCAATATTGCCGGTTTTGTAAAAGTTGCGGATGCCATGTTGGCCCAAGGGGTGATATAGTCCGTACGATCGACTATAGTTTTTGGTTGGCAGTTACCGGAGGGAGTACTTATTTTTATACTTTCGGTAACTGCCTCTTTTTTATAGCCCATGCAAGTGACCACCAAGGCCATAGTTCTTTCATCCCTAAAATATGGGGACACCAGTCTTATAGTTCGGGCATTTACCGAATCCGATGGTCTTAAATCCTATTTGCTGAAAGGAGTACTGTCCTCTAAAAGAGGAAAGTTGAAACCGGCCTACTTTCAGCCATTGATGCCTTTGGAAATGGTGGCCTACCATAAGAACAAGGGAACGCTGGAAAGCATCAGGGAGGTAAAGGTGGCCATGCCCTACAAGACCTTGCATACGGATATTTTGAAGAACAGTGTGGTGCTTTTCTTGGCGGAAATGCTGGGCAACAGTATTCAGGAGCAGGAACAGGACCAAGGGCTTTTCAATTATCTGGAGTATGCACTGCATTGGTTGGACGAACACCCGCTTTCCCCCAATTTCCATATCCTTTTTTTAATCAACCTTACCAAATATTTGGGCTTTTATCCGGACACTGCGTATGGCAATGAACCGTATTTTGATCTTTTGGAAGGGAGTTTTTGTTTGGAGCCTTCGCTTAATCCTTTGATTCACAGTGATAAAATAGTAGATTTTAAGAAATTTTTAGGCACGAATTTTGATGCATTACACGGAATACAACTAACTAAGTCCAACAGGCGGGAACTCTTAAAAACGGTCATCCTCTATTTCCAGTTGCACGTGCATGGATTTAGGGAACCCAAGTCTCTTGCCGTATTAAATGCAGTTTTTCAATAATATGGGGAAACCAACCTTGATTCTACTTTTTGTATTGTTTTCCATTACATTTTATGCCCAAGAAGTCACCGTTTTGGATGCGGATACCGGAGTGCCGGTGGACAATATCGCCATCTTCAACAAAGACCGATCAAAGGCAACAGTTTCAGATTCCAATGGCAAGTGCGATTTGGGGATTTTCTCCAAAACCGAAAAAATCACCTTTCAGCATATCAGCTATGAGCGGTATGTAACCACAAAGTCCCAGATTGCCAAAAAAGGGAATCGGGTGTATTTATATCTCAAGTCCGAAGAATTGCAGGAAGTGATCTTGTCCGTTTCCAAGTGGGAACAGCAGAAGAAGAACGTCCCCCAAAAAATCGAGACTTTGGATGCCCGAAGCATTGCGTTTACCACGCCGCAAACCTCTGCGGATCTATTACAGAACAGTGGAAAGGTCTTTGTGCAGAAAAGCCAGCTTGGCGGCGGAAGTCCTATGATCAGGGGGTTTGCCACCAACAGGCTTTTATTGTCCGTGGACGGTGTACGAATGAACAACGCCATATTTAGAGGGGGCAATCTTCAAAATGTAATATCCATTGACCCATTCACCATAAAAAGGACCGAAGTAGTATTTGGCCCAGGTTCGGTAATTTATGGTAGTGATGCCATAGGGGGCGTAATGAACTTTTATACCCAGAACCCCCACTTTTCATATACGGACAGTCTGGCTTTTTCGGGAGGGGCCCAATATCGGTTCGCATCGGCAAACAATGAAAATACGGCCCATGTGGACTTCAATCTGGGACAGCGCAAATGGGCATCCTATACCAGTATCAGTTATAATAGTTTCGGCGACCTTAAGATGGGAGAACATGGCCCGGACTCCTATGTACGCAACAACTATGTGGTGCGCCGTAACGGAACTGATGTTTTGATGGTCAATGAGGACCCCAAGAAACAGATTGTTTCAGGATATGATCAGATCAACATATTGCAAAAATTCACCTATAAACCTAGCAATAGTTGGAACTACGATTTGGGACTATATTATTCGGAAACTTCAGATTATTCGCGTTACGATAGGTTGATCCGTCCCACTGGGGATGGACTGGGTCTACGCTCCGCGGAATGGTACTACGGTCCACAGAAATGGTTCATGGGAAATTTTCAGGTCACCAAAAAGGGGAACAACAAATTCTATGATGGGGTAAAGCTCACTGCGGCCTACCAATTTTTTGAGGAGAGCAGGCACGATAGAGGTTTTGGGGATGTGGAGCTGTTTTCAACCAAGGAGAAAGTGGATGCCCTTTCGATGAACTTGGATTTTGAGAACAAAAAAATGGGGAAACTACACCTATATTATGGTGGCGAATATGTGCTCAACAAGGTAAATTCCAAGGGAAGCCAGAGGAATATCGAGACGGATGAGGTGGAACGTACGGCATCCCGATATCCGGACGGGGCCACATGGCAGACCGCTGCCGGGTATGTCAATGGGGAGTATCAGTTAAAGCCCAATGTCACGATATTGTCGGGAATCAGGTATAGTCAGGTCTGGGTGGATGCCCAGTTCGAAAAAACCTTCTACCCTTTTCCGTTTGATGAGGCCGATTTGATCACAGGAGCCCTTACCGGAAGTTTGGGAATCAGCTGGTTTCCCAAGGCCGATTTGCAGGTGACCCTCAATGGCTCCACTGGCTTTAGGGCCCCGAACATAGATGATATTGGGAAAATATTTGACTCGGAACCTGGTTCCGTGGTGGTGCCCAACCCCGATTTGGAACCCGAATATGCCTATAATGGGGAGATAGGCATCCGAAAGAATTTTCAGGATAAATTGGTATTGAAGGGCGCTGCCTACTATACCTATTTGGTGGATGCTTTGGTCCGAAGGGATTTTACCTTCAATGGGCAAACTGAAATTGACTATAACGGGGAGCCCAGCAATGTACAGGCTATCCAAAATGCCGCTAAGGCCTATGTGTACGGTTTTGAATTTGGCGTGGAAGCCTACTTGGATGACCATTGGTCATTGGTATCCAATCTTACCCTTACCGAGGGAATCGAGGAAGATGATGATGGCACCGATAGTCCGGCGAGGCATGCCGCCCCTACTTTTGGGGACGTACATGTGGTTTGGCAGAACCAAAAACTAAAAGCGGATGTCTTCTTAAATTATAATGGCGAGGTGAGCCATGAAGATCTGGCCCTTTCCGAACAGGGTAAAACCTATATCTACGACAGTGATGCCAATGGGAATCCGTATGCTCCCTCATGGTACACCTTGAATTTTAAATCGCAATATCAAATATCCAATGCGTTCAAGGCGACATTGGGCTTGGAAAACATGACCAACCAGCGGTATCGAATGTATTCCTCAGGCATTGTGGCCCCAGGGACCAATCTTATCTTGGGGTTGGGGTATGTATTCTAAAATAAAAAAGGCACGGAATTTCCGTGCCTTTTTCAGAAGTATTGCTGTTGACTAGATTTTTACACTGTCAATGGCTTTTTTAGCCGCTTCCTTGGTCTTGTCCATGGCATCCTCTCCAGCTTTCTTGATGCTGTCCAGGGCTTTTTCACCCAGTTCTTGGACTTCTTCTCCAGCGTTCTTGATGGCGTCGCCTGCATCTTTGGCGGCATCCTCAAGACTTTCGCCAGCATCTTCCAGTGCTTCAGTGGCTTCTTCAGAAGCATCTTTTGCCTTTTCGGAAGCATCTTTACAAGAAGTCAAAACGGACATCGATAAGGACAGGGCCATAACGGTAATAAAGACTTTTTTCATATTTAAATGGTTTAGTGTTAATCTGGTTAAGATATGGAATTTGGCATAAATGGGTATTTAAACCATATCATATTTACATTAAGGATATTAAGGAAATACTAATGCTCCTCGGGAAGGGTGTAATTCCATCTAAATTCATAATTTTGCAAACTTGGAATTCTAGAAGAGTAGCAGTAGATATGAAGTTTGCGGAATATAAGGGATTGGATTTGCCTAAAGTATCGGAAAAAGTTCTGGACTTTTGGAAAGACGAACAGATTTTTGAAAAGAGTGTTTCCACAAGGGAGGGCAAGGAAAGCTATGTGTTTTATGAAGGACCTCCTTCCGCAAACGGTATGCCGGGCATTCACCACGTAATGGCCCGTACCATCAAAGATATTTTCCCAAGGTACAAGACCATGAAAGGCTTTCAGGTAAAACGTAAAGCTGGATGGGATACCCACGGTCTCCCCATAGAGATCGGAGTGGAAAAAGAACTCGGGATCACCAAGGAGGATATCGGAAAGAAAATCTCAGTGGAAGAATATAATGCTGCTTGTAAAAAAGCGGTAATGCGTTATACGGATGTCTGGAACGAGATGACCGAGAAAATTGGGTATTGGGTGGATATGGACGACCCGTACATCACCTACAAGCCCAAATATATGGAGTCCGTTTGGTGGTTGTTAAAGCAAATCTATGACAAGGGACTGTTGTACAAAGGTTACACCATTCAGCCCTATTCGCCAAAGGCGGGTACCGGATTGAGCTCCCATGAGCTCAACCAACCGGGGACCTATCAAGATGTTACGGATACCACGGTTACGGCCCAGTTTAAAGTGAAGAAAGAAACACTTCCCGATTTTCTGAAAGGCATTGAGGGTGACCTGTATTTCTTGGCTTGGACGACCACGCCTTGGACGTTGCCTTCCAACACCGCATTGACCGTAGGTCCGAAAATTGAATATGTTACCGTAAAGACGTTCAACCAATATACATTTGAACCCATGACCGTGGGATTGGCCAAAGGTTTGGTAGGAAAACAATTTGCCGGGAAGTTCACCCCAGTGGAAACCGAAGCGGAATTGGCCAGTTTTACACAGAGCGATAAAAAGATTCCATATTGGGTCGGGGAAAGTTTTGTGGGCAAGGATTTGGTCGGTATCCAATACGAACAACTATTGCCGTATGCACTTCCCTACCAAAATCCTGAAAATGCATTCCGTGTAATTTCCGGGGATTTTGTGACCACGGAAGATGGTACCGGGATAGTGCACACCGCGCCCACCTTTGGTGCTGATGATGCCTTGGTGGCCAAACAGGCCCAACCGGAGGTACCTCCCATGCTTGTCCTGGATGAAAACAACAACCCGGTTCCCTTGGTGGATCTACAGGGAAGGTTCAGACCGGAGATGAAGGAGTTTGGAGGTAAGTACGTCAAAAATGAATATTACGAAGATGGTGAGGCTCCGGATAAGTCAGTTGATGTTGAGATCGCCATTAAACTAAAAGAAGAGAACAAAGCCTTCAAGGTGGAAAAATACGTCCACAGCTACCCCAACTGCTGGCGTACGGACAAACCCATTTTATATTACCCGCTCAATTCCTGGTTCATCAAGGTCACCGATGTCAAGGATCGTATGTTCGAATTGAACCAGACCATCAACTGGAAGCCCAAGGCAACCGGGGAAGGGCGTTTTGGCAACTGGTTGGCCAATGCCAACGATTGGAACTTGTCCCGATCTAGATATTGGGGCATTCCGTTGCCCATCTGGAGAACCGAGGATGGCAAGGAAGAACTGATCATTGGTTCGGTGGAAGAGCTCAAGGCCGAGATGGCCAAAGCCGTTGAAGCTGGGGTGCTGGACAAAGATGTGTTTGCCGATTTTGTGGTGGGCGATATGAGCGAAGCGAACTATGACAAGATCGACCTTCATAAAAATATTGTGGACGGGATAACCTTGGTGTCTTCGTCTGGGCAACCCATGAAACGGGAATCGGACCTTATTGACGTTTGGTTTGACAGTGGCTCCATGCCTTATGCCCAATGGCACTACCCCTTTGAAAACAAGGAATTGATAGATGATGGTGTGGCGTTCCCGGCCAATTTTATCGCTGAGGGAGTGGATCAGACCCGAGGGTGGTTCTATACCCTGCACGCTATTGCCACAATGGTTTTTGATACGGTTTCCTACAAGAATGTGGTTTCCAACGGACTGGTGCTGGACAAGGAGGGCAAGAAAATGTCCAAACGTTTGGGCAATGCCGTAGATCCCTTTGAAGTGCTACCGGAACATGGCCCCGATGCCACGCGCTGGTACATGATTTCCAATGCCAACCCATGGGACAACCTAAAATTTGATATTGATGGGATCGTTGAGGTGAAGCGAAAGTTCTTCGGAACGCTTTACAACACCTATTCCTTTATGGCATTGTACGCCAATATTGATGGGTTCACTTATGCCGAGGCTGATGTTCCTTTGAAGGACAGGCCAGAGATCGATCAGTGGATCTTGTCCGAACTGCATACCTTGATCCAAAATGTGGATGAGGCTTATGCGGATTATGAGGCTACAAGAGCAACCCGAATGATTTCGGATTTTGTACAGGAAAACCTGAGCAATTGGTATGTGCGTTTGAGCAGAAGGCGGTTCTGGAAAGGAGATTACCAGCAAGATAAGATCTCTGCCTATCAGACCCTGTACACTTGTTTAAATACCGTGGCCAAGCTATCGGCTCCCGTGGCGCCATTTTTTATGGAACAGTTGTACAAGGATTTGAACGCAACAACGCAAAAAGAAGGGTTTGAAAGTGTGCATTTGGCAGAATTTCCAGTGCATGATCCCGCCATGGTGAACAAAAAACTGGAGCGTAAGATGCAATTGGCCCAGAAGGTTTCATCCTTGGTGTTGTCCATCCGACAAAAGGAAAAGATAAAGGTGCGACAGCCCCTGCAAAAAATAATGATCCCGGTTCTTGACCATACCCAAAAGGAGGATATTGAGGCGGTATCGACCTTGATCAAATCCGAGGTGAATGTCAAGGAAATTGAACTGTTGGATGATGCTTCGGACATCTTGGTAAAGCAAATAAAACCCAATTTTAAGGTTTTAGGTCCTAGATTTGGCAAGGACATGAAAGCTATTGCCGCAGCAGTTGGGCAGTTGGGCCAAGAGGATATCCAAAAAATAGAAAGAGAGGGAGAATTAATGCTGGAGTTGGATAATAAAAGCGTTACTTTACAGTTGACAGATGTAGAAATAACCTCTCAAGATATTGAAGGTTGGTTGGTGGCAAGTTCGGGTCCATTGACGGTGGCCTTGGACATTACCATAGATGAGGCCCTTAAAAAAGAGGGGATTGCAAGGGAATTGGTGAATAGGATCCAGAACATACGCAAGGAGTCTGGATTTGAGGTGACCGACAAGATCAGTATTAAAATACTGAAAGACGGTTTTGTGGAAAATGCGGTTTCCAGTAATGAGGATTACATCAAAACGGAGACCTTGACCGCAGAACTCAATTTAGAGGAACAACTAGACGAAGGTGTTGCTATAGCCTTTGACGAAGTGAATACAAAATTGTTTATCCAAAAGCATTAGAAAATGGCAGAAGAACTTAAAGTACGTTATTCGGATAAAGACCTTGAGGAGTTTAGAACTTTGATCGAGGAAAAAATAGAAAAGGCCAAGAGCCATCTGGAGCTTTTGAAGAGTTCCTATATGAATGATGGAAACAATGGTACTGATGACACCTCTCCTACCTTCAAAGCGTTTGAGGAGGGCTCAGAGACCATGAGCAAAGAGGCCAATACCCAACTGGCCATCCGTCAGGAGAAATTTATCCGGGATCTTAAGAATGCCCTTTTAAGGATAGAGAACAAGACCTATGGCATTTGCAGGGTCACAGGAAAGCTCATCAACAAGGAGCGCTTGAAACTGGTTCCGCATGCCACATTGAGCATTGAGGCAAAGAACATGCAGAAATAATAAAACGCCTTAGGGCGTTTTTTGTTTATGAGGGCAACGGTATTTTTGTTGGGCTTCTTTATCCTTGCGCAGCTTCAAGGACAGAAATTGGTAAAGAAGGCCTTTATCGGACCTCGAACGGAGTACATCCAGATAGATGCTGCCAATTGCTATACCATTACCCTGAACACGGCGCCAACCAAAGAGGTCGAAGTAAGTGCCAGTATTGAAGGAGAGTATGCCAAGGATCTCTTGGTTTCAATTGAGGAAGAAGGGGCCACGGTACGGATCAGTGCAGGCTTTCACCCCAACTTCATAAGTCCAAATGATAAATTGAGTGCGCATAAGGTCATTTCCATTGCTTTGGAAATCACTATCCCACAATATAAAAATGTGTCGGTTTTTGGAACCCATTGCGAGGTACAGGTGGAGGGTAAGTATAGCGATTTGAACATAAAGTTGTCCGATGGGCGGTGCATTCTGAAAAATGTCTCGGAGGTTGTGGAGGTCAATACACAAAATGGTGATATTTGGTTGACGGCCCTTAGCGGGAATGTGATGGCGGAAAGCGCTTATGGTGAAGTGGAACAAAACCAGATTCCCAAAGGGAACAACCAATATATGTTAAAGACGGTGGAAGGGAACATCCATCTTAGGAAAACAAAATAATATCCATATTTTTGCAACTTCGTTAAAAGATATGAGTTTAAAAAAATCCTTGTTCATCATTGTTTTGATCCTGCTCGTGGATCAAATAAGCAAAATCTACATCAAGACCAGTTTTGTTTTGGGGGAATCGGTGGACGTGCTGGGATGGTTCAAAATACTTTTTATTGAAAACGAAGGAGCGGCTTGGGGAACCAAGTTGAGTGATTTGTTGCCCATTTCTGAATCTGCCGGAAAATTGGTTCTGACGGTTTTCAGGATTTTCGCTGTTTTTGGAATTGGCTATTGGCTTTGGGACATCACCCAAAAACAATCCCCAAGGACTTTGATTTTGGCCGTATCCCTGATTTTTGCAGGGGCCTTGGGCAATATCATCGATTCTGTTTTTTACGGGGTGATTTTTGACCATAGCAGCGGACAGGTGGCCACATTGTTTTCTGACCAACCCTATGGAAGTTTATTGCACGGAAAGGTGGTGGATATGCTTTACTTTCCCATGATAGATACTACATGGCCCAATTGGGTTCCGTCCATAGGGGGAAATAGGTTCCGGTTTTTTGAGCCTGTTTTTAATATTGCCGATACCGCAATCAGCACGGGAGTCGGTATTTTGATTGTCTTCAACAAAAAAGCATTTCCAAAACAGGAAGAGACAGGCGAATAAGTTACCGGTTAAATGTATAGACCTTTCCTGGGGTAACACAATAGTCGAGCGTTACGTCATTTTCATGCACATCAGTAATCAAGGTTTCCTCGGCCTTAAAGAAAGAAAGTCCAATCTTGATGGTTTCTTTTGGACATTTATGCAAAAAAGTATCGTAGTACCCTTTTCCATAGCCTACACGATGGCCATGTTCGTCAAAAGCCAACAGGGGTAAAAAAACCACATCGATTTTGTCCTCGGGAACGATAATTCCATCTACGGGCTCTGGAATGTGCCATTTATTTTTTCGAAATACCGTATTATCGGTCAATAGGTAGTTTTCCATGGAATTTTCTCCACTTACCTTGGGAATCACTACGTTTTTATCTTTTCCCTGCAAGAGGGTAATCAGGGGTAGGGTATCTACCTCTTTGTTTTCCTCTATACCCAAAAACGTATGGAAATAAAAAAAATCCCAAATAGGGATTTGTAGTACATGATTTGCTAAAAGTATACTAAAATCAGAGGCCGATACATCAGATAGTTCGGCCCTCATTTGTTTGTATTTTTTTCTTAGTTCATGTTTCAACATCTAGATGCTGAAAATTTGGGGTAGTGTTCTGGGGCAATACATTCCTACTCTCCTCTGGTCGAAACCGAGAAGAAGATTTTGAAGAAAAGCATCAAAATCAAGTACATTCCCAAAACGATTACATAGTTTTCCATAGGATTGTATTTATACCGTTAAATGTAGGTAAAAGAATTGATAAGTTCACCACGAAATGCACTTTTTATCGATGAAATGCATTCTTTTTTGTAACAGTTTAACATTTTTCAGAATTCCTTAACCAAAGTATTGTAGATTTCCCATAGTCATTTTACGGGAAAACCATAGTTGGGCACCTGGGAAATAAAGTGAACCAAATCCGTTGTGTTTTTTATTTCCATGGGATGAAAATACGTATCGATCAATGCAGAACAGGAAATGATCAAGTTTAACAACAAACACTATAATTAAAATATAACTTTGTTGGTAAGATCAGTTAAGGGCCAATTTTCCAGAACTCTATGTCCAACCCATCCATAAGTGTACAAATAAGTGTGCTGCCCAATAATCCGGGAGTGTACCAGTTTTATGATGCCGACGGTAAGATTTTATATGTGGGAAAGGCCAAAAGCCTAAAAAAAAGGGTTTCCTCCTATTTCAATAAAAAGCAAGAGTATGGCAAGACACGCGTCTTGGTGAAAAAAATCCACTCCATAAAACATATTGTTGTTGCTACGGAGTCCGACGCCCTGTTGCTGGAGAACAACCTGATCAAAAAACTGCTCCCTAGGTACAATGTACTGCTCAAGGATGATAAATCGTACCCTTGGATTTGTATCAAGAATGAACGCTTCCCAAGGGTTTTTTCCACTCGGAAGTTGATTAAGGACGGCTCGGAATATTATGGTCCGTACACCAGCATGAAAACCGTTAGGACATTATTGGATTTGATCAAGGGGCTTTACCCTTTACGAACCTGTAATTACGATTTGTCAAGGGAAAAGGTCGAATCAGGAAAATACAAGGTGTGTCTGGAATACCATTTGGGAAATTGTCTTGGACCCTGTGAGGGTTTGCAGAGTGAAACGGAGTATCACGGGCAAATTGCGGATATCAGGGAAATCATCAAGGGGAACTTCAAGGATTCGATCCAGACCTTTAAGCAGCAGATGAAGGACTTTGCGGAAAATATGGAGTTTGAAAAGGCACAGCGGTTCAAGGACAAAATAGACATCCTGGAAAACTATCAGGCCAAATCCACGGTGGTCAACCCCAAGATCAACAATGTGGATGTATTTTCCATAATTTCGGACGAGACCTATGCCTATGTGAATTTTCTACAGCTTTCCCACGGGGCCATTGTGCGCTCGCATACCCTGGAGATCAAAAAGAAATTGGATGAAACGGACGAAGAATTGCTGCAATTGGCCATAACGGAGATTCGGCAGCGGTTCAACTCAACATCCAAAGAGATTTACCTTCCGTTTCCGGTGATGGTGGAAGAAAACCTAAAGGTGGTCTTACCCAAATTGGGGGATAAACGTAGGATTTTGGAGTTGTCCGAACGCAATGCACGTTTTTTCAGGCAAGACAAGCTAAAGCAGATAAAGATCACGGACCCCGATCGCCACACCAAACGGATCATGGCCCAGATGAAGGCCGATTTACGTCTGTCCGAAGAACCTGTCCATATAGAGTGTTTTGACAATTCCAACATCCAGGGAAGCAACCCTGTGGCTGCTTGTGTTGTCTTTAAGCATGGGAAGCCCTCCAAAAAGGATTATCGGCATTTCAATATTAAGACCGTGGAAGGCCCTGATGATTTCGCCAGTATGGAAGAAGTGGTGTTCAGAAGATATAAAAGACTGCTCAATGAAGAAGAGCCTTTACCGCAGCTTATTGTGATCGATGGGGGTAAAGGACAGTTGTCGTCGGCCCTGAAGAGTTTGGAATTGTTGGGACTTCGGGGTAAGATTGCCATTGTTGGCATAGCCAAGCGCTTGGAGGAAATCTATTTTCCCGATGACCCGGTACCTTTGTATTTGGATAAAAGGTCCGAAAGCCTCAAGATCATACAGCAATTGAGGAACGAGGCCCACCGATTTGGTATTACCCATCACAGGAACAAAAGGAGCAAAGGCGCCATAGGGACCGAATTGGAAAGCATAGAAGGAATTGGAAAAAAAACGGCAGAACAACTATTGAAGAGCTTTAAGTCGGTAAAACGGATCAAGGAAGCCTCTGTTGAGAGTCTTGCGGAATCCGTTGGAATGGCCAAAGCACAGAAAATCTATAAATCCTTTCACTAGTGAGCGCAGTAAGAAAGAGCATAACGGTTACCCTGGTATTTATCTTGATCGGAGTTTTGGGTTGGTCCCAGACCGATGACAGAAAAGTGCCTCCCAAGGTTGGCCTCGTACTCAGTGGGGGCGGCGCCAAGGGATTGGCCCATATCGGGGCATTGAAAGTATTGGAGGAAGCAGGGGTCAAGGTAGACTATATAGGCGGCACCAGTATGGGGGCCATTGTTGGGGCTTTATATGCTTCCGGGTATTCGGCCAAAGAACTGGATTCCATTTTCAGGGTCACCGATTTTACAAAACTCATTCAAGATAATGTTCCCAGAGGAGCCAAAACATTTTACGAGAAAGAAGATTCGGAGCGGTACGCACTGACCTTGCCCTTTACCAATTTCAGTGTGACCTTCCCACAGGCCATTTCTGGCGGACAGAATATTTATAATGAACTCGTGCGGTTGCTTTTTCATGTCAAAGATGTGCATGACTTTCAAAAGTTGCCCATTCCTTTTCTGTGTATTGGGACCAATGTGGAAACGGGTGAAGAGATTCTTTTGGATCACGGGTATCTTCCAGAGGCCATTATGGCCAGTGGAACCTTTCCTTCCTTGTTTGAGCCCTCGGAGATTGATGGGGATATTTTAATTGATGGTGGGGTGGTCAACAATTACCCCATTGACAAGGTCAAGGCCTTGGGGGCCGATGTGATTATTGGGGTGGATGTACAGCACAACCTTTCCACTAGGGAATCCCTGTCCTCGGCCACGGAGATTTTACTTCAGATCAACAACTACCGAACGGTCAATGATATGAAGAAGAAATCTGAAGAGACAGACATTTATATAAGACCGGATATTGACGAGTTCTCTGTAATTGATTTTGGGCGGAGCAAGGAAATTGTGGCCAGTGGTGAAGCTGCAGCAAGGATAAAAATGGATGCTTTACAGGCCTTGGCCTCGGAACAAAACCATGGGCCTGCGCCAAAGAAAGAGCGGATTCATGCCATGGATAGCCTTACTGTGAACAGGCTGATCATACGGGGAAATGATAAGTACACAAGAGGGTATATAAAAGGGAAGCTCAGATTCAATCTGGCCGAAAAGATTGCATTTGACAAACTCAAACAGGGAATCAATAACCTTTCTGCCACTGGAAACTTTAAGGCTATTCGTTATGAGTTGATTTCCAATGGATTGGGAACGGATTTGGTCTTGAAGCTAAAAGAGGATCCTACCAAAATGTTCATAAAGATGTCCGCCCACTATGACGATCTGTACAAAAGCGCGGCATTGATCAACCTTACCAAGAAGAATTTTTTGATGCGGGACGATGTGGCTTCTTTCGATTTTATACTTGGGGACCATATCCGCTATAATATGCAGTACTATCTGGACAAGGGCTATTATTGGAGCTTTGGCATCAATTCCAAGTTTACCGATTTTGATGAGGAAATCAACTTTGCGTTGATCCGCTCCAATTTTGATGTGCCGGATGCCTCGAACATCCGCGAAATCAGTTTGGATGTCTCGGATTTGACCAACCAGATATACCTGCAAACCGTTTTACAGGAAGAATTTGCCGGGACATTGGGAGTGGAACATCGTTTTTTAAGGCTCAGTACCCGTACCATCAACCAAGTGGAAGCGGATAATTCGGAAGATTTGTTGGCTTCTCCGGAAAGGACCTATTTTGAGGATTCCCATTATTTCAGTGCATTTGGAAAGTTAACGCTGGATACCTATGATGACAAGTACTTCCCGACCAAAGGGCTTTTGTTCGATAGTGACTTTCACCTGTATCTTTTTTCTTCCGATTTCAACAACAATTTCAGGGAATTTTCCGTGGGCAAGGCACGATTGGGGACTGTAATCCCCTTGACCCACAATCTGAGTTTTAATGTTGAGGCCGAAGGAGGTCTCAAACTGGGAACCTCGGCGGTAACCTCCTTTGATTTTGTATTGGGGGGCTTTGGAAATGACTTTGTGAATAATTTTATCCCCTTTTTGGGATATGATTTTCTAAGTCTCATTGGAAACAGTTTTGTGAAGGCGCATGGAAGGTTGGATTACAGGTTTGCCCCTAAGAACCACTTGCTCCTCTCTGCAAATTTTGCCAATGTGGAGGATGATCTTTTTAGAACGGGAAACTGGTTTACCGAACCTTCATTTTCCGGATATGGGGTAGGGTACGGTTTTGAATCTTTTATTGGTCCCATCCAGATTTATTATTCATGGAGTCCAGAGATAAATAATGACAGTATTTTCTTTAGTGTGGGCTATTGGTTCTGATGAAGGAAGATGTATGAAAACCAGCATTTTTCTTAAGAATTTGCAAAAAAACATGCGTTTGGGCACCATTCTGATGCAGGTATAGTTAAAGTCCGTTAAAAACCGATTTTCCTACAAAGGCTTGATGTATCTTTACACCCAATAAGGGGTGGTTCCCTTATAACTTTAAGTATTGGTTTTTCATAATTTAAAGTTTGGTTGGTTATTTAGGAAAAGCCCAGTTTTAAGACTGGGCTTTTTTTTACATACTATTTTGGAACAAGTTTTGTTTAAGTAATTGTAAAGATATTAGCCTCGATGACGTTTTTAGTAATTTTACATTGAACCAACTGCTTATGAAAAAGATACTTATTATACTTTTCGCACTATATGCACTCCCTGGAATTTCCCAAAAACCGGTGCCGGCATACAAGCCTGGGGAATGGTTGAAGTTTCGCATACACTACGGCTTTCTCAATGCCAGTTATGCCACCTTGCATTTGACTTCAGAAACCCTGAACAATGTTCCGGTCTACCATGTGGTGGGAGAGGGAAAGACCACAGGGTTTGCCAGTATATTTTTTAAGGTGGACGATACCTATGAAAGCTATTTTGGTCGTAAGGATGGAAAACCCCACAGATTTGTCCGGAAAATAGATGAAGGAGGCTATACAAAGGATATTGAAATAGACTTTGATTATGAAAAAAAGAAAGCCATTCTAAAGGACAACAAGAATGGTACACAAAAAGATATCCCTGTCCATAACGATATACAGGACCTTATATCGGCATCCTACTTTTTAAGAAGTGCCTATGATCTTGATCATTTTAAGGAGGGAGAATCCATTGATTTGGACCTTTTGTTCGATGATGACGGGGTTTTTCAGTTTAAACTGAAATATTTGGGGAAAGAAATCATCCGAACCAAGTTTGGGAAGGTGGAATGTCTTAAATTTAGACCATTGGTTCAGTCAGGTCGTGTCTTTAAGGAAAAAGAGAGTCTTACCCTTTGGGTATCCAATGACCTGAACAAAATTCCCATACGGATTAAGGCCGATTTGGCCGTAGGCTCCTTAAAAGCAGATTTGGATGGGTACAATGGACTACGAAACCAGTTTAAAATTATAATGGACTAGCATTGATGAAGAATGATGAGCTAATTCAGTCCCAGATCAACAAGCTTGAGGAAAAGTATAAAAACTCGGGGCAGGACCTGAGCTCTTATTTGGATGGACTTCTCTATCAACGATATCTTACGTATTGGGATTACATTCACTTGGATACCTTATTGAGCATCCAGGTGCCACGGACCCATTTCCCCGATGAAGAGATCTTCATCATGTACCACCAAATTACCGAGCTCTATTTTAAGCTCATCCTCCACGAACAAAAGCAGATTACGGAAGATAAGTCCCAAGACCTTAAGTTCTTTATTGAAAAGGTCAACCGGATGAACAATTATTTTAAGGCCTTGATTTCATCTTTCAGTATCATGATCAAGGGGATGGAGCGGGAACAGTTCCTTCGGTATCGTATGGCATTGCTTCCTGCCAGTGGATTCCAATCGGCACAATACAGGATGATAGAGATTTATGCCACCCCATTGGAATATTTGGTACACCATACCGAGAGGGATTCCTTTTCGTCCGAGGATGGCATAGAGGAACTCTTTGAGCATATCTATTGGAAAAAAGGGGCCACCGACAAGGCCACGGGAGAAAAAACCTTGACCTTGAAACAATTTGAGATACGGTATACCCCAAGACTGCTTAGGATTGCCAACCAAGTAAAGGATAGCACTATATACCAAAAATACCTTCAACTGCCGGAAGCATCAAGGAACAATGAAGCGTTGATCAAGGCGTTGAAAGACTTGGACGTCAATGCCAATGTAAACTGGCCCTTGATGCATATGGGCTCTGCATACCGGTATTTGGGGAAGGAAAACCAAGAAGTGGATGCCACGGGAGGCACCAATTGGAAGCAGTTTTTACCACCCAGTTTTCAAAAAATAATATTTTTCCCAACTTTGTATTCAGAAAATGAGTTGGATGCATGGGGAAAACAATGGGTGGATCATATTTTTAACCCTGCAAACAAAGAATACAAGGAAATATAAAATGCAAAAGTTTTTTGGGGCAATCTTGACACTGATGATAGTCTTGGTGTCATGCAAACAGGATAAAGTTTTGGTGGATGAGTTGGTAAGGGTTGAAACCATTGAAAAACCACCGGTAACACATTTTGGATTCAATCTTGAGGAATTCAATGTGGTTCATGATACGGTGAAGCGTGGGGACAGTTTTGGGGAACTCATGCTTCGGAACAAGGTGGACTACCCTAAGATTGCCGCAATTTCAGAAAATTTCAGGGACACTTTTGATGTTCGTAAAATCAAAGTGGGTAAACCCTACACTATCCTTAAATCAAAAGACACTTCGGAAGTAGCGGAGATTTTCATCTATCAGAATGACAAGATCAATTATACCGTGGTGGACCTCCGCGACAGTGTAACCGCCTATAAAAGTCGGAAAAAGGTAAAATTGATGGAGCGCGAGGTTGGAGGTGTGATCACCAATAACCTTTCTGAAACCTTGGACAACCTTGGAGTGGACTACAACGTCACCATAGACCTTTCTGAAATCTATGCATGGACCATAGACTTCTTTCGATTGGAGAAAGGGGATAAATTCAAGGTCATTTATGACGAACGGTACATCAACGACAGTATTTATGCCGGCCGTGGCCCCATAAAGGCCGCTTTGTTTGAGCACAAAGGAAGGACCATTTATGCATTTCCATACGTGACCGATTCCTTGAAGAATATTTTGGATTACTATGATCAAGAAGCGAATAACCTCAGAAGTACTTTCTTGAGGGCTCCCATCAAGTTTGGGTACCGCCTTTCGTCCCGTTATAACCTAAAGCGAAGGATTGCGTATTACGGATATAAAGTGAGGCCGCACAAGGGTACCGATTATGCAGCTCCTATTGGAACCCCTATCATTGCCACTGCAGATGGTACCGTGACCGAATCTACCCGAAGGGGAGGTAACGGGAAGTACGTGAAGGTCAAACACAATAGTGTTTATAGCACCCAGTACCTCCACATGAAGAACCAAAAAGTAAGGAAAGGGGATTTTGTTCGCCAGGGTGATGTAATTGGATGGGTCGGAATGACCGGAAACACCGGTGGCCCCCATGTATGTTATCGCTTTTGGAAAAACGGAAGACAGGTAGACCCCTTGCGTGAAAAATTACCCACCGCAGAGCCCATTGCAGATTCCTTGCGTACCGATTATATGGCGCACATAGGACCATTGAAAGAGCAGTTGGACTGTATAGAATTTGTGAACCCCAACCCAGAACCCGAAGAAACCCTAATCTCATACAACCCGTAATGGCACTGCCCAAAATCGACCCGACAACGACCAAATCCTGGAAAAAACTTTTAGCCCACTACCAAGAAAACAAGGACACGCATCTTAGAGAACTTTTTGCCCAAGATGGCAATCGAGGGAAGAAGTTTTCCTTGTTGTGGAACGATTTTTTGGTGGACTATTCCAAAAATAGGGTGACTGAGGAAACCCTATCGCTTTTGCAGGAATTGGCCGAGGAAGTTAAACTCAAAGAGGCCATGGATGCTTATTTTGGGGGAGAACTGATCAACCAGACCGAAGGTAGGGCCGTGTTACATACCGCCCTCAGGGCCAAGAAAGGAGATGAGGTCTTTGTGGATGGCGAAAACATTGTTGAGGAAGTCCAAGAGGTAAAGGAAAAGATCAAATTGTTTTCCGAATCCGTGATTTCTGGGGACAGAAAAGGATATACGGGCAAGGCATTCACCGATGTGGTCAATATTGGTATCGGTGGCTCGGATTTGGGACCGGTAATGGTCACCGAGGCCCTAAAATTCTACAAGAACCATCTAAAAACGCATTTTGTAAGCAATGTGGATGGGGACCATGTGTATGAAGTGCTAAAGGAACTGGATCCAGAGACCACACTTTTTGTCATTGTTTCCAAAACGTTCACCACACAGGAAACCTTGAGCAATGCCCTCACTATCAAAAAATGGTTTTTAAAGAAAGCTTCGGAAAAGGATATTGTGCAACATTTTGTGGCCGTATCCACCAACCTTGAAAAAATCAAGGAATTTGGTATTGCAGACGATAATGTATTCCCTATGTGGGACTGGGTAGGGGGAAGATTTTCCCTTTGGAGTGCCGTAGGACTGTCCATTGCCCTTTCGGTAGGATACCAAAACTTTGATGATCTTTTGTCCGGGGCCCATGAAATGGACATGCATTTTAAGGAAACCCCCTTTTCAGAAAATATACCTGTGGTCCTAGCCCTGTTAAGTGTCTGGTACAATAATTTCTTTGGTGCCGAGACCGAGGCAATCATCCCCTACACCCAATACCTAAGTCGTTTTTCGGCCTATCTGCAACAGGGGATTATGGAAAGCAACGGGAAGAGCATGGATAGGACCGGAAAAAGGGTAGATCACGAAACCGGGACCATTATCTGGGGAGAACCCGGGACCAACTCACAGCACGCCTTTTTTCAATTGATGCACCAGGGCACAAAACTTATCCCAACGGATTTTATTGGGTTTAAGAAATCGTTGCATGGCGATGTAGATCACCACAACAAGCTTATGGCCAATTTCTTTGCCCAAACCGAGGCATTGATGAACGGTAAAACGGCCGATGAGGTGAAAAATGAACTGCAGGCCCAAGGATTGTCCGATCAAGAACTAGGGCTTTTACTCCCGTTCAAGATCTTTGAGGGCAATAAACCTACCAACACCATTTTAATACAGAAGCTTACCCCTAAAAGCTTGGGGGCCCTAATTGCTCTTTACGAACATAAGATCTTTGTTCAGGGAATCATCTGGAACATATACAGTTACGATCAATGGGGTGTTGAATTGGGGAAACAATTGGCCAAAACCATCTTAAGTGATATCGAAAATTTGGAAATTGGCAAACATGACAGCTCAACACTAAATCTTCTACAGTTTTTTAAGGGATAAATTAGAGAGTTAACATTTATTAAAAATTCCTCTAACCATTTGCTTTTCAATAGATTTTGCTTGTTAATTTTGTGTTAACTATATTAGCTTCATTTAACCTTGACTTAATCGTGATGTTTTAAAAATACATCACTTTTGCAGGGCAAATTAAACACTAAAACACTGAAAAAATGAGAAAAATCTACTTCGCTTTTGTGGCGCTTTTTATGTCCGCAATGGCTTTTTCACAAGGAACTATTACTGGTACCGTGGTGGATGGCGAGCTTGGAGGCCCGCTTCCAGGAGCCAGCGTTATGGTAAAGGGAACCTCTATTGGGACTTCAACGGATTTTGATGGAAACTTTACTTTGGAAGTCAACCAAGCCTCTGGAACATTGGTGGTTTCCTACATTGGATTTGTTACTAAAAATGTTGCGTTCAGCGCTACCGGAAGTGTAGGTTCAATTTCCCTATTGCCAGATGCAGAGGAATTGGAAGGGGTTGTTGTTGTTGGTACAGGGATTATTGACCTTGCTGCTGACAGAAAGACTCCCATCGCGGTTTCTTCCATTCCAGTAAAAATTATTCAGGAAAAGATAGGAACCCAAGATGTCACCATGACTTTGGTGAACACTCCATCTGTATATGTGTCCGGTCAAGCTGGAGGTTTTGGAGACACCAATATGAGGGTGCGTGGTTTTGATCAAGATAACACGGCCTTCCTTTTGAACGGTCAGCCTATCAACGGAATGGAAGATGGATTGATGTATTGGTCCAACTGGTCCGGTCTTAACGATATTGCTTCCGGGGTTCAGATTCAAAGGGGTCTAGGTTCATCCAAATTGGCTATTTCCTCAGTTGGGGGTACTGTGAACTTTGTGACCAAAGCTACCGAAATGGACGCAGGCGGATTTGGGTACGCCACTGTGGCCAACAACAACTACATAAAAACTTCTGCGGGATACAATACAGGTGTCTCCGACAAGGGATGGGGATTGAGCGTTATGCTTTCCCACTGGCAAGGTGATGGGTATAATGAAGGAATGTTCGGAGAGGGACAGACCTACTTTATCTCTTTGGGTTACCGACCCAACACCAACCACAACTTCAACTTTTTGATTACTGGTGCTCCCCAGTTCCACGATCAGAACTTTACCAAGCCCATCGAGGATTACTTGCAATACGGTATGCGTTACAACAACAACTGGGGAACCTACGGTGGCCAGTACATCACCGAAAGAAGGAACTTTTATCACAAGCCAGTGGCCAACCTAAACTGGGACTGGACCATTGATGACACTTCAAGCTTATCTACAGTTTTGTATGCCTCTTGGGGTAATGGTGGTGGTACAGGTGATCGCGGTAGCCGTATCAGAACAGCTGAAGGCCGTATAGATTACGATGCCATTTATGCCTTTAACAACAGTGTTCCCAATGGTGCAGGAGGGTATTTTGCTGCTGGTGGCGGTTATGTTACCCGGGCATCCATGAACTTGCACAACTGGTATGGATTGATTTCCAACTTTGAAAAGCAACTTTCCGACAATCTTAGCTGGAATGTTGGTTTCGACTTAAGAACCTACTACGGAAAACACTTTAGGGTAGTTTCAGATTTCCATGGACTTAAGTCTTGGCAAGAAGATATCAGGCTACGTGATCAAAACAACAATCATGAAATCTATGGTACTTATGGGACCTATAAAAGAGTGATTGCAACCGAGTCTTTCAGACCTTCCGGATGGGCAGCAGCTTTTGATAGTTACCCAAATGACCAAAGAATTGCCTATAGCAATGATGAGCGAATCTCCTACGGAGGATTGTTCACCCAATTGGAGTATTCCACAGATCAGTTTTCCGCATTCTTCCAAGGATCGGTATCCAACCAATACCACCAAAGGTTTGACCCCTACCAATATGCAGATCAGGCATTGATCAACGGGACTTCTTCCCAAGGAACGGATGAGCCAATACCAGCGGGGATAACCGATGGGGTGGATTCCGAGAAGGTGAATAACTTTGGTTACAATGCCAAAGCAGGTTTCAGCTATAACCCAACTGTAGAGCATAGCTTCTACTTTAACACAGGCTACTACAACCGTCAACCGTACCACGATAACATTTATCTGAACTTTACCAACCAGGTAAACCCATTGACCGAAAATGAAAAGATTTTTGGTCTTGAGGCGGGATATAGCTACTCTAGTTCTATATTCTCCGGTAGTGTCAACTTGTACAGAACCTCTTGGAAGGATCGTGTGGAAACCACTTCTGATGTTGTTGATGATGTGGTTACCTATACCTCTAACTTTGGTACAGAGCAGTTACACACTGGGGTAGAGTTGGATGCTAAAGTAAGACCAACTAGAGGACTTACCTTCAATGGATTTGCTTCCATAGGGGATTGGCAGTATAAAGGTGAAGTGGTTACCCAAGTCACTGATGAGGATCGCAATGTAATCGGTACGGAGAATGAGGATGTTGATGGAGGAAAAGTAGGTGGTGCCGCGCAACTCTCTGGTGGATTAGGGGTTGCTTACAGGATTACGGATATGATTTCAGTGGATTCCGATTTCAGATATTACGATAATCTGTATGCTGATGTTGGTGCCATCAAGGAAAACTTGGAATTACCATCCTTTCACCTATTGGATGCTGGGGTTACCTTTAACTTCCCTGTGGGTATTGACAAAACCAAAAACCTAAAGATCAGGGCCAACGTGAACAATGTTTTGGACAAGGAATATATTTCTAGGTTGACCACCGCCAATTTTGTTGAGGCCGGTGACGTAACCTATGAGGGTATTGCCGTTTCCAACCAAGGATATTTTGGATTGGGAAGAACATGGAACGTTACCCTTCGCTATGATTTTTAATCAAAGCTGAAAAATAGATGGAAGACCCTGCCAATCGGCAGGGTTTTTTATTTCCAAAATCCGTATTTTTAGGCACCAAAACAAAAACTATGGACAACTCAGGACTCGCCTATCAATGGATTCAAGCATTACACTCTTACCTCGCCTATTTTGTATTGGCGATGCTCATTTTTGCAGTGGCCAACGCCCTAATGGGTTGGATGGGCAAAAAAGATTTTACCATGCACAAAGACCTTCGCATAAGTCTCTTTGCCTTGATTTTGAGCCATATTCAGTTGTTGGTGGGGCTTCTCCTGTATTTTATCTCGGGCAGTGGCTTTAAGGCCATCCAGACCTTGGGTATGGGTGGGTTGAACTCCGCAGCACGCCTTTTGGCCGTGGAGCACCCCTTTACCAATATTATAGCCATTGTATTGATCACCATTGGCTGGTCCCGTCATAAAAAGTTCATGGAAAGCGAAAAGAAGTTCAAGAGCATTGCCATTTTCTACGGTATTGGTCTTGTGCTCATCTTAAGCCGTATTCCCTGGGGGCAGTGGTTCGGATAATACTGTAAGGTGCCATTACCGCGCAGGCGGGAATCTCATTCTTTCTACTTAAATAAAATACTTTTTCTCAAATGGTCACGTAGTTCATCTCCGTGATGATAATGTGGTCCAGCACCTCAATTTCCATGAGGGCTGCGGCAAGTTTCATCTTTTCGGTGAATTCAAGGTCCGCTTCGCTGGGTTCCAATTTTCCGGAAGGGTGGTTGTGGCAAAGTATGATTTTTGTGCATTTTTTGGACACGGGCAAGCTTAGGACCTCCACGGGTTTTATAATATTTCGGTTGCTCGTGCCAATGGTCACCAGTTCAATATATTCAATATCGTTCCCAGTGCTCAGACCAATAGTCCAGAAGTACTCCTTTTTTCGGTGAAGTTTGTTCTGCCGCCACAATACTTTTTGCATGATACGGGCAATATCAGCGGTGCCTGAAATATGTTTTTCTTCGTCTTTTGGGAGTCTTACGGTCATAAGTTAAAGATAGAAAAGTTACTAGTATATTTTATGTAATGTTTGTATTTGCTACTGATGTGGCTGTTTTATCAAAAAAATATATGCCGGAAAATGGTCGCTGTACCCACCGGTATAGCTCCCACCGGAATAGGTCCGTAGGGGATAGCCTTTATATTTCCCCTTTTGGGTACGGATAAAGGCTGGGGCATAAATGCCCGCTTTCCAAAAGGACAATTTTGTTTTGTTCGTATCGATGAGGTTTGAGGTCATAAAGAATTGGTCAAAGAGGTTCCATTTGTCCCGATAGGCTAGGGAACCAATTCCTTTTCGATACAATTTTTCCATGGGATTGTACAGGTCAATACTATCCAGTTGTTGGGATTTCCCTTTGGTCTTTAGGATTTTTTTCAAGCTGTTGTCCGTGGGGTCATCATTGAGGTCGCCCATGGAAATGATCTTCGCTTCCCTGTTCAGCTTTTGTATGGAGTCGATAATGCGCTTGTTCAACAATGCGGCCCGTACCCGCTTGGGACCGCTTATGGCCTCCCCACCCCTTCGGGAGGGCCAATGGTTCACAATGAAATATACTTCTTCTTGGTCCAAAAGTCCCCCTACCACCAATTGGTCTCGGGTATAGACTCGCTCCCCCAATTCATCAAACAATAGGAGTCTATGGCTTTTAAAAGACGTTGGTAGGTAAGATTCTTTTTTAAAGAGGAGGGCCACGTCAATGCCCCGGGCATCAGGAGAATCAAAATGAATGATTCCGTAATCTTTATCTACAAGATTGGGATGATGGGCAAGGTCCACCACCACCTGTCTGTTCTCCACCTCGCAGAGGCCAATGACATCCGGAGAAGTCTTGGAGGTTTCTTTTCCTATTTTGGAAAGCACATTGGAAATGTGTTCAATCTTTATTTTGTAACGTTCCTGGGTCCAATGGTAACTGCCTTCGGGAGTACGGTCGTCATCAAAGATGAGCGAATCATTTTTGGTGTCAAAAAGATTCTCAACATTGTAGAACGCAATGGTTCTTAGGGTATAGGTGTTGGACTTTTGTCCATGGAGTGAGGTCGATATCAATACAAGTAGGCATATTAATGATCGCATGGGTATGATTTTTGTTGACTTGGGGTCTAGGTAAAAAACAAAGGCAATTTCACCATGGCTAAATGTAATGAACCTTTTCTAAATATTGGTTTGAAACAGGCGTAAATGGACCAAAACCTATTCTTTTATAGAGGCTTAGGTCAATTTTCCCATTGTCCAAGAATTAAAATTTCACTATTATTGTAAAGTATTGTACAAATAGCCTCTGCGAAATCGCATGGGCTATTTGTGTTTTTAGGCCATAGAAACAAACCTCCCTTTTGCCAGAAAGGAAAAGGTCTAAATAGTAATCCCAACCTCACTTGTATGGAATAACAGGCCCAATTGGGACATACAAGAGCTAAATCTATATTTAATTTAAATACTTAACCATGAAGTCATTTTCTTATGCATATATTATCGTTTTATTCCTTTCCTATGGATGTTCGAACAATTCGAGAAAGGATATTTCAAAATCCTCTTTTTACTGGGTACCCAAAGAGGTGGACAAGAACAATCTGCTGAACAAGGAATTTTTTAGTGAAATCCATGAAAACAATCTGGGAAAATATGTCTTTGCCAATGAGACTATCGAGAGAAGTTGGGAAGATGTGGATGAATTTGTTACTTCATATGATATGTCCAAGTTGGATGAGGAAGGTCTCTTTTGCCGTTTGTTCGTAAATCAGAATGCAGGGCCGGACAAAATCTATGAAAGTTTGCAAAATACCCCAAGTCCAAAAAAAAGTTGCATTTGCGAAATGATTATTACATAGATAGCATATATGCGGGATCGTATTATGATGATAAACCTACCGATGAGGAAATAACGTGGGAGTCCTCTAGATATCCCATTTTTCAGCCCGAGGTTATCCCAAAGGGAGACGATTTGGGAGCTGAGATGAGTTTAAACCAGGAAAAGGTGATAGAAAGTTTGTTAAAACATCAGAAGTATATAGATGGGAAAGGAGACAACGAAGTGTTGGTGGGTTTAAAATTCTATTTGGTTGACGGTGGTTCTCCTGGAAGGGAGGAAGAAAAAAAGGCCTATGAGTTGGCTTCGGGCCAGTTTTTATTGACCAATATTGATGAAGGTTTGGAATTGGTCAACAAGCATATCCCAAAATATGGTATTCCAGAACCTTTTATGAAGAACGAAAAATTGGAAAAAGAAGCTCTAAAGCTTATGCGAAACTATGCCCGAAACCAAGGCTGGAAAGAAAAATACCATAAAGCGATTATTACCAGCGATTATAACGTAAAACGGAGTTTTGCTGGGTTGATAACGGGCAGGACAATCATTTTTGCCTTGGTTGGGGAATGGCCCGATGGGAGGTGGACAAGCCAGTTCTTTAAAACGTACCAAACGTATAAGGGAAATGATAAATATGGTCCACTTAGATACGATGGGACGGGAAAGCAACGGGATGTCTGGGGAGGGGCGCTTGAATGATCGGGGAGTAAACCTTCTTATGTAAAGCCATGTGTTTCATATACATGGCTTTTTTTATGAATAATTTATACAGGCTCTTTGATTTTACATAGGAATTGGATAAAATTGTGTAATTGTCTTACAACCCTGAGCGAAGTATAGCCCCAATTTTGTTTAATTAACCTACCAATAGCTATGAGGACAACTTTGCTCTTGGCTGTAATTTGTTGTGTCAATCTCCAATACGGCCAACAAATAACAATCATTTCGGGAAGTGTTCAAGCAATGGGTCTTAATACCCCTGTTAAAAATGCTTCCATTGCCATTGAAACCCTTTCACAAACCTTTTTTACGGATTCAAACGGACACTTTAAAATCCATATTTTTGAAAATGGAGAATACGTTTTGGCGATTTCTTCCCCGGAATTTTTACCGAAACGCTTTGCCATCATTTGTGATGGGGAACCCATAGATTTGGGGACTATCTTTTTGGAGAAGGACATTTCCCAGGAAAAATCGGACAATCTTATCACACTTACCGATGGGGACCTTTTGGATGACGGGGAAACCGTATCGGGTGCTTTGGGGTTGCTGCAATCTACCAAGGATGTTTTTTTAAACCGCGCTGCCTTTGATTTTGGCCAGGCCTTTTTTAAGGTAAGGGGATACGATTCCCGAAACGGCATGGTGATGATCAATGGCATTCCCATGAACAAATTCTTTGACGGTAGACCTCAATGGAACAATTGGGGAGGGCTCAATGATGTGCAGCGCAATCAGGAGTATACCAACGGACTGGAGATGAATCCCTACACCTTTGGGAGAATTTTGGGGAATACCCAAATCAATGTGCGTCCTTCGGCTATGCGGCCCGGTATTCGTTTGTCCAGTTCAGTGTCCAACCGAACCTACCGAAGAAGGGTTATGGGGACCTACAGTTCGGGACTGTCCAAAAAAGGATGGGCCTATACCGTTTCATCTTCCCGCAGATGGGCCCATGAAGGATATGTGGAAGGCACCTTGTACGATGCCTATTCTTTTTTTGGTGCTTTGGAGTATCAACCCAACACCAAAAATAGTCTTGCACTTACTGCTATTTTGGCCCGTAACCGGAGAGGACGATCGGCAGCCTTGACCGAAGAGGTATTTGACCTCATGGGAAACCAGTACAATCCTTATTGGGGAATCCAAGATGGAGAAATGAGAAATTCCAGGGAGCGGGAAATCTTTGAGCCCATTGTTATGTTGAATTATGGGCTACAACTGGACAAATTCAACTGGAGTGTGGGCGTAGCCCATCAATTTGGGACCAACACCAGAAGTCGTTTGGGGTATTATAATGCACCAAACCCGGACCCTACCTACTATCGGTATCTGCCCAGTTATTTTATCAACAGTTCCATTGGTGCCGATTTTATAAATGCCGATTTGGCCCGTGAAGCCTTTTTGAAGAACCCGCAACTTTCATGGGAACAACTTTACGCCGCCAATTTGAATCCCAATGAAGGGGGGAAGACCGCTTATATGCTTTACAATGATGTTGCTGAGGATAACTACACAACAGTTGCAAGCAGTTTGGAGTATCGTCTCCATGAAAATGTAAGGTTAGGTTTTGGGGGTAATTTTAAGACGCTGTCTTCGGAGAACTTTGCCAAAATCTTGGATGTATTGGGAGCCGATTTTCACGAGGACGAGGATTCCTTTTCCAATACCTTGAATGATGCCCATGGAAAACTGCAAAAAACAACAGGAGAAAAATTCAATTACCATTACCTATTGAATGCCTCCCAATTTGAAGCCTTTGGCCAGTTATCCACCACCTTTGGAAAATGGAGCGGCTTTGCTTCCATATCACTGTCCAATTTTAGTGCGCAGCGGAACGGATTGTTCACCAATGAACGCTTTATGGAAAACTCGTTTGGAAAGAGCAAAAAAGTGGGTTTTTCCAACGTGGGATATAAAGGGGGCCTCACCTATTTTCTTACAGGGCGGCATTGGTTCACGGCAAACGCTGCAAAACTGGACCGGTCCCCTGTACTTCAGAATATTTTTATAAACCCACGGGAAAACAATGAGGTGGTCCCTGAAATCCAAAAAGAGACCATTGCCACGATAGATGTAAACTATTTCATGCGGTTACCCTCCCTGATTGGTCGCTTAAGTGCCTTTTACACCCGGGTTATGAATACTACGGACATCAATTTCTTTTTTGTCGATTCTGGCCTCGGTTCGGATTTTGTCCAAGAGGTCGTTACGGGGCTGGACAGGTTGCACAAAGGCTTGGAATTTGGATTGGAGTATGAGGCATCGTCCAGCGTAAAAGTATCTGCGGTTGGGAATTGGGGACATTATGTTTATGCCAGTGACCCTTCCGTACAGATCAATTTTGACACGGCAGGGACCGAAGAGGATCTTATTGCCCCAGAAGGGAACATAGACCTGGGGATTACTAAGGTAAAGGACTTAAAACTGGCCCAAGGACCGCAAAGAGCCTTTGCCTTGGGTGTGGAGTACCGCAATCCAAAATATTGGTGGTTTGGTGCCACGGCCAACTACCTTACCCATAACTATATCAATATTTCAACCATTGCGCGTACCTCCAGTTTTTTGCTGGACCCGGAAACTGGGGAACGTTTTCCCGATGCTACCGATGAAAATGTGGCCAAACTGTTGGATCAACAAAAACTGGAGGATATCTATTTGCTTAATCTCATTGGCGGAAAATCTTGGTTGGTTAACAAAAAATACATCAGTCTGTTCGCCAGTGTCAGTAATCTTTTTGATGGTGTTTTCAGAACAGGGGGATACGAACAAAGCCGAAATGGCAATTTCGGACAGATGCAGCAAGACAACCTCAGTGGTAGCCCATCCTTTGGGCCCAAATACTGGTACAGCTACGGCAGGACCTATTTCTTGAATCTCGCCATAAGCTTCTAAATCAAAAAGCATGAAAAATTCGAACAAAATAAATGGGTTGTTCCTATTGATATTGATGGTGGCCTGTGTCAAGAATGTCAATTTTAGTGAACCGCAAACCGCTTGCACTACAGAACTGAAAGCGAACATCAGCTTTGCTGATTTGGAGGAACTATTGGGCGATGGGGCTATACAAATTCACGAAGATTTGGTCTTGGAGGGCTATGTGATTTCCTCGGATAGGGCCGGGAACTTTTTTGGAGTGCTCTACATACAGGACAAGATGGCAAACCCGACCCAAGGACTTCAAATAGAGATGGATTTTAGGGAATCCCATCTGTTTTATAATGCGGGAAGCAAAATTTTGGTAAAGTTGAAAGGCCTGTATCTCGGTAAAAGTGGTGAGACCCTTAAATTGGGAGGCACTTTCACTTCCTTCGGAAATGTTTCGGTGGGGAGATTGCCAAGTTTGCAGGTCAGGGAACATATTTTTCTGTCCTGTGATGGAGGTACTGTACAACCCCTACAAGTTGCCCTTCCTGAGATTGAAAATACTCCCCTGAACACTTTGGTGGAATTCAAGGATGTAGAGTTTGTGGAAGAAGAATTGGGACTGTCCTTTGCAATTCCTGAAGAAGAAACCATACGCACGCTGACCGATTGTGCCGAAAATGAAATGGCATTGCTCAATAGCGGGTATGCCGATTTTCAGGCCGAAACCCTCCCTGAAGACAATGGCTCCATTACGGGGATTCTTGTAAAAGATGGAAAACAGTTGCAGTTGATTATCCGGGATTTGGAGGATATTGATTTTACCCAAGAACGCTGTCCGGAGATCATTACGGAATTTACCTCGACCCAAATTTTCATTTCAGAACTGGCAGACCCGGACAACAATGCTGGAGCACGTTTTGCGGAACTCTATAATTCTGCATCGGAACCTTTGGATTTAAATCTGTGGACCTTACGCCGATACACCAATGAGAATACGGAAATCAGTTCCAGCATTGACTTGTCAGGACTGGTCATTGATGCGGAAAGTACCTTGGTCATTTCGCCAAACGCCGCGGAGTTTGAATTGGTCTATGGTTTTGCTCCCGACCTAGCGGTTTCCACCAATAGTCCGGCAGATTCCAATGGGGACGATAATCTGGAGCTGGTGGATCCTTTTGGAACGGTCATAGATGTTTTTGGTGTGATTGGGGAAGATGGCTCGGGTACCAACCACGAGTTTGAGGACGGCCGGGCAGTGCGTAACCCAGATGTTTTGGAAGGCAACCCCAGTTACACCTTTGGTGAGTGGACCATTTTTAATGATACGGGAGATTCAGGTACCACCCAAATGCCCCAAAACGCCCCAGAGGACTTTACGCCTGGAATAAGGGATTGACCTACAACTGCACACAGAATTTTCCACAGATCAATTGAGAAGGGGTATCCACCAATCCAAATGGGTCACCCATCAATTTGGCGTCTACGTGCATGTCCCATTATAGTACCTTATCCAAGATAGAGCCGCATGCCCCAATACCATTTAAATCTTCTTATTATGGACCAAAGAAAAATGTATTGGGCTATTGTTAAAATGGCCATTTTGTTGCTTGTATTGACTTCCTGTGAAAAGGAAGTTGTACAGACCAATGATTCCCAACCCATTGCCAAGGAGCAACCGGACACACTTAGGATGATCAAGCTGGGCAAAAAACTGGAAAACCCCTATTCCGTCAAAAATATGAGGAAGGCTTGGCAAATCTTGAAGGAAAAATCCAAGGTTTCAAAAGAAGGGGAAATCGAGACGACACATTGGTATGTAAAGTTCAAACCTAAAACGGAAGAGGAGCTTTCTATACTTAAGGCAGATTCTACTTTGACACTCTATGATACCCCATTGGATTTTGAAATTGATGAATCTGGGGATTTTTATCATGACCCTGAAGTATCCATTGATCAACCTACTTATCAATACGCTTCTGTTCGTTTTGGCTATTCCCTTCCAAAAGATATTGAATATGAACTTTTGGAAGAACTTTTTATACCTGATGAAGAGGCTGATTTAGAAGGTGGAATGAAGACAAATTTTGCTTCTAAACAGGTAATCTATCAACTTGTTGATGAATCGCTGCGATTGACAGGTAATTTGGATGATGAGGAAATTGAGAACCCATTGGCTTCAAAAAGCAGGTGGAGGCCTTCGGGAACCATAAAGGTATATGATCATGTGGTAAATGATCATGTAGGAGTTTCCGGGGTAAAGGTTTGGGCGCGTAGATGGTTTACCACCTATAGAGGATTTACCAATAGAAAAGGAAAGTATACCTGTAATGGAAGGTTTAGAAGAAAAGCCAATTACAGTATCAAATGGGATAGATATGAGTTCAGTATACGGTCAGGGACTTATGGACAAGCTATGCTAATTGGACCAAAGAAGCGAGGTGATTGGAACGTAAATTTGGGAAGGTCATCAAGCAAGGTGGTAAATGATAGACAACAGTACTATGCTTTGATCCATCAAGGTGCCATGGATTATTATTATGGAAATAGATTTGGCCTAACTTCCCCGCCCCGCAACAGCTTTTTTAAAAGACAATTGAAAATTGCTACCCAACTAAAAAATGATAGATCATCTTATGTAAAGGCCCGAAGGATTTGGTTTGGAAACGATATTTCCTTGATGGAATGGGGCTCAAAATCGGATAAAGTTTATGGAACCATAGTCCATGAACTTGCCCATGCGGCGCATAGGGAAGTGGACAAAAATGCCTATAACGCTGTGGTCTGGGATGCTTGGTCAGGACCTTGTACTTCTTTCAACGGCTGCTCAAATCCTGGGCCAACGGGTAAGAACCGGCGCCGACTGTTAGAGACATGGGCCTCGACTGTAGAGGTTACCTTCGTGCTTCACAGATATAGAAGCTATTTTAAAAAACCAAACTATAATTATGATAGCGAAATAAACCTGCAATTTCAAAAAACCTTGGACAAGCCTTATTATACCTCCGCAGGTTACGATATGATCGATGATGTTAACCAAAGAAATATTTATGGATCTCATTACCCTATTGATAGGGTTCAAGGATATACCATAAAACAATTGGAAGGTGCATTGGTTGGAGCCAAGTCATGGAACCAATGGCGGGACAATATCAAGAACAGATACAACAATACGACCGAAAAATACTTGGATGAACTTTTTAACAATTGGAAGGATTAAATCTAAAAAGATGAAAAATATAAGCTTACTATTGGCCTTTTTACTTTATGCATGTGGCGAAAATTTTGGCGAGGTGGATGTCTATCACTATTCCATGGAAAACAAAAGTGGCAGATCTATGGTGATCAAAAGCTACAGATCTGATTTTCCAGAAGTAACACCCGAAATCACTAGTCTGGCTATCGATGAGAAACTGGAAAAAGTATTCAAGGACGGATTGCCACCTAGTGGGTATGATTTCAAGGTTTTTCTGGCCGGGAGTCGGTTTTATGACTCACTGATAATCATTTACGCGAATGAGAGAATGACCATCTTCAAAGCGGAATGCAACCAAAACCAAAGGAACCCTATTGATTATTGTATTCATTCGGATGATTTCGATGAGGATTTTGTATTCACCGAAGAGGATTACAACATTGCCACGGAGTGTGGTGGCCCATGTGACTAACGTATGCTTGGTACAGCCCCTTAAGGGGCTGTTTTCACAAACTATTATGATAATACCATGAAAAATATACTCTATTGCACTATGGGCCTATGGTGTTCCCTATGCCTTAATGCCCAAGACTTTTCTCCCAAGCAACAACAACGGTTGGATCATTTGGGTTTAAACCATACCTACCTTATGGAACAAAGTGAGGCCAATGAACGGCAGCTGCGGAAAATCTTGGGCCAAGACCGTAAACGAAAGAACAATCTGGTCATGGGAGGTTCTTTTGCAGGATTGGGCCTTTTAACCATTGCTGGGGGCAGTTTGATTGCAAACGGAGGCCCATGTGGAGAGGATGAGTTTTGCGAGAATATAGGTGGTGCATTTATTGGGGTTTTAATGATTGCAACGGGCATACTTGAGATGGGGATATCCATACCTCTGGTCACCAACTCATTTCTCAAGAAAAGAAAACGGAATAAAATGATCAAAAACCTAAAGGCGCAATACCCAAACCAACCAGAGTTGACGCCCTTTGATTCCAATTAAACAAATGGTTGTCAGGTAATTGGTTTTTAAGATTGTCCCAAAAAATTGTAAATTGAACAACAACCTTAAAAACTATAACTATGAGAACACTGGTACTGACCTTGTTATTAGTATTTGCCCTTGGAGTACACTGTGAGGCACAGCGTATATCCAAAAATGCCCTTGGGGTGCGGATTGGCGATGATGATGGCTTTGATTCCTTTGGGGCGGAAATCAGTTATCAACGGGCCCTTTTTGAAAACAATAGGCTTGAGTTGGACCTTGGAATCCGAGGTGAAAAAGATGTGTACGACGCGTTCAAGGTGGTCGGTCTTTTTCAATGGGTGATGCCTTTGGATGAATCCTTTCACTGGTACGTTGGTGCAGGAGGAGGCTTGGGCAATGTGGACTATGATGGTGGAGGTTCTGCCTCGTTTGGCCTGTTGGCAGGGAACCTGGGCCTGGAATATGATTTTAAGATTCCTCTAATTCTATCGTTGGACGTAAGACCGGAAATTGGTTTTGGCGAAGAGGATGCCTATGGGGATGGCTTCGATTTTGATCTGGGACTGGGGGTTCGATATCAGTTTTAAGACGTAAAATAAAAACGCCCCTTTAAAGGGGCGTTGCTTTTTAAAAGGGCTTATAACCAAACTTCTGTCCCCCAACCGAGGCATCGGCCATAAGACCTGCTTTGGGAAGTGCAAATACGGCCACACCATCTTTATATTTGGCATTAAAGGCGATTCCCGATTTCAAGGCCACTGCCGAGGTTTCGGCGGCAAACTGGAACTTACCTTCCTTAAAACGGGCCAAATCCGTTTCGGTCTCAAAAAAGATGACTTCGATGATGGCTTGTCCACCGGCCTGTAGGCCAATGTTCAATTTTTTAAGATCGGCCATGCCCACGGCATCGCCATTTTCATAGACCACCCCGTTACCGGATGCCCCACCAATAATAAAGCCGCCCTTTCCCACATTGGGAAAGATCACATATCCAGCAGAATGGTTGAAGAAACCATTAAGACCGGAATCTGTGTCCACGAGGGTTTGTTTGGCCTTTTGGGCATCGGCCATGATTTTTTCATCCTTTTTATTTTGCGCGAACACACTGGTGCCAACAATCAGAAAGGCAACCAGTGCAATTGATTTTAAAGTTTTCATAGGTACATTTTATAGTGTTTCCCCAAAGTTAAAAAACAAACCCCCTCCATTTTGGAAAGGGTTTGCCAATTAATGTTAAGGAAAACCTATAATAAAATGCTATTCTGGAAAGTCAACATGCTGCATGACCTCTTCCATTTGCAGCACATGGCGTTCGGTGTGTCCGGCAGCAAAGACCAAGAACTGTACGCCATCAACAACACCAAATGGCAGGTCTTTATTAAAGGAGTTTCTTAGGTCGTCATCCGTGGTCTTCACATATTCGATCAATTCACTTCGCTTGTCCAAAAAGGCTTGTAGCGCATTCTCAAGGGAGTCAAATTGGCCACTGGGTTCAAACGGCTGGGACGTCTTTACTTTGTTGCTTCGGTCCGTTACAACGGTCATGATTTGTTCATCCTTGAAGACCAAGGAATCTTTTAAGGCGGGATTGGAATCTGCCGCTACCATTTTATGGGCCATCCCTCCAAAAACACTTTCCACCACGGCCAGATGCTCCACACATTCGGCAATGGACCAACTATTTTCGCTGGGTTTAAAGTTGAGCTGTTTCTTGGTGAGTCCATCCAAAACTTTGGTCATGTGGTCACGGGTTTCGGTGAGATGCTTAAGCATGAACTCACGATCTTGTTCGGTAAGTTTTTCGGAATCCGCAGCAAAACTGAAAAGGATCAATGCCGCAAAGGGTAGAATCAACTTTTTCATCATCTATAGGGTTTAAATTATAGTTATAATGTTCTTAAGGCATGTGGCTATGGAGCCCGTAAGAAGCCATAGTATAAAGATAAGGGATGGTAACGCCCCTAAAAGGGGGTGGATATGCCAAATCAAGGGGTTGTTTCCGTAAAAACAGACGGCAAGATAAGAATGGCTATAAATAGATAATGTTTATGTTTTAATAGTATTTTAATATTAATTATCTATACTGTTGAAGGGCATTTTCGTAAATTTATGAAGGATAAAAATAACGTAAACAACATACTATCATGAGTAAAGAAATGGCAAACGGGGCAGATGCAAGTCAGTGCCCTTTTTTGAGTGAAGTGGCCGGTGGGGGTACACAAAATGAAGATTGGTGGCCCAACCGACTTAAGTTGGAACTTTTGAGCCAACATTCGGAAAAATCAAATCCGCTAGGAGAAGATTTCAACTACGCCGAAGAATTCAAAAAACTGGATTATTCAGCATTGAAGAAGGATCTCTTGGATGTTATGACGGATTCACAGGATTGGTGGCCTGCGGATTTTGGTAGTTATGCCGGACTGTTCATCCGTATGGCATGGCACAGTGCAGGAACGTATCGTGTTAAAGATGGCCGTGGAGGCGGTGGCCGTGGTCAGCAACGTTTTGCACCTTTAAATTCTTGGCCTGACAACGTAAGTTTGGATAAGGCCCGTCGCTTGTTATGGCCCATCAAACAAAAATACGGTCAGAAAATATCTTGGGCAGACCTTATGATTTTGGCCGGAAACGTTGCCTTGGAGTCAGCAGGGTTCAAAACCTTTGGCTTTGCTGGGGGCCGTGAAGACGTGTGGGAACCGGACCAAGATGTATATTGGGGTAACGAAACTGAATGGTTGGCCACGAGTGACACGCCAAACAGCCGTTACTCACATAATAAGGAAGAGCGTGAAATCGAAAATCCATTGGCTGCAGTGCAAATGGGATTGATTTACGTAAACCCTGAAGGCCCGGACGGTAATCCCGATCCTGTGGCGGCTGCACATGACATTCGCGAAACTTTTGAGCGTATGGCCATGGACGATGAAGAAACCGTGGCATTGATTGCGGGAGGACACACCATCGGAAAAACCCACGGTAATGGAGTTGGCGAAAAAGTAATGATGGACGCTGATCCGGAAGCAGCAGATTTGGCATTGCAGGGCTTTGGATGGGAAAATAAAAATGGTACAGGAAAAGGTTCAGATGCCTTTACTTCTGGATTGGAAGTGATTTGGACATCAACCCCGGTACAATGGAGCAACGATTTTTTTAAGTTCTTGTTTGAATATGAGTGGGAATTGACCAAGTCTCCAGCGGGAGCACACCAATGGGTGGCTTCAAATGCTGAGGCCATTATCCCAGATCCTTTTGGCGGACCCAACAGAAAACCAACCATGTTGACTACGGACCTTTCATTGCGTTTTGATCCTGCCTACGAGAAAATTTCACGTAAATTCTATGAGGACCCAGCAGCTTTTGCTGATGCCTATGCTCGTGCTTGGTTTAAGTTGACACACCGTGATATGGGTCCTGTTTCCCGTTATTTGGGACCAGAAGTGCCAAAAGAAGAATTGATCTGGCAAGATCCCATTCCGGCAGTGGATTATACGTTGGTGGATGCTTCGGACGTAAAAGCCTTGAAAGCAAAAGTATTGGATTCCGGTGTTTCCGTTTCAGATTTGGTGTATACCGCTTGGTCATCTGCCGCTACTTTCCGAGGTGGGGATAAGCGTGGTGGTGCCAACGGCGCCCGAATCAATCTGGAGCCCATGAAAAGTTGGGAAGTGAACAAAGGAACCGATAAGACCATAACTGTTCTTGAAGGGATTAAAGATGAGTTCAATAGCAATGCCGGTGGAGGTAAGAAAATCTCCTTGGCCGATATGATTGTTTTGGCGGGTAGTGCCGCTGTTGAAAAAGCAGCCAGTGATGCAGGGGTTCCAACTGAAGTTCCATTTGCCCCTGGACGTAATGACGCGACTCAAGAGCAAACTGAGGTTGATTCTGTCGATTATTTGAACACGCCTTATGATGGATTCAGGAATTATGTGGTGAAAGGCGTAAAAGTTCCCGCAGAGCATTTATTGGTGGATAAGGCACAATTATTAACGCTTACTACCCCAGAAATGACTGCTCTTGTAGGTGGTTTACGGGTACTAGGTGCCAACTTTGATGGTTCAAGGCATGGGGTGTTCACCGATAAGATCGGGGTGTTGAGCAACGACTTCTTTGTGAACTTACTCGATATGTCCACCGAATGGAAGGCTGCCAATGAGGAGAAATCACTTTATGAAGGAGTTGATCGCAAAACAGGCGATTTTAAATGGTCTGGTACACGGGTTGATCTGGTATTTGGTTCCAACTCTATCTTGCGTGCCCTTTCAGAAGTATATGCAGAGTCTGGGTCAGAAGCAAAATTTGTAAAGGATTTTGTGGCAGCATGGACCAAGGTTATGAACCTAGATCGTTTTGATCTGGTGTAACAAAATTGGAAGAAAAAGAAAATTAATTGCCAAAGCTGCCATGACCCTCACGGTTGTGGCAGTTTTTTTATAAATTTCATTCACGTATGGATCAAGTGGAATCTTTTTTCAATCACATCAGAATTGGTGATGCCAAAGCAGTCGCAAAGCTTCTTGCCTCCAACCCCAAATTGTTGGAAGTAAAGGACCAAAGAGGCTCTACCCCATTATTGCTCGCCACCTATTATGGCCATGGTGAGCTGTCCCAATTTCTTTTGGAAAAGGGCGCTCAGGTAGATGCCAAGGACGGTTCAGGAAATACAGCTTTGATGGGGGTATGTTTTAAAGGATATGTGGATATTGCCAAGCAGTTGATTGAGGCTGGGGCCAATGTCAATCAGAAAAATGCCATGGGTGCCACCTGCCTCATTTATGCCGTTACCTTTAACAGGCCGGAGATTGCGGGGTTGCTTATGGAACATGGTGCGGACATTTCTGTGAAGGATGCCAAGGGAAATACCGCGTTAGACCTTGCCAAGGAGCAGGGAAATCAACCATTGGTGACCCTATTGCAAGAAAACACATAGATGTTATATGGATTCCAAAGAGCAGCTCAATCTCGTTAAACGCATCAAGGCCATTTCAGAAACGGGATTGGTGTATGCCCAGGACCCCTATGATCGTGAACGGTACGAAGAACTAAAAGACATCAGCCTGCAATTGATGGCACAGTTGGGCAATGTGCCCATGGAAGTCCTGAAGGATTTTTTTCTGCCCCAAGACGACTACCCTACCCCTAAAGTGGATGTACGTGCTTTTGTGCTGAATGAAAAGGATGAAATCTTGATGGCACGGGAGAGTATTGATGGCAAATGGACCATTCCCGGAGGTTGGGCAGATATTGGCAGTACACCCTCGGAAACCGCAGTAAAAGAAGTTAAGGAGGAAACCGGGATTGAGGTCGATGCGATGCGCTTATTGGCCGTTTATGATAAACAAGCGCATCCGCACCCACCGGCTCCCATATATGTGTACAAACTGATTTTTCTCTGTCAGATGAAAGGAGGTGAACTCCAAGCAGGGTTTGATATGCTGGATGCTGGCTTTTTTCCTTTGGATCAACTTCCCGAACTTTCTGAGGAACGGATTTTGGAAGAGCAGATAATAGCATTGTTTAAAAACTCAAAGTCCACGGAATCCAAAGTGTATTTCGATTAAAAAACAAACCAATGTCGCAACAGCTTACAATTGCTTTGATTCAATCCCAACTGCATTGGGAAGCTCCACAACAGAACCGAACTATGTTCGAGGAGAAAATTGATTCCATTTCCAATGATGTGGATGTCATTGTGCTGCCTGAGATGTTCACTTCTGGATTTACCATGAATCCCGGCAATTTGGATGCATCAGAGGGCATCAAAACAGTGGAGTGGATGCAAAATCAGGCCAAAAAGAAGAATGCAGCTATTGTGGGCAGTATGGTATTTCAGGAAGACAGCAAGTTTTTCAATCGGTTGTGGTTTGTTCAGCCAGATGGAGGTCTTTCAACCTATGACAAAAAACACACCTTTACCTTAGCGGGAGAAGATAAGGTCTATACCGCAGGCAATATAAGGGCGCTCATTGATTTTCGGGGATTCAAGATATGTCCATTGATCTGTTATGACCTTCGATTTCCGGTATGGGCCCGCAATGTTGAAAATTATGATGTCCTGATTTATGTGGCCAATTGGCCCAAACCCCGGATTGGGGCTTGGGATACACTACTGAAAGCAAGGGCCATAGAAAATATGGCTTACACTATAGGGGTGAACAGGATTGGACAGGACAACTTGGGACATGAATACTCGGGGCATTCTGCAGTTTATGATGCACTGGGAAATCCTATTGCGTATTCAGAAAAAGAAGAGATTATTTATGCCACCTTGGATAAAGGGCATATAGAATCCAACAGGGAGAAACTTAAATTTTTAGAGGATAGGGACGACTTTACTCTGAAATAATGAAATTCTGCTCCAATTCCCAGTTGGCCCGTACTTCAATGACATCGGGATAATAACTGATCCGTTCGGGTTGCCTTTTTTTGAGATAACTCCCTGTGTCCCATTTCCCGTTGCCATTGTCATCAAAAATGACCCGTACCACATAATTTCCGGGGTCAAGGTTGCTAAACTCAAAAATCTTTGATTCGGGAGCAATGATTTCACGTTGAATCTCTCCCTGCTCATTGGTCAATTGCAATACAAGTGGATATTGGACGGCCCCGCCCAGGGTCATTCTTAGGTTACCATAATCGGCATAACCGCTCGTTGAAATAGCGTAATCCAGGGTGTCGTTCTGCATACCGAAGAAATCCGAAATGGCCCCCGGGAGTAGTGATAATCGGTATTTCTGGTTAGGCTCTATCTCAAAATCAAACTCAACCTTGTTTTCCAACGTATCCAAAACATGACTAAAGGGAGCCAACAGGGAATCACTCACCACCAAGCCAATTTTTGTGGTGTCCACATTGGCAATTGGGGTATTGGCAAGTATGCTAAAAGTATCCTCAAAATTGAATTTACCACGAATGCCAGAGGTCAGGGTCAAGGAATCCAAGGGCAGTTTTCTGGTCTTTACGGTAAACGTGTCAATACGTTCCAATTTTTCATTGGTAACCGTGAAAATGATGGAGTCCAAATCCGTAGGCGTGATCCAATAATTCAAGGTGTCTTTTTCGCGGTCTTTCAATATTTTGGTTTGCACTGAATCAGGCAATTGGGTCAAGGTTTCTATTTGCATGTCCTCATGGTCGCCTTGATACCCAAAAATGATGCGGTTCTTGGCCGTATAGCTGGGAACGGAAACACTATAATCCGGTTCTTCCAAAAACAGGTTCAGCAAATAGGTGGAATCCGTTGGAATGGTGATGGTGTCCTCAAGAAATCCAATTTTGTCCTGCTTTTGGTTGAACATATTGTTTTTGTTCACATCCTTTAGGGCAAAGAGAGCATATTTCCCGGCCCTCAAATTTTTAAGCTCAAACAGGGGAAGGCTGTCTCCCGTACTGGCAATATAATTGGGTGGATTTTTATAAATGGTGGAATCGGTATAAGCAGTATCAATTTCATACAGCATTACACTGATGAACTGATCGGCCTTTTTGTTGAAAGCATCCTTTACCGCTCCAGATAAAGTCAAAGAGTCTATATACGTCCCTGTGGAGAAAACATAGGTAAGAAAGCTGTTGGGGTTGCCCTCATTGTTATCAACTATACTCTGCCCGAAATTGAGGGTATAGGTGGTATTTTCACGCAGGGTATCCTTGATAAGGATCTCGATATATTTTCTGGGGCCGCCTTGTGGCGTTATTTCCGGGGGATACTTCAAGGGAGGGGAAACCACCAGTTGGTTTTGAACGTCCTGAAGTTTTATGAGCTCATCAAAGTAGAGTCGGATTTTTTGGGCCTCAAAATTGATACTGAAGTTATCCGGTTCCGTACGTACAAGCTTTGGTGGGGTAACATCCTCAGGTCCACCGGAAGGAGAACCTCTTCTGGCGCATTGCCATAAGGCAAGGCCCATCAGGGCGAAAAAAAGAAAACCCAACAATTTTTTTACGTACGCCATGCCAAAATCCATGTGGGGCAAAGAAACAACTAATTTAAAAATTGAAGGTACGCATTAATAAAATTTAACCCTAGGGAACCACAGCCATGCTCAGGACTGAGATATCCTTGGGCTTGAGCAGCAGAAGGGCTTTGGCGCAAGATTCTATGGTGGCTCCGGTGGTGATGACATCGTCCACCAGCAGCACATGCCCAAAATGCACTTTTGCCATAGGATTTACCTGAAAAGCTTCTTTTGAATTTTCCCAGCGTAGCAATCTATCCTTTTTTGTCTGGGTTTTGGTGTTTAAGGTCTTTAGGAGTAAGTCGTCCCTGTATTCTGCGCCAATGGCCTCGGCAATTTTTTGTGCAAAAAGGGCTACTTGGTTATACCCTCTCTTTTTCAATTTTTTTGGATGCAACGGTACCGGGATGACAACATCAATTTTTCCGAGACCCATTTCTTTTTTCAAATGGGCACCATACCAATCCCCAAAAAAGCCGCCAATTTGTTCTTGATTTTTGTATTTTAACGAATGCAGCAAATTTTTTACAATCCCATTTTTGGTGAAAAAAACAAAGGAAGCTGCTTTTTTTATGGCAATTCGTCCATAAAATATACGATCTACGGTGTTTTCATCCAAGAAGTTATGATCGGTGAGTGGCATCTCATGTCGACAAACGGCACACAAAATGCTTTCTCCTCTGAATAATTGGGCATTACATCCAAAACATACCTGTGGCAATAGGATGTTGTTAATCTCGTTTATTATCTTAGCCAACCTTTTTGGTATCAAATCTTATACGCGTTAGAGTAGTCTGTCAACCCATGAGCCCCCAAGATAATCATTTCAACTACAAGATCATATTTGCCGCGCTGGTTGCGGTCATTGTGGGGATTCTCATTGCTTTTTACTATAGTTATGCCCAATCTAGGAACCAGATGTCGTTCTTGGAGCAGGAAAAATCACTTCTGGTAAAAGATCTTACCCTCATGAAGGCTGAGGTGGATCGTCTTTCGGGGCTTAATGAAGTGAACGATATTGAACTGCAGACATCAAGGTTTAGGGTGCAACAGCTCTTGGATTCTGTGGGCAGACTCAATTTCAGCATTACCAAACTCAAGGAAACCCGAAAGGAGCTTCGCAAATTGGAGGTACGTTTTGACAGTCTTAAATTGAAGAACAACTTTCTGCGGTACAACAATAGCCTGTTGGCCAGCAAGTATGAGGAGACCCGTAAGCAACTCGAAGATTTAAGGGGAAAGGCCAATTCCATGGAGCAGACCGAATCCTTGCTTAGGGAAACCAATCGGGAGCTTACCCGGGAATTGCGCATTAAAAGCTATCTGAAATTGCAGGATGCCGAGGGAAGCGGGTTCCGATTACGGGCTGGAAGGCCCATAAAGACCAATAAGGCCTCCACCATTGAAAAATTGAGAGGATGTGTTACCATTCTGAGCAATGCTGGCGAGCGAGGTGATGTAAAGGTGCTCTATCTACAATTTTTGGACCCCAACATGGCCGTTGTCGAGGACAATGCCAATACCATATCCGTCAGCGGAAACATCTACAGCAAAAAAGTGGAGATTGTTTACACAGGAAAGGAAATCAGTATTTGTGACGCCATTACCGTCCCCGAAGGTTCCTTGACCGAGGGAATTTATACCCTAAATGTTTTTGAGGACGAAAGATTGCTTGCCTCCACCGAATTTCAGCTAAAATAGCATACTTCTTTTTGGGTAAAATTCTATTTTTGCCCAATGGCAAATCAGGAAGACATTTTTAAGAAGGTTATCTCCCATGCAAAGGAATACGGGTATGTGTTCCAATCCAGTGAGATTTATGATGGACTTAGCGCAGTTTACGATTACGGTCAGAACGGTGCCGAGCTAAAGAAGAATATTCGTGAATATTGGTGGAAGGCCATGGTGCAGCTCAATGAGAACATTGTGGGCATAGATGCCGCCATCTTTATGCACCCCACTACATGGAAGGCCTCTGGCCACGTGGATGCCTTCAACGATCCGTTGATCGACAATAAAGATTCCAAGAAACGATATAGGGCCGATGTTTTGATCGAAGATCATGTGGCCAAAATAGAAGCCAAGATAGAGAAGGAGGTCGCCAAGGCCGCCAAACGTTTTGGGGATAGTTTTGACAAGGAGCAGTTCCTGTCCACCAACCAACGTGTAGTGGACTATCAGGCCAAGGCCGATGCGATTCTAAAGCGTATGGGAAAATCCCTCGAAAATGAAGATCTGGCCGATGTCAAGGCACTTATTGAGGAATTGGAGATTGTTTGCCCACTTTCGGGATCTAAAAACTGGACCGATGTAAAACAGTTCAACCTGATGTTCGGCACCAAGTTGGGAGCTTCCGCCGAGAGTGCCATGGACCTTTATTTGAGACCTGAAACGGCACAGGGTATTTTTGTCAACTTTTTGAACGTGCAAAAAACCGGAAGGATGAAGATTCCGTTTGGGATTGCCCAAACCGGTAAGGCTTTCCGTAATGAGATTGTAGCCCGTCAGTTTATCTTCCGTATGAGGGAATTTGAACAGATGGAAATGCAGTATTTCATCAAACCAGGTACCCAAAAGGAATGGTACGAAGCTTGGAAGGAAAAACGTATGAAATGGCACCTTTCCTTGGGAATGGGCGCTGACAATTACCGTTTCCACGACCATGAAAAGTTGGCCCACTACGCCGATGCGGCCGCCGATATCGAATTCAAGTTCCCATTCGGGTTCAAGGAGTTGGAAGGTATACACTCCCGAACCGACTTTGACTTGGCGAACCACGAGAAATATTCAGGCAAAAAACTACAATATTTCGACCCGGAGGAAAACAAGAGCTATGTGCCCTATGTGTTGGAAACCTCAATAGGGTTGGACCGTATGTTCTTGGCAGTTTTCTCCAACTCATTGCAGGAGGAAGAGCTTGAAAATGGATCTACCCGGACCGTATTGAAGATTCCAGCGGTATTGGCCCCCAACAAAGTGGCTGTTTTGCCATTGCTCAAACGGGATGGTCTACCCGAGGTGGCCCAAAACCTAGTTGATGAGCTAAAATGGGACTTCAATGTGGACTATGATGAAAAAGACGCTGTAGGGCGCCGTTACCGTCGTCAGGATGCTGCGGGGACACCGTTCTGTGTTACTGTGGATCACCAAACTCTGGAAGACGATACCGTGACCATTCGTCATAGGGACACCATGGAGCAAAAACGTGTAAAGCTTTCCGAGGTCAAGGACATCATCTCCAAGGAAGTGGATATGAGGTATTGGTTGCAAAAAATTTAGGCAGCTATTTATAGCTGCCCAATTTTATTATTTATCTGCAAGTTCTTGGAATATAATGCTGACCTGACATTCCAAAAACCTCTATGGAGCCGTTTGGATATTTATAAAACATGGCTGAAATGACGCCATAGGATTTTCGGCCATCTTCCAGAGGATATTCCGTTCTAAATATTGCTGAACATTTGGAGTGGGTATACCTGTTGAAAACATCGTATACTTTGGTCCATGGAGTTTTGTTGCTCACCGTATTGGTAAAGGTTTCTGGCCAACCTTGTGCTTTGGCATACTTTCTTAAAACGGTTAACAGCGTTTTTGTTTCACTGTCATTGTTTATGGCTCCTTTAGGTGGTCCAAAATCTGTGGCGCAAAGTTTGCTCAATCCATCGTCCGTGATGTTGAATGTGATCGGGCCTGTAGTGGCCACAAAAACTTTGTCATCTTCATCGTAATTGGAATCTGCCGAGTGTACATACTTTTTAAGCTCAAATTCATATTTTTTTGAAGGCAGGTTGTTTTTTAATACATACTCCATGAATTTTTCCTCCATGCTATCATCAGTAAGGAGAAAAATAGGTTTCCTCACCGAGGTCCAACTATTTACCTCCTTTTTCTGTTCATCGTAGAAAGGACCCTCTTCATATGTGGCCACCAATTGGCCATCCAAATAGAACTCATTTACGACCCTGACATCATGATTGTTTTTTTTTGGCCCAATATCCCTCAACTTGTAAAATTTCTACGAGAGGTTTTATTTGTTTGTAAAAGGTCCGGGAATATAACTTGTCGCCTATGGTGAATTCGTTTAGGTCAAATGGTCCTTTGTTATCATGAACAAGGTTGTCGGTTTTTGAAAGTACAATCCGTCCCGCCTCTTTTTGCTGCACCTCGCCCAAGTACATGCCATTGCTTTCAGAACCTGGGATTTCAAAATCCAGTACTTCTTTCCTTAATGTATTTTTATCCTTGTTGCCAATAAATATCACACCTGCAAAATCCCCACTGTAATAAAACTCAATAATAATGTTGTCCTCTTGCTTATAGGCAGTTAACTTCAGGCCATTTACGGCATTGATTTTTCCTTCTATTTTTTCTGGCGTAGGGGAGGTGGAGCCTGGATAGCTGATGATACCTTTGTATATCTTTCCTTTAAGTGTCTTAAAACTGATATCCATAGTATTGGCTAGGCCATTGGAGTCAAAATTATCTAAGGTTACTTCTGTAAAATAAGATGAGGAAGTTTGATAGCTTCCAGGTTTGAACGGACTGAGTGAACCTACGAACTCGCTAATAAATTTTTCAGCATTTACTATACGGGTGTTAATGTCACTCATGTCACATTCTGGATAAGATTTGGCGATTTTGTCCCTTTCATCTTTGGCAAGTTTAAGGGTGTATCTTAATCTGTCAGGTTTAAGGGTGGCCTTATCATTGATGGCCTCCTCTACTTTCTGTATTTTTTGATCAATGCTTTTTACGTAGGAAGCTACGGCTTTACAACCATCATTATTTGTTGTTGGGTCTTGGTTTTTACTTTTTTGTGGCATAGTATCTATACTTTTTTGATGAATGTCTGTTTGGGTGTCTGTTTGGGTGTCTGTTTGGGTGTCTGGTTTACTGTCAATGGCCTTTTCGACCTTTTTTTCAGCCTTTTTTTTTAATTTATTGAGCAATTGTGCTTCAATGGATTGTACGGTTCCTAGAGCAAGAACCATGAAAAATGTTACTTTGAGTATTGCTTTCATAACGGTCGTGTTTGGATATAACAAAATCCAATATCCAAACATCTTCCAATGTTATAGTGCTTCAATTGATGGATGCCCTGTTTCAGTTTATGAATACACTGTTTGAGTTCACGACACAAAAAAAAAATCCACTCTTTATGGGAATGGAATGATGCAATCTCTATAAAGGTTTTATAAAGGAAAATTATATGGGTAGGATTACTCCACTCGAATGCCCTTGGTGGTAAATGACAGCCCCTGCTGCCCTGATGTGGAGATCATGACCCCTTCAAAATAGGGTTCGTGTGAGGTGGGTTTTATGCTCCAATCAAACAGGAAATTGGCCCCTGTTCCCCCGGCTGGGTCCTTTTCGTCTATGACGATCTCCACCGTTTCCATGGGTTTTATGTAAATGGGGGCATCAAAATAGGTGCGGATGGCATTGCCGTGGGTGTCAAAATACTCCGCCTTGCGGATGTAAATGGTATCCTTGAGGTTGGTGTTGCGCATGCTTATGGTCGCCGTGAGGTTGTGTGTGCGGTGCTCCGTTTCGCTATAAACTTGGGAATAGACCGAAAGATAACTGCTCCCGTTCACCAAAGAATCACTGGCGGACAGGGCCACGGTACGGGCACTCCAGTTTATGGGGTCCACGGAACTGACCTCTTCCGGCGCCTTTTCGGCACAGGAGAGGACAAGCAAGGACAATAAGATCACGACCAACTTGGGCATACAGAATATTCTAGTTTGACTAAGATACGGAATAGTGAAGGTTAAAAAATTGGTTCTCGATACTTTTCCTTCGGAAAAACTTGAACTGACGGGTTTTCTATGTCACATTGAGCGCAGTCGAAATGTAGACACTGCCAGCCCCCCCTTTTTTTACATCCCATTATTTTTGACCATGTTTATGAGACCCTGAAACAAGTTCAGGGTGACGGTTCTTGTGTTCAATCAAAACCCTCACTGAAAAATTCCTCTAGGGTCATGTCAAAAGCTTGGGCAATTTTAAGAAGGCTGGTGTATTGCATATCTGTACCCGTTTCATAACGACCATATTGGGCACGGGGAATGTCTTTATCAAAGGCGAAATTCTCATAGCTTGAATATCCTTTTTGAAGTCGTAAGGATTTGATACGCTTGGCTAGCTTCTTAAGCTCTTTGGATTTGTCCATAAAGTAAAGAAATCAAGTGTGCTATTAATTAATTACCACTAATTAGTGGCTTTTTATTGGTAATTTTTTTATCTTTAGATATAAATGTCCCAAATATGAACCAAATACAAATGGCCCAGCTCAACGCATGGATCACCGACACCTACGGCAGCCCGGCGATCTTGGCCCACTATCTGGATCTGGCCGTGGAAATGTTGTTTTACTTGGAAAGGGATTCCTTTGAGCAAATGGAGATACAGAACGTGGTCACTGCCTTAAAGGGGATGGAGCGGGTGATACGGTGACCCCAACCAAGCTACTTTTTCAACACCACCGTCTTGCCCTTTTTGGCACTTTGGCGGGCAGCATCCAAGATTTCTATGACCACCATATTGTTCTCCAATGCGGTAAGATCGGAGGGTTGCAGGCTCATTTTGCCCCTTACCACGGCGGCCAGCACGGAAAAAGGGTCGTTGTTGGGTGCAGGGCGCTCCTCCAAGCTCATCTTTTCTTCTTGGTAGCCATCGTATCCCTCGGCCATACGTATGCGAAGGTCGTTTCGGTTATCGGCATAAATGGCCCCGGTAAGGCCGTAGAGCTCCATGTCCTTTCGCCCAATGGGCCAGTTCCACGAAGGTTCCAAAATGGCCTGGCAATCGTCATAGGTAAGGATAATGGTGGCATCATCGTCTACCTTGGGGTTGTTCCCCGGCTGAAACTGTTGGGTCACGGCCGTCACGGTATTGGGCCTTGCCCCTTTTTTGATCCAGGTCATAAGGTTGGCCCCGTAGCAGCCAAAATCCGTAATGGCACCCCCACCGTTAAGGATAGGATCTTGCAACCAATCCAAAAACTCTTTGTTGACCCCTATTTTCACGGGCCCTTTGTGGCCATCGCGCACGATTACTTTTCGTAGATCGCCGATCTTTCCTTTGTCCAACAATTCCTTGGCCTTATGATTGGTAGGGTACCACGTGGTCTCGTAATTGGTAAGCAGGTGGATGTTGTGCTTTTGGGCCAATGCCTTCATTTTTTTGGCATGGTCCAAGCTCACGGCAAGGGGTTTTTCCACCATCACATGGATGCCCTTGGGCGCACAGGTCTCTACCACACTCAGATGTTCAAAAATGGACCCGAAAGCGGTAACGGCCTCGGGTTGGGTGGCCGCAATCATTTCTTCCAGCGTATTGTACACCAGATCCATGGAAAAACCATGTTGTTTTGCATAGCGTTGGGCCAGTTCCCGGTTGGGTTCGGCGATGCCCACAAGTTCAATATCACCCAGATCTTCACGGCCCAAGATCCAATGCACGTGGGCATGGGAGAGTCCGGCCACCCCGATCCGCACCGGTTTTTCTTGGGCGAAGATGGGAACAGCGTTCAAAACAAGACACAATAACAAAAGAAATCCGGAACGTAACATAAGGCAATAAAAAAGGGTTCAGCCTTAAAAATAAGAACTAATCCGGTAGCTTTTCCAATAAAGTGGCTGTGCTTACTACTTCGGCGAACTCGTCCTTAAGGACGGCCAAGTTGGTCTGGTGGATGGTTTCGGCGGAATACCGTTTTCCGTCCGCCCCAATTTTGTCAAAGGCAGCGGTGGCATCGGCAATCAAAGTAACATTGAAGCCCAAATTGGCGGCCATCCGTACCGAAGTGGACACGCAATGCTCCGTGGTAAGCCCTACAATGACCAAATCTAAAATGTTCTGGGCCTTGAGGAGGGATTCAAGCTCGGTGCCGATAAAGGCGCTGTTCACATTTTTTTGGATGATAGGCTCCCCTTCCATGGGTGTCACCAAGGGATGGAGGGCATGCCCCTTTTTGGAAGGGTGCAAGGGCGAATCCGGGTTTATGGAACAATGCTGTACATGGAAAATGGGCCAATTTTTCCTTCGGAAGGCATCCAGGATGTTTTGGGCATTGCTTTCTGCCTCGGGATTGTTGCGCTCGGTGCCGTAAAATTCAATTTCCTGAAGTCCTGTTTGTATATCGATCAAGAGCAAGGCTGTCATACCCAAAAGTTTTAGGGTGAAATTACGGATAAGTAGCCTATTTATGAGGCAATTCTTTTCCTCAATGGGGATATTGATAAATTCAATTTTAAGGAGCCAACCACAATGGCTATTTTTAAGGAAAATTTAAAGATGAAGATAGTTTCGTACAACGTGAACGGTATTAGGGCGGCCATGAGCAAGGGTTTTGTGGATTGGCTCAAGACCGCAAACCCGGATGTGGTGTGCCTGCAGGAGACCAAGGCCATGGAAGAGCAGGTGGAGACATCGCTCCTGGAGGAAGCCGGATACCCCTTCCACTATTGGTATAGTGCCCAAAAGAAAGGCTATAGTGGGGTGGCCTTGCTTTGCAAGAAGGAGCCGGACCATGTGGAGTACGGAACGGGCATTGATTATATGGACCATGAAGGTCGCAACCTCAGGGTAGATTATGGCGATGTTTCCATTATGAGCATGTATTTGCCTTCCGGGACCAATATGGATCGTTTGGATTTTAAATTGACCTATATGGCTGATTTTCAAAAATATGCGGACCAACTTCGAAAAGAACGTCCCAATTTGGTGGTTTGTGGGGATTACAATATCTGTCATGAGGCCATCGATATCCATGATCCCATACGCAACAAGAACGTATCCGGGTTCCTGCCCGTGGAGCGCGAATGGATCGGCAATTTTATCAAGAGTGGTTTTATAGACAGTTTCCGGCATTTCAACAAGGAACCGGACAATTATACATGGTGGAGCTACCGTGCCAACGCGAGGGCCAATAATAAAGGTTGGCGCTTGGATTATGGTATGGTGAACGAATCGTTGGCAGACCGTTTAAAACGTTCGGTGATTTTGGCCGATGCCAAGCACAGCGATCATTGCCCCATTCTATTGGAGTTGGAAACATAACAATTCCCTTAAAAGCTTAAAACACGGATTACGTACCTTAGACCTTTAAATAATTAGTTTGATGAAATACACGAGAATTCCACATACCGATATTCGTATCAGTAAGATTTGTTTGGGGACCATGACCTGGGGAAGACAAAACGATGAAGACGAAGCCCATGAACAAATGGATTATGCCCTGGACCAAGGGGTCAATTTTTTTGATACGGCCGAGATGTATCCTGTTCCGCCCAAAAAGGAACTGTATGCCGTGACCGAGGAACTTATTGGAAATTGGTTCAAGAAAACCGGGAACCGTGATAAGGTGGTGTTGGCCACCAAGATTGCCGGCCCGGGGTATGCAGCGAAAGAAATCAGGGATACCGGTTTTAGTAGAGATTCCATCATAGGAGCCGTGGAAGGAAGCTTAAAGCGATTGCAAACGGATCATATTGATCTGTACCAATTGCACTGGCCGGAACGGAACACCAATTTTTTTGGGCAGCGTGGGTTTAATGCCCATGCCATTGATGGTTGGGAGGACAATATCCATCAGGTATTGGAAACCCTTCGCGATTTGAAGGCGGAAGGAAAAATAAGACACGTTGGTATCTCCAACGAGACCCCTTGGGGCACCATGCGGTATTTGGAAGAGAGCAAAGTGCACCAAAGCTTGCCCCGTATGCTTACCATCCAGAATCCATACAGTTTGCTGAACCGATTGTTTGAGGTTGGACTTTCCGAAATTTCCATGCGGGAACAAATAGGGCTTTTGGCCTATTCGCCCATGGCATTTGGAGTATTGAGCGGTAAGTATCTAGGGGATGTGCCCCCCAGAAAGGCTAGGGTGACCCTTTTTCCCCAATACGACCGATATAGCAGCCCTTCTGCGGTTGAGGCAACCAAAAAATATGCCGAGTTGGCCAAGGAACACAATTTGAACATGGCACAAATGGCCTTGGCGTTCGTGAATTCAAGACCTTTTGTAACGAGCAATATCATTGGGGCCACCACCATGGAACAACTCAAGGAAAATATTGAAAGTATAGAGGTGAACCTTTCGGATGAGGTATTGAAGGGGATTGATGAGATTCACAATTCCATTCCCAACCCTTCACCATAAAATCAACCGAACAAAGAGCTGACAATATCCTCGATCTTGGATACTTTATGTATTTGGATCGAGGTATTTTTTAGCCCAATTTTATTGCTTTTGGAGACAAAAATGGTTGAGAAACCTAATTTTTCGGCCTCCAAAATTCGCTGGTCCACCCGCTGTACGGGTCTAATTTCGCCGGCCAGGCCTACTTCAGCTGCAAAGCAGATGCCTTTTTCAATGGGAATATCGGCATTGCTGGATAAAATGGCGGCCAACACGGCCAAGTCAATGGCGGGATCATCCACTGAAATCCCCCCGGTAATGTTCAAAAACACATCTTTGGCGGCCAGTTTAAATCCAGCCCGTTTTTCCAATACGGCCAAGAGCATGTTCAGGCGTTTGGCGTTGAATCCGGTGGCGGAGCGTTGAGGTGTTCCATAAACGGCTGTGCTTACCAAGGCTTGGATTTCTATGAGTAGGGGTCGCATACCCTCCACGGTAGCGGCGATGGCCGTTCCGCTGAGGTCTTCGTCATTTTTGGAAATGAGCACTTCCGATGGGTTGTTCACTTCGCGCAAACCGCTGCCCTGCATTTCATAAATGCCCAGCTCCGCGGTAGAGCCAAAACGGTTCTTGAGTGAACGGAGTATACGATATACATAGTTTCGATCTCCTTCAAACTGTAGGACCGTGTCCACCATATGTTCCAAGATTTTGGGTCCTGCAATGGTGCCATCTTTAGTGATGTGTCCCACCAAAATGACAGGGGTATGGCTTTCCTTGGCAAATTTAATGAGTTCCGCGGTACACTCCCGGATTTGTGAAATGCTTCCTGCGGCTGATTCTATATAGTCGGTATGTAGGGTTTGGATGGAGTCGATGACCACTAGATCCGGTTCCAACGAAGCAATTTGCTGGAAGATGTTCTGGGTCTTGGTTTCGGTGAGGATATAGCAGTTTTCACTGTTGGGTTGGATACGGTCTGCCCGCATTTTGATCTGCCGTTGACTTTCCTCCCCGGAAACATAAAGGGTTTTAAAGGGGAGTTTCAAGGCAATCTGGAGCAAAAGTGTGCTTTTTCCAATACCGGGTTCACCACCCAACAAGGTCAAGGAACCTGGGACCAGACCTCCGCCCAACACCCGGTTGAATTCTTGGTCCTTGGTATCCAAGCGAAGCTCGCTTTCATGGGTAATCTCAGAAACACGAAGGGGTTTGTTGGCCTTTTTGTCCGAAACATTGCTGGTTTTCCAGCTTCTTTTGTCCTCTTTTTGGACCACCTCTTCCACAATGGTGTTCCATTCCTTACAGGCGGAACATTGTCCTACCCATTTTGCATATTGGGTGCCACAGTTTTGGCAAAAAAAAGCAGTTTTGGTCTTGGCCATTCCAACTAAATGAGGGGCCTAAAGATAGGGATTTAGATGGATGGGTTTATTGGATTGTTGGAATTATGGATTTTTGGACAACTGGATTTTTGGATGGATGGCGTCCATCAATCTAATAATCCAACAATCTACAAATCTAATACCCAAAGTCGGCCTTGAGGGCATCGATTTTTTCGAGGGCCATATCCTTGGTCAAAAAGTCGATTTCCTCCATTTGGAACGCCTTTTCAAAGGTCTTGAAGGCTTTTTTGGGTTCACCGAGCTCTTCGTAATATTCGCCCTCAAAGTAGAAACCCATCATGGTTTCCGGATATTGCTTTTTGCAAAGTTCGGCCAAGGGTTTCAAGGATTCAATATCCTCCTTTTTTCGGCAGGCCGCATAAATGGCCATAATGTCGTTGAGCTCCACTGGTTTTTCAAAACCGAACAATTGCTCGATCATGGTGTATCGGTCCTCAAGATACGTAAAGACAGGATCCGTGGATGTAAGTATTTCCGTCTTGTATTCCTTAGGACTGATGGGGCGGAATATTTTAAAGACATTGTCAAACGCTTTCCCAATACCATACGGAATGATGGAGACATGGTCGGCATTGTCATATTCATCAAAGAAATAGTGCAGGGATTCCTTGGTAATGGAATTGATGCTGTGGTTCATTTGCAGGATACGCTGTCTGTCGTCCGAAGCTTCTTTCTCCACAATGACATTATAAAAAATCACTTGGTCCAAGGCGGATAGCCGTTCAGGGACTCGGTTTTCCATTTCGGGGGCCAATACGGGTGAAATGCTTATATAGGAATTGAAAAGCGAACGATCCTTGAAAAGGAAATAATTCCCAAAATTGGCAGTGATGTCATAGCCAATGAACATTTTAAAGGGGGCAATTTTGTATGTGGTCGCCAAATAAGGTATGATCTCGGTGCCCAAAAATTCGTAGAACATCTTTCCTTTTTCCGATGGTAGACCTGAGACTTCGTCATAGTCACAGTCTTCCCAACGGATGTCATTTTCCCCTTGGCCAATACCTACTACAATGGCCTGCGGCATGCGTCCCAATCGGCTTTGGAACTTTACATTGGATACCACTAGGTCGAACAGGTATTCGGCATCCAACACTACTATCAAGGGATACTTTTTGTCTTCGGTATAATCTTCGGGAAAATAATAGGAGACGTTTCTTCTTTCCTGTAGTTTGAAGGATTCGAAAATCTCGTGTTTTACCTGAGCGCCAAGGTTCAGGCAAACGAGGCCTATCAACACAAATAGTAGACGGTTTTTCATGAAAAACGAATTTGGTGGCTGGGGTTTACCGATTCCTATTCAATAACGGTAATACAATAAAGGATATTGTACCAAAAGCCACCACCATGAGGGTCTGTGCGATCCACATGATCCACCCAAAGGCATCGCCCGATACGGAGCTGATTCCATAAATGCCCAAAGCCGCACTTACGGCAATGGGATATAGGCCAATTCCACCATTGGTTGTGGACATGGCAAAGGCGCCACCCACAAAAGCCACCAACAATTGTCCCAAGCTTAGGGACATGGTCTCTTCAACGGTGTGTTTTATGACCCAGAACATGCCAAAATAGGCTGCCCAAATAAAAAGGGTGTGAAAGATGAACGGCCACTTGTTCTTCATTTTGAAGACACTGAGTACCCCGTCCTGTAGCCCGTTGAGAAACCCCTTCAGCTTTATGGCAAAAGGAGATTTGGATTTGCGTATGATGTAGGTTCCCACGAACAATCCCACGATTCCCACCAATAAAATTCCTGCGGCGCCAATAATATTGACCCCCTTTTCTTCCAAAAAGCCCAAGATAAAATTGGTCTGAAGCACCAAAGTGATCAAGATGATGAGCAATAGCATCAGTAAATCGATTACCCGTTCGGTGACAATGGTGCCAAATCCTTTTTCAAAAGGGACTTTCTCGTAGGTAGTCAATGCAGTGGCCCTAAGAAATTCCCCTGATCTGGGAATGCCCAAGTTGGCGAAATAGGAAATGAGCACGATCAAAACACTATTGATGAACTTTGGGTTGTATCCCATGGGTTGCAGTAGATACTTCCACCGGATAGCTCTTGAAATATGGCTGAGAATTCCAATAAGAACCGAAATGAAAACCCAAAAAGGATTGGCATTGGAGATATAATGAATGATTTGCTTACGCTCTTCCGGTGAAGTGGAATTATAGGAATACCAAACCAAAAAGAGCCCAAAGGCAATGGGAACAAAAATCTTAAGGAATTTTTTCAGGGAGGTGCCCAAAACTAGTTCAGTAGATTGGTGGCTTCATTGGGGAAGACCAATGCTGGATTGAAGGATTTTGCTTCCTCAATATCCATCCATGCATAGGTGATCAAAATCAACACGTCACCTACAGCTACTTTTCTGGCCGCGGCGCCGTTTAGGGTCAGTTCCCCTGAGTTTCTTGGTCCAGGGATGGCATAGGTTTCCAATCGCTCGCCATTATTGTTGTTCACAATCTGGACTTTTTCACCTCGAATGATATTTGCGGCATCCATAAGATCTTCATCAATGGTGATGCTGCCAATATAATTGAGATCGGCCCCGGTTACTTTTACCCTGTGAATTTTAGACTTTACAACTTGTACTTGCATGGTGCAAATGTATCAATTCAATCTTAGATTATCTATTAGGCGAACATCATCGGCATAAACGGCTATGAACGCCCTATATTTTTTGTTTTCCTGTTTTTTTAGGATGGGTGTCAGGGTGTCTTCGTCCGCTATTTGAAAATACTCCAGTTCAAACAGGGGATTTTTTTTAAACTCATCCTTTACCCAGCCCGCAATACTTGATGCACTTTCCGTGCCAAATTTGGATTTGGCAGTTTGGAGGGTTTCATAAATGAAACTGGCTTCTTTTCTAGTCGGTTTTGACAGGCGTTCATTACGGGAGCTCATGGCCAGACCGTGGGGTTCACGCTCTATGGGACAGCCAATGATCTGAAAGGGCAATTTTCTCAATTCCACCATTTTGCGAATGATCTGCAATTGCTGAAAATCCTTTTCCCCAAAATAAGCCTTGTCCGGGGAGACCGTTCTTAAAAAGGTTTCCACAATGGTACCCACGCCATTGAAATGACCTTCCCTGAATTCACCTTCCATGACCTTGTCCAAGCCATCAAATTCATAGTGCTTGGATGCTATATTGGAGCCATAGATTTCATCAACCGAAGGAACAAATACAATGATTTTTTCCGAAACATCCTTTAAGATGCTTATATCCTGGTCAAGATTTCTGGGATACTTGTCAAGATCGTCTTTTTTGTCAAATTGGGTTGGATTTACAAAGATGCTCACCACCACCAAATCGTTCTCCAAAAGTGCCTTTTTAACCAAGGAAATATGGCCTTGGTGCAGGGCGCCCATAGTGGGTACCAGACCAACGGTGTGGTTTTTGTCGCGTTCTTCCTGTAAAAAGGAAATCAGTTCTTTTTTGCGGTCAAATAGGTGCATCACATGGATCAAAAGCGTGCAAAAATACTATAAATACTGGTAATCAGCATAATTTTTGTACTTTTGCAGCTACGTTTTTCGGATAAACAAAAGAAAGTGTTTATGAATGGCAAAAAGATATTGTTCGTATCTTCTGAATTAGTTCCTTACCTCCCAGAGAATCCAGTTTCCTCAATGTCGTACGAAGCGCCCCGCATGGTCAACAGCAATGGCGGGCAAATACGCATTTTTATGCCGAGATATGGAAACATCAACGAGAGAAGGCATCAATTGCATGAGGTGATACGCTTATCTGGGATGAATCTGGTGATCAATGATATGGATATGCCCTTGATCATTAAAGTGGCATCCATTCCAAGGGAGCGGATACAGGTATATTTTATCGACAACGAAGAATACTTTAAAAGAAAGGCGACTTTCACGGATGCTGATGGAAATTTGTTCCCGGACAACGATGAGCGGGCCATCTTTTTTGCCAAAGGCGTTGTGGAAACCGTTAAAAAATTAAACTGGAGCCCGGATATTATCCACGTGCACGGTTGGATGGCCTCTATGGTTCCATTGTACCTCAGGGAGTACTACGCAGATGAACCTTTATTTGCGGACAGTAAAATAATAACCTCCATTTATAACAAAGGATTTGAAGGGGAGTTGGACAGCGAAATGATCAACAAAGTTGCCTTTGATGGTATAGACAAAGAAACCGTTTCTGCCTTGGCCAAACCCGACTATAATAATTTGTTAAAGGTTGCCGTAGATCATTCCGATGCCATTATTTTAGCCGCGGAAGAGGTGTCTGAGGAGATAAAAGACCACATTGCCAATCTTTCCAAACCCGTATTGCCCTACGTTTCGCTTCAGGAAGCGGAGGAAGCATACACAAATTTCTATAAAACAGAAGTTTTAAAATAAATTGCATGAGATTTTCCAAGATCGTAAAAGTTTCAGCTTGGGTTGGAACTTTGTTTCTGCTGATTGCTTCTTGTGAAGACGAACTGGACACCATAGGTGAAGGTGTTGTTGGTGGGGAGCCCTTTACAACGGGCAGGAAGACCTATGAGGTTTTTGCTTTCAATAAAAGTATCACAGCGGTGCAGACCAATAGGTTGCCGCTGTACCAGTTGGGAACCTTTAATGATCCCGTATATGGAAAAAGAAATGCCAGCATTCTTTCGCAGCTATCTTTGCCCAACAGAGTTGGTGATCCAGTTTTTGGGGATTCGTCCCAAGCCACTGAAGACACTGCCGATTCTGATAGCAGTGCTTCCACTGTTCCCGAGGAAGAAACCGTAAAAGAGGTATATCTGAACATCCCGTTCCAGATTCCGCCTTCATCTACAAAGGATTCTGATGCAGATGGGGTAGATGATGAATTTGATGCAGATCCTGACGATCCAACTTCCGACACAGATGGAGATGGTGTCACAGACGTTGCCGAAACCAATATCGGCTCCAATCCCCTTGACCCCAATGAAGATGGAACGGCAGATGATTTTATACCCAATGTCTTCAGCAGGACTTTTGATTTGGATAGTATTTATGGGGACAGGGACGCAAGTTTTGAGATTTCGGTATACCGATCCAATTATTTTTTAAGGGATTTGGATCCCAATACCGGTTTTCAAGAGGCCCAGGAGTATTTTTCCAATCAGGATTTTTCCAGTTTTATAGGGGAAGAACTGACCATGGCAGATAACAAGACCATAACCATTGATAATAAAGAGGTGCTCATTTTTGCCGAAGATGATCCGGATACTGAGGATGTGGATGAGTCCAAAACAGTGGTTGCCTCGCGACGCCCCCCCGGCATACGCGTGCCGCTCAATCCGACCTTTTTCCAAGAGAACATATTGGATAAAGAAGGACAGTCCGAACTCTTGAGCCAATCCAACTTCAATGACTTTTTAAGGGGCATATATATTACGGGTACGGGAATGGATGAACTCATGTTCCTTTTGGACCTTACCGAAGCCAATATTACCATAACCTACGAATATCAGGATTATGACAGTGAAGCTGAAGAAGTGGTCCCTGCGGAAAGGGATTTTGTATTGGGTTTATTATTGAGCAGCAACGGGATAACACTGGGCAATGCGGTCAATGTTTTTCAGGATGAGGAACTTACGCCGGAAATTGCTGGGGCACTTGACAATGGTGAAAACGCTTCAAGGATCTATGTGAAAGGAGCAAAGACCCTTACCGAAATACGACTTTTTGATGATGTTGTAAATGGTGGGGCGAGCGTCATTAACGAAATCAAGGCAAATAATTGGATTATCAACGAAGCCAATCTGGTCTTTTATGTAGATAGAGAAACATTGGGAGACGATGCAGTGGAACCACCAAGATTGTATTTGTACAATGCGGAGACCAAACAGCCCATATTGGACCCCAATACGGAGAGGAACGCCATTAATGTAGTGGATGCCAACAGTGCTCCATTGGGATTGTTCCTTAATTACGACGGAATCCTCAAAAAGGAGAACAGCAAGGGAGTACAGTATACAGTTAGGATAACCGAACATTTAAATGATATCATCGTCAGGGATTCCACCAATGCCGTTTTGGCCTTGACCACAACCTCGAATATATTCTTCACTGGAATACAAGAGGGAATAGGAGAAGGCGGGCAAGCAATAGAGGTTCCTATCAGGGCGAGTATAAGCCCCTTGGGAACAGTGCTTTATGGAAGCAACGTAGCGGATTCCGATAGCGATAAAAGGTTAAAATTGGAGATTTTCTACACCGAGGCCAATTAAAAACAACTTCTTGTGGCTTATTTTGGGTCGTTCATCGGTTTACCGATGTCGTTTTGTCTATTTTTAGGCAATAGATTATAATTTTATGGGCCTAAACCCAAAATGATCATTAACCCAAAAAGAATCTTATGTGTGGAATAGTTGGATATATAGGCCATAGAGATGCCTATCCTGTATTGATAAAAGGTCTGCAAAGACTTGAATATAGAGGGTACGATAGTGCCGGTGTAGTGCTTTTCGACGGTGAAAACCTAAGTCTTTCCAAAACCAAAGGAAAGGTTGAAGACCTTAAGAACAGAACGGAAGCCACCATTCCAACAAAAGGAAAATTGGGATTGGGCCATACAAGGTGGGCCACCCACGGTGTTCCAAACGATGTAAACTCCCATCCCCATTGTTCAAATTCCGGAGATTTAGTGATTATCCATAACGGAATCATTGAAAACTACGAATCCATAAAAACAGCACTTACCAAAAGGGGTTACACTTTTTCATCGGATACTGATACCGAAGTGTTGGTAAACCTAATAGAGGAGGTTAAGAAGAAAGAAGGGGTAAAGCTTGGAAAAGCAGTGCAGATAGCTTTGAATCAAGTGGTGGGAGCTTATGCCATTGCCGTATTTGATCGGACAAAGCCCGATGAAATCGTTGTGGCCAAACTGGGAAGCCCCTTGGCAATCGGAATCGGGGAAAATGAATACTTCATTGCATCTGATGCCTCTCCATTTATAGAGTTTACCAATAACGCAGTGTATTTGGAGGATGAAGAAATGGCAATTGTACGTATCGGAAAGGAAATCAAGATGCGGAAAATCAAAGACGATGCCATTGCCTATCCCAATATCCTTGAACTTCAATTGAATCTTGAAGAGATTGAAAAAGGCGGGTACGAGCATTTCATGCTTAAGGAAATTTATGAACAGCCTAGAGCCATTATGGATACCTATAGAGGTAGATTATTGGCGGATAAGGGTATTATAAAGATGGCAGGAATTGACCAGAATCTGGAAAAATTCCTCAATGCCAATAGAATCATTATAGTGGCCTGTGGAACTTCGTGGCATGCCGGTCTGGTGGCCGAGTATATTTTTGAGGATATGGCCCGTATTCCTGTTGAGGTAGAATACGCTTCGGAGTTTAGGTATAGAAACCCTGTAATTACTGACAAGGACGTATTGATAGCCATTTCCCAATCCGGGGAAACGGCTGATACCTTAGCCGCGATTAAATTGGCCAAGGAAAAAGGAGCTTTTGTCTTTGGAGTCTGTAATGTGGTAGGTTCATCCATTGCAAGGGAAACCCATGCAGGGGCCTATACCCATGCGGGACCGGAAATCGGGGTGGCCTCAACAAAGGCATTTACTACCCAAATTACGGTTTTGACCCTATTGGCCATGAGATTGGCCCAAGAAAAAGGAACATTCTCGCAATCCAAGTTCCATGAGTACCTTACGGAGTTGGAATCCGTTCCTGCCAAGGTAGAGAAAACCCTGAAATCCAATGCCTTGGTAAAGGAGATTTCGGAAATTTATAAAGACTCGGCCAATTGTTTGTACTTGGGAAGAGGTTATAATTTTCCAGTGGCCTTGGAAGGTGCATTAAAGCTAAAGGAAATCAGTTATATCCATGCAGAAGGATATCCGGCGGCCGAAATGAAACACGGACCTATTGCCCTCATTGATGAGCAAATGCCCGTAGTGGTCATTGCCACCAAAAAAGGCCATTACGAAAAAGTGGTCAGTAACATTCAGGAAATCAAGTCAAGAAAAGGAAGAATTATTGCCATTGTTACCGAGGGGGACAAAAGTGTGAAGCAATTGGCCGACCACGTTATTGAGATTCCAGAAACGTCTGAAAGTCTTTCTCCGTTGTTGACTACCATACCATTACAATTGCTCTCCTATCATATTGCGGTAATGCGGGGATGTAATGTGGACCAACCCAGAAACTTGGCAAAATCGGTTACCGTAGAGTAACTTTCCAAATTCATAATTTACTATTAAAGGGCGCCGTAATTGGCGCCTTTTTTATGAAATACGTAGTCTTTCGAGGTGTTTTTTGATAAATAAGTATTATGCATGCATAATTTTTTTCATATTTGTGGAATGCAAATAAAAAAAAATGTATCTTCCACATTACATTATTTAATATGCACTTAAAACTTATCTAACTCTAATTCAAAACCAATGAGAAGACTATTCAGTATTTCCCTCATGCTCTTTGGAATTGTCACATACGCGCAGACAACGGTCCAAGGAAAGGTGGTTGATGAAAATAATGAGCCTATCCCAGGAGCCAATGTGGTGTTGATGGGAAAGGCGGAAGGAACCACTACCGATTTTGATGGAAACTTTACTTTTAATACATCAGAAGAGCCCCCGTTCAGACTTCGGGTCAGTAGTATTGGTTTTTCTGAATTTATAGCCAATGTTACGGCCAATAACCAAACACTTTCAATTGTATTGGGGGAGGTTTCTACCCTTTTGGACGAGATAGTGGTCTCGGCTTCCCGTACCCCGGAGCGGATTTTTGAATCCCCGGTTTCCGTGGAGCGATTTGGTTTGAAGGAAATAAAGAATACAACGGCAGAGTCTTTCTATGGCGGATTACAAAATTTGAAAGGAGTGGACATCAATACCAATAGTTTGACCTTTCAATCCATAAATACCAGAGGGTTTGCCACGTTTGCCAACAATAGGTTCCTCCAGCTGGTGGATGGAATGGACAACACTGCACCGGGCCTAAACTTTGTATTGGGGAACTTGGTCGGGATGTCCGAATTGGATGTGCAAAGCGTGGAAATCTTGCCAGGAGCCTCTTCAGCCTTGTACGGGGCAGGGGCTTTTAATGGTATCCTGTTCATGAGGAGTAAAAATCCATTTGACTTTCAAGGAATCAGTGCCTATGCTAAAGGAGGGGTCACAGTACAAGATGCCGCTGGCAGTAACTTTTATAAGGACTTTGGTATTAGGGCGGCCCATGCCTTTAGTGATAAAGTGGCCGTTAAGGCAAATCTTTCCGTTTTGACAGGTGAGGATTGGCATGCCAATCGAACCATAGATTTGAATAACCCCGGAGCAGATCGTTCCAATCCGGCTTATGATGGTTTGAATGTTTATGGAGACGAGGTCTCAACCACCTTGAACTTTGATGCCGCCGCAGGCTTGCCTACAGGGACTGTTGGTTCTGCCTTGATTTCCCGAACAGGCTATGATGAAGCGGATTTGGCCAATTACAATGCGGAAAGTGTGAAGGCGGATTTTGCATTCCATTATAGACCTTTCGGTAACGACCTAGAGGTTATTTTGAACAGCAGGATTGGGCGTGGCACCACTATTTATCAAGGAGCTAACCGTTATGCTGTTGCAGGATTTACCATGCAACAACATCGTTTGGAAATAAAGAACGATAACTTCTTCCTAAGGGGTTATATCGTTTCCGAAAATTCAGGGGATGCGTATGATACCCGTTTCGCCGCAATCAACGTGAATAGGTCATGGAAATCAGATACGCAATGGTTCACGGATTATGCCACCGCATACATCCCCACCTATCTGGGAGGAATACAACAGGGCGGACTTACGCCTGAGCAGTCTTCCGCCCAAGCACATATTGCTGGCCGTCAAGCGGCCGATCAAGGAAGGTTGATTCCGGGAACTCCTGCTTTTGAAAATGCATTCAATAAAGTAATTAATGATGGGGATTTGAGCACGGGTGCCAAGTTTGTGGACGAAACCAAATTCCGTCACGTGAACGGAAACTATAATTTGGCCCATTTGATAGATGATTGGGCCGACCTTCAAATTGGAGGCTCGTTCCGGGAATATGAATTGAACTCCAACGGGACCATTTTTACAGATATTGATGGACCAATTACCTATAATGAATATGGGGCTTACTTGCAGCTGCAGAAGAAGTTTATGGATGAACGTCTAAAGTTCACAGGTTCTGCACGCTATGATAAAAACGAATTTTTTGACGGTTTCCTTTCGCCAAGAATCTCATTGGCTTATACGGCAGGTGAAAACAGAAACCACAATTTTAGGGTGTCGGTACAACAAGGTTTCAGAAACCCGACTACACAGGATTTGTTCATTGGACTGAATGCCGGTCGTGCCATCTTGGTAGGTTCAGCTCCAGCTAACCTGGACAGGGATGTGAGAACATTCGATGTAAGTCAAGCCGCTCAAGATAATCTTGGGATGCCTGCCACAGTGGAAATTGTGGGTCGTGCTGCCTATGAAAATGCCTATTCTACCGCTTCCCTACAAGCTGGGGCGCCCGAAGCCGTCAACACACCTTTGGTGCAGCCCGAGGAAATTACCGCGTATGAAGCAGGGTATAGGGCCCAAATTGGGAAGTTCACCATTGATTTGAGTGGGTACTACAACAAGTACAAAAACTTCTTGGCCAATACTACTACAGCCGTTCCGTTCTATGGTGAAGCCGGGGATGGAGGATTGTCCTTGTTGGCGCTTCAAAATGGAGACTATCAAGTGTATCAAACCTATACCAACTCCGATCAGGATATTAACTCCTACGGGGCAACGGTAGGAGTAGACACCAAACTGGGTAACTTTGATCTAGGGGTAAACTATACCTTTGCCGAATTGGATATTGATGAAGGGAAGTTCCCGGATCTTAGAACAAACTTCAACACTCCAAAACATAAGGTGAAGGCATCTTTTGGAAACCAAGAGCTTTTCACAAATTTTGGATTTAATGTGAACTACAGGTGGAGCGACAGCTATTTCTGGGAAGCATCTTTCGCGGATGGCGACATTCCTTCCTTTACAGTATTGGATGCGCAGTTGAACTACGCCGTTCCAAGTATAAAATCCATTTTCAAGGTTGGAGGCTCCAATATATTGGGAGATGAGTACTTTACCGCTGTGGGTACAGGAAACATTGGTTCCATCTACTATGTTTCATGGACCATCAATCCATAGAGCATTACCAAAAAAAATATTCAAGGGCGCTGATTTTTTCAGTGCCTTTTTTATTGTTAAAAAAGAAGATTTTTAGTTTCTGATTACAAAGGGAAAAGTATATCTTTGCAGCCGGAAAAAAAACGGTTTTTTCCTCGTATTCAATTAAAAATAAACACAGTAATGTCTAAAGTTACAGGTAAGGTTGCCCAGATTATTGGCCCGGTCATTGATGTTGAGTTTGAGTCGGGAACTGAGATTCCCAAGATTTATGATTCCCTTGAAATTGCCAAAGCGGATGGTTCCAAATTGGTATTGGAGGTACAATCCCACATTGGTGAGAATACCGTAAGGACCATTTCCATGGACTCTACCGATGGTTTGAGTAGAGGTGTTGAAGTAGTGGCCACGGGTGCTCCAATTCAAATGCCGATCGGAGAAGATGTGTACGGTCGCCTATTCAACGTGATCGGTGATGCCATTGACGGTATGGAAAACCTTCCTAAAGCTGGAGACAATGGATTGCCCATTCACAGGGAAGCGCCAAAATTTGAGGACCTTTCCACTTCAACAGAAGTACTTTTTACTGGGATCAAGGTAATCGATTTGATCGAGCCTTATGCCAAAGGTGGTAAAATTGGATTGTTCGGAGGTGCGGGTGTTGGAAAAACCGTATTGATCCAAGAGTTGATCAACAACATTGCAAAAGGTCACGGTGGACTTTCCGTGTTTGCTGGTGTTGGGGAACGTACCCGTGAAGGAAACGACTTGCTTCGTGAGATGTTGGAGTCGGGAATTATAAAATATGGTGATGCTTTCTTGCATTCTATGGAAGAAGGCGGATGGGACTTGTCCAAAGTGGACAAGAAGGCCATGAAAGAATCCAAGGCAACCTTTGTGTTCGGTCAGATGAACGAACCTCCCGGTGCCCGTGCCCGTGTGGCCCTATCTGGATTGACCATTGCCGAGTATTTCCGTGATGGTGCCGGAGACGGACAAGGGAAGGATGTATTGTTCTTTGTGGATAATATTTTCCGTTTCACCCAAGCTGGTTCTGAGGTATCCGCACTTTTGGGTCGTATGCCATCTGCGGTAGGTTACCAACCTACATTGGCTACCGAAATGGGTGCCATGCAGGAAAGGATTACATCAACCAAAAGAGGCTCCATTACTTCTGTACAGGCGGTTTACGTTCCTGCGGATGACTTGACGGATCCTGCTCCTGCAACAACATTTGCCCACTTGGATGCAACTACCGTACTTTCCCGTAAAATTGCGGAATTGGGTATCTACCCTGCTGTGGATCCTTTGGATTCTACTTCTAGGATTTTGACTCCGGATATTTTGGGTAAAGAACACTACGGATGTGCGCAACGTGTAAAAGAGTTGTTGCAACGATATAAAGAACTTCAGGATATTATTGCCATCTTGGGTATGGAAGAGCTTTCTGAAGAAGATAAATTGGCCGTAGGTAGAGCAAGACGTGTACAACGTTTCTTGTCACAGCCTTTCCACGTAGCGGAGCAGTTTACTGGTATCCCTGGGGTATTGGTAGACATTAAGGATACCATTAAAGGATTTAACATGATCATGGACGGTGAATTGGATCACTTGCCAGAATCTGCCTTCAACCTTAAAGGTACCATCGAAGAAGCTATCGAGGCCGGAGAAAAAATGTTGGCGGAAGCGTAATGTCATTCCTGCGAAAGCAGGAATCTCATTATTAATTGAGTCAAATTGAAAAAGATTCCTGCTTTCGCAGGAATGACAATAGAAAATATGTATTTAGAAATAGTATCACCCGAAGCGACTTTATTCTCAGGCGATGTAACCTCGGTTACGGTACCTGGTGTAAATGGAGAGTTTCAAATGTTGGAAAATCACGCCCCGATTGTTTCTTTGTTGCAAGCTGGAAACGTCAGGGTAAAAGGGGACATCAAAATTGATGAAGCTTTTAAGGATAAATTTTCCGCAGGGAAAAACGGCGAAACTGTACTGTCCATTACCAGTGGAACAATAGAGATGAAAGACAACAAAATAATTGTCTTGGCCGATTAACAAACAAATTCACGAAAAAAAAAGCCGCCCAATTGGGCGGCTTTTTTTTATTTTAGAATTTAGATGAAAACGGAAGGGGTTATTATTTCTGAGGGAAATAGATCAATCTTACAATTGATTTTGGCATCTTTTTTCTTTACCATTGGCATAGTCCTATTGCTATTGTATTTTTTTGGAATTAATCTTTTTGACCTTGACAATAACTATAAAAAGTGGATTGTCGGAAATTTTGAAATAGGGGTGTTCGCTCTGGTGTAAGGAATTATTTTTTCTATGGTGAAGAGTGTTCATTTCGATTTAAAGTCTAAAAAATATAAGATGGAATATTCTGTCGGGCCAATACACATAGGCAGATGGAAAAAGTTGCCGGAAGTCAAATATGTTTCTGTATTTAAGCAGCCAAAAACCAACGGTGAATTTACATATGATGTTAATCTTTGGTATGCTAATAATAGGCATTTCAACGTTTATGAGAATTCTTTTATGGAACCCTCATATAATATGGGACTTCATATAGCAAAGTCGCTAAGAGTTGACCTTTTGGACGCAACAGACCCATATGATAAAAAATGGGTCGAAACCAAACCCCAGTAAATTATTCCATTAGTATTATTCTCCATTTCTGTCCATTGCTCATATGACTTTTTAAATTCTTAAAGCCAATCGCTAAATGGGCCTGTAATGAACGCTGATTTTTTTCATCAACTTCGGTAATAATGGTGTCAAAACCTTCGGGAAGCTTATTTTTCATGGTAAGGTATAGATTTCTAAAAATACCTTTTCCCCTATGGCTCTTGGAAACGCAGATTTGCCCCATGACCATATAGTTGCTTTTGCCTGCCACTGCCTTGTTGATTTCAACAAACATGGGTTGTAAAACTTCAATGGAGTCGGCAAATTTGGGATGCATGCAAAGGGCATATCCAATGACCTCACCATCTTCCAAAGCAATGATGTGCCCACATTCCTCATTCATGGCCTGTAGGATCTCCATGGAATGTTCCACGGTGAGAAAGCCTTCGTTTTCCAGCTCGTCCGTGGTTAGGCTTTTGGCCAAGTTTTTTTGCTGAAGGGAAAGGATCTGTTCCAGTTCTTGTGTGGAACTTGCCTGTTTATAGTAAATCATCTATTCCTGTTTTAACCAACTTTTCCGCTGTTGAAGCATTGGGGTTGATGGAGTTTGCTCCTTGTCCTCCATAAGATGGATGGAATAATCGGGACTCGGGCGTAAGATCAACGAGGCAGTTTTTGGCACACCATAACGGCTAAAGCTCACTTTTAAGGAATCTCCTATATTGAATTGCTTCAGGTAATCCAAAAAGTCTTGATCTTCGGAAAAAGAAGTGCCATTGATGTTAAGGATTACATCGCCATTGTCCAATCCGGCAAGGTAGGCAGGGCTGCCCATAATGGGATTTCTCAATATTTTATACCCTGAATTATCAGGATTCATGGACGTATAGGCCCCAAAATAAGGTTCTGTTTTAGGCTGTTGCAGATTCACCCCAACAGAGTTCAGCAAAGAAACATAATCGGGCATCCCACTTGCATAGATATAGGTATTGAAGAAATCATCCCCAAACTTTTCCCCCGCAAATGCGTTGAGGGCATCATGAAGGTTTTCTAGGGTATAGGGAACTTCAGGTTTTCCGTATTGTTGCCAAACGAACTTCATAAAATCATCGAGGGTAAGACCATTTTCACGCAAAGAAAGGTCCAGGGCCAAACCTAGGACACTGCCATAGGAATAGTAAGAGATAAAGGTATTGTCCCTGTTCACGGGATCTACCGAAGTGGCTGCATCAACAAAGGGAGCTTGATAGCTCATCTCAATAGGGTTGAAAAACTGCCGTGCCGGAGAATTCCATACATAATTAAAGGTACCGGTAATGCCCTCCACATATTCTTTTGGGGATATCAGGCCCGCCCTGCACAAGATAAGATTGGTATAATAACTGGTAAAGCCTTCAGCGAACCAAAGCGCACCACTCATATCGGCAGCTTCAAAATCAAAAGGTTCCAAGGACTTTGGACGGATACGTTCCACGTTCCACGCATGGAAAAACTCGTGGGACACCGTACCGATGTTGCGCTCCATTCCTCCATTGGCCAAACTACGGGTGCTGGTTACAATGGTAGAATTTCGGTGTTCCATACCATCCCCGGAAGCATTGGGAATGTAACAGGCCAAAAAGGTATAGGTGCCATGATCAAATTTGGGAAGCTCACCAAAAACATCCTTTTCCGCCAAGACCACCTTTTTTACTTTTTCAAAATAGGTGTCGGCCTCCGCTTCGGTTCCATTGTGATGAAGGGCTAGCTGAATGGTCTTGCCATCAACCTCAAAAGACCGAAGCATAAAGTCACTGATCTCGGTAGGACTGTCCATAAAATAGTAAAGGTTGGGCGCAGAATAGGTGGTACCAGAAACCAGGGGTAATTGGGTGGCCACTTTCCAGTTTAGATCCTCTCGGACATCAAAGGTTACTTCAATGTTGCGTTCGCTGAGGGAAGGAGCATACATAAAGGTAGCGGGAATGTTCAAATGGGCATGGGTCTCATCAATTTGGGAATAGGTCCCATCACCGCGATTGGCAAACAAGGTATACTGAACCTGAATAGAGCCATCATGACCGGTAACTTGCCATTCATAAGGATTGGGCCGATGAACCGATAATGCGTTTCCCTTACTGTCAAAAGCCTTAAATCCATAGACATTCTTGGCGAATTCGTGCAAGGCATATCGCCCTGGAGAAGTACGGCTCATCCGAAAGGAAATGGTATCTCCCTCCAAATCAGGAAAAGTTGCATTTATGGATGCCTCGTGGTGTACGGCATTCCCAAACGAAATAGTATAGGAATTGGTCTGTGCCATGGACCACAAACCGGAAAGTATTGCAAAAAAGGAGAGAACAAGTTTCATTTTCAATAGGTTTATGACGCCCTAAGATAGGGCTTAAAAACAGGAAGAACTACATTTGTGTTATGGAGAAATTTTTCGGCAGCTATTTTAAAATATCGACTATTTTAACAAGAAATTGAGCGATTGCGATTTTGTTTGCAGGCCTTCAATACAAAAGGAGAAATTTCAAACGTTTTGCAAACCCTCAAAATTTTTGAAAGGATGAAAACTGAATTTTACACTTTGGGAAGCTTTGAGTTTCCAGCGGATGCCGTAGTTATTAAGGGCAAATTGGAAGCGGAGGGTATCCCTGTTTTTTTAAGGGATGAAGCCACCATTAATTCAGACCCCTTGATTAGTGCAGCTTTGGGAGGAGTTAAGCTTCAAGTATACTCGAGAGACAAGGAACGGGCCAAGGAAATTTTTGATGAAGTTCGTAACTATGCAACCGATGATTTTGGCAATCCTGTTGTCTGCCCCAATTGCAAGGCCACAAAATCCGAAATTTATTACTCAAGAAGTAACGTCTTCTATAAGCTGTTTCCGTTCTTTGAACCGAGAAAGTACCAATGCATGCAATGCAATTTTATTACCAAGCCTGCTGGATGAAATTATTTTTTACTGGAATTATTCTAGGCGCTGGTAAATAAGACCACGATCCACAGTGGCAAGTAGGAAGTAGTGTTGGGTCAAATAGGCATCAATATATTCATTGTACTCCACCAATTTTTTATCGAATATTTTTTTGCCTTTTCGTGCTACTATAGTCTTGGGCTTCAGGACGTCCATGATATATTGTAATTCCTCCATGCCCATTTTTCTGGGGTTTTCCATGTAGGGATATAGTTCCTCCCGGGCAATATTACTTGGATGGGTCACGGCTTTGGTGGGAGGATTGACCCCCAATACCCAATACCCAATATGGTACTCGGTAAAAAAGATGTTTTTGGTGTCCAGATCATGGGCTTCAATATACTTGGGAACGTCTATCCCCTCCCCGTTGAAAAAAGATCCTTTTTGCATCTTGTTCCCAACAATGTTTACGAATTCCAAATAGGCCTCCATTGGGAGTAATAGCAGAAGTACTATGGCCAATGGCTTAAAAATTTTCTTTTCAGGGAGGAGCTTACCAATCATAATTCCAAAAGGAATCAAGACAAAAGGGTAAAGCTGGATCATATAGTGGCCGTTCACCTTACCGGTTTGCATGAACGAGATAAGGATGGCAATGACAATAACCGTCAATATTTGTAAAGACCTTGACTTAATGTCAATCTTTTTTGAGGCAAACCCTGCTGCAAGCAGGCCAAGAATAGCAACCACAAAAGGCAATACTTTCAATGGGGAATGGAATTTGGAATCGGAATAGGCCAAAGGCGCCTCAAAAATGGATTGCCACCACACTTGTAAATGACCTTCAAGATAATACGGCAATGCTGTGAGGACCAGTACAAACAAAAAACCTGTTCCCATGAAAACCATTTTTTTTAGGATAGTCCCAAATTGCTTTATGGCAAATCCTTCCCACAAAAAATAGATTCCAACTCCCAAAACAGGATATACCATGTTCAATTTGGACATTACGGACAATCCAAAAAGGATTCCAATTAAAAAATACCATTTTATAGAGTCCTTGGTCAATAAAAGATATATCCCGGCCACAAAGAAAAAGGTACAGATATGTTCAGACATTACCCCTTGTAGGCTCCCAAACAAGCTTTGGAAGAACACACAGAACATAGCGACCCAAAAAGCCACTTTTTTGGATGTAATCGTATTGGCCATTCCGTAAGTGAACAATGCGGTGAGGGCTACCAATAAGGTCCCAAACAACCGAATGGCCAAAAAACTCTTGCCGAATATTTTAATAATGACTGCAAAGAACAAAAAGGTAATGGGTGGTTTCAGGTCCCAAAGTTGGGTGTAGGGCAGATGTCCGTTTACCCATGACTGCGCCATGATGATGAACGTACTTTCATCCCGATCCACATAATCTCGGAAGAAAAAGGGAAACCGTATAAAAAAGGCGACAAGGAACAAAATCAGAAGAACCGTTTTCCAATCCAGGGTTTTGTAATTGGGCGAGGTAAGGTTGGTAATTTTTTTGAGCACGGTCCCGATTAAGTTTTTTGGCTATTGATTGTCATCTTTGCAAGATAGATAAATTTGAATGTTTAAGGAGACCATTTTTAAATGGTCTCTTTTTATTTTAAGCAGCTACTAACTGTAGGTATGCTTGTTGTAACTTTTCAATTACGATTTTAAGTTCCTCCTCATTTAAATGCCCATACCCAAAACGTATGGCGCAGGTATTTTTATCTTGATAGAGAATGGTTTTTGGTAGGAACACATCCAGTTTTTCAGCTTCTTCGGCTAGTTTCAACAAGGATATGTGGTTTTTAAATTGCAACCACAAGGCAAGCCCTCCAGTAGGTATTTGCCAATCAAGTGCGTGGTTAAAATATTCTTTTAAAAGACCGCATAGAGTATCCCTACGTTGTTTGTAGGTTACTATATTTTTTTTCTTGAGCCGGTATATTTCACCTTCCGATATTAGTTCAGAAAGCATTTGTTCCTGTATGAGGTCTCCTTGGGTGTCCAATAGTTGCAAGTAATTATTGGCTTCGGTAATTACCTGATCTGGCGCCACCACAAACCCTGTATGAAAACTTGGAAATAAAGATTGTCCCAGTTTACCCAAATAAATAATATTCCCATTGGCATCTGCACTTGCCATGGGCAACATAGAAGACCCTTCAAACTGAAAATCATGGTCAAAATCGTCCTCAATTATGGCAAAACCATGCGTTTTGGCCAATTCCAATAATTGCAGTCTTCTTTTGGTGCTCAATGTTGTCGTTGTAGGATAGTCCCTGTTGGAGCAAACATAGATACAGCGAATGTGCTCCTGTATAAAATGCTTCTTTATATAACCAATATCCAATCCCTCATCATCCACAGGCACTGTTTTTATCTTTGCCCCAGCTTGTTGAAATATCATGTTGGCCACATAATTACTAAGTTGTCCAACCAGGACCAAATCCCCTGGATGTATTAATACCTGTGAAACAATATATAGGCTCATTTCCGTACTGCGGGTATTTAATAAATGGGTTGGTTTTATATGGAAGCCCCTGGTGGCATTTAAGTAGTTGCAAAGTTGGGTGCTAAAAACAGAAGGTATCAATGCACTGGTTCTATTCCATTTGTTGATCAAAGGTTTTCGTTTCATTGCAGCGCTATACCATTTAGAAAATTGGTGCACGGGATGTAATCTTAAATCGGGCTTACCATCATTTATGGAATATTTCGCAGAGGTCTCCTCTTTGGTAGATGCCAAATTAAAGGATTGTTGGAATGGGAATCCTGGAGTTTTTGGATACTCATAAACTTGATTGATATGCTGAATGGTCGCTTTGATCTTTACTTTGGAATCTTCTGGTACTACCACAAAAGTTCCCTTGTTGGGTATGATGTCTACCCAACCTTGCGAGGACAATTCATCATAGATGGCTACTGCTGTATTGCGATGAACGTTCAATAACTCACTTAAAGCCCGTGTTCCGGGCAACTTACTTCCTTTTTCCAGATAACCACGTTGAATGGCGTTGGTAATCTGTTGTGCCACCTGAACGTATACAGGTTGTACCATAGACTTGTCTATAGTTATTAGTTTTACCAATACATCAAAAACCGGACTATTCATTGTTTTAAAACTGGACTAGTTTAATCGTCCGGAAAGTTAAGACTTTTGCAGCATAAAATTAATTGACGTAAAAACTTACCATACAAGCGTACATAATGAAGAAATCAATTTTATTTTCTGTGATATTACTGGCAGTTGCTTTTCAGCTAAAAGCGCAACAAGACGATGCTAGTGTAAAGGTAGATTCGTTAAGTGAAGTTGTGGTGACCGCAAACCGAATTAACCTTCCTTTCAAGGAAAATTCAAGAACCATTAATATCATTTCTTCCAATGATATTAAAAATAGTGCTGCTGTAAATGTGGCGGATTTGTTACAACAAGTAGCGGGTGTAGATATAAGAAGACGTGGTACTGGTGGTAGTCAAGCAGATTTGTATATAAGAGGTGGTGGTTTTGACCAAACTTTATTATTGATAGATGGCGTTAAAATGGACGATGCGCAAACGGGTCACCATACCATGAATGCAGCCTTGCCATTGGAGGTTATTGAAAGAATAGAAATTATAAAGGGTCCGGCAGCTCGGGTTTTTGGGCAAAATGCATTTGCTGGTGCGATCAATATCATAACCAAGAAGAGTTTGGATAATGCGGTTTCCTTAAATGTGGAAGCGGGTTCTTTTGGGCAATTGAATGGCAGTGCAACTGCTGGTGTGGATAAGGAAAACTCGACGCATATACTACATGTGGGAAGAATGACATCCGAGGGGTATAGAAATAACTCAGATTATGATAATGGCAATTACTATTTAAAGAGTATTTTCAATAAAAATGCACAGCCTATAGAAATGACGGCTACTTTCTTGGAGCGTAATTTTGGAGCTGAAAATTTTTATACTGCCAATCCTACATTTCATGAGTACGAAGAAACCCAAAACAGCCTGTTGGTGTTTTCTACCACCTTTAAGAAAAACAAGCTAAAAATACAGCCAAGAATCTATTGGAAGCGTAACCAAGACTTGTTTCTTTTGAGACGAAATGAGCCTGGTTTTTATAGGAACATGCATATTTCTAACAAGGTTGGGGTAGAAACCAATGCCTCTTATGCCTCTAAATTGGGAATTACAGGATTTGGGGTAGAGTTTTCTAAAATCCATTTAAGAAGTAATAGCCTAGGTAGCCGAAATCGTTTCATGTCCAATGTGTTTTTAGAGCACCGTTTTAGTATAGCAGATAGCAAGTTGGATATTACGCCAGGTGTGGCGATAACGTATTTTTCTGACTTTAAGGTTAAAGCATTCCCTGGTTTGGATATAGGGTATAACCTTACCAATACGTTTAAAGTATATGGTAATATTGGTTATACCTACCGTATACCAACGTATACAGATTTATTCTACAATGACCCAGTTACTAGTGGTAACGAAGATTTGGAGCCGGAAGAAGCCTTTGCGCAAGAAGTAGGCTTAAAGTACACCTCTCCTAAATTTAATGCCAGCGTTGCCGTTTTTAATAGAGACGCAGACAATCTAATAGATTATATTAGAAACGATGCTTCTGAGGATGTGTTTGTAGCTACAAACATTACGGAAGTAAATACCAAAGGTCTAGAGCTGGATGCTGCTTATAATTTTAAGTTCAAAGACTTTGCGCAAACCTTAAGTATGGGCTATGCGTTTTTAGATGACAATATTTTTGATCAAAACGAAGAACTGTCCCGTTACTCCTTAAACACTCTAAAACACCAATATACCACGCGCTTAAGCACGCAATTGTTCAAAAATGTTCGTCAAAACATAATTTACAAGTATGCAGAACGTACTACCGGACAAACCTATAATGTTTGGGATGCATCATTGGCGGTTAGAGTAAAACAGGCGGAGTTTACCATTACAGCAAGTAATATTTTCGATGCAGATTACATAGAGTCTGGTTTTGTACCTATGCCACCAAGTAATGTTTTGTTTGGTTTGCGATATAGTTTTAAATAGAACGGAAACGAAGTTGCTAAGCAAAAAGTAACTTGGCTTCCAAGGAATAAGGTTTAGGTAAGCATTTCAAAACCTTTTATTAATTTAGTGGTTTCAAACTCCTTGAAATCTTGAAGCTAAATCTTGAACAGATACCTCGGGAAAAGACCCTGACCAAAAGGGAGTTTCTCAAAAAATATTTCAAGCCCCAGAAGCCTGTAGTCATTGAGCGCTTTATTGAGGATTGGCCTGCGTATTCCAAATGGAATCTGGATTATATGAAAGAGGTGGCGGGTGAAAAGACGGTTCCCCTCTATGATGATCGCCCCGTAAAGCACGATGAGGGCTTCAACGAACCACATGCAAAAATGAAGATGGCCGAGTACGTGGATCTTTTAAAAAGGGAACCGACCAAGTACCGCATTTTTCTTTGGAACGTCTTAAAGGAAGTGCCCCAGTTGCAAAAAGACTTTTCGTATCCCGATTTTGGACTTCGGTTGATGAAAGGATTGCCCATGTTGTTTTTTGGGGGAAGTGATTCGCACACCTTTATGCACTACGATATAGACTTGGCCAATATCTTCCATTTTCATTTTGAAGGGAAGAAGCAATGTATCCTATACGCGCAATCCGAAACCAAGTTTTTGTACAAAATCCCACATTCCCTGATTACAAGGGAGGATATTGATTTTGCGGACCCCGATTTGGAAAAATGGCCTGCATTGCAACAAGCCAAAGGACATGTGGCCCAATTGGAGCACGGCAATGTACTGTATATACCCGAAGGGTATTGGCACCATATGAAGTACATAACCCCAGGATTTTCCATGAGTCTACGAGCCATTGCTCGAAAGCCAAAAAACTTTGGCAAGGCCGTGTACAATATTTTCTTTATGCGTCATTTTGACAATTTTATGCGCAAAATGAAAGGGCAAAAATGGATTGATTGGAAAAACGAGAAGGCCGTGACAAGAACACAGCGATTGGTTGCGCAGAAATAGGGCCTAGATCAGCTCATGCAGCTTTTCATAGACCAGGTGGCTTTCCCATCCACGGTAAAATAGGTAGTCGGCCAACTTCTTTTTTCTTTTTTGAAGGTTACTTTCCTTGATTTGGTCCAAACGTTTTTTGGCAAGCTCATCCAAAGTGGTAAGGTAGTCTTCCTCATTGATTTCCGCGAGGGCACTTTTAATGTTGAATATGGAGATTTCACGTTGCTGCAATTCCCTTACAATGCGTTTTCTGCCCCATTTTTTGATATTGAACTTCCCCCGGGCAAAACTCTTGGCAAATCGTTCCTCGTTTAAGTAGTTTTCTTGGATAAGGTGGGCAACAATATGATCAATGGCCTCTGGAATCATGCGCATCCCTTTTAATTTCTCCACAACCTCGTAATGACAGCGCTCTTGGTAGGCGCAATAACGTTCCAATTTTTTTGTGGCCTCAGGGAGGGTATAGCTTTTGGTATGATGCATTTGCCAAATGTACATAAAACAAAAAAGCGGCCCCATTGCGGAGCCGCTTCTTATTTATATATGTAATGTTTTACCGTCTTTGTCCTTAAAACGGTATTCAAGGTATTTGTAAGCATCCCTTGGCTGGATTTTTATCCATTTTTTGTTGTCCATAAACCATTTGGAACGTATGGACGGGAATCCCTTGGTCAGGTAAGCGGCAATGAACGGATGTATGTTCAAGACAATGCCATTGTTCGCTTGCTTGCTTTTTAGGATTCGCTCAAGATCTACTTGGATTTTGTCTATCAAGACAATGGGGGCTTCCACCTCGGCACCACTGCCATTGGGATTTTCCTCGCTGGTCTTGATGTTCATTTCGGGACGTACCCTTTGTCTGGTAATCTGGATGAGACCAAATTTACTGGGGGGCAAAATTTTGTGTTTTGCCCTATCGTCCTTCATTTCTTCCCGTAGGTGATCAAATAACTTTCTTCTGTGTTCACCTCGGGTCATATCTATGAAGTCCACAACGATAATTCCTCCCATGTCACGCAGGCGTAATTGTCTTGCAATTTCGGATGCGGCCAGTAGGTTTACCTCCAAAGCGGTATCTTCTTGGTTCTTGGCCTTGTTGGAACGGTTACCACTGTTCACGTCTATGACGTGGAGCGCTTCGGTATGTTCTATGACCAGATATGCCCCACGGCTCATGGAGGCCGTTTTTCCAAAAGAGGTCTTGATCTGACGTTCAATTCCAAATTTTTCAAAAATGGGGGCGGAACCGGAATACTGCTTTACAATGGATTCCTTTTCGGGTGCGATCTCGTGTACATAATCTTTGATCTGATTATAAAGAGTTTCGTCATCAACATGGATTCCGGTAAAGGAATCGTTGAAAACATCCCTCAATATGGATGAGGCCCTATTGACCTCTACCAAAACCTTTGAGGGGTGCGGTGCTCTTGGCAATTTCTTGCACATTGCTATCCATTTGGATACCAAGTTCTGAAGATCTTTGTCCAGTTCTGCAACCTTTTTGCCTTCTGCAACGGTACGGATGATAACACCAAATCCTTTGGGCTTAATACTCTTTACAAGACGTATGAGCCTGTCCTTTTCTTCCTTGCTCGCTATCTTTTGCGATACCGAGACACGATCGGAAAATGGAACCATGACCAAATAGCGACCGGCAATGGAAAGCTCTGAGCTTATCCTGGGTCCTTTGGTGGAAATGGGTTCTTTTACAATTTGTACCAATAATGACTGATTGGCTTTGATCACATCATTGATGCTGCCATTCTTGTCGATGTCTTTTTCAAATGGAAAATCTTTCAGGGTATAATCCTTTACCTTCCCTGTTCTTGCTTTTTTGATGAATTTCAACATGGAAGAGAGTTGCGGGCCAAGGTCATGATAATGCAGGAATGCATCTTTTTCATAACCTACATTGACAAATGCCGCATTGAGGCCGGTAACGGGTTTTCTGATCTTGGCTAGAAAGATATCCCCTACGGAAAAGTTGTTGTTGTCCTCCTCTTTGTGTAATTCTATAAGTTTTCCATCCTTTAGTAAGGCAAAATCGACTGCTTCGGGACTAGATCGAACAATTAATTCTCTATTCACCTGAATCGATTTTAAATTTATCCCGATAGTTAGTGTTTATGGGATAAATGATTAAACAATATATATGGTATCGGTTCTATTTCAAACCGATTGAAATTCGTTTCTTGAATCTCTATGTCAAAGAACGTGTTTTTGTAAAATGAAAAAGTAGTTGCAACAACTACTTTTTCTTGTGTCTGTTAGCTCTTCTACGCTTCTTGCGCTTGTGTGTAGCTACCTTATGTCTTTTTCTTTTTTTACCACTCGGCATAGGGCTCTTGCTTTAGTGTTAGTTATATTATTTTACTTGTACATTACTTTTTACGCCTTCTACAAAAACCTTTGCAGGTTTGAAGGCAGGAATATTGTGTGCAGGAATTTTGATGGTAGTGTTCTTTGAAATGTTTCTACCAGTTTTTTCCGCTCTTGTCTTGATGATAAAGCTTCCGAAACCTCTTAAATACACATTGTCTCCATTCTCCAAGGACGATTTTACCTCCTCCATAAATGATTCAACTGTTGCCTGAACGTCTCCTTTCTCAATACCTAACTTCTCTGAGATTCTAGTTACAATATCTGCTTTCGTCATTTCTCTTGATTATTTTTCTTATTTTTTTGGCTTGCAAATATAAACATTAAAATTAATCTTTCGTTTAAAGCCTTTAATTTTAAGTATATAAACTAACACATTCCCACAATCGTATTTTTCTACATGTCTTTTTCCCAGGAAATTTTAAAATGGTACCACCAAAACAAACGCGAATTACCTTGGAGAAACACCAAGGATCCCTATAAAATCTGGCTGTCCGAAATCATACTTCAACAGACTAGGGTGGTACAGGGAACTCCATATTACCACAAATTTTTGGAGGCTTTTCCAACGGTTCATGATTTGGCAAGTGCGCCAGAGGAAAAAGTATTGAAGCTATGGCAGGGGTTGGGGTACTATTCCAGGGCTAGAAATTTGCATGCAACCGCCCAAATGGTGGTCAATGAATGGAATGGGGAATTCCCCCAAACCTACAAAGGTCTAAAATCCTTGAAAGGGATAGGGGATTATACCGCCAGTGCCATAGCTTCCATATGTTTCAATATACCCGAACCTGTTGTAGATGGTAATGTATACCGAGTTTTGGCCAGGTATTATGGCGTGGATATGCCCATCAATAGTTCTGAAGGGATCAAACATTTTAAGGAATTGGCACGAAAGGTAATGGATGTTGATGATGCCAGGGATTACAATCAAGGCATCATGGAGTTTGGCGCCATGCAATGCGCACCCAAAAAACCGTATTGCATGCTATGTCCCTTGCAAGAGAGTTGTGTGGCCCTGAAAGACAATAAAGTGGATATCCTGCCCATAAAGCTGAACAAGACCAAGACCAGAACACGATACTTTAATTATATGGTCTTTTTGGATAGTAATAAAAACACCTTGTTGGAACAACGGACGGGGAAGGGCATTTGGCAGAACTTATATCAGTTTCCTTTATTGGAATCTGAAAAGGAGATCCACGAAAAGGAACTGACCCAACATTTGGATGATGGTTTTCCATCAAGGGTTTCTTTGTCCGTTTATAATGAAACACCCGTTGTCCACAAACTGTCGCATCAGCATTTATATACCAGATTCTGGATCATTGAAACCAAGGAGCTTTTATCTGATGGAATTTCATGGGAACAACTAGTGGAATTTCCTGTGCCAGTTTTGATCGCGGATTTCATCCAAACATTTAAAATTTAGTACTTTTGACTAATTAAAGAGATATGAGCGGAACATTGAATAAAGTAATGCTGATCGGGCATTTGGGAGACGAAGTGAAAATCCACTATTTTGAAGGAGGAAATTGCATTGGTCGGTTCCCCTTGGCCACCAATGAAACCTATACCAATAGGCAGACCGGTGAAAAAGTGACCAATACGGATTGGCATAATATTGTGGTACGGAACAAGGCTGCCGAAATCTGTGAAAAATATTTGAGCAAAGGGGATAAGGTATATGTTGAGGGAAGGCTCAAGAATAGACAGTGGCAGGGAGAGGATGGAAACACTAGGTATTCCACTGAAGTACATGTCCAGGATTTTACCTTCTTGACCACCAAGAAAGAGAGTATGGCCAATGCCCAGCAGATGCCGGACAATTCTCCCAGACAAGAAACGCAGAAGGTCTCTGGGCCTGCGGCACCTATGGATGAGACCGAAGAGGATGATGACCTGCCATTCTAAGAATATAAGTTAAAGCAATACAATTTGGATCCCGAGCCCCATTGTTTGGCGTTTTTCTTTACTACCCTTAATGGTATTTTCACCATAAAAGTTATCGTGCTTTTGTTTTTGTTGGGAGGATCGGCCTTGATTTCAGCTGCCGAAGTGGCTCTTTTTGGTCTGTCTCAGACCGATCTGAACGAAATGCAGGAAAAAGATAGCTCCAAGGGCAAGATAGTTGCACAATTGTTGGACAAACCTAAAAAGCTCTTGGCCACGATATTGATTGCCAACAATGCCATCAATATAGGGATTGTCCTCCTGTTCAGTTCCATTGGGGAGACCATTTTTGCAGGGATAGATGGTACCCTCCGTTTTTTGTTGGAAGTGGTAGTGGCCACCTTTCTCATTTTGATGTTCGGGGAGATCTTACCCAAGATCTATGCCAATAGGAACCGGGTACAGTTTTCCTATTTTATGGCAATACCCCTAAAGGTTTTGAGTACGTTGTTTACACCCTTGAGCGCTCCAATGCGTTCCAGTACACTATACTTGGAGGATAAATTGGGAAAACAAAAATCCAATCTCAGCATAAACCATTTATCGCAGGCATTGGAACTCGCTTCAGAAGGGGATACCACCAAAGAGGAACAGAAAATATTGGAAGGTATCGTGACCTTTGGCAATACGGATACCAAGCAGGTGATGCGGCCCCGTATCGATATTTTTGCCCTGAACGAGAAGATGAAATTTCCTGAGGTTCTTGCGGAAATCAAAAAAAACGGCTATTCCAGAGTTCCCGTGTTTTCGGAAAATATGGACAATGTGTTGGGGGTTCTATATGTAAAGGACCTGTTGCCGTACATTGAGAGAAAAAGTTTCAGTTGGATGTCCTTGGTCAGGGAACCCTATTTTGTTCCTGAGAACAAAAAACTGGATGATCTTTTGTTGGAATTTCAGGAGAAAAAGAACCATTTGGCCGTAGTGGTGGATGAGTATGGAGGTACCTCAGGGATTGTTACTTTGGAGGATATCATCGAGGAAATTGTTGGGGATATCAGTGATGAGTTTGATGACGAGGACCTTATTTTTTCAAAACTGGATGACCTCAACTATGTCTTTGATGGCAAAACGGCATTGAAAGATTTCTATCGGGTGACCAAAATAGATGATGAGGAAGAGTTCGAGGCCAAAAAGGGGGAGTCCGAGACCATTGCCGGGTTTGTTTTGGAAATTTCAGGAAGCTTTCCCAAACAAGGAGAGAAAGTACTCTTTAATAAGTATCAATTCATCGTGGAAAGTCTGGATAAAAAAAGATTGAAACGTATAAAAGTCACACTGCCCCATGAAGTATAGTCCTTTGGTTTGTTTTCTGATTGCAATGGTTTTTGTGGGATGCAAGGAAGATGTGCTGCCCAAGCCTAAAGCGATGCTGCGTTTGGAATACCCCAAAGCGGCCTACACCAATGCAAATACGGACTGTGCCTATACCTTTGATCAAAATACTCTTTCTTCCTTAAAGGAAAACAAGGATTGTTCCTTGGAACTGGACTACCCCATGATGAAGGGGTCTATTTTTTTGACCTATAAAAAGGTGGACGGAAATATCAGGGAATTGCTCATTGATGCGCAGAAACTCACTTATGAGCATGTGGTAAAAGCGGACAATATTGCCCCTAAGGAATATGTGGACTCGGAAGCTAAGGTTTACGGGATGTTTTACGAAGTGAGTGGCAATGCCGCTTCCCAATCTCAGTTTTATGTGACCGATAGCACCGATCATTTTGTAACGGGCTCATTGTACTTTTATGCCAAGCCCAATTACGATTCCATCTTGCCAGCGGCTATGTATCTCCAAAACGATATCCGAAGAATCATGGAGAGCCTCAGATGGAAAGAATGATCACTATTGGGCCAAAAGTGCTTCTGCCCGTTCTATACTGCCATTGATCTGCTCTTTAAGGGCTTCTACCTTTTCTTCTTCCTCATTGAGCCATAGTTGTTTCTGTTCGGTAAGCTCCTTTCCATTCAAGATTTCATCGGAATCAAATCGATCCCCAAAACCTTTCATCCAGTCCATCATGGCCTTGTTGGCCTCTTGAAGGTCTTTCATGGCTTTTTCATATTTCTGGCCTGCTTCCGTGGTATCCACTTTTGCCTTGAGTTCACCCACAAGCTTTCCCAGGGTTCCCATTTTGGGCATTACCTCGTCATGTACGGCCATGACCTGTTGCATTTGCGTTGGACCTTCAGGGGTCTTTTTTTCTTGTTTACAAGAAATGCCCATGAACAAGATGGCACATACAATAATGGAAACTACTTTTCTCATGATTTTTTGTTTACCCACAAAAATAAACATATGTCAAACACCATCATATAACTATTGTCTAAGAAAAAATTAATAGATGATTATTCTCATGTAAAAAAAGGGAGTAGGGTCTTATCTTTGCATTTCAAACAGATTTTGTTGCTACGAATACGGTCCATAGTTGATTTAAAAGGAGTTTTTGCTTGTCTTTTTGCTTTGTTGATATTGATGAGCAACCTCCGTTTTTCGTCCATGTATGTGTATTACAGCTTGGATCGGGAGGACTTTATTGAGCGACTTTGCGAGAATAAGGATAAACCGGAGCTTAATTGCGATGGTAAATGTATGTTGGCCAAAATGCTCCAGGCACAAACCAATGAGGACGAGCAGCCCATGCCCGTAATAGGTTGGGAGCAGGTTTTGGTCTTTTTTATGGATTTTCCTGCATACGATGTGCAACTGGGCAACACAGAAAAAAGAAGCGCATTTTTCTACAGCAATTCTTACTCCTATTGCTTCAGTGAGATGCCCATTAAGCCACCCATGGTTTAAGATTTTACCAAAAAACGGCAAAACACCCTTTGTCGTACTTGTATAAATCTTAAACATAAAATCAAAAATGAGTAAAAGTGCAATGGCAAAACTCTGTGTTTTGCTTTTTGGGACCGGTGTGTCCTTTGCGCAGGTTTCAACTGTGCAAGACTCCCTGACCAAACAACCCATACAGTTGAATGAGGTTCTGGTTGAGGGGAAAAGTATGTCCGATCCCGTTTTTTCAACCTTTAAAAGTGAACCTGAGAAGAAGATCGTCCAATCCAAGAATGTGGCCGACCTTTTTAAGGACATCAATGGGTTTGCGTTGATCAAAAGAGGGAATTATGCTATAGACCCCTCGTTCAGGGCTTCACAATATGAGCAACTCAATGTCCAGTTCAATGGTGGTACCAAGGTGATGCATGCCTGTCCCAATAGAATGGACCCGATCACCACCCATGTGATTCCTGAAGAGATAGAACGTGTGGAAGTGGTCAAAGGACCCTATACCTTCAGGTATGGACCCACTTTTGGTGGCATTGTTAACTTGGTGACCCAAGAGGTGGAAAAACAGGAAAAAGGATATCACGGCAAAGTGAACTTTGGGGGTGAAAATAACGGCAATGCCATTACCAGTTTTGCCAATGTCAAGTATGTTGGGGAACAATTTGATGCCAATTTCAATTTCGGGTTCCGGGATTTTGGAAATTATGAAGATGGGGATGGAAATGAGGTGCCGTCGTCCTTCAAAAGCACCGATTATGGCATTCAGGTGGGGTATAACCCAACGGAAAACCAACGGATACAGTTGGGATTTAGACAATCTTTCGGACGGGATGTGCTGCATGCCGGATTACCCATGGACACCGAAATAGACGATAGCAATGTACTTTCCTTGGATTATAAATTGGACAATATTTCCAATGGATTAAAGACGTTGAACGCAAAAGTGTACCGTTCCAAGGTGGATCACGTTATGACCAATGAACTAAGGCCAACATTTATGATGATGGAAGCCGTATCTGAGGTGGATGCAACCACCTTGGGTGGTAGAATTGAATTGGAATGGAGACCCATGGAAAACTTTAAACTATATACTGGGGTAGATGCATTTTCCGTAGGGAGAACCGGGAATAGGACCCGCTTGGTAAAACGGAATATGATGACCGGGGAATTACTGCCAATGCCCGTGACGTTTACGGATGAGGTATGGCAAGATTCCCAAATAGATGACTATGGGGCATTTGTGGAGGGAAAATATCCCCTGTCCGAAAAGTTTTTGCTGAATATTGGGGCAAGGTATGATAGGGTACATTCCAAAATAGACGCGCCAGCAGATGATTTTGTCGCGGAATATCCCAATTTGGGAAGCCGTACGGAGCATAATGTAAGCACAACGGCTTCCGTGAAATATATGGCAACCTCCAATCTTTTGTTTGAATTGGCCTATGGCAGAGGGGTGCGTTCCGCGAACATGATTGAAAGATTCATCAATCATTTTACGGTAGGTCAGGATCCATACGAGTATGTGGGCAATCCCTATTTGGATGCCGAGGTGAACAATCAGTTTGAATTGGGAATGAAGGCGAAGACCAATTTCGATGGTTTTGCTTTCAACGGATTGGATTATGGCGCCTCGATCTATTATTCGATTTACGACAATTATATTGTTGCCGTGATAGATCCTACATTGGACAAGAAGTACATGCCCATGCAGGAACCCACCGAAGTGAAAAGGTTCAGTAATTTGGACAAAGCGTATAAAACAGGATTTGAGATTTACGGCGAATTGGCTTTTTTGAATGACTTTGCATTTAAGACAGAATTGTCCTATGTGTATGCCAAGAATCAAGATTTGGACGAGTCCCTTCCATTGACACCGCCTTTGGTGACGCGTATGAACCTTAGTTTTGAAAGGGAAAAAATATGGGCCAGGGCTACCTATACCTTAACCTCCAAACAAACGGATATTGCCTCCTCCTTCGGAGAGCGTACAACGGATGGTTACGGTGTTGTGGATTTAAGTTTTGGGGTGAAACCTTTTGAACACCTATCTATTGGTGTGGCCGCCTCTAACATTTTTGACGAGACCTATAATAACCACTTGAACTTTTCCTTTGTGAACCAAGCGGATTATGGTAGAGTGCCCATTAATGATCCAGGGAGAAACCTATCTGCATTTGTTCAATACAGCTTTTAGGTTGTAAAGTGAAAAAGGCGCCTTATAAGGCGCCTTTTTTAATGATTTGTCAGGATTATTTAAAGTCCTCGGGTGTCACCCCTTCATTGACTTTGATTTCCTTGACCAAGAACTCAAAATTCTGGGGACCCATTTCTTGGGTCAGTTTAAATGGAAACTTGATTCCGGATACATCTTGGTAATTGTCGTATCCCACGGTGTTCTGCATTTCTTGGCCCTGAACCTCCTCTATGGAGACTTCTTGGAGCTTAAGCCCGGTTTCCGTATCGTAAAAGGCCGATTTCTTATCGGTAATCTTTAATCGGTATGCTTTTCGGTCACCTACACGCTCTATCCCTTCCAAGTCAATGTTGCCAGCGGCCAGATAGTTCAGTTCTGGAAATGCCGCGGATTCTTCCTTGATCTTTTCCAATTCATTAGGGGATAGGTCTTTTCGTTGCCCTTGTACCACCATGTACCCTTTGTCTCCATCCAAAACCTGCTTCTGCATGGAATTGCCCATTACCTTTACATCTTGCATGAATTGGTCCTTGGTGGTTTTCTTCATTTCCAGTTCCAACACCATACCTTGCATTACGGCTTCGGCTACCATGGCATAGGATTCCACACCTTCCAATTTGGTCTTTCCTCCTATGGCGTCAATGTATTTCTCCAAGATGGTTTCAGCAGTTACTCCTTCCGGAACAGCTTCGTTATAATTGGGTTTTTCCACTTTGTTGGCATACTTGTCATAGTAAAGTACTGGGACATCTTTGCCCTTAAAGGAGACCTTTTCCAAGTTTTCCAGGACATCACTTCCTTTTCCAGTGACCACCACTCGGGCATTGGAGGTGGAAAAGTGTTTCTTGGCCGCATTTTGTATATCGGCAATGGAAACCGCATCAATGCGTTCCAGGTAGGTTTTGTAAAAATCTGAAGGGAGATCTTCGGTTTCAATGTTGAGGGCGTAGTTGGCAATGGTCGCCGGATTTTCCAATGCCATTACAAAGTTTCCAGCATAGAGAGCCTTGGTATTCGTCAATTCTTCTTGGGTTACCGGCTCCTGGATCATTTTATCGATTTCTTCCAAGATCTGGACCACCGAACTGTCCGTCACCGCATTACGGACTTGGGCATAGGCATCAAAACGCATGGGGCTGTATTTGTTGTCCCTGATGCCAGAATACGATCCGTACGTGTATCCTTTGTCTTCCCGCAGATTTTGGTACAGTCTGGCCTGGGACCCCCCGCCTAAGATCCTATTGGCCAAAAGCGAGGCCAGATAATCATCATCCTTCATTTTCAAGTGGGTGATGTTCTCCACGGCCACTTCAGATTGTACAGCGTTAGGAGTGTCCACAAAATTGATTTGGGTGTATTGCACATCCGTAGGGTCTGTATAGCTAAAGGATGGCGGCACCGCCTTGGACCATGGGGTAAAATACTGGGTAACGAGTTCTTTTACATTGTCAAACTCAACATCACCAATGACCACCAAATACGCATTGGCGGGCACAAAATAATTGCGATAGAACTGTTCCACATCGACCAAGGATACATTATTGACCGTCTCTTCGCTGGTGATTTCGCCAAAAGGATGGTTTTTGCCATAGGCAAGGGCCAGTTGAACCTGATTGGCTATCGCCGAAACATCTTTTTCCTGGGATTTGAGTCCGGTTAGGATACGATCTTTTTCTTTATCAAATTCCTCTTGCGTAAAGTTGGGGTTCAGTGATGCATCGGCCATAAGCTCCAGTATTCTGGGGAAATATTTGGAAAGGGAACTCGCAGAGGCACTTTGACTGCCCACACTGATGGAGGCTCCCAAGAAATCCACTTCTTCATAGAAATCATCCTTTGAAATGGTTTTGGACCCTTTTCCCATTAGGCTTGAAGTCAAATCGGAGACCCCGGCCTTGTCCCCTTGCAAAATAGGTGGATTGTCTATGGTCAGGTGGATGGATACTCGTGGTAATTTATGGTTTTCCACCACCATTACCTTAAGTCCGTTCATAAGCTCAAACCGGGCTGGTTCCTTCAAATTTATTTCAGGAGCGGGCCCTCTTTGAGGTTGTTTGGTGCGATCTATCTGTGCATGGGATACTGCCATAAAGAGGGACAGTACCGTTAATACGATATACTTTTTCATCTTAATTGGCGTCTTTTTGTTCTGGTAAATATTCAAGTTCCACCCGTTGGTTCACTTTCAGGTATTTTTTGGCAGCTTCCCTGATTTCTTCCCGGGTAATGGATCGGTAAATGTCAATTTCAGTGTTGATGAGGTTGGTGTTGCCACGCAACAAGTGATTTTCCGCCAGGGAATTGGCAATCCCTTCAACACTACTGTTGGCACTCACAAAATTGTTCTCGAACTTGTTCTGGAGTTTTTGATAGTCTTTTTCGGAAATCAAATCCGTTTGGATTTTCAAGATTTCGGCATCAATTCCATCCTTGATGTCTTGTATGGTGTTCTCCCCAACGGGCAATCCACCTACAAGGTAGGCGCCATAATCTTCGGCGTCAATGGGAAAGGAAAAAATCTGAAGGGCTTTTTTCTCCTCGTCCACCAATTTTTTGTAAAGTTTGGAACTTTCCCCGTCACTGAGGTAAGTGGATATCATGTTGATGACATAGGCATCCCTTTTAGCTTGCCCTGGAGTTCTATAGGCCAAGAATATGGCCGGAATTTGAATGTTCGGGTCATGATAGGTCGCCTGAATGGTAGTGGTGATAGGAGTATCCTCTATGTGCTTTCGTTGAATTTCGGCTCCTTTTGGGATAGGTCCAAAATAATCGGAGACCATTTTTTTGGTCTTGTTGATGTCGATATCACCAGCAATGACCAGTACGGCGTTGTTGGGCACATAAAAGGTTTTGTTGAAGTTCTTGAAATCGTCCAAGGTGGCACTCGCCAAGTGATCCAAGGACCCAATGACGCCCCAACGATACGGGTGTTCCACATAAAGATTTTTAAGCATCTGCTCAAAAAACGCCCCATAAGGGGAATTGTCCACGCGGAGGCGCCGTTCTTCCTGGACCACCTCCTTTTGGGTATCCACGCCTACTTGCCCTATGATGGGGTGCATCATCCGTTCGGATTCCAACCATAATCCAACTTCCAAGCTGTTGGAGGGGAAGGTCTCATAATAATAGGTGCGGTCCAAAAAAGTGTTCGCATTTCCCCGACCCCCATTGCTGGTCACAATTTTGTCCCATTCACCCTTAGGAATGTTTTGGGTACCTTCAAACAAAAGATGCTCGAAAAAATGGGCAAATCCTGTTTTTTGTGGGTCTTCGTCCTTAGATCCCACATGGTACATGACCGAAGTGGTCACCACCGGGGCAGTGTTGTCCTGATGTAGGATCACATGCAATCCGTTGTTTAGATCATACTCTTCAAAAGCTACCTCTTGCGCTGAAATGAAGTGGCCACTGACAAGTATGAAAAGTGCTGACAGCAGAAATCTTTCCATAATGTTTTATTTTATGTTGATGTAATCGATGAGGTTGGTATGGATTTTTTGATTGATGTTACGCTAAATATAGGATAAAATTTGAAAGTCAGATAAATATGACAGAAGTCTTTGGGGATAACAGTGGCATATGTCGTAAACATTCAGTAAATTAAACATCATTTCAAAACTAAAATGAGATGAAAAATTTAACACTTCCTATCCGTTATGGGATTGTCACCAGCGCCATCCTCATCGCCTATTTTTTGATTTTGTCCCTTATGGGGAAACATACCAATGTCTTTTATAGTCTCTTCAATGGTATTATTACCGGATTTGGCATTTATGAGACCATCAAATACACCAGGATAAGACAGGGTAAGGGTTTTAGCTATGGGAGTGGTTTCACGGCGGGCATAACCACAGGGTTTGTTGCATCGCTATTGTTTACCATTTTCTTTGCGTTCTACGCGACTGAACTCAACAGTCATTTTTTGGATGAGCTCTCCAAGGTCTGGGCCAAGGATTATAAAAATTTCCAAGGAATTGTTTTCTTCACGGTGGCCGTAATGGGTTTTGCCACCACCTTGGTTTTGACGCTGTCTTTCATGCAGCTCTTCAAATCTTCCAACAATCCCAAAAAATAATAGGGGAAAAGCTTTGGATTATACTTGTGGATTAAGGATTTAGCAGTATATTTGCACCCGCTAATTTAACAAAGCGAACCTAAATTAATTTTAATTAACGCATTATGTACGCAATAGTAGAGATGGCAGGGCAGCAATTTAAAGTTGCAAAAGACCAGAAAGTGTACGTTCACCGTTTGCAGGAAGAAGAAGGGAACAAAGTCGTTTTTGACAAAGTTCTTCTTTTGGAAGATGGAGGTAACGTTACCATTGGCGCCCCAGTCATAGAAGGTGCGGCTGTTGAGGCCAAAGTTGTAAAACACCTTAAAGGTGATAAAGTGATCGTCTTTAAAAAGAAAAGACGTAAAGGATACCAAAAGAAAAATGGTCACAGACAATATTTGACCGAGATCGTTGTTGAAGGTATCGTGGCCAAAGGTGCCAAGAAAGCTGCTCCTGCCAAGGCCAAGGCTGATGAAAAACCAGCTGCCGAGCCCAAGAAAGTAGAGGCTAAAAAAGCAGCAGCTCCCAAAAAGGAAGCTCCAAAGGCAACCGAGGATTTAAGCTCCAAAACAGTAGCTGAATTGAGGGATTTGGCAAAAGCCAAAGACATTACCGGATATTCTTCCATGAAGAAAGCCGAGTTGATCGAAGCGTTAAGCAAATAAAAGAATAGAACTAAAATTTAGATATCATGGCTCACAAGAAAGGTGTAGGTAGTTCAAAAAACGGTAGAGAATCAGAATCGAAACGCTTAGGGGTTAAGATTTTTGGTGGTCAGGCCGCTGTAGCCGGTAACATCATTGTAAGACAACGTGGTACCAAGCACAACCCTGGTGACAATGTTTATGCCGGAAAAGATCATACCTTGCATGCCAAGGTAGACGGCATTGTTAAGTTTGAAAAGAAAACTGGAGGAAAATCTTTTGTTTCCATAGAGCCTTTTCAAGCATAAGAACCACCGTTTTAAACGATTAAAATAAGGCCCCGCAAAGCGGGGCCTTATTTTTTTACCCTTCCTTCAACTTATTTTTTAATGGTTTAATAACCTAATGGTGATATGTGACCAACAGTAATTGATTTTATTGTCCCTTCTTAATTTGGGTCACGTTCCATGAAAGCAAATTTTGGCGCCTTTTGTACATTGGTCTTGGGGATAGCTCTTATCCACACAAAAGGTCTGGGGCAAGAATTCCAAACCGATTTCAGCCCAACACAAACCTCCGACTCCATTTTTCTGGTACTTCAAAAAAGGTTGGAAGCTTCCAAAAAACGTCCCGATCAACCTAGGGAAATTGTACAAAGCCACATTGGATTGGGAGAGTATTACCATACTTTAGGATTGTATTCAGAGGCCATGGATCAATACAATGGTGCTTTGGAACAAATGGGGACCGCCCTTTCGGACACGCTCTATATCACACTGAATAACAACATTGGAAGGGTCTATCTTTCCCTAAACAATTTTGAACTGGCCGAGCAACATTTCACGGATACCATGAACCGCTCCTTGGAGCTTAATTATAGCATAGGCCAGGCCAATTCCATGGCCCTTTTGGGTGCTTGCTATGAAAAGCAGGGAGAATATGACAAGGCCTTGGCCTACCAAAAAGAAAGCCTTTTGCTGTTTGAACAGCTAGGGGATAGGCATGGCGTCGCTATCACCAATGAGAATATCGGCAGCATTTATGAGGATTTGGAACAGTTTGATGTGGCCCATCAATATTTTGATAAGTCATACGGCTATGTGAAGGGTTCCGAAACGATGGAGGAGGTAAACGTACTCAATAATCTGGGGGATTCATTTCGGAAAACGGGGGACTATGATTCGGCATTGATACATACCCAAAAAGCCTTGGAGATTGCGCAAAAGCTCAACGACCTCCATCAGTTGGAAAGTGCCCATAAAGATCTTTCCAAGACCTATGCACTCATGGGGAATTTTGAAAAGGCCCACGCGGAACTGATACAATCGGAAAGGTACAGCAGTGCCATGCTCATGGCGCAAAACACCAATCAGCTCAATGTGCTGCAAACCATTTACGAGACCAATAAAAAAGAGGCCGAAATACAGTTGTTGAAGGAGCAGAACAAGGTAAGTGCGGCCAATCAGAACCTATTATGGGTGGCCTTGTTTGCCATTGCCGCCATTCTAACAATCCTATACAACTATCTGGGCAGAAAGCGAAAGGCGAAAATAAAGATACAGGAGTATAAGCAGCGGATGCTCAAGGCAGAACTGGATAAAAAGGCCATAGAGGAAAGGAATTTGCAACGCGAAGTACAGCTAAAGACCGCATCCCTGTCCCGGTACAGTCTTCACCTATCTCAGAAGAACAAAATCTTACTTGATTTGGCCAATACGTTGAGAAACATTGCTTCACGAAGGAATATGGACACTTCGGAAAAAATAAAAAGCTTGGTCAAGGAAATCGATTTTAACCTGCAACAGGAGCACGAGTGGGATGAGTTCATGAATTTTTTCAAGGAGATTCACCCAGAGTTTATCAAAAAACTCTCAACCATGTCCCAAGACAACCTTTCCCCGGCGGAGCTACGGTTGGGGATGCTGCTGAGATTGAACCTGACCTCCAAGGAAATTGCATCCATCTTGCGGGTTACCCCGGACAGTGTTCGGGTGGCTCGCCATAGACTTCGGAAAAAACTTCCCATAGACCAAAAAGAGGAACTGGTAAACTTTATGATAGAACTTTGACCTCTTTTGGACCCCACTTTTTAGAAAAGGTTAGCCCCATGTAAAAAAAATGTAATTGTTGCCCTGTTGTTTATGCCTGTTTTCCTTTTTGTTTCCCTTTTGTTTCCCTTTAATTTAAATCATAATGAGTTGATATACATAGTTTTGGACAACAAATCAATGTAATTCAAAAATCAACTGATGAACCTAACAAAACTCTTTTTTGTAACGCTGTTTTTGGCCTTTGGAGCTCTTTCGGCACAAGCACAAACAGGTAATATTCAGGGAACTATTACCGACGAAAATGGTATTTATGTTCCCGGCGCCAATGTTTATATAGCTTCCATTTCTAAAGGAGCTATTTCCAATTTTGATGGAAAATTTACCCTTGTTGGCATTGCTGAAGGGACGTATACCCTATCCATTACTTATATGGGATATTCCGATGTGGAACAACAAGTGACTGTGACTGCCGGGCAAACGAGTACGGCAAGCATTGTATTGAACCCTTCCAATGTGGAGTTGGATGAAGTACAAGTGAGTGCCTACGGATTAAGTGGACAGTCCAAAGCCTTGAATACCCAAAAGAACAATATGAACATTACCAACGTGGTCTCCACGGACCAAATTGGAAAATTTCCCGATGCCAATATCGGTGATGCCGTAAAGCGGATCCCTGGAATTACCATGCAGGTGGACCAAGGGGAAGCCCGTAACATTATTGTTCGTGGTCTGTCACCACAATTGAACTCCGTGACCTTGAACGGTAGCCGGATTCCTTCCGCGGAAGCGGATAACCGAAATATTCAGATGGACTTGATTCCTTCGGATATGATCCAAACCATTGAGGTGAACAAGGCGGTTACCCCGGATATGGATGCCGATGCCTTGGGGGGTTCGGTAAACTTGGTTACCAGAACCGCTCCACAAGGGTTTCGGGTTTCAGCTACGGCCGGATCGGGAGTCAACTTTATTACCGATAAAAGAATTTGGAACGGATCTATCTTGGTAGGGGACCGTACCAACGACGGAAAATTTGGATGGATGCTTTCTGCCACCATCAACGATAACGACTTTGGCTCCGATAATATTGAAGCGGAGTGGGACAACGAATTTGAGTACAATACCGGTGCTGAAGATGAAGAGGGAGAGCCTATTTTGGAAGAAATGGAAGTAAACCCCTATACCAATGTTACCGAGCAGCGTACTTACTTGGTGCAACGGGTAAGAAGAAGTTTCTCTGCCAATTTGGACTATCAAATCAATGCAAACCACAACATCTTCCTAAAAACCATGTACAACTGGCGCGATGATCGGGAGAACCGTTTCCGATTGGAGCATGAGATTTTGGATGGAGAAGATATCGAAGTAGGTGATTTTACCTTGAACAATGGAACATTGACCCGTTTCCCAGTGGAAGTCAAGAGGCAGTCCAAAGGTGGAGTTGCCGGGGGTAGGAACAACAATGCCCGTTTGGAAGATCAGCGTATGCAAAATTATACTTTGGGAGGTAACCACTTGTTTGGAGTGCTCAAAGTGGATTGGATGGCAGCTTATGCCAAGGCCTCCGAGGAACGTTTGAACGAGCGATATGCCGAATATGAGACCGAGTATATCATCAATAATGACAATAGCAACCCAAAATATCCCGTTATGACGGCCGCTGACCCGAATGACTTCAACAACTTGGGCGGGTTTGAATTTGGAGAGATTACTAACGAAAACCAATATACCGAAGAGGAAGATGTAAACTTCTTTGCGAATTTTGAGCTTCCGGCTGATTTCTTTGGGAATGGGGGAACATTGAAATTTGGTGCAAGGGGTAGATTTAAATCAAAATTGAGGAACAACGATTTCTTTGAATATGATTTGGAAGATCTATACCCGACCTTGGCCGATGTTCCGGTAAAATCTTATACCAATGCCGACTTTTTGGCGGGAGAAAAATACCAAGCGGGTACTTTTGCCAGCGAGGAGTGGTTGGGTTCTTTGGATTTGAACAGCTCCAATGGAGAAGCGGTTCAGGATGAATACCTTCCGGGAAATTTTGACATCAAGGAAGATGTTTGGGCAGGTTATGCCATGGTGAACCAAAAATTGACCGATAAGTTGAGCGTTCTAGCGGGACTTAGGATAGAAAACACCAAACTGGAAACCCAAGGTAACCGAGTGGTTTATATTGAAGAGGACGAGGATGCCGGAATCGAGGAAGGGATCGAGGTACAAGCCGTTTCTGATGAGAACTCTTATACAAACCTATTGCCAGGGGTCCACTTTAAGTACGATTTGGACAACAGTATGGTACTGCGATTTGCTTGGACCAACACTTTGGCACGTCCTAATTACCAGGACATGATTCCAAGGGCCGAAATCATTTATGAAGATAGTGAGGTGGTAGTGGGGAACCCCGATTTGGACCCAACGACCTCCATGAACTTCGACTTAAATGCGGAGCATTATTTTGAAAGTGTCGGGATAATATCCGGAGGTGTTTTCTATAAAGAAATCAAGGACTTTATCTATACTTTCATTACTGAAGCACCAAACGATGCATACGGTGCAGGAACGGCAGGATATGATGTGTTCCAGCCGTTGAATGGGGATTCTGCTTCCATTTTTGGGGCCGAGGTATCTTTCCAGAGACAGTTGGATTTCTTGCCCGGGTTTGCACGCAATTTCAGTATTTATCTGAACTATACCTACTTGACCTCCAGTGCGGATGGTATCCGTAACGAAGATGGGGACGAGCGTACCGATTTGGATCTGCCCAATACTGCTCCAAACATGTTCAATGGTTCTTTGGGGTATGCCGACAAGCGTTTTAGTGCAAGATTGTCCGCTAACTTCTCCGATTCTTACATAGATGAGATAGGAGGCAACGCCTTTGAAGACAGGTATTATGATACCCAGTTCTTCTTGGATTTTAATGCCAGCTACGCCATCAACAGTAATTTGAGATTGTACGCCGACGTAAATAACATCACCAATCAGCCTTTGCGCTATTTCCAAGGCGTAAAGGATAGAACCCAACAAATGGAGTTCTACGATATTCGATTCACTTTTGGATTGAAGTACGATTTGTTCAAAAAATAATTTCAGCAGCTAGTATTATTTTGAACAATGTCATGGCGAGTGCCTGTCCTACATTTGGGCAGGCGCTCCAAATGACGAATTTTTTTAAATTATTCTTATGAAAAAAATCTATATACCCTTTCTACTGGTATTGGGCATGGTTTCCTGTAAACAAGGGAGTAAGCTCCCAGCCATAGCGCCGGACATTATCACAGAAAAGACCCCGAACGATACCGATGACCCCGCCATTTGGGTCAATCCCGATGATGCTTCAAAAAGTATTGTTTTTGGAACGGATAAAGAGACCAACGGAGGCATTTACGCCTTTGACCTCAATGGAAAGATCATTGAAGAAAAGTCCATCAAAAATATCCAAAGACCCAACAATGTGGATTTGGAATACGGCTTTCAGTTGAACGATTCCGTTGCTGTGGACGTAATTGCTTTCACGGAAAGGGAAAAACAACAAATAAGATTGTTTTCCGTACCGGATATGAAGCCACTTGATGGTGGAGGTTTCCCCGTTTTTGAAGACGAATCAAATATGGAACAACGTCTGGCTATGGGTATCAGTTTGTACAAATCACCAAAAGATTCATCCGTATATGCCATTGTTGGGAGAAAGACAGGGCCAAGCGGCACGTACTTGTACCAATATAAATTTGAATCGGATAGCACGGGAGTTTCAGCCCAATTGGTGCGCAAGTTCGGGAGCTTTACAGGAGGAAAGGAAATTGAGGCCATTGCCGTGGACAACGAAATGGGCTACGTATATTATTCCGATGAGGGCGAATGCGTTAAAAAGTATTACGCAGAACCCAGTATGGGCAATGAAGAATTGGCCTGCTTTGGCGGAGAACATTTTTTGGAAGATATCGAGGGGATTGCCATTGCAAGGTACCCCAACGGGGAGGGGTATATTATTGTATCTGACCAGCAACGTGGACAGTTCAATATCTTCTCCAGAAAGGACAATAGCTTTATCAAGGCCATAAACCTATCCACCACAGAGACCGATGGTTGTGATGTGGTTACCGTGCCGTTGAACGATACCTTTCCAAATGGTCTTTTTGCTGCAATGAACGACCAAAAGGACTTCTATTTTTACGATTTGGACAAAGCGTTGGACCTGGAATAAAATTCAAATGGTAAGTCTTCTTTTTCGAGCGGTAATCTCCCAAGTGTCGATTTTTTTGCCGTTTTGGATCACGGAAACTTCATCATGAAGGTTAACGGTAGGACAGATGTGGTAGGGGATGCCGTAAAGGACATCGCCGATGTTTAGGGCTCCCCAATCCGCTACTTTGATAACACCATGCTCCTCACTTTGTGAAAGCAGTTGGTAATCCTCAAGATTGAGGAATTGTATCCGTTTGTCAATGGGGTTTTCCGCGGCCACGGATTTATGCCCCATATCCACAGTAACAATGCCTTCGGTGGGTTTGGAGATGACCCGGGTCACCACTAGGGCCGCGTGCTTAAAGTTTTGTTCTGTTAATTTTTCTCCGTATCCCCAATCCCACAGCACGCAGGTGCCCGGACTGGTAATCCTTTTTTCCTCCATCCGGTGCGAAGTAAAGGAGGGCGTTCCTCCACAAATCATTCTTAGGTTTGGATGGGTGTTTTTCAAGGTATCGAAGTAGTCGGTGACAGATTCCAGCCCCTGTTCAATTTTTTGATTCCTTTCTGAAAACTCAGGGTCGCGAAGATGCCCATCGTACACATGGAATCCTTCAAACTGTAGGGATTTGCATTCATCCAAAAAGGCTATCAAGGTATCGAGCTCTTCTCCTATTTTGATTCCGGAGCGGTTCATCCCGTTATTGATGTCAATATAAATTGGAGTGGTCAAACCTTTGGCCTTGGCCTTTTCATTCAACAATTTGGCCGAGGTAATCGCATCAATCAGGGTGGCAAAACGGGTGGACGGAAAATGGGCGGTCAATTCAAGGAAACGGTCCACTTTAGGTCCTACCAGTTGATGGGCGATCAGTACAAAATCGGCACCCGCCTCTGCAGCAATTTCCGCTTCCGCAATGGTGGAAGCCTTGAAGTTGGAAATACCGGCATCCAACAATCGCTCCATGACCTTGGGCATTTTATTGGTCTTGATGTGGGGCATCAAACGATTGGTATCCCCATGGACCAGGGAAAGCATTTCTTTGATATTGAATTGTAAATGATCTATATACAGGGCAATGGAAGGGGAATCTACCGTATCCACATTTTTGATTTCATACCATTTTTGGGCCATGATTCTTTTTAGTTTGAATTGGGAAACAAGGTACTGATTTATGACTGAAGGGAAGTTGAATTCTTTTTGTAGCTTTAAATACATTAACCATAAATCTTCATATCATGAGAAAAGTTATCAGTTGTTTGTTATTGTCCTCTGCCATTTTGTTTTCAAGCTGTTTGGGGTCGTTCAAGGCCTTCAATAATTTGAAAGATTGGAACCAAGGAGCCACAGATAGTAAGTTTGTGGACAATTTAATTTTTTGGGGACTGTGGATTGTTCCCGTTTATGAACTGTTCCTTCTCGGGGATGCCATAATCTTCAACGTGATCGAGTTTTGGTCCGGATCCAACCCCATTGCCATGAAAGAAGGGGAATCTGAGACCCAAATGGTGGAACATGATGGCAATACCTTTAAAATGGTTGCAACAAAGAACCGGGTTCAGGTGAGTGTGGTCGCAGGACCCAAACAAGGTAAAAAAATCGATTTGGTGTACAAGCCCGATGAAAAATCTTGGAATGCAGTTCGGCCGAATGGAGAAATCATAAAACTATCTTCCTTCGAAGAAGGGTTCTACATTGTGTATATGCCCAATGGGGAGCAAATCAAGATCAATCCCATGAGCACCAGAGAGGAAGGGTTGGCCATTCTACAAGAAAGCAAGACTTGCTATTATTCGGAAAGCCTATTGGCAGATTAATAACACTACACTTTATCAAAAGCCATGGTCGTTGCCATGGCTTTTTTGTTGCAATACACTTTCAAAATACTCTAAAACAAGGATTCTTTGTCAGGGAAGTGTCTTTGTCTGTAACAAATCAACTATTTGTGTGACCTATTGTCGTTGGAAATATTTTAACCATATATTAGTCGGCATAATCAAAAACAGATAGTAAATCATGATAAAAAAATTAGCCTTACATGCTTTGGTGCTCGCAACGGTTTTTTCTTGCGGTGTCAAAAATCAAACCAATGACCTAGCCACGGATACCCCCATAATGACGTCCTTGGATTTGGTCAATATTCAAGATGACAAAGTAAATGTAGTGATCAATCCAGGGAGGTTTATCCAGGATACGGTTACCTATAGATTGCCTAGAGTGGTTCAGGGAACCTATGCCGTATCCGACTTTGGTAGATACATAGAAAACATCAGGGCCTTTGATTATGAAGGCAATGCTATGCCAATCAACCAAGTGGATACCAATACTTGGACCTTTGCCAACGCCAAGAATTTGGACAGGATAGAATATGCCGTGAATGATACTTTTGATCAGGAAGAGCAAGGAGGAATCGGCGACGAAGTTCCTTTTTCACCTTCGGGAACCAACATAGAGCCCAAGCAAGTGATGTTAAACCTTCACGGGTTCGTAGGGTATTTTGATGCCCTAAAACAGAATGCCTACCAGATTGACATCAAATCCCCTTCGAGTTTCAAGTATACTTCCCCCCTCACGGAGATAAAATCGACCCAGAGCGAGGATGGTGCCATCAAACATTCAGTGTTCCTCGCCAATCGATATTTTGAAGTAACGGACAATCCCATGATGTATGGTGAGACCGAGGTTGAAGAGTTCATGGTAGGCAATATCAAGATCGTATTGAGTGTTTTCTCGCCCAATGGAGTACACAAAGCTTCGGAAATCAAAGAAATTATGGCGGAGATGATGCAGGCCCAAAAACAATACCTGGGAGATTTGAACAGCACCCCGAGGTATGACATCCTACTGTATTTGTCCGATACGCAGAAACCAGATTCCCCAAAAGGTTTTGGGGCTTTGGAACACCATACTTCCACGGTGGTAGTATTGCCGGAACAAATGGATCCAGAAGCATTGGCAGAATCTATGATCGATGTGGTGGCCCACGAATTCTTCCATATAGTCACACCACTTTCGGTACATTCTGAAGATGTGCATTATTTTGACTACAACAACCCAACGTTCAGCAAGCACTTATGGCTTTACGAAGGGGTCACCGAATATTTTGCACAGCATTTTCAGGTGTATGAAGGCTTGATAGACCCGGCTGAGTTTTATGTGAGGACCACTGAAAAGATAAATACTTCAAGGTCCAATTACGATGACGCTATGAGTTTTACCCAAATGAGTGAGAACATTTTGGAGGACCCATATAAAGACAACTACGCAAATGTGTATATGAAAGGGGCGTTGATCGGTATGTGTGTGGACATTTTAATGCGTGAAAATAGCGATGGACAGCGTAGCCTAAGGTCATTATTGGGAGAGTTGTCCGTTAAATACGGTAAGGACAAACCGTTTGAAGATGATGCCCTGATTGCCGAAATTACCGCAATGACCTATCCTGCGGTAGGGGAGTTTTTAAACACGCATGTAGTGGGAAACACTCCTATAGATTATGGTCAAATATTGGATAAGGTTGGATTGTATTTCGCTGAGGCGGAAGTGGAGACCAACTACATTCAAAATGCAGGCGAACTGATCTTATCCGCAGACCCTGCAAGGGGAGGCGTCAAGTTCAATGACCTTGTGATGAACAACAGTTTTTGGAAAGATAACGGGGTACAGCCCAATGACTTTATAAAATCCATCAATGGAACGGAAGTTACCTTGGCCAATGCCAACCAGATTTTAGCGGAAGTATATGCATGGAGCTCTGGCAAAGCCATACAAGTGGAATTATTACGGGGAGATGGGGAAATTCTCATTGATACCACAACAACACCCACATATACCAAAGCTGTTACCCTATTGGAAAACCCGGAGGCAACAGAAGCCCAAAAAGAATTGCGAAAAGCTTGGCTGAAAGGCTAGGTCTAAGTTTTACCAAATAAAAAGGCCCCGATCATGATCGGGGCCTTTTTATTTATAGATTGTTCAGAAAATTAATACCTGTAATAATCGGGTTTAAATGGGCCTTCCACCTTCACACCGATGTATTCCGCTTGATCTTCCTTCAATTCGGTCAATTCGGCGCCCAAACGTGCCAAATGCAGTTGGGCCACTTTCTCATCCAAATGCTTGGGAAGCATATAAACTTCGTTTTCGTATTTGTCACTGTGGTTCCAAAGCTCTATCTGCGCCAAGGTTTGGTTGGTAAATGAGTTGCTCATCACAAAACTGGGATGCCCTGTGGCACAACCTAAGTTTACCAATCTGCCTTCGGCCAAGATGATAAGGTCTTTGCCATCAATGGTATACTTGTCCACTTGGGGTTTGATCTCGTCCTTGGTGTTGCCATAGGTTCGGTTTAGCCAAGCCATGTCGATCTCATTATCAAAGTGGCCAATATTACAGACAATGGCCTTGTCCTTCAGGGCACGGAAATGCTCTTCCCGGATGATGTCCTTATTGCCCGTAGTGGTAATTACAATATCTGCATTGGAAACAACGGTTTCCAGTTTTTTCACTTCATAACCATCCATACAGGCCTGAAGGGCGCAGATAGGGTCAATTTCGGTTACGGTAACAATGGAGCCCGCACCACGGAAGGAGGCTGCAGTACCTTTTCCCACATCACCATATCCGGCCACAACAACACGCTTTCCGGCCAACATGGTATCCGTGGCCCTACGGATGGCATCCACGGCACTTTCACGGCATCCATATTTGTTGTCGAATTTGGATTTGGTCACGGAATCGTTCACGTTGATGGCAGGCATGGGCAAGGTGCCTTTCTTCATGCGCTCGTACAAACGGTGTACCCCAGTGGTGGTCTCTTCGGAAAGGCCTTTCACACCTGAAGCCAACTCAGGGTATTTGTCCAATACCATATTGGTAAGGTCACCACCATCGTCCAAGATCATGTTCAAGGGTTGTCTGTCCTCGCCAAAGAACAAGGTCTGCTCAATGCACCAGTCAAACTCCTCCTCATTCATTCCTTTCCAAGCGTAGACGGGGATTCCGGAAGCGGCAATGGCAGCAGCAGCATGGTCTTGGGTGGAAAAGATATTACAGGAGCTCCAGGTCACTTCGGCACCAAGGGCCACCAAAGTCTCGATCAATACCGCTGTCTGAATGGTCATATGCAGACAACCGGCGATACGGGCTCCTTTCAAAGGCTGCTCTTTTCCGTACTCCTCGCGCAATGCCATCAGTCCTGGCATTTCGGCCTCGGCAAGCTCAATCTCTTTTCTTCCCCAGTTGGCTAGGGAAATATCTTTCACCTTATAGGGTACATGGGGAATTGTCTTTGTGCTCATACGTATATAAATTTACTTTCGTAGCTTAGCTTTTATAGTGCAGCAAAGATACAAAAACACCTAACTACTAGTCGTGCCCATTTACAAAACCATAACAGTTTCCCCAACCACTTCGGTATATATATGGAAAGTTACCGAGGCAGAAGAAGAATTGTCCAATGGGATAGAGCTTACCCCACACTGCCAGAATAGAATGGATGGGATGAAATCCGAAGCTCACCGGAGGGCTTTTTTGAGTATCAGGCACTTAATGGCCAAAGCTGGGTATGTGGACAGCGACCTGTACTATGATGATTTTGGAAAACCCCATTTGAAGGATGGCAACCATATTTCTATTACGCATTCGCACGATTTCACGGGAATCATTGTCAGTGAAACGGATGAAGTGGGTATAGACATTGAAATGCAGCGCGATAAAATCCTGAGAATTGCACACAAGTTCACTCCCATTGAAGAGTACAAGACCTTGGCCAATGTGGAGGCCATCATCAGAAAGCTCACCATTGTTTGGGGCGCCAAGGAATCACTCTATAAGATCTATGCGCAACAGGGGTTGAGTTTTTTACGGCATATCGATGTGATGGACTTTACCTTTCAAGATGCTCGCACCGTGGCCGAGATCCTGTACAAAGGCAAAAAATCCCATTATGATATTGAGTTTTTGGAGTTTGAGGGATTCACCTGCGTATATGCCCTTAAAATGATGGGGGGATGACAGGTACTTTTTACTAGATTTGTTTCGGAATACAAAAGTGCCCCCATGAAGATATCCGTTGAACTTACCTTGACCCCCTTGCAAGATAATTTTGAACCCCCGATCATCAATTTCATTAAAAAGTTGAGGTCTTCGGGGCTTACGGTGCTGGAGAATCCTTTAAGCACACAAGTCTTTGGGGAGTATGATAGGGTTATGGGGTTGTTGACGGATGAAATTAAGGTGGCCTTTGAAAATATTGATCACGTGGTATTGGGGATGAAGATTGTAAAATCCGACAGGAGCGACTATGAGCCCCATTTTTGATTTTTTTATTGGTCCGTACGAAGACAGGGAACTTTCCTTGGTCATTCTTGAGGCTACTGCCTTTTTCTTTGGAATAGCCAGTGTGGTCTATGCCAAGATGGAGGACATTATGGTCTATCCAACAGGTCTGGTGGCCACGGCCATTACTACTTACATTTTTTTCGTAGATCGATTGCTGGGCGACATGATGATGAACTTCTACTTTTCCATCATGAGTATTTATGGATGGTGGAACTGGGCCCGAAGAAAGCAGGACAGGGAATTTATTGTAAAGATTTCCCGAACCAATACCAAGGAAAAATGGATAGGGGTTGCACTGTTCTCCATTACTTTGCTGGTTACTTTCGGAGTATACAAGGCTTTTGGGGCCGAAATAAAGACGACCAACTACGTGGATATCGTCACCTCGGGCATTTTCTTTACCGCTATGTGGTATATGGCCAACAAAAAATTGGAAAGCTGGACCCTTTGGATTCTGGGAGACTTAATAACCGTACCTTTGTACGCCTATAGGGGATGGGGCATGTTCTCATTGCAATACCTCATTTTCACCGTATTGGCCATTCAGGGATATGTAGCATGGAAGAAAGACTTGGGCAGGAGCCCTCAAACCTCATAAAAGTAGTTCTATTTGGGCCGGAATCTACAGGAAAGACCACCTTGGCCCAACAGTTGGCCCAACATTATCAAACCGAGTGGGTGCCGGAATACGCCCGGGAATATCTTCAAGATAAATGGGACCGGGAACAAACCACCTGCGAGCCTAAAGATCTTGTACCCATAGCGTATGGGCAGATGCGCTTGGAGAACCACTTGGCCAAAAAAGCGAACAAGATTCTCGTTTGTGATACGGATCTTTTGGAGACCAAGGTATATTCAGAAGCATATTATACAGGAAGTTGTGATCCCGTTTTGGAAAAATATGCCCTCCAAAACAAGTACGATCTATATCTACTGACCTATGTTGATACCCCTTGGGAAGCGGACGACCTTAGGGACAAACCTGACGAACGTGAGGAAATGTTCCAGTATTTCAAGCAAGCTTTGGAAAAATATGATCGAAATTTTGTTATTTTAAAGGGGGACAAAGCGTTCCGGCTTTCAACAGCCATACAAGAAATCGATAAACTTTTTAAGACGCATGATTGATTTAAGTTCAAAAGACTTGGAACAATTGGAAAACAAAGGGATTTCCAAAGAAAAAGTAGCAAATCAGATAGAAACTTTCAAGGCAGGGATACCCTTTGTGGATTTGGTCAAGGCTGCAGTGGTCTCCAACGGAATCCTGAGGTTCTCGGACAAGGAGCAAGAAGAACTTGTACAATATTTTGAAGAGAACCGAGGTCATTTGGATCTGTTGAAATTTGTTCCAGCCTCTGGGGCCGCTTCTCGCATGTTCAAGGCGATGTTCAACTTTTTGGATGCCTTTGACCCCAAAAAGGAGACCCTTTCCAAATATTTGGACCGAACAGGCGATTCCGATGCAAAAAAGTTTACCGACCAAATGCATAAGCTGCCCTTTTACGTGTTGATTATGGACCGTATTAAGGATAATGCGTCCAATAAGAGTGAAGAAGCCTACCTTTTTGTAAAGGAGATGTTGGGAGAAGATAGGTTGAACTATGGATTCTACCCCAAAGGATTATTGCCTTTTCATTCTTACGATTCAGGTAGCGCAACCCCCTTTGAGGAGCATTTGAAAGAGGCTGCGTTATATGCCAAAACAGAAGGCAAGGCCCATCTGCATTTTACCGTTTCCCCGCAACATGACGAGATGTTCAAGGACGAAGAGTCCAAAGTAGGCCCTAAAATATCCGAAGCAACCGATACAGAGTTTTTAATTTCGTATTCCAATCAAAAACCATCCACGGATACCATAGCGGTGGATATGGAGAACAAACCTTTCAAAAACGGGGATGGTTCCATACTGTTCCGTCCCGGAGGACACGGAGCCCTCATTGAAAACCTGAATGAACAGGACGCTGATATCATTTTTATCAAGAACATAGACAATGTGGTGGTCAACAAGAACTTGGAAAAAGTGGCCAACAGCAAAAAAATGTTGGCTGGAGTATTGAGAAAGGTACAGGCCAAGGCTTTTGATTATGCAAGACTTTTGGAAGAGGATAAAGTGTCTCCGGAAAAATCGGATGAAATAAAATCCTTTTTGGAAAAGGAACTGAATGTTCGGATGCCCAAGAATTATGATGATTTGGATGTTAACGAGCAGCTATCCATTCTAAAGGACAAATTAAATCGTCCCATACGTATCTGTGGAATGGTAAAAAATGAAGGCGAGCCCGGAGGAGGTCCGTTTTGGGTGAAAGATGCCGAAGGGAATATTTCCCTTCAAATCATAGAATCGGCCCAGATTGATCTTTCCGATCAGGAACAGGAGGGCATACTCAAAAATTCAACCCACTTCAATCCGGTAGATTTGGTATGTGGGGTAAGGAATCACAAGGGAGAGAAATATGACCTTTTGGATTTTGTGGACCCAAAACAAGGGTTTATCACCGGAAAGACCCAAGAGGGCAAAGAATTAAAGGCATTGGAACTTCCAGGACTTTGGAATGGGGCCATGGCATTTTGGAATACTTTGTTTGTTGAAGTTCCCCTGATAACATTTAATCCCGTAAAAACAGTGAATGATCTTTTAAAACCTACGCATCAAGCTTAGTGTAAAGGAAATACAATATCTAAAATCCGTTTCAGATCCTTGAAGCGGATTTTTTTTTTTGCCCTTTATGTGACCCCCCAAAAAAAACAGTGTCAAAAAGATATAATGGAAAACGGATACATTGTTAAAAGAATTAAATGTTACTAAAATCATGGTAAGATCCTTGCGGGAACCTAGATTTTAGGTTGGTTGATTTGGTTGGAAGGCCGTACACTATGTACGGCTTTCTTTTAAAACTCTTCAAGGCAATGTTTACTGTGGAAACGAGAAGATTATGTTATTTGGAATAGTTCTGTTCTTCAATATAGTTTCACTGGCCATGGTCATATACCTTTTGGTGTCATATTTAAAAAGTAGAAAGAGAATAATGCATAAAAAAAATCAGGATGATGCTATATAAACACTATCCATTGTATTATCCGTTGTTGCCAACCTATTCATAATTTTCTTCCTTGGGATTATGATTTTGGCACTTTTGAAAGGCTGCTTCGGCGGCCTTTCTTTGTATAAAAAAGACACGTTTTTTACTTCAGGTAAACAGATTTACACAATGTCTTTTGACAGTTGTTATTTTTAAGTGACAGTTTCTCAGAGGATTGGGTAAATATGGCAGTAAAAGCGAATCTTGGCATTGGATTTTCATGGTATTAAGTGAGTTTAACATTATAAAATCATATACCATGAAAAATTTAGTTATCGCAACCGCATTATCATTTGTAGGACTTACAGCTATCGCCAATGAGAACACCCCAGAACTTAAAATGGATGAAGCAACGGTATTCGTTGTTCAGGACTTTGAGGAAATCAGTGTTTCCGATCTTCCTGAAGCCGTTACGGCAGCAGTGAAAAAGAACTACCCAACGGCCAAAGTGGACAAGGCCTATAAGAATGAGAAGGACCAATTTAAATTGGAACTGTCTTTGGAAGATGGGACCAAGGGAACCGTTTATGCCGATTCTGAAGGAAATTGGATAGAACTATAAATAGTTTATGAGACCGTGTTAGGTTAGTTGGTTTGATGAAAAGGGGTTGCTATGGCAACCCTTTTTTTGTGATAATTTTACCAAATTCCCATCATCTTCATGGCAACGGGCATCGTATATACTATTGAGATATGCCCAAAATCTTGATCATCGAGGACGATACTGCTTTTTGTCAAATGCTATCCAAGTTTTTGACCAAGCACGGCTATGCCGTTTCTTCAAGCTATACTGTAAAGGAGGCCCAAGAAAAGCTCAGCGCTTCCAATTTTGATGTGATTCTATCTGATGTTAGACTCCCAAAAGGTAACGGGCTGGCTCTCTTGTCCACTGTTAAGAAAGCTTCGCCAAATACCCAAGTGATTCTGATGACGGGATATGCCGAGGTGAAAACAGCGGTAAATGCCATGAAAAAAGGGGCGTATGATTATATCTCCAAACCCTTTACGCCAGATGAAATTCTGTCGGTCATCACCAATGCGCTGAAAACTCAAACTTCCGGCAATACACAAAAGTCAAATGAAAGTTCAATCAAAAAAAAGGATGCGCCGAATCAATTTTTGGTAGGTAAGAGTGAAAGCTCCCAAAAACTGCAACAGTATATCAATTTGGTTGCTCCTACCAATATGTCGGTTTTGCTGATCGGGGAAAGTGGAACGGGAAAGGAAGTGACCGCAAAATCCATCCATGATGCCAGTAAAAGAAGGGAGAAAAATTTTGTGGCCGTTGACTGTGGTGCCATTCCCAAGGAGATTGCTACCAGCGAGTTTTTTGGGCATGTAAAAGGAAGTTTTACCGGGGCCATTGAAGATAAAATGGGACATTTTGAGGCCGCCAACGAAGGGACCCTTTTTTTGGACGAGATCGGGAACCTTTCCTATGAGCATCAGATACAATTGCTTAGGGCCATTCAAGAACGAAAGATAAAACGAGTGGGAAGCACCAAAGAAATCCATTTGGATTTAAGGATCATTGCCGCCACCAATGAAGATTTGGCCCAAGCTGTAGAGGAAGGAAGCTTTAGGGAAGATCTTTACCATAGATTGAACGAATTTTCCATGACCATTCCTCCACTTCGGGAGCGGTTAGGGGATATCATGCTTTTTGCCGATTATTTTTTGGATAGAGCCAATGAGGAACTGGGGAAGAACGTTTCCCGTTTTACAGCGGAGGCCCAAGAATATGTTGAAACCTACTCTTGGCCGGGAAATCTTAGGGAAATGAAGAACATGATAAAACGGGCAGTTCTTTTTACCGAAGGGGATTCCGTAATGTCAAGTGCTTTTCCCGATCATATGATCCATGGCACTGAAAAAAGAAGCACTTCAAAGTTTTCAAAATCCGAGTATGAAAAGGAACGGATTTTGAATGCCTTGAAACAGACCAACTTCAACAAGAGCAAGGCGGCCAAGTTGTTGCAAATGACCAGAAAAACTCTCTACAACAAGATTAATCAGTATCAAATGGAGGTGTAGCCAAGTATTGGCAAACTGCCTTTTCAAGTTGGTCAATACTGGTTTTTAAATCCGAAAGCGTTTCAAACACTTTTTTTCCATGGGTTTCATCGGGTAGATGTTCCAACCCTTCCAAGATTTCTATGGATTCCTGAGCCTCCAATTGCCGGAACATGGGCAACATTTTATGGGAAATGGACCGAATACGGAAAAAATCCACATCCCCAATGGCCGAAAAAAGCAATTCCAAATTCTTTTGGGTATTCTCCATAAAGACCTCCAACACCTCCCGTACAGCAGTTGGACTGTCCAAAAAGGCTGAAATCTGGGCAATCTGGAACAAGGGAGAATGGGATTCCGGTATCGTATCCGTTCTGGACAAAGGAATTGGAGATTCTAGATTGATTTTGGATACAGCTCCAACTGCTTTTAGCAATACATGACTGGAAAAAGGTTTCTGTAGCACGTTGGTGAAACCCGCTTTGGTATAGATTTTCTTGTCCATTATTTTTTGCCCTGTCATGGCAATTATCGGTTGACCTGAGTAAAGTTGACCACCCCTTTCCCGTAATTTCTGGAGTACGGTAAATCCATCGGTATCCGGCATTTGTATATCGGTAAGAAGAAGGTCATAGTTTGGATTTTCAGTTCGTGCAAGATCGTGATAACTTGAAAAGGTTTTAACATGGATATGGTTCCTCTGGCAGATTTCACGCAAGAGTTCCAACAGGGTTTCATCATCATCCAAAATATAAACCGTTAAACCTTCCTGATAAGTAAAGTTCTCTGCTGCCTGGGTCAATGGCTCCTTCAAAAACTCAAAGGGGAGCTGTAGGGTAAATGTGCTCCCTTCACTTTTTTTGCTGGCCAGGGTCAGGGTTCCACCCAACAGTTCGGTCAGTTTTTTGGAGATGGTGAGTCCCAAGCCATATCCGCCATAGTGTTTTTCGGTGGTATCTTCGGCTTGGGCAAATTCCTTGAAGATGATTTCCTGTTTCCGGGGCTCAATGCCGATGCCAGTATCCGTTACACGAATGGTCAAATAGGAATTGTCCTTGCTTTTCTTGGTGCCCGCTTCCACTTTCACATAACCTGAATGGGTAAACTTAAAGGCGTTTCCAACAAGGTTGGTCAAGATTTGACGTACACGAAATGCATCACCAGTGATGGGATTTTTAAGTTCCTCGGCGATGTCCAAATGTAGCTCAACCCCTTTTTTGGACTGTGTTTCCTGAAAATGGGATGTCGTTTCAACAATGAGGTCGAAAAGAACAAATGGAACCTTTTCAATATGTACCTTCCCTGCTTCCAATTTAGAGAAATCCAACAAGTCGTTCGCGAGGTTCTCCACATAGTTGGATGCGGATTTCACATTGCCGAGGTATTTTGATTGCTTCTTGTTGAGACCGCTTTGTTCCATGAGTTCTGTATAACCACTGATGGTATTCAAGGGGGTCCTTAAGTCATGACTTACGGTGGAAATCAATTGTTCCCTGCTTTTTAAGAGCGATTCCGAGTATTTTTTCTCCTCTTCCAATCGATCCCGGTATTGCTGCACCTTCCAAAAATCCTTGGAGATGAAAAAAGTGAACAAAATTATGCCCAAGAGGCCCAAAGCAATGGCTGCGGCCGCCAAGCGAATACTTCTTTGCAACACCCTCTTTTGTTTGAGGTTATCCAAATAGGTATTTTGGATGATTTCACGTTCAAACGAGGAGATGATACTGCGCATCTTTTGGGATAGTTCCAGATCTGTTCTATAGATCTGGAGTTCTTTTTGGGATACCGAGCGTTCAGCAGCGGCGGTTTCTGTTTTGGCTCTCTGTAAAATCGATTTGGAAACCTCAAGGATGGAATCTATATTTTTGGCATCGGTGTTTCCATTGGGGTCTGGAATGTTTTTGTTGAGAATCGCCACATATTCCCTAATGGATTTTTGGGTTGCTAGAGACAACTGGTCAAAGTTGGGAGCAAAAGTCTCCGGAGTAATTCGGCCCATGTCCACCTCCATTTTGTGGAACGCCCGTAAGATGGAATCTATGGGCGCGGTGTTCTTGTTTTCAACCTTTAGTTTTCGGAGTTCGGCACTATTGTACATTTTTTGCTGAAGCAGTTTTTGTACGCTGTCCAATTTGGAAACTTGGTTGACGTTCCGTGCAGAAACCATAGGCTTTAAGGAATCTATCAGTGTATTTATGGAATCCACTTTTTGTGTATAGACCTTTAGGTTCTTTACACTTTTGGTCTGTAGGGCAAGTTTGGACAGATTCTCGGCCTCATAAAGGCCAGTGAGCAATCTGTTGGTCTTTAAAAGCTTAAGGTTGTCCTCATTTTTGTCCTGGGATGCGGTATAGCTTTTAAATTCAGTATAGATAAAAAAAGCGGCCAATATCCCCAAAGCCCCCAAGGTCAAATAACTGAAGATGATTTTTAAAGTGAATCTGTTCTCGGATTTCCGGCCCATACATCATTCTTTGATATGATATATACGTATTCAGGTATACCACATAGTTGTTATCAAAAGTTAATTTCCAGGGTTTCTTATGAAAAAAGAACGCGACATAGTACATTTGCGGCCATCTCAAAGGGGTGCTTTGCATGGCAAGGCTGAGATTATACCCAATGAACCTGGGCGGGTAATGCTGCCAAGGGATTGCGCAAGGCGCATCTTGGAATTTCATCGTTTCTATAGAGAAACAAAATCTAGTACTAACAAGAATAATGGCCCCTTTTATTCGTAACATTTTTTACGAATGAAAACTTTATTCACAACATTGGCCGTTTCCGGGCTGGCGCTGAGTATGAGCGCGCAACAGGAACCAACAGATTCTTTGGAAGGTAAAAAGGTGGTATTGGACGAGGTCCTGGTCCAAGCCGTACGGGTAACCAAAGAGTTTCCCATTACCTTTTCCAACCTGGACAAAGAGGAGCTGACCTCTAGAAACTTAGGGCAGGACGTGCCAATTTTAATGAACTTTTTGCCGGCCGTGGTCACCACTTCCGATGCAGGTGCAGGAGTGGGATACACCAGTTTCCGTGTGAGGGGGACCGACTCAAGAGGCGTAAATGTCACCATCAATGGTGTGCCCTACAATGATGCGGAGTCCCATGGGACCTTTTGGGTGAACATGCCCGATTTTGCTTCCTCGACCCAGAGCTTGCAGTTGCAACGTGGGGTAGGTACCTCCACCAATGGTGCGGGGGCGTTTGGTGCAAGCCTCAATGTATTGACCGATGCATTTTCTGAAGAGGGCTACGCGAAGGTTTCTTCTTCCGTGGGGAGTTTTAATACCCTGCGGAACAATGTAAAGTTCAGTACCGGTATGCTGAACAACCATTTTGAATTTTCAGGAAGGTTGTCGCGCATTACCTCTGATGGCTATGTGGACCGAGCCAGCTCTGAGCTGGATAGCTATTTTATGCAAGGAACATATCGTAGTGACAATACTTTGCTAAAGGCATTGCTTTTTGGAGGGCATGAAGTTACCTATCAAGCTTGGAACGGGATTACCGCTGAAGAATTGGAAGAAAATAGGACATACAATTCTGCAGGAAGGTATACCGATGAGAATGGAAATGTGCAGTTTTATGATCGGGAAGAGGACAATTACAAGCAAAACCATGTGCAATTGCATTGGAACCAGACCCTAAGTCCGGAATGGAGTACCAATTTGGCTTTGCACTATACCCGTGGTAGAGGCTATTTTGAGCAATATAGGGAAGATGATGATTTTTCGGATTATGGCTTGGACCCCATTAGCTTGGGTGGAGAGACCATCAACACCACAGACCTGATTCGAAGAAGATGGTTGGACAACCATTTTTATGGCACCGTTTTTTCGGCTACCTATAATAAGGAAAACCTGAAATTGATTTTGGGAGGAGGATACAATGAGTACAAGGGAGACCATTTTGGGGAAATCATATGGGCACGCTATGCAAGTGGTAGCGAAATTAGGGACAAGTACTATGATGACAATTCCACCAAAACGGATTTCAATACCTATGCAAAGGCCAATTATCAGTTGGATGGCCAATGGTCGGTTTTTGGGGATATGCAATACCGAAGAGTAGGCTATGAAGCCAATGGGGATGATACGGGGTTGGTGGATGATACCTTCAATTTCTTCAATCCAAAGGCAGGGATTACGTTCAATTTGAACCCCAACAACAATTTTTATCTGTCCTACGCAAGGGCCAATAGGGAACCCAATCGTAATGATTATGAAAACGGAAGTCCCAAACCCGAGCAGTTGAACGATTATGAATTGGGATGGCGTTTTGTGTCCCCTGACATCCAGTTGAACACCAATGTGTACTACATGCGCTATAAAGATCAGTTGGTGCTCACTGGGGAACTCAATGATGTGGGAGCGCCACTACGGGCCAATGTGGGAGATAGTTACCGCTTGGGATTGGAAGTGGATGCCAATATCCGATTGGGACGCAAATTCAGGATTCAACCCAATGTGGCCTTGAGCGATAACCGGAATGTTGATTTCTTCTTCCAACGGGACGGGGAACTACAAAACTTGGGGAACACCAAAATTGCGTATTCACCACAAGTGATTGCTGGAAACATCCTTGCGTTTCAACCCAATACAAATCTTCAGGTATCGTTGCTTTCAAAGTTTGTGGGCAAGCAGTATATGGGAAACATCGATTCCGAAAATTCAACTTTGGATAGCTATACCCAAACTGATTTCAATGTGCAATACGTGATCGAGGCCAATTCGTTTGTGAAAAGTATTGTGCTTTCAGGACTGGTGAACAATATTTTTGATGCCGATATTGTTTCCAACGGGTATTTCTACACCTTTGATGATGACTACTCCAACCCGGGAACTGTCACTACTATTGAGGGAGCAGGATATTACCCTCAGGCAGGAATCAACTTTCTGGTAGGGGCTACCATCAATTTTTAATGATCAAATAGTAAATGGGATTCTGTACTTTTATGCACCATGACAGAATCCCATTTTCATTTTTCTAAAGAAAAGCCCCTCCGATGGGGCATTATTGGTTGCGGTAGCGTGGCCGAAAAGAAGAGCGTTCCAGCGTACCAACTCATCCAAGAGTTTAAAGTACATATGGTAATGCGCCGTGATACCGAAAAAGTCCAAGATTATGCCCAAAGGCACCAAATAGCGCATTGGACCACCCATGCGGAAGAGGTAATCCAGAACCCGGAAATCGATGCCATTTACATCGCCACACCTCCGGACACCCATAAACTGTATGCTCTTCAAGTAGCGAAAGCAGGAAAACCCTGTTGTATTGAAAAGCCCATGGCACCCAATTATCAGGACAGTTTGGCCATTTATGAGGCATTCAATGCCAAGAACATACCGCTTTTCATTGCGTATTACCGTCGTTCCTTGCCTAGATTCCTTAAAGTGAAGCAATGGTTGGATGAGGGGTTGATAGGCACGGTAAGGCACGTAAATTGGCAAAAATCCGCACCGCCCAATGAGGTCGATTTAAATGGAAGGTATAATTGGAGGACCGATAAAAAAGTGGCTCCCGGTGGCTATTTTGATGATTTGGCCAGTCACGGTCTGGATTTGTTCAACTTTCTTTTTGGGGAGATTAAAAAAGCAAACGGAGTGGCCTTAAACCAACAAGGGTTGTATACGGGCTATGACGCTGTTGCGGGGAGTTGGTTGCACGAAAATGGGGTGACAGGAGCTGGCTTTTGGAATTTTGGTACCCATCATCGGGTGGATAAGGTAGAGATTTTTGGTTCCGAAGGAAGTATACGCTTTGCGGTGCTGGACGAAGCGCCTATTGAACTGGAAAATGCCTCAGGCCATCAGATTTTGGAAGTCCCACATCCAGAACATGTGCAACAATTTCATGTAGAAAACATCAAAAACCATGTATTGGGAAAGGGGGAACATCCTTCAACAGGAAAAACAGGTTTGCACACCAGTTGGGTCATGGATGCTATCTTGGGCAACCTTTAATTGGAAATGACAACAGTGTTTCCGCTTTGCGTGGCCCTGTAAAAAAGTAGATCGTAATACCGCCCCCCATCATCGGGTCTGTCCAATTGCTGTCCCGTAAATAAATTATAGGTATATCCCTCACAATCACAGACCACGTTCTGTCCATCAATAGCCATGGTGGAACAGCTATTGGGGGCATGGTTGGGGCAACTGGCCTCCCACGCCACGAATTGGGCACCGCTCAATCCGGCACGCATTACAAAAACGCCTCGGGTACCCACTCCATCATTGTCTACAAGAACAGGATTGCCAATGTTACTGAGCCTATTATAGTATGGTAAATTTAGGTTTAGATCAAACCTGAAACTCACTTCTTGAAGGTATGGATTTCGATTGGTACTGTCTGAACTACAGGATATTATGAAAATAAGAAAGGCATAACCCAAAAAGCGCCTCATAGTATGGAATTCAAAATGTTAGCGCAACAAAGTTGAGCAAAATTTACCTATATTTGCGTTAAATCCTCGCAAAAAACCATGCAGGGGCATGGAATTCGTTGGGGATTTTTGTATTTGTAGAGAAGAGACCATTGGGGAAATTTTTTATTTTCTTCGATGTCCTTATGCATTAAAACGTGACGATATGAGTAAAGTATCTTATTATACAGCCGAGGGATTAAAAAAATTGAGGGATGAACTCAACCAATTAAAAGACGTTGAACGTCCCAAAGCCTCCCAAGCCATTGCTGAAGCGAGGGATAAGGGAGATTTGTCTGAAAATGCCGAGTATGATGCTGCCAAGGAGGCCCAAGGTCTTTTGGAAATGAAGATTTCCAAGATGGAAGAAACCCTGGCCAATGCAAGGTTGATAGACGAATCGCAACTGGATACCTCAAAGATTTTGGTGCTTTCCACCGTAAAACTGAAAAACCAGGCCAATGGCATGGAAATGAAATACACCTTGGTGGCCGAAAGTGAGGCAGACCTTAAGTCGGGCAAAATATCGGTGACCTCTCCCATTGGAAAAGGATTGCTGGGAAAATCCGTTGGTGATGTGGCCGAGATCAAAGTGCCCAACGGAACGTTAAAGTTGGAGGTTTTGGAAATCACCAGACAATAAAAGACACTAAAATCCCTATATTTAATCCCATCCCTCGATGGGATTTTTTTTAAACCAAAATCAACATGGCCAGTATTTTCACCAAGATCATCAATGGGGAAATTCCCTGTTATAAAATCGCAGAGGACGCGGACAACTTTGCTTTTTTGGACATCAACCCCAATGCCAAGGGGCATACCTTATGTGTGCCCAAAAAGGAGGTGGATAAGCTACTGGACTTGGATGAGGAAGCCTATATGAAACTTATGGCCTTTTCCAGAAAAGTAGGCAAGGCTCTTGAAGCCGTTGTTCCCTGTAAGCGAGTGGGTATGTCCGTAATAGGCCTGGAGGTGCCCCATGTGCACGTACATCTCATTCCTCTTCAAAGTATGAAAAATGCCACATTTCAGCACAAGGAAAGCCTTAGTGCCGAAGAGTTTGAAGCCTTGGCAGAGAAAATCGGTGATGCTTTAGATAAGTCCTTCTAGATATAAATATATCGTTGCCGCCACTACGCCAATGGCTGCTATCACAACTACAAAGAACAAAGTGGTAAAGCGGATGGATGACCTTTTGGGGGTCACCAATTTATTGTAGTAATCAAAAACGCGCTCAATGTCCGGCGTCCAACTTACCGGATAAATAATGGATTGGCATTTTTTGCATTTTATTTCGTGGGTCACTTCGTTGGTAGTGACGTGGAAAAATGTGCCAAAGGTGTGTTTTTGGTAGAAAGTGAGCATCAGCTCTTGATTAAAGCACTCCGGGCAGTTGTTTGTGATTTCGGCTTCCTTTAGTATGACCTTTTTTTCCTTTGACATGACTCACGATGCATTGGTTCGTAGTGAAATTTGCATGATTGTTCCTTCCTTACTGGACGAAAATACTTTAATTTTTCCTTTATGGTACTCCTCAACGATTCTTTTCACCAAGGAAAGCCCCAATCCCCAACCTCTTTTTTTGGTAGTAACCCCAGGATTGAAAATATTCTGAAAATCGCTTTTGGGGATGCCTAGTCCTGTATCCGAGACCAGAATATGCACGTTTTGCCCCTTTTTTTCAATTTGGATACCAATGTTTCCCTTGCCCTTCATGGCATCGATGCCATTTTTCACCAAATTTTCAATACTCCAGTTGTACAAAGGGGGGTTCAAAGGCACAATGAGCTCATCAATGTTGGTGCTGAATGAAAAATGTACCAGTTTGGAACTGCGCTGTTTTAGATAGTCGTATGCTTTTTTGGTTTCGGCCACGATATCATGGTTGCCCAATTCAGGGATGGACCCAATTTTGGAAAACCGTTCCGTAATGGTATGCAACCGATCAATATCCTTGGCAATCTCCTTGGTGATATCCGGGTTGATGTCCTCTGATTTCAACAGTTCGTTCCATCCTAAAAGGGACGTCAGTGGTGTGCCTATCTGGTGTGCTGTTTCCTTGGCCATCCCGGCCCATAGCTTATTCTGTTCCGAGGCTTTATTGGTCCTAAAGAAAAAGAAGATTACGGCGCCAAACAGGAAAATGATCAACAACAGGGCCAGGGGATAATATTTGAGTTTGTTGAGGACTTCGGAATTCCCGTAGTAGAGCGTCTCTAAAAGCTCCCCATCCTGAATGATTTGGATGGGCTCATTTTCACTTTCAAACTGTCTGATTTTTTTTTGGATATACACACTGTCCATCACCCTTTCCTTTGGAATGTTATGGGTTTTGAACGAACCCTCTTCGTTCACCAAAATCATTGGGGTAGAGGTATTGTTGCCCATGACCTTAAGGGTCAGGTTACCCAGTTCCTGGTCTACGGAAGATTGGATGAGTTCCAACTGGGCCGTGGCCCATATCTCCATTTTCAATCGCTCTTCCTCCTTGAACTTTTTAAAGAAACTATTGGTGTTCCAAAGGATAAGGCTCACAATCACAAATGCCGATATCAGCAAAGTAATGTTGGAAGCTTTCCGTTTGGGATTGAAGTTCATTTTTAGGCTGAATTGTGATTAAAGATAGCGGAAAAGAAAAAATATGTTGATAGTTAGTTGAAATAACGGGTTTCTTATGGGTTTCATTTTATGTACATTTGAATTTCATTGAAAATTAACATACATGGAAGTTCAGGGAAGAATCAAAATGATCGAAGAGACCAAGACTTTTGGGAACAATGGGTTCCGAAAAAGGGAAATGGTCATTACCACGGAAGAACAATATCCCCAACATATTTTGGTGGAGTTTATACAGGATAAGTGCGATTTGCTGAACAACTATTCCGTAGGACAGCCGGTGAAAGTGAGTATTAACCTTCGCGGTCGTGAATGGACAAACCCTCAAGGGGAAACCAAATACTTTAACTCCATACAAGGATGGAGGATAGAAAACCTACAGTCTGAGGCCCAAGGGGATAACATGCCCCCGGTCCCACCCATGGAAGCCTTTGAACCTGCGGATGACCTCAATGAGGAGGACCACGACGACCTCCCATTCTAATCCAAATTGGGCCTTACCAAGGTCATAGAACATATTTTTAGGAGGTACTTTCCCTCCCCTTTTACCATTGCGGTTTTGCTTACCCTCCTGACCATGGGGCTGGCTTTGGTCTTCACGGAGAACACTACAGGGGAAAACCATTTTTTTGCCATCCTATCGTACTGGGAAAATGGCATTTGGAACAATGCACTCTTGGTGTTTGCCTACCAGATGATGCTTATTCTGGTGTTGGGCCATGTTTTGGTCCTGAGCAAGCCCATGGAACAATTGATCCTGCGGATAACGGGATGGGTGACCAATACATCCAGCGCCACGGTTTTGGTGGTCTTGCCCACGTTGTTGGTTTCTTTTTTCAATTGGGGGTTGGGATTGATTTTTGGTGCCATTTTGGCCCGAAAAGTAGGGGAATATGCCCAATTAAAGAACATAGCTATCAATTATCCATTAATCGGGGCGTGTGGGTATTCCGGTTTAATGGTGTGGCATGGAGGAATCAGTGCTTCCGCTCCCCTTAAAGTAGCCGAAGCCGGACACCTCAAAGGCCTGTTGGAAGGAGTGGCCGATGCCAAAATCCTGCAAACACTGCCGGAGACGCTATCCACAGCCTACACCATTTTCAGTTATTGGAACTTGATTGTATTTGTATTGGTGACCCTATGTATAGTGATTTTAGCCTATTACTTAAGCAAAAGAACGGAACCTACTCCACTAGACCTGAAACGATATGAATTTGCGTCACTGGAGCGAGAAAATAGCGAAGGCGCCGAGAGATTGGATCATTCCCCTTGGGTTTCCATCCTGTTTGGGATATTGGTTTTGGCAGCCTTTTTTGTCCAGTACCTCCCCGCCCTCAAAACATTGAACCTTACACCCAATATGCTCAATTTTTTTATGTTGGGGTTGGCCATTCTGCTACACGGGAGCTTTAAGCGTTTTTTAATGGCAGTAGAGGAGGCTATTGGGGATACCGCAGGTATTCTGATTCAATTTCCACTCTATTTTGGGATTATGGGAATCATGGCCGGAAGTGGTATGATCAATGAGGTTTCCAACTTTTTTGCTTCTGTAAGTACCACCACTACCTTGCCCATTTTTACATTTTTCAGTGCCGGATTGGTCAATATTTTTGTGCCCAGTGGAGGGGGGCAATGGGCCATTCAAGGACCTTTGGTGCTTCAGTCTGCCATACAATTGAATGTTCCGTTGCCAAAAGTGATCATGGCCTTGGCCTATGGAGATCAAGTAACCAATATGTTACAACCTTTTTGGGCTTTGCCTCTACTGGGGATTACTAAACTCAAAGCCAAGGAAATACTACCCTATACCTTATTGTTCATGGTAATTGGTAGTCTTATCTATATAGCCGGACTTCTTATTTTTTAACCTATTGCGTATCTTAGTAAAAAGAGCGCTTTGGAAAATAACGGAAACAACTTTCCCCTAGCATTTCTGGGAGACCGTTTGGAGTTCCCCCCTGTGCATATGGCAAACGAAGATGGACTTTTGGCCGTGGGCGGTGACTTGTCCATTGAACGATTGCTGCTTGCCTATAAAAGCGGAATTTTCCCATGGTTCAATGATGATGCCCTTATTCTGTGGTGGAGCCCAGATCCCCGTATGGTCCTTTTTCCCAATAAAATCAAAGTATCCAAAAGTATGCGCAAGGTGTTACGGGATGGGAAGTTGCAATTGACCCAGAATACTTGTTTTTCAGAGGTGTTGGAGTACTGTGCCAACATGGAGAGAAAAGGTCAGGACGGTACGTGGATCACTCCCAAAATGAAATCGGCCTATATCGATTTACATAAAAAGGGATGGGCCAAATCCTATGAGGTATGGGAAGACGGTGTTCTTGTAGGGGGACTGTATGGTCTGGATTTAGGGCATGTGTTCTGTGGTGAAAGCATGTTCAGCTTAAAACCAAACGCCTCCAAGTTTGCCTTTGTGAAAATGGCGCAAGAGCTTCAGGAAAAAAATTATCATCTCATTGATTGCCAAGTCCATACCGATCATCTGGAAAGTTTGGGCGCGGAATTGATCCCGAGAAAACAATTTGTGGAAATCTTAAAGGGACAGCTGGGCAGTGGTTAGTAAAAAGACCACATTTTGAGGCAAGCCCGAGGTATATTCTTCCAATCGGTATTCCACACCAAATTGAAGCTTTAGATTCGCATCCAATTGCCACCCTATAAAACCGGTAAGTCGGGTGTCGTACTGGGGAGAGGCACTTCTAGCGACACTCAATAAATTTTCAAGCGTTCCCACAAAATAAGGTTCCCCTATATCCAGCTTTTCACCCTTCAAGGGAAAATCAACGGCAAATCTGTATCGAAATCGATGCACGGTGGCAGATTTTGTTATGCGCTGTTCCGAACGTATCCGGTGTCCAAAACGAACCACATAGGGTTTTGAAGTAAGATTGAATTGCTGTGTGAGGCGCAGTTCATTTTCAGAATCCTCAAAAGCTTCCCTGAACCTGTATAAGATACCCAATGCAACACTCTGGTTGTTTTGCACATTTATTTTGGAAAAATGGACCACATCCAAGTGACGGGTTTTGATTTTGGACTCACCCTCCTGCACCACATAATTTCTGTTGATCACGGAAAAATTATGGGAGTAGAGTGGGGTTACATCATAATCTATGGCAAACTGGGGCTGCCAATATCCTGTAAGGTTATCTTGGGCACTCACCACTGCCAATCCAAAGAAAAAGAATAGGGAAAGCCACTTAGTACTGGATGTGGTCATAACTTGGGGGAAATGATTTTTGGAGTTTGACCAATTTGCCCTCTGAATTGAACAAGGCCTCATAGGTTTGAAAACGGTTTTCTTTTTTAGCGGAAAAAACCAGTTCGTAATTAACGTGGGGCAGGATTAAATTTTGAAAGGCATCATGAAGGGTCTTTTTGGGATCCTGATGGACCAAGGGATGTTGCTGTTGAATTTTTCTAAGTCGAAATTTTGGAAAATGCGTATCAAGATGAGTTAGGATATTATGCCATGTTTCTTCTGGCACATCATCTTTTTTGATGATAAACTCTACATCTTCCAAAGTGCCGTCAATGTCAAACTCAACACTGTACCTCAGTCTGCCCTTTTTGAATTTGGCCTCATAACTTTCCTTGGTACTGTCTATTTCCTTGTAAAAACGTATCCGTTTTGCTCGATCTAAATATTCTGACAGAAGTGCATAGGCCTTCTGGGGAAATAGTTCTTGCGTTATCCTATATTCCTGTTCGTATTTGCTCTGCTGTCCCCAACCCAAATGGGAAAGGCACAAAAAAAACAATATGATCGGACTATACTTCATGATACCTAAAACAAGCGGTTTCATGATCGTTCACCATGCCTGTGGCCTGCATATGGGCATAAATCACCGTGCTGCCCACAAACTTGAACCCTCGTTTTTTTAAATCTTTACTGATGGTGTCCGATAAAGGTGTGGTGGCCGGGGCCATTTTGTAATTTTCCAAGCTGTTTTTAACAGGCTTACCATCCACAAACCCCCAAATGTAGTCGCTAAAGCTTCCAAATTCTTTTTGGATATCCATAAATGCTTTTGCGTTGGAAACAGTGGCATGCACTTTCAATTTGTTTCTAATAATACCAGGGTTGTCCAAAAGCTCATCGATTTTATCCTGACCATACTTGGCAATCTTTTTATAATCAAAATGGTCAAAGGCTTCCCTAAAATTGTCCCGCTTTCGCAATACGGTAATCCAACTTAGGCCAGCTTGGAAAGTCTCCAATATCAAAAATTCAAAAAGAGTGGCGTCATCCTTTACGGGAACGCCCCATTCCTGATCGTGGTAGGCTTCATACAAAGGGTCGCCCAAGCACCAACCGCATCGATGTTTGTCCATGGTGGAAAGTTTTGGATAAAGGTAAAGAACCCGCGAAACATCTGGTAACGAAAACAGCAGGATTCAATAATTAAGTTGATAAGGGAATACGTGTAAGGTTTTGACATGGGATACAACCAATGACAAAAATCAGAAAACGCCCAGATTGTGGAGCGTACTTTTGTAAAAAGTATTTGAGATGGAACTATTGGAAAAAAAGATTGAAGAGGATAGGATTACCTTGGTGAGACAGGGGATTTCAATGGGAATGGATTATGAAAAGTATCGGGATTTGGTCCATCACTTGGTGGACACCAAACAAACCACTGGTTTGCCCCAATCCGAAGCGAACATTGAATATACCCAGCTCAACGACCGCCGAATGAAGCGATGGGACAAGACTTTCAGACTACCTGAAACCGTAGCGCAAAAGGTCTCCAATATTCCCTCTAGATTGAAGTTTTTGGTTTTGACCGAAAGCTGGTGTGGGGATGCTGCGCACAGTATGCCCATAATGAACAAGATGGCCGAAACGAATCCAAATATGGAGTTCAAAGTTTTGCTTAGGGATGAAAATCCCGAGCTTATGGATGCCTTCTTGACCAATGGCAGTCGTTCCATACCCAAATTGGTGGTATTTGATGCGGATTTGAATGAAATTATAGCGGAATGGGGACCAAGGCCAAGCATTGCCACACAAATGGCAAATGATTTTAAAGCAACGCATGGAACATTTACCCCAGAGTTCAAACAGGACCTTCAGGTTTGGTACAATAAAAACAAGGGAGAAGATATTTTAAATGACTTGGTGGGACTACTTCCTTTGGAATAGATAGGTAATAGTGCCTATTTGCGAGGCTTTGGAATCTGTACTGAAACGTGCCTTTAGGGCATATGCGATGGCATTGTCCACCAAGCACCCGTTGCTGGTGCCCGAGCTTTTATCATTAAAATCGGCCTCGGTAACATACCCGTTACCATCCACTTTAATGTTGATGACCACCTTGCCTCCTTCAATACAGGTGTATATAGGTGGTGGAAGATAATAGGCGTTTCTGTCTACCAAGGAAAAGGAAATGGAAGTACGTCTATCTTTTAAGTAATTGGTAAATTCTTCTTTTTGGGCGTCCCGCTCCCCTAGTTTTTGTTTTTTTTCGTCCCGTTTGGCGGCCAGTTCTTTCAATTGATTGGCGAAATCGGCGTCGTTTCCGGAAAATTCCCCCTCCTCGCTGCTCATGGCACGTTCTTCCAAAAGTTCTTCCAGTGTTTTTAAAGGCTCGGGGTTTCCAATGGTGGGCTTTGCGGTTTGGTTGAAGGCCATATGGCTTTTAATGGGGTCGTTGTTGGCCAATTCCTCCATACGCTCTTCCTCCTCTTTCAGCAATTCCTCGATATCCTCATCGGCCAAACTCATCTCAATGACATATTCATCTTCTTGCATGCTCCCTAAGTGAATGTTGAACAACAACAAAATCACCAAGGCCATGGAGAAGAAGGTTATGATAAGGGATAACTGGCTTCTGTTCAAGTTCATGGTTCTAGTATAACCGCTTTTTTTTAAAATTATTTTACCCAATAGCCTTCATAAACCTATTGCAGTGATGGCCACAGAGCCATTTTTGCTACAGATTTTCCTTGAAGACCAAGGGGGTTGTGGCATTATTTACGTTGAAATCCCCTATTTTGGTTCTTCTCAAGGCTGATAAATGGGCTCCGGAATTCAGGGCCTTGCCAAAATCATAGGCCAAGGAACGGATATAGGTCCCTTTACTACACACTACCTTAAAATCCACCTCGGGCAGTTGAATTCGGGTGATTTCGAACGCTGCAATCGTAATTTTCCTTGATTTGATTTCCACTTCCTTTCCCTCACGGGCCAGTTCGTAGAGTCTCTTGCCATCTTTTTTCAGGGCAGAGAATACAGGAGGCACTTGCTCAATCTCCCCTAAAAATTCCTTGGTGGCCTCTTTTATGGAGGCTTCCGAAAGGTGCTCCGTAGGGTAGGTTTGGTTTACTTCGGTCTCCAAATCGTAGGAAGGGGTGGTAGCCCCAAGCGTGAAGGTTCCGGTATATTCCTTGATCTGTCCTTGCAGCTCCGGGATTTTTTTGGTGAACTTTCCCGTGCAGATAATCAAAAGCCCAGTGGCCAATGGGTCTAAGGTGCCGGCGTGGCCTATTTTTATTTTCTTAAGGTCGAATTTTTTTCGGATGGCCCATTTTAGGGCATTCACCGCCTGAAAGGAACTCCATTCCAAAGGTTTGTCGATCAAAAGAATTTGACCGTTTAAAAAATCTTCCTTGGTTTTCAAAGGTTTCGGGATTTGGATAAAGGTAACAATCTATCCCCAAATGCTCCAAGCAACGGCGATAAGTCCCACAACAAGACAATATATGGCAAAATAGGTAAGCTTGCTCTGGCGTACGAGTTTGATCATCCAGGTACAAGCAGCAAGACCGGCAATGAAGGCTGCAATAAACCCAGCACCCATGGCCACGGCTTGATCACCATGAAAATTAATTTCACCTCCCATAAGGTCTTTGGCCACTTTTCCCAAAATCAGGGGAACGACCATCAAGAATGAAAAACGGGCCGATTTGGCCTTGTCCACCCCTAAAAGAACAGCTGCCGAAATGGTGGCCCCACTTCTGGAAATCCCTGGTAAAATGGCCACGGCCTGTGCCATTCCAATGACAAACGCACTTCTGAACGAAACCCCCTTGTCCGTAGTCTTGGCCAAATCGGCCAAATAGAGTAGCACTGCAGTAATGATGAGCATAATGCCCACTATGATGATGGCGCCATCAAAAAACACTTCAATAAAATCATTCAAAAACAGTCCGACCAAAGCCGCAGGGATCATGGAAATGACAATCTTGAGTGAAAACTGGGTCTCCTCATTCCATTTGAACTGGAAAAGGCCTTTCAAAATTTCAAAAACGTCCTTCCTGAACACGACCAAGGTGCTCAGTGCGGTGGCAAAATGTAAGATTACCGTGAAGAGTAAGCTTTCCTCGGGAAGGGCATGTGCGCCCAAAATGGCTTTCCCCAATTCCAAATGTCCGCTGGACGATACAGGCAAAAATTCGGTCAACCCTTGGATGATTCCAAGGATAATGGCATCAATAAGCTCCAATTATTCTTTGTTTTTGTTAGGGTTCAACAAAATGGCATAAATCTGTATGCCCAAGCCGATCAGTACCAAAGTGGGTGCCAAACGAATTCTCCTAAAACTGTAGATATCTGGATTGAAGACCTCGGGGTCATCACTGCCACCCCCAGCCATCAAAATAAAACCCAATGCAATAAAAGCCAGTCCTATGAAGAGGAACAGGTAGTTCTTTTTTTGAAAAATAAACTCCTTGGTGGGTTTTTGAACATTCTTGTTTTTCTTGCTCATGCAGCAAATTTAAGGAAAAGTTTCCCAGAATATTTTCTGAACCAACAATATGGGAAGTTATGAGTCCCAAATCTATCAGCGTAGCGGTCCAATATCTAGAATCTAATAGTAAAGATCGTCTGTTCTTAGATTTAAGAAACGTTGGGTGGCAAAATGGGTGCTTGCCCATGAAATGACAACCCCAAGTCCAAAGACCCCGACGAACAAAAAGATCAATACCAAATAATCCTGTAGCAGGTTCAATTCGGGAAAATTTTTGTTGATGTAATAAATAAGGATGCTCAAGGAGGCCAACGCCACGGCCGCGCCTATCATGCCCAGTTTTATGTTGGCCCAGATAAAGGGTCGTCTGATAAAGGTTTTGGTGGCACCTACCATCTGCATAGTCTTGATGATAAACCGTTTGGAATAGATGGAAAGTCGGATGGAACTATTGATGAGTAGTACGGCTATGGCGGTAAAAACGGCACTGGCCACCAATATCCATAAACTTATCTTTCGAGCGTTGTCGTTAAGCAGGGAGATCAACGGCTTGTCATAGCTTACCTCGTCCACGTAGGTTTTTGTGGCAAGATCATCGGCAATTTCCGCGATTTGCTCGGGAGAGACAAAATCGGCCTTTAAATGCACGTCAATGGAATTCTTTAGTGGATTGTAGCCCAAAAACTCCACAAAATTCTCTCCAATGTCCTCACTGTACTGCTCTGCGGCATCCTCTTTGGAAATGTACTCGGCAGATTTGGTGTATTCGGCCAAAGCAAGGCTTTTTTGCAATTGGTCAATCTCTACCGGTTTGGCATTGTCCTTCAAAAAGACCGAAATGGTGATTTGTTCCTTAAAGTGGTCTGCCAGTTTTTTGGTGTTCAGGACCAAAAGCCCCAAAACACCCAACAGGAAAAGCACCAATGCGATGCTCAAAACCACGGAGAAGTAGGAGGAAATCAACTTTCTTCGCTGATATCGTTCAATATATTGGCTCATAGAGTGGAATCAGTACGTAAAAATAGAAAAGTAAATTGTATTTAGGGGATTAAACCTATTTTTGCAACTCGAAAAGAGATACAGTTTTTTGTCATTTCGAGGCTGGATGTAATCTTGGCGAGAAATCTCTTCCCTTATACTTGGGGCATCTAACGGAGTTTATCCTGAGCAAAGGTGAAGGGCTCGATGTGGCAAAGTGAACATAAAGAAGTATGATGAACTACGATTTCCGTGACATTGAAGCCAAATGGCAGAAGTATTGGGCAGAAAATGAAACCTTTAAGGCAATCAACGATTCCGACAAGCCTAAATTTTATGCCTTGTCCATGTTTCCCTACCCTTCTGGGGCAGGATTGCACGTTGGGCATCCACTGGGGTACATTGCCACGGACATCTATTCCCGTTATAAAAGACATAAAGGGTTCAATGTGCTGCACCCCATGGGGTACGATTCCTTTGGATTGCCTGCGGAGCAGTACGCCATTCAAACCGGACAGCATCCTGCAATCACTACCGAAAATAATATCAATAGGTATCGTGAGCAGTTGGACAGGTTGGGCTTTTCGTTCGATTGGAGCAGGGAAGTGCGCACTTCCAATCCCGGATATTACAAATGGACACAATGGATCTTTATCCAATTGTTCAACTCGTGGTACAATAAAAAATCCGATAAGGCTGAGGCCATTGAGAGCTTGATCTCCGTTTTTGAAAAAGAAGGAAATACAACGGTGGAAGCTGTTTGCGATGAGGATACACCCAGTTTTGGTGCAGCGGAATGGAACGCATTTTCTGAAAAAGAAAAACAAGGGATTCTTTTAAAATACAGACTGACCTATTTGGCTGATACCGAAGTGAACTGGTGTCCGGCCTTGGGTACGGTTTTGGCCAATGATGAAATTGTAAATGGCGTATCCGAGCGTGGAGGCCATCCCGTCATCCGAAAAAAAATGACACAATGGAGCATGCGTATCACGGCTTATGCCCAACGCTTGCTCGATGGATTGAACAAGATTGATTGGCCACAGCCGCTAAAAGATTCCCAGACCAATTGGATTGGTCGTTCCGAAGGCGCTTCGGTGACTTTCAATGTCATTCCAAATGAAGGTGTCACTTCGAGCGCAGTCGAGAAGCCGGACACGATTGAGGTCTTCACCACCCGCCCCGATACCATTTTTGGGGTAAGTTTTATGACCTTGGCCCCTGAGCACGATTTGGTGGGGAAAATCACCACCCCGGAACAAAAAGCGGAGGTGGAAGCCTATGTGGAGGCCACGGCAAAGCGTTCCGAGCGGGATCGTATGGCCGATGTAAAGACCATTTCAGGGGTGTTTACCGGTGCGTATGCAGAGCATCCATTTACCAAGGAGCCTGTTCCCGTTTGGATTGGCGATTACGTTTTGGCCAGTTATGGAACTGGGGCGGTGATGGCGGTACCTTGTGGTGACCAACGGGATTACGATTTTGCGAAACATTACCATATAGCGATCCCCAACATTTTTGAAGGGGTGGATATTTCTGAAGAGGCTTTTGCCGATAAAGCGACCACCATCATAGCTAATTCCGACTTTTTGAATGGGCTTTCCTATAAAGAAGCGACCAAAAAGGTGATTGCCGAGTTGGAAAAAATTGGACATGGAGTGGGTAAGATCAACTATCGCCTTCGTGATGCCGTGTTCAGTAGGCAACGCTATTGGGGAGAACCCTTCCCAGTGTATTATGTGGATGGTATGCCCCAAATGATCGCTTTGGAACACTTGCCTTTAGAATTGCCCGAAGTGGAGAAATACCTTCCCACCGAAACCGGCGAACCGCCCTTGGGCAATGCCACCACTTGGGCTTGGGACGCCAAGAACAATAAAGTAGTTTCCAATGAGATGCTGAAACAAGTTCAGCATGACGGTCATTCCGAACTTGATTCGGAATCTCACGAAGGAGTGTATCCTTTGGAATTGAACACGATGCCGGGTTGGGCAGGAAGCTCGCAATACTTTAATCGATATATGGACCCACGCAACGATGAGGCCATCTTTTCTCCGGAGGCCATTGGATATTGGCAGGATGTGGACCTATATATTGGTGGTAGTGAACATGCTACGGGCCACCTGTTGTATTCCCGTTTTTGGCAGAAGTTTATGTTTGATAGGGGTTATGTCCCCAAGGACGAGTATGCCCAAAAATTGATCAACCAAGGGATGATCACGGGAACGAGTGCATTTGTTTACCGTTGGACCAAAAAGCATAATGGGCAACCAGTATTTATTTCTAAAGGAATAATTGAAAAAGCTATAAAAGAAAAAGGCTTTATTTATGATTATTCAAGTGTATTAGATGAGATGTTTTCTGATTTGCTTTCAAAAAAAGGCGGTAGAAAGATTACTGAAACTTCTTGGAAGCAATTTGATGCAATTCACGCCGATGTTTCTTTGGTGAATGCATCTGATGAGTTGGATGTGGAAGCCTTCAAAAAATGGCAACCTGAATACAAGGATGCGGAGTTCATCTTGGAAGATGGAAAGTATATTGTTGGGCGTGAGGTGGAAAAAATGTCCAAATCCAAATACAATGTCGTCAACCCAGATGCCATTTGTGAGGAGTATGGGGCAGATTCACTACGTCTGTATGAAATGTTCTTGGGGCCCTTGGAGCAATCCAAACCGTGGAACACTGCAGGAATTACGGGGGTGCATTCCTTCCTTAAAAAACTATGGCGCCTTTTTGGGGTCATTGAGGACAAAGAACCCACGGCCGATAATCTAAAAACGCTGCACAAGACCATCAAAAAAGTGGAGGAAGATATCGAGAACTTCTCGTTCAACACTTCGGTGTCCACCTTTATGATTTGTGTGAACGAACTTACCGCTCAAAAATGTACCAGCAAGGCTATTTTTGAACAGTTGGCCATTTTGGTGTCGCCCTACGCGCCCCATATTGCGGAGGAGCTTTGGGAGCGACTGGGACATGCCGAGTCCATTGCCGAAGCGCCTTTCCCAAAGTTTGAGCAGAAATATCTAGTGGAGAGCAGCAAGGAATATCCCATTTCTTTCAATGGAAAAATGCGTTTCAAATTGGAATTGCCTTTGGATATGGGCAAAGAAGAGATAGAGGCTGCAGTTCTGGCTCACGAAAAAACCCAGGAACAGTTGCAGGGGCGTACTCCCAAAAAAGTCATTGTGGTGCCCGGTAAGATTGTGAATATCGTTGGGTAAAAGGGCATCTATTCCAGATGATGGAATAGTGCTTATAAGGCGGCTTATTTTTGTTTTTCAAAACAGTAAAGCCCTACATTTAGGGTAAATAACCTACCATGGACACTATTGAGATCATTGGCCTTGTTGCGGCCACCCTTACCACCAGTGCTTTTATCCCGCAAGTATATAAGACATGGCGACATAAATCCACACGGGATATTTCCCTTACCATGTATTTGGCTTTCTTCATTGGAACCATGCTGTGGCTGTATTACGGTTACGTGCATGGGAGTCTGGCCATCATATTGGCCAATGGTTTGACAGGACTACTGGTCATAGTAATGCTGTTTTTAAAACTAAAGCACAAGTAACCCCTATTTTTAATGGGTATAACATGTCATTTTGTATAATAATTATTATTTACCCCCTAAAAAAGTAGGGTATAATGTGGTTTTTATATAAAATTTAACTGACAACCCCTACATTTTATCGATTTCATTTCGTTGATTCCGGTTTTTATAACAACTTTGGGTGTAGTAACCATAAAACACAACAAAATGATTGTAGGGGTGCCTAAAGAAATCAAAAGCAGTGAAGGCCGGGTTGGCATGACGCCAGCTGGGGTTTTTGAATTGGTGAAGAACTACCATACCGTTTATGTGCAATCGGGTGCAGGTGAGGGCAGTGGGTTTTTTGATAAAGATTACCAACAGGCCGGAGCCACTATTTTGGATACCATTGAGCAGGTGTATGCCAAGAGCGATATGATCGTGAAGGTCAAGGAGCCCATTGCCAAGGAGTACGATTTGATCCAGGAAGGGCAGATTGTTTTTACCTACTTTCATTTTGCTTCGAGTGAGTCGTTGACGCAGGCCATGATCAAGAGCAAGGGTGTTTGCATTGCCTATGAAACTGTGGAGGATGAGGAGGGCACCCTGCCTTTGTTGACCCCTATGTCTGAAGTGGCGGGAAGGATGGCCATTCAGCAAGGAGCTAAATATTTGGAAAAACCAGTGAAAGGTCGTGGAGTGCTTTTGGGAGGTGTTCCCGGGGTAGCCCCAGGTCGTGTCTTGATTCTAGGGGCGGGCACTGTAGGCATTCAGGCTGCAAAAATGGCAGCTGGGCTTGGCGCACATGTTACCATTCTGGATGTCAATATGAAACGGCTTCGCTATGTAAATGATATCATGCCCAGTCATGTGGTCACGGAGTTTTCCAATGAGTTCAATATCAGAAAACATATACAATCCCATGATCTTATTATAGGAGGGGTGTTGTTGAAGGGAGCCAAGGCGCCCAATCTGATCACAAGGGATATGTTAAAGGAAATGCGTCCTGGAACGGTTATCGTTGATGTGGCCGTGGACCAAGGAGGGTGTGTGGAAACCACCAAACCCACTACCCATGGCAACCCCACATATATTATTGATGATGTGGTCCATTACTGTGTGGCCAACATGCCCGGAGCCGTGCCGTACACCTCAACGGTGGCCTTGACCAACGTTACCTTGCCCTATGTGCTTAAATTGGCCAATATGGGTTGGCGAAGCGCCTGTAATTTGGACAAGACCTTGGCCAAAGGATTGAATATTGTTGAGGGGGAAGTGGTATACGAAGAAATCATTAAGACGTTTCATTGGGAATCTGCCGTGGCGTAAAAGCATACATTTTGTCAGTAGAAAGACCCCGTCAAAGCTTGGCGGGGTTTTTGTTGTAATATGGTATATTTATAAGAGCAAAAATCGAATAATTATGATGACATATTATATATTGATTGGTGGGATTGCACTGGTCAGTTGGTTGGTGAGCAATAAACTTAAAAGTAAGTTCAAGAAATACTCCCAGGTACATCTAAGAAATGGTATGAGTGGTGCAGAGATTGCCCAAAAAATGCTGGATGACCATGGTATTCGGGATGTGAAAGTCATTTCTACCCCCGGAATGCTTACGGACCACTACAATCCAAAGAACAAGACCGTTAACCTTAGTGAAGGCGTATACAGTCAGCGTAATGCAGCCGCAGCTGCGGTGGCGGCCCACGAATGTGGACACGCGGTGCAACACGCTCAAGCGTATGAATGGTTGACCATGCGGTCCAAATTGGTGCCTGTGGTGAGTGTGACTTCTGGGATGTCCACTTGGGTCGTATTTGGAGGTATTGCCTTGATGGCGGCAACAGGAGTGGCAGGCGGAATTGGCTTCTACATTGCAGTGGCCGGTCTGGTCATGATGGGAATGGCGACCTTGTTCAGCTTTGTTACCCTTCCCGTGGAATACGATGCCAGCAAACGCGCCTTGGTGTGGTTGAAGCAGAAGAACATGGTAAGCCAGCAAGAATATGCCGGGGCCGAAGACGCTTTAAAATGGGCGGCCAGAACCTATCTCGTAGCAGCATTGGGTGCTTTGGCTTCCTTGCTCTACTGGGCAGTACAGGTGTTTGGAAGCAGGGATTAAGAATCAAGATCTACAATATTTACAAACCTGTTCAACTAAGATTGAGCAGGTTTTTTTTGTGGTCTTTTATGGGATAAAAACATATCTGCTATTATTTTAGTAGCTTTGCTATTAAAATAATAGCTTCATGAATATACCTAAACCAGGACTACCTGTTCGGGGGTCAAAAACCGGACAACCTATCATGGCCTTATTGGATTTATTAGGGAGGAGTTGGGCTATGGGAATCATTTGGCACCTGTACAATGGGCCTAGCACGTTTAGGGGGTTACAGGATTATTGCGAATCCATCTCTCCCAATACACTCAATACCCGGATCAAGGAATTAAGGGATTGTAACCTGATCAAAAGAACTATGGAGGGTTATGCCTTAACAGAGTACGGGGAAGAATTGTTTGAGCTATTGCAGCCCATGGGTCCATGGGCCAGGAACAGGTGGACCGAGAGCTTCAAAACCGAGGACCCAAATTCATTATGAAGTAGCATAAATAAGATTATACAAATTAAAAACGGGGCCATCGGCCCCGTTATGTTTTATAGGATATGGAAAGATAATTTATTCTATCCAATTGCCTACTTGATTGTCGATCATCTGAAGTCCTACACCTTCCGTTCCGGTCACTTCGATCATATCCAGAATGTCCCGGATGGTGTTCTCTTCCTCAACCTGTTCCAATACAAACCAATCCAAGAAGCGTTCTGTGGCAATATCACCCAGTTCACGTGCTTTTTTCACAATATTGTGAATGGATTTGGTAACGGCCACCTCATGTTCCAAAGTGCTCTCGAACACATCAACAATGGATGAGTAGTCATGGTTGATACCGGTGATTTCAGGAGATAAGGGGTTTCCTCCCGTATCGATCAAAAATTCAAAAATCTTCATCATATGGCCGCGTTCTTCCTCGGATTGCTTGTAGAAGAATTTGGCACTGGTAAAAAACCCATTCTGCTCGCACCAAGACGCCATGGCCAAATAGGTGGCAGAAGCATGGGCTTCCATTTTTATCTGTCCGTTGAGCAAATCCATGGACTCCACTTTAATGCTCATACTTTGTCTTGCTATATCTTTCATGTATACAGGGTTTATCGTGTTAGTATATCAAAAATAAGGAATTTGATTCCGTTTTGGAAGTAACTTCCTTGTTTTAAGGCAGTTTTAGATTGAATAAAAATAGATGGAAGAAAGGGGTCTAAACGGTGACGGCTTCACGTTCTTCGGAAAGCCCCATGGCCACAAAACCTTGTTCAACCATGTGTTTTAGGTCTAGGATTTCCAAGGTGTTCAGGACCAAGAGGTGTTCTTTGTTGCAAAGCATCAATACCTCAAAGCCATGTTTGTTCAAATCCCCGTCAAAATGATCTTCAATGGAGATGGACAATACCTTGTGTCGAAGGGAAAGCAATTGGCAAAGCGACATTCGGACCAATTTTTGGCCAAAATCCACATAGAAGCAACGTTCCTTCATGGATTGGTATAAGGTGTAATATGTAGATTGATAAACTACATTCATGGGCACAAATGTAAAGTTTATTTAGATTGAATACAAATATCAGATTTGAATTTGTCGATCTATTTGCTGATCCAATGAAATGAAGGTTTCTGTTCTTGAAACCCCTTCGATTTGTTGGATTTTTTTATTGAGCACCTGCATCAGGTGTTCGTTGTCCCGGCATAGGACTTTAATGAGGATGGACCAGTTTCCCGTGGTATAATGGCATTCCAGCACTTCAGGGATTTTCTCAAGTTCGCGTACAGCCTGCGGATTGGCCATGGCCTTGTCCAAAAAGATACCGATATAGGCCATGGTGGTATACCCCAGCACCTTGGGGTTGATGATGAATTTTGAACCGGACAAGAGACCTGAACTTTCCAATTTCCTCAATCTCTGGTGAATGGCTGCTCCGGAAATACCAATGTTACGGGCGATTTCCAAAATGGGCCTTCTGGCATCTTCCATCAAGAACCTTAGGATTTTCTTGTCTATGCCATCAATTTTAACCGAACTGTTATGGTTTTTCACAGAAAAGATTTAAAACTGAAGCTAAAGATATTGAAAAAATGCATAAGACTAACTGGCTACGGAATCTGGATTGTAGCCCAGATAGGGTACTTCGTATTCCTTAAAATGCATTCCGTAGGATTTGAGTTCGTCAAGTATGGGTTGGTATACTTCCATACTAATGGGAATCTGAACCCCTGGGGTCGTGATTTTTTTGTTCAATATCTGTAAAGTGGCTATGGCCACGGGCAGGCCAACGGTTTTGGCCATAGCGGTATAGGTTCTATTTTCCCCTAGGACCACCATATTGGCATCAATCTGCTTTTTAATACCGTTTAACTCGTAGCCAAATTTGTGGTACATCACGATCATATCCTTTTCGTCTTCTTTCAAAGTCCAACTATCCTCAAGGATATATTGAAGAATCTGTGCAGGCGAAGCATTCTTCAAGGGTATTTTTTTGGTAGCGTCAAAGAGATTCAACTCCAATAATTTACCCCAACGGATATCATCCTGATCTATTTTAAGGTAGTACCGCAATTTCAATTCCACCGAGTCTGTAGGGGAATAGGGCAAGAAAAGGTTTATGAACTCCCGGTAAGACATGCCTTCCGAGTTTTCAATGGTGTAGCTGTCGTCCGTCATTCCCAAAACGACAAACATCTGCCATGCTTTGGAAAAACCAACCCTCCGCATAGTGCCCCTAAAGAGGGTAAGGGCATCTTGGAGGCCATAGGCCTTTCTATATTTTAAGGAATCGCGGTTGGCATAGGCCTCAAACTTTCCATGACCCTCCACATCCAAAAACTCGGTTCTCCTAAACAGTTTTTGGTAGGGGATGTATTTATAGGTGCCCTCTTGGATGAATTTGGCAACTCCACCTTGACCGGCAAGGACCACGTTTCTCGGATTCCAGGTGAATTTATAGTTCCAGAGATTGGAGTCGCTTTCAGGGGCCACCAATCCGCCGGTAAACGACTCGAACAACAACATTTTTCCACCCTTGGCCCGGATACGATCGATCACTTCCATGGCACTCATATGGTCAATTCCGGGGTCAAGCCCAATCTCGTTCATAAAAATGAGACCGTTCTTTTTCACCTCCTCGTTCAAGCCTTCCATTTCTTTACTTACATACGATGCGGTGACCAAATGCTTTTTAAACTGAATGCAATCTTCTGCAATCTTGATGTGCAAACTGGCCGGAAGCATTGAAATGACAATCGATGCGGACGATACGGCTTTTTTGCGGTCATCATCATTAAAAATGTCCAACGTGATCACATCACAATTGGGATGTGAGGAAAATTGCTCTGGAATGTTCTTGGGTTGTAGGTCGCCAATGACCAAACGGAGGTTTTCACTATCTGAATTTTTAAGCAGATAGTCTAATAGATAGGAGGTTGATTTTCCTGCCCCCACAACTAAAATAGTGCGGACCATAGGTTTTGATTACTTTTGATTAAAACGGACACTAAGGTATCAAATTGTTATATTTCTAAAAAAATTAGTAAATAAAGTTATGAACAGAACAATACTGTTAACGGGAATCCTATTCGGTTTATTGGCCATTGTGTTGGGTGCCTTTGGGGCGCATGGCTTGGAAAAATTGGTGGATTCAGAATCAATTGAGATGTTCGAGACCGGAGTGAGGTATCAAATGTACCATGCGTTGTTCCTGCTTTTTTTGGGGATTTGGCAAGGTTTGGACAAGAAGCATAAAAAAGTGATTTATACAATGGTGCTGATGGGTGTTGTGCTGTTTTCTTTCTCAATTTATGCCTTGGCCCTGAACAGTCTTACGAGCTTTGATTTTAAAGTCATTGGATTTTTAACACCAATTGGAGGTGTTTTTTTGATTTTGGGATGGTTTCTTTTAGGATACCGCATTTTAATCCATAAGCGAGCTTAAATAAACCACAAACAGAGGTTTAAAAGTTATATTTTTCTAGTTTTGTAGTATATAAAAAACGAACCAATGAAAGCTTCCACACCAGCTTCGAAAACGATTTCGCTTCAATCTTATGGAATTGACCATAACAATTTCCATTATCAACTTTCCCCAGAGGAGTTGCATGATATTACCTTGGAAATGGGTATGGGAAAAGAAGCCTCTTCTGGGGCTTTGGCCGTAAACACTGGGGAATTTACCGGAAGGTCGCCCAAGGACCGCTTTATTGTCAAGGATGCCATTACCGAAGATAAGGTTTGGTGGGGCAATATCAACATCCCTTTTGAGAGTGAAAAGTTCGACCAACTCTATGATAAGGTCATCGCGTATCTAAACGAAAAGGAATTGTTTGTAAGGGATTCCTATGCTTGCGCGGACCCAGCATATAAAATGAACCTAAGAGTCATTAATGAGTATCCGTGGTCCAATATGTTTGCTTACAATATGTTCTTACGGCCAACCGATGAGGAGTTGGATGGTTTTGAGCCCGAATGGACCGTGGTTAATGCACCTGGTTTTATGGCCAATCCCGAAGTGGATGGAACACGCCAACATAATTTTGCCATCTTAAACTTTACCAGAAAGATTGCCCTGATAGGAGGAACCGGATATACGGGAGAAATCAAGAAGGGTATTTTCTCTGCCCTGAATTTTATACTTCCAGTATATAAGAACACACTACCCATGCACTGTTCCGCAAATGTTGGGGAAGAGGGTGACACGGCTATTTTCTTTGGACTTTCGGGTACGGGAAAAACAACCTTGTCCACGGATCCCCATAGAAAACTTATTGGAGATGATGAACACGGATGGACCGAGGCCAATACGGTTTTCAATTTTGAGGGAGGTTGCTACGCCAAGGTGATTGATCTTTCCGAAGAGAGTGAGCCCGAGATCTATGGAGCGATCAAAAAAGGGGCCATTTTGGAAAATGTGATCATGGATGATGCTGGAGTGGTCGATTTTTCAGATACCTCCATCACACAGAATACCAGGGTAAGCTACCCTATTTATCATATAGACAATATACAGGAGCCATCGATTGGGGAAAATGTAAAGAACATCTTTTTCCTTACTGCTGATGCCTTTGGGGTGTTGCCTCCCATTTCAAAGTTGACACCTGCCCAAGCGGCCTATCACTTTATATCAGGGTATACTGCAAAAGTGGCCGGTACCGAGGCTGGGGTGGTTGAGCCCCAACCTTCCTTTTCAGCGTGTTTCGGTGCGCCGTTTATGCCATTGCATCCTACCAAATATGCCGAAATGTTGAGCAAGAAAATGAAAGAATCCGGAGTGGACGTATGGTTGATCAATACGGGGTGGACCGGTGGACCTTATGGAGTAGGTACACGAATGAAGTTGAAATATACCCGGGCCATGATTCATGCGGCCTTGAACGGGGAACTTGGCCTCTATTGCTATGACAGATACCATATCCACTCGGTATTTGGTGTGGCACAACCCAGGGAATGCCCAGGGGTTCCCACCAAGGTGTTGAGTCCAAGGGCTACTTGGAACAATGATGAGGCGTACTACAAAACGGCCTTTAAATTGAGCAATGCGTTTAGGGAGAACTTCAAGAAGTTTGAAGCTTATGCCAACGAAGAGATCAGAAGGGGCGGTCCCCAACGCTACGCATTCTAATGATAACAAAAAGCCCGGTATTGACCGGGCTTTTTAATAATATGTTCCAATAAAATCTTACTTATTTACGCTGGTAATGTATTTCTGTAGCGCCATGGTCATGGATGGTGTTTCCGGGGTTGGAGCTTGAATGTCAATTCGAAGACCGGCGTCGGTAGCAGCTTTTACAGTGCTATTGCCAAAAACGGCAATGCGGGTGTTGTTCTGCTCAAAATCCGGGAAGTTCTTCAGAAGGGATTCAATTCCAGATGGGCTAAAGAAAACCAAAACATCGTAATATACGTTTCTAAGGTCTGAAAGGTCACTGATGACGGTCTTATAGAAAATGCCGCGTTTCCAATCTACGCCCAACTCGTCCAAAGCTTGGGGCACTGCTGCCTTAAGGGCATCGGAGGAAGGTAAAAGGAATTTTTCATCCTTGTATTTTTTGATAAGCGGCACCAATTCATTGAAGGTACGCTTGCCAACGTAGATCTTGCGCTTTCTATAGACCACATATTTCTGCAGATAGTAGGCCACTGCCTCTGACTGACAGAAATATTTCATGGTGTCAGGAACCTTAAAACGCATTTCCTCGGCAATCCTGAAAAAATGGTCGACAGAGTTTCTACTCGTCAAGATGATTGCCGTAAAATTGTTCAGATCGATTTTTTGCTGCCGTACATTTTTGGCTTCAACTCCCTCTACATGGATAAAAGGCCTAAAGTCTACTTTAACCTTTTCTTTCTCGATCAATCGTGAGTAAGGAGAGTTTTCGATTTTGGGTTCTGGTTGGGAAACCAAAATTGTTTTTACTTTCATAAGCTTTTCAATCTTTTAGATAGCTTCCAATTATCACCAAGGGCGCAATTTCGAGTGCGCAAAGGTACAAAATAAAATAGACAAAATACGGAAACACAGCTTTTTGATAGTTCTTCAACAGCTTTACGATTCCTATGCCATTTATAAGAAGAATTAAGACTATGGCGGTATAAACTACGGTTTTTGAGTCTTTTAGAATATATATTAATATGGTATTGGCCACACACAATATAAGGCTTCCATAATTGAAATAGGAAGTTTTGCTAAAAATCAAACCTGATACAAGTTCTTGTGTGTTAAAAGCGTATGCCTTTAGAAATTGGACGGCGAATTTTAGCAATTGGAACAAGGCCAAGAAACCCATAAGCACAAAGAAGACTGTCAGTGGGTTGCCTTCGGGCATGGCATTGAAGATGCTTAGAGCAATAAACACAAACAAGGAAAGATTCACCAATTGGAATAGGGTAAGCAATATGTGGAACCAGTTTAAGAGTTGCCCTTTTTTGTTGTGCAAAAGCACATATTTGTCATTGAACGGTAAAATCACAAAATTAAAAAACTTGCTGTGGTACAAGTACTTTCCCAAGGCAAGGATCAGTAGACCAACGAATAGTACAATCGTCATCCAATCCAAAGAATTTATAGTCTTCTCAACGGGAATCATTCTTGTATTTTTATGGGTTTTCCATTTAAACCGGGAGGCAAACCATGTTCTGATATGCCAACCCTAAAATACACCGGGTTGTCCATTGTTTTTGGCAAAGGAAGTTCAAACGTGTAAAAAACGGTATCCTTTGTTTTTAATATGGCACGGTCCGGGGATAGGTTGCCCACTTTTAAAGGGAGCATTTCCTTGACCTGCTTGTATGCGTTGGAATACGAAATGGTATATTCTAACTCTTCAAGGGGAATATCAAATGAATAAGGGTTGTAGACTTTTAAGGTGTGCTCTATTCCTATTTCCGGCTTTTCAACAATGCACTCCAATTTTCGATACGGTTGGAAGTTTTCCATGAATACCCCATAAAAAACCGTACTGTCAGGTTGCCTGTATTGGAGGTCACCACTTTTTCGGTATTTACTTACATAGACCACTTTTTTTCCTCTTACCTTTTCTTCGGAGTCGTCTATGGAATATTGGTTCTTTCGATACATGAAATTGTTCAGTGAAATGGCTGGTACCCCAGTATTGAACTGGTATATGGGCGCAAGCCGGTATGAATTTTCAAAAATTATGGGAGCATCACCTGCCTTGGCATGGAGCTCTTCCACCCAACCTTCATTGGCATGGGTCTCATATAACATGGGAAACAGGGGCTTGTACACTAGCCAGGCCCTGGCATAAAGCAATAAAACCACACTCGCCAAGCCTATTCTGTACATCCATTTTCTGCTTTTGGCATTTTCTATCAAGTAATTAAAGGCAATGATCGCCAAAGGGATGGAAATGACAATGGCCCATTGGGCCTGTACCCGCCTGTTAAAGCTCGATATGAAAAAGAAAATTACAATTCCGTAGACGAGGTATACCAAAGCCTTGGAAAAGGCATCTGTGGCCTTGAATTTAAAAAAGGAGGTGTACACCCAATAAAACAACAGACCAATAATAACGATGAGGTTTAAGAAATATCCCAAGGTAAACCCTTCAAAGGAATAGGCTTGATTGGGGCGCTCATACAAATGAAAAGTAATCGATACAAAATCGTTTTGATACAACCAAACAAAATGCGGGGTGTAACAGATCAACGCCAAAGCCACGGCCAGCCAAGCTTTTGGATTAAAAATAAGCTTGACATTGGAAAGGAATACGAACAGAATCACCAAGACCGCATGGTACTTGCTATACATTAAGGCCGCCATGACCAGACCCAGAAGAACCGTGGTCAAAATGGAAGGGTCTTTCAGAAAACGTTTGTACAACCAGAGAAACAGGGCCGTGAAAAACAAGAGAGGGGTATCCGGAAGGGTCAAAAAGCCATAGGCGTTCATCAAGGTAAAGGAGAACACCAATAGAAAAAAGTGAACCACATAATCCTTCTTTTTGGGATTGTCAATTAGGAGCCATAACAAGATATATGTGCCAACCGATAGAATACAGCTCATAAAACGGACTCCAAGTTCCCCATCAAAAAACAGACTACCCATCTTTATTAAAAAAGCCACCATGGGCGGATGGTCAAAATATCCCCACGACAGGTTTTGGGCGTAGTACCAATAGTAGGCCTCATCATAAATAAGTTCCGTAAAATATCCTTGAACAAGATTTAGGACAAAAACTATGGACAGTAGTACAAGAAAAAGTTTAGGAAACTTTTGGGTCATTAAATGGATTTTTGATGGCCAAAGTTACAAATATTGGTGAACAGGCTATCTAGGCATGGGTGGAACAAGTTGTTTTGGCAAACAAGAAAACCGTATTTTTGAGCTTTAATTGATATCGAATGGCGGACGGCTTGGTGATTATACCCACTTTCAACGAGATTGAGAATATTGAGGCCATTGCAAAAACGGTTTTTGACCTTAAGAAGGATTTCCATGTTCTAGTGGTGGATGATAATTCTCCCGATGGTACGGCCCAAGCGGTCAGGTCTTTGCAGGAAGAATACCCCGATAGGTTGTTCTTGGAGGTTCGTAAGGAAAAATCGGGCCTGGGAACGGCGTATATCCATGGGTTTAAATGGGCTTTGGAGCGGGATTATGAATATATTTTTGAGATGGATGCCGATTTTTCGCACCGTCCAGCAGACTTGTCCCGCCTTCACCGCGCTTGTCTTAACGGAGCCGATGTGGCCGTGGGTTCCCGATATAAAAAGGGGGTGAATGTGGTCAACTGGCCACTTTTTAGGATTCTGTTGTCCTATGGGGCATCATTCTATGTGAAATTCATTACCGGGATGAAGGTGCATGATCCTACGGCAGGGTTCATATGTTACAAACGCGAAGTTTTGGAAAAAATCAAGTTGGACAATGTCAGGTTTATAGGATATGCCTTTCAGATTGAAATGAAATACAGGGCTTACCTCCAAAAGTTCAAGATAGAAGAAGTGTCCATCATTTTTACCGATAGGGTCAACGGGAAATCAAAAATGAACTCGGCCATCATCCGGGAAGCCATATTCGGGGTCATTGCCATGAAATTTAGAAGCCTTTTTTTCAGAAAGAACTTTTAGGAATGTCAAAAACACTATTGAAGAATGCCAAGGTGGTCAATGAGAACCACATTTTTGAAACCGATCTGCTGTTGGAAGGGGACTTCATTGCACGAATCGATTCAGACATTTCAGATGCCAATGCGCAAGTCGTGGATTTGAACGGAGATCTATTGTTGCCGGGCATCATAGACGATCAAGTGCATTTCAGGGAACCCGGGCTTACCCATAAGGGGACCATTGCCACGGAGAGCAGGGCGGCCATAGCAGGAGGTATCACCACCTTTATGGAGCAGCCCAATACCAATCCACAGACCACTACCCTCGAAAAATTGGAGGAGAAGTTTGCCATTGCCTCCACGGACGCTTATGCCAACTATTCGTTTCTGTTTGGGGGCACCAATGATAATTTGGAGGAACTCAAACGACTGGATAAAAATGCCTGTTCCGGAGTGAAACTGTTCTTGGGGTCTTCCACGGGAAATATGTTGGTGGACGATGAGGCGGTTTTGGAAAAGATTTTCAGTAACACGGAGATGGTGATTTCGGCACATTGCGAGGATGAGGGAACCATTAGGGCCAATATGGCCAAATATCAAGATATGTATGGGGACAATATCCCTGTGGAGCTCCATCCCATAATTCGAAGTGCCGAGGCCTGCTATCTATCGTCTTCCAAAGCCATAGCCTTGGCAAAACGAACCGGTGCCCGTTTGCATGTTTTCCATGTTTCCACGGGAATTGAAACGGATTTGTTCACGAATGCCATTCCCCTCGAAGAAAAGAAGATCACTGCGGAGGTTTGTATCCACCATTTATGGTTTTCTGATGAGGACTATGCCAAGAAAGGTACCCTGATCAAATGGAATCCTGCGGTGAAGACCAAAAACGATCGGGAAAAACTCTGGGAAGCTCTGTTGGATGATAGGATAGATGTTGTGGCCACCGATCACGCTCCCCATACCTTGGAAGAAAAACAAAACCCCTACACCAAGGCCCCATCTGGAGGTCCTTTGGTGCAACATGCCTTGTTGGCCATGCTACAAAAGGAACAAGAAGGCAAGATCAGCTTGGAGAAACTGGCGGAAAAAATGTGCCATAACCCCGCAAAACTCTTCGATATTGATAGGAGGGGCTTTGTGCGTGAAGGCTATTATGCCGATTTGGTGCAGGTGACCCGTAATTCACAAAACGAGGTTAAAAAAGCCAATATTTTCTATAAATGTGGTTGGTCTCCCTTTGAAGGGGTTACTTTTGGTTCCGAAGTGGCACGTACCTTTGTGAATGGGCACTTGGCTTATGATCATGGGATTTTTTCCGAAAAGAAAAACGCCAAAAGAATCACGTTTAACCGATAGGGCATGAGAAAGCTTGTTTTGTTCTTGATGGGAATCTTAATCCTTTCGTGCGGCGAGAAGGTGGTGGAAAAACCGGAAAACCTTATTCCAAAGGAGAAAATGGCCGATATTCTGCATGACTTGGCCCTTATGAACGCCGCTAAATCAGCCTTTAGCAAAACATTTGATGAAAATGGGATTGAGATCATGGATTTTATCTACAAAAAGTATCAAATAGATAGTGTGCAATTTGTGGAGAGCGACCTGTATTATGCCTCAATTCCTTTGGAATACCAATCCATCTATGAAGATGTGGAAGCTAGAATTGATGAACGCAAGAACATGATGGATAGAATGACCAAAAAAAGAAATGATAGTATTAGAAGGGCCCAAGAAAAACGGAGGGATTCCATTAGGAGTGTAAAGGACAGCCTTGTAGACCCCTAATCAGGAAACTTGGAGCAACAAAAATCAATTGCGGTATCCAAGTCCTCAAAGTCAAAATCAAGTACTTTCTTCAATTTTTGATGGCTGTAGATGTCTTGGTGTCGTAGCCCCTTGACCATAGCTTTGGTGAGTCTCCGCCTTTTTCCCAATAAGGAGCTTCGCAGTCCGTCCAAACGCCACATAAGTTCCAACATCCAAAAGGATACTTTTTTTGTGGGGGATGATACCCCCAATTTTGGGGCAATTTTATGGAACAGTTCCCCATACGTTAAATTATCACTGACCAAGATGAACCGTTCTCCATTGATATTGGATTCCATTAGGGTTTGCATAGCCTTGACCACATCATTGATGGATACAAAACCGGTACCACCAGGGATATAATTGGTTTTGCCTTTGGCAGCATAGGTGAAAAAACTTCCACTTCCAGATTTCCAAAATCCAGGCCCAATCACCACACCAGGGTTCACAATAACTACTTTTAGCCCTTCCTGTGAGGCTCGCCAGACCTCCAGCTCTGCATCGTGTTTGGTAATTCCGTATACCGAAGCATTGGTATTGTTCCATTCATTGTCCTCAGTCACTTCTTTGTCCATTTTGGGAGAACCTATGGCGGCTATGGAACTTACATGGCAAAGTTTTTTTACGCCATGCTTGAGGCTTAGGTTTACGATGTTGGCCGTTCCCTCTACATTGGTCGCGACCAAGGTTTTGTACATTTTGGGATCAAAGGAAATCAGGGCAGCACAATGGTACACCTGTTCAATTCCGTGAAACAGCTGGTCCAAGTCGCCAATATGGGTGATGTCTGCCTGTACCCATTGTATTTTTTCAAGTAACGTATCAGGTTGGTCTGTGTAATAGCCAAAGACCTTGGCCACTTTTTGGAGTGCATCCTTGCTTCTATAGTTGGCTCTCACCGCTTTTCCATTTTTTATCAAGCGGAAGAGTAAGTGCGAACCTATCAATCCAGTGCCTCCTGTTACCAATATCATATGATAAAAGTACCTATTTGTACTGAATTTATTGAGGTAAGTGGCAACTTCATTTTATATTTGCAGCTATTCAAAAAGTCGACCATGGAGAAGAATTTTGTTCAGGAACTGCAGTGGAGAGGAATGATACACGATGTAATGCCCGGTGCCGAGGAGCATCTTATGGAAGCCATGCGTGCTGCTTATGTTGGGATTGATCCCACAGCGGATTCGTTGCATATTGGGCATTTGGTGGGAGTGATGATGCTGAAACATTTTCAATTGGCCGGCCATAAGCCTTATGCCCTAGTGGGCGGTGCTACGGGAATGATCGGGGACCCCTCTGGAAAATCGGCCGAACGGAATTTGTTGGATGAAGAAACCCTTAGACACAACCAAGAAGCCATAAAAGGGCAGTTGAGTCGTTTTTTGGATTTTGAAAGTGATGTGCCCAATGCAGCGGTATTGGTGAACAATTACGATTGGATGAAGGATTTCTCATTCTTGGAGTTTATACGCGATGTGGGAAAGCACATTACTGTCAACTACATGATGGCCAAGGATTCGGTTAAAAAACGACTTTCGGCAGATGCCAAGGAAGGGATGTCCTTTACGGAGTTTACCTATCAATTGGTGCAGGGTTATGATTTTTTACACCTATATCAAGCGTATGACTGTACCCTTCAAATGGGTGGAAGTGACCAGTGGGGCAACATTACCACGGGCACGGAACTGATCAGGCGAATAGGGAACGGAAAAGGCTACGCCCTAACCTGTCCGTTGATCACCAAGGCAGATGGAACCAAATTTGGGAAGACGGAAGGAGGAAACGTTTGGTTGGATGCTGAGCGAACCTCGCCCTACAAGTTTTACCAGTATTGGCTGAACACTTCGGATGAGGATGCCGAAAAGTATATCAAAATATTCACGTTCCTGAGCCAACAGGAAATTGAAGACTTGGTGACAAAACACAAAGAAGTGCCCCATTTAAGGGAACTTCAACGGAAATTGGCGGAAGAGGTCACTACCATGGTGCATTCCAAGGAAGATTTGGAAAATGCCATAAAGGCCAGTGCTATTCTCTTTGGAAAATCCACTTCCGAGGATTTAAAGCAATTGAACGAAAAGACCTTTTTGGATGTCTTTGAAGGGGTTCCCCAAGCGCAAATAGCAAGGGAGGAGATAGCTTCTGGCTTGGATATGATTGGAGCCTTAGCAGCAAAGACCGAGTTTTTGTCATCCAATGGCGAAGCACGTAGGGAGTTAAAGCAGAATTCCATTTCGGTGAATAAGGAAAAGGTAAAGGAAGATTACTTGATCACGGATGCCGATTTGATCAACAACAAGTTTGTCCTGTTACAGCGGGGCAAAAAGAACTACTTTGTTCTGGTAGTGGAATAAATGATAAGGGCCATCTTTTAAGATGGCCCTTATTTTTAGGCGATGAAGGAAATTCCGTAACGGCCACAGATTTCGCTTACTTTGGCGAAGTCTGGTGGACCTGGGGGCAGATTCCCCAACTCTTCGAACATGTGCTCCAATCCTGCAGGGAAAACACTTAAAATGGTTCGGCAATCTTGATCACCCACTACTTTCCATGTATGAGGGACATTTTTAGGGGCAAAGGCAAGGTCTCCCGCTTTTAAAACAGTAGTTTCACTTCCAACGGTAACTTCAAGCTCACCTTCGAGAACTTTGAATATTTCATCCTCTTTGGTGTGTACATGGGGAGGGATCATGGTGCCGGGAGGATTCACTTCCTCAATCAATGTGAACATGCCATTGGTGTCCTCTCCGGTAAGTTTAAAGGTTTGTTGGTCTCCAATAACGTTTACCTTCTTGCCTTCGCCCTTGCGTACTATTTTAGGGGTCAATGGATTGCCTCCTTTTTCGGAAGGTGAGGAAAAATGAGCAAATGAGGGCAAAGATGCAAGTGCGGCCGCTGAAAGGGCACTTCTTTTTAAGAATGCATTTCTATCCATAATTGTTGGTTTGTTTGATTATGCTTATCAAATTACATAAAACTTTGAAACCAAGGATAATGGATATATAAGGTGGTTGTATTTATGTGTGGATTGATGGAATCCGTTGATTTTCCCGTCAAAGGGCCAGAAGGTTACAGCCTCGGATGTCCGAATTGTCAAACCTGCCCAGAACCTCAAAAGTTCCATTGGCATAGGTTTTTCCCAAGTCCTGTGTGGCAATAAAAGAGCAGGAATGGATGTTGGCCAGATCAATGACGTTTATACCACCTGTTTTTCCATCGGATTGAAGGCTCAACGGATCTTCTGTGTCGCGGGTCAGGATTTTCATCCATGGTGGGGTCTTAAAAATACCATTGCCTTGTGAATAGGCTTGGGACAGAAGTTCCGTCATGCCATATTCGGAATGTATGTTGGGAACCTCAAAGGCATCCTTTAAGATGTCATGGAGTTCGGTACGAATCAATTCTTTACGACGCCCTTTCATTCCACCAGTTTCCATGATGGTGGTAAATTTTAAGGGTGTGGGAAATTGCTCGGCCAAATCCAGAAGGGCAAAGGAGACACCGATTAATAAGGTCTTGGAACCAGAAGCCTCCTGTGCTTTCAGTTTTTGATGAAGGTCTTGAAGATTGTACAGATAAAATCCACTATCGGGATGTTGCGAACGGGTTACCAGCTCATTCACCATATAGACCAGAGATGACCCGGAGCGCTCCAAATAGGAAGGTAATAGGGCTAGAACACATAATTCTTCCACAGGTCCATAAAACAATGTAAAGGCTTCCATAAAGCTACGTTCATACAAGCTTAGGTCGGCTACATAATGTTTACTTGTTGTATTTTGGGTAGTACCACTGCTCTCAAAAATGGCTTCCGGTTTGTTTGGGGAGGAGACGACGGTTTTCGACTTAAAAAACTCGATGGGCAAAAAAGGGATTTCCGAAGGGTGGAGAACATTGGAAGGACTTTTTCCCAAGTGATTGCAATACGTGCCATAAACGGCGTTGGCACTGTACTGGAAACGGAATATTTCCATGGCCAAGGAATCAAATTCATTGGAATTTTGGATGGAAAATAGTTGTTGAAGGTCCGTGTTGTCCATTGGGCCGTAAAAGTACCCAAAAATAAAAAGCCCCACGGTTAGAGTGGGGCTTTTAAGATATGTTTTTTACTTCACGACCAGCTTTCGGGTCATGGTTTTTTTCTGTTCGGTTACTTGGAGGACGTAGACTCCAGGTACCAGTCGCGAGATGTCCAAGGTATTGGTGGAAATGCGATCGGTAAGGACAACCTCACCAAAAACATCATACACTTTTATCTGCTTGGTCCCGTTGGATTCTGTGGTAATGTACACTTCTTCGCCATAAGCAGGATTGGGGTACATTTTAAAACCCGTGAGTTCTTGTAGGGGCTCAGTGTTTACACTGACCAACTCTTGACCGTAGGTGAATATAGGTAAAGCCATAATGAGAACAAAGTAGAGTTTCTTCATGAATGCTGATTTGGGGTCTATGCAATGTAAAAGTATGTAAATCAGCAGGGAAGGGCTACAAAATGTTGTGAAATGGGAGTTTCTGTAGGTGAAAAGGCAAAAGTTGTGGTGTGTGGTGCTTGTAATGTGGTGAAAAAGCCCGAATTACTTGACAATAAGCTTTCTGGTGGCCACTTTGTTGTTTTCCAAAACCCGTAAAATGTATACGCCTTTGACCAAACGGGAAAGGTTGAGTTCCTTACCCAAAATGGTGGTTTGGAGCACTTGGGTTCCCAATACGTCAAAAATAAGAATCTGTTTTGGGGCGTTATCCTTTGTCTCAATAAAAACTTTGCCCTGGGTCACGGGGTTTGGATACAGCTTAAACCCATCAATATCGGAACTAGAGGTAGTTTCTTGTGAAAAACCAAGAGTACAGACAAAAAAGAAAATGATTAGGTAAAAGTGCTTCATAAAGTATTGATAACAAAGGCTGTGCCACAAATATAAAAAAATATGTCCGCGATGCTGGAGCCGTTCAACGAATTGTATTTCTTTTTTCGATGAAATGCAAAAAAAGAGCCCCACGATCGTGGGGCTCTCAATATAATGTAGAAAATCTATGTGATTATTCAATACCTACAGTCCAACCGGCAGCCCAATCGGGTTCGCCAGCACCGTTACCGGCCCCTGTGTTGTCCCCTACGGTCAAGAAATCTTGATTAAGTCCAGCATAGTTGGTATTCACAAATCCCAAGGCAGGAGATGCAAACTGGATTGGGGTGATGGAAAGGGCATCTGCCTCAATACGAGCAGCTGCGGCTGTATCCGTTCCAGTTACATTTACACCCAAATCAACACCACTGGTATAGAAGTTGGTAATGGTAAAGTTACCACCACCTTCTTTAAAGAAAAGAGCACCTTCAGTAACAGGACCAACCACAGTGATGTTGCTCAAAGTAGTAGTGGTCACAGGAGTGGCATCGCCATCATCACCGTTGTTGGAGCCTTCGATACCAGCTTTGGCACCACCGGCAATATACCAGTTGCTACCGTTACCGGTCCATCCATCGGCAAAGTCAATGGAATCATCACCACTGCCAATGGACACCAAGTAGTTTCCGTTCACGGTTCCACCGAAGAACTCAATACCATCATCACCACCTTTGTAAGACTGAACATACTCAAAAGTGGTCCCGGAACCAACACCGAACAAAGAAACCCCGTTGAATTCTTTTTCGTTGGAGAAGGTGGCACCCGTATATTCCACTCTAAGATAGGTAATGGAACCAGAGTCATCATCGGCGGTGTTTCCACCATAGGTAAGGTCACCTACTTCAGAAAGGACGTTGACCCCTTTGTTGGTAGGGGCGTCACCGGCAATTACCAATCCACCCCAATTGCCTTGCTCAGGAGTTTCGCTGGAAGAAGTCATTACTACGGGAGCAGCCGCAGTACCGTTGATGAAGATCTGTGCACCTCTTTCAACACCGATAAAGGCAGCAGTTCCTCCGGAAGCTTTAATGGTTGTGCCGGCAGGAATGGTCAAGGAACCACCAGCTTTAACAATCAATCCACTGGTCAAGAAGTATTCCACGGAAGCACTCAATTCCACATCACCAGTGATTTCACCGGCCAAGTTTTCGCTTGAGGAAGCGCTATTCTCCAAACCTGTGGTCCAGCCGGCAGCCCAATCAGGGGATGCGGCACCGTTACCGGCACCTGTGGCAATACCTTCCGTGTAGAATGCTTGGTTAAGACCTGTATAATCTGTAGCCTCAAAACCAGTTGCGGGATCTGCAAACTGAATGTTGGTGATAACCAAATCGCCATTTTCTATACGCGTGGCTGCTGGAGTATCGCCATCGGTTACATGAACGGCTAGGTCAATGTCAGAAGCATAAAAGTTATCGATGGTAAAGTTACCTCCACCTTCTTTAAAGAAGAGGGCACCTTCGGTAACAGGACCAACCACGGTAATATTGCTCAAGGTAGTTGTGGTCACAGGAGTGGCATTACCGTTGTCCCCGTTGTTGGAACCTTCAATACCAGCTTTGGCACCACCGGCAATGTACCAGTTGCTACCGGAACCTGTCCATCCATCGGCAAAGTCGATGGAATCATCTCCACTCCCAATGGATACCAGGTAGTTACCATCTACAGTACCACCGAAGAACTCGATACCGTCATCACCACCGTTGAAAGACTGAACATACTCGAAAGTAGTCCCGGAACCAACACCGAACAAAGAAACTCCGTTGAATTCTTTGTCATTGGAAAATGTGGCACCAGTATATTCTACACGTAGGTAGGTAATGGAACCAGAATCGTCATCGGCAGTAGAACCACCATAGGTAAGGTCACCTACTTCGGAAAGTACATTCTCTCCTTTGTTGGTAGGGGCATCCCCAGCGATTACCAATCCACCCCAGTCACCAGCATCAGGAGTTGGATCATTTGAGGTCATGATGACAGGAGCGGCAGCAGTACCGTTGATGAAAATCTGGGCACCCCTCTCAACACCGACGAAGGCAGCGGTACCTCCGGAAGCCTTGATGGTAGTCCCGGCAGGAATGGTCAATGCAGCACCAGCTTTTACAATATAGGATCCTGTTAGAAGATATTCTTTGGAAGCATCCAATTCAGTGTCTTCGGTTACTTCGCCTGAAAGTTCAACGGGCGGCTCAACGCAAGCAGTACATGATCCCCCGCAGTCAACTCCGGTTTCATCCCCGTTCTGAATGTTATCTGAACACGTGGCTACTGGGTCTGGATCAGGAGCAGGGCCATTGTCGTCGCTCATACAAGAGACTACCAAGGCCGCTGAAGCGAAGCTTAGGACAAATTTTAAAAGTGATTTTTTCATTGTTATAGTTTTAGATTTAAATATTTGGATTAATATTCATTTACTGGTTGATATTCAATATGCTTAGAATTTATAGGTCAAGGATAGACTAAAGTCGACCCCCTTTTTATAGGACAAAGCGGTCACCGGGCCATCTGTCAAAAATCCTGGAATAGCAGGGTTTTCGGTGTCCAAATCCCCTTTTGCATTTTCATTGATCCTTTCAATGGTTGGGTTTAAGAGGTTTCTCATGTTCAGCCCAATGCCAAAATGGTCTCCCAATTCCACTGCGGTAATCCAATCAAGGGTAACAAAACCTTTGTCTACCAAATGCCCTCTACCGGTACTTCCCAAAGCGTAAATACGGTCAGAGAAATAGTTGGCCGCAACCGTAGATCTCAGGTTTCTGTTCTCGGAAAACTCCGTGTAGTAACTGGCATCGAGATTGAAAATAAAGTCAGATGCCCCCTGCAGTGGCGCTTTGGTATTGGTGAACGCAGCTGCAAACATGGTTTCATCCGAAACTTTTTGGTAGTCCAATTCTTGATTGGTGTTCAAGTAGGAAACGTTACCGCCAATGGACAGTCTGTCGGTCAATATGCTTTCGGCGGTTTCCCTTTCGTTTTCTATCACGTCCAGTTTCACTTCCAACTCAGCACCAAAGGCCGTGGCATGGTCGCCGGTATTGGCATAACTTAAATTGTTGGCGGCCGATACGATCAAGAAAGTGTTGATGGGGTTTTCAATATACTTCCCAAATACGGCAAAGGATACCAATTCGCTTGAAGAAGGGAACAATTCCCATCGTAGGTCAAAATTGTAATTGGTGGAGTTCTGTAAAGCGGGGTTACCTTGGGTATCTTGGTTGATCTCTTCTTGGAACAGGAAGGGTGCCCGTTCCTTGAATTGTGGCAACGTATAGGTTTTACTGGCCGCAAACCTTAGGTTTTGCTTTTCGTTCAACTCATATTTGAAGGCTAGCGAAGGCAAGAACTCAAAGGTGTCCAATTCACTACTGTCATCGCCTTGGATAACGGTACTCCAGTCAATGTTCTGGGTGATTTGCTCACCCCTTGCACCGGCAAACAAAGTGAATTTGGGAGAAAATTTGTATTCCAAGGTCAAATATCCTGCATGGATCTGCTGCTCTCCACCGTAGGTCTGTGGGTCAAGGGCGCCTTCCGTGGAAGCAGTTCCCCTAAAAGTCCGTATTTGCCAAAAACCGGAGTTGGGACCATATTCATCAAAATACGCATCAATGTTGTATGGGTCAACAAAAGGTTGGTTGGCCACGTTCAAAATTTGGTAGTTGAACTGTGTGGCGTCAAAAGCAACATTTTTTAAACGACCGTTGTATCCCACGGTAAGTTTTCCGTCAAATCCATCCTCCTCGTTTTTCTTGAATTTGAAAGAAGTTGATAGGTTGGCAGAGACTTCCTCCTCTTGTAGCTCTTGGAAAAACCTATGGTTTGCCGAGGCAGCGGAAACCAATCTAAAGGATTTAGGTCCTTCGGGGTCGTTGTTGGAGTACGGCAAAAGAATATTTTGACGACGGTCTGGAATCAAGTTCTGTACATAGTTGTATCCCAAGCCCCAGTTCACTTCAAATTTTTCACTTACATCGTGGCTTCCCAACAATTGGTTAACCGCAAGCAAGGTCTTCTCAAAAGTATTCCGTTGGATGAAACCTCCTCCGTTGGGGGCATCATCTTCCCTATCCAAAATACCGTTGAACTCCTCATGTTTTTGCTCGGTATTGTTGAGCAATAAATAGTTGTATCGGATATCATGGGCACTACCTAAACGAAGTCCCACGTTACCCATAAGGGTAGTGGCCGTTTTGTAGCTGTATTTTTGATAATCAAAGTCAGAATTGGGCAATCCGGTTCCCAAGTTGGGGGCACCTCGGTTCACACCTTCCCTATAAGAGTTTCCATTGCTGAACGAACCAACGGCAAAGAAGCTCAATTTGGAGTTTTCACCAATATTGAAGGAATCCCCTCCCTTAAGCGAAATGTTGGAATTGATGGGCGTGCTCTTGCTTTCGCGGTCCCAACTGGTATCAAAACTATTGTTGAAGGCCCCACTAGGGATGGATTTGTCATAAAACCCGGTGAAATTGGGCCCGTCGAACAAGTAAAAATCATCAACACCAATAGCTTCGGTGTTGACTCCTGAACCTACGCCAAGCTCCATAAAACCGGAACCGGTATAGTTGCGGGATACAATATTGATGTTCGCCCCACCAAAGTCACCATAGTTTTGTGCATTATAGGTCTTGTCTATTCCTATGGATTCAATAATGCTGGTGCCAAACAAGCTCAAGTCAATGTTCTTTTTGGCGGTGTTGTTGGAGGGTAATGGAAGCCCATTGAGGGTGGTAATGTTGAATCGGTCTCCCAAACCTCTTACATAAACATTGTTGGAACCTTCTTCGCGGGAAATCCCAGTAACTTTGGTAACGGCCGTAGCGGCATCACTGGCCCCTTTTCTGGCCAATTCCTGGGCTCCAATGGAGGTTTCCAAGGTAATGGCTCTCTTTTGGTCCAAAAGCAATGCAATTTCTGAATCCTTCCGGGCAACGGTGGTCACTACAACTTCGTCCAAGGCCAATCCAGAAGATGCGCTCATGGGAACGTTTACACTGGTTACCTTACCGGCGATTACTTCCACATTTGGAATTTCAACAGTTTCATAGCCCAAATAGCTATAGGTCAACGTGTAGATTCCAGGCTCAACGCTTGGAATCTCATAGAGACCATCAAAATCTGAAGTGGTACCCATTGTGGTACCTTTAATAAGTACATTTGCAAAGGCTAAAGGCTCATCATTGAGCTCTTTGTCGGTCAGCTTACCCACGATACTTCCTGTGGTTTGCTGTGCTACTACTTGCATGGTGCATGCAAGGGTAAAAATCATTAAAAAATATTTCATTATCAGCTAAGTATTTGGCGCAAAGAACGCCACGGCCTGTAAAAGCGATGTTAGCTGTATGTTAAGTGTTTATTGGAAAACTGTTACAATAATGTTAGGGGATTAAATCAACGTTAAGCATTTATGGCATTATAGTATTATCTTTACATTTGGGCGATTAACTTAGAAATACCATCCCATGAAAACTAAGGATATTAAGATTTTACTTGTTGATGATGAGCCTGATATTCTGGAGATTGTAAGCTACAATCTTTCTTCTGAAGGCTATGAGGTCTTTACTGCCAAAAACGGTGTGGAGGCAGTTGCAAAGGCGAAGAAGAAGAACCCGCATTTGATCATCATGGACGTTATGATGCCAGAAATGGACGGCATTGAAGCCTGCGAGGTGATCCGTAACACCCCAGGATTGGAAAATACCATCATCACATTCCTTACTGCCCGAGGGGAAGACTATTCCCAAGTAGCCGGTTTTGATGCGGGTGCCGATGATTACATTACCAAGCCCATAAAACCAAAGGTCTTGGTGAGCAAGGTGAAAGCCTTGTTGCGAAGGTTGAAGGAAGAAAAGAAAGATCTTGAGGAAATTGTCAAGGTGGGTAATATTGTCATCAATAGGGAAGAGTACAAGATCATCAATGATGGTGAGGAAATTGTACTGCCCAGAAAAGAGTTTGAATTGTTGTCACTTTTGACATCCAAGCCCAGCAAGGTTTTCAAAAGAGAGGTCATTTTGGATAAGGTTTGGGGCAATGAGGTGGTCGTTGGAGGACGTACCATAGACGTGCACATCAGAAAACTTCGTGAAAAAATAGGCGATCATCACTTTAAAACCGTTAAGGGTGTAGGGTATAAGTTTGTTCTATAATGGCCATTCAGATACGGAAATCCTATAAGTTTGCCTTAAGGTCATCCCTTCTTATCACCCTATTTACCACAGCCTCCATTATTGCCTTCCAGTTTGTAAAAGGGCAAGTGGAGTGGTTGTATACCATATTCTATGCCGCGGGCTGCTTTGTGATTTGTTTTGCGGTTCTCCAAATACGGGTGGAGCGTTTTATCTACAGACGTATCAAGAAAATCTACGATGATGTCTCTTTGCTGGAATCTTCTTCTTTTTCCTCAAAGCCGGTCACTACGGATATGAAGACCCTTACCGAGGAGATAGAAAAGTTCGCCGAGGGCAAAAAAATAGAGATAGATACCTTAAAGATCAGGGAGGAATACCGAAAGGATTTTTTAGGCAACGTATCCCATGAACTAAAAACCCCCCTTTTTACCGTGCAAGGCTACATCCTTACGCTACTGGATGGTGCCATGAAAGACAAAAAAATCAGGGAAAAATACCTGCAACGCGCCAATAAGGGTGTAGAGCGTTTGATCTATATCGTGAAAGACTTGGACCTGATCACCAAATTGGAAGTAGGAGAGCTAAAACTGGATCGCGAGAATTTTGACATTATTGAGCTTATCCAAAATGTATTTGACCTTTTGGAGATGAAAGCGGCCCAAAAAGAGATCACCTTAACGTTTGATATGGAATATCCTAACCCAATCTATGTCAATGCCGATCGGGAAAAGATACAACAAGTGATCAGCAACCTATTGGTGAACTCCATCAAGTATGGTTCCCCCAAGGGAACCACAGAGGTAAGTGTGGAAAACCTGATCAAGAACAAAGTCATCATAAGGGTAACGGATAATGGCGGAGGTATCCCCAAACAACATATCCCCAGACTTTTTGAGCGGTTTTATCGAGTGGACCAAAGCGGTAGCCGAAGCGAGGGAGGCTCAGGCTTGGGTCTTTCCATTGTAAAGCACATCATAGAGGCCCATGGAGAGAAAATCTATGTGGAAAGTGAAGAGGGTATCGGGTCCGAATTTTCATTTACCCTAGAGAAAAAGACCGAAAACAAATCCGAATAATCCAGTTCCGACTCGAATTGGGTCAAGCCTTTAAAATCATCCATCCGGCTTAAGTCTTCCAAAGTAAAATCCTCTTGATGGCTGTAGGGGACCAATCCATGTTTCTCCAATCGTTTGGCCAAATATTCTTGCTCGTATTGACCCGGGGTTGGAATAAAAAAAGCCTTTTTTTCCAGTTTGGCCAAGTCCATCACCGTGGTGTACCCCGATCGGCACAATACCTTTGCACTTTGGTTTAAGGCCGTTTGAAGTTCTTGCGACTGCATAAAATTATACAGCAAGATGGAGCCTTTTGGGATTGATAGCTCTTCTTGGGTCTGGGTTTCTTCTATTTTCCCCTTCACAAAAAGTATGTTCCCTTCAAAACCTTGGAGTTCGGACAGTAGTTTTTCTTCCAAAAAGGTTCTTTGCGGCTCCGGACCGGATAGCAAGACCATAAGATCATGGGCTATGGGAGAATCCCTTTTTTCAAATCGACTCAAAGGACCCAAATACCGAATGTTCAATTTGGATTTCTTTAGATGTCCCAATTTTCCGGTAAGGTTGGGTTTGTCCTTCACATCGGGTACCCAACAGGCATTGAATTTCTTTATGATTTTTTGATGGGCCTTGGAACTCATCCATGTGGTGTTTCCAGAAAGCACATTGAGTTGGTGGGTAATAAAAACACAGGGCACCTTTTTATAGAACACCCCCAATCGGTTATCGGAAATGATACCGTCCAACCCATACTCCTTCACCAACTGCTTCACGGCCTTCTTTTCATCGGCCATGGCCTTGAGAACTTTGGGTGAATCCCAGATCATTTTGATCTTAAAGTTCTTTCCTTTTTCGGCATAGGTGATTTTGTAGGATGGCAATTCGAACGAAGGCAATTCCGGAAATTCCTTTTGTAAAAGGGATAGGGCAACCCCATCCGAAGCAATAAAAGGCTGATGGCCGTGGTCCAATAAAGCCTGTATAATGGGGATGCAACGTGTGGCATGACCCAATCCCCAATTCAATGGGGCTACCAAAATGCGTTTGGAACTTTGCATAAATGCAAAAAAACAAAATCCATATTGCTTGTGGATTTCCTTAGTTTTGCCAAAACATTAAATTATTGCTCAATCTGTAAGCGGTGGGAAGTAAGAACAAACTAAAACGGTTCAGGGAAAACGAAACTTTTACCAATGTGGTACAACCTACAAGGGATGAGGTTTTGGAAGGATTTGAATGGAAAGGCAAGTGGAACACTTTTTTCAAGAACAATAACCCCATTGTCCTGGAACTGGGCTGTGGAAAAGGGGAGTACACAGTGGGTCTGGCCCAACGCAACCCGGACAAAAATTATATTGGGGTCGATATCAAAGGAGCCCGGTTCTGGCGGGGAGCCAAGTCCGCCTTGGAACATGGATTGGACCATGTGGCATTTTTGCGCACCCAAATTGAGTTGGTAGATCAACTTTTTGGCGAAAACGAAGTGGATGAAATCTGGATTACATTCCCAGACCCACAGATCAAGTACAAACGCACCAAGCACCGTCTTACCAACCCCGTGTTTCTCCAAAAGTACAAGCAGATTCTTAAACCCAAGGGAGTTGTCCACCTAAAGACCGATAGTGAATACATGCATGGGTACACCTTGGGACTTTTGCAAGGATTGGGGCATGAAATTTGCTATGCCAACCATGATGTGTACCGAAATGAGGGTAGTCCATCCGAAGTTTTGGAAATACAGACATTCTATGAAAATCAGTATCTTGAGGCAGGAAAACCGATTACCTATATTCAGTTTAGGATCAACTAACCAATGACCCATATTATCATCCTCTTTTTTGCCACGTTTTCGGCAGCCTTCATGGCTACCGTACCACCGGGGTTGCTTAACATGAATGCGGCCAAGACCAGCGTGGAAAAAGGAAAGATAAACGGCATAATTTTTAGTTTGGGCGTTTCCTCAATGATCATGGTACAGGCGTATGTGGCCGTGCTCATTTCCAAGTTTTTGTATAGAAATCCAGAGGTAATAGACCTGCTGTTAAAAATTGCCCTTGTGGTGTTTGCATTTTTTGCGGTCTTCTTTTTTGTTACGGCAAAGCGAGATAAAACACAGAAAATCAAACAGGTCAACGTCAGTAAAAAGAACAGTTTTTACAAAGGTGTATTATTGGCGGCTTTGAATTTACTGACCATACCTTACTACAGCGGGCTCAATGCCATGTGGAACGAAGCCGGATGGATAAAATTTGAGGCCAAGGACATCACCACATTTGTAGTGGCTGCCGGTGCCGGAACCTTTTCGGTACTGTATTTGTACACCTTCTATTTTGATAAGTTGGAGACCAAGACCAACCGATTCTCAAAAAACTCGAACTACATTTTAAGTGCGCTCATGCTCGTGTTGTTGGTGATCACCCTGATTCGGATTTTTTATCGCTGATATGAAAGAAGAGAGCTTTTTTGATAAAGTCTATCAAGTGGCCCAACAGATTCCGTATGGCAGGGTCACTTCGTATGGGGCTATTGCCAAGTATTTGGGAGCGGCTCGAAGTGCCCGCATGGTAGGCTGGGCCATGAACAATTCCTCCGCAAAGGATGTGCCTGCGCACAGGGTGGTAAACCGGGTGGGAGTGTTAACGGGGAAACACCATTTTGGTGGGACCAATCTCATGCAGCAGCTTTTGGAAAACGAAGGCATCCAGGTCAAGGACAACCAGATTGTGGATTTCCAAAAATACTTCTGGGATCCCATGAAAGAATTGGGCTAAAAACTTGCATAAGCAGTACCAATCACACCATCTTCATTTTCAATGGGCAAACTTCCAATAATCCATGCCTAAGGCGTATCTTTGTAATTTAGAATCAATACAAACGACTGCAGAAAAAATAAGATTGATGAAGCTGAAAAAAGCAGATATCCTAAAAGCGTTGGAAAAAATATCCGCACCGGGTGAAGGTCAGAATATTGTGGAAAGCGGTGGGGTGACCAATGTCCAAGTGTTTGGTGATGAGGTGGAAGTGGACGTGACCATAAAAAATCCAAGTCTTCAGGCCAAAAAGAAGACTGAAGTGGAGATTTTAAAGATCATCCATAGCGAAGTCTATGAAAAGGCCAAAATCAAAGTCAACCTAAAGGTTGATGCCCCTGCCAAGCCCAAGGTGAACCAGATAAAGGGCAACCCTATTCCTGGCATCCAGAATATTATCGCCGTGGCCTCCGGAAAAGGCGGTGTGGGAAAATCCACGGTAACGGCAAACTTAGCGGTTACCTTGGCCAAAATGGGCTTTAAGGTTGGGCTTTTGGATACGGACATCTACGGACCGTCCATGCCCATTATGTTCGATGTGGCCACAGAAAAACCTCTCTCCATCAATGTAAACGGCAAGGCCAAAATGAAACCCATTGAAAATTATGGGGTCAAATTATTGTCCATTGGTTTTTTCACAGAACCTAACCAAGCCGTGATTTGGAGAGGACCCATGGCCGCAAAGGCATTGAACCAGATGATTTTTGATGCCCATTGGGGCGAGTTGGACTTTTTGTTGTTGGATTTGCCTCCCGGGACTGGGGATATTCATTTGAGTATCATGCAATCCATGCCTGTAACAGGGGCCGTAGTGGTGAGTACCCCACAGGAAATCGCATTGGCCGATGCCCGAAAAGGGGTGGCCATGTTCCAGCAGGAAGCCATCAACGTACCTGTTCTGGGAATCGTGGAAAATATGGCCTATTTCACTCCAGCAGAGCTGCCTAACAACAAATACCATATCTTTGGGGAAAACGGGGCCAAAAATTTGGCCGAGGATTTAGGGGTTCCCTTTTTGGGAGAAATTCCGTTGGTCCAGAGTATTCGGGAAGCAGGGGATGTAGGGAGACCGGCTGCATTGCAAACGGCAACCCCAACAGAAGAGGCTTTTGAAGAACTTACAAAAAGTGTGGTGCAGGAGTTGGTTAAGAGAAACACGGACCTTCCTCCCACCGAGGCAATAAAAATTACAACAATGGCTGGTTGTGCCGCCGTTAAAAAGAAATGAGCATGACATCAGAAGAGATTAAAACCAATGTAGAAAAGGCGTTGGATGAAATCCGACCTTTCCTTCAGAGTGATGGCGGGGACATTACATTGATTTCAATAGATAACGACAGTTCCGTAAAGGTACGTTTGGAAGGAAACTGCATTGGATGCAGTGTCAACCAAATGACCCTCAAGAGCGGTGTGGAGATGACCATCAAAAAATATGTTCCACAAATAGAGGAGGTCATCAACATAAGTTAGATGACAAAAATCATGAATCCTTTCCAAAGCAAGTGGTAAGTTGCATCCCTCAAAATTTTTGTTGAATGATTAAGACCGATATACTGATTATTGGAGCAGGACCTACGGGTCTTTTTGCTGTTTTTGAAGCGGGCCTATTGCAACTCAAATGCCATTTGATCGATGCCTTGCCACAACCCGGAGGACAATGTGCCGAGATATACCCAAAGAAGCCCATTTATGACATTCCTGGTTATCCCGAAGTATTGGCTGGGGAATTAGTGGACAATCTCATGGAACAGATCAAACCCTTTCAACCCGGATTTACCTTGGGAGAACGGGCAGAAACCATAGAAAAGCAAGAAGATGGCTCTTTTGTGGTCACTACCAATAAAGGAACCCAACACCAAGCTCCTGTGGTTGCCATTGCCGGTGGACTGGGTAGTTTTGAGCCTAGAAAACCGTTGTTGGAGAACTTGTCCAAATATGAGGACAACGGGGTGGCCTACATGATCAAAGAACCCGAAATGTATCGGAACAAAAAGGTGTTGATTGCCGGCGGAGGAGATTCCGCATTGGACTGGTCCATCTTTTTGGCCGAGGTGGCCGATGAGGTCACTTTGGTACACCGCCGAAACGAATTTAGAGGGGCTTTGGATTCTGTGGAAAAAGTGCAGCATCTCAAAAACCAAGGGAAAATCAACCTGATCACCCCTGGCGAGGTAGTGGCCTTGCATGGTACGGACCAACTGGATAAAGTAACGGTCAAGAATACGGATACGGACCAAGATATGGATGTTGAGGTAGACCATTTTATCCCGCTCTTTGGACTTTCACCAAAATTGGGACCCATTGCCAACTGGGGACTCGAAATTGAGAAAAATGCCATTAAGGTGGACAACACATTGGATTATCAGACCAATATTCCAGGGATTTATGCCATTGGAGATGTCAATACCTATCCAGGGAAATTAAAACTGATTCTATGTGGGTTCCATGAGGCCACATTGATGTGCCAAAGTGCCTATCAACGTATCCACCCTGATAAAAAATATGTGATGAAATATACAACGGTCGGAGGGGTCACCGGTTTTGACGGAAGTAAGAAGGAAGCCCCCAAAGCCGTGGTCAAAGCAATAGATTAGCTTTCAGGAATTAGGAGCTAGGATCTAGGTATGGCGGTTCAAAGATTTGAAGATTTAATTGTTTGGCAAAAAGCCCAAGAACTTGGTGTGATGATTTATACCGAGTTTCAAAATTGCAATGATTTTGGATTTAGGGACCAAATAAGAAGAGCTGCTGTATCCATTTCCAATAATATTGCTGAAGGGTTCGAAAGAAGTTCAAATTCAGATTTTTCCAAATTTTTGTTTTATTCCCTTGGTTCCAATAGTGAAGTTAGATCAATGCTCTATCTTGCCATAAAATTGAAATTAATTGAGAAGAAAAAGGCAGATTTGCTAATTGATGCGACCAATGAAGTTTCAAAACTATTATACGGATTGATAAAATCCATGAAAACCAATTCCTAACCCCTAATCACTTTTTCCTTTACGAATGAGCGATATTAAGATTACAATTACTGACAGAGAAGGTGTGGCACACGAAGTGGATGCACCAACAGACATGAACATGAACCTTATGGAAGTGGTCCGTTCCTATGAATTGGCCCCTGAGGGCACCATCGGGATTTGCGGTGGAATGGCCATGTGTGCCTCCTGCCAGTGCTATGTGCAGTCGGACCATCAGCTTCCAGAAAAGTCGGATGATGAGGACGCTATGTTGGCCGAGGCCTTTTTTGTGAAGGATAATAGTCGTTTGGGCTGTCAAATCCATATTACCGAAGATTTGGACGGTCTTAAAGTGGAGCTTGCCCCTGCGGAAGATTAGTTCTGTAGCAGACCCGATTCTGAAAAGCAACAAAACCCTATCTTTAGTCTTTCTTGTACCACAACATGAGAAAGGCGCTACTTTTCCATTTTTTTCTTTTGATGTCGGTTTTGGGTTTTGCCCAACAATCGTATCCGGACTTGAGGGCCATTGTTACCGATAGTGCGCAAATCTTTACACCGGAACAGCTTAGCTCATTAACGACCAAACTCAACCGTTTTGAATCGGAGACCACCAACCAATTGGTGATTCTTACCATCACCGAATTGGGTGATGAAACTATTGAGGAATATGCCAATGGCACCTTCAACCAAAACCGATTGGGACAAGAGGAAAAAGACAATGGCATTTTGATACTTTTCTCCCAAAATGACCGGGAAGTACGCATTGAGGTGGGATATGGTTTGGAACCCCATATCACGGATGCCGTGGCATCTCGGATCATCAGAAACACCATGATCCCCAAATTCAAGGAGGAAGACTATTTTGGAGGGCTGGATTTGGCCACGGATCAGATTATTGAATTTCTCCTTGACCCCGAAGCCCTCGACGAGTTTAACGCAGCAATAGAGGCCGAGAATGAAATGCCATGGTGGGCTATGGTGATCATCACTGTATTCCTTTCGGTTTTTATAGCGGGAGGGGGATTTGTCTTTTACAAGGCATATACCGGATTTTTGGAAATGTTCAGGGGCATGTTTATTGGGAAGTTGGGACTGTTCCCCGGTATTTTCATGATGGTTTTTTCACTGATGCAGATTGCTTTCGGATTGGTATTTATTCTAATGCCCTTATTTTTTCTATCCATGTTTTATGGATTGGATTTTGATCTGGAACAATGGTCGGGAGACCTTTCATGGCTCTATTACGCAATAGGCGGATTTATATTGTTCACCATTCTTCTAGCCATTTTGAAAATCAAGTTAAAGGGAGAAGAAGACTTCAAGTTATCTTGGGTGAAATCGGATAGCAGTTACATGAGCAAGACCTTTTCCTCATCGGGTACCCACTCCTTTGGTTCGAGCTCGGGAGGCAGTTCCAGCAGTTTTTCAGGTGGTGGGGGAAGCTCTGGAGGAGGCGGTGCCAGCGGCAGTTGGTAAATCAATGGGAATTCCTGTATTTTCACAACATAAACAAACTACCTCAAAATGAGAGCATTCCTTCTATCTGCTTTTTTAGTACTGGCTTCCTGCACGCCCAAGCCATCATCAGAAATTGAAAAATGGGAAGCACAGGCCAATGATATCACTATTATCCGAGATGACTTTGGGGTGCCCCATATTTATGGAAAAACGGATGCGGATGCTGTTTTTGGATTGCTATATGCCCAATGTGAGGACGATTTTAACCGTGTGGAGCAGAATTACATCTGGGCCACAGGTCGTTTGGCGGAAGTTGAAGGGGAAGAAGCATTGTACAGCGACCTAAGGGCCAAGTTGTTCATGACCGAGGAAGAGGCCAAGGCAAAATATGGGGAAAGCCCGGAATGGTTAAAAGAATTGTGCAATGCCTTTGCGGATGGCATCAACTATTATCTATATACCCATCCTGAAGTAAAACCGAGATTGTTGACCCGTTTTGAGCCATGGATGCCCATGTATTTCAGTGAGGGGTCCATTGGGGGAGATATTGAACGTATTTCCATCCCAAAGATCAAGGCATTTTATGAAAGCGGGATGGAAATCCCCGAAATGGAATTGATCAAACAGCAACAAAAAGAGGAGATGGCAGAACCCCAAGGATCTAACGGGATTGCCATTTCTGGGGAACTGACGCAATCGGGTAACGCGATGCTTTTGATCAACCCACATACCTCATTCTATTTTAGGGGAGAGGTGCATGTGGTGAGCGAAGAGGGGTTGAATGCCTACGGTGCCGTTACTTGGGGTCAATTTTTTGTATACCAGGGCTTCAATGAAAAAACAGGATGGATGCACACATCAACCTATACCGATGTGATGGATGAATTCAAGGAAACTGTGGTCAAAAATAACAACAAGTTGTTCTATGCCTACGGAGATGAATTGCGCCCCGTGGATTCTTTGGAGGTGACCTTAAAATACAAGGAGGGCGATAGCATGAAAGAGAAAATCTTTCCGATGTACCGCACCCATCACGGACCCATAACCCATATGGTGGATGGCCAATGGACGGCAAGCGCCATGATGTGGGAACCGGTCAAAGCCTTGGAGCAATCCTATATCCGAACCAAACAGGAGGGGTATGATGGGTTTCGGGAGATGATGGACATCCGTACCAACTCATCCAACAATACGGTCTATGCGGATGCCGAGGGGAATATTGCCTATTTCCATGGGAACTTTGTTCCCAAACGGGATACGATTTTTGACTTTACGCAACCCGTGGATGGGAGCAATCCAAAAACCGATTGGCAAGGTTTGCACACGGTTGATGAAAATATTCTGGTGTTGAACCCAGAAAATGGCTGGATCCAGAATTGCAACTCAACTCCCTATACTTCGGCGTTGGAATTCAGCCCCAAGCGGGAAGATTACCCCAAGTACATGTCCCGGGACCAAGAAAATTTTAGGGGAATCCATGCCATTGAACTCTTGACAGGAAGAAGTGGTTATACGTTGGACAGTCTTATCCATTTGGCCCATGACCCCTATTTGCCAGCCTTTAAGGCATTGATTCCAGGATTGGTACAAGCGTATGATACCTATCCATCACTCGAATTAAAAGATGCCATTGACGAATTGCGCAATTGGGATTTTGCCACTTCCAAAGAATCTGTGGCCATGACCTTGGCCCATTATTATGGGATGGCATGCTATAGCAAAGCGGAGCGGCCAGAAGGTATGTATTCTATGCAATGGGTCGAATATTGGGGAAGTGATTGGCCAGATGAGAAAAAACTGGAAGTTTTTAAAGAGGTGGTAGAAACACTCGAAAATGATTTTGGTACTTGGAACATGCCGTGGGGCGAGGTGAACCGATATCAAAGGTTAAATGGGGATATCCGACAACCTTTTGACGATGCCAAACCCAGTATTCCCATTGGTTTTGCCAGTGGCACTTGGGGAGCTTTGGCGGCCTATGGGGCACGATACGACAACAACACCAAAAAAATCTATGGCACTCGGGGCAACAGTTTTGTGGCTGCGGTGGAATTTGGGGACAAGGTAAAGGCAAAGACCATGTTGGCCGGAGGGCAGAGTGGAGACCCAGATTCACCCCATTTCAATGATCAAGCGCAACGATACGCCGATATGGAATTCAAAGATGCCGCTTACTATAAGGAAGATGTGTTAAAAAGGGCCAAACGGACTTACAGGCCGGGGGAATGATCATTCGTCTTCCTTGACGATGATTAAACTGGCCCGAGAACCGGTTGAAAGGTTCCAGCGGTTATTGTGGATTACCTCGCCATTCTCATCGGCCACCACCACTTGGGCCGTATTGGGGCCCGAAGATCCTTGGTTGAGGGCTTCAAATTCAATGCGGTTGAATCCTTTTACCAAATCAATATTGATGCCTTTAAAAGAACCGGTGAGCAAAAGATTGTATTCCACTACATCACCATTGAGGTAGATTTTGATACGGTCTCCATCCACATATTCGTGATCTCGGCAAACAATGCCCACAAATTTTGATGTGGTCTTGAAATCTCCCAAATATTGGTCCCCAAAATGCTCATTGGAGCTCTTTTTTTCCTTTTCCCCTACTTTGGGATCAATGACCATATCATGACCCGCTTGTAAAAGTTCTCTGTCCGGCAGCATTTTAACTCCTGGCTTGTCATTTTTGTCCGAAAGGTTTTCATCAAGAACGGAAGGCATGCGTAGGAGTGTCCCTTGATTGCTGGACTTAATGTCCAAATCATTCCGTTCACCAATTTTTAGGGGACGGGTAGTGGGAAGATCGGATTGCGCTTTCAAAACACTGATTCCCAATAAAAAACCCAGAAGAACAAAAACCAGCTTTTTCATAACAACTTGGTCGATTGATACTTGTAAATGTAGCAAATACCTTGCCATGAAGATGATAAAGCGGCGTTAAATCGTTAAGCTGCAAGCAATTCTTTTCGTTTTGCTTTTAGTCCGAACAGTGGATGTAGCCAAGGAATCCTGAGAATGATCATATCATAGATCAGCCAACTGATACCAAAAGTACCCACTACCAAAATGCTGGCTTTTGGGAGAAACCCCCAATCCAAATCCATTAAATAGTAAGCAATGGTAATGGTCACCGTTTGGTGTAAGATATAAAAGGGATACACTGCTTGGTTGGCATAGGCCAATGTCTTGCTAGGTCGATTCAAGTATTTTGCAGCATAGGCAAACAGGACCAGTATCCAACTCCAAAGATTGGTCACCTTTAAAAAGGCTTCGATAAAATGTCTAATGTACCCATCCTCAAATTGCCAGCAAATGATGAGCCCCGAAAAGCATATTAGCCCAATGATGAGGGCTTGTTTTTTTAGCTTTTCCACACTTTTCCAAAAAGTATCGCCCAGTGCAACCAAGATAAAGCCGTAAAAGAAAAGCGTGCTGTAGTTGATCACAGCAAACCAATCGTGGATAAGATTATGGGTAATGTCAAAAAAAGGTTCCACCAAAGCTTCCCATAGATATAGCGGCAAAATAAACCAATATAAACCCAAAGGTTTTGCCACAAGGTGTTTTATCCATCGTACAAATGTGCCCGGACTTTTTCGAATCCGTTGGAAAAATGGGGACAACACCCACGAAAAGGCGAGTAAGTAAGGTAAGAACCATAGGTGGTGCCATGAGAAATTTCCTTTTGGATATACCCCATTGCGGGCCACCGTGGTAAAAAACTCCCAGTACGAACCCGTGAATTGGGCATTGGTCAAGCGCTCAAAATACACCTGTGGTGGAACAATGAAGAACATGCCAAAAATGAGAGGAATGCCCAATCGTTTGAGGCGTTCCCTATTAAACTGCAAAAGAGTGCGTTTTCCAAAAGCGTAATAGGTGCCCATACCCGAAATGACAAAAAGAATGGGCAAACGCCATTGGTTCAAAAAAAGCATGGGCCATTTCAGCCAGTCATAGATGACATTGTTTTTTACGTGCCAGCCCCATGGTACAAAGAACATGCCCACATGGTAAAAAATAAGGAGCCCAAATACAATGACCCGTAACCAATCCAAATCGTAACGTCTGATGTTTGCCTGCATGATTGATGCGTTTTGTCCAAAGATGCAATAGACTACCGGAACGTGGCAGTTTTAGGGATTGCAAAACGTCCAGAATTACAATTTGGGAGAAATTACAGGTATTTTTGCCCCTTTTTCTGCTTCATATAGTTCGAAGGAGAACTGCCAACATGTTTTTTAAAGGCATTGTAAAAGGCAGATTTGGACCTGAAACCAACACTGTGCCCAATGGCCTCTACGGTTAAATGGAGAAATTCGTCATCCAACAGACGGGTTTTGGCCAGTTGGATTCTTTTTTGGTTGATAAAGTCATTGAAATTCATGCCGGTCTTGGAGTTGATCAGCTTGGAAATGGTATTGGCGTTGGTGTTGAGTTCCCCCGCCAAGTTTTTTAGGGATGCATCCTGGTTGCAATAATAGGCCTGATCGTCCAAAAACCGATCCACTTCTTCAAATTGAAGTGAATTGGATGAAAGGGTATCATATTTATCCGCAATCCATGATTTTTCGAAGAAACGGGATTCCGAAAGAATCAAAAAAGAAGTGATAAAGATGGTAATGGTACCAAAAATAGCAAGATAATGGTCGCCGCTGTCATCGTCGTAGTTGAGGAAGGTCAAGAAAATGAATACCAATAAGAACAGTAAGAATGAAACCAGGCTTCTGGAAAAAGTGTATTTGTCCACTTTGCTGTTCTTTGAAGAAAACTCCTTTGTTCGCCAGGAGCGAAGCACCAATCGGACCGAGAGAAAGAGGTAGAATGCGAAACTGAAGAGCAATATCCACCGAAATTCATCTTTGATGATATGGTACGAATAACTCACATCACCTGGGACTTCCACAAAACCCAGATCACGATGGTAGGCCCCAATGTAGGCATTGAGTTTTACCTCCATCGGACTTATGGAATAGGGTATTTGGGACACTGTATACGCTAAGGGAAGGATAAAATGGAACCAGTTCTTTTTTAAGGTAAAGGGTTGGCGCCTCAGCAAAGAATGCAAGAAAAAATAAAGCGTGGGCGCAATGAGCAATACCAGAGGTTCGGTGGAATCGTTCAGGAACAGTACATGTTTCATGAGCCCGGTATAGCAGAGGTATATATCGGCAAATACCAAGCATTGGACGAGCATGGCCCAACCAAAAAGTTGAATTGCAGACCTTTTTTTGGTTCTTAAAAAGATGACCAAGCTTAAAAATAGTCCTTGCACAATTCCGAGCAGTATGATGTGCGAAGCCAGATCAAACTGAATGGGAATTTGTTCCAATACGGTGTTCGCTTGATTCATATTGATTTAATGATCCATATAATCGACCAACCTTTCCGGTCCTTCCAATAGTACCCTTACAATTTGCAATGTACCATCTGCCTTGGTGTCTATATGCCATTTGATGAGGGAAATTTTCCCATTCTCAAGTTCAATTCCGGTAATGCTTCTGGGGTGCACACAGCTTCCGTCATTAAAAAATGGAATTTGACCCGGTTCTGGAAATCGTGGTCGATGTGTATGCCCCGCAATGGTGATTTGTAGATGATTGCGCAGAATCCATCGTTTTATGCGTTTTTCGATGCGGATGAGTTCCTTGTAATTTTTAGCAGGACTTGTGGGGTCTGCAATACCTACCACCTGGAGTGGTTTCCAAAGGATACGCACCAAAAATCGTCCAATGCGCCAACACACATAGTTCCACCAATCCGCTTGATGGCCATGTACACAGAACAGTTTTTGACCTGTTCCGGTATGTTTTAGGATAAGGGCTTCATGAAAGGTGATGCCTTGAAAAAGGGCTTTGTCCGATCCGTCAATCGGCTCAAAATAGTGGGAAAGGTGTTTGTCCACATATTTTTTGTCGCTATAGACCATGTCATGGTTTCCCCAGAGCATATGCAATCGTTTTTCCAGATGGAAGCGGCGAAGCAATTGGTACACATTTTTGTGAGCCTCAAAAATGGAATCGAACCCCATGTTTTCCCAAAGCTCGTCACCATCCCCAAGTTCGCAATAATGGAACCCCTGACGATAATAATGACTAAGGGCATGGAAGTATATGTTCCTGTTATTGGCAAAATCATCGGCAAAACTATTGTCCCCCCTATGGCAATCGCTGAAAAAAATGAATTTGGAGTCGTCATCAAAAGGGATGACCTTGGCATTTGCATAGGCCCGATCTAATCTGGCATTGGAGGACATGGGATAATTTTTACTAAATATCCTTAAAAATGGCGATTAATCCATAAAAATCTCCTTTATGGAAAGAACAGTGTCGGTTTTTGTAACTTTACCTGTTCAATCTCGACCAATATGGGTATGGTGCCACATTACAATGCCGAAAGTCCAATGGTGCAGTTGGTTAGTTTCAACAAACTATTGGAACATTATGACAAACAGCTCAATAGCAAGGACAAATATCTTGCTGAACGGGCGAGGTATGTCTTGGATGCACAGGCTCCTTACCCGGAACTCAGGGATGGATTCAAGGATTTGGACCTACTGGAAAAGCACAAGGAGGTCATAGGCATTATTTTGGCCGATACGTTTTCGCCGGTACTTACCCAAAATGAGATAAAGACTGCTTCCACTCCTTTTGAGAACCTGACTTTTAACTCTTCCGAACGGTTTAAGAGGATATTGAAGGATGCAGGGGAAGATTTTGAGCTGGAAATCCGCAATATCCCCGATGAGCTGAGCTACATTATGAAATGTACGGTGATCCTCAGCTTTTATTACGGGTTTAAACTGGATTTTAAACGGCCCTTTTTCTATGATATTCCCGATGCGAACGGGGTAATGCACCATTATCGTATCCTATATAATGCGGATTTCATGGAAATCATCCCAACGGAACATTCCAAGGAACTTACACAAGATGATGTGGATGAACTTTTGGAGAACTTTGAGAATATGGAACTTTGGAAAGAAAAGATTCCGCCCAATAGTTTCATTGCCAAAGGTTTTGTGATTTCCAATATGTTCGACGTTACGGCAGAGCACTCCATTTCAGAAATCAAATCTACCCTCATAGGAAGGCACAAGCATGTGCAAAAGGATTTCATGGAGAGTTTTCAGGATACGTTTAGGTCGCTGTTCAGGCTCAAGGAGATCAAGGTTGGATTTGCGGGTTATGATTCCAATGCCAACCATTTCTTCAAAATATATGGGAAAGGCATGGAGAGTTTTATCCTTCATGGAAAGGACTCCGAGCCCTGTGATTCTATGCTGTGTGATTATTCCCATGGAAAGCTTTTTAGGGAAAGTAAATATTTCGCCATCTCCAATGTAGAAAAATCATTGGTGAGATCTCATGAAAGCCAACCGTACAAAAGTTTGCACGAGCAGGGGATAAAGAGTGCCATATTGGCGCCCATATCCAATGATGGGGAGTTATTGGGGGTTTTGGAGCTGGTTTCCAATACAGTGAATGAGCTCAATAGTGTCAATGCCAATAAGTTGGACGATGTAATGCCGTTTATCATCTCGGCGGTACTGCGATCTATTGAGGAAGAGGAAAACCTGATTGATGCTATTATCCAACATGAGTGTACTACGGTGCATCCATCTGTATATTGGAAGTTTCAGGAGGAAGCCAAGCGGTTTATGGCCGATGAACTTGCGGGACATCAACCCTTGTTCAAGGAAATTGTGTTCAAGGACGTGTATCCATTGTACGGCCAGATTGATATCAAGGATTCCTCGAAAGAACGCAATCTGTCCATTCAGCGCGATTTAATGATCCAACTTTCCGAAATCAATGAGGTTCTCGGAAGAGCGACCCAAAAATATCAACTGCCCATATACGAAGAGTTGATGTATAGGGTGGATACCTACCTCAGTGAAGTCAGAGAAGCGTTGTATACCCACACGGAGCAGGCCGTATTTGACTTTGTGAAAGAGGAGGTCGATCCCATTTTCAAACACTTGAAAAAGGAGGACAAAGAACTCAAAGGCCTTATCCAGAAATACGAATCCAAGATAGACGAAACCACCGAATCGTATTATGACCACCGGCGCAATTATGATGATAGCGTTATGGAGGCCAACATGCAATTGGCGGCTTTGTTGGATAAAAAACAATTGGAAGCCCAAGAGATGTTCCCTCACTATTTTGAACGGTACAAAACCGATGGGGTTGAGCATAACATGTACATAGGTAGCTCTATTGCACGCGATAGAAAATTCAACAAGCTGTATTTGAGCAATTTGAGGTTGTGGCAGCTTCAGGTGATGTGCGATATGGAGAATAAATACTATGCCATGAAACCGCATTTGCCCGTAAAGTTGGATGTGGCTTCGTTGATTTTGGTGTACAGCACCTCCTTGGCCATCCGTTTTAGGATGGACGAAAAACGTTTTGATGTGGATGGCACCTATAATGCCAGATATGAAGTGATCAAAAAACGTATTGATAAATCCTATATCAAGGGCACCAATGAGAGGTTGACCCAAAAAGGAAAACTGGCCATCGTATATTCCCAACGTAAGGACGAAAGGGAATACATGCGTTACATACACTTTTTAAAGGCAAAAGGATACTTTACCAACAACATAGAAATTGTGGAGTTGGAAGGACTTCAGGGGGTAACCGGCCTTAAGGCCATCCGCGCAGAGATTCTGTACAAAAAGGACAAGAAATCGGAGCAGACCTATACGTATGATGATTTGATGGAAGAGCTGAAATCTTGATTAAAACGTAAGCCTTTCAGGACCAAAGAAGCGAAAAGCAATTCCAAAAGCCAGTACCGAGATGATCATACCCAACATAAAAATGTTGTAGGTAATCCTTAGAATTTTATACTTCTTGTTCAACACTAGTCCCAAGTAATATAGGTCCTTGGTCAGTGAGGAATATACGTACTCCTTGTCCTTGACCAGTTCTTGAAGGGCCCATTCATATTCCTCCAGTTTCATTTTATGGAAATTGCCAAAGAACAAAAGGTTCACCCTTTTTTGCTCCACGTCTTCCTTGGTGAATTTTCCAGTAGTGACATTGGGTCTTGTGGCCAAAACCGATAAAATCATGGAAGCCACACTGAACAGGATCAAGATGAACGTTGGATAAATGAGATAGGTATTGGAGGGATTGTCCAGTTTGGTGAGCAAATTGGCCAAGACCAAGGAAATGATAATGGCATTTACCGACAATAGAATGTTGGCCTTGGTATCGGCAATATCACTCAGTTTCAAGTGGTTTTTTAGGGTAACACGATATAAGGTCTGCACGCTCCTGTCCGGGCTCTCTTGTTTGTATTGGGCCTTTAAGGCTTCTTTCTTGGCAATGTCCTTTTCGGTTTTTTTCTCCTTTACCAGCTGTTTTAGGTTGCGTTCCTTGCCCTCTTGCCAATTTTCTTTGGCATAGTCGGTATAAAAGCGATGCTCATTTCGGAACATTCTAATGTTTTCATCCCGCCATTCTTTTGGGGAATAATCGGCCACATCCAGTTCTTTCAATTCTTCCCGTAAAAAATCGGTGGTTTCCCAGTAGCTTTTTTTGGCAAAGTGTGAAGAATCCGCATCACGGATGATCTGTTCGGAAAGTGTTTGGGGTTCATGGTGCCTTTTGGTGGCCATAATCAAGCGGCATACCTCTTCAATATCAGCGGCTTTATATCCATTTTCCTTTAGGAAATCGGAAGCGGTCTTGCAACTGGCTTCCTCATGGTTCAGTCTTCCGTTTACATAGCCGGTATCATGCAGCCAAGCCGTCAACAGTAGCTTTTCTTGCTCCGCTTCCGTTAAGTCATAGAAATTGAGCAATTCTTTAGTACTTTTAACTACACGTTGCGTATGTCGTAAGTTGTGGTATAAGAATCTGGGATCAAGATCATTTTTCAAAAGTTTCGAAGCGAAAAGTTCAGCTTTTTCAACAATTTCCGACATAACTACATATTTGAACATCCAAAGTACAAAATTTTGGAGTCAACCTCATGGATATGAAGAAACATTACTTGCTCGCATGTTTATTGATCTTGGCTTATGGCTGCGCCACTTATGAGGCAAAATATGCAGCCTCGATAGGGAGTGATACGTCGTTGGGAAAAGAGGTTGACCATACGTTTTATTTGATTGGGGATGCGGGAAAATCGCCCATGGGAGAGATGAATCCCACCCTAAAACGCTTCAAGTCTGTTTTGGACAATGCTAATGCCAATAGTACCGTACTATTTTTAGGGGACAATATCTATCCGGCCGGATTTCCTGATAAAGATGAGGATCCCATGGGTCATGAAATGGCCAAGAACCATTTGGACGCCCAATTGGAGGCAGTGAAATCCTTCAAGGGAAACACGGTGTTTGTTCCAGGGAACCATGATTGGTACAGCAAGGGATTGGAGGGTTTGGAACGGGAAGAGAAGTACATTCAAAAAGTATTGGATAGCAAGGAAGTGTTCCTTCCGGACAACGGTTGCCCCATTGAAAAGGTGGAGGTAAGCGAACAAACCATGATCATTGCCATTGATACGGAGTGGTACCTTACCAATTGGGACAAACATCCTACCATGAATGATAATTGTGAGATCAAAGATCGCACTAGGTTCTTGGAAGAACTGGAAAGTCTCATCAAGAAAAATTTGGACAAGACCATCGTAATTGCCTTGCACCACCCCATGTTCACCTATGGGGCGCACGGCGGACAATTTTCTTTTGCCCAACACTTGTATCCCAGTGGTGGAAAGGTCCCACTTCCCGTTCTTGGAACGGCGGTGAACTTTTTGCGCAGAACTTCCGGGGCCACTGTGGAAGATCTTAGTAACAAAGTCTACAATGATTTGAAAAAACGTATTGTGACCCTGTCCCAATATTCTGATAAGGTCATTTTTGTATCAGGCCATGAGCACACCCTTCAATATATTGAAGAGTTCGGAAAACCTCAGATTGTGAGTGGAGCAGGAGCTAAGACCGGGGCCACGCGATTGTTGAACGGCAGCAAGTTTTCCACCGGACGAAATGGGTATGCCATCCTCAAAGTATACAAGGACGGCTCGAGCAGTGTCAATTTTTTTGGTGCGGACGAAACTTCGGAAGAGCTTTTGTTCCATGCCCAAGTATTACCTCCAGACCGATCCACGGAGCGAGTATCCCTTCCTGAGGATTTCCCTCCATTTATGGAGAGCTCGGTCTATACCGATGAAGAAATCGATAAAAGTGGATTCCATAAGTTTTTATGGGGAGAACGCTACCGAAAATATTATGCTGCTAAGGTGAAGGCCCCAACAGTGAGGCTGGATACCCTTTTTGGGGGACTTAAAGTGGTTCGTAAGGGAGGAGGTAACCAATCCAATTCCTTGCGTTTGGAAGATAGTCAGGGCAGGCAATATGTAATGCGTGACCTTCGGAAAAGTGCGGAACGCTATCTACAGGCCATAGCTTTTAGGGATCAATATGTTATTGGGCAATTTGAGGGCACCTATACCGAGGACTTGCTCTTGGATCTTTACACCGGCGCCCATCCCTATGCGCCTTTTGTGATTGGTAAGCTATCTGACGCGGTGGGGCTTTACCATACCAATCCTACACTATACTATGTGCCCAAGCAGTCTGTTTTGGGCGATTTCAATACCGATTTTGGCAATGGACTCTATATGATCGAGGAACACGTATCCGATGGGCACGACAACTTGGAGAGCTTTGGAAAGACCAAAAAGATTGAAAGCACTTACGATTTCATCAACAAACTTCGGGAAGATGAAGAATATCGTCTGGATCATAAGGAATATGTAAAAGCGCGCTTGTTCGATATCCTTATTGGGGATTGGGACAGGCACGTTGACCAATGGCGATGGGCTCAGTTCAAAGAGGGTGGTGACAAGGTGTTCAGGCCCATACCTAGGGATAGGGATCAGGCTTTTTCGCGTTGGGGCGATGGATTGATTATGGGTTTTGGCTCAAGAGCGGTTCCGGGGCTGCAAATTTTTGAGGGGTTCAACGAAGAAATCAGGAGCGTGAAAGGATTTACTTCGTCCCCACGAACGTTTGCCTTGGATATGGCGCTTCTCTCCGAGTCTGATTTGGATATGTGGATAGAACAGGCGGAATTTATTCAAAAACACATTGATGGGGCGGTAGTGGACCATGCTTTTCTGGATTTCCCCGAAGCGGTCAGGGATTCATCCCTCATAAAAATAAAGAAGACCTTAATGGCCAGAAAAGATAACTTGGTGGATACGGCCAAGGAATATTTTGAGGTTCTTAACAAGTACAGCGTAGTGACCGGTACCGATAAGGACGATTATTTCACTATTGCCGCCTTGCCCAATGGGGGTGTTGAGGTTTTTGCCCATCGCATCAAGGGAGGGAAAAAAGAAGATCTGTTCTTTACAAAACAATACGACCCAGCTTTTACCAAGGAGATTTGGATTTATGGATTGGATGATGATGATGTGTTTGATGTGAACACCCCTGCATCCAAAATTAAAGTAAGACTGGTTGGAGGGCAGAACAATGATGTGTACAAGATTTCGGAAAATTCAAGAAAAGTACATGCCTACGATTTTAAGACCAAGAAAAATACCTATGACGAGGCGTTTGGGGGGCAAGTCCACCGGTTGAATGATTATGAAACCAACACCTATGACTTTTTGAAAGTCAAGGCGAGTAATAATCAAATTTTACCCACTTTGGGTTTCAACCCAGATGATGGGATGCGGATTGGGTTCACCGATACCTATACCTTCAACGGGTTTAAGCAGAACCCATTTACCCAACAGCATGTGGTGAATGCCGCTTATTATTTTGCGACAAATGGGTTCGATTTGGGGTATACCGGGGAATTTGCCAATGTGTTCAACAATGTGAACTTTGAGATGAAGGTACGATTTACCAGCCCTAATTTTACCCTCAACTTTTTCGGCTTTGGCAATGAAACCGTAAACAATGATGACGAGGAGCCTTTGGGGTTGGATTATAACCGGGTAAAGCTACGGACCTTACGATTTACTCCATCCTTGGTGTGGAGAGGATATCTGGGTTCCGAGGTGCGGTTGGGGGTCACATATGAAAGCATTGAGGTGGAAGAAACCGATGACAGGTACATCAATGAGTTTTATCTGGAAAATGGAGAGGAAAGCCATCAAAATTTTGTTGGGGTCGATGGCGAATACCAATATTCCAATACCGATAATGAGGCATATCCAACTTTAGGGATGAGTTTTTCCTTGCGCGGTGGCTATAGGACCAATATCGAGGAATCCGGCAGGTCTTTTGGATTTGTGGTTCCCGGTCTGTCCATGGACCATAGAATCTCTTCCGATGGCAGATTGGTATTGGCCACCAAAGTGCAGGGACACTTTACCATAGGGGATGATTTTGAGTTCTATCAAGGCGCCAGCATTGGAGGGAACAATGGCCTTCGAGGTTTCCGCTTTCAGCGGTTTACGGGTAAAACGGCCTTTTACCAAAATACGGATATCCGATATAGTTTTAGGAGTAGGCAAACGGGATTGCTTCCGGTGACTCCCGGAATCTATGGCGGATTTGACTATGGTAGGGTATGGTTTCCCGGGGATGCTTCAGGCAAATGGCATAATTCCTATGGAGGTGGTTTCTTTGTAAACGGTGTGGATATCGTTACCGCCAATTTTGGATTGTTCAATAGTACCGATGGGCTTCGGTTTGCCTTTGGAGTGGGATTTGGTTTCTGATTTAAAAGTCAATTGAGTCTTAACCGATACAGATTACGACCTGTTTTTTTCCTTTCCTCATCAGCGAGCAATAATGTGCCATTGTCCAAAAATCCGATGGATTCTATTTGGGTATCACAATTGAGGTCTATAGTCTTGGATTGGGCCTTTGACAAATCCAGAAAATCAAAATCGGTCAGCAAAAAAACAAAGCCATAGGTCAGAAGGGCAATGGATTTTCCATCTGGTGAAATGTCGGCCCCTGTTACCGAGCAATGGTCTTGGTCCATGCAAAGGAACAGACTTCCTAAAAATTCAGCATCATAATCCCCCTCCGTGTCGGGAACCCTATATACCAAAGTTTCTCCAGTATAGGGACGGGTTCTGTTCTTTGTGAAGATGTACAGAAAACCTTGCCAGTGAAAAAAACCCTCCGTATCAAATAGCAGTTTGTTTTTTTTGGGGGGAAACCGTTTTTGTTCTGGATAGTTGAACCGTATCTTTTTGGCGTTGGGTTCCTTCTTGTCCAACTCCGTATGGGATACTTTGTAGATGGTCAAATCTTTCCGCTCATTGGTATTGTTGCCAAAGTCGCCAATGTAGAGGTTGCCTTGTGAATCCATGGCCAAATCTTCCCAATCCTTGTTTTTGGCATGGTCAATTTTATAGGTTTCAAGAAGCTGGGCGGTGGTATCCACTTTGTGGATTTCATCCTTGTTGCCACTATCTTGGATTACCCAAATATCGCCATGTGAATTGGTTTCCAATCCGGATACCTCGGTAAGTTTTGAAGGGAATTCCCCTAACCATTCCAATTGACCATAATAGGTTCTTTGGGCACAAGCTTGAAGGGCGCAGAAAGCCAATATGAATGAAATTCGGATCATTCAGACTCTTTAAGGGGCATATACACTTCGGTTTTCCACATCAGTTCATTTCCACCCATGTTGGGGTTGTTGAAAAAGACCTCGATAGGTTTTTCCTCCACCGGAATGTTTCGGGCTTGGGCATAATTCAAAAGGGTATACCAAGCTCTGTCCGAAGTGATGTAATTGCCATTATAAATGGCTTTCAGTGCTTTTTTTGGAAAAATGCGTTTATAAATGATATTGGGGTTTTTAGGCAGTCTTTCTGAACGGATGATAGGGTAGCAAAAGTTATAGGATAAATGATCCTTTTCCACACTCCAATCCACAACCTCAATAAAGGGAGATCCATTGACCGTAACTTCATTGTCGGCCAAAGTGTTGCTGATGAAGGTGTAGTTGGCCATCATGCCAGAGGCTTTTTCGTTTTGGGCACTTTCCAAAGGAACGCAGGCACAGAAGGTGGAAAATAGTTCATCCTCTCCCAATACGGTGACCTTGATGCTATTGAGATGGTTGCTTAGGTATTCGTTAAAGCTCAACAGGGTTTTACGGGATCCTTTTTCAAAATCCGTATCTGTAAAAGGAATCTTGATCTTGTTCATGAGGGAGTGGTCCAAGTCCTTGATGCTTACATCGACCTGACTGAGGGAATCATGGATTGGTGTAATGTCCCAAACGTATTCATGGATGGAGTCTTTCACAATAATGGTCTGCTCAAAATGGTCTACACTTTGATACCTGACGGGGATGTTGCTATCCAGAGTTTTGTTCCATGCCCGTACCGTTTCATAGATGATTCCCGGGACGGTCTTTGCCTTAAAACTAACCTGATAATCCTGAGGTTTCAGGAATAGGTACCATGCCAGTAAAAGCACTACAAGGGCAAGAGCAGTGATATAAACTTTCCTCATAATTACGGATAAAGATAGGGAATCAACCTTTGGTCATATCCAATTTGTCCACTATATATTTCCCTAGACTCCTACCTTGTTTGATTCCGACCTCAATGGCTGCACGATAATGTATTCCTCCATACATTCGGCTTAAAGCGGCTTCATCGGATGCTTGGTTAAAAGAGGAAAAGGAACGTACAGGTAGGCCGTAAGCTACTTCGGTATCGTCATCAAAAGCAAAGTTGTCTCCAAAAATGTCCGTAAGTGCTATGGCTGCCGCACCGGATACTACGCTATGTCCACTGGTATATTCAGGGAACGGGGGTGTTTGGAGTACGGGCTCCCAACTGTCATCGATATATTCATTGATCACCGTTTCAGGACGAATCAGATTACTTCTATATTTTTCGTCCCAGCAACTTATAAAGCCGTCAGCAATTGCAATGGATGTCTTGGTATAGGCATATACTGTTTTGGCAAAATCGGCATCCGATTTTCTGGCGGCTATCTTGGTAATACCGATCCAATGGGCCCCAGGAGTTATTTTTTTGGTAGCGAACATGAGGTGACCACGGGTTACGGAAACATAGGGGTTACAGTCCCAAAACTGGGCAATGGCTATTTCATCCGATTTATCCCCTTTGCCGATCATGCTCTTGCGCACTTCGTAGACCTCCATTACTTCTTCATAAAATTTGGAACCTTCTTCCATGGAAAAATCTGGTGGGGGAGCGGGCTTAAATTGATCCGCGGAATCAATGGCAAACGGGCGAATTTTACTCCAGTGGGGCTCCAGGCCATTCATATAGGCCGGAGGTGTGGGCTGCCAACGTGAAGGGTCTTCCGAATTTACCGAGAACTTGGGCATGGTCCGCGTTTGCTTGTAATTGTCCTTGTTCATCCAGGCGGCAATATGTTCGGCGACTTCAAGGCCGTAGGCCTTGGAGGCGTTGAAAACAGGTTCATTCTTATCGGCCCAAACAGCATACAGGCTATCCCGGTAGCTTACAATACGGTCTTCGGAAAAAATAAGGTTTTTGTCGAGTTGCATATGCGCAACGAGGGCGGCGACTTCAAAATTGATGCTATCCCTTGTCTTGGGCTCTGGAATTGGGGTTAAATCGTGTATCTGCCCTGCCAAGGATTTGTAGCGATCATCTTTTTGGGCAATGATCTCATAGGCGGCAATGTTGGGATAGGCAAATATTCTACTGGCCACAGGCGGGGAGAAGATATCATGGATCATCACTTCGATGACCTTATCCACAGATTTGTGGTATTCTTCCGGAGTGATGATAATGGCTTCATGCTTTTTTTGACAGCTGGTGAAGACCATCAACACTACCGCAAGTAAACTTAATCTTTCTTTCATGGTTCCTTGTTAATTATTGATTTTATAGACTTGTGTTTTGTCATTATTGAATATGGCCAATAAATACTTTTGTCCGTTCAGGGATATTGTTCTCAAATGTCTCATGGATTTTTTGGTAAAGTCCAAGCCCAATTGATTTCCTAAAATTATGTCATTTTCACTGTTGAGCAAAGCCCCTGGAAAAGAATCCAAACGACCATGGTAGGGCTTTATCCCAAAGTAATTGCCTGCAATCAGTACCTCCGCTTTGCCGTCACCATCAAAATCGGCGGTAGTGAAGGCCATAATCGGGGAGACTTGTAGTTCATTGGTAAAGGGGACAAAACTGAATGTCCCGTTTTCGTTTCTCAGAAAACCGGATGCAAGGGTATTGACTTCCCAAAGGGTGGATTTGTCCAATAACTCCTTTCCAAAAAGTTCCTCCATGGTCTTTCCGGCGAAGGAACGGTAATTGGTGTACTTTTTCTTTAAAAAAACCAGTTGCGAAGCAAGTCCGTCCAAGGATTCCAAGGGATAGTACTCTCCATTTTTTTCGAGGGCGGTAACCGTTTCGGTTTGGCCGTTGTCATCAAAATCGTTGAAGAACAACTTCATGGGATATTCCTTGGTGGCGTGGAACTTGGAGTTGGTTCCCCAGTTCCCCAGAAGATAATCCGTATCCCCATCGCCATCAATATCAAAAGGCTGGATACGTTGCCAGAGCCCTTTTACATCCATGGGATTGGACTCTACAAAAGCCCCGTTTTCGTATTTCAGAAATTTGGGTGACATCCATTCCCCAACCAGAATAAGATCCGTGGAGCCATCCCCGTTGAAATCGTCCCATACCGCATCGGTGACCATGCCCTCAAGGTTGAAATCTTTAAAAACCGTGAACACTCCATTGTTGTTTTCAAGAAGGTATGAAGCAACCGGAGTTCCAAAGTGTGCGGTAAGGGTGTGCCCGCCTACAAACACGTCCAAGTCACCATCCCCGTCAAAATCGAAAGGGCGTACCACCGATGAGTTTTGGAAAAACTTGGGTATCTCCATAGTGGTGAAACTGGAATCGGTCTGAACGTAATAGGCATCCAAAAGAGCTTCGGATTCGCCAAAAAAATCACCACCACCAGAGCCGACAAACATATCGTTCTTGTTGTCATTGTTGAAATCTGCAATGGTTGCTGAAATGGTCTCCTTGATGGAGTCATTGGCAATTTCATCATAACGTTTTGCCACAAATATGGAATCTTGTTGGAGATAGACCTGGGGAGCGATAAATTTTGAACCGCCCAAAAAGATGTCCGTTTTGCCATCTTGGTTCAGATCTCCCATGGCAAAGGCAGGTCCTCTGTCCGATACTTGGTAGGGAATCAGCTTTTCCCGGTTAAAATCCGTGTAGTTGTCTTCCACATGGGTGAAATCCAACCCTAGGCTGTTGTTGACGGGGGTGAACAATTCCTTGTCCTTTTTGCGCAAGGTACCGTAGTCGAAAGGCTTGGTATTTTCTGGTTTCAGAATAAGGGTTTGGTTCACGGGAACGTTGGTGAGTACCTGATAGGTTTTGTTGGGCCATACCACCTTAAGGGAATCCACTTGTTGGATGTCTTTTTGGTATCCGAAGTGGATCATGGGTTCCGAAGAGGCCTGAAATCCTCTTGTAGGGAACAATTCCTTGAACTGGAGTCCCCCATTTTGATAAGAATATACCTTGGTGCCTATCCCGAAGGTATTTTTTGGGGTGAACTGGAGCTTTATTTTTAGGTAGTTGCCCTTGCCCGAAGCTTTGCCGATATACAGGGAGGCGGGTTGGTTGATGTTGTTGGTCACCAAATCCAAGTCGCCATCATTGTCCAAATCGCCCATGGCGGTTGCCCCGGAAATCAAGGTGTCCTTGGTGATCCAATTACTGGACATATCCTGGAACATGAGGTCTTCACCGCCCCTAAAAACATAATTGTGCACATTGCCCGAAGGCATTAAGTTCAAAGCTTCTTGGTCCACAAGTTTGGTGTTGTCCAGTTTTTTCTGAATTTGGTCATTGGAGACAAACTTGATGAAATCCAAATCGTTTGGTCGCTTGGGAATCCCATTGGAAATAAAGATATCTTGATGTCCGTCCAGATCATAATCGCCAAAAAGGGCACTCCAGCTCCAATCCGTGGCGGCGACACCGCTCATCAAGGCGGTTTCCATATAGTTGCCATCAGGCTGGTTCACAAACAACATATTGCGGGTAAACTGGTAGTGGTATCCATACCGATCCACGCGGAGTTTTTGGGTCTGGATGTTGTCATCCCCTTCCGATGATTTCAAGGCCACTTCATCTTCAGGCAGCATGTCCAAGGACATGAAGTCGGGCCTACCATCATTGTTGATGTCACCCACATCATTTCCCATGGAGAATCGACTGGTGTGTCCAAAATATTTTTTTAGGCTTTCGGTAAATGTGCCATCCCCATTGTTCAAATAGTAGTAATCGTCTTCATGGAAGTCGTTGCCCACGTAGATGTCCGGATACCCATCTTGATTAAAATCGGCAATGGCCAGACCCAAGCCATATCCGTTCACTCCGCCATAGATTCCGGCTTCTTCACTGACATCGACAAATTGGCCATCATCGTTCCGAAGGAGTTTGTCCCCGGTTTCATAGCGGCGCTCAAAGCGCAGGTCGAAACGCCCGAAGGAATTCTGCGTATGCACGGCATGGTTGAGGAGATATAGGTCAAGGTCGCCATCCAGGTCGTAATCAAAGAAAGTGGCATTGGAGCTGTACGAGTCAAAATCCAACCCATATTGGGCGGCACTTTCGGTAAAGGTATTGTCCCCATTGTTAATGTAAAGCTCGTTAAAGCCGTTGAACCCATTGATGCCCACCACGGCACAGACGTAAATGTCCAGAAGGCCATCCCCATTCACATCGGCCATGGTAACCCCGGTATTCCAACTGCTGTTACCTTCAATACCTGCGGTATTCGAAATATCCTCAAACTTGAGATTGCCCTTGTTCAGGTACAGTTTGTTCTTTACTTGGTTTCCGGTGAAGAAAATATCAGGGAGCCCATCATTATTGATGTCCCCAATGGATACCCCACCACCATTGTAAAAATAGAGGTAGTCCAAAATGCTGAGGTTGTCCGTGGAAGTAAGGGTGTTGGTAAAAGTAATTCCAGTGGCCTTTGGGTCGGGATTGTCAAAAAGGTCCCCTCCTTTTTTACATCCTCCCCATATCAGGGCCGTTAGAAATATGACCAACAGTTTATTCATTGATGGCAAATATCTTGGGTTTATTGTTATTGATGGCGGCAATGACAAAAGTTTTTCCATTTTTATCCTTGAACTGCTTCAAATATTTCACTTCGTCCTTGATTTTAAAGCCGCTCATGTCATAATTCTGCCATTCAAAGCCCATTTGGCCATCACCCAGTAGAAGGTTTCCGTAGCTGGCATCCAGCCTTGAAAATTGGGGTTTGAATTCATAATTGTTCCCAGCCATGATGAGATCTAGGTTGCCATCGTTGTTCACGTCTGCGCAGGTAATGTCACAAACACAGGACAATTGCACCCTTGGAGGAAGGTTCTTAATGGTGAATTTTCCACCCCCTTCATTTATGGCAATGACGGATGCTGAGGTTTCCACTTTCTTTACAATGGATTTGTTCAATACCTCTTCTGGAAAAAGTTGATGTATGGTCCGATGCGCATAATCCGATGCCTTTAGGTTTTGTTTCTTAAGCGGGGGCAGTTGTTCCGTGAGCTCTCTTTTTTGATGGATGGGATAATCTCCCCCATCTTTTTGCAAGGTGAAAATCTGCTCAATGGTGCCGTTGTTGTCATAGTCGTTGATCCACATTTTCATGGGTTGCCCATGGGAAGGCTTGTAGTGTAGATTGAGCCCTTGGTTGCCCAGAATAAGGTCTAGGTCTCCATCTCCATCCAAATCTGCGGTTTCGGCCGTGTTCCACCATCCATAAAGGCTGTCCAGTGAAGAGGGCATTTTAGTAAGTCTTCGCCCAGTATTTTTATAAATTTTTGGGGTGTCCCATTCCGCCGTTACAATGAGGTCGTCCTTACCATCCCCGTCCATATCCGCCCATTTGGAATCGGTGACCATACCGGCATCCTTAAGGTCAAACGCCAATCGTTCGGTTACATTGGCAAACGTGCCATCTCCCATATTCTCAAGGAAAAGATGGTCTGGGGAAAGGCCATAAACACCCACCACACTCCGAGAGCCAATAAAGACATCCATGTCTCCATCGTTATCAAAATCGTAAGGGGAAATGGTTGAAATATTCTTGAAGGTAGAAGGCAGTTCGGTTTCAGACCTTGTAAAATTACCCTTACCATCGTTAAGGTACAAACGCGGTCTGTAGCTTCTTTGTAGATCCAGATTGTTGCCCCCGGAACCTACCATAAGGTCTAGGTCGTTGTCCCCATCCGCATCAAAGAAGGCAGCAGCGACGTCTTCAAAATCCCTGTCCTCCTGAAAAGCTTTTATTGTTTTTTGTTGGACTTTTCCGTTTCCAGTATGCAGGTATAGGATGCCTGGCTGTCCATGGGCACCTCCAATAAAGAAATCTTCATTACCATCACCATTGATGTCCGCTACGGCCAATGAAGGTCCTTCCTGCGATAATTTTTGGTAAATAAGGCCTTCGTAGTCAAAATCATTATAGCCATCCTCTTCATGGGCGGCAATGCTACTGGAATCCAATTCGTTGAGGAAGGATTTCGTGGTTTCTTTTTTCGGCAGGACATACATTTCCGAAGCTTGGGCGTGTTCCAAAGTCATTACCTTATTGACCGCTACATTTTCCAGCTTTTGGGTTCGATTGTCAGGCCAAACGATGCGAATGGAATCCAAGGTTTCGGTTTTGCCCAGTCCAATGTTCATTTCATAGCCCATGGAAGATTGGAAGCCGCGGGATGGGATCAGTTCTTGGTTGACAATGTTTCCATCAAAATAGAACTTGGCCAGGGTGCCCACCGCAAAAGGGTTGTTCTTGGGCCCTTTGAACTTTAGCTGGAGGTAGTTGTTGTTCAGTTGTGATTCCGAATTGTTCCGGTACAAAAAGGTCTCGGTATTTACGTTGTTGATAACAAGGTCCAAATCCCCATCATTGTCCAAATCCCCATAAGCGGCACCATTGGATCGTGATGGTAGATCAAATCCCCATTCTTGATTGGCGTTCGTAAAGCTGATGTCGCCATTGTTTCTATAGGCATAATTGGGCTGCGGTTTGATTGGCATTTTGCTGATGATGGAATCAATGGACTGTTTTTTTCCGGTCAATGCCATTTTTTGCACAATTTCATTGGCAAAAAAGTCCACAAAATCCAGATCGGTCAGGTCATGGTTGATCCCGTTGGTCACGAAAATGTCCTTTAGGCCATCATTGTCCATATCGAACATAAGTCCGGCCCAGCTCCAATCCGTGGCATCAATACCACTGTAATAGGCCACTTCCGAGAATGTACCGTTCCCATTGTTGAGCTGTAGGGTGTTCTGGATGTATTGCTGGTAGAAGTCCTTGCTCTGTTTTAAGTTGAAGACGTTGTAGCCTTCAAACTCCATGACCGATTTTACCCGGTGCTCTTCCTCGGGGAGCATGTCAGTGATAAAGATATCGTTGTGTCCGTCGTTGTTGATATCGGCAATGTCTATTCCCATTGCGGAAAGACTCAAATGCGAGGTCCAATCCTTGATTTCTTCCTTAAAAGTACCATCTTGTTGGTTGATGTAGAGATAATCCCTTTCGTAAAAATCATTGGAAACATAAATGTCTGGGTAGAGATCTCCGTTAAAATCGGAAACCAGTACCCCCAACCCAAAACCGATAAGACTTCCATAGATGCCCGCTTCTTCACTGACATCCACAAACTTGCCGTTATCGTTGCGTAAGAGCATATCGCCAACCCCCCTAAAGATATCAGGGACATTTTCCCAGTCTTGGGCGCGTACTTCGCGTTGTTCCGCATACCCCAAACTGCTCACGGGAATGTTGCTGTTGTTGAGGATATAGGCATCCAAATCCCCATCCTTGTCATAGTCAAAAAAAGAGGCATGGGTAGTGAAGCCGGTCTTGGCCAAATTGTATTCATTGGCTTTTTCCGTAAAGGTGAGGTCTCCATTATTGATGTAAAGGTCGTTGTCATGGTTGTTGCCTTCCATGTTTCCCGCATTGCAGACATAAATATCCAGGAGGCCGTCTTGGTTTACATCTACCATGACCACACCGGTGGACCAAGGTTTGTTGCCCATGACCCCGGCACTTTCCGAGATATCCTCAAATTTAAAATCACCTTTGTTCAGATAAAGGCGATTGGGAACCATGTTCCCGGTGAGATAGATGTCCGATAGCCCATCATTGTTGATGTCTCCAATGGCAACACCACCACCATTATAAAAATTTCTATACTTGAAAATATTGAAGTTCTTCTGATTTTCAACGGCATTGACAAAGGTAACCCCGGTTTCATCCTGTGGCATTAAGGTGAAAAGGGTCTCTTTTACGTCATCTTTTGGATTGGATTTTTTTTCTCCGCAGGACGCCAGTGAAATCAATACAAGGCATAGGGTCGCATATCTGAGTTTCATTCCGTGTTCTGTTTTTTGATTAGGAAAATGGGAGAATCGTTGTTTAGAGTGATGATGAATTCCTCGTTCCCATTTCGTGTAATTTTCTCAATTTTCCGGGCTGGTCCGGAAACGTTCAAGTTTTGTTTCCAGGTTATATTTCCTTGTGCATCATTTTGTAACAAAAGCCCATGCGAAGCATCTAATCTACCAAGTTGGGTGCTTATCTCAAAATTATTCCCGACCATTAATATTTCATTAATCGTTTCTTTATCAATCTTTTCAATATAAATATCATTAACCGTTGAGGATTGTGCCAAAAGAGGCAATTCCTTAATCGAAAAATGACCGTTCCCCTCATTTTGAAAGTAGGAGGTATTCAATAGATACACCTTTCGTTGCATGGCGGCATCCAAACTTTCTTTTCCAAAAAGTGATTCCAGGGATGCTTTGGCAAAATCTTCATAAAAGAGAAACTTCTTGTTCAGGAAGGGCATTTGCTTTGCGAGTTCATCCTTTGAGGAAAAAACGGTTTCCTTGTCCCCATGAAAATAGGTTGCTACGGTTTCTATGGAGCCGTTCCCATCGAAATCACGGATGTAAAGCGTGATAGGTTTTTCCTTTGAGGCCCTAAACTTGGTGTTAAGGCCCCAGTTGCCGGCCAAAATATCCAAATCGCCATCCTTGTCCAAATCTGCCAATGCAATGCAGTTCCACCAACCGTGGGTGTATTCCAATCCGTTGTTTTCTTGTTGGGTAAGTTGTTTTCCATCGTTGAGGAAAATGGTGATGGGCGTCCAATGCCCTGCAACAATCAAATCGGGAAAGCTGTTTCCATCAAGGTCTGCCCAAACAAAATCCTTTACGTTGCCCACCGATCCAAAATCGGGGGCAAAGGAAGATGTGATTTCGGTGAACGTTCCCTGGCCATCATTTTGAAAAAGGTATTGTTGTGATGTTTCGCCAAATTGTGTAGGCAGGGTGTTTGAGGTGATACAAAGGTCCAGGTCCCCGTCTTGATCAAAATCCACGGCATCCACTTTTGAGGCATTGGTCTGTATTTGGGTAAACTGCCCATCATCTTTGATAAATGTTCCTTTATCATTCCGATACAATCGGGGTTGCAGGGGTCTACCACTTGTAAATTCATTGCCGCCGCTCACCACCAATAGATCAAGGTCGCTATCACCATCGGCATCAAAAAAGACATGGTCAATATCTTCGTTGATGGCATCCATTTCAAAAAGTTCGGATTGATGTGAAGTGAAAGTACCATCACTGTTTTGGAGGTAGAGTACGGAAGCCTGTGTTTTGGCCCCGCTGATGAAAAGGTCTTCCAATCCATCATCATTAACGTCGGCCACCGATACGGAAGGCCCTTCATTGGCATAGGAAAAAGGAACCAATGGGTTCCGGTCAAAGTCCAAGGAGGGCTGTTCTTTATGTACAAAGTCCAAAGGTTGGGTGGCACTTAAAACAGGAGTGTCAGGCCGGTTGGACTTCTCCTCATAATAGTTGCCAGAGGCATTATTTATGGACACCTTCAAGGTTTGATTGGGCTCAATATTGCGTAAGGTTTGATGTGTACCACCGGGCCACACGATTTGGATGGAGTCAATGATACTATCGTTACCTACCCCGAAATTAAGACTGTTGTCCTTTGCGGAGAGGAAGCCGCGTGTGGCGATGTTCTCTTGAACGGCTCTATTGTTTTTGTGAAACACGATGGCCTTTGCACCCATCCCAAATTTGTTTTGTGGGGAACCTTCAAATGCAATCTTGATGGAATTTCCTTTGGTGAGCGTATTTTCAAGGATAAAGGCCTCCTCGTTGACGTTATTGACCACTAGATCCAAATCCCCATCGTTGTCCAGATCGGCATAGGCACATCCGTTACTGTACGAATCTTTTTTAATGCTCCAGTCATCGGTGACATTGCTGAAGGTGACCCCATCCCTGTTTTTATAGAAGTAGTTGGGCACTTTCTTTTTGGGCAAGCGATCAATGAGATCCATGTCCTCATCCGATAATCCCGAAGTAATATTTTTTTGAATTTCCTCGTTGGAGATATAGTTGATATAGTCCATATCATTGGTAACCCCCACAATTCCATTGGAAATGAACAGGTCCTTGAAACCATCATTGTCAAAATCGGCAAATAGGGCGCCCCAAGACCATTCGGTGGCTTCGATACCACTTAGATTGGCGATTTCCCCAAAGCGCTCCCCATCCAAATTTAGGTGGAGTGCATTTTGCATAAATTGGGGTGCAAATCCATTTTTTAGGTATTGTTGATATACCGGATAGGGATACTCCGCACCGGAAGTTTTAAAGGTTTCCAGATTTTCGGGAAGCATATCCAAAGAGAGAATATCTGCCAAACCATCGTTGTTCACGTCGGCGATGTCGTTGCCCATGGAGAAGTGGGTGGTATGCCCCATTTTGTTGGGGTCTTGTGATATGACTTCTTGGAAAGTACCATCCTTCTGATTGATGTAGAGGTAGTCGTTCTCAAAAAAATCATTGCCCACGTAGATGTCCGGGTATCCATCATTGTTGATGTCGCTTATGGCCAACCCAAGTCCATAGCCAATACTCCCTTGAAATATCCCGGCTTCTTTGGAGACATTTACAAAAGAACCTTCGTCATTCCGAAAAAGAATATCGCCGGACATGGAATCCACCAGTTTTCGCTTGGCACCTTTTCCATATGAGCGATTGGGGTTCACGGAATGGTTCAGTAGGTACATGTCCAGATCTCCATCGAGGTCATAGTCAAAAAAAGCAGCTTGGGTGGAGTATCCAATAAAATTCAATCCGTAATCGGCGGCGGCTTCCTTAAAAGAGGGAACCCCATCCGCATTTACCCCTTGATTGATGTAGAGTAGGTTTTCGCCCCGAATTGGGCCATGGTCCCCAACTTTACAGATATAAATATCCAATAGACCATCATTGTTGATGTCCACATGGGTCACGCCAGTGGTCCAACCTGTATCATTTTTGATTTGAGCAGCTTCGGTGATGTCTTGAAACTTGAAATCTCCTTTATTGAGATACAGTTTATCTGCACCTTGATTGGAAGTAAAATATAGGTCCACCATTCCATCCCCGTTAAAATCTCCAGCAGCTACCCCCGCACCATTGTAGAAATAGAGGTAGTTAAGGATATTGAGTTCTGGAGTCTGGTGGAGCGTATTGGAAAATGTAATGCCTGTTTGGGATGATTTTTTTTGGACAAAAAGGGAATTGGGGTCAGACGTTGTACAGCCAATGACCAACAAAAGTCCTAGCAAAACCAGCCTGTATGTTTTTATGATTCGGTTCATGGAGGTAGACAGTAAGGTAACCATTTCCGTAGGAAATTGGAAGAGGGAAAGGGTTAACAATCGCCTAATATTTGGTAAATAATTGTATAATGTAAGGGTTGACCTAATAGGAAAAGAGGCCGCCAATTGGCGGCCTCTTTATATATAAACAACTCAAACTTTGAATCGCTGAGCTTAGTAACCTGGGTTTTGCACCAAATTTGGATTGGACAACAAAGCGTTGGTTGGAATTGGGAAATAGTTCTTGGTGTCATCACCTACAGAACCTGGGTCCTTAAATTCCCAATCTTTGGTATACTGTCCAAAACGAACCAAATCGTTTCTTCTCCAAAACTCTTTATAAAGTTCCCTTCCTCTTTCATCGATCAAATCTTGAGCGGTAACAGAACCAAGTGGTGTTGCTTGTCTGATTGTTCTGAGTTCATTGACCAATGCAGTGGGATCTCCACCGCCTCTCAAGATGGCTTCCGCTTTCAAAAGATGGGCATCGGCATATCTGAAGACAATCTCATGACTGTTAAAGGAACGGTCGCCTGCAGGGTGGTACTTTATGGTACGGATACCTGTACGTTCATTGTTACCGGCCAATCCGGGGATTTCCTTGGTGAAAACCAATGGATTTCCTGGACGGTCTTTCAGGGCAACACCATTTGCATCATACATTTGGCCAATCAAGAACCCGTATCCAATACCGAGGTTTACATCATCGGCATTGCTGGCATCAGGAACCCAGCCTCTTCTTTCCTCTTGTCCATCGCCAACATAGTTGCTATTGGGGTCTCCTTCAAATAGGTCGTAGAATTCGGCAAGGGTACTGAACCCGTTCCATCCGCCACCGGTATTGTCCGGTGCCACGATATGGTAGTGCATTCCATTCCAAATCCTGTTTCCAACGGAGGTACTGGCCCACCAAATGGTTTCGGTATCGGCCTCTTCTGTAAACATTTCGAAGTAACCATCCTCTAGGGCATATCCCTCGGCAGCGATGGCATCGATCAAATCAATTACGGCATCGTAATCTGCGGCAGTGCCAGTATAGCGTTCCCCATTCATCATGACCTTGGCCAATAAGAATCGACCAGCCGCTTGGGAGGCCTTGCTCAAACCTTCTGCTCCAGCTGCTATGGGAGGTAGGTTAGGGATGGCTTCCGTTAAATCGGAAACAATGAAGTCGTAAGCTTCCTGTTTGGTCATTACTGCAGGATTGATGTTTGGTCCGTCGTCCAGTCCCCTGAATGGCACCTGACCGTATAGATCCAACACAAAGAACATACTGAAAGCTCTTAAGAACTGCGCTTCGGCTTTTTGCTGTGCCGAAGGGGAGCTTCTACTGTCAATAATTTCCGAAGCCCTGTACACATTCTGGTTCAGGTTGTTCCAAACGTTTAGAATGTAGAGGTGCTGTGGATCCCAAGTGTGGGTATGCAGGGTACGCCAAATTCCATTGTCGCCCCAGTCCGTACCACGGGTCGGTACCAACATCTCATCTGTGGATACTTCATTGAGGGCAAAGAAATTCGCCTGATCCCCCAATTGTCCATAAACATCATTGTACAGGTTATTGAGGTTACTCTGTGCGTTAACGCCACCAAACCCTCCTGTGTCCGCTTCGTTAAAAACGGAATCCGTAGGTTCAACTTCCAAATTTGTACATGCAAGCACAAGGACAGTCGAAACAAGAATCGATAGATTAATCTTGATTATTCTTCTTTTCATGATCTTTTCAATTTTTTATTAAAAGGTAGCATTTAGTCCAATGGTGAAAGTTCTTGGCCTAGGGAACGCCGTGTAATCGATACCTGCAATTGGAATACCGTTCAATAGGTCCGTGGAACCGTTGGAGTTACCTGGGGTAACACTTACCTCGGGATCTAGACCGCTGTAATCGGTAATCAAGAATAGGTTTTGTCCTGTAACGGATAACCTCAAACTTTTCAGGACGTTATCACCGCTCAGCGGAACATTGTATCCAAGGGTCAGGTTTTGGAGGCGAACAAAATCCGCACTTTCCAAAAACCTGGTGGACACGGATGCTTCAGCCAAACCGGATTCGTTACTGGCAGGTACATCAGGAGTCACGTTACGGGCATTTTGAATGGCCCCTGCGGTGAAGAACGCGTTGGCAGTGTTGTTGTACACCGCTGCTCCAAACTGACCACTCAAATAAGCGGATAGATCCCAGTTTTTGTAGCTAAGATTTGTGGAAAACCCTCCGGTGATATCTGGCAGTGCAGTTTCGCCAACGTAAACTTGGTTATCGATACCTCCTGTGAAAATGGGTTGTCCATCGCCATCGTATCCTTCAAACTGTCTCAAGAAGAATGCGAACAAAGGTTGTCCTTCTTCCAAGCGCTGTGAAAAAGCGTTGGATAGCCCTTGACCACGAATCTGCCCGGATGGGATGATTACCTGTCCTCCGAGTGGGTTTCTAAGTTTTTTGATCTGGTTGTCGTTATAGGCGACGTTAAGACCGGCACTCCAATTGAAATCGGCACTCTGTACCAAATCATAGTTTATGGAGAATTCCACCCCTTGGTTTATGATGGAAGAGTCAAAGTTTCCAAAAAAGAACTGTTGGGGGGCGGGTTGTGCAGAATTTACACGTAAAAGTACATCCTGGGTGTCTTTACGGTAAAAGTCAACCGAACCATTCAACCTGTCATTTCCAAAACCGAAATCAATACCAACACCATATTGGACGGTTTCCTCCCATTTCAAATCATCATTGGGGAAGGCCACGGTTTCCGTTCCAGGAATGTTGATGTCACCACCATCTGAAATTACCTGATCTGGAACAGCGTATCGTGATCTAAAGATATAGTTGGCATGACCCAAACCATCCTGGTTTCCTGTGATACCAAAACTCAACCTAAGTTTAAGGGTTGACACGGAATCACCAATAAAATCTTCTTCGTTCAATTTCCAGGCAAAGGCGGCAGAAGGGAAGTACCCATACTGGTTGTTTCCACCAAATCTTGAAGAACCATCCGCCCTGACCGTTGCTGTGAACAAATACTTGTCTGCGATGGTGTAATTGACCCTTGCAAAGAAGGATTGAAGCTCGTCTGTAGTGTCAAAAGTATCCACAAACAAGGAATTCACCCTTGTTCCGGTTACCGTTCCAAGGTTGTCGGTGACGATATCGGGAACCAATCTATTGACAAATACCCCATTGGTGTTGGGAGCATATCCGTATTGTTGGTATCTACCATCTATATTTTGTTCGATAACGTTGACCGTTTTATTAAGGTGGTCCGACATTTCATTTAAATCAGTGGTAGCAAATCCGAAACCTCTTGCATTTCTACCGGAATTGGCAAAGTCTTGGAAGGAGAAACCTACTATCGCATCAAGGTTTGAGTTTTCAAATTCCTTTTTATAGTTTAGGGTGGCCTCGATCAATCTATTCTCAATATCCAAATTGTTGATGGCACCACGCCCATTTCCGAAGGTTCCCCTATCAAGGTTTCGTCCCAAGGAAGAAGCGACTGCATTTCTGGTGGCTTCGGACTTATCGTATCCCAAGTTGATTTTACCTGTAAGTTCCGGAGTGAAATCATATTCGGCAGAGAAGTTGATCAATGCCCTATTGGTATTGCTCAAAGATTGGATGTAATCCGTAAGTACTCGTGGGTTCAATTGTCCGCCCGAGTTGTATTCAGGGTTGCTGGGCCAAGTAGGATTTGCAGAGTATGCAGCTCCCAATAGGTCTCCTCTAAATCCGGCACTACCACTAAGCGCTGGAGATTCATCGTTTACACGGGACATGGTTCCCTGAAGATTGAGTCTTAATTTGTCGTCCAAGAACCGATGACCCCAGTTCACTCTTCCCGTGATTCGCTCCATGGAGGAGTTTTGTACAATACCAAATTGCTTTCCGTAACCAAAAGTGGCCCGGATATTACCTTTTCCGTAGTTGTTTGAGTAAGTTATGTTTTGATTTTGCGAAACCGCCCTTCTTGTCACAACATCTTGCCAATTGGTGCTGTAACCTGCATCTTGGGCTACTCTATCCCCGCCAAACTGTTCCACGGCATCAAGAAAAGCTTCTCTGCCTAAAAGAGGCAAATCATTGGCCGGGTTTGAAATACTTAAAGTGGAATTGAATTCGAATACGCCACCTTGGCTACCCTTACCACTCTTTGTGGTTATGATAACGACACCGTTGGCACCCCTAGATCCATAAATTGCGGTTGCAGAAGCATCTTTAAGGATACTCATGCTCTCAATGTCGGATGGGTTCAAGAAAGCCAATGGGTTTTTTGAACCACTGGTACCAAAACCGATGTTCCCGGATTCGGGTGCCGTGTCACTGGTAAGAGGAATACCATCCACAACAAAAAGTGGGTTGTTATTGGAACGGACCGATGTTGTACCCCTGATACGGAGTGCGATTCCAGCTCCGGGTTCACCACTGGCCTGGGTAATCTGTACACCAGCCGTTTTACCTTGGATCAATTGTTCAGGAGATGAGATGATACCTCCATTGAAATCCTCCGAGGTAACAGCGGCAACCGCTCCGGTTGCATCCTTGATCGTGGTTTGTCCATAACCGATGATAACTACTTCATCCAAGGCTTGTGCATCCTCTTCCAAAGTTACATTTACCGTAGATCGCCCATTGACACCAACCTCAACGGTCTTATAACCTATGTAGCTAAATACCAAAACAGAGGAATCCTCAATGCCATCCAAGGTATAATTACCGTCAAAATCGGTCTGGGTACCATTGGTAGTACCTTTTACAAGTACGCTTGCCCCGGGCAACGGTCCAGTTGCATCCGAAACAGTACCTGACACTGTCTGAGCTTTTGCCAAGCCAAAGCATAAAAATGCCCCAAGCATCAAAAAGCTTTTTAGTAGCGTAATCTTCATAAATAATTAATTTTAAGTTTAGTTAATTTTAATTCAAGTGTTAAACATATATAAAAAATATGTTAATTAAAATCTAAGCATATCCGCAATATCAAACGAAAACGGTTTCGTGTTAATAACTTTGGATATGTGTAAGGTTGACAAAACTTAATGGGTTGGTTTATGCATATTACAAAATAAGATAAGAAAAATAAGAATTCTGTAATATGTCGCTAATATAGTATTTTTTATTTTTACAACGCTTTAACATTTCTATAAGAGTTTTTAAGAGAGTTCAAAAGTTTTTTGTTAAAAAACATATTTTGGTCAGCCCCCTTTTCTATAATGAGTAATTTCCAATTTATTATTAAATCAAATCCCTGATTGTTGAAAGCAAAAATTACCCTAAAAGATATAGCAAGAGAACTTGAAGTGTCCATTTCAACGGTTTCAAAGGCGCTGAAGAACAGTGAGGAAATTAGCCGGGATACCAAAGAAAAAGTCCAGGCATTTGCCAGACTGTACAATTACAAGCCCAATAATATAGCCATTAGCCTCAAGAACAAGAGGACCAAGAACATTGGGGTGGTCATTCCTGATATTGTGCACCATTTCTTTACCACGGTGATCAGGGGCATTGAAAAGTATGCCAATGCCAGGGGGTATAATGTAATTGTATGCTTGTCGGAGGAGTCCTTTGATAAGGAAGTGATCAATATGGAGATGCTGGCCAATGGCAGTATCGATGGATTTATCATGTCCTTGTCTTCCGAAACACAGCAAAAAGGGGATTATAACCACCTAAAGGAAGTAACGGAACAAGGTATTCCCGTAGTACTGTTTGATCGTATCACCAATGAGATTGAATGCGACAAAGTTGTCATTGATGATGAATTGGGAGCTTATATGGCCACCAAAAAACTGATTGAACAAGGAAGAAAGAAAATAGCGCTCATCACAACCGATGATTACCTCAGTGTGAGCAAGGCCCGAACAGTTGGATACAAAAAGGCCCTCACCGAAATGGGAATTGGGGTGGATGAATCCAAAATTCTAAAATTACCCACCATGGAAATGGATGAGGCTGGTATTAAAACCTTTTTGGAGACCCAAGAATTGGACGCCGTACTGTGTGTCAATGAAATATTTGCCGTCTACAGTATGCGATTGGCCCAAAAGAGTGGTCTACGAATCCCTGAGGATATATCCTTTATTGGTTTTACGGACGGAGTTTTATCCAAATATGCCAACCCAAGCTTAACGGTGGTGGCACAGCATGGGGAAAAAATGGGGGAGATGTCTGCCCAAATGTTGATCGATAAGGTAGAAAGTGAGGAAGATGAAGAGACCTACCAGACCAAAATCCTTGAACCCACCTTGGTAATTCGGGATTCCATAGTCCATTAACATAGGATTTATGGTATAAGTATCTTTGCCATTACATTTATCTAAAGCAATGAATCAAGAATACATAACAGCACACCCTTGGTCCATTATCGAAGAAGGATTTGACCAAGAATTGGTGCAATCTTCGGAAAGTTTGTTCAGTCTTGGGAACGGGGCCATGGGACAACGGGCCAATTTTGAGGAACACTATTCCGGGGAAACCTTCCAGGGCAGTTATATTGCAGGGGTCTATTATCCTGATAAAACCCGTGTGGGATGGTGGAAAAATGGTTACCCAGAGTACTTTGCCAAAGTGCTCAACGCTCCCAACTGGATTGCTATTGATATTTCACTGAATGGTCAACCCTTGGATTTGGCCCAATGCAAGAAAGTGGATCACTTTCGTAGGGAGCTCAATATGAGGGAAGGGTGGTACAAACGCAGTTTTGTGGCCATCCTGCCCAATGATTTGGAAATTGCGGTTGAAGTGACCCGTTTTTTAAGTCTGGACCTGGATGAAGTGGGCGCCATACAATATACTATACAACCGCTTAATGGAGGTGCTGATGTTATGGTAACACCCTATCTGGATGGAGGAATAAAAAACAGGGATAGCAATTGGGACGACAAATTCTGGAACATCACTGGAGTAACCTCCGAAGAAAATCGAGCTTTTGTGGAGTCCCATACCATGAAGACCCATTTTAAGGTCTGTACCTTCATGCAGAGTGAATTGTATGTGGATGGGGTCAAGGTTGATGAAAATCTGGCTGGAAAGAAAGATGAAACTTCCGTGGGCCATACCTATTCCGTAAGTATTAAAAAAGATGAAACCCTTACCCTCATAAAATACGGAGGCTATACAGTGGACAGGAACCATCCGGCAGACCAACTTCAGGAAGCCGCCAACAAGGTTTTGGACCAAGCATCCAAACTCGGTTTTGAAACCTTGCTGCAAATGCAAAAAGAAGCATGGGCCCAGATTTGGGAAATGAGCGACATTGCCATTGAGGGCGATGTAAAGGCGCAACAAGGAATCCGGTTCAATATATTTCAACTCAACCAAACCTATCTCGGTAGGGATTCCAGATTGAATATTGGTCCCAAGGGGTTTACCGGTGAAAAATATGGGGGAAGCACCTATTGGGACACCGAGGCCTACTGCTTGCCATTTTATATGGCCACCAAAAACCAAGAAGTGGCATGGAACCTGTTGGAATACCGTTACAACCATTTGCAAAAGGCCATTGAGAATGCGGAAAAATTGGGGTTCAAGAATGGCGCGGCCCTATATCCCATGGTTACCATGAATGGAGAGGAATGCCATAACGAATGGGAAATCACCTTTGAGGAAATCCATAGAAACGGGGCCATTGCTTTTGCCATTTATAATTATCACCGTTTCACTGGAGATTACAGCTACATCCCCAAAATGGGCATGGAAGTCTTGATAGGGATAGCCCGATTTTGGCGCCAACGGGTCAATTTTTCAGAAGAGAAGCAACAGTATGTGATGCTGGGCGTAACCGGACCCAACGAGTACGAGAACAATGTCAACAACAACTGGTACACCAATTATTTGGCCAAATGGTGTATGGAATATGCCGCGGAACAGTTCCAAATAGTTTCCAAAGCCTATCCGGAGGATTACCAACGCATAGTTTCCAAGGTCAAGTTGACTTCGACTGAAGTTGAAGACTGGAAGCAAGTGGCGGGTAACATGTATTTTCCTTTTTCTGAAAAACACCAAGTGTTTTTGCAGCAAGATGGGTTTTTGGATAAGGAATTGGTTCGGGTGCAAGATTTGGACAAGTCCGAAAGGCCCATCAACCAAAAATGGAGTTGGGACCGTATCCTTCGGTCTCCCTATATAAAACAAGCCGATGTGCTCCAAGGCTTCTACTTTTTCGAAGACCATTTCAGTCAAGAAGAGTTGGAGCGTCATTTCGATTTCTATGAACCGTTCACGGTGCATGAATCTTCCCTTTCACCTTGTGTGCATAGTATTCAGGCTGCAAAATTGGGAAGAATGGAACAGGCCTACACCTTTTACTTGAGAACATCCCGATTGGATCTGGACGATTACAACAAGGAAGTGGAAGAAGGACTGCACATTACCTCTATGGCCGGCACTTGGATGAGCATTGTGGAAGGTTTTGGTGGAATGCGGGTCATGGATAACGTACTGAATTTTACGCCTCGAATTCCAGAACAATGGGAATCGTACGCCTTCAAAATCAATTTTAGGGACCAAATAGTGACCATGACGGTTTCGACCCAAGGAACGGCCTTTACAGTTTCCGGGGATAAAGCCATGACCATTCAGGTAGATGGGAAACCCCTACAGTTGATGCCTGGGGAAACGGTACATGCCTAAAAGTTCCTTTATTTTGCGGTTGGAAAAACCATGAGAGACCCCATGAAGCAAAAAGCCATAGTATATCAGGTCTTTACCCGACTTTTTGGAAACACCAATACCCATAACATTCCATGGGGGACCATTGCAGAAAATGGACTGGGGAAGTTTGCGGATTTTACTGAAAAAGCTTTGGGGGAAATCCAAGCTTTGGGGGTCACCCATGTCTGGTATACCGGAGTGCTGCACCATGCATTGGTCAATGATTATACTGCTTATGGCATTTCCAATGACGATTATAATGTAGTCAAGGGACGTGCGGGCTCACCTTATGCAGTAAAGGACTACTACAATGTGAATCCTGATTTGGCTTTGGATCCTGCCAAGCGACTCGATGAATTCAACGAACTTGTCCAAAGGACCCATAAATTGGGAATGAAGGTGATCATAGATATAGTTCCCAACCATGTGGCCCGCAAATATGAAGGGACCAATAACCCTGAAGGAGTGGTGGACTTGGGCGCCCATGACGATGTTACGAAGGAATACGATGTCAACAATAATTTTTATTACATCCCTGGTCAGCCGTTTCAGTTGCCCCATTGGGAACATGGATATGTGCCTCTAGGCGGAAAAAACGTTCCGTTATCAAACCAAAAACTTGAGGAAAACCCCGCCAAATGGACCGGAAATGGTTCCCGAATGGCCCAACCCCATTTCAACGATTGGTATGAAACCGTAAAGATCAACTACGGGGTACGACCGGATGGCATCAAGGATTTTGATGAATTGCCTTGGGATTTCAAGGGCAAGGATTATACGGAACACTTTCAGTTTTGGGAAGATAAGACCGTGCCCGATTCTTGGGCAAAGTTCAGGGATATTGCACGGTACTGGTTGGATTTTGGTGTGGATGGGTTTCGCTATGACATGGCGGAAATGGTGCCGGTGGAGTTTTGGAGCTACCTGAATTCCAACATCAAAATGAAGAAACCGGACGCCTTTTTAATGGCTGAGGTATACAATCCAGACCTGTATCGGGACTATATCCAACGGGGGAAAATGGACTACCTGTACGATAAAGTGGATTTGTATGATGGTTTAAAACATATCATGAAGGGGTATGGCTGGACAGACCATATTCCCGTGGTGCAACAAAAAGTGCTGGATATTGAGCACCACATGCTCCATTTTTTGGAAAACCACGACGAGCAAAGAATCGCCAGTCCGGAATTTGTGGGTAAAGCAGAAATTGGAAAGCCGGCCATGGTTGTTTCGGCCACTATTGGGACATCGCCAACCATGATTTATTTTGGACAGGAGGTAGGCGAGCCCGCTGCAGAGGATGCGGGTTTTGGAAAGCCCACACGTACCTCGATTTTCGATTATATTGGAGTGCCCCACCATCAACGTTGGATGAACCATAAAGCATTTGATGGAGGTCAATTGTCACAAGAAGAAAAGGAGCTCCGGGATTTTTATGCCCGCCTTTTGAACTTTACCAAACAAAGCTCTGCTTTGATGGGCGAATACCAAGAAATCCATTTTTATAACAAGGAACGTACCGAGAACTATGATCATAGGGTCCTTTCCTTTGCGAGATGGACCGATGGTGAAAAACTACTGGTCGTTTCCAATTTCGATGCCCATAAAAACTATGCTTTTGAACTTAAGGTTCCGGAAGATCTCATAGCCAAATGGCAATTGAAAGATGCGGTTTACGACCTTTCCGAAGAACTATATGGAAAAGTGGAATCGACCTTATTGGTGGAGAATGGGCAGGGAAAAGTGTGGGTGGAACTACAGCCTTTGGAATCCTACATTTTTAAATTGGGCCAATAAAAAAGCGGATTGCTTTGCAATCCGCTCCAGTTTAAGGTTGGTTAGTTGCCTTACGATTTTGCAGCTGTTTTTTGGTAGATCAGTGCAATGATGGCTCCTATAATTCCGTAAAAAACAATGTCCAGAACGGCTTCAACAATATGGCCGGTCATATCCATCAAACTCATGGTGGCATAGGCAATGAGCCCTGAGCCCAATCCAACAAGAGCACCTATCCATGCCCCGAACTCAAATCCTTGGCCTAAGGAGTGATGGCCCCGGGCCCATTTGCTGTACAAGGTGCTGAGGATAAAGGAGGCGATAAGATTGGCTAGAGCTATAATCCCAAGATCGGGAACTTCTTTCATGGCGTTGACAATGGTATGTTCAGTAAAAAAGTCTACGGTGGCGAGACCCCAAATGAGGTATCCCAGAAAAAACATGACAATCGTTGCGACCAAGGTGGCCAGCAAATTGGATTTTGAAAACATGGTTGTAGTTTTTTATTGGTTACGAATATGATAAATGTATTAAATAAAATTTAACAAATCGATAAAAATCAGCGCTTTAAAAAATTAATATCATTCTTTTTGATGGACTAATTCGTGAATTTTTCATTTTTAAATGTAGTTCCCAGATTCAATTTTCATGTTGTATTTTTAACTACCATAAAATCGGAAAAATGAAAAAAAATCTACTTTGGATATCAATTGTCATAATACTCTCTAATAGCTGCGGAATGAAAGAATCAAAACCATTGGTCATTGGACATAGAGGTGCCATGGGCCACGAAACCGAAAACACATTGGCGTCCGTTCAAAAGGCAATGGACTTGGGAGTGGACATGATAGAGATAGACGTTTTTCAAATAGAAAGTGGCGAAACTGTGGTGTTTCATGATGATACTGTGGATAGATTGACCAATGGAGGCGGTAAAATAGAAGAGTTCAATGTGTTTGACATGAAGCAGCTTATTTTAGATGGGGGACATTCAATTCCTTTGTTGCAGGATGTACTGAAACTCATTGACAACCAAGTAGGATTGAATATAGAGTTGAAGGGAGCGGGAACATCGGAGAGAGTGGACTTTATTGTGAAAAGTTATATTGAAAATAGGGGCTGGTCACCGGACAATATTGTCATTTCCAGTTTCAATTGGGACGAGCTCAAGGAAATGCGAAAGCTCAACAAGGATATCAAGATAGCGGTACTTACCGGCGAGGATCCCGTAAAAGCCATTGAAGTGGCCAAAGAATTGAATGCTGTGGCCATAAACCCAAGATACACCACCTTGACCGCGGAGAATGTGGAACAAATGCAGGACGAAGGATTGAAAGTCTATACATGGACCGTCAATGAACCTGGGGATATCCAACGAATGAAAGATTTTGGGGTGGACGGTATCATTACCGATTATCCTGAACGTGCCCATTAATGTTCGATGTAATTATCGTTGGCGGAGGTGCTGCCGGTTTTTATGCCGGAATCCATATTGCGGAGCGGGCACCCCATGCCAAGATTGCCATTTTTGAACGAGGGAAGACTGTACTGTCCAAAGTAAAGGTTTCGGGAGGTGGCCGGTGCAATGTGACCCATGGCGAATTTTCCCCTCGGGAACTTTCCACCAACTATCCACGTGGGGAAAGAGAGCTTCTGGGGCCTTTCCACAATTATGCCCCCATGGATGTCATGGCCTTTTTTGAAGAACGGGGAGTGCCCCTCAAGATTGAGGAGGATGGACGCGTATTTCCCGAAAGCGATTCTTCACAATCCATCATAGACTGCCTTGTGGGTGAGGCCGAACGATTGGGCATCACAATTTTGCGGAACAGCTCTGTAAAACAGTTTGAAAAAAACGGGGAGGAATGGCAGGTGACCACCATGAACAAGCACTACCATGCCAAAAAGCTACTGCTTACTACAGGGAGTAACCCCAAAATATGGGAGCAGTTGAAAGCAATGGGGCATACCATTGTCTCTCCCGTACCATCCCTTTTCACGTTCAATATCAATGATGAACGAATCAACGGAATCCAAGGAATAAGTGCCTATGTTTCTGCTGAAATCCCTCCAAAGAGAACTTTCTCTTCCGATAAAGTCCAACTGAACCTAAAAAGTGCTAAAAAGGAGGAACCCGTTTTACAGTCCGAAGGCCCTTTGTTGATTACCCACTGGGGATTGAGTGGCCCGGCCATCTTAAAACTGTCCGCATGGGGGGCCAATATTTTGAACAAATACAACTATGCATTCCGGTTGAACATCAATTGGACACCGGAGTATACAACTGCTTCCATGGAACGACTACTCCGGAAAATAAAGGAAGTGGAACCCAAAAAAACGGTTTTGAGAACCCATGCCGTTGAACTACCCCGCCGACTTTGGGCAAAATTGGTCCATGCGGCACGCATCAAAAAAGATGAAAAATGGGCTGACCTTACCAAAGAGAAACTTCAAAATTTGGCCGAACAACTCACGGCTTCCTCTTTTAAGGTGGAAGGAAAAAGCACCTTTAAGGAAGAGTTCGTTACTGCGGGAGGGGTGGATTTGAAGGAAGTCGATTTTAGAACGTTCGAAAGTAAAATCATTCCCAATCTTTATTTCGCTGGGGAAATCATTAACGTGGATGCCATTACGGGCGGATTCAACTTTCAAAATGCATGGACAGGAGCTTATTTGGCCGCACAGGCCATAGCCTCATCCGAATGATTATTGTAGGAGCATGGCAATTCCGGCAGCCAATGCCGCACCCAATATTGGGCCTATGACTGGAATCCAGGAATAACCCCATCCGTTGGACCCCTTATTTTTTATGGGAACTAAGGCATGGATGATTCGAGGCCCCATATCCCTGGCCGGATTGATGGCATAGCCTGTGGTGCCTCCCAAAGACAGACCAATGCCCCAAACAATCAAGGCTACGGGCAAGGCGCCCAATGAACCCAGACCAATAATGGTATTGTCCGAGGACATCATGGCATCGGTAAAATACAGTACGGCAAACACCAAAACAAAAGTGCCCAAGATTTCGGTCAAAAGGTTTAAAAAGGTATTGGGAATGGCCGGAGCATTGCAAAAGACGGCCCGCTTTGTGTTTCCATCGGCAGTGGCATCAAAATGGTCTTTGTTGATCAGCCACACCAAAAAAGCTCCCAACATGGCCCCTATGAACTGCGCTGTAACATAGCTTAGGATAGCGTCCATGGGGAATTCCCCTGCCACAGCCAGACCAATGGTAACGGCCGGATTGAGATGTGCACCGCTGTAAGGTCCGGCAACTACGACCCCGGTATAAACCGCAAAGGCCCATCCGGTGGTGATCACGATCCACCCAGAACCATTTCCATAGGTTTTTTGTAGAGAGACATTGGCATTGACACCGCACCCTAAGAGAATCAAAAGGAAGGTGCCCACAATTTCGGAAATGAAGGGAGTCATATGGATTTTGGTTTAGTGTTTACAGTCGGTTAATTTATGGGTTTTCCGTCCAATGTTCCAAAGCTTTTATGGCCCGGTACCATCCTTGTATGCCTTTATCTATGTTTTCCCGTTCCTCGGCAGGCTGAAAATGTACATCGGCCTGCCAAATATCCTGTATTTCCGAGGTGCTTTTCCAATACCCAACGGCCAACCCCGCCAGATAGGCAGCACCCATGACCGTGGTTTCCACGATTTTTGGTCTAACCGTAACGGTGTTCAGAACATCGGCCTGAAACTGCATGAGCATATCATTGATGGTAGCACCGCCATCTACCCGAAGTTCCTTGATGGAAATACCAGAATCAGCTTCCATGGCTTTAAGGATATCCATGGTCTGGTAAGCAATGGATTCCAAAGCGGCCCGCGCAATATGGGCGTCGGTGCTTCCGCGCGTCAACCCAAAAATGGTACCTTGGGCATGTTGATTCCAGTGCGGGGCACCCAAACCGGCAAAGGCAGGGACAAAATAGACTCCATCCGAACTGTTGACCCCTCCAGCCAGTTGTTCAACTTCCGAGGAGGTTTTAATGATTTTTAAACTATCCCGAAGCCATTGTACCACTGCTCCGGCAATAAAAATGCTCCCTTCCAGGGCATATTGGGTCTTTCCGTTGATTTTCCATGCCACGGTGGTCAATAGATTGTTTTGGGACACTACCGGGGTCTCCCCAATGTTCATGAGCATAAAGCAGCCTGTGCCATAGGTGTTTTTGACCATACCTTTTTTAGTGCACATTTGACCAAAAAGTGCAGCTTGCTGGTCTCCGGCAATTCCAGCAATGGGAATTTTGGAAGCAAAGAAATTAGGACTGGTGAAGCCATATACTTCACTGGATTGATGTACTTCCGGGAGCATGCTCTTCGGAATGGTGAGCAACTCCAGCAGCTCATCATCCCATTGCATGGTGTTGATATTGAAAAGAAGGGTGCGCGAGGCATTGGTAACATCTGTGATATGCAACTTGCCCTCTGTCATTTTCCAGATAAGCCAGGTGTCAATGGTACCCATGATCAAATCACCGGCTTCGGCCTTTTCCCGGGCACCTTCCACATGGTCTAAAATCCATTTTACCTTGGTTCCGGAGAAATAGGAATCAATGACCAATCCTGTTTTTTTACGGATCATTTCTGATTTCCCCTGCTTTTTCAGTACATCACAATAGTCGGCTGTGCGCTTGTCTTGCCATACGATGGCATTGTAGACCGGTTCCCCCGTGTTTCGGTCCCAAACCACTACGGTTTCACGCTGATTGGTGATGCCAATAGCAGCCATTTGTTCCCCTTTCAATCCTTTTTTGCTAACGGCTTCGGCGGCCATTCCCGCTTGGGTGGCCCAAATTTCATTGGGGTCGTGCTCTACCCATCCCGGTTTTGGGAAAATTTGGGTGAATTCTTTCTGGGCCACTGAGATAATGGTTCCCCTTTGATCAAAGATCACGGCCCTGGAACTGGTGGTGCCTTGATCCAAAGCAAGGATGTATTGGTTCATTTTAGTTAATTTAATGCGATTGAATTTACTAAAATTAATTTGGGTAGCTTTTTAACATGATGTATAACTACATAGCACTTTTAAGGGGAATCAATGTGGGTGGCCAAAAGAAGATAAAAATGGCAGACCTAAGGGAAACCCTGATCAAAACAGGATTGAACCATGTGGAGACTTACATTCAGAGTGGCAATGTGGTTTTTGGCAGTGAGGAATTGAACAAGGGAGTGCTTGAAGACCAAATCCAGAAGGCTATTTTGGTGGATTTTGGATTTGAAGTGCCCATTTTGATAGTGTTGGAAGAAGAGATCAAGAAAATTTTGGAGAACAATCCATTCGCGCAAGAAGCTGAGGAAAACAAACTCTATTTTGTGTTGCTTAAAGATCCTCCAAAGAAAGAACCTGTTCGTGAATTCAATGAACTCCATTTTGATCATGAAGATTTTCACATCACGGATACCTGCGTTTACCTATTGTGCAAAAACGGTTATGGAAATGCCAAGCTCAACAACAACCTCTTGGAACGTAAGCTTAAGGTGGAAGCCACAACCCGCAACTTAAAAACCATGCAAAAACTACTGGATATGGTCCAAAAAAGTAGGTGAAACAGCCTCGCGGCCCACGTTTAATATTGCACTTGAACTTGCACTTGGATTTGAGCTTGAACTAACCCTAAGGGTTAAGTTCCCAGACCTTATAGTTGAGAACGGCGGCAAAACAAACCCATAGTAGATAGGGTATCATTAAAATGGCGGCAGCTTTGCTCACCACCTTGAACCATTTGATTGTCAACATGATCAAGGTGAGCAATACCAAAATCACCACAAGGCCCAATAAAGGATTCTTCAACCCAAAAAAAACAATGCTCCACAAAGCGTTGAAAAGCAGTTGGAAAACAAAATGATATAAGGCTGTTTTCACCCAAATGTGGTGGTACCCCTTGGACCAGACTACCCCGGCTGCAACCCCCATCAACACATAGAGTACGGTCCAGACGGGAGCAAAAAGCTCATTGGGTGGGGTAAATGAGGGTTTGTTTAAAGTGGTATACCATTCATTTACAGAGCTTTGCGTTGCAAAACCTGAAAGGAAGCCGATGAGTAGACAAACGGCAACACTGATGGCAATGTAAATGATTCTTTTTTTCATGGCTGGCACTAGGTCAACTAAAATAAGAATTTATTTGAATCCCCTTTTCGGTAAGAGACACGCTATCTTATATTTGTCCAAATATTTCCCATGACTGAAAAAGACTTTTCCCAAAGTACCTATTCCCGTTTTCCAGAGAAGGGAAAGGTATCCTATAAGGCTCCCAGCAATATTGCCTTGGTAAAGTATTGGGGGAAATTGGCCCGTCAGATACCGGCCAATCCATCCATAAGTTTTACGTTGGATGCGTGTGCCACCACCACATCAATGAAATTCGAGAAAAAAGGGGAAAGCTCGGACACGTTTTCTTTTGACCTTCTTTTTGAGGGGAAACCCAAGGAAGATTTCAAACCCAAGATTCAAACCTTTTTTGAACGCATTGAGGCATATGTTCCTTTTTTAAAGGAGTACCACTTGGTTATTGAAACCTCCAATTCCTTCCCGCACAGTAGTGGAATTGCTTCCTCCGCAAGCGGTATGGCGGCACTGTCTTTGTGCATCATGGACATTGAAAAGCAAATGAGCCCTGATATGGACAAGGCCTTTTTTAATAAGAAAGCATCCTTTTTGGCCCGTTTGGGTTCCGGAAGTGCCTGTAGGAGTATAGAAGGTGATTTGATTCAATGGGGAAAACATGAAAACATACCAGAAAGCTCCAATCTATACGGGATTAAATATCCTTTTGAGGTACATCCGGTATTCAAGAACTATCACGATACCATTTTGTTGGTCCACAAAGGACAAAAACAGGTCAGTAGCACCGTAGGGCACGAATTGATGCATGGACATCCTTTTGCCGAGAACAGGTTTCGGCAAGCCCATGAAAATTTGGATGCGCTAAAGTCGGTCTTTGCCCATGGAGATGTGGAGGAATTCATCAAGATTGTGGAAAGTGAGGCGCTTACCCTACATGCCATGATGATGACCAGTATGCCCTATTTCATTTTAATGAAACCGGATACTTTGGAGATCATCAACAAGATTTGGGCCTACCGTTCGGAAACCCATGTTCCCATTTGTTTTACTTTGGATGCAGGGGCCAATGTGCATGTACTCTACCCAGAGTCGGTCAAGGAAAAAGCCATTCAATTTATTCAGGATGAATTGGTTGAACATTGTGAGAATGGCCACTACATTTGTGACCGAATTGGTCAAGGAGCACGAAAAATACTGTAAAACCAACCCAAGGAAACCGTTTTTTTGCGTTCTTTGCCCCAAATTTTGATGGTGACACAAGATTTTGAAGGGAAAACAGTTTTGTTCATCGGATTGGTTTAATAATCAAACAGATAGTTTGTATCTTAGCGGTAGTATATGAAAGGCCCTTTATTTTATTCCAAGATTCTACTTTTCGGAGAGTACGGTATCATTAAAGATTCCAAAGGTCTTTCCATTCCCTATAATTTTTTCAAAGGAGCTTTAAAAAGCGGTAAAGATTTATCTGGGCAAGCCCTTAAATCCAACGAAAGCCTTAAGGCTTTTGCAGGCTATTTGCAGCAGCTCCAAGATCAGGAAGAAGGTCTGGTGTCTTTTGATTTACAAGCCTTGGAAGAGGATATTGCCAACGGGATGTATTTTGACAGCTCTATTCCTCAAGGCTACGGCATTGGAAGTAGTGGTGCCTTAGTGGCGGCCATTTATGATAAATATGCGAAGGACAAAATCACGGTGCTTGAAAACCTGACCCGGGACAAATTATTGAAATTGAAAGAGATTTTTGGAAAGATGGAGTCGTTTTTTCATGGAAAATCTTCCGGTCTTGATCCTTTGAACAGCTACTTGAGCCTACCCATCCTGATCAACTCCAAGGATAATATTGAATCCACCAGCATACCCTCCCAAAACACCAATGGCAAAGGCGCCGTATTCCTGTTGGATAGTGGAATCACGGGAGAAACTGCCCCAATGGTGCAGATTTTTATGGAGAAGATGAAACAGGAAGGATTCCGGAATATGGTCAAGAACCAATTTGTAAAACATACCGATGCCTGTGTGGAGGACTTTTTGAACGGGAACATCAAATCGCTTTTTGGAAACCTGAAGCAACTTTCCCACGTGGTCTTTGATCACTTCAAACCCATGATTCCGTCCAAGTTCCACCAATTATGGAAACAAGGCATTGAAACCAACGATTACTACCTAAAACTTTGTGGGTCTGGTGGTGGTGGATACATTCTGGGCTTCACCCAAGATTTGGAGAAGGCCAAAAAGGCACTCAAAGACTACAATTTAGAGGTGGTGTACAACTTCTAAAATCATCCCATGTTACTCAGTCGAAAGAACAAACTCTTGCTTTTTAAGCTGTTGAGTCTGTTTTCTGTGGTGCGTGGATATAACATTTTGGTGATTACCTTGGCCCAATATCTGGCCTCCATCTACATACTTTCACCAGATGTCCCGCTTCGGCAGGTGGTGCTTGATCTTAATCTTTTTTTGATTGTTACCGCTTCTGCCTTGGTCATTGCCAGCGGATATATCATCAACAATTTTTATGATGCCGAAAAGGATTTGATCAATAAGCCCACCAAAAGCATGTTGGATCGGTTGGTGAGCCAGCGGTTTAAGCTGACCACCTATTTTATCCTGAATTTCGTGGCAGTATTTGCGGCAAGTTATATTTCGTTTAAGGCGGTATTGTTCTTTTCGGCTTACATTTTTGGTATTTGGTTCTATTCCCATAAGTTGAAACGCATTCCCTTTTTGGGTAATCTGGTATCGGCTACTTTGGCCATTGCTCCCTTCTTTGTGGTATTCGTGTACTATCAGAATTTTAAGACCGTGATTTTTGTACATGCCCTGTTTCTATTTCTTTTGATTTTGGCCCGTGAAATGATCAAGGATTTGGAAAATATGGCTGGCGATATGGCGCAGAACTATAAGACCATTCCCATTATTTATGGCCCAAAGGTTTCCAAATTTTTGATTGGTCTGCTCATCGTCCTGACCTTGGTACCAGCCCTTTTGCTGATCAAGACTTTTGATGTGGGCTACATGTACCTTTATTTTATGGCCTGTATTGCACTGCTTTTGCTGTTTTTGGTGCTTTTATGGAAATCACAAGGGAAGCGGGATTATGTTTGGCTGCATAACATCCTGAAGTTTATCATCGTAGCAGGCGTTTTTAGCATTCTTCTGATTGATGTGGACCTCGTTCTGAACCGAATCCTGTAATTGTTTGCCCTAGAGGTTTTTCGGGAGGTAAAAACACTACATTTGCAAAAAATTGATGACTGATGACGAGATCGGACAATAGCGGGAACAGGAGAAATCCAAAAGGCGGCAACAGGAGAGGAAACGACCGAAAGCCCTTTGCCAAAAAGTACAATACCCGTGAAAAAGGAAATACACCACAGAAAAAATCCAACCCGGATGAGATTCGGTTGAACCGCTATATTGCCAATGCGGGCATCTGCTCCCGTAGGGAGGCCGACACCTATATTGCCGCCGGAAATGTATCCGTGAACGGAAAGGTGGTCACCGAAATGGGCTATAAGGTGAAACGCTCTGATGACGTCCGGTTTGATGGGAAGCGATTGAGTCTCGAAAAGAAAGAATACATCCTTTTGAACAAGCCGAAGAACTTTATCACCACGACCAGTGATGAGAAAGGAAGACGTACCGTAATGGAGTTGGTTTCGAGTGCCTCCAAGTCCAGATTACTTCCCGTAGGACGGTTGGACCGTAACACCACAGGACTTTTGCTCTTTACCAATGATGGGGACCTTACCAAAAAACTTACCCATCCCAAGCACGGGGTCCGTAAGATATACCATGTGCATTTGGATAAAAGCTTGAGTTTATCCGATCTGCATAAGATTGAGGAAGGCTTGGAACTGGAAGATGGGCCTATTGATGTGGATAGCATCAGTTTTATCCAAGGGGCGCCCAAACGCGAAATAGGGGTGGAAATCCATAGCGGAAGAAACCGTATTGTGCGCCGTATTTTTGAACATTTGGGATATGAGGTGACCAAATTGGACCGCGTCATCTTTGCCGGACTTACCAAAAAGGATTTACCCCGAGGTCATTGGAGGCATTTGACCGAGCAAGAGATTATTAATCTACGAATGATCAAATAAGGTTTGGAAAAAGCAAAGCTCTACCATATCCGGTTTTGGTTATTGGCACTTTGTTTCTTTACACTTGCGGGTGTTTTCGAGTTTTTCCTCGGCAGATCGTACTTCGACATTAATATCCATGATACCTATTTTGTCATGGCCCAAGCGGATTTATTCATATTGGCCGGACTATGGTTTGGCCTCTGCGGATTGGGGTATTGGATTCTTTTCAGGTTAAAGATAAGGGTGTTTCCATGGATGCATTGGGTGCACTTTGTACTGAGCCTTTTGCCTTTTTTGTTGATGTCCCTTACCAATTATATTTCCCCGGAACCCAGCTTTGAAAATTTGGCTTTGCTAAAGCAAATCGATTATGCGTGGTTTGTGTTGGTATTAGGGTTTTTGGTGGGTCAAACCCTGTATTTCCTTAATATTTTTGTCTCCACCTTGTTGGCAAAACGGTAATCCACTCTTATAGTTTTCCCATATCTTCAAACAAGGTCCACTGGTTGGGGTCCAATACAATGGAATCCGGTTGGTCTTTGGACTTGATCTTGAAACTTTTGGAACGCTCGTCCATTTGAATGGTTTCATTGGTGGTAATGCCATCTTTGACCAAACCAATTTCCAAAGGAAACAGAAAGGTGTGGTGTTCCTGCATTTGCGAAATGTTCATAATAACCTCACCTTTTTTATACTCCCACTTCCATTTGAGTTGGGGATGCCCCTTGGTGAACAGCCATTGCTGAAAAAAGTTTTCTAAATCTTGACCTGAAATAGCTTCCATCACCTGTTGGAAATCGCCTGTCAAGGCATTGCTGTTTTGATAGGTGGCGTAGTACTTGCGGATGCCCTTCCAGAAGGTTTCATCACCCAACGTGTGCCGAAGCATGTTCAAGACCCAACCGCCCTTTTGGTAGGTGTTGGTGCTTAGCACTCGCATGGGATCTTTAATGGTAAGGTCTATAATGGGTGAGGGATTATTGCGATAGTAGTCAAAAATCTCTTTTTTGTCGATGGCCAGTTCTTCCTTTCTTCGGTCATCGCCATACACGCTTTCCAGATAAAGAATACAGAAATAAGTGGCAAAACCTTCGCTGAGCCACACATGGTTCCAACTTTTCTCGGTAGCCGAATTCCCAAACCATTGGTGCGCGATCTCATGGGCGATCAAAGGTTCCACCGTCTTGTTTCCGGTCACCGAATTCTCAAAATAGGCGATGGTCCCGGCATTCTCAAGACCACCCCATTGGGTTTTGGCCTGCATATTGGCCAGTTTGGCATAAGAATAGGGTCCAATGGTATTGATAAAATAGTCCAGCACGTTGGTAGCGACCGAATAATCGCCAAAACCATCCAAGCGGTTTTGCGGGTACACCCATGCAGACACCTCAATGTCATGGACATCGCCTAGTAACCTAGAAGCAAATTCAGTCACCCCGATGGTCATCACCTTGGTGGCCACAGGAGCAGGTTCTTGGTATATGGTGAGTTTGTAACCATTCTCAAGATTACTTTCTTCGAGTTTTTTGCCAGTCGCCACCACATCATATTGGTCTGGTGCGGTGATTTGGAATTCCACACTGGCCTTATCATACGGATGATCTACGGAAGGAAGCCAATGCCGGGCCAAATTGGGCCAGTTGTCCCCAAAAAAGGAACGGTTCCCATACTTGGTGGTGGAAATCACCAAACCCCGCTCAGGAATACCATGGTACTTTACGGTATAGGTCTGGGTCTTGCTTTCGGATGTAGTAGGAACGATGTTGATTTTGTTCTCGGAATAGGAATACTTCGCAGGCGATGTCCCTTCCAGAACCTCGGTGACTTCCATGCCAAATTCCCCCGACTTTTCAATGAGATCCAAAGCAAATGGAACAGTTTCGGATTTAAAGGAAACCACAATTTGAGCCTCTCCCTGTATCTCATTGTTTTCGTCGTTCAAGTGAAGCCCAAAAACATAGTTTTGCACATCTACAACCTCATTTTTTTGATAAACGTCTTGGGCATTTCCAGTAAGGCAAACAAAGATAAAAGCCAATAATGCGGTAACAGTTCGAAGTTGCATAAATAAACCATTTTGGTTGATGGCTCAAGATACAATTTTGGGAAGTGCCTTGGTAACTTTTTAAAGGGAAGGGAAAAATTAAAAAAGGAGTTTTTGGAATGGCACTTATCGTTTAGGAGTTGTTATGCACTGCTTTATTTTCCCAATCATCTGGTACGCCCAACCAAATTGCTGGTGTTAACCAATCTGACTTTTTAAATTGAACAGTTTCATGAGAAAATTGAATTGATTTATTTTGAATTAGATCAATTACCTTATTAATTGACTCTTCAATGTTTAATTCTTGTAATTCAATGTCATCCACTTTAGTTGGTATTTCGGCAAACCAACCATTATAATAATTACTTCTAGGCCCGCCTAAACCGTAATTACATTCATTCTCGCCTTCACACCATTCCCACCAAGAAACACCTTTAATTTCAAATCCCGTTTCAATTAGGTCTTGAATAAACAATTGGTATTTATCTTGCTTGATAATAATATCTATGTATCCAGTTCCAACAGGTTGGGCTTTGTGTTTTAGAAGAATTCTGTCCAGATGTTCTTTGGGCATTATTATTGTGCATAACTATTAAGCTAAACGTTGTTTTAATTACGCTTTAGCGACAGATAAGTGAAGTTAGGGTTTGTCTTGTATAAATTCTACTCTAATTGACGGATGCCCTATTTGAATTGATGAATCAGAAAAAAAGATTCCCGCTTTCGCGGGAATGACAAATTTGTATTATGAAAATCAGGGATAAATTTCAGTCAAAAAGAGCATTCATTTTCTTTTTAATCTCACTCAAACACAAATTCCCCAAACTACCTTCATGGGAGTGTTCAATGTCTCGTTTGGGTTTAAAATTGCCATTCTCTATGGCCTTGCCCATGGTCTTGTAGGCATCCCGGAACGGCATGCCACTTTTTACCAATTCGTTCAAGGTGTCCACACTGAAGAGGTAATCGTATTTAGGGTCCTCCAGAATGTTTGCGTTTACCTTGATTTCCTTGAGGCTGAAGATCATCAGTTCCAAACAGGCCTCCATGTCCTGCAAAGCGGGAACGATCACTTCCTTCACCAACTGAAGGTCCCGGTGATAGCCGCTGGGCAGATTGTTCATGATCAAGATAAGCTGATTGGGCACCGATTGGATTCTGTTACACTTGGCTCGGATCAGTTCAAACACATCCGGGTTTTTCTTGTGCGGCATAATGCTGCTTCCGGTGGTCAACTCATTGGGAAAAGAGATGAAATCAAAATTCTGGCTCATGTACAGACAGATGTCCATGGCCATTTTAGAAAGGGTGGCGGCTACACTGGAAATTCCAAAAGCCGTGGCTTTTTCCACTTTTCCACGGCCCATTTGGGCGGCCACCACATTGTATTTTAGGGTGTCAAAGCCCATTTCTTGAGTGGTAAAGTTTCGGTCTATGGGAAAGGAACTTCCATATCCGGCGGCACTTCCCAAAGGGTTTTGATCGGCGACCTTATGGGCGGCCTCTATAAAATAGAGATCATCCACCAAACTTTCGGCATAGGCCGAAAACCAAAGCCCGAAGGAAGAGGGCATGGCAATTTGTAGGTGTGTATACCCGGGCAACAAAACATTTTTGTGTTTTTCGGCAAGGTTCAACAATAGGTCAAAAAATGTTTTTACCTGAGCTTTGATGTCGTTCAACTCATCCTTGAGGTACAATTGCATGGCCACCAGAACTTGATCGTTCCTGGATCGGGCCGTATGGATCTTTTTTCCGGTATCACCCAATTTCTCCGTTAACAAAAACTCGATTTTGGAGTGCATGTCCTCAAAATCGTTCTCAATGGTAAATTTTCCTTTTTCGATATCCTTGGCGATATCTCCCAGTGCCTTTACCAAATCCTTGGTTTCCTCTTCGGTGATCAATCCCACTTTTCCCAGCATCTTGGCATGTGCAGTTGAAGCGATTACGTCATATTTGGCCAAAACCAAATCGAGTTCACGGTCGTTGCCTACGGTAAAGTGGTCTATTTTTTTATCGGTACTAAAACCTTTGTCCCAGAGTTTCATACTATTCAATTGTCAGTTGTCAATGTGCAATAAGCAATGGTTAATTGTAAACTGCTAATTGCTCATTGTGATTTGTTTATTGCAAAAATCCCGTTAGGATTTTGATGTAAAGGTCAATCCCCTCTACAATTTCGTTTACAAAGATAAATTCGTCGGCCGAATGGGAACGGGTGCTGTCCCCAGGCCCCAATTTCACCGATTGGCAGCTCAAGGCCGCTTGATCGGATAAGGTCGGGGAGCCATAAGTGCCCCTGCCCAATGCCAATCCACTTTTTACCAGATCATGTCCTGGATCAATGGAGGAGGAGTTCAAACGTAGGGAACGGGGTGTCATTTCACAAGGGGCTTCTTTCTGTAAAAGGTCTGCAATTTCTTGATTGGAATAGCAATCGTTCACCCGGACATCCACGACCATATCCACTTGGGCCGGCACCACATTGTGCTGTTTGCCCGCATTGATTTGGGTCACGGTCAATTTTACTTCGCCCAATGCTTCGGAAACTTTATCAAAGGAACAGTCCTTGAACCATTGCAATACATCAATGGTATTGTATATGGCATTGTTGTTATTGGGATGTGCGGCGTGGGATGGGGTTCCCTTGACCACCGCATCGAAGACCACCAATCCTTTTTCGGCAATGGCCAAATCCATCAAGGTGGGTTCTCCCACAACGGCAACATCAATGTTGGGAAGAATGGGCAATAGGGAACGAATGCTCTTTTCCCCGGCATCTTCCTCTTCGCCGGTTGCCGCCATGATGATATTGTGACTTAATCCTTCGGCTTCATAAAAATTAACAAAGGTAGCAAGAAGGGAAACCAAACATCCACCGGCATCATTACTGCCCAAACCGAACAGTTTTCCATCTTCGATATGAGGGTGGAAAGGGTCTTTGGTATAGGCATTGTTGGGCTTTACCGTATCGTGGTGTGAGTTCAGTAACAGAGTGGGTTTGGACTCATCAAAATATTTGTTGAAGGCATAGATATTGTTATACTGTCTGTGTACCTCAATGCCAAACCCTTCAAGGAATGCAGCAATGGCATCCCCCGTTTTGTCTTCCTCCCCAGAAAATGAAGGAATGGAAATCAACTGCTTTAACAGTTCAATGGCTTTTTGGGTCAATTGGTCTTGGGAAATTTTCATAGCGTTAGTGTGGTGAAATTTGAATTGCCTTCTTCGAGCATACCCGAATCCCCTATGCAGACTTTGGATACTTGGTTGCGAAGGGCGTAAAAGCAATTGTGCATTTTGGGCAACATACCATCGGAGATGATACCATAGGCCAAAAGCTCATCATACGTTTTGGTGTCGATATGTTGAATGACGGAGTTTTCATCCTCTACGTCTTGTAAGACCCCTTTCTTTTCAAAGCAGTAGTACAGTGTGGTGTCAAATTGATCGGACATGGCAATGGCAATTTCTGCCGCGATGGTATCTGCATTGGTGTTGAGCAATTGGCCTTTGCCATCATGTGTCAACGCACAGAAAATAGGGGTGAAACCTGCCTGTAGCAGCTTAAAGATACCATAGGAATTAACAATGTCCACATCGCCCACATAGCCAAAATCAACCTTTTTTATGGGTCTTTTATGCGCTCTAATGGCATCGGCATCGGCCCCACTCATTCCAATGGCATTGGTGCCAAAAGCTTGCAATTGGGCCACAATGTTTTTACTGACCAAACCTCCATACACCATAATGGCAATGTCCAGACTGGCGGCATCCGTGATTCGTCTACCGTTGATCATTTTGGTCTTGATGCCTAATTTACCTCCCATTTCCGTGGCCTTTTTACCACCTCCATGTACCATTATCTTGTTTCCCGGCATTTTGGAAAATAGTCCCAAAATGTGGTAAAACCCTTTCTCGTCCTCAATCAAATTGCTTCCTACTTTTACTATGGAAAGTGCTTGTTTCATACTATACATTTAAAATTCCTCCATCTATGGTTATTGCGGTACCAGTGATCCATGAACTATCTTCTGAGACCATAAAAAGTGCAAGTTTTGCTATATCTTCAGGAGTTCCCAGCCGTTTCAGCAAAGTGGCTTCCTTTGCCTTTTCCACGGCCGTCTCCGGGTTGTTGAAAGCTTTTGCGGAATCCCATAGCAGAGGCGTGTCCACCGGCCCCGGACAAATGGCATTTACCCTTACTTTTGGGGCATAGTCCACGGCCATTTGCTTCATCAATGCCAAGGCTGCGGCCTTTGAAGCACAATAGGCGGGGTGGTTGGGAAAACTCTTGAATGCTGCTATGGATGCGTTGATCAAAATATGGCCCTGTTCCCCGTTTTGCAAATGGGGCACTGCATATTTCGATAGGTAAAAAATTGAACTCAAATTGGTGTTGATGGTTTTGTGCCATTCAGAAATGGGAAGTTCCTTGACATTTCCAAGGCCCAGGATACCGGCGTTCAGGGAAAGCATATCCAATTTCCCGAAGCGCTCCATTGCCGTTGACACCAATTGTTCGTTATAGGATGGGTCGGTAATGTCACCAGCCAAGAACACTGCTTTCGCGAGTTCTTTTTCCAAGGCTTGGCCACGTTCCTGATTACGACCGGACAGCACCAATTTGGCGCCCTCCATGGAGAAGGCTCGAGCTATGGCTTTTCCCATACCACTGGTGGCTCCGGTAACAATACAGACCTTGTCCTTTAGTTTCATGATAGGGTTTCCAATAGTTTTTTGAATACAAGTTGTACAGCGAACACCCTGTTATGGGCCTGTTCCACGACCAAAGACTGATCGCTATCCAGCACGGCATCGTCCACAACCATATTTCTTCTTACGGGAAGGCAATGCATAAACTTGGCCTTTCCCAATTTCTGTTCTGTCATGGTCCAGTCAAGGTCCTTGCTCAACACTTGACCATAATCCGAGTAACTGCTCCAGTTCTTTACATAGACAAAATCGGCGTCTTCCAAGGCCTTGTCCTGATCATACTCTATATGACACCCTTTTGTAATATCCGGATTGAGTTCATATCCCTTTGGATGTGTGATTACAAAATCGGCATCTTGGAGTTTCATCATATCCACAAATGAATTGGCCACGGCATGGGGCAATGCCTTGGGATGCGGAGCCCACGACAAAACCACTTTGGGTTTTGGTTTTTCATTGTGTTCAGCTAGGGTAATGGCATCAGCCAAAGCCTGCAAAGGGTGTCCCACGGAACTTTCCATGTTTACCACCGGAATGGAAGCGTACTGGGCAAATCCATTGATGACCTCTTCGGCTTCATCCTTGGCTTTGTCCACCAATCCGGCAAAGGCCCTAATGGCCACAATGTCACAATATTGGGAAACCACCCGTGCAGCTTCCTTGATATGTTCCGATGTGCCTTGATCCATAACGGTTCCATCTCCATACTCCAGGGCCCAGCTCTCATTGCCAAAATTCATGATCATCACCTCCATTCCCAATTGCATGGCCGCTTTCTGTGTGCTCAAACGCGTACGTAGACTGTTGTTGAAAAAAAGAAGACATACGGTCTTCTGCTTGCCCAAATCCTGAAATTGATACGGGTCTTTCTTTAAAGTAATCGCTTCATCTACCCATACGGGGAGAGAATCTATATCGTTTATGGAAAGGTAGTTTTTCATTTCAATACAGTTTTGAGGGCTTCAAAAAATAGGTCGATGTGCTCTTTGGTAATGTTCAATGCCGGTAAAAACCGAAGCAATTTTTTGTTTTTGGCACTTCCCGTGAAAACATGTTGGTCATAGATCATTTTCTTGCGTAACTCGGCCACTTCGAAGTCAAATTCCAGTCCAATCATCAACCCTCTGCCCTTTATGCTTTTTATTTGAGGGATTTCGGAAGCTTTTTCCTTAAAATAAGCACCCAAACTAGCCGCGTTGGCAATCAAATCTTCATTTTCAACGACATCCAGGACTGCCAAACAGGCCGCACAGGCCAAGTGGTTTCCACCAAAGGTAGTGCCTAAAAGTCCATATGAAGGCTTAAATGTTTCATGGAGCAGCACACCGCCCACAGGAAAGCCATTTCCCATGCCCTTGGCAATGGTTATGATATCGGGTTGGATATTGTGGTGTTGAAAGGCGAAGAACTTCCCACTTCGGCCATACCCAGACTGTACTTCATCCGCAATCAGGACCACATGGTTTTCCTTGCATTTTTGGGCAATGAACCGATAGAATTCCGTGGAAGGTTCATCCAATCCACCAACTCCTTGTATGGCTTCCAGAATCACCGCGCAATACGCATCGGAGGTGATGGCTTGCTCAAAAGCATCAAAATCATTCAAGGGAAGAAAGGTCACTTCCTGTTGCTGGTTGATGGGGGCATTGATGCTGGGATTGTCCGTAGCGGCCACTGCTGCCGAGGTCCTGCCGTGGAAACTGTTCTTGAACGAAATCACTTTGGCCTTCCCGGTATGGAAAGAGGCCATTTTTAGCGCATTTTCATTGGCTTCGGCTCCTGAATTGCACATGAACAGGTCATAATCCGTGCAATCGGACAATTTTCCCAATTTTTCTGCGAGTTCCTCTTGAAGTGGGTTTTGCACGGAATTGCTGTAAAACGCCATCTTATCAAGTTGGTCCTTGATCTTTGCCACATAATGTGGATGCGTGTGCCCAATGGAGATTACGGCATGACCCCCGTAAAAATCCAAATATTTTTGCCCCTTATCGTCCCATACCTCAATGCCTTTGGCAGATACAGGGGTAACATCATAAAGAGGATATACGTCAAATAATTTCATAATCTTTTTACTGGTCACCTCGAACGGATTCGAGAGATGGTTTTTTATGGTTGAAGGTCAATACTACGCTCGACCTCATATTGTTTTATCCTTTTTTAATCTGGCTTATCTTCTCATATGAGCTCACGATTCCGCGAATCAGGGAAGAGCTCAATCCTTGGTGCTCCATTTCATTCAAGCCTTCAATAGTACACCCTTTGGGGGTGGTTACCCTATCAATTTCTTCTTCGGGGTGGCTTCCGGACTCGATCAAAAGGCTTGCGGCACCGTTGCAGGTGTGCATGGCCAACTCTTGTGCTTCCTTGGCATCAAACCCCAACTGAATGGCTCCTTGGGTAGTGGCGCGTATCAAGCGCATCCAAAAGGCAATACCGCTTGCGCAAATAACCGTAGCGGCCTGCATTTGTTCCTCGGGAATTTGCATGGTGTGTCCCATACGGTTAAAAATGGCCTTGGCCAAATCAACCCGTTTTTTACCCAACTCATTGCTACAGATACAGGTCATGGATTTGCCTACAGAAATGGCCGTATTGGGCATGCTACGGATGATGAATTTGTCCGCGCCTATAATCTCTTCAATTTTTGGAATGCTAAATCCTGTGATGGTACTGATTACCACATGTTTTTCTGAGAGCAGGCCCTTGACGTCCTTGAGAATAGTGGCAAAATGACCGGGTTGTACAGCAAAAATCAAGATATCGGAATTTTTTACCGCTTCTTGGTTATCCGAAGTCACCGTGACGTTTCCGTACTTTTCAAATTCTTGGATGGATTTGGTATTTCTCTTGGTGAGGTACATGGTGGTGGCCCCATTGCTGTGCAAAATGCCCTTGGCAATGGACAATCCCAAATTTCCTGTTCCTATGATGGCTATTTTCATTTTTTCTTAATTAGGGGTCTCGTATCTCGATTACGCTCGATATGACAGCTCGACCAAAATTACTTTTAAAATACTCCTGCTTTTAACAATAGACCTTCGGTTTCTGGGAAACCGAACATCAGGTTCATATTTTGCACTGCCTGACCGGATGCGCCTTTCAATAAATTGTCGATGGCAGAAGTGATCAGGATCAAATCCTCATGCTGGTGCAGGTGGATATGACACTGATTGGTATTCACCACTTGCTTTAGGTGGATGGGTTCATCGGAGACATGCGTGAAAACCGCGCCTGCATAAAATGCTTTGAACAAGGCTTTGGCGTCTTCCAAACTTCCGTCAAAGGCGGTATAGGCCGTGGCCAATATTCCCCTTGTGAAGTTTCCGCGGTTTGGCAAGAACAAGAGTTTACCCACAGGATTTCCGTAGGAGTCCAGGCTCTCCCCAATTTCCCCCAAATGTTGGTGCGAAAAGGGTTTGTACCAGGATACATTGTTGTTTCTCCAGCTAAAATGGGAGGTGGACGATAACCCTACCCCTGCACCGGTACTTCCCGTTACGGCATTGATGTGCACCTCATTTTTCAACAGCCCTGCTTTGGCCAAGGGCAACAATCCCAATTGGATCGCAGTGGCAAAACATCCAGGATTGGCAATGGCGTCAGCGGATATTATGGCCTCCTTGTTCAGTTCGGGAAGTCCGTACACAAACTCTTTTCCATTAAAATGGGCATCGGCCTTTAGCCTAAAGTCGTTGCTGAGGTCTATGATCTTGGTGTCTTTTGAAAAGGTGTTCTCCTGTAAAAAAGAGGTGGAATTGCCATGTCCAAGGCATAGAAAAACCACATCCACATTTGGATTCACCTCGCCGGTAAAGGCCAAATCCGTCAGTCCCAAAAGGTCTTGATGGGCCGAGGCAATGGGTTTTCCGGCCCTAGTGGTGCTGAACACAAAGTCAATTTCGGCTTGGGGATGGTTCAATAGGATTCGGATAAGTTCCCCACCAGTGTATCCGGACCCGCCTATGATGCCTGCTTTAATCATTGTTTTGGTTTACGTGGTTCGCAATTTTACCGGAATTGGATAAAATTTTAATGAATCCTTTGGCATCATCGGCCGTCCAGCCCTTGTTCATTTCCCCATAACTTCCAAAGGAAGCGTTCATAAGGTCATGGTCTGAAGCAATTCCGTTGAGTTCAAATCGGTATGGGTGAAGCGTGACAAAAACGTCGCCGGATACATTCTTTTGGGTATCTGTCAAGAACGCTTCGATGTTTCGCATCACTTCATCCAAATAGTTTCCTTCATGCAACAACATGCCATAAAAATTGCCCAATTGCTCTTTTTGGTATTGTTGCCATTTGCTCAAGGTGTGTTTTTCCAAAAGATGGTGCGCTTTGATGATAATCAAAGGTGCGGCCGCCTCAAAACCAACCCGCCCCTTGATGCCAATAATGGTATCACCCACGTGGATGTCCCTGCCAATGGCATATTTGGATGCAATGGCCGAAAGCTTTTCAATATTGGCCACGGGAGTATCCTTTTCCCCATCCAAAGCCACAAGCTCTCCTTTATTAAAGGTTAATTTTAGTTCTTTGGCCAGCTCTTTTTCCAGTTGACTGGGGTAGGCGCTATCCGGGAGGGGCAAATGGGATGTCAAGGTTTCCTCGCCTCCCACGGAAGTTCCCCATAAACCTCGGTTGATGGAGTATTTTGCCTTTTGCCAAGAATAATCAATACCATTTTGTTGTAGGTAGTTGATTTCCTCTTCCCGGGCCAATTTTTTATCCCTGATCGGAGTGATGATTTCAATCTCAGGGGCCAAAATTTGAAAGATCATATCAAATCGCACTTGATCGTTTCCGGCACCGGTACTACCATGGGCAATATATTGTGCCCCTACTTTTTTGGCATGGTTTACAATTTCGATGGCCTGTACAATCCGTTCCGCACTTACCGAAAGGGGATAGGTATTGTTCTTAAGGACATTTCCGAAGATGAGGTACTTGACCACTTTTTCATAAAATGTGGCAATGGCGTTGATGGAGGTATAGGAACTTGCGCCAAGGGCCAGGGCCTTCTCCTCGATTTCCTTGATTTCTTCCTTGCTGAAGCCACCTGTGTTCACACTTACGGCGTGTACTTCAAAACCTTGGTCCTGTGAAAGATATTTTGCGCAATATGAGGTGTCCAATCCACCGCTATAGGCCAAAACTAATTTTTTCATGTTGTATTTCTTCTATTAATTGATGTTACGAAGGCAGTGGAAAGTATACCATTCTCGACTGCGCTCGAACTGACATTTATTTTTGTTTCTTTTTTAGGAAGAGGGCTTCTTTGATTTTTTTCAATCTTTGAAAGGCCTTTTCGTTCCATTTTTTGGTTTCCGGTTTTTTGGAATTTGGATCGTACAGCATGCCGGTGCACAGGCACATTTTTTGTTCTGTGCGGGTAAGAATGTCAAAATTCTTACAGGTCTGACAGCCTTTCCAAAATTCAGGGTCATCGGTCAGCTCAGAAAATGTAACGGGTTTATAACCCAGTTCATAATTCATTTTCATCACGGCCAACCCTGTGGTGATGCCAAATATTTTTGCTTCGGGGAATTTTTTTCGGGACAGGTCAAAAATGGCTTTTTTAATTTCCTTGGCCAATCCTTGGTTTCGGTAATCTGGATGTACGATCAATCCAGAGTTGGCCACAAAGTCCTTGTTGCCCCATACCTCTATATAACAGAACCCTGCGAACTTGTCTCCGTCCAGGGCAATTATCGCGTTCCCATTTTGTAAGCGCTTCATGATGTACTCTGGGGTACGTCTGGCAATACCGGTACCTCTGACCTTGGCAGATTCCGTAATGGTATCACTTATGATAGGAGCGTATTTAAAATGTGATTCGTTAGCAACTACAATTTCCATTGCAAGCGTTTAAACTGATAAAAAAATTAGTGAAAGATGTTGGTTGTTTTTGCGGAAATGGACTCACCTATTTCCATAAATCATGCTGCACCCTTACGGGCGACGGCGGGGAGAAAATGGACGTACTGGAGCAGGGATGCTCAACGTGTTTGCTATGTATTGTTGTCCTTTCATTTCGGGGTTAAAAGTACGAATTAATTCCAATTGACCTAAAAACCGATTTAATTTTTAGGGAAATATAACTTTTTTGAACCTTTAGTTGTCATTTCATAAATAAAAATGCCCATCACCAGAATGTATTCAAAAGCCAATAACCAAAGATTCTCCTTGTAATCGGGGTTGGAATAAGCCTGATAGCTCAGTACAATGGCAAAAGACCACACCAGAGGAAAGCGGTATTCGGTGAGGATTGCAATGCCCAAAAGAAATACAATATACCAAGGATGCACCGTGCTGGACATAAAGTAATACAAGGAAAGCGCAAGTAGTATGGAGGTTATTAGGGTCTGTAGGTTTTGGTTTTTCCTAAGGAACGTGAGCAGAAGGATAACAATGGCCATTATTTTGATAACCACTGTACCGTATGATTTGATTAACTCCCAAGGTTTTGCCTCATAAAAATGCACCGCTATTTTTTTGATTCCGTTGTAGATTCCGGCATTGAATTCAAAATTGGAAAACCATAGTCCAACAGTATCGGAATAATTTTCTAGAAAAGATGGGGAGTAAAAGGGAAGGAGCAATACTATGCAACCCAACCCCACCAAAACATAGAAGGTTGCACTTTTTTTGAGCCCCAAGTATTTCAACAAAATGGGCAAGAAGAGTATGGGGACCAATTTCACCATTATGGAGATGGCGTACAGCGGAGCTGCCCACCACCATTTGTTGCAAGAAAACAGGTATAGGGCCCACAGAAAGAAGAAGAGCATGGTGCCTTCAAAGTGAAGGTTTCCAGTAAGCTCAATAATGACCAATGGATTCAGAAAATACCAGAAAGCCATGTGACCTGGCCTGTTGAGCTTTTGGAGTAGTTTCCTCCCAAAATAGAGGGCACCCAAATCGCCCAAAATACTGATCAAACGTAGGGCAATGATGGAGCCGAGCATGCTGCCACCGCCCAAAATGGATGCCAAGGCAAAGAAAAGTTGGTTTACCGGGGGGTAATTGCTATAATGTTTGGCGTGAATGCTTCCCATGCCAGCATAAAGTTCATCTGCATTTGCAATGCTGAAGTTGGATTGCTCCATAAGCTGGTTCGGGGTATGCAAATAGGGGTTAATGCCATTTTTGATAAGCTCCCCATCCCAAATGAACCGGTAGAAATCTTGGGAAAGATTGGGTTCGGCAATAAAGAAAATCAACCTAAAAAGAATTCCCGCCACCAAAAGGAACTTAAAGTTCCATTTTTCAAATTGGATGATCTTGTAGCAGAAAAAGAACAGCCCGCAGAAGAGGGTCAGCAGTTTTATATAGTCGGTACGATGCAGGTCATAGGCGAAACTGGCATAGAACAACATACTCCCGATGACAAGGAGTATCGGGTATTTATGCAGACGCCAGTAAGATAGCATGGCTTATGCCTTGGAGGTCAATGATTTGAAGAATACAAAGCCAAAGCCTAGGAACAACATCAAATGGAATGGGAAAAGTCCATAATCATTCAATGGGATGGCGCTGTACATGCCAAACAGGAAATAGACCATTAGGGCAAATTCCAAAATCATGTTGGGCGATAGTTTCTTGGCCAAATATTTGTTGCCCTTCCATGTATCGGTAAGGTTGTTGATGTTGAACTTGGGCGTACGCACAAATTCACTGCGCTTGCCCAAATGCCCTTCCAAAACGGCAACCGTGTTGTGCAAAGAGAAGCCCAATGCTACCGAAAAGAAGGTGAAAAAGAGTTTGATGTAGTCCACAAAATTATCAAAGCTACTGCCTTGGATACTCTTGTAGGTGAACCAATAGCAGACAAACAGGATAATGGTACTGACGATAAAGAAACTGGTCACCTCAAAGATCCAACCCAAATGCCCATACATGTTTTTGATGTACAGCATGGGGATGCTCAATAGGGCAACGATGAACACGCAGAGGAACATGGAACTGTTCAACAGGTGCATGACCCCATGGAATTTGGTTTTAAAAGAAATATTTTTGGCAGTGATCACGCTCCAGACTGTTTTTCTGAAGTTTTCCGCGCCACCTTTGTTCCAACGGAACTGTTGCGAACGTGCAGCACTGATCACTACGGGAAGCTCGGCAGGGGTCTCAACATCCTCCAAATATTTGAACTTCCAGTTTTTCAATTGGGCACGGTAGCTAAGATCCAAATCCTCGGTCAAGGTGTCACCTTCCCAGTTGCCGGCATCCAAAATGCACTGTTTTCTCCAGATGCCCGCGGTACCGTTAAAATTGATGAAATGTCCTTTGGAGTTTCGTCCCACTTGTTCCAAGGTAAAGTGTGCATCCAAAGCAAAGGCCTGGATACGGGTAAGGGTAGAATAATCACGGTTGATATGCCCCCAACGGGTCTGTACCACACCGATTTCCTCATCCTTAAAGTAGGGAACGGTTTTTTTGAGCCAGTCGCTTTCTGGAAGGAAGTCCGCATCAAAAATGGCAATGAACTCTCCTTTGGCTATGGCCAAACCTTCTTTTAAGGCACCGGCCTTATAGCCTTTTCGGTTTTCCCTTCGGATATGTTGGATGTCCAATCCGGTTTTTTGGAGTTCCTCTATGCGTTTTGCGGTTTCAATGACCGAGTCATCGGTGGAATCGTCCAAGACTTGAATTTCCAGCTTGCTTTTGGGGTATTCTATTTTGGCAATGTTGTCCAACAAGCGCTCCATTACGTATTCTTCGTTGTAGATGGGTAGCTGTATGGTAACAAAGGGAATTTCCTTTGGATCTAGCAGGTTGAACTTTGGGGCCTCTTCGTTTCTTTTTTTGTAGCCGAGGTAATTGATCAAGAGATTCAATTGGGCCAAGCTGTAGAAGAAAATCAAAATCAAGGCGGTACTATAAATGGCAATGATGATAAGAGCGATAGTAAGTCCCATGTTATTTTATGCTGTATTTAAAGATCCAACCCAAGATTTTTATGCCTGCAAATATAGTACCTTTTACCGTTCCTGAAACTTTTGACACGCCTATTCGTTGTTTGTAACGTACTGGTACTTCGATATATGTCATTTTTTTTCTCAAAATTTTTAGCTGCATTTCCACGGTCCATCCATAAGTCGTGTCCTGCATCCCCAATTCTTTGAGTTTTTCGTATTTAATTGCCCTAAAAGGACCCAAATCCGTAAATCTGGACTTAAATAACAATCGCATTAAAAAAGTGGCCAACCCATTGCCAAAAACCTGTTGCGGGGTCATGGAACCTGGCTCCCGAAGCGCTTTTTTTCGCGCACCTACCACAAAATCAATATTATTCTCCAGAATTGGGGCAACTACGATATCCAGCTCTTCTGGATAATCAGAGTAGTCTCCATCAATAAATACGATGATATCGGGTGCTTTGGATTGTTTGGATATGTAATCTATTCCTTTTAGGCAGGCAGAGCCATATCCTTTGCGGGTTTCGGTGATAACGGTGGCCCCAGCTTTTTGGGCATTTACTATGGTATTGTCGATAGATCCATTGTCCACCACAATGATTTCAGAAACATGTTTCGGCAATTCGGAAACCACCTTGCCTATGGAATCTCCTTCATTGATTGCGGGAATGATCACCTTGATGTTGGCCATAGGCATTCTTTGGATTTATCTTGAGGTTGCCAAAACTACACTATTCCACCGATTTTTGACTTGATGGATATAATCCAATGGAAATTATTTTTGGTTCACCAAGTCCATGAGGTCAACGTCGTTCCCCAACAACACTTGGTTGCTGTCAATACGCCCTTTCTGTGGACCATTTTCCAATTTTAGCACCCCTCTTGGGCAGACCGCTGAGCAGATGCCACATCCCACACAGCTGGAACGGACAATGTTCTCCCCTTTCTGGGCATAGGCACGGACATCAATTCCCATTTCGCAATAGGTGGAGCAGTTTCCGCAGGATATGCATTGGCCTCCGTTGGTGGTGATGCGGAAACGGGAGAACAAGCGTTGTTGAAAACCCAGTATGGCGGCCATGGGACAGCCAAATCTACACCAGACCCGGTTTCCAAAAATGGGGTAAAACCCGGTTCCGATCACTCCGGAAAAAATACTGCCGATCAAAAAGGAATAGGATTTACGGAGGGTTTCGGATTTGAACAGGAACACATGTCCCTCCCCACTAAAAAAATGGAATCCGATCAAGGCCATAATAATGACAAAATAACCAATGGCCCCATATTGTGCATCTTTTTGAAGCTGCTCCCTTTTGAAGAGCATTACCCAACCAAAGACCAAGGTCAATAAGGTAGCTACACCTATTAAAAAGGTGCTTTTGGTAAGCCAATATTTGTTTGTGTCCGTTCCCAAATAGGAGTAGATGACTGCAGTGGTCATGAGGGTCACAAAAACCACTACGCTGTGTACCACCCATCGTTCAATTCGCCATGCCTTTACAGATTTGTCGCTGAGTTGTCGGAAGGAATCCCCGGCAGTTTCGGCCAATCCACCACATCCGCAGACCCAGGAACAGTACCAACGTTTCCCGTATTTGTAGGTGAGGATGGGCGTAATCACAAAGATGGAAAGAATGCCAAAAATCAACAGGGCAAAGCCAATATCCCCAGAACTTAAAAATCCTTTGATGCGATACCCTTCAAAATTATAGTAATTGAGGGGCCAGACATTTTTAAGGTCGTAGTAGGGCAGACTGCCACCATTTAATAGTTTATCACCGTTCAAACGGGCCATCAATTCTGGAATGATAAAGGCAAAGGCGGTTTGAAAGAGCATCACACTGAACGTTCGTAAGCGTTCGTAGCGATTGTGACGATATTTCCACAAAAACTTCACCCCAAAGGCCAAAATGGCCACCGTGTATAGGGTTCCATACACAAACCATTGGCTGGCCGGGTTCCCGCTCAAGGCCTTGCTGAGGGGGTCGAACAGGGCAATGACCCCTTTGTTGTCGCCTTTACTGACCAACCCCAAATATTCTGGATAAAAATAAAGTATGATATAAAATCCAGTGAGGGCAATTCCCGCTATCCAGCCCCAAAGCCCTTTACTGGAAATGGATTTGAACCAAACCCCATCATTCTTAATACCAGGAAGTTTTTGGGAATAGGCTTCCCATGAAAACCAGAGGATACCCGAGAACAGCGCGGATAACGAAATGGTCAACCAGAGTGTCTTGTTGGGGAAGGAGACATTAAAGGAGGCCAATAGCATCACGGCCAAACCGAACATTCCCACCACGGTGGCCAATTTTTGGTTCTGGGTAATAGTTTTAGGCGGTTGGCCGGTAAGGGCCATACTTCTGTCGTACGTGCTCATACTATGGGCTTAGGCAATTTGGAATATGCGTTTTAAACTTTTCTTTTTGGGTTTGATGGAGGTTCCGAAATCAACATTGTACTTGGAAACAATATCAACTTCATATTTTCTATAGAATTCTGGGTCGAAATTGGCATCGGCCAAGTGTTCCAGGACAAAATCCACGGTACGCTCTTCATTGAGCCAACGGTCAAATAGCTCATGCCGCATTCGGATACCAAAGGTATTGATGCCCAAAAACTGCTTGGAATCTTGGTGAAAGGCAACCGTGATACAGATTTTTTCCTCTGGATGTCGCCAGTGGAAATGCATTTCATGGGCTTCCTTTCTCCGCTCGGAAAATACCCAGCCATAAGTTTGGTACTCAATGTCCAAAAACTTGGCGGAGTTGAACCAGTGACCGGGATTATAGGCCATCCGGTTCCCGCATATGGTCTGGGCCAAGGTTTCGCCCATCATACGACCGGTGTACCAAACCGCTTCAATGGGTCTGCGGTTGCCAATGGCCTCATGTTGCTCGGCACAATCGCCAATGGCATAAATATCTTTGATGTTGGTTTCGAGGAAACGGTTCACCTTGACACCGCGTCCCAGTTCAATGCCGGAGTCTTTTAGGAAATCAATATTGGGCGTGACCCCCGCGGTAAGGCCCACCAAATTGCATGGGATTTCTTCATTGGTGTCGGCAATGATCACGGACTTTACCCGTCCATTTTCATCCGAGACAATTTCTTTGAGGTTGGTGCCCAATCGTAAATCAATATGGTGCTCCAAGATATGTTCGTTGATCATTTGGGATTCTCCGGAAGGCAGCACCCCGTTCCAAAAACTGGTCTCGCGTACCAAAAAGGTAACGGGAATATCCCTACTTTGGAGCATTTCTGCCAATTCAATACCGATCAATCCCCCGCCCACGATCACAGCCCTTTTACAAGCTTCCTTGTTGGGCGCATTCACTTCCAAAAGATCTAAGTCTTGCTTGGAATACAGGCCCTGGGCTCCGTGAAGGTCCTGTCCGGGCCAACCAAATTTATTGGGTTTGGAGCCTGTGGCAATGATGAGCTTATCATAATGTAGGGAGCTTACGTTGTCTATGGTGAGTTTCTTTTCTTCTGGATTGATATGGGTAACGTAGCCCCGTACCAATTCTATCCGATTCTTTTCCCAAAACCAATCTTCATAGGGTTGAATGTGCTCGAACTTCATATGGCCCATATACACATACATGAGGGCCGTTCTGGAAAAGAAATGGTCGGTTTCCGCAGAAATGATGATGATGCGCTTATTGGATAGTTTGCGGATATGCCGCGCTGCCGTGACGCCGGCTATCCCATTCCCAATAATGACAATGTTCTCCATAGGATTAGATTGATTGTGGCTATTGTGTCGTTTTTAAAGATAGGAACTTAACCCTTTGGGTTAATTTAGAAAGGTTTTAATTAACAGGAACCTAACCAATAATGGATTATTTTAGGGAAGTACATTTCAAAATTATGGTGCGATTTACATTTTTATGGTGCCTTATCCTTTTTTCCTGTAGTGGGCAAAAGCAGGAGAAAATCAATGGGATTAGTTTTGTGGGATCTCGCGAAGAAGTATTGCAGGACCATGTGAACCCTGTTCTGGATATCCATGCCAATTATGCAGCGGTAATGCCCTTTGGTTTTATAAGGGATGTGCAATCTCCCGAGTTGGTTTTTGATACGGAGCGCCAATGGTATGGAGAGACCAAGCGCGGGGCCAAGCAATACATAGATATGTTGCACCATAATGGGATCAAGGTAATGTTGAAGCCCCAAATATGGATTTGGCGTGGAGAGTTTACAGGGAATATGGTCATGCAGTCCGAGGAGGACTGGCAGGCTTTGGAGAATGCGTATGCCAAATTCATTCTGGCGTATGCCCAACTGGCCCAGGAAGCACAATGTGATATGTATTGTATTGGTACCGAACTGGAGGAGTTTGTAAAGAACCGGCCCGAGTTTTGGCAAGATTTGATTCTAAAAGTGAAAAAGATCTATAAGGGCAAACTAACCTATGCGGCCAATTGGGACGAATATACGCGTACCCCGTTTTGGGACCAGTTGGATTTTATTGGAGTGGATGCGTATTTTCCATTGTCTGAGGATCGGGAGCCTTCCCAGGAGCAATTGCGAAAGGGTTGGCAGCCTTGGAAAGAACAATTGAAGGCGCTGTCCGAAGAGTTTGAAAAACCCATCCTTTTTACGGAGTTTGGATACAGGAGTATGGATTATACCGGGAAGAAACCCTGGTTGGTGGACCGGAACCAAATGGAGGTGAATCTGGAAGCCCAAGCAGCGGCCACCCAAATGATTTTTGATGAGTTTTGGGATGAGGATTGGTTTGCCGGGGGCTTTGTCTGGAAATGGTTTATACATCATGAGAGGGCAGGGGGGCATGCCGACAACAGATTTACACCCCAGAACAAACCTGCAGAATCGGTGATACGAAAACACTACGCCCGGATTAAGAAATTGAGGCCCCAAGGTTAAGGAAAGGAATTGTTAAGAATTTTCCCATAATCAGGCACGAGCATAGCTATTTTTTTGCCATATTTGTAGAGCACCCTCCCCAAAAAAAATATAATAATGAGATTACTGCAAACCCTTTTTTTAGGGGTCTGTGCTTGCTCTGTTATTTTGGCGCAAGAGGACCATTATACGGTAGTTGCCGAACAGGGTGACGGGATTTTCTCGCTTTTGAGAAAGCAGGGGTTGGACCCCGCGAAGCACTATGGCGAGTTCCTTGAATTGAATTCTGAAAAAATAAAAAATGGAACCCAGTTGCAGGTAGGGGTTGGTTATGAAGTGCCAAGGGCCAAGGATTCCTTTAAGAACACAGGGGTTACGGTACAGACCCAAGATGGCGTGGAGGCCCCAATTTTTGATACTGAGTTGGGTCAGATGTCCCTGAAGAGCGAGACCTTGAAAAATGCAGTGTATTACCTGATTGTCGAAAATGCGGAGCATACGGATACCTACGCTAAGGAAGTTACGGAAAATTTGGCGGCTGATTTGATGGTTCACGGTGCCCAAGTCTATGTTTTGGGACAAGAAACCACTGACGCCATTGGTTCAGACAAACCTCTGACCCAAATGGAGAAGATGGGGAATTACATTGCGGCCATAAACAAAAGATACATTCAGAATAGTGGAAAGTACCAAAGAGTGTTGGTGATACGGGCAACGGGCGTCAATGCAGGGAACAACATGGATGTGGCGGTATACCATTACAACAAAAGTGAGTTGGGGCAACGTTTTGCCAATAACATCCAAAATGTTTTTAAGGAGAACAGTGTGTCCAATCATACCTACAAGGATGTGGATATGATCTTTGATGATAAGAGCAGTCTTTATTTGGCACGAAACATTCTTCCTGCCATTAGCCTTATCACTTTGGAGAACACGACGAAAAAATCAAACGAAAAAATTGCGGTGCAGTTGGACCGAAAACGGTTTGCCAACCTCCTTACCAATGGCATTATGAATGATTATGCCGACTTGGAGATTGAGGAATGAACCTTGGTCGTGATGTGTTCGGTATAGTAGCGATATAATTCTTCGGGCCCTGCCCCAGTGAAATGCTTTAGATGGATCATGGCAAAATGAAACTGCAGCCGCAGCCATCCCACTTCATTGTATTTTCTTGCAGAGGTAACTACGTCATGGGGCAATACCTGGAAACGGGTATGGCGGTACAACCTTTGGATAAGCTCGGTATCCTCATAAATTGTATAGGTTTCATTGAATCCACCCATCTTTTCAAAAAGACTCGATTTTATAAAAAGGGATTGATCTCCGCCCCTGCACAGGATATGGTTGATACGGGAAAACCAGGCACAGCATTGTAAAAATGGATTTTGGGTGTCAAATTTCATCCGAAAACACCCAGTTTTATGGCCGTTTTTAATCGCGTTCAAGATCAATTGGTCGAAGTCCTTGGGAGGAAAGGTATCCGCATGCAAAAAGTAAAGCACATCACTTTGCGCATGTTGGGCCCCAAGGTTCATCTGTTTGGCCCGTCCTTTTTCCGAATGCACTACCCTTGCACCATGTTTTTTTGCAATGTCCACGGTGTGGTCCGAGCTGCCCCCATCCACGCAGATAATTTCCCGAACCAGATCGGGTGAGGATGACTGCCGGATAAATTGGAGCAAAGCTCCAAGATGGCGCTCTTCATTGAGCACAGGGATAATGATGCTTATGGACAGGGGCTTAACGGGCATCGTTCAAGCTCCAATCATAGTCCAAGTAGTCTATTTTAACATCTTCGGGAAGTGAACGATTTACATAAGGGTTGATGTACTCCCGAAGCGATTCTTTTTCCGTGAAATCGCCCTTGTACCACTTGAAAATTTTGGATAAGTAAGCGGTATTGCCTTCAAAGCGGTTTCGTTTGGGGTCATTGATAAAATCCAAAGCCGCTTGGTGAAGTTGGGCTTCCATGTCCTCAGCGGTAAAGGCGGAATTGAGCAATTTTGGACAGGAGTAAGATGCGCAATTGATGGCAAAATGGATGCGGGCTTCGTTCATTTTCCGAAGGATCTTGTGCTCAATGTCATTTAAGGATAGAACATCGCTCCCCACCTTGACCCATTCCTTGTCCCAGCGGTTGGGAATGTCCTTGATGCTTTCCACTGGGTAATGGTCCACGATCAGTTTAACCGTACCCGCATTGTACAGGTTGATGTAATAGGCCAATTTTTGGTTCTTGGACCAAGATGTAGCCGGTGGATTTGTGGAAAGGTCCTCCAAATACGCATCCAATCGGGACACCTCTTTTTTCAGTCCACTGTAATCCACATTCCCATCTTGATCCACATACTGTTGTGCCAAAGTATTCCAAAGGGTGTGTGATGGCAGGATTGAGGTTTCTTGATGCTCAATTTTTACGTTCTTTCCGCCGCAACAAATCAGAATCAACCCGAAAACGATGTGCAAAACACTGTTCATGGCCCACAATCATCTTAACAGCACCCGCCACCGTTATAGTGCCAGGTACTTTCACTGATATGGATTTCATCTGATGCGCTGCCCAGGGCTGCCGCGGTTTTATCACATACCGCCAAGGGTTGGTTCTGGAGGAGCACATGCCCTTTGCCATCGTCAAAATATTCTTGGTCCCCATAATAAATGGCCGTTTTTCCGGTGAACATGCAGGGTCCATCTTCTGGCATGGGATCTTTTATGGCCGCTATTTCAATGGATTCAATATGGATGAGCTCATCAGTGGGGTAGTGGTTGGGCGAGAGTACCCTGTAAGATCTTCGTCCTCTAATTTCAATGGTACCAAAACCGGCATCGGTCAACACTTTTACATAATCCTTCAAAGGGATGCTGCCACTGAGGCATTGCGCACGAAGCCTGTCATCATTTCGTAATTCATCGTTCATGGGCTGTTCGCAGATAGGGTCGCTCATAACCAAACGACCATGGGGTTTAAGGACCCGGTACATTTCGGCAACGGCCTTTTTCAAGTCCTCCATTTTAAAGATGTTGAACAGACAGTTTTGCGCTGCAACGTCAATACTTTCATCGGCAACGTGCAAGTTTAATGCATCTCCTTTTACGAGATCTACAAACTCACTTTTGAACCAATCATTTTCCGATTCGGCCACCTTGAAGTTTTTTCGGGAAGCCTCCAGCATTTCATCCACGGAGTCCACTCCAATGACGCCGCCTTTTTGTCTGGAAAAATAGGAGAACTGCAGCAGTTCCATTCCACCCCCTACGCCTACGTAGAGAATCTTGGGGTCGTTCACCAAATCTTGCGCGGAAACGGTACTTCCGCATCCGTAGTTCATCTCCTGCATAATCTTGGGAATGGACAGTCCGGGGAACTGCCAAATGGGGTTGGTGGTACAGCAAAGTCCAACATCCGGGGTCAGTGCAGCCTCTTTGTAGAGGTCTTGGGTGGCATCTAAGTAACTCATATTTCCAGTATCAATTCTTTAAACAGTTGTATCATTTTGGGTTCGGTCTTGTTGGCAATGGCTATTATTTCCTGAATATCAACGGGTTGAAGATTGTCAGGGTCGCATTCATCGGTCAAGACGGAAACCGCTACAATGGGTAGTCGTAAATGATTGGCAACAATTACTTCGGGTACGGTGCTCATTCCAACGGCATCGGCTCCCAGTATCTTCAACATGCGGTATTCGGCCTTGGTTTCCAATTGTGGACCTACCACGGAGGCATAGACCCCTTTCTGAAGTGATATCCCATTTTTCTGGGCGATGTGCTCAATTTTTTTGCGCATGTCCACATCATAAGGCTCGCTCATATCCACAAAGCGTTCCCCAAATCCGGAAACCCCTTTAAAAGCCAGGGGAGACCCTCCTTGTAGGTTGATATGGTCCTCAATGAGCATCATATCGCCTTTTTTGAAGTTGAGGTTGATGGCCCCTGCCGCGTTGGACACGAACAGTTTTTTTATGCCCAGTTGGTGCATGACGCGGATGGGATAGGTGACATCCACAAAATCATACCCTTCATAGAGGTGGAACCGCCCTTGCATGACCACCACTTTTTTTCCGGAGATGGTCCCGTAGATCAGTTTCCCTGAATGGAACTCCACGGTAGCCAATGGAAAATGGGGAATGTGGTTGTAATGGGCCTCAACAGGGTCTTCAATGTTGTCTACCAACTGTCCAAGGCCGGTGCCCAGGACAATGCCAATTTCCGGGGCTTCAAAGCCCCGTTTGTTGAGGTAATCGACGGATTCGTCAAGTTGTGTTTGGGTCATTCTTTCATATGTTTTAAAAAAGGCTGAAACGCCTCTATATCCTTAATGTCTTCGTAGTGATCTACATCATTCTTTTCCGGGAGCATAAAAACCGATTCGGATCTTAAATCCTGCAGGGTGTTGGACAGCACCGTGTCCGTTCCCCATGTTTTGTTCTGGAAGACTTCCTTTTTCAAGGCCGTCATCCCCAGAAGATAGTACCCCCCGTCTTCTGCCGGCCCCAAGACCACATCATGGTCGTCCAATCTGGAAAAAGCCTCTTCCATATCGGTTTGGGACAGTTGGAACATATCACTCCCAATAATAATGATTTTTTCAAAGCCTGCCTTGAACCCTTGTTCAAAAGCATTCAGCATACGCATTCCCAGATCAGGACCTTGCTGTACCTTTTTTGTGTAGGTGTAGTTGTCCCAAATATCGTTTTCCCAAATGTCCTCCGAGTAGAAAACCCATTTTTCAACAGCCAGGTTTTTGGTGAACGAAACGGTATGTTGGAGCAGGAATTCGTAAATGCGAAGTGCGGCCGTATCCCCCACCTTGGCTGCCAAGCGGGTCTTGCACTTGCCCAGTTCCGGGTTTCGGGTGAAAATCAACAGGAGGCTATTGCCCATTGGTCTTGGTTTTGGAGGTATATACTTTATCGGCATTGGTCAAAAAGCGTCCCCAATACTTACTAAAAGCATGTACTTTTTCGGTCTGCTGTTGATTTTGGTCATAAACGGGATGGCCTTGGTTTTTCCATTCAAAAATGCCCCCATATAGATTTTTCACGTTGGTATATCCGGCCTTTTCCAGTTGCTCCCCAATCTCTTCGGACCGAACGCCCAGGGAACAGTAGACCACAAGGGGCGTTTCTTTGTCAGGGACCATTTTTTGGACGGTTTCCACATCGAAATCCGAATAACCCACCCATAGGGCATGGTCCAAATGGCTTACCTCAAACTCTTCCCGTTCCCGGGCATCCAGTAGCAAGGGAGTGTTCAGGGTATCTAGTGACGCCACCGTTATGTATTCAACCGTATGGTCGTTGTACTTTTCAAGCACATCGGGAATGGACTGTGCACAGGAAACCACGCCGAGGACCAAAAAAAGGAGAAGATGTAGGTGTCGCTTCATGGATTTTGGATGTAATCAAAGATACTCCTTTCTAATGTTGATTCATAGTGAAGCGATAAACGTCAAGAAGGTAATCGACCTCGATGCAATAAAAAAGGGCGTCCTAAAAAAAGACACCCTTTGGAGAGACTACGGTATTACTAATTGGGAATTTTCGTGAATGGTGTTTAGTATAGCTTAGCTGATATAATTGTACAGACTGCTGATAAAGGAAACTACGGAAATGGCAATGACAACATACCAGAAAAGGTAACCCAGTTTTACTTCTACAGTGTTCATTTTGCAATAGTGTTTGTGTTCGGTTGTGATGTTCTGTCACCGAAATTACTAAAAGCATGGTCCTGTCAATCCACAATTTTATTTATGGCAGTAAATGGGATATAATTGGTACAAATTGTTTTGTAAATGGAAAAAACCACATTTTTTAAATGTGTGCCCGTAGAAGGGAATGGATCCTATTTTATTTTTATGTCGCTAAAAATCAAATAGTTGATGTGGTTTTGTGGCGGGGAAGGCCCCATATAAAAAAGGAATGGGGCCATAAGCATACGTGCTCACGGCCCCATTCCTTCCTTTGCGGAAACCTTGCTCTACACTAGAGGGGTCCCTTTAAGGCGTTTTTCAATCTTCTGCTTTTTTAGGGTCAAATTTTTCATGACATCCATCAATTTGGAATCCTTTGTTTTCTTATAGATCTCATTAATGGAAAGTATCAGTTGTTTGGCTTCCCTTGAAGCTTCAACCCTATCGCTGGTAGACATGTGGCTCAGAGGTCTGCTTTCAAACTCTTGGGCCTTTGTAAGTAACTCTTGAGTCATTTTTGTTTAAAATTAATCTGAATTGGCTAAATATAAGGGTTTGTTTTATAGTTTATGCTTATAATGCCATTCGATTTTTGTATTTATGAAAACCTTAAGAGAAAAAAGTCGTTTTAACTTTTTTTTCTAAGTTTCAAAAACGTGGACGGGTGAAAAACAGCCCTTTAAAGTCACTTGGCCCGAGTTTGGGTAGGCGCCAAGCGCTCCTGCTCCCTACGGATTTTGGAACTCCACCCCTTCTATTTTCACCACCACCGGGTTGGGCCACGTCTGGTCGTTGTACAGGCGTTGCGATCGCATCACGCTTATGGTAAGGCCCCCTTCCGTGGACAAGATCTTGGGTGATGGGTCCGTGTTCGGGGCGTACTCCAACACCTTTCCATTCTGTCCCAAAACGCTGATCTTGGTATTGGGACCCGCTTTTACGGAATTTAGGGTAAACGCCTTCCGTTTTCCAAAGGGCATGGCCTCTTTGGTAATAAAGGCATAAACGGTATTCTGGTTCTTCTTTTTGGTGAACCAGATGTTCCCTTCGCGGATCACGCCCCAAGATTCCACCTCATGGATGGACTCCCCGTTCACAAACTGCCAAAGGGCCACTTCGCGAAGGCGCTCTTCCTGTTCAATGGGCAATGAGCCATCCGGTTTTGGACCCACGTTCAGCAACCAGTTGCCGCCTTTTGCCCTGATCTCAATAAGTTGCTCAATAATATCCTTGCCACTTTTATAGGTCTCGTTGGTGGGTTTGTACTGCCATTGGGTACCCATGGTGTAGCAGGCCTCCCAAGGGGCGGGCATGGGTTCGTTGGGGGTGTTCTGTTCCGGGGTGTGCATTACGCCTCGGGTCACCACAATGTCCGGGTCCATGGACCAGGCTACCTTGGCCAGTTCGGTCTCGGCATATTGCTCCATGCCGTCCAGAAAGATCAGGTCTACCTTGCCGTAGTTCTTCAACAGTTCGCGCAACTGCTTTTTGGCAAAAGCATTGAGTTGTGGGTTGCCGGAAGCCTTGGCTTTGGGATCTACCCGACTGATGGTAACGCCCTGCTCATATAAAAAATGAAAATCGTCCGGGGAAAAATATACGCCAATGGCAATGCCTTCTTTTCGGAACGCATCGAACACCTCGCGGGTGGCGTCCCGCCCAAAGGGCGTGTTCATGATGTTGTAGTCCGTGGTCTTGGTATCGTACATACAGAAGCCGTTATGGTGCTTGGTGGTGAACATTACGTACCGCATCCCGGCCAGTTTGGCCAGTTTGGCCCAATTTTCGGGGTCAAATGCCTTGGGGTTGAAGGTCTTTGGTAGCTCTTCAAAATAGCGTTTGGTGTAATCTTCCGATGCCCCAACAAGGGAGTGGCTAATCACGGAGCCCAGTTCCACATCCACACTCCAGTGGATGAACATGCCAAAACCTTGCTCGGAAAACCAAGCTTCCCTTTCCGGTTTGTTCAGGTTAAGGACTTCTTCTTGGGCGTGTAGGGAAACAGGCAGCATCAACAATATACAGCCTAAGATCTGGATAAAACGGGTTGTAACGTATTTCATTTGGGTATTAAGGTTTGGTATGGGCCGCTAAGATACGCACTTGAAAGGAAACGAAAGAAACTAATACCAATGTTGCCCCACAGCTTACCCGCAACATGGGGCGCAGCAGTGGTTGCGCACCAGTATGCCTTGATACACGTGGGTAACCTGTAGCCGTAGAAAAGGGTCCGGGGGGTCTATGAAAAAGGAGAGCTGCAGTTTATCATGGTCCACGTACCAACTGCCTTGGTGCAGGGGGCGGGGCAGCTGCAGCATGTGGCCCTCATGGTGCCCTTGGGCACGGGGCATGGCAAATTGAAAGGAGAAGGGAAACACCATATAGTCCAGCACCGTTATTTGGGCCATGCCCTCTTGTGCGGTTTTCTGAAGGATCACATGGCCCTGCGGCCTATGTACCCGTTGCAGCAATTGCCCGTTTTGGTGGTTGCCTATTTCCAAGCTGGCAAAGCTAAGGTGCAAGGGGACAGGGGAGTTTTGGTGGAGAAAATCATTAATGGTTTGTAGGGGGCTTGGATTTGGCTTCCGCCAGTTTTTAGATAAAAATTCTGAATGTTCCATGATTATAAAGTTGACATATGTGTTTACCCTTTCAGCGAATATAGAAACTAATATTGACATCTATGTCAATAACCGACGAAATATTAATCGCCTACCAAAAGAAATTAGGTCAACGCATTAAAGAGGTCAGAGAGGGTAAGGAATTATCTCAATTGGATGTAGCTTCTATTTGTGATTATGATAAGACTACCATATCAAGAATAGAGAATGGAAGAACCAATATAACTTTAAAAACATTGGTGACTTTGACTCTGGCATTGGAAGTAGACATTGCACAGCTTTTTGAGTTTAAGGATTGATTTGGAAAATAAGCTAGGCTGATTATCAGGGTATTTATGCTTATTTTGGGGTTATATAGATGTATTTTACATCCATATAAACAAGTTGTGGTGCATTGTCGCACATCATCCAAAAAAATCCTTAACTTCATAATCAACTGTTAACCAATTAAATATAGTATTATGAAAACAAAATTGACGTTTCTATTGATTATGATTTTTGGAACCATAATTACTGGTTGCAAAAAAAGAGAAGAAGCAAAGATCGAAGTTGAGGAAGTAAAAATAGACTTATTGAATGACGAATTCCCAGAAGCTAAAGCGGAAGTTATGGCTTTGATGGAGGAATTAAAACAGACTATAAAGGATGGAAATGTTGACAAATTGATTGCTGGACATGGTTACGGACCAAAATTCACTGAATTCAAAGATGGGGAGCGCAGAAATGGTGATAAAGAAAACGAAGAGTATGAGCGTGGAATTTTTAGTAATGTGACCGAAGTGGTAAAATTTGAATATGATGATATGAAAATAGCAGTATTTGGTGATGTGGCCAATGTAACCCTTCATACCGATTTTCATTTCAGGTTTGGAGAAACTGATGCGATTGTAAAGGACCAAATGACATTACTTTTAGTTAAGACGGCAGATGGATGGAAGTGTGTTCATGAACATCACTCACCATTGAACAAAACGGAGGAATAAAAACGTGCTACAACACTGGCTATAATTCATTGCCCCGCCCCAGCAATATGGCATCTTGAAATAAACGATAAGTTGAGAATGCCTTTGTTAAGTGGTTAGTGAAGGGAGCCATAGCTTGTAGGGCTATGATTATTGTAGATACTCTTTCAGGAGATCACATTTTGAAGATTTTTTTAAACGGGTCAGTGCCCTTATTTTAATTTGTCTCACCCTTTCCGTTGTGAGGTCCAGGTCATAGGCAATCTGATGCACTGAAAGGGCTTCTTCCGTTCCAATTCCAAATAGCATCCTAATGATATAAGCCTCACGGAGTGTGAGAATTTCCAATAATTCACTTATTTCTTCCTTTAAAGAATCCTCAATTAGATTTGACTCGGGATTGTTCTGGTCACTCGACGTCAATCTGTCATAAAGAGTTGCGCTTCCTTCTTCTGGTCTAAGGGTCTGATCCATAGATAGTGGCCAAGACGAATGTTTCATACAGACTTTGATTTCGGACAAGGTAATATCGGTCATCTCGGAAACTTCTTCGGCGAAGGGAGGTCTTTGGTGAACCTGTTCAAAATAAGCCGTGACCGTTTTTATTTTATTGATCACATTTATTTTGTTAAGGGGCAACCGTACCATTCTTGAGTTTTCCGACAAAGCCTGTAATATCCCTTGACGAATCCACCATACGGCATAAGAAATAAATTTGAATCCCCTGGTCTCATCAAATTTCATTGCCGCCCTTACCAATCCAACGTTGCCTTCATTGATGAGATCATGTAGGCTCATTCCCCTTTGTTGATATTGTTTTGCCACGGATATGACAAACCGAAGGTTGGCCGTCACCAATTTTTCCAATGCCTGGGAATCCCCATTCCTGATACGGATTGCCAAACCTACTTCCTCATCCTCAGTGATCATGGGAATACGGCTCACATCTTTTAAATATCGGGATAGAGCCGGGCTTTCCCGGTCTGTCAACTGCTTGGATATGGTAAGTGGTCTCATATGTGTTTATCTTTGACTTAGGACAGGGCCCTCACGTAAACAAGATTTCCATTGCCTTTTGGGTTGTTCCTTTGGCCTATCTCTATTTTATCTATGGATTTGACCAATGGCATCAATTTTCTGAAACCATAGTTCCTTGCATCGAAATTGGGCTGCTTTTTCTGTAAAAGAGCGCCCACTTCCCCCAGAAATGCCCATCCGTCCTCGTCCTCGACATCGGCAATGGTGGCAAGGATCAGGTTTATGACCTTTGGGGTAACTCTATCGATTTTGGTTTTGGTTTCTTTTGATGAAGAGGCTGATGCTCCAGCATCGGTCTTTTGTAAAATCTCCAAGTATATGAACTTGTCACAAGCTACAATGAATGGATTGGGGGTCTTTCTTTCCCCAATTCCAAAGACGGTCATTCCCGCTTCCCTCAATCGTATTGCCAATCTTGTAAAGTCGCTATCACTTGAAACCAATGAAAACCCATCTACCTTTCCTGAATAAAGAATATCCATGGCATCTATGATCATTGCACTGTCCGTTGCATTTTTACCTGTGGTATAACCATACTGTTGTACGGGGGTAATGGCGTATTTAAGCAGTACATCTTTCCATTTTGCCAAACTTGGCTTTGTCCAATCACCGTATATTCTCTTGACACTCGGGTTTCCGTACTTTGCAATTTCTTCCAACATTTCCTTTACATACTTGGAAGGTATATTGTCGCCGTCTATCAAAACGGCAAGGTTTAAATCTTTGTCCATAAAATTACTCCTCCATCTTTTTCAAGTATTCGTTCCGATATTTGGCCTTGGCAATCTTTTCCCTGTTCATTTTGGACTTCTTTGTGAATTCTTGATTGTCTCTTATCCGCTGTAACTGTCGGGTGTTCTTTACTTTGCGCTTGTACCTTTTCAGGGCTCTTTCTATATTCTCTCCTGGAACTATTTTTATTTTCAACATATATTAAGTTTTTATCTATTCCATACAGACATTTGAGGGGAAGTATCCACAATGACCACCGTGAATTTTGAAATGAAACTGATGACAATTGCAATCTTTGGTTTTGGCCTAAAAAGGCCGTCAAAACCCAAACATTGGTACTAGTAAAAAATAATTAAGAAGTGGCCTCGGGGGTAATGGAGAATATAAGTTAGGAGGGCTGTCTTTTTTATTTAAGGACTGGTATTATCTTCGTCCAAAGTCTGTAACGTGCAGTAAAGGAACACATTTTAATCGGAAATAAATCCTTAAATGTCATTTATTTAACTTAACCGGACCTCGAAAGTGTGTCAATGGTCTTTTTCTTCTCCTTTTTGCTTTGATAGTAAACCGATTTAGCTGCTAACTGGATTATCGACCAATAAACAAAACCCTGGGCGCCATTATGAAGTTGAGATTTTGTGGTAGAAGCTCTAGGTTATTGTTTCTCCAAAAAACTATGTTTTTTCCAGCATGAACTTCGATTCCGTTTTGTTCCAAAACAAAAGCCCATCCAAATTGGATGGGCTTTTTGTAGTTGCCACTTTGTGGTACCTCCAGGAATCGAACCAGGGACACACGGATTTTCAGTCCGTTGCTCTACCAACTGAGCTAAGGTACCATGCCGTTAAGCGGGTGCAAATATAATTTCAAAATTAGGATTTACAAACAAAATCTGGAAAAAGGCGGTGGTTTTTTTTCAATTCTCGATCTTTGTGTCATGAATTTGGTCGTCGATGTTGGGAATACCCTTGTGAAATATGCTGTTTTTGAAAACGGTAGGATACTCCATGACCAAAGTTCGGAGTCTGGCTTGTTCCTTTCCCAGATCAAGGAGCTTTTTGAACAATACCCCAGAATTGGTCAGGCATTGATCAGCTCCGTAGGGAAAATGGACAAAAAAGAACATGATGTTTTGTCCCTGTTCTGTAAGGTGCATGTACTTTCCAATAGCTCAAAGGTGCCTTTTAAGAACAGCTACGCCACGCCCCACACCCTTGGGGTGGACAGGTTGGCCTTGGCCACTGCGGCCTTTTATCAAAACCCAAGGGGCAATACTTTGGTAATCGATGCCGGCACCTGCATTACCTATGATATGGTGAACAATGTGGGGGAATATGTGGGAGGGGCCATATCGCCGGGAGTTCGGATGCGCTACCGGGCCATGCACGAGCAAACCGCGGGATTGCCCTTGCTGGAACCGGAGGAGGTTTTGGACTTTATAGGGAATTCTACCCAGACTTCCATGCACAGTGGGGTGATCAATGGGGTGTCGCGGGAGGTAGATGGCATAATAGACCAGTATGGTGCCCGCTTTGAACATTTAACAGTTATTTTAACAGGCGGTGACTCCCATTTTTTTGCCAAAAGGCTAAAAAACACCATATTTGCGAACCCTAAATTTCTCTTGGAGGGACTAAATTACTTGCTGGAATACAACAAAAGCTAGATGGTTAGGAAATTTTTGATTGCTTTTTTTTGCGTGGTTGCCCATGGCATTTTTGCGCAAAACGGTACAATATCACCGTACTCATACTTTGGAATAGGTGACCTAAGGAACAATGGGACGGTAGATAACCAAATGATGGGAGGAGTTAGCATGTATGGGGACAGTATCCACATAAACCTAACCAATCCGGCAGCATATTCAAAGCTGAAACTTACTGCATATACAGCGGGGATTTCCCATGCCGAGTACCGGTTGAAGGACTGGTCCGAACAACAGAACACTTCTGTGACCAACCTGGATTATTTGTCCATTGGTTTTCCATTGGCCAAAAATGTGGGTATGGGCTTTGGGTTGATGCCACTTTCTTCCGTGGGATATAGCCTAAGGGATGAAAGGACTACCACAGGGGGTGCTTCCGTTACCAATGTTTTCTCAGGGGATGGAGGCCTTAACCGAATATATGCCTCAGTTGGGTTTGAGTTGATAAAAAACTTGAGTCTTGGGGTCACGGCGAGCTACAATTTTGGTACACTCGAGTACAGGAGGATCCAAAGCGTGGAAGATGTGCAATTTGGAACCTTGGAGGATCGTGAGTCCCGCATCAATGGGTACGATTTTAAATATGCCCTGAACTATACCCCCACCATAAAAGATAAATATACCTTATATACTTCGGTCTTGGTGAGCACACAAGGCAACCTCGTTTCCAAGAACTCGGCCAAGCTGGGGTCGTTCTCGTTGGTCACAGGGGAGGAGATAGAAGTGTTGGATGTTAATTTGGATGCGGACAACCTTAGGAACACCGAATTGAAAATACCGACCCGTGCCACGGTAGGTCTGGGTTTTGGCGAGGATAAAAAATGGTTTTTAGGGGGAGAGTACAGTTTTCAGCAGTTCGGTGATTTTGAAAACACCTTCCTAGGCTTGGAGAATGTAACCTATAATGATGCCGCTACCTATTCTTTCGGAGGGTATTTTGTTCCGGACTACCGTTCCATCACCAGCTATTTTAAAAGAGTTACCTATAGGGCAGGTTTGCGATACGATGTAAGCGGCTTGGTAGTGAACAATAAAGAGATAAACAACTTTGGCATAACTTTTGGACTTGGATTACCGCTGGGTAATTCCTTCTCCAATCTTAACCTCGGTTTTGAGCTGGGAAGAAGAGGAACCACGGATGCGAACCTTATCGAAGAAAGTTATTTTAAGGTCAATGTTGGGTTATCCTTAAATGACCGATGGTTTGTTAAGAGAAAAATAAATTGATACCATTTTTTTAGAGAATTCATAAATAACCACCCATATAAGTCCCTTTAACAGGATTTTTTAATGAAAATTTGTACTTTAACCACTTTAAAATTAGTAAGATGAAGAAGAAACACTACTTAACGATGATAGCGGTCATTATGACGACGGGATTAAGTATGGCTCAAGCACAAAATCCCGAGTGCATGACCAATCTTTCCATTTACGCAGAACACGCTAAAGTAAAAAACTATGATGCCGCTTACGAACCATGGAAAATGGTTTACGAAAGCTGCCCAGACATCAACAAAGCCAATTTCTCCTATGGTGAGAAAATCTTGGCACACAAAATTGACAACTCTACTGGGGCCGATAAGGACGGGTACATCCAGGAATTGTTGTCCCTGTATGATAACAGTGGAAAATATTTCCCAAAAAATTACCCTACAGCCGTAACTGAAATTGATAAGGCCCTTTTGCTGTATGATAACAAAATGGCATCCGATGAGCAATTGTTCGAAATGTTGGATAAAGCCTTTAAGGAAGATCGTGACAATTTCAAGAACCCCAAAGCCCTATATCTATATTTCTCAGCTTTGGTGAACTTGCATGATTCTGGTAAAAAAGACCTTCAGGATGTTTTTGATACCTATGATGATGTAACCGAAAAGGTAGAAGAGGAAAACAAAAAGTTGACCGATGTAGTTACCAAATTGCTTCCCAAGGATTCTGCAAACACCATTACTTCCAAAGAGAAGAGAATGCTAAGAGTGGCCAGTACAAACTCAGAGTCTTATGGAAAGGTAGGAGCTAGTATCGATTCCAAATTGGGAGCCTTGGCTGACTGTGACAACCTTATCCCTCTATACGAAAAGAGTTATGAGGAAAAGAAAGGAGACGTAACATGGGTGAAACGTGCCGTGGGAAGAATGTTCTCCAAAGAGTGTACAGATGACCCCATGTTCCGAAAATTGTTCGAGGCCCAGTTGGCCCTTGACCCTTCAGCCGATGCCTATATGTATGGTGGGGTGTTGAAGCAAAAGTCGGGAGACAACAAAGGAGCTATCGCAGACTTTAACAAGGCGGTGGAATTGGAAACGGATTCATATAAAAAATCCAATATCCTATACAAGATTGCCACTATTGTTCGCAGAAGCAGTAAATCACAAGCTAGGAGCTATGCCCTAAAAGCTATTGATGCCAATGCAGCCAATGGAAAAGCGTATTTGTTGATCGCCAACCTATATGCAGGTAGTGCCAACGATTGTGGAACCACTGCATTCGAGAAAAGAGCCATCTATTGGAAGGCCGCTGATATGGCAAGAAAGGCTGGAAGGGTAGATCCCTCTTTGAGTGGTCATGCTAGTCAGACTGCAGCCAGCTACAATGCCAAAGCCCCAACCAAAGAGATGATCTTTAGTTCTGGAATGGCAGGTAAGACCATTACGTTCAGCTGCTGGGTAGGAGGTAGTGTTACCGTACCTAATCTGTAATGTGAAACAGACATCCAAAAATATTTTAAAGTGTTTTGCCACGGTTTTTACCGTGGCAATCCTTTTTATGTCCTGTGAGGATAACTACGAACGCGTAGGGGAAGAGGCCATTAAGCCGGTCTTTCCACAAAGGGTTGCCCAAAACTTTACCTTTACCTATACCGAGACTGTGGAGGCCATGAGCTCACAGGATTCGGCCAAATCCAAAGTCGTTGCGGTGCTGACCAGCCCATTGTCCGAGGATTTTGACAATCAAAACTTTAAGTTCCAGACCTTTCCAGAGGGACTTCAGGTGGAGTTTTTTGATGATAAAAACCAAAAAAGTGTGGTCACAGCAGATTACGGAATTGTGTATTTGCAGACCAATTTGTACGATTTACAGGGCAATGTGGTCATTGAAACCCATGATGGGAAGAAGCTGGAAACGCCACAATTGTTTTTTGATAGAAAAAATAATTGGATCTTTACCGAGGAAGCCTTTACCTATACCAACCCCGAGGATGGTACCGTAATGGATGGCGAAGGGATGGATTTCAATCGGGATTTTAGTTTCTTCAAGGCCCACAAAACATATGGTCTCATGACCATCAAGGAAAAAGAAATAGAAGAGTAGACATGATAAGAATTTTACGATACACCGAATACCTCTACTTGGCCGTGGCCGTGGTATCCATCTATAAGATCATTACCCTTTGGAGCGTAGCCCAACAGGAAACCTATATCTTTATCTTCTTTGCGGTAGTCTCCATAGCCATGTTTTTGTTCAGGAGGAGATATCGCAAACGTTTTGAACAACGACAAAAGGACAATCAGCAATAGCTTTGGACTTCTCTTTTACCATAATAGCCCTGTCGCTGTTATTTTCAGCATTCTTTTCGGGAATGGAGATTGCTTTCATTTCCGCAAACAAAATCCATATTGAAATTGAGAAAAAGCAAGAAGGCTTTTTGGCCAAAGTATTGACCTTGCTTACCCATAAACCTTCAAAGTTTATTGCCACCATGCTTATTGGAAACAATATTGCCTTGGTGGTATACGGACTTTTTATGGGTGATGTGCTCATGAATTGGTTCCAAAGCCTGTTGCCCACGTCCTCTGACTTTTTAAATGCCTTGTTGACGGATTTCAGCCTGCTGTCACAGACCGTGATTTCCACCTTGATCATTTTGCTCACCGCAGAGTTTTTGCCCAAGGTGCTCTTTCAGATTTATTCCAACACCTTGTTGAAGTTCTTTGCGGTACCGGCCTATGTCTTTTATGTGCTGTTCTCGTTTATTTCGAGCTTTGTGATCAAGATTTCGGACATTATCCTCAAGGTGTTTTTTAAGACCGATGGTGATGAGGTGCAGTTGTCCTTCACCAAATTGGAATTGGGGGACTACATTACCGAGCAGATGGAGACCGTGGAGGAAGAGGACGAGGTGGATTCGGAGATCCAGATATTTCAGAATGCATTGGAATTTTCAACGGTCAAGGCAAGGGAAGTCATGGTGCCAAGAACGGAAATCACGGCTGTTGAGCTTGGTGAAACCCCAAAGAACCTTGCAAAATTGTTCTCCGAAACAGGCTATTCCAAGATTTTGGTCTACAAGGAAAACATAGATGAGATCATAGGGTATGTGCATTCGTACGAGCTCTTTAAAAAGCCCAAGACCATTAAGAGCATTCTGTTGCCCGTGGAGTTTGTCCCTGAGACCATGCTCATCCAAGATATCTTGAACGTGCTCATCAAAAAAAGGAAGAGTATGGCCGTGGTATTGGATGAATATGGCGGTACGGCTGGAATACTCACCGTGGAGGATATTATAGAGGAATTGTTCGGTGAAATTGAGGACGAACATGATAGTACGGACCTTCACGAAGAGCAGCTCAGTGAGAATGTCTATAAGTTTTCCGCGCGATTGGAAGTGGACTACATCAACGAGAATTATAAGTTGGAACTTCCCGAAGGAGAAGAGTACGAAACATTGGGTGGATTGATCATGAACGAGACGGGCGAGATTCCCGAACAGGACTCCGAGGTGAAAATTGAAAATTTCACTTTTCACATTTTAGAGGTGTCCAACACCAAAATTGATTTGGTCATGGTGCGCGTTCATACTGAGGATTAATAAATTCCACGCTTTTTTAAGCTTTCCTATTTGAAAAGAAAGTGGTATTTTCGCCCACCGTAAATAAAGAAAACAAGCAGTAAAATGGCAATATTAGAGAATATTAGAAAACGGACGACCGTACTGATCTTGATCATTGGTTTGGCGTTGTTCGCCTTTGTAATATCTGGGGTCTTTTCCAGCAACAATTTTGCAGGAGGGGGCAAAGTAGGTTCCGCAGTGGCTGAGGTAAATGGAGAAAGTATTTCCATTGATGATTTTAGAAGACAGGTGGAAACCGCCTCTAGACAATTTGGCCCCAATTTCTCCTCTACCCAGTTGGTAAACACGGTATACGACCGGGAAGTGAGAAAAACCATCCTGAACCAACAGTTCGAGGATTTGGGCATTGATGTGGAAAGTGACCAGATCATTGAGTTTGTAAAAACCTCGGGCTATGCCCAGATTCCCGATTTCTTGGATGAGAACGGTATCTTCAACGAGGAGGTCTTTAAAAGTGCCATTGCCGATTGGAAAGTGAACGATCCCCTACGCTACGAAGCTTGGTTGCAAGATGAGCAGGCCATTATTGAAGCCGCCAAGGAGCGTTTGTACTTTAACCTGATCAAGGGGGGCGTTGGTGCCACCCTTACCGAAGGGGAATTCGATTACAAATTGGCCAACGAGAAGGTGGATATCCAGTATGTTCGGGTACCTTATACCTCCATTGCCGACAGCACCATTGAAGTTTCCAAAAGTGAGATTCAGGCATACATCAGCAATCATCAAAAAGAGTTCGAACAAGAAAGGGCTCGGGATGTGCGTTTCATCTATTTTGAGGAAAAACCATCCGCTGAAGATGAAAATGCCGTAAAAGAAGCCATTACTTCACTACTTGGCGATACGGTTGAATACAACGAAGATAACGACACCACGGATACTATTCCCGGATTCAGGAGCACCACGGATATGGCTGCTTTCTTGGATAGGAATTCCGATACCAAATACGATACGATTTATAAAAGGAAGAACGAACTGCCCGCTATTGCCGCAGATACCCTTATGGCCATGAATGTTGGTGAGGTCTATGGTCCTTACAAGGATGGGAATTTCTTTAAGGTTTCCAAGGTTATGGACAGAAAGGCCAATGGAACGGTAAAGGCAAGTCATATTCTATTTACATGGGAAGGGGCCGAGCGTGCCAACCCAAGCATTACAAGGACCAAGGAAGAAGCGGAAGCCAAAGCCAAGGAGATTTTGGCAGAGGCAAAAAAAGAAGGCGCTATCTTCACTTCTTTGGCAAGGGAACATTCAGACGGACCTTCTGCACCTAGAGGAGGTGACCTAGGGTATTTTGAGGAAGGTGTAATGGCCGATGAGTTCAATGATTTTTGTTTTGGAAATCCTGTTGGGACCATTGGTTTGGTAGAGACCCAGTTTGGGTTCCATATCATCAAAGTGGATGACAAGCAAGATGTGCTTAGAGTGGCCACCCTGTCCAGGGAAATAGAACCTTCTGAAGAGACGATCAATACGCTATTTACCAATGCCACCAAGTTTGAAATGTCGGCTTTGGATGCCGAACCAGAGAACTTTGGGGACATCGCGAGGGAAAGTAGCTATACGGTACGACCTGTGAACAAGATCAAGGAAATGGATGAGAACCTTCCTGGTTTGGGCTCACAACGTAGTATTGTACAATGGGCCTTCAACGAAGAGACCAGTGTGGGCGATATCAGACGTTTTAATGTCAACAACGGCTATGCCGTGGTACAGTTGACCAAAAAGTACAAAAAAGGTCTTATGACCCCTGAAGATGCCTCGGCAACGGCTTTGCCAGAAATCAGAAAGGAACTGAAAGCAGAAAGGATTATGGCAGCCAACCAAGGAAAGGCCATGGATGCCATAGCCTCCGATAACAACGTTAGCTTGAGCAGTGCTACGTCAGTGACCCTTAAAGCACCCACGTTGGCCGGAGCGGGAAGAGAGCCTTTGGTAGTGGGGACGGCTTTTGCCCTCAACCAAGACCAGACCTCTGGATTGATTAAGGGAGAGTCTGGGGTTTATATGGTAAAGGTGACCAAAAAAGAGGATGCCCCTGCCATGGAAAACTTTAGTACCTATGCCAACAGTTTGCGAACCAGTGCCGCCAACCGTGTTAATACTGGTGTGTACAATGCCCTTAAAGACAAGGCGGAAATTGAAGACAACAGAGCTGTGTTCTACTAGGACACAGTTTTGAACCCTATAAAAAAAGGCGCCCCGTTTAACGGGGCGCCTTTTTTATAATCGGTCCGGGACATCCCATTTCATTTTGTAGCGCATGTCCGTGATTTTTCCTTCGGCGTCTACCTGTATTTCAAAACCTTGTTTAGATCTCATATAGGCATCACGTAGAAAGTACCACTTCCCGTCTTTGAAGAAGAACTCCCTTTTGTCCAGTTTCCATCCCTCCACGGGATATAGAATGTCCAAAAGATCTTGAAATAGGGGAGCGGTCGCAGAGGTCAGGGTAAAATCCTCATGGAGGTGATCTAGAAAGAAATCCATGGAGGTGTTTTTCCTGAACTTCTGACAACTTTGTACATCCGTTCCATCATCAATTACAATAAACTCATCCAAGTCCTTTCCGGAATCGTCATAGATATTGGTGGTCTCCAAGGCAATACAATATACTTTGTGTCTTAAGATCTGTTCGGTGGCATCGGACACCAATGGCGTAAAGGTAATGTTGGAATTTTCCTTTAGGAACCGATCAAGTCTTGCGGAAGCACTTTCACTCACTTGGGAATATCCATTGAAAATGGAGATGAACAGTCCCATTAAGAGATAAAGTACAGAGAGTTTACTGAACCGTGACATGGTATTGGGTTTTGGTTTATTGATTTAAACCTAGCACAAACTTCCATGTTTTAGGTGTGCCAATTGACGGATGAGTGGTTTGGGTTTATGGATGAGCACTTTGGAATACTCTTACTGTTTTGAACAAGAAAAAGCCCCACCAAATATAGTAGGGCTTGATATTGACAGTTATGTTTTTTAAGTAAACTAGTTTTGGCTTGATATATGAGGGTTATTTTGGATTTCGGATTGCGGAATCTCAAAAGTTAACCTTTCATCATCAAATGTGATGGCTTCACCAACAAAAGAAAGATGATTGGACCCTCTAAAAACGGTGCCTTGATTCCTTTTGAGTGATAGGTAGCTCTTACCCTCTCCCCACAATTCAATACGGGTTTGAAGGTATATTTCATCCAAAAGCTGTTGACTTGTTAGAGTATCCACATAAGCCGTATTGGGTACCCGCTTATCCAACAATGCTTTCAACATTATTTGGGCTTTTGCAATATCCCCGGATTTGGCAGCCGCCTCAGCATTCAATAAATACATTTCGGCAACTCTCATGTAGATATAATCGGTTGTAATATTACTTTGCCCCCCAATAATTTTATCCGGGGCATAGAACTTGTTCAAGGGCATTAGGTCTTGATATTCACCCAATGGCTCAGCAAACTGTCCTTTGCGGACGTCGTCCACAGGAATGGCGTCGTAGAGCCCTGCATCTATTGCCTTGGCATCTCCTGCCCAAGCATAACTGTAGGTATAGCGGTCCATTTGCCCCCACCATGAAATCAAACCAAGACCATTGTCAACGGTCAAGTCTACACCCCACATCCAGCCAGGGGTATTTAAATCGTTGAAACCGCCCAAGACTTCGGTCTCATCCATTAGGGTATACCCGCCATTATTGATGATATCCTCGGTGAGCTCCATTACTTGTTGATGGCTATCTCCTTTTGATGCCAATACATAGGCCAAAATACCTTGTGCCACGGATTTATCCACTTGACTTTTCGAGGTTCTGGAAAAATTGTCCATGAGAGATATGGCTTCATTGAGGTCTTTTTCCATTAATGCATAGATTTCCGAAGTGATCACTTTTGGCCCGTTCAGGTCATCAGCACTATCGTAAATGGGTAAAATCTCAGCAGTTGGTTCATAAGAATTGGCAAAATATTGGGTCAAATAGAAATAGGAATGTGCACGGATGGCTTTGGCTTGACCCATCAAGTATTTATTCTCTTCCAGTTCAGGGATAAAATCATTGCCACCCAACGCATCTATCACCAAGTTGGTTGATCTAATGATTCTATAATAATATCTCCATACGATATAATTTCTGGTTCTGGTAAAGTCTTGGGTTGCTTGGAACTCCGTAATATCGGCCCTGTACCATCCATAAGTACTTACCGAGAGCGCCATATCCCCGGAGAGGAAGTCGCTATAAATATCATACCCCTTATGTCCAAAGTCATCATGCCCGGTTGTCCCTCCGGTCCCGGTCTCGAACATTGTGGAATAAATACCGGAAATGGTTCCTTCGATTACAGCAGGATTAAATGTGGCTGCTTCCCCAACCTGTTCTTGTGTCAAAAATTCTGAAGGGGTTTCGTTCAAATAGTCTTTGGTACATCCTACGGACACAACGAACAAGACTAAAGCTGAAAGTTTATATATATGTTTCATAACGTTTTTATTCTAAAATTTAACTCTAACACCCATGGTTACCGTAGTCAAAGGCGCATAAATCCTTCTTTGTGAGCTACCATCCTCCCTAACAGATGGGTTGAAGCCCTGTCTAGCAGTTTTGATGGCCAAATTGTCCCCAGATACCCAAATGTTGACATTTTTCAATCCCATTCTTTCAATTTCTTTTTTGGGAAATGTATACCCAACTTTAGCATTGTTGAAGGCTAAATAGTCAGTACTGATGAGCCAGCGGGTGGTATTCACCCTTTGGTCTTGGCCTGTAGCATCATCCAAACGGGGAACATCTGTTTCATCACCTGGGTTTTGCCATCGTTGGGAAATATCTTTGTGAAAATTTGTCGAAGCGGCGCCAAAGTTGTCGCTCATCAGTTCGGAGTATTGGTTGTCCATGGCCCATCCTCCAATGCTATATGTGAATTGAGCGGAAAAATCCAAATTTTTTATTTGTGCTGCCAATCTAAAAGCACCCATTAAATCTGGGATACCCGATTTATCAACATATTTTTGAGTAGCATCTGCATATGTCTTTGTAGTCTGGCGCTCAACGTTGGCCTCAGGATTTTCATCCAAATAGGCAAGCATGTCGTCAATGCTGTCCTCACCATCATCTAAGGTGCCGTTTCCATTGGCATCATTGAAATATTGGTAGTACATTCCAACGCCGTCTTCTGGATCTACCCCGGCCCATTCTCGAATGTAGAAGTCATATATGGAACTTCCTTTGGAATATCCGTATGGGGCAGCGGAAGTGTCCAAGATTCTGGGCTCACCGGTTGATGGCTCAATGGGCATGGTCAAGATTTCATTGTTTACTCGGGATCCATTGATGGACAAATCCAATTTAAAATCTTCTTTGTTGAAAATATGTGTGGTAAGGTCAAATTCAAGTCCTTGGTTTAACAACTCACCATCGTTTACCGTAACAATGGCAATTCCTTGGGAAGGTCCTACCCTTCTTGAAAAGATCAGATTGTCTGTTTTCTTGCTATAAAAATCTACAACCCCGTCCAAAAACCTTCCAAGGCCGAATTCGATTCCAGTCTGAAACATTTTAGACGTCTCCCATGAAAGCTCTGGATTTCCATTGTCCCTGATAGAAAGAGAGATTTGATCATTAAGGTTGGCAATATTGTAGGTGTCATACGCCACATAATAATCATCATCAACAGCTTGGTCACCCGTTAATCCATAAGACGCCTTAATTTTTAAAAACTTGAAGAAATCACTGTTGGACATAAAATCCTCATTGGAGATGGCCCAGGCCGCACCAACGGAGCCAAATGTTCCCCATTTTTCATTGATGAACCGGGAAGAGCCGTCCCTACGCACCGATGCGGTCAAAAAATATTTTTTGTCATAGTCATAATTGAACTGCCCAAAATAAGACTCAATACTGTATCCTTCTGAAAAGCCAGAGGGAGGCCCTTGTGAAACCACAAAGTTGTTCAGTTCCAAAATTCGCGGATGTACCGCCAATCTTTTGGAGGCAATGGTTTCCTGCATTTCGTACTGATTGTTCTCATGTGCTGCAAGAATCTCAAGGGAATGGTCGTTAAACTCGTTTTGATAGCGCAAGAGCTTCAAAAAGTTAATCGTTAAGAAATCCCTGTCTCTTTGGTATAGGTCACCGCCTGTAGAGATACCCCCACCATAAAATGGGTTGGAGAATGACTTGTATCGTTCTGTAGCGAACTGGGAACCAAAACGGGTTTCAAAGGTCAACCCTTTTGCCAAGTTCACATGAACAGAAAAGTTGCCATTTATTTCATGCCTGTTCGTTCCCACATGATCGTACAGGGCTGATGCTATGGGATTCAGTTGGTCTGCATTGGGCCTAGACCTGAACCCGGAAGCACTACCATAATCATATTGGTATCCTCCAAAAATGGGATCTTCAACCAATTGATAGTTATCATCCCTTAGAAATACGGGAAAAATGGGCGCCATCTTATCCGCAAATTCGAACAGGTTTTCTGAACCTACGGTTTGCCCGTTGTTGGTGCTCTTTGAGTAGGCATATCCTGCATTAACACCAACTTTCAGCCATTTTTTCACTTGGGAATCGGCATTGAGCCTTGCCGTATACCTTTTGTAACCTGTGTTGATGGCGTATCCATTGTCGTCCAAATATCCTATGGAAGTAAAATATTTGCTTTTGTCATTGCCTCCGCCCATTCTTAAGTTGGTCTCGGTCCTAATGGCAGCATCGAAAGCCAAGTCTGCATAGCGTTGTGGAGTATACCTTCTAGCGACCCCGGGCCTTACCATCCTAGTGACGGGATCTATCAATTCTCCGCCATCTGCAGCCTTCCACATGTTATAGCCAGTAGGAATATAATTATCCGTAAATAGGTTGGCATTCGCAAAGGCAACTGGATCGGGGTCTTCTTCAATAGATGCTCTGTTGAAGATTCCTTCCCAGACATAACCCACATATTCTTCGGGTGAAGTAATCACATCATATCTTGGGATTAATTGCATATTGAATCCTGATTTGACATCAATTTCAACAAAGGATTCATTGGCCAAACCAGATTTTGTTGTTATCAATACTACACCATTGGCACCACGAGAACCGTAAATAGCGGTGGCGGTGGCATCCTTTAAGATTGTTGTACTCTGAATATCGGCGGGGTTAATGGAATTTATACTTCCAGAAAAAGGCACTCCATCCACAACATATAAGGGGTCTCGGTTTCCGTTAACTGATCCATATCCTCTGATTCGTATGGTTGAAGACGTACCCGGCTGTCCGGATTGATTGATTACCGTTACACCAGCAACCTCACCAGCCAATGCTTGGGAAACATTTGAAAAGGATTTAACTTCCAAAGCTTCAGCTTTTACCACTGATGCTGTACCGGCAAATGCTTGTTTAGTCGTTGTTCCATAACCTACCACCACCACTTCCTCCAAAGCTTGGGCATCTTCCTGCATTTGTACATTGATGACATTGCGGGCCCCAACGGCCATACGGACATCTTGCTGCCCTAAATAGGTGAACAATAAGGTTTTACCTTGGCTGGCATTGATGGCATAGTTCCCATCAAAGTCGGTTTGGGTGCCTGTATTGGTTCCCGAAACAACAATATTAACGCCGGGCAGGGGCAATCCATTTTGGTCGGTAACCGTTCCGGTAACCGTTTTTTCCTGTGCAAGTGCTATGGTACAAGTACATATGAACAGCACTAGCATCATCCATTTTTTTGCTCTCATTAAAGAATTTTTAGTTAATAGTTAGTTAGAGCAATCCATCAAAGCAGGAGATAGAACATCATCTTAAATCAAGCTAATTCAGCACACTTGTAAGAACAAAACCTGTTGTTGTATGGGAAGGTTTTTGGTACTCCCGCCCTGAAGATTGCCGAGCAAAAAAAATGAAAGAAAACAGGGGTCTTGTTAAGGTTTAAGAACCTTTACTAAGTCGCCGAAGGAGATTAACATTAACAGATGCCAGATTAAAAAAGCGCATTGGAAATGGGACAGGGGTATCATCCATGGGCATTCATTACCATTTCATCCAAAAATTCGGTTGGGGTGGTGTGGGTAAACTTTTTAAAGGCTTTGTAGAACGATACCCTATTGTTGAAACCGCATAGGTAGGCAATGTCGGAGATGGATTGGGAAGAGGTTTCAAAACCAGAGGAACACAGCTTGTTTTTTGCTTCTTCTATTCTGTGGGCGTTGATGTAGTCATAAAACCCCATATTAAAATGTGCGTTGATGACTTGTGAGGCATGATGCCTGGAAACATCAAGTAAATCTGCAATGTCATCCAACCTTAGTTCGTGGTTTAGATAGGGTTTTTTGGTGACCATCATCTCCTCCAGTTTCTGTTTCAATTCCAAGGAAAAGGTTTCGGAGAGGCCTGTTTTTTCATATTTGTTCCTTGGATTGGCAAATAAGTTTTCTTCTTTGGTTTTTGCAATATCAATGGTTCCGTTCAAATGACCATAAATCATAATGGTATAAAACATCAAAGGGATGAATTGGACATAACTCAGAAGTACAAATAGCCCATCATTAAATTTGGTCCAACTGTAAAGGGTCAATAAAATATTGTAGAGTACAAAGGAGAAGAATAGGAAGAACAACTTTTTGGACTTTTTTTTCCGTTCTTTCAGAAGGAGTGTCATGGCCAACAAGAGGGTCAGCAGCGAAAACAACAATAAGGTATATTCCCAGAATAACATAACGGCTTCTTTTTATAGAATTAATGGGCAACAGCTATGTATGGGGATTCGATTCCAAGATGTGAAAAAACCTTCAATCTTATGGTCGCCAATTGACGGATACCCTGTTTGAGTTCACGAAATGGCCAAAACGGGAGGTTTTATGTAAAAATGTATCGGGAGTACAAAAGTTTAATCCATAAAGAGAGCCGCGGTAAAATCAAGTAAGTCGGCATTGCCGGGTTTTCCATGCCCCGGAATAATGGTACTTGCCTTGGGATATTTGGATTTTAGGTTCTGAATGGTCTGCGGCCACGCGGCTGTATTGGCATCTTCCAGATTGCCTTTTCCTGCTCCCAGTGATTTTACCAAACATCCGCCAAACAGTACTTCTTCACTGGGAAAATAACCAATACTGTTGTCCTGGGTATGGCCTTCGCCCACATAGTCCAGGATTACTTTTTTGTCCCCAAGATTCAGTTCTTTGGTGCCGATAAATCCAACTTGAGGTACGGGATGCCCCTTTGCAGTGGCCAATTCTATGGTTTTTTCAGTAGCGTATGAGGGAATGTTTTTCTTGTGAAAGGCTTGCAATCCTCCCAGACAATCGGTGTGAAAATGGGTGGTAACGACTCCCTTTATTGTACAGCCCAGTTCTTCTTCGACCCATTGGATAAGTTCTTCGGATTCCACATCGGTGTTGGGGGTGTCAAAAATAATGGCTTCGCCCTGATCTATTACAATCATACCGTTGCAGGCCACTTTCCCAAAATCTTGGGTATTCAGATAGGTAATGTGCTGAAAGGTATGCTCGGTCAGTTGCTCTACCACAAGTTGGTCACTTTCATATCGGATGGGAGTTTTTTTCGACGTGCAGCCCAATAGGACTAAAAAGAAAATAGCGTATAGATGAAATCTCTTCATGATGGAGTCTTTAAGGAAAGGGTAGGTCACAATACCATTTTGGAAAAAGGGACAATCGTTTGGAATCCTTTGCCCCTAAAATAATCCAAAGTGTTCTCATTTCCCACGGCCAATACAAAATCTCCGCCCCAAGCTCCCAGACTTTTTAGGGCATTTGGGTAATCCGGGAAGAGTCTTGATTTTACCGTTGGGATTTGGAGCGTATGGGATAGGATGGCCTCATGTTCATCCATCAGGCCTTCAAATTTGGTCAAATCGTTTTCCGAGACCATTTTTTGGGTAATCGTGGAAATGCTGTCCAGCAAATCATTCTTGTTGAATTGCTGTTTCCTATAGTTGGCAATGGCCTCTTTGCTGCTTTGCTTTTGGTTGAGGTGCACAAAATAAAGGGACTCCTTAAAAATGGGATCAAAGGCTACTTCGTTGATTACCGGTTTGCCATCTTTCAATTGGTAGGTGATGGGCAAATCGTGTTGGGCGCAAGCAACATCATACCCACTACCCCCAAAGGCATTCCGCAGCAATGTATAGGCATCTACTTTTGCCCATTGTGCCATATTGTTGATCAATGTTGATGAAGTGCCCAGCCCCCAAGACCTTGGAAAATCAAGTTTTGTGTTCACTTGTGCTCCTTTACTTGTCGATAAAAAATCAGGGTTCTGTGTCCTAACTTCATTGAGTAGGGCCGTCAAGGTTGTTGCAATTTTCCCGTCTGAAGCGGAAATGGTTTTAAAACCATCCAAACCCAACACCGCCTGAAACCAGATTTCGCCTTTTTCATTATAACTGTTCCATTCCAGCAGACCTGTTTCTGTAGCCAATACTTCCAGGGATTGACCATATTGGGTAGGGACGGCCAGACCCAAGGCCCCATCCAAAATGGCGTACTCGCCCGAGAGCAACAACTTGCCATTGCTATGGAATTTGGTCTGCATTATTGAGACTGTATCTTTTCCAACGCTTCTTTTACCGAAGCATTGGTCACGGTTCGGTCCTTGAAATACTGGACCAATTGTTGTTTTTCACTTTCTGAGGCCCCCATTTGGTTGAGCATGTTCATCAAGTGCATTTTCATATGCCCTTTTTGGATGCCCGTAGTGACCAGTGATCGCAGTGCGGCAAAATTCTGTGCCAATCCGGCAACGGCCACAATCTGCATCAGTTCTTTGGCTGTCGGGTTTTGGAGGATTTCCAGTCCCAGTTTTACCAAGGGGTGCAAGGAGGTAAGTCCGCCTACAGTGCCCAATGCCAAGGGCAGCTCAATCCAAAAGGTAAAGGTTCCATCTTTGATGGAAGCATGGGTAAGGCTGGAATATTGCCCATCTTTGGAAGCATAGGCATGTACCCCGGCTTCCACGGCCCTAAAATCGTTTCCTGTGGCCAAAACCACAGCGTCCACCCCGTTCATAATTCCTTTGTTATGGGTCACGGCACGGTACGGTTCTACCTTGGCGATGTTCACGGCCTGCACAAATTTTTCCGCGGATATCCCGCCCTCTTCAAACTGGGCTACGGGGCAGCTTACTTCGGCCCGGACCAAGCAATGTGGCACGTAGTTGGAAAGAATGCTCATCACCACTTCAATCTGCTGTTCCTCTGGGGTGAAGTTGGCATACGAAGCTGCTTCATCTTTCAGGGTCTTGGCAAACTGCTCCAAACACGAATTGATGAAGTTGGCCCCCATGGCATCCAAGGTCTCAAACGTACAATGCAATTGATGGTAGCCTTCTATTTTATCGTTGAGGTCCCGTAATTCTATGTTCTTGATACCCCCGCCACGTTTTTCCATGTTTTGGGTAATGGAAGACACACTCTGGATGAGCTTCTGTTTTAACGCCTCAAAAAAGTGTTGGAGTTTTTGTGCATCTCCTCTATATATAAAATGTACCTGCCCTACCTTTTCAGTGTCAATGACTTTGGCCTTGAACCCGCCCCGGTCCAACCAGAATTTGGCGGCCTTGCTGGCAGCGGCCACTACGGAACTTTCCTCAATGGCCATGGGAATGACGTACAGTTTTTCGTTGATCAAAAAATTGGGTGCTATGGCAAAAGGGAGGTAATAATTGGAAATGGTGTTCTCTATGAACTCGTCATGCAGCTTCTGGACCGCAGGGTCCGGATTCCAATACTGCTCCAGTAATTTTTTGGAGGCTTTGGGGTCTTTGGTGAAGTGCTCGGCAATATAGGCTATCTTTTCGGCCTTGGAGCGTTTGGAAAAACCTTCAACAGGGGTGTCCATAGTGTTTGGTTAAAGGGTTCAAATATAAAGATAATTGTACTTTGTCGATATCCAGATTGTACTGGGGATGGTCTAAAAAGGGCTTTTTGGGGAAATCAATTCTTGTTGCAAATGCAACATTTAAGTTTATTTTTCCGATAAATATTAGTAAACTTGACGGTTTTAAATAATTTTTTCTTCACATGAATAAACAGTTCCTCCTGATCCTGTCCCTTTTAGGATTTTTGACTTTTTCAACTGCCCAAAAGAAAAAAATCACCCTCGAAGAAATTTGGGGAGGTGAATTTAGGACTGAGCAAATGGATGTACTCCGTTCCATGAAAAATGGAAAACAGTACACCATATTGAATTTTATGCGTTCTCCCTGGACCAGTAGTTTGGATAAATATGATTATGAAACCTTGCAAAAGGTAGAAGCCATAGTGACTTCGGGAGGTGCGGTTCCCTTCTTTACGTCGTATGCTTTTAGTGAGGATGAATCAAAAATTTTGTTGGCCACGGAGATGGAGCCCATTTTTAGGAGGTCAACATTGGGAATTTATTATGTGTACGATATCGCCACCAAAAGTTTGACGAAGGTCAGCGATACCAAAATTCAAGAGCCCATGTTGTCTCCGGATGGATCCCAAGTGGCCTATGTGGATAACAACAACCTATATATATTCAATGTAGCGTCCAAGACGGTACAACAAATAACCACGGATGGGAACAAAGGAACCATCATCAATGGGGTGACGGATTGGGTATATGAAGAGGAATTTGCCTTTGTCCGTGCCTTTGAGTGGAACAGTGATGGTTCCAAGATTGCCTTTTTACGGTTTGATGAAACCGAAGTCCCCACGTTTTCCATGGATATTTATGGTCAGGGACTCTATCCTTTTCCTTACGAATTTAAATACCCCAAGGCGGGAGAGAGCAATTCCACAGTAACCTTGCACATGCTGGATGTAACGTCAGGTTCCATATCCAAAGTGGATTTGGGCAATCCCTACTATATTCCCCGGATCAAGTGGATGAACAGTCCCGATCACTTGAGCGTACAGACCCTCAACCGACACCAAAACGACCTCAAGCTACTCGATGTGAACGCCAAGGACAACTCAGTTGCCATTTTGTTGGAAGAAAAGGACAAAGCTTATGTGGATATCGATGATGACCTTACTTTTTTACCAAATGATAGTTTTATTTGGACCAGTGAAGGGGATGGATATAACCATCTGTACCTGCACCATAAGGATGGCAAGCTGAAGAACCGTATAACCGAGGGACCTTGGGAGGTGACCCGGTATTATGGATACGATGGGGCCAAGGATAAGATCTACTATCAATCCGTGGAGAACGGTTCCATTAACCGGGATGTGTACAGTATCTCGAGCAAGGGAAAGAAAAAGAAAAGACTGAGCACCAAAGAAGGAACAAATGCTGCGGCCTTTAGTACGGATTTCACCTATTTCATCAATACGTTTTCCAGTTCCGAAACGCCTTATGAATTTACGCTTCATACCGCATCCGACGGAAAATTGGTGAAGGCCATCAAGGACAATTCAAAACTTGGGGACAAACTTGAGGGTTACGAAATCGCCCCAAAGGAATTTTCCACCATCAATATCAATGGAAATGACCTGAACATGTGGATGATAAAACCAGCCGACTTTGACCCGAATAAAAAATACCCCTTGTTCATGTTCCAATACAGTGGTCCAGGTTCCCAAGAAGTTGCCAATAGATGGTTGCGCGATAAGGATTATTGGCATCAAATGTTGGCCAGTGAAGGGTATATTGTGGCCTGTGTGGATGGAAGAGGTACTGGCCTAAAAGGGAGTGATTTTAAAAAGATTACCCAAAAGGAGCTTGGTAAATATGAGGTGGAAGACCAAATTGCAGCGGCCAAAAAATTGAGCGAGCTCCCCTATATCGATGCGAATAGAACTGGGATTTGGGGCTGGAGTTATGGTGGATTCATGTCTACCAACTGTATCTTAAAGGGCAATGATGTATTTGAAATGGCGATTGCCGTGGCCCCGGTAACTTCGTGGCGTTTCTACGATACCATTTACACCGAACGTTATATGCAGACCCCGCAGGAAAACCCAACCGGCTACGACGATAATTCCCCATTCAATTATCCAGAATTGTTGAAAGGGAAATATTTATTGGTGCATGGCTCCGGGGATGACAATGTACACGTGCAAAACACCATGCGAATGATAGAAGCCTTGGTACAGGCCAACAAACCTTTTGATTGGGCCATTTACCCCGATAAAAACCATGGCATCCATGGAGGAAATACCCGATTGCACCTGTACACCAAAATGACCAATTTCATCAAGGAAAATTTGTAACCAAACGTAAAAGTATATGTCAGATATTGTAAAACCAGCCAGTGAGAAGACCCTTTTTGGGCACCCGCAAGGGCTTTTCTATCTATTCTTTGCTGAACTGTGGGAGCGGTTTAGTTTTTATGGGATGCGGGCCCTGCTTACGTTATACATGGTCAATGTTATTTTTGAGGCCTTGTCTACCCGTGATTATGCAGCGGCAGCGGTATATGCTTCCTACGGTTCCTTGGTCTATGCCTCTACGGTAATCGGAGGAAAGATTTCAGATTCTATTTTGGGGATGCGGGCATCTATTTTCTTGGGGGGTATTTTAATGGCCTTGGGTCATTTTGTGCTGGCTATCGAGAATAATGCAGCTTTCTTTTTGGCCTTGGCCTTTATTATTGTGGGCAATGGATTTTTCAAGCCCAATATCTCAACCTTTGTGGGAACGTTGTACAAGGATGGTGATACCCGAAAAGATTCAGGTTTCACCATTTTTTATATGGGAATAAACATTGGAGGGTTTATTTCTCCTTTGCTCTGCGGTTGGTTGGGGCAGACTTACGGTTGGCATTACGGATTTGGTCTTGCAGGAATAGGCATGTTGACCGGATTATTGTTTTTCTGGAGTGGAATCAAGAAAAATGTATTTGGGGATGGAGGCAAGCCGCCCAGCATGGAAGTCTATGAAAAGAAAGTTTGGGGAATTCCACAAAAACATCTGATTCCCATCATAGCCTTTTTGTCGGCACCTTTGATTGCTTTTTTACTACATTCTTACAAGTCCCTTGGAGGAGAAGGTTCGTTTTTTGAAGACCAAAACATTGTCAATGTATTGTTTAAGCTTATAGGTGTCGGTATTCTGATATATATGATCAGTATTATGCTCAAAGCTACTTTGGATGAACGCAAAAAGCTCTTTATGGCCATTTTGATCACCTTCTTTATGACCATATTCTGGGGGTTCCATGAGCTTCATGGTAGTGTAATCACCCTTTTTGCGGCAAGAAATGTGAACCTTTCTTTGATCAATGCGAGCCAGACGAATGCCTTGAATTCCATGTTCATTGTTATACTTTCCATACCCATATCGGTGATGTGGACCTATTTGGCCAAGAAAAAACTCAATCCAAGGACACCATACAAATTTGGAATGGGATTGGTATTGGCCGGGTTGGCTTTCTATGCAGTTTCTTTGAGCGGGGCCAGCGCGGATGAAAATGGGATGGTTCCCTTCTCGTATTTGCTTGCCCTATACTTTTTGATTTCAGTAGGGGAGCTGTTCATGTCACCCGTAGGACTTTCCAAAATAACCGACCTTTCGCCAAAACGTATTGTGGCATTTATGATGGGGATATGGTTCTTGTCATCGGCCTATGCGTTCCAAATAGTAGGGTTCATCTCCAAGCAATTGGCCATTGAGAGTACCGATAGCAATGTGGGAGGTTTCGATACCTTGAATGTCTATTTGGATGGTTTCAGTCTTATTGCCAAATATTCCTTGGTAGCGGGTGTCGTGGTGCTGATTTTTGCACCATTAATGAAACGTTTGATGGGGAACGTGCACTAGTCCGTATCAAAATCAAAAACATAATGTCCCTTTTCACCGGTATGGTGGAAAGGGATTTCTTTTTGGGCACATGTTCTTTTCCAGCGAGATACATAGCTGGGATAATTACTGCCATCGGCCAGTACCATTTTGGGACGAACGGAGTCCAATAAACGCTCCAGATTGATTTTTGGGGACTGGGTAAGCAGGACAAAATCTTGGTTTTTGTTTTCTGGATAAATCCCCAAACTATCCATGATGTACAACTTTTTTTGTCCGATGGAATAGCTGTTCTTGAGCGGTGTGTTGTCAATGGTCTTGATTCGCTCTGCTACCGAATAATCCCGAACAATGCTGCCTACATTAAGGCTGTCCTGTGCATATATCTGCAAAGCGTTGCCCGACTGGTAGAGCAATATGGTGTTTCGGGACCTGTGGACCAAGACAAAGGCTTCTTTCTGTCGGAGTTGTATGTGGTTCCAAATGCTCCAAGTTTGAAAGGCAATGATGCCACTGCATAATAGTAAAGCAGGTTTTCGCTTAGGGTAGGATAGGAATACAACCACGAAAATGACCAGGGCATAGCCCAAAATCAACTGCACACCATCAAACGGAATATCTTTGATTACAAATTCTTCTTGTTGGGCCACCCAACCCACAATGGAATTCATGGTTTGTATGACCCAATTATAGGAGACCACCAAAAAAGTGGGAAGTTGATTCAGTAGGGCCAAAGCCATGATTAAAATGCCAAGGCCCAAAATCAAACCCAAAAAGGGAATGATCAAAAGATTGGATACAAAAAACAAGGCCGGAAATTGATGGAAATAGAACAAACTGACCGGAAGTACTCCCAATTGGGCGGCCAAGCTCACGGATAACAACTGCCATGTTTTGCGGACGATGATGTGCTCCGGGAACCAAAATCGCTGCAATTTTGGATAGATCCAAACAATGGCAAAAACAGCCGCATAACTCATTTGAAACCCTACTTGAAATAAGAAAAGAGGCTTTATCAACAAAATAAACCACATGGAAAGTGCAATGATGTTGAAGGCGTTGGTAGGCCGGTTCAAATAGAGGGCATAGGCCACAAAGGAAAACATGGTAACGGCCCGTACGATGGATGGGGAGAGTCCGGCCACAAAGGCATATGACCACAATAGTATGACCACGCCGACCAGTTTCAAGGTTTTTCCCTTTGGGAAACGCTCCAGAGGCGATAAAAGAAATTGGAAGATAAAAAGGAGGATACCCACATGGAGTCCGGATACCGCCAAGATGTGTATGGCCCCTGCTTTGGAATAGTTGTTATAGGTTTCCTCTGAAATGTCGTCTCGTTGGCCTAATAATAAGGCTTGGATTACGGCCAGTTCGTCTTTGCCAAAAGGATACTCTTTCAGTTTTGCAATGAGGTGTTCCCTGAAATTCGAGGCCAATCCAGCCATGGTCGAAGAGGATGTTTCTTGCACGACAATAGATTCATGATTCGTCCGTATCTGATGAAAGATGCCCTGCTTTTTCAGATAGCCCTTGTAATTGAACTGATGAGGATTCAGGGGAGGTTGAATGGCTTCTGCCTTGGAGAACACAAAAAGTTCATCATCAATTTTAAAGCTCTTTTTGATGGAATCTACAGGAAGGCTGAGCAATAGTTTGCCTGTTGCCTCCTTTTGTTCCAGACCTTCCACTTCAACCACATAACGTTGTGTATAGGGATTGGGCTTTAACACCTCCTTTACCTGAAGCTCCCATGATTGGTCTTTGGTAAGATTGTAATGTGAATAGTGGTTCTCCAAATTATTGGAGAGCGATAGACCAACCACCAACATACCTAAGGATGTGGTTATAAGCAGGGTGGTCAACTCAAAAAAGGGAATACCATCCCTTGCCTGTCTTTTATAGGTAAAGTACAGGACGGGGAACAGGATACAAATCACAATGAACGGGATGCGAGGTGCGATATCCAGATAAAAGCCCAAAACAATTCCCACAATGAGAAACACCGTGAGTTTGATGGACACAAAATTAAACGAACGCACTACAAGATACGCATGGCCTTTACAAAGGCATAGTTCCAATATCCCTCCCGTAATGAGGATACCAGAACGCCTCTTGAGGTCGTGGCATGAATGAATTTAATGTCGTCTCCATCCACATCCACTACAAGGCCCACATGGTTGATGCGTTTTCCTGTTTTACTTGTCTTAAAAAAGAGCAAATCGCCCTTTTCTACGTCTTCCACCCGAATTTTTTCGCCCTCTAGGGCCATTTGGTACGAAGTTCTTGGGAATAGGATTTCGTTTTCCTTTAAGGAAATATAGACCAATCCAGAACAATCCATACCTTTTTTGGTGGTGCCCCCGTATTTGTAGCGTGTTCCAGAAAAGCCCATAGCGGTGGAAATGATGGCCTCGGCCTTGGCATTTTCACGTTCTTCCTTTTCTGGTTTTTCTTTGGGGGATGTCTCTTCGGTGGACCCCTCTACCGTAACGGTTCGGGTCTTGCTGTAGGTTCGTTTTCTCTTGCCTGGGCCGCAGCCGATTAGGGCAAAAAGAAACAGTAAGAAAATGGTTTTGCGTAACATCCAAGAAATTGTATTGCTTTCTTGGACGTTAAATCTAAGCATTTTCAACGATTAATCGGGCGGCTAATTGACTGGCACCTTTTCCGCCTAATTTTTCGCGTAGTAATTCATAGTCTTCTAAAATGCGTTCCCGCTCTGGGCCGACCACTATTTTTGAAAGCTCTTTTTTGAGGTTTTTGGTGGTCAGGTCATTTTGGATGAGTTCTTTGACCACCTCTCTTCCCATAATCAGATTGACCAGTGAAATAAAGTCGAGTGTGATGATGCGTTTGGCAATTTGGTACGAAATCCAATTGCCCTTGTAGCACACCACTTGGGGGATGCCAAAAAGGGCCGTTTCCAAAGTGGCCGTTCCACTGGTGACCAATGCCGCATGGGAATGTTTGAGTAAGGAATAGGTTTTGTTGGATACATAACCTACCCTGTTTTCCTTTAGGAAAGGAGCGTAAAATTCGTCGGGTAGGCTTGGGGCCCCGGCAATCACGAATTGATATTCGGAAAAATTGCTTCTTACGGACAGCATCACGTCCAACATCTTTTGGATCTCCTGTTTTCTGCTTCCGGGAAGCAAGGCAATGATAGGTTTCTGGGCCTCCAATCCATTTTCTTTTCTGAAAGTGGCCTCGTCCACCAAAGGGGTGTTCTCTATGGCATCGATAAGGGGGTGACCCACAAACTGTACAGGGTATCCATGCTTTTTTTCATAAAACTCCTTTTCAAAAGGAAGGATAACGTACATGGCATCAATATCACGCTTGATTTTTTGGATACGGCCCTCCCGTGAGGCCCATATTTGAGGGGAAATGTAGTAGTTGGTTTTAAAACCGTTTTGTTTGGCCCATTGGGCTATCCGAAGGTTGAAGCCGGAAAAATCAATAAAAATGACCACATCCGGATTGAATTTTTTGATGTCTTCCTTGCAAAAAGCGATGTTTTTAAAAATAGTGGGGATGTTCATGATTACCTCAAGAAATCCCATAAAGGCCATGTCTTTGTAATGCTTGGCCAGCTGTCCTCCGGCCTGCTGCATCAAATCACCGCCCCAACAACGGATATCCGCGTCATGATCTTCTTGCTTCAGTGCCTTGATGAGGTTGGAGCCGTGCAAATCGCCGGAAGCCTCACCTGCTATGATATAATACTTCATCGTATAATGCTCAAGTTCAATTAGAACAAAACTTTGTAGGCCAAAATTACCAAGGCGGTCAACAATGTGGCGATCATGACCCCTCTTGCCCTCAAATCCCTTTTGATGCGGAGAAACCCGAAGAATGCAATCAGGTTCAAAATGGCACCCAAGGCCAATAAACTGCCAATATGGCCTTGTTCCACGGCAGCATTGAAGGTATCCACAATACCGATATCGGAAAACAAAAGAATGTATAGTAAAGTGCCAAAAGTGTTTGCTATGATGCCCACAGCAAAACCGATAATGATTTCCTTTTTAGTGTCCATTCAAGTTCCAGTTGTTTATGTTCGAAATGGCGTGGTGGGCCGTAAGGTCAAATTGGGTGGGAACCACCGAAATATAACCATTGGCCAACGCCCATTCATCCGTATCCTCCCCTTTGTCCAAAAGTTCAAATTCGCCTGTTAACCAGTAGTAATCCTTTCCAGATGGACTGGTACGCTTGTCAAACTCCTCCTTCCAATTCCCTCTTGCCTGTCTACAAACCTTGATGCCTTTGGGCTCTTCCGAGGTTTTGGGAATGTTCACATTGAGTACGGTTCCCTTTGGAATTCCATTGGCCAAGGCCTCGACCACAATCTTTTTGATGGGTTTTAAGGAAGGCTCAAAATTGGCCTCCCATGAATAATCGCATAGGGAAAACCCAATGGCAGGAATACCTTCGATACCTGCCTCTATGGCAGCACTCATGGTGCCGGAATAGATGACGTTGATGGAAGAGTTGGAGCCGTGGTTGATGCCACTCACACAAATATCCGGTTTTCGGTCCAGGATCACCCGAAGGGCCAATTTTACACAATCCGCAGGGGTCCCGCTACAGCTGTATTCAAACGGAGCGCCCTCTTTGTGGTCCACGACCACCTTTTTGGAGAACAGGGTGCTATCCACCGTAATGGCATGTCCCATGCCCGATTGGGGGCTGTCCGGGGCCACAACAATAACGTCCCCTATTTCTTTCATGGTCCGTATCAAGGCCCTAAGGCCCGGAGCGGTAATTCCATCATCATTGGTGACCAGGATAAGTGGTTTTTCCATTTCGTATAATTAATGGCATAAAAATACGTTTTTCATAAGGATATGATGCCCCGACCGTTTAACAAAAAATTAAGCGGACCCATAAAGAACTGGCACGGTTTTTTCAGTATCTTAGGGAATTCATACAATTAAAAACGACGGAAACCGCAACCTAAATCCAGCCTCTTGGGGCAGATAGTTTCGGTCCGATAAAAACATATTATGAAGAAGAACTTCGTTTTGGCACTTTTGGTGATCCTTGTAGCGGTCGCCTCTTGTAGCTTTACCAATAAGTCCTTTGAGAACGATGATAAGGACAAATTACTGTTGGATTTGATTACCTATGTCTTGGAGCGGGGCCATTATGAACCCAAAGATTTGGACGACACTTTTAGCTCCAATGTTTTTGATGACTTTATTGATATCCTAGACCCTACAAAAAGATATTTCTTGGAAAGTGATGTCAGGGAATTTGAAAAGTACCGATTCATGATTGATGATGAGATCAGGAATACGGACATTACTTTTTTCAATGTGGTGTACCAACGTTTGATGGTACGGATGAACGAGGCCAAGGAGATTTATAAGGAAGTGCTTGCCGAACCTTTCGATTACACCCTTGATGAGGTCATTGATATTGATTATGACAATCAAGAGTTTGCCGCCAATAAAAAACAGCTCAAGGAACGTTGGAGAAAACAACTCAAATACAACACTTTGGCCGTTTTTGAAAACAAAGTCGAGAATCGTATTTCAGATGCCACACAGGGGGATGGCCCCCAGGCTTCTGCAGATGTTTTGGTGAAATACAACGAAATCCCAACTTCTGTGGATAGGGCATTGACTGAGGAAGAGGCCCGTGAAAATACCAAGAACACTTTGGATGAGTTCTTCGATTTTGTGGGGGATTTGGAAAGAAAGGATTGGTTTGTACAGTACATCAACACCATAGTGGAGGAATTCGACCCGCATACGTTTTATTTTGCTCCAGAAGAAAAAGAGCGTTTTGACATTGGGATGTCCGGTAAGTTTGAAGGTATCGGGGCCCGTTTGCAAAAAAGACCAGAAGGTGCAAAAATTGTGGAAATCATTTCAGGAGGTCCGGTTTGGAGAGACCAGACTTTGGAAGTAGGGGATGAAATCCTAAAAGTAGGACAAGATGGCGAAGAGCCTATTGATATTGTGGGAATGCGCCTTGATGATGCTATTAAATTGATCAAAGGCCCCAAAGGTACTATTGTGGACCTTACTGTGAGAAGGGTCGATGGGACCATTGAAGTGGTCTCCATTGTCAGGGATGTGGTGGAGCTGGAAGAGTCCTATGCCAAATCGGCGACCATAAAGACAGATGATGCCCACAAGTTTGGATTGATCAACTTGCCGAAGTTTTATATCGATTTTGAGGACTATACCGAAAGAAATGCCGCCACCGATGTGGCCAAGGAAGTGGAGCGTCTCAAGGAGGCAGGAGCAGAAGGTATTGTTCTAGATCTAAGGGACAATGGCGGTGGATCACTGAAAACCGTCGTGGAAATGGCCGGATTGTTCATCAAGGACGGCCCTATAGTCCAAGTGCGTTCCTCAGGACAACGCAAGGAGGTACATGAAGACAAGGACGAGCGTATACAGTGGGATGGTCCATTGGTGATTCTTGTCAATGAACTGTCCGCATCGGCATCCGAAATTTTGGCCGCGGCCATGCAGGATTACAAGCGTGCCGTAATCATTGGAAGCAAGCAGACCTTTGGTAAGGGAACCGTTCAAAATGTAATTCCTTTGGACAACATTGTTCGAAGCAACGAGCATGGGGATTTGGGAGCGATAAAATTGACCACCCAAAAGTTCTATCGCATCAATGGAGGCTCTACCCAGTTGGAAGGGGTAAAGAGTGACATTGTGGTTCCCGATAGATACAGCTATATTGATTTGGGAGAAAGAGATCAGGAAAACCCATTGGGTTGGGATAAGATTACCCCGGCCGACTACAAGGTATGGGATGGTTATATCGATTTTGAGACCACCGTGGCCAATAGTAAGAAACGGATGGAAAACAATGCCCAGATAAAGCTTATCGATGAAAATGCCAAGTGGTTGAAAGAACAACAGGACGAAACCGTAATATCTTTGAATTATGATACCTATATCGGTAGGGAAAATGAAGCAAAGAAACGCTCCGAAAGCTTTAAGACCTTAAGGGATTATGATTCTAAATTGGCTTTTGAGTCTTTGGAGTATGAAACCGAACTGTTTACCCAAGACTCCGTATTGCGTGAGAAAAGGGATAGATGGCACAAGAGTCTGGCCAAGGATATCTATGTGGAAGAGGCCGTTAATGTGCTCAAAGACCTTAAAATGAACAACATCAAGAACAATGAACGTAAATTGGCCAGCGTAAAAGGATAATAAGAATTATAGAAAGATATTAAAAGCCGACCCAACTGGGTCGGCTTTTATCTTTTAGGGTATGCTGTGGAATGTAAAAATCCCGATAATCAAAATAAACCTCAATGGAAGGGCTCTTCTTTATTTTTTTGGATGATAAATTATTGTTCAACTTTGTAGTGAAACCAATAGAATGAAAAACAAGACCGTTTATGCCCTCCTTTTGGCCGTTTGTGTGATAGGATTTTGGGTATTTGAAAATTTTTATACCCAGGCCACCTACACGGACCCCAACACAAATGATGAGAAAACCAATGGCGTCCTTTTACCAAGCTCAACTACGGGAGAGGTGGTCCATCACCAGTATTTCTCCCTTTCCTATAGCGAGGCCCATGAGCAGGCCGAATGGGTGGCTTACGAGCTTAAAAAGGAGCACCTGACCTATGATGACAGAAAACGACCTTATTTTATAGAAGACCCTGAGGTCCGGACCAAGTCGGCCGATTGGAAAAATTACAGGGGGTCTGGATATGACCGTGGACACCTATGCCCAGCAGGGGACAGACGCTTTTCCGAGTATGCGTATAACGAGACTTTTTATACCAGCAATATAAGTCCGCAAGACAGGGATTTTAACGCGGGGGTTTGGAACCGTTTGGAGCAAAAGGTAAGGAGGTGGTGCAAAAAACATGGGGATTTATTTGTGGTCACAGGAGGTGTTTTGGAGCAGGGTCTGGAGGAAATCGGGGAAGAAGATGTTGATGTGCCTAAGGCATTCTATAAAATCGTGTTCAATACAAAGAATGATTCTAGGGGAGTGTTGGCCTTTTTGATTCCCAATAAGGAGAGCAACGCGCCCTTGCATACCTTTTTGGTCCCTATTGATGTATTGGAGGAAAAAACGGGACTGGATTTTTTTGAACAACAACCCAAAACATGGCAAGATGCCCGTGAGCATGAGGTGGATGCAGAGGGGTGGGACTTTTAAATACCGTCCTTTAAGCGGTTGGAATCCAATTTCAAAAAGATAAAAAGCAGCATTGTAAAGAAAATGAGTCCGGAACCTCCATAACTAAAAAAGGGCAGAGGTACCCCAATGGTGGGCAAGAGTCCGATTACCATGCCAATGTTAATAAAATAGTGGAACACCAAAATGGAAATGACCCCATACCCGTACATGCGGCTAAAATCACTTTTTTGTCGCTCCGCGATATAGATCAATCGTAAAAAGAAAACGGAAAACAACAATATTACGGTTGCAGTTCCCAAAAACCCCCATTCCTCGCCTACGGAGCTAAAAATATAATCCGTATGTTGCTCGGGGACAAAATCACCTTTGGTCCGGGTACCTTCCAAAAAGCCCTTGCCAAAGAACCCTCCGGATTCAATGGCCTTTTCAGATTGATAGGTGTTGTAGCCAATGGTCTTTCTGATTTCCTCCAGCTTTTTCTCATCCTTTTCCAGACCCAACCATAGCGTGAAACGATCGCGATGGCGCTGTTCAAACACATTTTCGTATACAAAGTTCACCGAAAGGGAAAACAATGTGGATATGATAATGACCCCCAGCACCGGTAGCAATGGAATCTTGAGAGATGCCTTTTTAAATGTAAATACCAATAAGGCGATGACTACCATGCCGATAGTGACCCATACCGTTCCAAACATGAGGGTGGAAACAAAGAGTGCCACGATGAACAACAAAATACCGAGATAGTAGAGGGGAAACCCTTCACGAAAAAGCACAAAAAAGAAGGCAAAATAAATCAAGGCACTTCCGGGATCGGGTTGGGGTAATATGAGAAAAGCCGGCAGCAATATAATGACCAAGGCATACATTTGGTGTTTGCGGGTCCTGATGTCGGTCTGTATATCACTCAAGAATTTGGCCAATGCCAATGCGGTTGCCACCTTTCCCAACTCCGAAGGTTGGAGGTTGAAAAATCCAAGGTTGTACCATGATGTGGCCCCGGCTATGGTCTTCCCAAAAACAAAGAGTCCTGCCAACAGCAATAAGGATACCACATAGAAAATGGAGGAAAAGCGTTCAAAAAAGTTGGATTCCACAAAAAGGACCAAAATTATCCCTAAAAGGGATACCCCGATAAAAAAAAGTTGCTTCCCATAAAGCGTGGAAAAATCAAAAATGGAAGTGCTTTGGTCGGTTAAGGAGGTGGAATAAATATTGATCCATCCTATAAAGACCAAAAGGGCATAAAGAATAATGGTGATCCAGTCTATCCTTCCAAAAACCCCTCTACCAAACATATTCGTTTATCTTGAAAGGTTCTCCACTATACGGCTTTGCATATTCGTGTTCCAGGGTCTTTTCCAGCATGCGCTTCTCCAAATCTGTTCGTGTGATTTCGCCCTTGATATATTTTTCAATAAGTAGCGAAGCGATATGCCCGGCGTAGCGAGCGCCATAATACCCATTTTCAATATATACCGCCAAGGCAATCTGAGGGTTTTCCACTGGGGCAAAGGCTACAAATACGGAGTGGTCTGTGAGTTGCATGCGTTCACCATCAATGCGGATAAAGTTTTCTACCGTCCCTGTTTTTCCGGCTATTTCAATGTCGGGAATCTGTATCCATCTGGCTGTTCCATACTTGTACACATTGGCCATGCCTTCAATAACAGGGTCAAAATATTTCCGATCTATGGTAGTGTAATGAGGTTCCGTGTATTTGGGGTCTATGGCTCCCGAATTACCAATGTTTTTGATGACATGGGGAGTGTAGAAATAACCGCGGTTGGCAATAGCGGCGGTCATATTGGCCAATTGTAAGGGTGTGGCGGCAATCTCACCTTGCCCTATGGAATTGGAAATGATGGTGGATGCAGCCCATCGGCCATCACCATACCATTTGTCATAATAATCTTTGTCGGGTATTCGGCCGGGCGCGCCAGTGGGTAAGTCGGTTCCCAGATAGTTGCCCAGACCAAAGCTCTTCATATGTTTTTCCCAGGCATCCATGCCTTCATCCGTGGTGCGATATTTATCGTAGATTTTTCTAAAAACCCCGGCAAAATAGGCATTGCAGGATTGTTGGATTCCTGAATTTAAATCGCGTACCCCACCACCGCAGTGACAGCCTCGGAGTGTGTTGCCCACATAAAAACCATGGTAACACCGAAATTTGGTCTCAGGTTGTATGACCCCTTCTTGCAATCCGATCAGGGCATTCAAGGTTTTAAAGGGAGACCCAGGCGAGGGTTGTGCCAAAATGGAACGGTCCCATGTGGGTTTGGAAATAGTGTCAAAGTGAAGCTTACTGTAATTTTTGGAACGCTGTCTTCCCACCAAAAGAGCAGGGTCATAGGTGGGACCAGAGATCATGGCCAGGATTTCGCCGGATTTTGGTTCTATGGCAACAATACCACCATGCTTACCGTGCATAAGTCTTTCTCCGTATTCCTGAAGCTTTTTGTCCAAGGTGATATGGATTTCCTTGCCTTGTTCAGGAAGGGTATCCAGTTTTCCGCTTTTATAAGGGCCGATATCTCGGTTAAAGCGGTCTTTCTGAATATGTTTTACTCCTTTTCGACCTCTTAATACCTCTTCATATTGTTTCTCAACACCTGTATGTCCTTTTAGTTCTCCAGCCACATAGTTGGGATTATTCTTGAGTTCCCATTCATTTACCTCACTAATGTACCCTAATACATTGGCGGCACTATTGGTGGCGTAATAGCGCAGGGAGCGTTTTTGGATATAGAACCCGGCATAATGCCTCATTTTTTCCTGTAATTTGGCATAGTCCTCTTTGGAAAGCTGGGGGACCATTACCGAAGGAAGTCTTGGGGAATAGGTTCTTGCTTTTTCCATTTTATCCAAAAAAGCGTCTTTTTCAATACCCAAAAGATCGCAAAATTCCAAAGTGTCCAAAGGCGTTACTTCCCGAGGTATTACCATGACATCATAGGCAGGTTGATTGCCCACCATGAGTTCCCCATTGCGGTCATAGATATATCCCCGTTCGGGATAGTCGTAGATTTTTTTGATGGCGGGATCATCCAATATTTGATCGGGAGAAAAACGAAAAAGCTGCAAATAGGAAAGTCTACCTATAAAGGTGAATCCTATTAAGACGACCACGGAAGATAGCAGCAGTTTTTTCATGGACAAAATGGTTTAAGGTCTAAACCTCTATAGTTCAACGTGACATTGTCTTTTTTATTCGCTTGTTGGGCTAAAAAGAGAACTAAAGAGCGTACATAGCACCAAAGTTACAAGACCTGTGGCAAAAACTTTTTTCAAAATTAAAAGGATGTGGGCAAAACTTAAAATTTCCAACGAAAAGAAAACAAGTTGATGGATCAATATCAACAAAGCCATAAAGGTAATGCGCTGGACTTTGGTGGTATTTTTAAAGCTGAAGTTTTGGAATTCATAGTTTACCCCAAAACAAAAACGCATGATTACGGGTCTGGCATAGGCAACGGTCAAGGAGGCAATGGCGTTCAGGGCCATGGTGTCCGAAAAAATGTCGATGATTAATCCCAACAAAAAAGAAATGAGCATGAATAAGGTACGGTTTCCCTTGATGGGATACCAATAAAAGAAAATGACATAGACCAAGGGATTGATGCTGTCCATAAAGTTCATGGCATTGAAAATCAATACTTGCGCCAATATCAGCAGTACAAACCGAAGACTATTTAAAAATACGGTGTTATTCATTTAAGGTTCTTGCCTCCAATGCTTTTATTTCTTCCTTGTTTTTGTTTTCTATTAGGTACACATTCTTTATGTTGGCCATATCATTGAACAGCTCAACATCAATATTATAAAAACTCCCTGCCGCATTAAGATCGTATTTTTTGATGGTGCCAATAGGGATGTTTTCCGGAAATATGCTGGACATGCCACCGGTGACAATGGTATCGCCAACCACTAATGGGACCAATCGGGGGATATCCACCAATTGGGCAATGGTATAATCCTCAGCGGTCCAGACCAATGACCCAAAATATTCAGAGTGCTTGATCTTGGCATTGATGTTGGATTTGGTGTTGAGCACGCTCTGTACCGTGGCAAAATTTGAGGATACGTTTTCAACAATACCCAAAATGCCTTTGGTGGTAATGACTCCCATGTCCTGTTTTACCCCTTGGTTTTCTCCTTTATCAATGGTGATATAGTTTCTTGGGGAGGTAAAACTGTTCTTGATCAGTCGGGCACTGAGAACTTCGTAAGCGGTCAAAGTAGAATCCAAGGGCTGTACACTGTCAACTTTCAGATTAAACAGCATTTTTCGCAACTGTTCGTTTTCCCTGACCAGCCTATTATTCTCTTCCCGAAGTCCGAAATAGGATGAAATATCAGCAGCTGAGCCATACACGTTGCCCGTCAACCATTTGGAGGAATTAAAAAATTTGGATTGATGGTAGGAATGCGATCTAATGGTGATCACCAATGAAATAAGCAGGAGAAAACCATATAGGAAGGCATTTCTATTGCGTAAAACAAAGTTGATGATCCGTTGCATGCAATCGTATCGTTATGAGAGTTTAAACGCCCTTAAGCGAATTGAAAACTACTAAGCCCCGATTATTTGATCAGGATGCTTTTGTAGCGTTCCAAATTTTTCAGTGCAATGCCCGTTCCGCGAACCACAGCTCGCAATGGGTCTTCCGCAATATATACGGGAAGGTCTGTTTTTTGGGAAAGTCTTCTGTCCAATCCACGGAGCATGGAGCCACCCCCGGCCAAATAAATACCAGTGTTATAGATATCGGCGGCAAGTTCTGGAGGGGTTTGCGATAGTGTTTCCATTACAGCATCTTCAACTCGTAAAATACTTTTGTCCAAGGCTTTGGCAATTTCACGATAAGACACCTGCACCTGTTTTGGCTTCCCGGTCAACAAGTCCCGTCCTTGGATGGATTTATCCTCTGGGGGCGACTTGAGGTCCTCAGTGGCCGATCCAATCTCTATTTTAATGGCTTCAGCGGTAGTTTCCCCTACATAAAGGTTGTGTTGGGTGCGCATGTAATAGATAATGTCGTTGGTGAACACGTCACCTGCAATTTTCACTGATTTATCACAGACAATACCCCCTAATGCAATTACCGCGATTTCGGTGGTACCCCCACCAATATCCACGATCATGTTTCCTTTGGGCTGCATAATATCCAATCCAATACCAATGGCTGCGGCCATGGGCTCATGGATGAGGTATACTTCCTTGCCGTTTACCCTTTCCGCAGATTCCCGGACCGCACGCATTTCCACTTCGGTGATACCGGAAGGGATACAAATGACCATTCGCAATGCTGGTGGGAACCACTTTTTCTTTAGGGCCGGAATGTTCTTGATGAACATATTGATCATCTTTTCCGAAGCATCAAAATCGGCGATAACCCCGTCCTTCAACGGCCGTATGGTCTTTATATTTTCATGGGTCTTTCCCTGCATCATGTTAGCTTCGCGCCCCACCGCGATGATTTTTCCGGACACGCGATCCCTTGCCACAATGGAAGGGCTGTCCACCACCACTTTATCCAAGTGGATGATCAGGGTATTTGCAGTACCAAGGTCAATGGCAATTTCCTCGGTCATGAAATCAAAAAATCCCATAAAAAGCGTTTATTTTCGGATTAACGGTAAAAAATTACCGGCTAATGTACTAAAATTAATGTTTAAAATGCCGTGTGCCTGTCATTACCATGGCCATTCCGTTTTCGTTGCAATAATCAATGCTCAATTGATCTTTGATGGACCCTCCCGGTTGGATGACACTTTTGATGCCTGCCTTGTCTGCAATCTCAACACAATCCGGAAAAGGGAAAAAGGCATCACTGGCCATTACGGCACCGTTTAAATCGAAATTGAACGACCCTGCTTTATGGATGGCTTGGTTCAAAGCGTCCACTCGAGAAGTCTGACCTGTTCCACTGGCGCATAGTTGTTTGTTCTTGGCCAAAACAATAGTATTGCTTTTGGTGTGCTTGCACAATTTGGAAGCGAAAATCAAATCTTCGATTTCCTCTGAAGTCGGTTTTTTATCTGTAACAGGATTCAAGTCCTCTTTTGCATCGGTTTTGGAATCTTTGTCCTGAACCAAGAATCCGTTCAAACAAGTGCGGACCAAAGTCTCAGGTAGGCTTACTTGGTTTTGAACAAGGATGATACGGTTCTTTTTTCCTTTTAGGGTTTCCAGGGCTTCATCGGAATAGCTCGGTGCAATGACCACTTCGCAGAACAGGTTGTGGATCTCCGCTGCGGTTTCAGCATCAATTTCAACGTTGGAAATCAAAATCCCGCCAAAAGCAGATACCGGGTCACCGGCCAAGGCATCCACATAAGCTTGTTTGATGGTGCTTCGGGTGGCAAGGCCACAGGCATTGTTGTGTTTTAAAATGGCGAAAGTTGGATCGTCGTTCACAAATTCTCCCATCAGGTTCACCGCTGCATCCACATCCAACAAATTGTTATAGGAAAGCTCCTTACCGTGCAATTTGGTGAACATGGCATCAAAATCCCCAAAGAAGAATCCTTTTTGGTGGGGGTTTTCACCATAACGCAACACTTGGCCTTTGGTTTCACTGATCTTGAGTACGGTTTCTTCTTTTTCCGCATTGAAATAGTTGAAAATGGCCGTGTCATAGTGTGAGGAAACGTTGAATGCCTTGGCGGCAAAACGCTTACGGTCTTCCAAGGTGGTGGTGCCGTTTCCTTCGGAAATGACGTTGAGGAAGTCTTCGTAATCCTCCATGGAAGAAACACAAAGTACATCCTTGAAATTTTTGGCAGCGGCCCTGATTAGGGAAATACCACCGATATCGATTTTCTCGATAATATCTTGTTCCGAGGCGCCACTGGCCACGGTTTTTTCAAAAGGGTAGAGGTCTACGATGACGATGTCCAATTGGGGAATGTCAAATTCCTGCATTTGGGCCACGTCACTTTCGTTGTCTTGTCTATTTAAAATGCCGCCGAACACTTTGGGGTGCAATGTCTTTACCCGTCCACCTAGAATGGAGGGGTAGCTGGTAACATCTTCCACAGGTACCACATCGATACCGAGATTGCGGATAAATGTCTCGGTTCCTCCTGTGGAATAGAGGGTTACGCCGAGTTCATCCAGTTTTTTTACGATGGGCTCCAAACCATCTTTATGGAATACGGAAATCAGTGCAGCGGAGGCTTTTTTGGCAGTCTTCATGGGTATCTTAAAAATCAATTTCTTAAGCCCACAAAAGTACTTGTTTTGTTGCTAAAAAGTAGAATGGGTTATCAACAAAATGGAGGAGTTTTACAGAATTCCGGCCACTTTTTCGTTGATGAATTCCAAAAACCGCTCATCCTCCTCGGAAAAGGGGTCCGGGGTATTGGAATCGATATCGATTTGCCCCACATTTTCCCCATTCACGAACAAGGGAACGACAATTTCCGCTTTAACGGTAATGCTACAGGCAATATAGTTGTCCTGTGCAGCCACATCGGGAACCACAAAATTCTGGTTGCTCACTGCCACCTGTCCGCAAATGCCTTTTCCAAAAGGGATAATGGTATGGTCCGTGGGTGCACCTGCGTAAGGACCCAATTTTAATTCTTCTTTATCCCCGTTTCTGAAGTAAAACCCCACCCAATCGTAATAGGATACTTCGCTGCGTAATAGTTCACAGATTTCACCCAAACGGGTGTCAACAGTTTTCGAATCATCGGCAATGATGGAAAGTACTTTGGGTTGAAGGGTTGCCAGCATACATCTATTTTTTGCAAAGGTATGGAATAGGGGATTTGTTCGATATAAAGCGACAAACTTACGGGTCCGTATTTTTAAACTTCTGTTAAACAAAACAATAAATCGCTAAATTTTGTAGTTTTGTAGGGAAATGAAACAGGTTTTTCATCAAATTATGTCGTCTGTAATGGCCCTTTTGGTCTTGGCCTCAACAGTTTCTTGGACCGTAGACAAGCATATTTGTATGGGTAAGGTTCAGGATATTTCCTTTTTTGCCCATGCGGATGATTGCGGTATGGACATGGAGATGGAAAAATCTTGTTGTGATGATGAGTCCTTCACCGTTCAAGGTCAGGATGACCTAAAAATCTCTTTTGATGATTTTAGTGTGGGACAACAGCTGTTTTTAGTAAGCTTCGTCCATTCCTATTTTTATCTTTTCGAAAACAATGTGGAGGAGGTCAGTGCCTTTAGGGACTACGCTCCACCCCCACTGATACAGGACGTGCAAGTGCTGCATCAGACTTTCCTCATTTGATTTAACATTGGTTGATTGTACCCGGCCCCTTGTGGTTGGGCGTGCCCTTTTATGCACTTTTTTCTTGATCCAATTGTTTAAATCAAACCTTTATGCTGAACAAGAGCATCAAATTTCTCATAGAGAACAAATTAGTGGCCGTTTTACTCCTAGTCCTTTTTGTAGGTTGGGGTACGGTGAACATTCCATTTGACTGGGGCACTGGCTTTTTGCCCAAAAACCCTGTTGCAGTGGATGCCATCCCCGATATTGGAGAAAACCAACAGATTGTATTTACCCAGTGGCCCGGAAGGTCACCCCAAGACATGGAAGATCAGGTCACCTATCCGTTGACCACTTCGTTGTTGGGTATCCCTGGAGTAAAGACCATACGGAGTTCTTCCATGTTCGGACTGTCCAGTATCTACATCATTTTTGAGGAAGATGTGGAATTTTATTGGAGCCGAAGCCGTATTCTTGAAAAACTGAATTCCTTACCCAATAACGTATTGCCCAGTGGGGTAAATCCGGCATTGGGCCCCGATGCCACTGCCTTGGGGCAAATCTTCTGGTACACTTTGGAAGGACGGGACGAAGAAGGCAATGTTACCGGCGGATGGGATTTGCAGGAACTGCGGAGCGTTCAAGATTACTATGTAAAGTATGCCCTGTCCTCGGCCAGTGGGGTTTCTGAAGTCGCCTCCATAGGTGGATTTGTGCAGGAATACCAAATTGATGTAAATCCAGAATTGCTCAAACAGTACAATATTGGATTGGATCAAGTGGTAAAGGCCATAAAGCAGAGCAATCGGGATATTGGCGCTCAGACCTTGGAAATCAACAAGGCAGAATATTTGGTCCGTGGACTGGGGTACATCAAATCCTTGGAAGATATTAAAAATGCTGTGGTCACTTCAACGGATTATACTGCTATAAGAGTACAGGATGTGGCCCATGTTTCCTTGGGGCCGGCGGTTCGAAGGGGTATTTTGGACAAGGAAGGTGCCGAGGTGGTCGGTGGGGCCGTTGTGGCACGATATGGGGCCAATCCCTTGGAGGTGATCAACAATGTAAAGGAAAAAATAAAGGAGCTCAGCGCCGGATTACCGTCCAAGGAATTAAAGGACGGTACTACATCGCAGTTGACCATCGTTCCATTTTATGACCGCACGGAACTCATTCAAGAAACCTTGGGCACTTTAAATGAAGCATTGACCTTGGAAATACTGATCACCATTTTGGTGATTGTGGTAATGGTCTTCAACCTGAGGGCTTCGTTATTGATATCGGGATTGCTCCCAGTGGCCGTGCTCATGGTCTTCATTTCCATGAAACTGTTTGGGGTGGATGCCAATATTGTGGCCCTTTCCGGAATTGCCATCGCCATTGGTACCATGGTGGATGTTGGTGTAATCCTTTCCGAAAACATTATCCGGCATCGGGATGAAAACACCCAAAATCTACCCATAAACGCAGTGGTCTACAATGCCACATCAGAAGTTTCTGGAGCCATATTGACAGCGGTTCTTACCACTATCATCAGTTTTATCCCGGTATTTACCATGGTAGGGGCCGAAGGGAAGCTGTTCCGTCCATTGGCATTTACCAAGACCATGGCCTTGGCAGCTTCGGTAATTGTGGCCCTCTTCCTCATTCCGCCGTTTGCGGCCATCATTTTCAAAAGAAAATCGCAGGGTCCTCTCCTAAAATACATTTGGAATGGAGTGCTTGTGGCTTTGGGGGTAACAGCCATCGTTTTTGGGCATTGGCTTGGTCTGACTTTGGTGGCTTTTGGAGTTTTAGGCATTTTAAGGTTGAAAGAGTTGGTATCTGAAAAGGAGGTTACGTGGCTCAATGTAGCCCTTTGTATCACCACCATTCTGTTTTTATTGGCAACCTATTGGAGACCTCTCGGGTTTGATCGCAGCATAGCCATCAACCTAATTTTTGTGGGGTTGATTTGTGGGGTACTGTTGGGAGTGTTCTATCTGTTCCGAAAATATTACCATCGGATTTTGTTGTGGGCTTTGGAGAACAAACTACTGTTTCTTTCAGTCCCAACTGTGATTGTGGTCTTCGGGTTTTTGATCATGCGTAACACAGGTCAAGAATTTATGCCCTCCCTTAACGAAGGCTCATTTCTGTTGATGCCCACCTCGCTCCCACATGCCGGGGTAGAGGAAAACAAAAGGGTGCTGCAGCAGCTGGATATGGCTGTGGCCACCATCCCTGAAATTGAAACCGTGGTGGGGAAATCTGGAAGGACCGAATCGGCCTTGGACCCCGCTCCGCTTTCCATGTATGAAAATGTGATCCAATATCGCTCCGAATACGAGAAAAATGAATCAGGATCACCACAACGTTTTAAGGTAAATGAAGATGGGTATTTTGTGTTGAAGAACGGAAAAGTGGCCGCCAATCCCAATCTCAAAGTTCAGAATGAAGGGAATTACACAAATTCCCATGTAAGTGAACCATTGCGGATTGACAGAAAGCTGCTGACTCCAGATTCCGATGGGGAATATTTTAGGAATTGGCGTCCCGAGATCAAAAGCCCGGATGACATTTGGGATGAAATTGTGAAGGTGACCCGATTGCCTGGAATTACCTCTGCCCCCAAATTACAACCCATTGAGACCCGTTTGGTGATGCTTCAGACCGGGATGCGCGCTCCCATGGGAATTAAGGTCAAAGGGCAGGATTTAAAGGAAATCGAGGCGTTTGGGATGCAGTTGGAGTCCATCCTCAAAGAAGCTGATGGGGTAAAGGACGAGGCAGTCTTCGCCGATCGTATTGTGGGTAAACCCTATTTGCTGATTGATATTGACCGTGAAAGGTTGGTGCGATACGGTGTGGTCATCGAAGATGTGCAACAAATCCTTGAGGTGGCCATTGGCGGCATGACCTTGACCCAGACCGTTGAAGGAAGGGAACGCTATGGGGTTCGGGTGCGCTATCCCCGGGAACTCAGGGAAAACCCAACGGATATCGGCAATATTTATGTGCCCGTGGAAAAGGGTAACCCGGTTCCGTTGAGCGAATTGGTCACCATAAAATACGAACAAGGTCCGCAGGTCATCAAAAGTGAGGATACCTTTTTGGTAGGCTATGTACTTTTTGATAAGCTGGATGGTTTTGCCGAAGTAGATGTGGTTGAAAATGCCCAAGCCAAGATTTTGGAAAAAATTGATAGCGGTGCGTTGGTGGTGCCCAAGGGAATCAGCTATCAGTTCACGGGGACCTATGAAAACCAACTCCGGGCAGAAAAGACATTGTCCGTAGTGGTGCCCTTGGCGCTATTGATCATTTTCCTCATCCTATATTTTCAATTTCGGTCCGTGGCCACCTCCTTGATGGTGTTCACAGGAATTGCCGTAGCCTTTGCCGGAGGATTTTTAATGATATGGCTGTATGGTCAGGATTGGTTCTTGAACTTCAGTTTTTTTGGCGAAAACCTACGGGACCTGTTCCAAATGCATCCTATCAATCTGAGTGTTGCGGTCTGGGTAGGGTTCATAGCCCTTTTCGGAATTGCCACGGATGACGGAGTGGTCATGGCCACCTATTTAACGCAGACCTTTCGGAAAAATACTCCTACCTCCATGGAAGCCATCAGGGAATCGGTTTTGGAAGCGGGGGAGAAGCGCATCAGACCGTGTTTAATGACCACGGCGACCACCATTTTGGCCCTTTTACCCGTGTTGACGAGTACCGGACGGGGAAGCGATATTATGATTCCCATGGCCATTCCCAGTTTTGGAGGAATGCTGATCGCATTGATCACCCTGTTTGTAGTGCCTGTATTGTTCAGTTGGAAAAGCGAGTGGCAACTTAAAATGCAAAATCGATGAAAAAGAATCTCATTTTTATGGCATTTGCCCTTTTGACGGTTGGAATGAATGCCCAGACATTGGAACTGTATCTTCAGGAGGCGGAGCAGAACAATCCATTGATCCAGGCTTTGGAGCTACGGTACAACATCGCCAAGGAAAAGGTGGATGAGGTAAATACCTTACCCAACACGACCATAGGTGCGGGTTATTTTGTGAGCGAACCTGAAACACGGACCGGTCCACAGAGAGCCCGATTTTCAGTATCACAGATGCTGCCCTGGTTTGGGACCATTACAGCCCGTGAAAACTACGCCAGTTCCATGGCCGAGGCCGAGTATGTGGAAATTGTCATAGCCAAACGCAAATTGGCATTGTCCGTAGCCCAATCCTATTACCGATTGTATGCACTGCGGGCAACCCAGGACAAGCTCGAGGAGAACATTGCCTTGCTCAAAACCTATGAACGCTTGGCCCTTACTTCAGTGGAAGTGGGAAAGGCTTCGGCAGTGGATGTGCTCAAACTCCAGATCAGACAGAACGAACTTCAACAACAAAAAGAAGTATTGCAGCAACAATACCTAGCGGAACAGGCCGTGTTCAATAACCTATTGAATCGGGGTGAGAGCATTTCGATTGAGGTGGTAGATGAAATGGGTATTCCGGAGGAAGACCCCATTCTTGAAAAGGAAGCATTGACCCTGAACCCTGAACTTCTCAAGTATGACCAATTGTACGAATCCGTGGTGCAGTCTGAGCTGCTCAACCAAAAGGAGAATGCTCCAAGTCTTGGATTTGGATTGGACTATGTAACCGTTTCGGAACGACCCGATATGAGCTTTAGTGATAATGGAAAGGATATTGTAATGCCCATGGTAACCCTTTCCATTCCCATTTTTAACAATAAGTTCAAGTCTGTGACCAAACAAAACCAAATGCGTCAGCAAGAGATCGAACTGCAAAAACAGGAACGTTTGAATGTGTTGGAAAACACATTTGCCAAAGCCCTTTCACAGCGTAACGAGGCCCGGATTGCCTATACGATTCAGGCTAAAAATCTGGATCAGGCCAAGGATGCCGAGGAAATCCTCATCAAAAACTATGAAACAGGCACCATTGATTTCAATGATGTACTGGACATTCAGGAGTTGCAATTAAAATTTCAACTCAATCAAATACAATCTGTGCAGATGTACTATGTGCAATCTGCCTTGATCAATTATGTAATCAACAAGTAATTTAATTTCAACAAAAATGAGAACAAACATCAGAACAATTATCGGAATCGCATTTGCATCAGCATTGGTATTGACCATATCTTGTAAGGGAAAAACAGAGGAAGCAAAGGAAGCTTCCACCGAAGCGACCATGGAGCATGAAGGGCATGATATGGACAACATGAACCATGAAAATCATAACATGGGCGATATGGAAACCAAGGATATGCAAGGCAAGGAGTATACATCCACGTATGTATGTCCCATGCACTGCGAAGGCAGTGGTAGTGATACAGAAGGGAAATGTCCGGTTTGTGGCATGACCTATGTTTTGAATACGGAGCATATGAAGGACGGGCATACCCATAATTAAGCTTCAAGAACTTTACCCATCCATTATGATCATTAAAGTCAAAAATATGGTGTGCGACCGCTGCAAGAGCGTTTTGAAAGACGAGTTTCAAAAGGCGGACATTGCCGTGGTGAAAATGGATTTGGGTGAGATCCAGTTCTTGGCTGATGCATCGCATCGCATGGACGATATTCGGGAGATTTTGGTCAGCAATGGGTTTGAGCTGATCGAGAATCCAAACGACACCCGCATTGCTGAAATCAAAAAGCATGTGCTCATGGCTTTGAACCATGGGGTGGACCGGAATCTCTCGGAGTATCTGTCCGACAAAATGAAAAAGGAATATTCGGTGCTAAGCAAACTTTTCAGCGCCACCGAGGGGATGACCATTGAAAAGTTTTTCATCAGGCTTAAAATTGAAAAGGCCAAGGAACAGATCCAAATGGGAAACAAAACCTTTTCAGAGATTGCCTATGATCTAAACTATGCCAGTGGGAGCCATTTGGCCAAGCAGTTCAAGGCCATCACCGGAATGTCCATGGGGGAATATCAAAAACTTCAGCAGTGGGACAGAAAGGCTTGGGACCAAATTGTATAACAATTAACCAAAATTGTAAAAGTAGTTGACCGGAGGATGCGGTAGTTTCGACATAAAAACAAAAACAATGAAGCACACCTATCACATACACGGAATGACCTGTAACGGATGCAGGGGCCACGTGGAGAAAACCCTTTCTGAGGTTGACGGGGTAATTTCCGCAGAGGTCAATTTGGAAAAGGCCGAAGCCGTGATCACCATGGAGGAACATATTCCCTTGGAACGGTTTCAACAAGCTTTGGAAAAGGATGGTGGAAGATATAGCATCCATATGCCGGGCCATCACCATCCACCTAAACCCAAGGAAAAGCAAACGGTAAAAAATGGAACCGGGGTCTTTTATTGCCCCATGCATTGCGAAGGGGACAAAACTTATGACCAGCCTGGTGATTGTCCGGTCTGTGGAATGGATTTGGTAGAGGAACAGAATTTGTCCGCTTCCTCCTCAGAACAATGGACCTGCCCCATGCACCCGGAAATTGTTCGGGACGAACCCGGTAGCTGCCCTATCTGTGGGATGGATTTGGTCCCCAAAAAGTCAGATCTTTCAGCAGAGGAGAAAACGTATAAAAAATTGATCAAAAAATTCTGGCTGGCCTTGGCATTTACCTTGCCCATTTTTTTGATTGCCATGAGTGAAATGGTGTCCAACAACCCATTGTACACCATTTTGTCACAAAAATATTGGAACTGGGTGCAGTTTGCCCTGTCCCTGCCCGTGGTCTTTTATGCCACTTGGATGTTTTTTGAGCGCGCCTACAGAAGTATAAAGACCTGGAACCTGAATATGTTCACCCTCATCGGTATTGGTGCCGGAGTGGCATGGACTTTCAGTGTTTTTGGGATGCTTTTTCCGGATTTCTTCCCGGAACAGTTCAAGACAGAAGCGGGTACGGTACACGTGTATTTTGAGGCCGCAACAGTCATCCTTACCTTGGTGCTTTTGGGTCAGGTATTGGAAGCTAGGGCCCACAGCAAGACCAATTCCGCCGTAAAGGAGCTATTGAAGCTTGCCCCGAACAAAGCGGTCAGGGTGGTCAATGGGGAAGAGGAGGAAGTGCATATTGATGACATCCAGTTAGGGGATATTTTGCGGGTAAAGCCCGGGGAAAAGATTCCTGTGGATGGTGTGGTGATGGAAGGTCAGACAGCCATAGATGAGTCTATGATCACGGGCGAACCCATTCCTGTGAACAAGGAAAAAGGAGATAAGGTCAGCAGTGGTACCATCAATGGGAATACCTCGTTCTTGATGAAAACTGAAAAAGTGGGGTCGGACACCCTATTGTCCCAAATCATTAAAATGGTGAACGATGCCAGTCGCAGTAGGGCGCCTATTCAAAAATTGGCGGATACCGTATCTGGATATTTTGTGCCCATTGTGGTGGCCATAGCCGTGGTCACGTTTGGTGTTTGGGCCATTTGGGGACCTGAGCCCGCCTATGTATATGCGCTGGTCAATGCCATCGCTGTATTGATCATTGCCTGTCCCTGTGCCCTTGGATTGGCCACGCCCATGTCCGTTATGGTAGGGGTGGGTAAAGGGGCCCAACATGGGGTGCTGATCAAAAACGCCGAAGCATTGGAAAAGATGAACAAGGTGGATACGCTTATTGTGGACAAGACCGGTACCATTACCGAAGGGAAACCCACCGTTGAAAAAGTGGGAACATTCGGTGACAATGATGAGAACACGGTTCAGCAATACATGGTTTCCTTGAACAACCTTAGCGAGCATCCCTTGGCTCAGGCCACTGTGAACTTCGGAAAGGAAAAGAATATTGATTTTTTAAAGGCTGATGGCTTTGAAGCTGTTACCGGAAAAGGGGTCCAAGGAACCGTAAATGGGAAGAAGACGGCTTTGGGTAACCACAAGATGATGCAGCAAATGGACATAGAGGTGTCCGAAAAGATGGAAGCTGAGGTAAAAACCTATCAACAGCAAGGAAAGACCGTTTCCTATTTGGCCATCGATGGAAAAGCAGCGGGTTATGTGGTCATTGGAGATCGCATCAAGAAAACCAGTGCAAAGGCCATCAAGGCGTTGCAGGATAAAGGGGTGAGTGTGATCATGCTTACTGGCGACAATCGGGATACGGCCCAAGCTGTGGCCAATGAACTTCACTTGTCTGATTTTGAAGCGGGGATGCTGCCCGAGGACAAGCTTAAAAAAGTATCGAAATTGCAGTCCCAAGGTAGGGTGGTGGCCATGGCCGGAGATGGGATCAATGATGCCCCCGCATTGGCCAAAAGTGATGTTGGGATTGCCATGGGAACAGGAACCGATGTGGCCATGGAAAGTGCCTCCATTACCTTGGTGAAGGGAGATTTGCATGGTATTGTCAAGGCATTCAACCTGAGTGGTGCCGTTATGGGCAATATCAAGCAAAACCTATTCTTTGCCTTGGTGTACAACACTTTGGGGGTTCCTATCGCCGCGGGGGTGCTCTATCCGTTTTTTGGATTGTTGCTCTCTCCCATGATAGCCGCCTTGGCCATGAGCTTTAGCTCCGTATCGGTCATTGCCAATGCACTCAGACTTCGAACTAAATCAATCGACTAAATAATGGTAAAACGACAAACAGCAATCAAAATTCGAAAAACCCACAGGTACTTGGGTATCTTTTTGGGGGTTCAATTCCTGATGTGGACCATCAGTGGGATGTATTTCAGTTGGACGGATATTGATGAAATCCATGGAGACCATTTCAAACAAATGCCGCCCAAGGCCACATCGTTTTCCAATCTTTTGGGAACGGATAGCCTAAACGGTGTTGAAGAGATAGCGTCCATGGAGCTTTTGGAGATTGCTGGTCAACCCTATTATTGGATCAATGGGGCACAGTTGTTCAATGCCAAAACCGGGGAACAAAAGAAAAGTGTAAGTGAAGAAGAGGCCTTACAAGTGGCGGCCGATCATATGCGCCCTGACCTTAAGGTCAGTTCCATTGTCCAGATCAATGAAGTAGGGCCACATCACGAGTATCGAGGAAGACCCTTGCCTGCGTATGAAATTTCGTATGCAACTTCTGAAGAATTAAAGGCATATGTGGCACTGAACAATGGGGCCTTTCAAACGGTACGGCATAGGGATTGGCGTTGGTTTGATTTTTTATGGATGACACATACGATGGACTATCAAGGACGTGACGATTTTAATACCCTGTTGCTCAGGGGGTTTTCTTTATTGGGACTGGTTACGGTATTGAGTGGTTTCTTACTTTGGTTCACGTCTTCCCCATCCGTTCGAAAAGTGGTTAAACAAAAAAATAAATAGCATGAAAAAGAATAATGTATTTGTTGCAGTTGCAGCCGTGGTTGGGCTTCTTTTAGGATATCTGATTTTTGGTTCAAACGCTAGCGATGAAGGTTCTACCGAGGTACATGATCATAGCGAGGAAATGGCATCCGGTCAAATGTGGACCTGTTCCATGCATCCACAGATCATGCAGCCGGAACCTGGCGATTGTCCTATCTGTGGTATGGATTTGATTCCGGCCAGCTCTTCAGATGAAGGTCTTGCCATGGGACAGATCAAAATGTCCAACAATGCCATGGCGCTCGCTGGTGTGGAAACGGTGACCGTGGGGGCTGGGATGACAGGGGAAGGCAGTGTGAAACTCTCTGGAAAAGTGGCCATAAACCAAGAGGCGGACGCGGTGCAATCGGCCTACTTTAATGGGAGGATAGAAAGGCTCAACATCAATTTTGAAGGCGAAGAGGTGAGAAAGGGGCAACAACTGGCCACTATTTACTCTCCCGAGCTGGTCGCTGCACAACAAGAATTGATTACGGCGGCCAATTTAAAGGCTTCCCAACCGGCGCTTTATGCCGCGGTTCGAAACAAGCTTTCATTTTGGAAACTTTCTGAAAATCAAATCAATGAAATTGAAAGTTCCGGAAAGGTACGTGAGAATTTCCCGGTATATGCCAATGTTTCGGGAGTGGTTTCGGAAATCATGGTCGAAGAAGGGGATTATGTAAGCACCGGCTCACCTTTGGTGAAAGTGGCCAACTTAAATTCGGTTTGGGCCGTTTTCGATGCCTACGAGAACCAATTGTCACTGCTTAAGAAAGGACAAAGCCTTGAGGTGCGGACAAAGTCGTACCCCAATGAAACTTTTAGCGCAAAGATTTCCTTTGTAGACCCCTTGCTCAATAGTTCCACTAGGACCCTTGAGGTGCGTGCGAATCTGGATAACAGAAAAGGAATGCTGAAGCCCGGGATGTTTGTTACGGCCGAAATCCAATTGGAGAACGATACCGAAACCAAAGCCCTAACCGTTCCGGAAAGTGCGGTTCTTTGGACGGGGGAACGTTCGGTGGTTTATGTAAAGCCAAATTCTGAAGAAGGGATTTTTGAGATGCGCGAAGTGACCTTGGGAAATTTGGTCAATGGCAATTATGTGATAGCCGCTGGATTGAGTTCAGGGGAGGAGGTTGTCGCCAAGGGTGCCTTCACCGTGGATGCGGCTGCACAGCTCCAAGGGAAAAAATCTATGATGAACCAAGAGGGAAAAACCATGGGAATGAATCATGATTATCATTCAAGCATGGGAGGTGATATGAAAATGGAGTTTTCCGAAGAGGCACAAAATAAGTTTGGAGATTTATTGCAGGTATATTTGGAGCTAAAGGATGCTCTGGTTGCTTCGGATCCGGAGCAGACCCAAAAACTTGCCCAAAAAGGAGTGGGCATGGCCTCAACCATTTCGGGCTTGCCAATGGATGGTATGGGGAAGAGCCATATGTCACAATTGGCCATACAATTTAAGGATATGGCTTCAAAAAGTGATTTGGAAGGTCAACGGGATGCATTTGTTCTTCTTTCCCAAAATATGATTCAAGTTGGGCAACAAATGCAAGGTTTGAATGTAAAACTATATGTGCAACAATGTCCCATGGCCAATCAAAACAATGGGGCAAATTGGCTGAGTTTGGATGCCGAAATCAAAAATCCTTATTACGGTGAAGCTATGCTGAAATGCGGAAGTGTTGTAAGTGTAATTAATTGATAATCAAATATTAAAAAATATTTTTCAGTAAGTTTAGTTAATATTTAGCCAATAAAAATCATGGAATTGAAAACTGATATACATTTACTTCAGTTTTTAATTTATTGACTCATGAAACAAGCGAAGTCAACTGGAAAGTCATCTCCTGCCAAAGCTGTAAAAAGCAATGCCAAGAAGACTACCCAAGCTACTGGTAAGAAGAAGTAACTTGTGGTTTTTTGGCCCAAAGGGCCATAACTGAAAAGAAAGAAAAACGCCCTGATGAAAATCAGGGCGTTCCTATTTTAAATCCTATTGGATATTACATCATTCCTGGCATTCCGCCGCCACCCATTGGAGGTCCGGCAGGAGTATCTTCCTTGATGTCGGTCAATGCACACTCAGTGGTCAAGATCATACCTGCAACCGAAGCGGCATTTTCCAAAGCGATACGGGTCACTTTCTTAGGGTCGATGATTCCAGCTTTCAACATGTCAACATATTGATCGGCCTTGGCATCGTAACCAAAGTCTTTCTTACCTTCCAAAACCTTGGAGATTACAACAGAACCTTCGCCTCCAGCGTTTTCAACGATGGTACGCAATGGAGCTTCAATGGCCTTGGCCACAATCTGTACCCCCGTGGTTTCGTCCAAAGATTCTGTTTCCAATTTCTCAAGGACTTTCTTGGCACGAACCAAAGCAACACCACCTCCGGCAACGATGCCTTCTTCAACGGCGGCGCGGGTAGCATGCAAAGCATCGTCCACACGGTCTTTCTTCTCTTTCATTTCCACTTCAGAGGCAGCACCTACGTACAATACCGCAACACCACCAGCCAATTTGGCCAAACGCTCTTGCAATTTTTCCTTGTCGTAATCTGAGGTTGTAGTCTCAATTTGCGCCTTGATTTGGTTTACTCTAGCTTTGATGTCAGTCGCTTTTCCTGAACCATTTACGATAGTGGTATTGTCCTTATCGATGGTTACGGTCTCGGCAGTACCCAACATATCCAAAGAAGCATTTTCCAAAGAGAAACCTCTTTCCTCAGAGATAACGGTACCTCCGGTCAAGATGGCGATGTCTTCCAACATGGCTTTTCTTCTGTCACCGAATCCAGGAGCCTTCACAGCGGCAATTTTAAGACCACCTCTCAATTTGTTCACTACCAAAGTGGCCAAAGCTTGTCCTTCAACATCCTCGGCGATGATCAACAACGGTCTTCCTGATTGCGCAACAGGCTCAAGAATAGGAAGGATTTCCTGTAGGTTGGAGATTTTTTTGTCGAAAAGAAGAATGTAAGGACTCTCCAAATCGGCAATCATTTTGTCAGTGTCGGTCACGAAGTAAGGAGAAAGATAACCTCTGTCAAACTGCATTCCCTCCACAACATCTACGTAAGTGTCGGTACCTTTGGCTTCTTCTACAGTAATAACACCTTCTTTACCTACTTTTTCAAAAGCAGTGGCGATAAGATCACCAATGGTATCGTCATTGTTGGAAGAAATAGCGGCAACCTGCTTTATTTTGTCAGTATCGCTACCTACTTTTTTGGCTTGTTTTTCCAAATCGGCCACCAAAGCCTCAACAGCTTTGTCAATACCGCGTTTCAAATCCATAGGATTGGCACCTGCGGCAACGTTTTTCAAACCTTCTTTTACAATCGCTTGGGCCAAAACCGTGGCAGTAGTGGTACCATCACCGGCCTGGTCATTGGTTTTGGAAGCAACTTCCTTCACCATTTGGGCACCCATATCTTCTAGGGCGTCCTCCAATTCAATTTCTTTTGCAACGGATACACCATCCTTGGTCACTTGGGGAGCGCCAAAGGATTTGCTGATGATCACGTTTCTTCCCTTGGGACCCAAGGTTACTTTTACGGCTTCGGCCAATTTATCAACGCCTCGTTTCAGGCCGTCCCGTGCATCTATATCAAACTTAATGTCTTTTGCCATTTTATATTTTGTTTTGTCATTCCTGCGGAGGCAGGAATCGTTTGGGTTATACTTTTTGGTTTCTAGATGGATTCCCGCTTTTGCGGGAATGACATGTTGGTTACACTATTGCCAAAATATCACTCTCGCGCATGATCAAATAATCCGTTCCGTCCAATTTAAGTTCGGTTCCGGCATATTTTCCATAGAGTACGGTATCTCCAACCTTTACGGTCACTTTTTCATCCTTGGTACCAGGGCCAACGGCAACTACATTGCCTTTTTGGGGTTTTTCCTTTGCGTTGTCTGGAATGATGATACCGGAGGCAGTTTTGGTCTCAGCCTGAAGAGGCTCGATCAAGACCCGATCCGCCAATGGTTTGATGCTTACTTTAGCCATATTTTTACTTTTTAGGTATTTGTTTTTAAAATTCTCGAAATATTGGGGCAGAAATTATGCCATTGCCCAAAAACTGACATTATGGAAAACAAAAATGCCAGCTTGTCATTCAAGCTGGCATTTTTGTATCTGTTGTCATTGTTCTTAGTTGATCGTGTCAGCGGGATTTGTGGTATCTGCCGCAGGAACCTGCTCTGGAACTTCTTCAGGAAGCGCTTCCGGAACAGCTGTTTCCGTACCATCACCTTGCAACAATTTGGAATCTGCTTGGCTATAGCTTCCCTTTAGGGAAACATTGGAAAGCAAAATCAAAACAATCAACAAAGTGGCCAGGGTCCAAGTACTTTTATCCAAAAAGTCCCCTGTCTTTTTTACACCACCAACAACTTGGTTTCCGCCACCTCCGAAAGAGGAAGACAACCCACCACCTTTAGGGTTTTGGACCATGATGACCAAGACCAACAAAAGGCACACGATAATGATCAATATCAAAAAAATGGAAAACGTGCTCATTGTATATTATTCTTTTTCTTTCTGCAGCTTCTTCACCGCCCGAATTTGGTCTGCAAAGAAACCACTTTTTTCTGGATATTTCAAACTCAATATTTTAAAGGACTGAATGGCCTTTTTGTACTTCTTTTGTTCCAGATATACCTTGGCCAAAGTCTCTGTCATAAGCTCGTTTTTATCGAACTTGGTGGACTCTTTGATATTCACCTTGGCATTGGCATTTTCTGTGGGGACAATTTTGGGATTGTTCTCGATAAACTTGTCCAAGAGCTCAAATTTTTTCTTTTTCTCCAGCTCCTCCATGACCTCCTGTGCCTCTTGGGGCTCCTCCGCTTCATGTTTGGAAGTGAGTTTGAGCCATTCGGTAAAGGAATGCTTCTCTTTTTTGGTAAAGGGAATGGGCTTGCCCAATTGCAGTTCGGCTTCTGGAGTGGGTTCTTCTTCCTTGGTTTCTTCCGAAACAGGTTCTTCGGGGGTTTTGGATTTGAACAGGGCCGGATTCAATATTTGTTCGGCATCCTGAAGGTTTTGGGGCAAAGCCACTTCTTCGGCATCCACCAGCATGGCTTTTACGGTCTCACTGGGTTCAATTTCCTCTGAAACGGCATTTTGATCTTCCAGTTTACTTCCTCTTCCGGCAATGGTGTCGGCAATATTGTTCTGTACAAATTCTTGGGATGTGATATAATCGAACAATACCTCACGGTCCGCCGTGTGGGCCGCGGCCACTTTTAGGGCCCCATTGTATTTGTAGCTGTCCAGATTTTTAAGCCCCTTCAAGTGCAGTGCCCGTGCGGCTTGAAAATAGGGATACTCCTCAATAATGTCTTCCAACTCCCTGGTCTGCTTTGGGGACAGGATCGTGTTCGATTTTTGAAGAATATGTATAAAATCCGATACATTCATAATCATTACCAATTTCCTAAGGACGCGTTGAAAATGTCCTGGGTAAGGCGTTCAAAAATTTCCTCGTGTGCTGCCGCTTGGATCGACGTCAAAGAAGCCGCTGCATCAAAATCATAGAAAAAGGAAAACCGGCGTTCAAAATCTGAGTCATCCTTTGTGGTATTGTAAAACCGAACATTCACGCTCATGGTCAATCGGTTTTGGGCCGTTCTTTGGTCCGAGGTTGCCGTCATGGGGATGACCTTGTATTCCACAATTTCACCTTCGTATAATAAATCTCCATTACTTCCCGTGAGCGATAGACTGGTAAGGTTGTTGATCATGTCCTGTAGGGCCAGTGTAAAATCACGATCTAGTCCGGGCACAATGGTGGAACCAGGGCTTTGGTCGGCATAGTTCTGGAAAAAGTTGACCTGAAAGCTGGTGGCCGTTCCTATGTCCGCTCCTGAAAAATTATAGGCCCCACAACTATAAAAGCTGATGATCAACCCTAAAAGCCCAACTTTAAAACCATTTTTTTTCATAAATCCCATTACAGATCGTATTGTTTTATTTTTCGATACAAAGTCCGTTCCGAAATGCCCAATTCGGTTGCGGCGGCCTTGCGTTTTCCGCGATTGCGTTCCAAGGATTTTTTGATCAGCTCTATTTCCTTTTCCTGTAAAGATAGGGTTTCTTCCTCTTGGATTTCCTCGGCAAAATGGTACCGGTCTTCTTGGGGCTGGGACACGACCACCGGGTTTTCCACTACGGGTTCCGGCAAGTGCAGTACCTCGGCCATGGACTCTTCTTCCTGCTCAAACTCTTCTTCCTTGCCTCCGTAAATTTTACGGATCAAGGTCTCATTTTCCTCCTGTACCTTTTCGGAATTATCATGTTTTAGTAATTCCAAGGTCAGTTTTTTCAAATCGTTGAGGTCACTTTTCATATCGAACAGAACCTTGTACAGGATTTCCCGTTCGTTGCTGAAATCGCTTTCCTTTTTGGTCTGCCCCACCACTGCTGGTAAATTGGAACCGCTGGAACTGGGCAGGTAGCTGTTCAAGGTTGCCGCAGAAATGTTCCTGTCTTCCTCAAGCACCGAAATCTGTTCCGCTATGTTCCGCAATTGCCTAATGTTGCCCGGCCAACGGTATTTCAATAATAATTGAACCGCATCGTCTTCCAGTCGGATGGTGGGCATTTTGTACTTCTGTCCAAAATCCGAAGCAAACTTCCTGAACAGCAAATGGATGTCCTCCCTGCGTTCCCGAAGGGGGGGGATGCCAATTTCCACAGTACTCAATCTATAGTAAAGGTCCTCCCGAAACTTTTCCTTTTTAATGGCCTCGAACATATTGATGTTGGTGGCGGCCACAATTCTAACATCCGTTTTTTGGACTTGGGAAGATCCCACTTTTAAAAACTCACCATTTTCCAAAACGCGGAGCAATCTCACCTGAGTGGTAAGGGGAAGTTCACCCACCTCGTCCAAGAAAATGGTTCCACCATCGGCTACCTCAAAATATCCGCTTCGGGTCTGGGTGGCTCCGGTAAAGGCCCCTTTCTCGTGGCCAAACAATTCACTGTCTATGGTCCCTTCCGGGATGGCCCCACAGTTTACGGCAATATATTTGGCGTGTTTGCGGTGCGATAGGGAATGGATGATCTTGGGAATGGCCTCTTTTCCCACCCCACTTTCGCCGGTCACCAAAACCGAGATGTCCGTGGGGGCTACTTGGATGGCCTTTTCTATGGCACGGTTGAGCTTGACATCATTGCCAATGAGCTCAAACCGTTGTTTAATGGATTGAACATTCTCCATATATTAGTTGTTCTTTGAGTATTCCAAAGCCTCTCCGAGGAGTGTGGCAGAGGTACAATCATTGATTTTTACGTTCACAAAATCACCCACTTGGTAGTTTTCCTTTGGAAAGACCACCACCGTGTTTTGCGAATTCCGGCCCATCCAGTGGGCATCGGATTTTTTGGAGGGCCCTTCAATAAGGACTTCCTCTATTTTGCCCACATGTTGCTGGGTGCGGTACAGACTGTGTTTTTGTTGTATTTCGATGATTTCCGTAAGGCGTCTTTTCTTGACGGCTTCAGGAATATCGTCCTCCATCTTTCTCTCGGCCAAGGTTCCGGGCCGTTCAGAATAGGCAAACATGAACCCAAAGTCATATTTCACATACTCCATGAGGCTCAAGGTATCTTGATGATCCTCTTCGGTCTCTGTAGGGAAACCAGTGATCATATCCTGACTGATGGCACAATCGGGGATAATTTTTTTGATATTGTCAATAAGCTCAAAATATTCCTCCCGGGTGTGTAGGCGGTTCATCTCCTTTAAAATGCGGTTGCTGCCACTCTGTACAGGTAGATGGATATACTTGCAGATATTTTCATATTTGGCCATGGCCTCAATCACATCCAAGGTCATATCCTGCGGATTGGATGTGGAAAAACGGATGCGCATTTTGGGTTGGGCCAAGGCCACAAGCTCCAAAAGCTTGGCAAAATTCACCGAAGTGGCCTTCTGCATCTCGGAAGCCTTGTCAAAATCTTTTTTGAGTCCGCCACCGTACCAAAGGTAACTGTCCACATTTTGGCCCAAAAGGGTAATTTCCCTAAAGCCTCTTTCCCAAAGGTCGTTCACTTCCTCCAAAATGGATTGGGGGTCACGACTGCGTTCCCGTCCGCGGGTAAAGGGAACCACACAGAAGGTGCACATATTGTCGCAGCCTCGGGTAATGGATACAAAGGCACTGATACCATTGGAGTTCAACCGGACCGGCGCCACATCGCCATAGGTTTCATCCTTGGATAGGATAACGTTTACGGCATTTCGACCTTCGTCAATTTCTTGGATAAGGTTGGGAAGATCCTTGTAGGCATCGGGTCCCACTACCATATCCACAATTTTTTCCTCTTCAAGGAACTTGCTCTTCAAACGTTCGGCCATACAGCCCAAAACCCCTACTTTCATTCCGGGGTTGGTCCTTTTTACGGCATTGAACTTTTCCAGTCTTTTGCGCACGGTCTGTTCTGCCTTTTCACGGATGGAACAGGTGTTCACGAGCACCAAGTCGGCTTCCTCAAGCTTCTGGGTGGTATTGAAACCTTCCTTGGCCAAAATAGAGGCCACGATTTCACTATCCGAAAAGTTCATCTGGCACCCATAACTTTCTATATAAAGTTTACGGGAGTTTTTATCGTTGTTCTCTAGGGCCAGGGTACTTCCCTGTTGGCTTTCGTCTATTATTTTCTCTACGCTTTCGTCCTTGATCATAGTTCTGCAATGGGCAGCAAAGATAATGCTTATTCCATTTTAGTGACAATTTGGCAGTATTTTTTAGTGATCCATTAAGGTTTTTTGGTTAATGTTGATGTAGGGTTTGCCCAAATCATTTGTATTATGAACTTTACTGATCTATCCCAACGCATCGAACAAAGTAATTCCTTGGATTTTGGAAGCATATTCAATGCAACCATTGAACTCTTTAAAAAGGTATGGCTTCAAGGATTTATTACCTTGCTCTTGACTTTTGTTTCCATCCTACCCTTTTATATTGTTCTGTACAGTCCCTTGATTGCCTATGGCATAACCGATCCCGCATCTTTTGAAAATGGACAGGCACCTCCAGGGGCCTTGATTTTTATGTTTTTGTTGATGCCTTTTTTCTTCCTTGCGGTAATGACCATAGGTCTTTGCTTGAATGCGGCCTTTCTGCGGATATGCAAGCAGAACGATTTTGGGGACGTAGAAAAGGACGCCTACTTTTTCTATTTGAAAAAACCATATTTGGGAAAGGCACTGATGCTATCCCTTATCATGTTGGGGTTGGTTTTTTTGGCGATGCTCACCTGCGGATTGGGAATCATTTATTTGATTGTTCCCATGTCACTCTTCCCCGCTTTCTTGGCCTTTGGTGAAGATTTAACAGGAATGGAGATGGCAAAGGGAGGATTTGCCTTGGGAAATAAAAACTGGGGAATCATCATTGCCTTGCTCCTGGTAACAAGTTTGGTAGCCCAGTTGGGAGTGATACTGTGCTTCGTGGGAGTATTTTTCACTGCCATGTTGAGTAAGATACCTGTCTATTTCATCTATAAGAATACCGTTGGTTTTCAGGATGATATGGAAGTTTAAGGTAAAATTTGCGCAACTTTCTTTTTAGGGTTTCATCTAGGGTAATAAAAAACAATACCCATGAAAAAGAAAATCCCATTCCTATTTTCCTTGACCCTATTGCTTTTTGTTTCCTGTGACGACGATGAACCTAAAGGCGAGTATACCGAGTACTTGGTGGCCAAACCCATTGTGATGAGCCAGGCCGAATTTTCGGAAAGTGTGGATGTGATAGCACCACGCCCCATTGAAGAATCTGGAAAGATATATACCTATAAAGACTACATTTTTGTCAATGACAAGTATCAGGGCATTCATGTAATCAACAATGCCAATCCACAGCAACCCGTAAAAATTGGTTTCATCAGAATTATTGGAAATGTGGATATCTCCATCAAGGACGATTATCTGTATGCGGACAGTCTTATGGATTTGGTGGTTCTTGATATCTCGGACATCAATACTATCAATCAGGTGGCCCGATTGAAAAATGTACTGAACAACAATCAGGGTTTCTTTCCATTTGAAGCGGATGTAGTGGAATATGATGAGTTTAACAATATTGGGGATGGAATTCTTGTTGGCTGGGAAGTGGTTTCAGAGCGCCTTACCGAAAAGGAATACCAGACCCGTTTCGGAAATTATATGATTGCCTTCGCTGAAGATGCCAACATGGCCACTGATGCAGGGGTTGGAACTGGACAAGGCGGTTCTTTGGCCCGGTTTAAGATTGTGGACGATTACCTCTATGCGGTGGACAGCCATAACATCAATATTTTTAATATTTCCGATTTGGACAATCCGGAAGAGAAGGAAGATGTCTATGCCGGATTCGATATTGAGACCATTTTCAACAAGGGCAACCATCTGTTTTTGGGCAGTATGCGGGGGATGTACATTTATGACATCACCAATCCTGCCGAACCTACTTTCGTTTCTGAATTTGAGCATGGTACCGCTTGCGACCCAGTAGTGGTGGACGGGGACTACGCCTATGTTACCCTAAGGGGTGGCAATTGGTGTGGAGCTACGGAAAGCGGATTGTACATAGTGGATATTTCCAATATTGAAAACCCCGAGTTGGCCATTATCTATTCCATGGATGGACCTTATGGATTGGGAATCAAGGATGAAAAACTTTTTATCTGTGATGGGGATTCAGGTCTTAAGGTATATGACAAGACCGATATCAATGACCTTCAGGAGTTAAATCATTTTGAAGATATTGTTACGTTTGATGTTATTCCCTTGGAAGATCATTTGATCATGGTGGGGGATGAGGTCCTGTATCAATATGAGTATTTGGAGGATGGAATAAAGCTCATCAGCCAGATAGGGCTTAACTAAAAAACACATCATGTTACACTTGAATATCCCGTTTTTCACGGGATATTTTTTTGCCCAAAAGTTTGGAAAAAATTCAAAATCGAAATTTTGATATACTTTTGTTACCACAAAACCCAGTGCATGCCAAAGAATTTAGTGATTGTTGAGTCCCCCGCAAAGGCTAAGACCATAGAACGTTTTTTAGGAAAAGAGTTTCAAGTTGAATCCAGTTTTGGGCATATTGCCGATTTGCCCTCCAAGGAACTAGGTGTAGACGTAGAAAACGATTTTAAGCCAAAATATACCGTGGACAAGGAGAAGAGGGCCTTGGTAAAAAAGCTGAGGGACTTGGCTAAAAAGGCCGAAACCATCTGGTTGGCCAGTGATGAGGACCGAGAGGGAGAGGCCATTTCATGGCACTTGGCAGAAGAGCTGAAATTGGACAAGGAAAAGACTAAGCGCATTGTTTTCAATTCCATAACCAAATCGGCCATCCAAAAGGCCATTGAAAATCCCCGGGACATCAACTATAATTTGGTAAATGCACAACAGGCCCGTAGGGTCTTGGACCGTTTGGTGGGTTATGAGCTTTCCCCGGTACTTTGGAAAAAAATAAAACCGGGCCTTTCTGCAGGACGGGTACAATCCGTGGCCGTTCGTTTGATTGTGGAAAGGGAACGGGAAATTGAAGGGTTCACCCCGGAAGCATCGTTCAGGATCAGGGCCGATTTTAAGACTGCAAATGGGAGTGTATTTTCTTCCAAACTCAACAAAACCTTTCCCACCAAAGAGGCTGCGGCCATTTTTCTAGAGCAAAACATAGGAGCCGATTTTTCGGTGGCGAATCTGGATAAAAAACCGGCGAAAAAATCCCCGGCACCCCCATTCACCACTTCCACACTTCAGCAGGAAGCATCCAGAAAACTCTACTTTTCGGTGAGTAGGACCATGCAAGTGGCCCAACGTCTGTATGAGGCCGGACTTATTACCTATATGAGAACGGACAGTGTGAACCTATCCAACGAAGCATTGAGTGCCGCCAAGGAGGCCATCGTTCAGAACTATGGGGAGAACTACAGTCAGGTACGGAACTTTACCGGGAAATCCAAAGGGGCACAGGAAGCGCACGAAGCCGTTCGCCCCACAGATATGAAATTACAGTCGCCCTCCTTGGAAAGGGATCAGGCCAAACTATACGAACTTATTTGGAAACGTACCTTGGCCTCCCAAATGAGCGATGCCCAATTGGAGCGTACCAATGTAAAGATCAAGGCCAATTCGCATAGCGAAGAATTCACGGCCAATGGAGAAGTGGTCAAATTTGATGGATTCCTAAAAGTATACTTGGAAAGTACCGATGAAGAGGATTTGACCGAGGAACAGGAAGGCATGCTTCCGGCCATGCAGGTCGGTGAGGCCCTTCAGAATGTTTTTATATCGGCCACAGAGCGTTTTACACGGGCGCCTTATCGCTATACGGAAGCCTCATTGGTGAAGAAACTAGAAGAATTGGGTATAGGAAGACCATCAACCTATGCCCCTACCATTTCCACCATACAGAATAGGGGTTATGTGGAAAAAGGAACCGTGGAAGGTTCAGAACGCAAATATGTACAGTTGGTCCTTGAGGAAGGGGATATTTCCGAAAAAGGACTATCTGAAATGGTTGGCTCTGATAAGGGAAAATTGGTGCCAACGGATATAGGAATGATCGTAAATGATTTCTTGGTGGACCATTTTACCAAGATTCTCGACTATAATTTTACCGCCCAAGTAGAGGAGGATTTTGATGAGATCGCCGCAGGGGAAGAAGATTGGCAAGAAATGATGAAAACCTTCTACAAGGATTTTCATCCCAATGTACTTGAGGTTGAGGAAAATGCGGAACGTGCCAGTGGGGAACGTGTTTTGGGTACCGACCCAAAAACAGGACGGCAAGTAGCTGCCAGATTGGGACGTTTTGGCCCCATGGTCCAAATTGGAACCGTGGATGAGGAAGAGAAGCCCTTGTTCGCAAGCCTTTTGCCGGACCAGTCCATAGGCACCATTACTTTTGAGGAAGCCATGGAGCTTTTTGAATTACCGCGAAAATTAGGGGAATATAAAGGAGAGGAAATTGAAGCCAATGTAGGTAGATATGGACCATATGTGCGTTTTGGTAAAAAATTCATCTCATTGGCCCAAGGTGAAAGTGCTTTTGATGTGGATTTGGACCGCGCCATAGAACTGATCAAGGAAAAGGAAAAAGCCGATGCCCCGATTGCCAACTATGAAGGTAAAGAGGTGACCAAAGGCACGGGAAGGTTTGGACCTTTCATCAAATGGGATGGGATGTTCATCAATGTGAACAAAAAATACGATTTTGACAATCTTTCCCAATCCGATATTGAACAACTCATCGAGGATAAAAAGAAAAAGGAGGCCGAAAAGCTGGTACAAGAATGGCCAGAGGAAAAAATACGGATAGAAAAGGCCAGATGGGGAAGGCATAATATCATAAAGGGAAGAATCAAGGTGGAACTCGCCAAGGATGTGGATGCCACAAAGATTTCCTTGGAAGAGGCCCAAGCCCTTTTGGAAAAGAAGTCACCTAAGAAAAAAGCCAAAGCAAAAGCAAAAGCGAAAAAATAATATGGCATTCGATTTTTTGGTCCCCGTCAAGGACAAGGTATTGGCATTTTCCGAATTGTTGCCGCCGCAGGCACTGGGAAAGAATATCCATATGCATACCGAAAAGGACGGGCTTCCCGTCTTTGCCCACGCCGATGTGGCCATTTTCGGCGTAAAGGAATCCAGAAATGCCTTTGAGAAGAAAACGGAAAAATTGGATTTGGAGGAAATCCGGATTCAATTGTACCGGCTCATGATGGGCAATTGGAACTCCACCATCATCGATATCGGTGACGTGGAGGAAGGTGAGACGGTTGAGGATACCTATTTTGTGGTCAAGGAAATCGCCGCCGGACTGCTGGAAGAAAACATCATACCTATTATAATAGGATATACCCAAGATATTACCCTGCCCACCTATAGGGCGTTTGACAAGATCAGGGATATGGTGAACCTGGTCTCCATAGATAGCCGTTTTGATTTTGGGGAGGATGAGGAATTGATTTCCTCCCATTCCTATATGAGCCGTATCATCACGGACAAACCCAATAATCTCTTCAATTTTTCCAACATAGGATACCAAAGCTATTTCAATGCCCAAGAGGAAATAGATCTTATGGAGCGCTTGTTCTTTGATGCCTATCGGTTGGGGGAAATAGCCTCTGACATAGAATTGGCCGAACCTGTTTTACGAAGCAGTGACATTGTAAGTTTGGATTTGCGCGCCATTAGGGCGGCCGAGATGGGCTCGCACAGAAACTTTTCCCCCAATGGTTTTACAGGAAGGGAAATCTGTGCCATTGCCCGATATGCCGGTATCAGTGATCGCGTATCCCTGTTCGGTATCTACGAAGGGGAAAACTCGTACCAGGCCTTTCAAATGATCGCCCAGATCATATGGTACTTTATAGAGGGGTTGAGTTTTAGGATTCAGGAAAAACCCACATCCAAGAGTGAGGACTTCACTAAGTTTACCGTGCCCACGGATACCGAGGAACTGGTCTTTTACAAAAGCCACGTTACCGAACGTTGGTGGGTGGAAGTTCCATCAATTTTACCCCAACATAATAAAACAAATTCGGTGGCGTTATTACCTTGCACCGAAGGGGACTATTTGGATGCTTGCAACCAGAACATTCCAGAAAGGTGGTTCAAGGCCTATAGAAAGGGCCTTAACTAAACAAATTAATTTTTAAGCATTGATTTTCTTACACAATAAATTATTCAAAAAATAGTTTTGAGAGTAATGAATTTGTGTTGCACCGTTTATAATCTTGAATCGAAAATTTAACCTAAAGTATGAGAAAGCTATTCATTTCATCTATAGCACTTGTTTTTTTGCTTAGCAGTTGCGGCTCTAAATCGAGGTCGAAAGGTGAACTAGTTGGGGCCCCTGGAAAGAAATGGCATCCCGAGAAACCCTATGGAATGGAACTGATTCCACGAGGTGCCTTTGTTATGGGTAAGGCCGAGGAAGACCAGGCCAAAGTATTGAATGCTCCCACAAGAACGGTTACCGTACGTTCTTTTTATATGGACGATACGGAGATCACCAATAGTGAGTACCGTCAGTTTGTGGAGTGGGTAAAGGATTCCATTGTACGGACCAGATTGGCCATCTTGGCAGATGAGTTGGGGATTAGCCCAGAAGATGAAGGTATTGGAGAGTATGCTTTTAAGGATACGGATACTACTGAACTTTCGGTCTATGACAAGTATATGTTGGACAACTACGCTGGTCTGGGGGAAACCGGATACGAGGGACGTGGTTTGAACAAAGATGTGGATTTGGTATGGGATACTTCTGAGTATCCAGATGAATACTATGCCGAGGTAATGGATTCCATTTATCTTTCAGAAGAAGAAAGCTACAATGGTCTACGATCTATTGATGTTACCAAACTAAAATACAAGTATAGCTGGATGGATATTGAGGCTGCAGCACGAGCCCGTGCTGGTAGCAGAAAAGAGTTTATCAAGCATGAGGAGTTGGAGATCTATCCGGATACCACAGTGTGGATCAGGGATTTTGAATATTCCTATAATGAGCCCATGCATAACGATTACTTCTGGCACGATGCCTATAGTGATTACCCTGTGGTTGGGGTAAACTGGATGCAGGCCAAAGCGTTCTGTAACTGGAGGACCAAATTCAAGAACGATGATCAAAAGTCTCGTGGGAGACAATTTGTGAACCAGTTCAGATTGCCTACCGAAGCCGAGTGGGAATATGCTGCCCGTGGTGGCATTGAAGGAGGTACCTACCCTTGGGGTGGTCCTTATGTGATCAGTGATACCGGTTGTTTTATGGCTAACTTTAAGCCACAGCGTGGAGATTATGCAGCAGATGCCGCTTTGTACACCGTAGAGGCCAAATCATTTGAGCCCAACGAGTACAATCTATACAATATGGCGGGTAACGTATCGGAATGGACCAGCTCCAGCTTTGATCAGGGAGCTTATGAATACCTGTCCACCATGAACCCCAACGTAGGTTCAGGACAAAACCAAAGAAAAGTGATCCGCGGTGGATCTTGGAAGGATGTGGCATACTTCCTTCAGGTGAGTACCAGGGATTATGAATATCAGGATTCCGCCAGAAGTTACATCGGTTTCAGAACCGTACAGGACTATATGGGTGAAGAGGATTCCACCAACGGAAGCAGAAGCGGATTATAACAATTAAGAATTAGAGAGAACATTATATAAATAAACCAGTAACCAAATACTTATTTATATAACTTAATTAAAACTAGAATTATGGCACAGTCAAAATCAACAAAAAAGCTGTTTAACATGGCCTACGGGCTTGGAGCATCGGTGGTAATCATTGGTGCATTGTTCAAGATCCTTCACTGGGAGTTTGGACCCCTTACAGGTGGACTTCTTCTTGCGGTAGGTCTTATTACTGAAGCATTGATCTTCGCTATCAGTGCATTTGAACCTGTGGACGACGAATACGATTGGTCCTTGGTATACCCAGAATTGGCCGGTGGTCAGCAGAGTGCTTCTAAAAAGCAGGACGCCAAAGAGGCCCAGGAAGCTGAAGGACTTCTTTCCAGAAAATTGGATGACCTTCTTAAGGAGGCCAAGATTGATTCTGAGCTTTTCTCCAACTTGGGTGAGAGCATCAAGAGTTTTGAAGGTGCTGCCAAGAATATCACTCCAACTACGGATGCTATTCAACACACTAAAAAGTATTCTGAGGAATTGTCCCACGCCGCTGCCCAAATGGAGTCTTTGAACAGCTTGTACAAAGTACAGTTGGAAAGCGCTAGCAGACAAGCTTCCATCAACGAGGAAGTTGTACAGAATGCAGGAGCCTTGAAAGACCAAATGGAGTCTTTGGCCACGAACCTTTCCTCCTTGAATGGAGTTTATGGAGGTATGCTTTCCGCCATGGGTAGCAAGAACTAATTAGGATATCGATTAAATGATATCAAACCCCAAATCAAATTAATTTATAATTCTAATTAGATAAACATGGCATCAGGAAAACAAACACCACGTCAGAAGATGATCAACCTTATGTACTTGATCTTCATCGCGATGTTGGCACTTAATATGAGCAAGGAAGTACTTGCCGCTTTCGGACTAATGAACGAAAAGCTGGAAACTTCCAACACTAGAATGGACTCCAGTAACTCCGATTTCTTGGCAAGCTTGGGAACCAAAGCTGAAGAGAATGAGGCAGAGTACGGAACATTGTACCAAAATGCTCAGCAAATCAAAGAACTTTCCGATAAGTATTATACCTATCTGGAAGGATTGAAACAAGAAATGACCAAGGATCTTGAAGATCCCAAAGACTATGTGGTCATGGACAAATCTGACTATTTGGACCAGAAGTTTTTCCAGGGAGATAACCTAGGCCCTGAAGGAAAAGAGTTCATGAAGCAGATCAATGATTACCGTGAAGGTGTTGTCAACACATTGCCCGAAGGGAAGTTTACCGCTGTTAAGGAAGCTGTAAAGACCCGTTTTGCAACTGGTGACGCCGATGGTAAGGTAGAGAAAAGGGACGGTACACGTCAAGATTGGATCAACTATCACTACGAAGGGTTCCCATTGGTGGCCTCTTTGACCAAGTTGACCCAATTGCAGGCCGATATCAAGACTACTGAGCAAGAGGTGTTGAAAAACCTTTTGGAAGGTAACTTGACCGCTGCCGTATCCTTGACCAATTTTGCCAGTTCTTTGGCGGCCCCTAAAACGGCCTACTACTCTGGTGAAAAGTATGATGGTAAAATCATTGTAAGTAAAACCGATAAGACATCCACTCCTGTGAAAGCAGAGTTGACGTTGGATGGTAGAACTTTGGCCGAAGGTAAAGACTACGCTTTGGAAGCTGGAGGTATTAAAATGTTGATCAGTGCCGGTACCCCAGGTGACCACACCATTAAAGGAACCATGTACTTCATGCAGGATGGAAAAGAAGTGCCCGTTGAGGTGAACAATACCTTTGCGACCATTTCCATGCCTAATGCTGCGGTAATTTCTGCAGATAAGATGAACGTGGTGTACCGTGGTGTTGCCAACCCAATGACCATCTCCATTCCTGGTATTCCAGACAATAAGGTATCTGCATCCGCTACCGGTTTGACCAGAAGAAGTGGTAGCCAGTATGTGATGAACCCAGGTACAGGTAGGTCCGTTACCATTACCGCTTCAGGAACATTGCCTGATGGTAAAGGTATCTCTACCAAGTCTGAGTTCCGTATCAAGGATATTCCAAGACCCGGTGGTACGGTTCGTGGAGAGTCTGGTAGCGTTAAGATGCCAAGAAAGAATCTTGAGATTTCTACCATTGGTGCCATGTTGGAAGACTTCGATTTTGATTTGAACCTTGCCGTTGGGCAGTTCAAGTTCAAAGTGCCTGGTCAGCCTACCGTGGTTGTTAATGGAAACAAATTGGACAACCGTGCCAAGTCTGCCTTGCAAAGGGCACAACGAGGCGATGCGGTTCAGATTTTCGATATCCAAGCCTATATCACCAACAACAAGAGCTACAAGTTGAAGAAAGTATCTCCGGTTGTGGTTGAGCTTACAAACTAATAAAGTATAGAAGTGATCATGAATTGGAAAAATGTATTTATAATCGGATTGTTGGGCGTATTGCCCGTATCAATGATGGGACAGGCGAACATTTTGAACGCCAAGTTACCAGACGATATTGGCAAAAAGACCGAAGCTCAGATTGAGCAGGACAATGACGCTCCCCTCGAGTACGGTTATGTGGATGATAGGGACATCCTATGGTCCAAGACCGTTTGGGAAACCATTGACTTGGATGAGCGTGTCAACTTTCCGTTGTACTATCCCACCGATACCATAGGTATTGGGGCAGACCGAAGGTCTTTGTACCACGTGCTGATGAAAAACATCAGGAACGGGAAACTGACCGAGGTGTACACGGATTCGTACTTTACCGAAAAAAGGAGCTTGAGCGATCTTTCCGCCACCTTGAGTAAAGTGGATACCACCGATTTGGGATACGAGCAATTGAACGCCGGTGAGCGTATTTCCCCTGAGTTTATCAACCAAAGGGATTTGACCGCGGCCGATATTGAAGAGTATCGCATAAAGGGAATCTGGTACTTTGACAAGCGCCAAGGGGAACTCAAGTACCGTCTATTGGGGATTGCCCCAGTGGCTCCGGACGTAAACTTTATAGACGATGAGTCCATAGACCCGGGAGAGAACAAAGTAGAACTGTTCTGGGTTTGGTATCCTGCCGCACGACAAGTGTTGCACGAAGCCAAAGTGTACAACCAACGGAACTCCGCAAGACCCATCTCGTATGACATGCTATTGAACGCAAGACGTTTCAATGGGGTGATCTACAAGGAGGACAACGTCCACGGAGATCGTAAGATAGACGATTACATTTTTGACAATGCCCTGTTCCAATTGCTGGAAGCACAACGAATCAAAGAAACGATTCGCGACCGGGAGCAGGATATGTGGGCTTATTAATGAAACCCAGCTTTGAAAACTGCATAGGTAGTATTCAAAGGTAATGGTTGAATTATTCCGAACTTGTTTCGGAATCCACACAACATAAATTTTCCAATTCAATAGAAACCAAACGCCGCACATTTGTGCGGCGTTTTTGCTTGTTTAGGTATGCTATACCATGATTGCGTTTTAAGGGTTTGACTCTTTTCAGCCAATGGTCCCTGACCTTTTTTCAGCTTATTTTGTTGTCGAATCTTTTCTCTTGTATCATTCCTGAAGGCTTGTTGCTTTGCTTGATCTTTTTCTTTGGCCATTCCTGAAAGCTTGTTGCTTTGCCTGATCTTTTCTTTTGTCATTCCTGAAAACTTGTTGCTTTGCTTGATCTTTTCTTTTGTCATTCCTGAAGGCTTGTTGCTTTGCTTGATCTTTTCTTTTGTCATTCCTGCGGAGGCAGGAATCCATTATTAAAACCACCCCTTGGCCAAATCAACCCAATGAGGATTTTGTTCCTCAATAAGCCGTATTTTCCATGAACGCTTCCATTTTTTGAGTTGCTTTTCCCTAAGAATGGCATTGGAAACGTATTGATGAAATTCATAGTAGACGAGTATATGAAGACCATATCGCTGTGTAAAACCCTTTAACTTTCCGCTCTTATGTTCTTGGACCCGCCGTTGTAAGTTGTTGGTCATGCCAATGTATAGAGTGCCGTTTTTGTGGTTGGTAAGGATATAAACGTAGTATTGGTGAATATTGTGGGGCATGTTTGGATGGGATGTGGTTTCCTGCCTTCGCAGGAAGGACATAAAGTATGTTTTGGTTTTTGAGCCAGTAGAACAGACGGTAAACAGCTGGCCTTCCAGAACAATACAATAAGAACGCCGCACTTAAGTGCGGCGTTCTTATTAGAAAGACGTTAACTTTTAATTGTCAAAGGCAGGAGTATATTCCCAAAATTGTTCATATTCTGCTCCAATGATAGCTCCAAAAATAAAGTAAGCTTTGTTGTCAGTTGCAACTGCGGAGGAGTACTGGCGATTGCCATCGGGAAGATCTGTCTTTTGGGTCCAAGACCCTGAAGCCCCATCTGTGGGATCAAATTGCCATAGGTCTTTGTGGTCATTGTTGTTTTGGTCAATTCCCATACCGGCATATCCCATGCCATTCATGGAATACCCAAGATGATATTGTCTTTTTCCGCCCCCAAAGTCGGCTTTTTGGGTCCAAGTGTCATTGTTTGGATCATATTCCCAAGTTTCTTCAGAATAAACACCGGGAATACCTCCGCCCACAATGTATCCCTTGCCATTAATGGCAAAACCTGCAGCATACAGAAATCCACTAATGGATGACGGTCCTAAGTCCTTTTTTCTCTCCCATATGTTATTAATGGGATCGTATTCATAAAGACCGATACGCTTAAAGTTGTTTTGGTCATCGGCTACTCCAAACACATACCCTTTGCCATTGATGGTAAATGTTGTCAAACTATATCCAAGTGCAACAGGGGGGGTATCCAGTCCGGTCCATGAATCGGCAATGGGGTCGTAGACCCAAAAATCATTTACAGTTTCGGGCACATTATTTATACCTCCTCCTACGTACCACTTGTTGTCCAAAACAAAGGAAAATGCGTTCTTTCTAGCTCCACCGGGAAAATCCGTTTTCTGCTCCCAGCTGTTGGTATTGATATCATAAGACCAAATATCTTTTTGACCATTAGTGCCGAAAGAACCATTTTCACCAAGGCCAGCAAAGATTTTGGGATTACTTTGATTGTCCATCAAGCTTGCCATAATCCCATCTCTTCTATAAGAATTTCCCAGATTGCCTGCAAAATCGGCTATGCGCCTCCAAGGGCCGGTTACGGTAAAGTCCTCATCGCTTACCGCGGTTTCCCCACCAACTTCTATACTTATTTTTCCAGTGGTGGCAAAAGTTGGCACATAAACGATTACCGAGGAAGATGATTTTTGGTTTACAGACGTTTGGATGCCATTGAATTTTACAACAACCTCGTTAAAAGCATAGTCTGATAAAGAGATACCTGTAACATTAATGGTCACAGACGTACCAATTGGCCCCTGCATAGGGCTGAAATCTTGAATGGCTAGACTGTTGCCAGAGGGCTCGGTCACGGTAAAATCGGTGCCACTCTGGGCCGTTTCCCCATTTACGGTTACTGATATGGGTCCGGTCTCGGCTCCATTGGGCACTTCAACAGTGAGCATTGTAGCCGTGGCATTGCTCACATTTGCGCTGGTTCCATTGAACTTTACCGCATTCTCGGTCTTTACCGTACTAAAGTTGGTCCCTAAGATTTCCACAATGGTGCCGGGTGTTCCTTCTTGTGGAGAAAAGCTATCAATGGTGGGCGCATTGGCCGAAGGCTCGGTCACGGTAAAATCGGTACTGCTCTGGGCGGTCTGCCCGTCTACCGTAACAGTAATTTTCCCGGATGTGGCCCCATTGGGGACTACAACAGTGAGTAGGGTGGCATCTGCAATGCTCACCGTGGCCTCGGTTCCATTGAACTTGACCGTGTTTTCAGTTTTTACGGTACTGAAGTTGGTTCCTATGATCACCACAATGGCGCCGGGTGTTCCTTCTTGCGGAGTAAAGCTGTCAATGGTGGGCGGGTTGGAGGTCGGGTCATCGGGCGGGTTGGGATCATCCTTTCCGCAAGCGGCAAGGACTAGGGCGAGGCCCAAGCATAAGTAGTGTAATTTTTTCATAATAGATTATTTTGTTTATAGACAAGGTATTGGTAATCAATGGGTCTTTAGATGTGCAATTAACGGATGGGCACTTTGGATTGATGGATGATCATTTTGGGTTGATGATGAAATCCAGTTATAAGTCTAAACTCAAATGGAAGAATAACGCCGCACATATGTGCGGCGTTATTTACTGTAAAAAGGCTTGTTCTTAATTATCAAGGGCTGGGGTGTATCGCCAGAAGGTCTTCAGTTCTTCTTGTAAGGCATTCCCAACACCACCTAGAATGTAAATATGTTCTCCATGCGCAACGGCGGCGGCGCCTTGTCTTCCTCCTCCCGGGAAATTGGACTTTTGGGTCCAAGAATTCGAGCCTTGATCATATTCCCAAATATCATCTACACTTATAAGGTTTTCGCTTAATCCAAGACCTACGTATGCTTTAGTTCCCATGCCGATACCTATGGCTTCAGTTCTGAGGGTAAAGGGGACTGCGCCCAATTGTCCCGATGAACTAGTTACCATGCTGTACCTAAATAGTGAACTTGCGTAATTCACACCTTTTCCTGTAACCACATAGCCCTGGCTACCAATTCTGAACCCTACGGCATCCAAGATACTTTTGTTGGATTCCGTTAGGATATCTTTGTCAGTCCATGTATTGCCATCATAACTCTTTAGTTTGCCTTCTACAAAGTTTTCCTTTATACCATATACAAAACATGCAATGTCTCCACAAAAAGAGGATAGCCCACTACCATAGGCAGTTGCCCCAAGGCTTTCCCAGGTTTCTGTGGCAGGGTCATAGAACCAACTATCGTCAATATCCCCATTGCCATTCTTTCCGGTTATGATGTGCCACTTATTGTTCAGTACAAATGAAGCTGCATTATATCTGCCTGTTACCGGGGGTTCGCTGGCACTTTCCCATGTGTCGCTGGCAATGTCATAGACATGAACTTCGTTTGAATAGACAAAAGGCCCATTACCATATCGGCCAAACCCAAAATAGATTTCGTCCTCGTCATTGTCGTTTTTTAATACGGCCATATTACCGCCTCGTATGGGATAATCCATCCATGATGGGGTTGTTAGCTGTCTCCACGGTCCTACGGTAAATTCTGTTGCACTTTCTGCGGTCTGTTCCCCAACGGTCACGGTGATGGTCCCTGTGGTGGCCCCTTCAGGCACGGTCACGGTTAGGTTTGTTGCGGTGGCTGCAGTCACTTCGGCGGCTACACCATTGAACTTAACGGTGTTATTGGCAGAGTTGGGATCAAAGTTTTCGCCTTCTATAACCACTTGGGCACCCACATTTTCTTGGTCTGGGGCAAACCCACTTATGGAAACGCTTGGATCCAGCACGGTAAAGTCGGTACTGCTCTGGGCGGTCTGCCCACCCACGGTGACCGTAATTTTCCCGGATGTGGCCCCATTGGGGACTACAACAGTGAGTAGGGTGGCACCTGCAATGCTCACCGTGGCCTCGGTTCCATTGAATTCGACCGTATTTTCAGTTTTTATGGTACTGAAGTTGGTTCCTATGATCACCACAATGGTGCCGGGTGTTCCTTCTTGCGGAGAAAAGCTGTCAATGGTGGGCGCATTGGCCGAGGGCTCGGTCACGGTGAAGGTTCCGGAGCTTTGTGCGGTCTCTCCATCCACGGTCACGGCGATTTTTCCGGATGTGGCACCATTGGGAACGCTCACGGTTAGCTTGGTGGCCGTGGCAATGCCCACAGAAGCGCTGGTCCCATTGAACTTTACCGCATTCTCGGTCTTTACCGTACTAAAGTTGGTTCCTATGATCTCCACAGTGGAGCCGGGAGTACCTTCCGTTGGGGAAAAACTTGCAATGGTAGGTGGGTTGGAGGTCGGGTCATCGGGCGGGTTGGGATCATCCTTTCCACAAGAGGTAAGGACAAGGGCGAGGCCCAAGCATAAGTAGTGTATTTTTTTCATGATAAATTTATGTTTGTAAACCAATGTATTGGAAATCAACGGGCTTTCAGGAGCGCAATTAACGGATGGGTGTTTTGGATTGATGGATGCCCATTTTGGGTTGATGATGAAATCCAGTTATAAGTCTAATCTTAAATGGAGGAAAAACGCCGCACATATGTGCGGCGTTTTTTATTAAGAATAGGGTATTCTTAATTATCAAGAGCTGGGGTGTATTCCCAAAAATCATTGTTGTCGCTGCCATCACCCTCGCCAAATACAATGTAGGCTTTGCCGTCTATCGTGGTCGCAGAAGCCCCATATCGCCCAGAACCTGGATAGGATGTTTTGGCAGTCCATGTGTCGGTGCCAGGGTTGTATTCCCAAATATCATTGAAATAGGTGGAAGTAGTAAAGTTGACACCTGTACTTAGATACCCTTTTCCGTTTATGGCAAAACCTATGGCTCCATATCTTTCCAATCCACTATCAAGGGATTTTTTATCAGTCCAAGAATTAAGGTTAAAGTCGTACTGGTGCAAATCATTAAAATAAGTCCCATCATAGCTTCCTGTAGCTATATATCCTTTTCCATTGATAGCAAATCCACAAGGACTGACCCTCGGATTTACCTCAAAAGGATTCTTGGCAAACCACATGTTTTGATCTGTGTCATATGCATAAAAGGCTGAAAAATCAGAAGTCCTTCCATATATAAACCCAGTATTTCCATATACAAATGAAGGGCTGTTTGTTCCTAAATATGGTGCATTGGCGATAGCAGTCCATTCGGGATCGAACTTGTAAAAATCGTTTAGCTCTATACCATCATATCCGCCTCCCAGATACCATATATTATTGATTACAAAGGAGAAAGCCCCATTTCTTTTTGAATAGCTATTGGGGTCACCTGTCCAATCATTGGATTGCGGGTTATAGGTCCAGAAATCATCCAATTGACCAGAATTAAGCCCATATCCAAAACCAGCCATGATTATGGGATTTCCATTCCCATCTTCCAAAGTAGCGATAATCGCATCTCTTCGGGCTTCACCTGGAAAATCGGCCAATCTCCGCCACGGCCCCACAGTAAACTCCGTTGTACTTTCCACGGTCTGTTCCCCAACGGTAACGGTGATGGTCCCAGTGGTGGTCCCTTCGGGCACGGTCACGGTTAGGTATGTGCCGTTGGCAGCGGTTACTTGCGCGGCTACGCCATTGAATTCAACGGTGTTATTAGCAGGGTCGGGGTCAAAGTTCTCTCCTTCGATAACAACTTGGGCGCCCACATTTTCTTGATCCGGAGTAAAACCGCTTATGGAAATTGTTGGAGGATCTAGAATGGTGAAATCGGTGCTGCTCTGTGCGGTCTCTCCATCCACGGTCACGGCGATTTTTCCGGATGTGGCCCCATTGGGAACACTCACGGTAAGTTTGGTGGCCGTGGCAATGCCCACGGAAGCGCTGGTCCCATTGAACTTTACCATATTTTCGGTCTTTACCGTACTAAAGTTGGTTCCTATGATCTCCACAGTGGTGCCGGGAGTACCTTCCGTTGGGGAAAAACTTGCAATGGTAGGTGGGTTGGTGGTCGGGTCATCGGGCGGGTTGGGGTCGTCCTTCCCACAAGCGGCAAGGACAAGGGCGAGACCCAAGCATAAGTAGTGTATTTTTTTCATGATAAAATTTGTTTATCAACAAGGTATTGGTAATCAACGGGCTTTCAGGAGCGCAATTAACGGATGGGTGTTTTGGATTGATGGATGCCCATTTTGGGTTGATGGCACAAATCGTAGGGTTGTGGTTAAAAAATCAACAAAGATCAATACCTTGGCCCTATGGTAGATTATATCGTAGTAGGTCTGGGCTTGGCGGGAATCTCTTTTTGTGAGGTTCTGGAGAAGGAAGGGAAATCCTTTACGGTAATTTCCGATACATCACAACAAGCCTCCCAAGTTGCGGGCGGACTGTACAATCCAGTGATTTTAAAGCGGTTTACCCTCGCTTGGAAAGCTAAGGAACAAATGGAATTGGCTCAACCTTTTTATGCCGGATTGGAGCGGAAATTAGGGGTCCAATTGGATTATAAAGTTCCGGTATTGCGCCGTTTTGCTTCTGTTGAGGAGCAGAATAGCTGGTTTGAAGCTGCTGATAAACCGGGATTGGACCATTTTTTATCGACCACTATCTTACCCAACTCTAACACCTGTTTGGATGCTCCCCATGGTTTTGGGGAAGTCAATTACACCGGAAGAATAGATACGGGCACCTTGGTGGAGTTCTACTCGACCTATCTGGATCAGAAAGGAATTCTGGAACGGGAATCTTTTAATTTTTCTGACCTAACTATTGAAGAGGGACGGATTTCGTACAAATCCCTACACGCCAAACAGATGGTCTTTGCCTGTGGTTATGGCCTTCAAGACAATCCTTTTTTCAACTATTTGCCCTTGAACGGGACCAAAGGGGAGCTTTTGACCATCAAAGCGCCAGCGTATAAAGAAGACCGAGTGATCAAGTCTTCCGTATTCACCATTCCGTTGGGTGAAGATTTATATCGGGTGGGGGCCACTTACAAGTGGAAGGATAAGACCAATGAGCCCACCGAAGCATCCAAAAAAGAACTTCTGGACAAGCTCACCACTTTTTTACGATGTGATTTTGAGGTGGTGGACCACGTGGCAGGCATTAGGCCAACAGTGGTAGATCGCAGGCCTTTGGTAGGTCGGCATCCAGCACATAAAAACCTGTATGTGCTCAACGGCTTCGGGTCTAGGGGCGTGCTTATTGCACCCTATGCCTCGGCCCAATTGTACCAATGCATTGAACACCAAAACCGGATTGACCCTGAAATGGATATCCAACGGTTTACCAAAAAATACTATCGGGATTAACCCTTAGCCACGGTATGTTTGTGCGAAGCCGCGTTGGGGTCGTATTTAAAAAAGAAATTTACCCAGATGTTGCGCGATAGCCGTATGATCACCGGCATAAAAACAATCATGGTACCCACAATGGCAATAAACGTAGTCACCAAGGAAGCTCCGAAAAACAAAAAGGCAATTACAAAGGCAGCCACGGCAAAGGCAATGCCCACAGCATAGCTCACGTACATGGCGCCATAGAAAAACGAGGGCTCTATCTTGTACTTGGTGCCACAATGCGAACAGCGCTCGTTCATGTTGAAAATTTGGGAAATCGCGTACGGATTGGTGTTTTCGTACATGCTCTCTTCATGGCATTTAGGACAACTTCCTGTTAAAATGCTGTACAGTTTGGTTCCTTTTTTTAACATTTGCACCGATTTTTATACAAAAATACGCAATCAGGTAGTTTTGTTTTGTAATTCAGGTCACATAAAATGCTAAATGTCCATAATCTTTCAGTAGCCTTTGGAGGTGAATATCTTTTTGAAGAAATCGCGTTTCGTTTGAATGGAGGGGACCGTGTAGGTCTTATTGGTAAGAACGGAGCGGGTAAGTCCACCATGCTCAAGCTTTTGTCCAAGGATATGGCACCCGATGAGGGGACCATCGCCATGGAAAAGGACATAAAGATTGGCTTTTTAAGACAGGATATCGATTTTGAACAGGGCCGAACCGTATTGGAGGAATCCTATCAGGCATTTTCGGATATCAAATCCTTGGAGCAACAGCTGGAGGAAATCAATACGGCATTGGCAGAGCGTACCGATTATGAAAGTGACGGTTATCACCAATTGATGGTGGATTTGAGCGAAGTCACCCACAGATATGAAATCTTGGGCGGATACAACTACCAAGGCGATACCGAGAAAGTGTTGTTGGGGTTGGGGTTCAAGCGCGATGATTTTGATAAGCTCACGGATACCTTTTCAGGGGGATGGCGTATGCGTATAGAGTTGGCCAAACTCCTATTGCAGAACAACGATGTATTGCTGTTGGATGAGCCTACCAACCACTTGGATATTGAATCCATTATCTGGTTGGAACAGTTCTTGAAAACCTATGCAGGTGCGGTGGTGATCGTTTCGCATGATAAAATGTTCCTGGACAATGTCACCAATAGGACCATCGAGATTTCCTTGGGTCGTATCTATGACCACAACAAGCCGTACACCAAGTTTTTGGCGTATCGAAAAGAAATCAAGGAACAGCAACTGAGCGCCCAAAAAAACCAAGAAAAGCAGATTCAGCAGACCGAACGCTTGATTGAGAAGTTTCGGGCCAAATCCAGTAAGGCGTCCATGGCGCAGTCCCTTATTAAGAAGCTGGATAAAATAGAGCGTATAGAGGTGGATGATGAGGACAATAGTGTAATGAACCTTCGTTTTCCCGTTTCCATAAACCCTGGGAAGGTAGTTGCCGAACTGGAAAATCTCTCCAAAAGCTATGGCAAAAAAGAAGTTCTAAAAGATATTGATCTTTTGGTGGAGCGTGGTACCAAGACCGCTTTTGTGGGTCAGAACGGACAAGGAAAAACCACCTTGGCCAAAATCATGGTGGGGGAGTTGGACCATACCGGAAACCTAAAGACCGGACACAATGTACAACTGGGTTATTTTGCCCAGAACCAAGCAGAATATCTGGATGGTGAGAAAACCATTTTGGACACCATGATTGATGCTGCCAATGAGAAAAATAGAAGCAAGGTCAGGGATATTTTGGGCTCTTTCCTATTCCGTGGCGATGAGGTGGAAAAATATGTAAAGGTACTCTCTGGAGGGGAGCGAAACCGATTGGCCTTGGCCAAAATGTTGCTTCAGCCGTTCAATGTGTTGGTGATGGACGAACCTACCAACCACTTGGACATTAAATCCAAGAATGTGTTGAAAAGTGCACTACAGAATTTTGAAGGAACCTTGGTCTTGGTGTCCCACGACAGGGATTTTCTCCAGGGACTCACAGATAGGGTCTATGAGTTCAAGGATGGTGGCATCAAAGAATATTTGGGAGATATCGATTTTTATCTGGAACAGCGCAAGGCAGAAGATTTCAGAAAAATTGAAAAAGGGGAGAAAAAAGTAGCCAAGAAGGTGGAGATGGTTTCCAAGGAGAACGACTACCAATTCCAAAAGAAACAAAAATCGCTCAAGAACAAATTGAGTGGGGTGGAAAAGAGGATTTCACAATTGGAAAAGGAGATTGCCGACATAGACCATGACCTTTTAATGGATTATGACAGTACCATTGCCCGCCCTAATTTTTTTGATACCTATCAGGGCAAGAAGAAAAAACTGGAGACCTTGATGGGGGACTGGGAAGACCTTTCCCACGAATTGGAGGCCCTGAACTAACCAAAAGTCCATTTACATACCACATATTTGGCCTAGTTCACAACAAATTACCGTCGGTTCGCCGATTATATTTGTAGGTTTTTTCGTATTTTGATTACTTTGTAGGTAAATTCTTTAGGATAAAATAAGTAATCAATGATTCGATTGGCCGTTTTCTTCTTATGTATACTGGTTTCCGTGTGTAGGGTACACGCCAACCAGGAAATCCCCCAAGAGGAGAGGAATGCCCTTGTAGACCTATACAACAACACTAAAGGAGACCAATGGAAGGTTTCGTGGGATTTGGAATCTCCGATCCATACTTGGAAAGGTGTTGAGGTAAAGGACAATCATGTGGTGGGATTAACCTTGTTCATGAACAATTTGGACGGAGTGCTTCCCGAAAGTATGGGAAAACTCAAATACTTGACCCAATTGAATTTGGCTTTCAATAGTCTTACAGGTGTTCTTCCCAAGGATATTGTAAAGTTGAAAAACCTAAAGGTGCTCCGTTTGGAAATGAATCGCATCAAGGGATCTTTGCCAGAAGGTATTGGTGGAATGAAGCGGTTGGAGGTACTCTCCATGTTCAATAACTTTCTAAGCGGCCCCATACCGGATTCGTTCGGAAACCTCACTAACTTAAAAGAACTCAACCTTTCCAGTAATAACCTGAAAGGCATCATACCAAAATCCATTGGAAATCTGACCCAATTGGAAGCTTTGGGCCTTTTTGAGAACAACTTGGAAGGGAATATCCCCTCCGAAATGGGGAACTTGACCCACCTAAAGGAATTGGTGTTGGCCAACAACCAGTTGGGCGGTGAGATTCCCACAGAGTTTGGTCAATTGGCAAGCTTGCAGGTGCTGCAATTACAAAACAACCGATTTGATTCCTATACCGGACTCAAATTGATGGACACAAAACAGTTTTTGGTCTTTGACACCGATGACAAGACCTTGACACCACGATTCAATGACATCCATTTTGAACGTTCGCGTATGGCGGACACAAAATTTGAGGATGACAACGAAAATGAGTAGTTAGTTATTACTTTAGTTTGTTTGGTTTGGGGATACAGGCGTGTATCCCCTTTTTTTATGCGTTTTACGAACAGAAAGGAAAGAGTTTGTCCCTTACGGATATTGGGAAAGGTTCTGCCTTTTGTGTAACTTCACCTTGATCCATTGATTATCGTAAACCAACAGACGTATTGTGCTTTCTTTTGCCTTTAATATTTTTCGATTTGCCAAAGCTATCCTCAAAGGAATCCGAAATGATGATGAGTTTAAATTCCTGTGCTTCTTTTTGATGTTTTTGTTGATAGGTTCTACCCTTTTTTATTCCCAAACCGAACATTGGTCCGTTATTGATTCATTATACTTTTCGGTGATGACCATGGCTACTGTGGGGTATGGCGATTTTGTTCCCACTACGGATTTGGGCAAGGTCTTCACTATAATTTATGCCTTTCTATCTATTGGAACCTTTGTGGCATTCACTGCAAAAATTGTGCGGTTGATTTTGGAAGATGGGAAGCATAAGCGGTTCTTTGGAAAAGACAGGCATAACGACCAGCGTCAAGAAATCAAATAGGACTTAGTATAACCCCAAACATCCACTGTTCGATTCCTCAATAAATGATGGAATCCGAAGCAATTTGTGGTAGGGTATACCCACCATAATCCACATGCAATCCTTTGCGGATTTCTTTTGGACCATCCGATGGCAATGAAGTTCCAAAAACATATACTTTTTGCAGGGATGGGAAATCCTCCAATTTTTTAAACACGTTTGAAGTGATTCCGGTACGGGTCAGGTTGAGGTGTTTCAAATGTGAAAGCTGGGATAATTCCTCAATGCCTTGGTCCGTGACTTCGGTTTGTCCCAAGTTCAACACGGTCAAGTAGGGTAAATGGCCCAAATACGGATAAATGGAATCATTGATGGCCGTATGGGACAAATCCAATTCCACGATAAAATCGTTTATGGGGGTCAAGGCCAATGTATCCATCAACGAAAATTCTGGTTTATTGATTGCAGTGACCCGTAACCAAGGGGAATCCTTGCTGAGGTACTCCACATGCAATCCTGTTTCCTTCACGGAACGTAGACTGTCCAAGGGTAAGGGAGGCAAAGTGGCCTCGGGATAAAAATCTTCCACATCCTTGGGAAAGAAGGGCTCAAATAGGCTTTCATCCAATCCATGCGATGCGATACTGCCGTCAAAAGGGTGTCCAGCCTCTATCCAGGCTTTTAGCACGGCAATCTCTTCTTTGGTCAGTTGCTCTTTTTCCTTGGGCGGCATATGGCCATCGGTATCTTTGGGAGAAATAACCCGGGTGAAAAGTTCACTGCCATCGGGGTTTTGGGCCATGATCACCTCACCGTTTTCGCCGCCGGAAAGTATACCATCTTCCAAATGGAGCCGTAATTCTCCTTTGGCCTGTTTGGGACCATGGCAGCTTACACATTTATTGTTGAGGATGGGATGCACCACTTCAGCATATAGATTGGCATTCTCCCAAGAATCTTCGGTCAATGCTATAGGGAGTTCTTCAAAAACTGGAATGCCCAGTGCTTTTTTTACCCCTCGGGGAAGGGGTTCGGTAAGATATCCTTCACCATGGGTGATATTGCCTCCTTTATGCCCTGTGATGGAAATCAACACCAACCCTAAAACAACCATGACCGGAAAGGACACTTTTTGCAACACCGCTACGGAATCCGACTTCCATTTTAAATACAATGCAAAGCAAAACACGGCCGTGATGATTCCAAACCACAGGTGACCCTTGACGGTATCAAACCCATAGCCCTCATTTTGGTATAGCAGAAATCCACTTATGCAAGCCAAGACCGAGACCAACCCAGCCCAAAGGAACAAGGTGGCCAATAGCCCGGTGTACTGTTTTGTCTTACGGTCGGTCCAATATAAAAGTACGCCCAGTACCAAGAAACCTATGGGCAGGTGTACGATCAAAGGATGCAGCCGCCCCAATAGCTGTGAAAGAATATCCATTTAATCTATGCCGAGTCTTTGTTTTATAATGTCCATCATATAAACATTGGCCTCCCATTGGTCCGATACGGGAAGTTGGGTATACGGAAGAGCAGGCATATAGTAAGGTGGGCCAAATTCTGAGGTAACCGTCATGGGGCGGTCATTTTCCGCCCAGAATTTTCTGATGACCTTTTCCCAGATGTCCAAATGGCGATCAACGGCCCTTTTCCACTCTGGAGCTTTGGGGTCGTTTACTTGGGGGCTTTCGGCATGGCCTACGCGAGCATGGATATGGTCGGTCTTTGCAATCACTTCGGAAAGCATGGCGTCCCTACCTTCCAATAAGGATTCATGGACCACCATCCAATGGCTGATGTCGGCAGTAAGGCGTAAATCGGATATCTTTTTTAAATAGTCCAATGTAATGGGCAAGGTGTAACTGAACCGTCCCCGATGGGTTTCATGATAAATGGGAATGCCCGTTTCCTTGCTGATGGCATTGGCCGCTTTTATGAAAGCCGTATTCTGCTCCATGGAGAAAAAGTCACTACCGGTTTGACTGTTGATCACCACAGGCTTCCACGATACCAATACATGCAGTTTCTTTGTATAGGCCTCCAAACTTTCCTCAAAAGGAAGACTGTTATCGGTCCCATGCATCAAATTGAGCTTTAGATCGTGTTTTTTCAATGCAGCTTTCAGTTGCTGTTGACTTTCTACCTCATTGGGAAGCCAAACATCAATACCATCAAAACCTGAGGTTTTGGCCCGTTCGCAAAATGCATCCCAGCTCAGGGTGTTTCCCCAGTTGGTCTGAAAAAATAGGATTTCCCCTTTTTGGGGATAGAGGGTAGTGGCAAAAAGAATCATTACTAGATAAAGGTGTTTTTTCATGAGTATATTAAAGTTTGGTTGCGATTACGCCAATATTTCTTTGATGACTTCTCCGTGTACGTCGGTCAACCTAAAAGGTCTTCCCTGGAAATCGAAGGTGAACTGTTCATGGTTGAAGCCGAGCAAGTGGAGCATGGTGGCATGGACGTCGTGTACGGAGACCGCCCCATCCACTGCGGAGAACCCGATTTCATCGGTTTCCCCATGGCAGGCACCTTTTTTGATGCCCCCACCGGCCATCCACATGGTAAAGGCATCACCATGGTGATCTCGGCCCATAAAGCCCATTTCCTTGCCTTCACGGTTTTCCTTCATGGGAGTACGGCCAAATTCACCGCCCCAAACCACCAAGGTGTCATCCAAAAGACCACGTTGTTTTAAATCCAATAGGAGAGCGGTCATGGGTCGGTCTATTTGTCGACATTTGTTCCGAAGTCCCAAATCCACGGCAGTACTGTGGTCCGTTCCGTGGCTGTCCCAGCCCCAATCGAACAATTGTACATAGCGTACCCCTTGTTCCACCAGTTTTCGGGCAAGCAGACAGTTGTTGGCAAAGGACTCTTTTCCAGGTTCCACCCCGTACATTTCCTTGATATTATCCGGTTCATTGTTGATGTTCATCACTTCTGGAACGGCAATCTGCATGCGATAGGCCATTTCATATTGATTGATACGGGCCAGAATCTCCGGGTCCGCATACTGGGCGTATTCGGCTTTATTGATTTTGTTGATGGCATCAATAGTACTCTTTTTTAGGTCACGGGACATGCCTTTGGGGTCATCAATATAGAGTACGGGGTCTCCTTTGGATCGACACTGAACCCCTTGATAAACCGAAGGCAAAAATCCACTTCCCCAAACACTTTTTCCAGCACTGGGTGCCTGTCCACCAGAGGTGAGTACCACAAAACCGGGTAAATTCTGATTTTCCGAACCAAGGCCATAGGTAACCCATGATCCAACACTGGGTCTTCCCAAACGAGGTGTTCCTGTATGCATGAACAATTGGGCAGGTCCATGGTTGAACTGGTCCGTATTCACCGCTTTTAGGAAAGCCACTTCATCCACTACTTTTTTGAAATGGGGCAGGTTTTCGGAAACCCAATTGCCACTTTCGCCGACCCGTTCAAATTCGGCTTGGGGTCCAAGAAGTTTTGGGGTACCCCGGATAAACGCGAATTTTTTGCCCTGCAAAAGCGATTGTGGGCAATCTTGGTTGTGCAATTTGGCCAATTCGGGCTTATAATCGAACATTTCCAATTGCGAAGGCGATCCAGCCATGTGCAGATAGATCACTGATTTTACCTTGGGGGCAAAAGGGGGTGGCAATGTGGCCAAGGGGTTTAGGTCCCTTTCCGTTAACTGGAAGCCTTTTTTTAGGGCAGCTGTAGGGTCATTATTTTGAAAATTACAGGAAGCCAAGAAACCGCTCAATGCCAAGCCACCCATTCCCGTGGCGCACTGTTTCATAAAATGTCGACGGGTCTGCGCCTGTACTTCACGCATCAGTTTTTCGTGGATCAATCGGTCCAAAGAATCTTTGCTCATGACTTTGTAATAAATTCATCAAGGTTCATAATGGCGTTGGCCACAACGGTCAACGCGGCCAATTCTGCATCAGCGGTTCCCAAAAAGTCATCCATGGCCTTCGTGTCCATTTTAAAGGTGGCCAAGGATTCTTCATACAATTCGGACAACGCCTGTTTTTTATCTGGGCTCAATTCCCTAAAGACGGCCTTTTCATAGCCCCGGGCAATGGCAGTTTCAATATTTTCCGCTTTTTGCATATCCTTGGCCAGTTGGTGGGCCGCCTCAAGATATACTGGGTCGTTCAGGGTCACCAAGGCCTGTAAAGGGGTGTTGGTCACGGTTCTTCGGATGGTACATACCTCACGACTACTAGCATCAAAACTCATAAAGCTGGGATATGGACTAGTGCGTTTGATATAGGTATAAAGACCCCGTCTATAACGATCCTCTCCTTTGCTTTCCACCCAAGTCTCACTGCTGTAGACGGTCTGCCAGACCCCATCAGGTTGTGGGGGCATAACACTGGGACCATACATTTTTGAACTCAACAGTCCCGAAACGGCCAAGGCCTGGTCCCTAACCTGTTCCGCAGTCAAACGCAATCTTGGGCCACGGGCATAGAGTCTGTTCTCTGGGTCTATTTGGTGCAAGGTTGGATTGCCTTCAGAACTTTGACGATAGGTGCCGGACATCACGATATCCTTGATGAGCGACTTCAACTGCCACTCATTTTCATTCATTAACCGGAGTGACAACCAATCCAGCAAAGCTGGATGTGAAGGCGGTTCGGATTGTGACCCCATATCTTCAAGCGAAGCCACAAAACCATTCCCGAACAATTGATGCCAAACCCGGTTTACCAAGGTGCGTGCGGTCAAGGGGTTCTCCTTGCTCACTAACCATTGCGCCAGACCTAATCTGTTTTTGGGCCACTCCTGTTTCCATGGGTTCAATATCGCCGGTGTGGCCGGGGTGACGGTATCGGTTAGGGTAAGCCAATTTCCCCGTTCAAAAACTCGGGTTGTACGGGTCATATGATCAGGATTCTCGATCATAATGGGCACAGTTGGCGTAGCCGTGTTCAAGAGATCCAGGAATTTTTTCTGGATTTGATCGTGGCCAGGTTGTCCTTCGCCGGGAAGGTCGGGCAAAAAGGCAAACCAAGATATAAAACTGGTCCCTGTCTGTTGGGGCAGCGTTGTGTTTTCAGCTTCAAAAAACAAGCGAATCGAATCTTGTACCTGGACAAATGGCACTTTACGGATAATCTCTCGAGGAGTCTTATCAATATTGAAACGCGCCAAGACTTCGCCCGTATCATTGTCTTTTCGAAGTGTCATGACCGTACCATTGTCATTGGCCCAATACTTAAAATAAAGGTTGGGCGCACCTTGGGTATAAATGTCGTCATAGTAACAGGAACCATTGGGCCAAAGGGAGAGATATTTGGTGTCGGCCAGTTCGCCATTGACAAAGTTCTTCGCGTGGTGGACCTGATAAAAAGGCTCGTTGTATATTAAAAATTTATTGAATTTATCGGCTACTTCCTGGTTTCCATGCTTTAGATTCCATTGAAAGATTTCGTTCAAGGTCTTTTGGTCATCTTCGCTGTAGAATTTCAATACAGGATCCTCGTGGGGGGTGTCCTCGTCCATGGCATTGTTGAAAAAAGCCATCATATTATAGTATTCCTCATGCCTAAAAGGATCGTACGTATGACTATGGCACTGAACACACTCCATGGTGGTACTTTGCCAAACTTGGAAAGTAGTATTGACGCGATCCAGTACGGAAGCTACCCTGAATTCTTCATCTTCTGTACCTCCTTCATCGTTGTTCATGGTATTTCGGTGGAAGGCTGTGGCAATAAGTTGGTCCATGGAAGGCTGTGGCAATAAGTCGCCGGCAAGTTGTTCTGTGGTGAACTGGTCGTAGGGCATATTTTCATTAAGGGCTTTTATGACCCAATCCCGATATTTCCACATGGTTCTGCCTTGATCTTTTTCATACCCTTTGCTATCCGCGTAGCGTGCAAGATCTAGCCACCAACTGGCCCATTTTTCACCAAAGGAAGGTTGTGCCAAAAGGCTGTCCACCAAAGTTTCATATTCCATTTCCCCTTGGATATAGGCATCAAACCAGGTTGCTTTGGGAGGTAGCCCGGTTAAATCAAAGGCCAATCGTCTGGCAATGATACCTTTTGGGGCGGGTGCATTGGGAGACAACTCATTTTCTTCAAGACGGGCCATGATAAAATGGTCAATGTCGCTTTGGATGAAATCATTGTTCTCCGGTAAAAAACCTGCCTCTTGGTCTGGTTGTGGAACCTCAATATCTTGGGGAGAGGTATAGGCCCAATGCTTGCCCCATTGGGCACCTTGGTTGATCCACCGCTCCAGTAAATCGATTTCTTCTTGGTTCAATGCCGGTTTTTCATAGGGCATCCTCAATTCTGGATCATCTTCGTGCAAACGGCGGATAAACTCACTGGCACTCGCATTACCTGGAATTATGGCCCTTTTCCCCGATTCGCCTTCGGCTAAGGCCTCTTCTTCAAAAAGGAAGCTAATGCCACCACTTTTTTTGACCCCTCCATGACAGGTAATGCAATGTTTGTTCAGAATAGGTCTTACCTCACTGGCAAAATCAACTTTTTCACCAGTGTTACAACCCATGAGCATAGCGGACAAAATCGATGCTCCAAGAAATATGAGAAAATGTCGAATCGGCATTTTTTTTGAGTATTTGTAAATATTATATAGAATTATTATGGAAATCTACATTAAATGATGCAAAAAATAGTACTTTTTTTGCTGTTTTGTAAATGTATGTAATCGTTGGTGTTTCTTAAGACTGTACGAAAACTTTTTTGTGGTTTGTTTTTTGAACTTTTGAAAGATTTGTGCTTTTTCGAAACAAGGAAAATTGCACAGTGCTAAACTTGAGGTGCACATAAGTTTTAGGTTGGTAATCTACAAAACAGTGATTCTGGGATTACTTTTTTCGAAGCGAGGATTCCCGGATTACTAAATCCGTTTTAAGGGTGATGGTTTCAAAGTCGATGGCATTGTCTTCATCCTCGATTTGTCGTATCAATAATTTAGCGGCGGCCTCTCCCATTTGGTATGCCCGGTCATTTACCGTGGTAAGGTTGGGTTGGATTACCTGTGATATAGGGTAATTACTGAACCCTACCACCGCTATTTGTTCGGGAACCTTAAATCCGGCTTTTTGGAAAACTTGAACTGCGCTGATGGCCGTATAGTCGTTGGAGCAGAAAATCCCATCGGGTATTTGGGGCAGGGCAATGAATTTATGGGCGCAGGAAGCCCCTTCTTCATAACTGAGGTTTTGGGTCTCAAGGACCAAATTGGGGTCATAAGGAATATCATGCGCCTGTAATGCAGCTTTGTACCCCTCAAAACGATGCTTAAATATTGAGGCGCCTTGATTCCCTGCTATATGCCCTATTCTTTGACACCCTTGTTCGATAAGATGTTCCGTGGCCTTGAAAGCAGAGCCAAAATCATCTATGACCACTTTATTGGCCTGAAAATCCAAAGGGACCCGATCGTAGAATATGATGGGAATCCCAAGTTTGACCAACTTTTTAAAATGGGTATAGCTCTTGGTTTCATTGGAAAGACATACAATAATGCCTTCCACCAATCTATTCTGTAGGATCTTGGCAATTTCCTTTTCCCTTTCAATGGAATCCTTGGATTGGAATATGGTAATGTTGTAGCCTTCCCTGTAGGCAAGATCTTCTATGCCGCTGATGACCAATGAGTGAAAATGGACATCTATTTGAGGAACGATGACCCCAATGGAGTGGGTTCTTTTTTTTCGGAAGCCTGCTGCAATCGAATTGGGCACAAAACCAAGTTCCTCGGCTTTTTTCCGTACCTTTTTCTTGGTGGATTCACTTATGGCAGGATGCCCTGCAATGGCCCTCGAAATGGTGGATGGGGATAGTTGGAGCTCCTTGGCCAAATCTTTAAGGGTTATTCTTGGGCGGGACATTATAGCGAATTACAAACGTTTGCGTTTATTTTAAATGTTGGAATTGTTCATTAATCGAACACTGGACATTTTTTCCAATTTTACAGACAAATTTAGCGGATTTTTAATGCTAGGGGATTCTTTGGTCCATTTTGATTCGAAATTATTTATGCAAACGTTTGCATAAATATTGCGCTAACTCTATATTTGGGTCCTAATCATTTTCTAGTTAGGGAAGAATGGGGGAAAACCACGATAATATAAATGTGTATGCTTCACGAATGGAAGCAGGGGAGGCAGCAGGAAGAGCAGTTGAAGAGCACCTTGTTAAACTTCAGCAGTGGCAAGACGATATCCGGATTATTTTCGCAGCAGCACCCTCACAAGATGCCATGTTGGATTACTTGTCGGCCTCAAAACGTATTGAGTGGAGCAAGGTAACGGCTTTTCATATGGATGAGTATTTGGGACTGCCCAAAGGAGCTAAACAACATTTTTCGGAATACTTAAAAAGCAGACTTTTTTCAAAGGTTCCCTTGAAGAAGCAAATCTTGATCGACCCATTTGGCGAAGTGGAAAGTGAGCTTTCCCGATATTCAGCTTTGATCAATGAAAAACCAATTGATGTGGTTTGTTTGGGTATCGGTGAAAATGGACACATTGCTTTCAATGACCCTCCTGTGGCAGATTTTAACGATTCCAAGACCATTAAGGTGGTGAAATTGGATGAAGCTTGTAGGATTCAACAGGTAAATGACCAATGTTTTGAGAGATTGGAAGATGTGCCCAAAAAAGCCTTGACATTGACCGTACCCGCTTTGGTCCGTGGAAAAAGAATGTTCTGTGTTGTTTTGGGAACAAATAAAAGTGAGGCGGTAAAAAATACATTGACGGGGCCGGTTGCCGAAAGTTGCCCGGCATCCATCTTGACTACACACCCGGATTGTACCTTTTACTTTGATGAGGATGCGTATCAAAAAGTTATGGAAATTTCAATTTAAAACAAGAAATATGATTTCAAATCACTTATTAAGGACCTTGTTGATTCTGGTTTTATGTCTCAAGGCTACTCTGACCTTGCGGGGACAGGATAACCCGGATTTTAAGGTAAGAGGGTTTCATATTGACCTAAGGATACAGGTCATGACGCCAGAGGCCTTGAAAAATTTTGCCAAGGAGCTGGCAGATTTTGGGATGAATACTTTGGTCATGGAATGGGAAGGGACCTATCCGTTTAAGAACCACCCTGCCATTTCCAATAAATATTCATATACCCGTGAGGAAATTGATGATTTTATCTCCTACTGCGACAGCTTGGGCATAAAGGTGATTCCTTTACAACAGAGTTTGGGACATGTGGAATATATTCTAAGGAATCCTAGATATAGTCAACTGAAAGAAGACCAAAAGGATATTTCCCAACTCTGTCCCATGGAAGACGAAGCGAGCAAAGCTCTATTTACGGAGTTGTTTTCAGATTTGGCGGAAACACATAATTCGGATTACATCCATATTGGTGGGGACGAGACCTATTTGTTGGGGCATTGCCCAAGATGTAAAGAGAAATCGGAAAAGTATGGCAAGTCCAAACTGTTTGTGGACCATATGAAAATGATATCTGAAATCGTGATCGGATTGGGAAAAATTCCCGTAATGTGGGCCGATATTATCTTGGAACACCCCGAAGCAGCTGCTGATTTACCAGCGGAAACCATTTTTGTGGATTGGAATTATGGATGGAAAATAAGTCACTTTGGCGACATTCCTTCCCTTCAGAAAATTGGGTTTACCTTTTGGGGCTCTCCGTCCATACGGTCCCATCCGGATAATTGGTATGTGACCAAATGGCCAAAGCATTTTCAAAATCAGAGCGATTTTATTCCTTATGCCAGACAAGCGGGCTACAAAGGTATGGTCATGACTTCTTGGTCCACTTCCGGTGTATATGGTTTTACTTGGGATTCTGGATATGACGTGTTGGATATGGTACAGATAAGGAACAACTATCCCATGTCCGGTTTCCGAATTTTGATCGCAAGCTATGCCCAGGCCTTGGAACAGGATGCCCCCATTGATGGGCAATCCTTTGCTTTGCAATATGGGAAAGAACGGTTTGGTTTAAGCCATAAGGACAGTCAGGTGCTATGGAAATTCCTTTCGGCGGATTCAGAGTTGATTGCGAACGGAAAACCTGAAAAAAGCGCCAGTATTGATGAAGTAAAGGCCAAATATGACCCAATTCGGAAAGAAATCAACCAGGTTGAGCCCCGTAGAAACCAAAAGGAATTTGAGCATTTTAAGCTAATGGCCGATTTGCGGATGCACTATTTGGATTTCAAAGCAGTGGAGGCCCGGTACAATTCCAAAGATTTTTCAGTAGTGGAAACTCCAGCTTTGCTTGCAAAATTGGACGCTATTCTAACTGAAGCCGAAACGCTCAACAAGCGTTTTATGGCACTCAACAAAGGGTTTCTTTATGATGCGGAACTGCAAGAGCAGAACAACATACGGGTTCAGCAGGTCAAAGGTCTTTATGACCGACTTGCAAAGGCCAAATAACCAATGACAGGGATAACCCCACTTTAAATCATGCAGATACTTGACTGGATTGTTTTGTCTATCTATTTCCTAATGCTCTTGGGCATAGGTCTCTGGGCCTATTTTCGGGTAAAGAATTCAGCCGACTTTTATACCGCTGGCGGAAAGCTCCCTTGGTGGTTGTCGGGTATCTCACACCATGTTTCAGGGTATAGTGGAGCCGTTTTTGTCGCCTATGCGGGTATCGCCTACACCCATGGCTTCAGTTTGTATGTTTGGTGGGCCTTTACCGTTGCCTTGGCTACTTTGATGGCGGCATTCTTTATTGCCCCACGATGGTCCCGTCTCCGTATTTTTTCTGGGGTGCAGTCCCCAACAGAATATTTGCTGAAACGATATGACCTGAAAACCCAACAACTGATTGCATGGACAGGGGCCATTATAAAGGTTTTTGATACTGGAGGGAAATTGGCCGCCATTGCAGTTTTGTTGAATGTTTTCAGTGGAGCTTCCATTAGTTTTGGTATCATCTTGGTGGGAATGATCTCACTTATATACATTACCATTGGCGGTCTTTGGGCGGATGTTTGGAATGATTTTGGACAATTTATGGTGCAACTTCTTGCAGGTATCACCATGTTTGTGGTGATCATCTTAAAACTTGATGATGGTCTCGATGGAATCTTTACCGTATGGGATAGATTACCAGAAGGGCATTCCAACTTATTCAATGAACCCTATACCTTTGGTTTTGTCTGTGTGATATTGATCATTAATTTTTTCAGCTATAGTGGAGGCACCTGGAATTTGGCTACGCGGTTCATTTCTTCCAAATCGGGAAAGATGGCCAAAAAGGCTGCCATATTATCTTCCATACTTTATTTTGTTTGGCCCTTGGTGCTTTTTTATCCCATGTTCAGTGCGCCCTTGTTCTTTGAAAACCTTTCGGACCCCACTCTTTCCTACGGAATGCTGGTCAAAGAGTTTTTGCCCTCCGGCTTGGTGGGCCTTGTGTTGGCTTCGTTGTTTGCCAATACCCTTTCCATGACCGCTTCGGATTCCAATACGGTATCGGCAGTGATCAGTAGGGACATACTTCCTGTGTTGTTTCCTAAAATAAGAACGTTTACGGATAAAAAATTGCTCCGCCTTGCTAGGGTCACTACTTTCTGTTTTACCCTGTGTACCATTATTACAGCGCTGAATTCCAGTTATTTTGGAGGAGTGTTTGGATTGATTGTCAGCTGGTTTGCGGCGTTGTTAGGGCCTATTTCCATTCCCATGATCTTGGGATTGTTGCCCGCTTTTGCCAAAAGTGATGGAAGGGCGGCATTGATTTCCATAGTTGGAGGGCTGTTGGCTTTTATGGGATTGAAACTTGTTCCAACGAATTCCCTTGCCTTGGAAATTGGGGGCCAACCTTGGTATCATTTTTTCTTTTTGTGCTATGGGGATGGTTGAATAATAAACCTGTACCTGCTGAAGTAAAGGATTTACATCTTAAATTGGAGAGCAAGTCAAAAGAATAATATGATGCAAGCCCCATTGAGAGGTATACATTTTGAAAGTGGGAAGGGTGTTGAAATCCATATTGAAAATGGGACCATATCCAAGCTGGTGGATATACCTTCGGAAGGATTGAGTCATCGGATAGCTCCAGGATTGGTAGATCTTCAGGTAAACGGGTACAAGGGAATCGATTTCAACAGTGGGGACATCACCAAGGAAGAGGTAGCGAAAGTTGTCCAATGCTTATGGGAAGTGGGGGTCACCACGTTCTATCCCACTTTGATTACCAATTCGGACGATACTATATCCCGTGCCATAGAAACCATAGTGGCAGCCTGTGAGGAAGATAAGCTTGTGAATGATTCCATTGGGGGTATCCATTTGGAAGGTCCGTTCCTTTCCGCGGAAGAAGGCCCGCGTGGAGCACATCCGCTTGAACATATCAAAAATCCAGATTGGGAGCTTTTTAAAGCATGGCAAGAATGTGCCAAAGGCCGGATAAAACTGATGACCCTTGCTCCAGAGAGGGAGGGGGCATATGATTTTATAAAGAAATGCACTGCTTCAGGAGTGTTGGTTTCCCTTGGACATACCGCAGCGACTCCTGAACAGATAAAGAATGCGGTGGTAGCGGGTGCTCGCATGTCCACCCATTTGGGGAATGCCGCCCACCTTAACTTGCCCCGTCACCCCAATTATATTTGGGAACAATTGGCTTCGGATGATTTGTGGATTTCCCTTATCGCCGATGGGTTTCATCTTCCAGAATCCGTGTTGAAGGTTTTTATGAAGGTAAAGCCCGGGAAGAGCGTTTTGGTAAGTGACTGCACCCAATTTGCAGGATTACCTCCGGGAACCTATACTTCGCATATTGGAGGTGCCATTGAACTGGGCAAGGAAGGAAGGCTCTTCATGAAGAAAAGTCCAAGCCTTTTGGCAGGTTCTGCGCAATCACTGGTCCATTGTGTCGATCATTTGGTAAACTCAGACTTGGTTCCCCTGTCAGTGGCATGGCGTATGGCATCCATCAAACCAATGGAAGTAATGAACATCGAGGGATACGGTATCAGCGAAAATGGAAAGGTCGATCTTGTGGTTTTTGAACGTAGATCAAATAAGATTCAAATTGTTCAGACCATAAAATCAGGAAAAGTGGTCTACCCATCAAGTAGTTAGAATTGGTTTTCTTTAAAAGGACCTAAGGTAAAATAAAGTGCATCTGTTGCGTCCATACGATAACGGGGTTTTATTCGTTCCACTAAAGACCTAGTCTACAAAAATTCATTTTAAACAGATTAACCGAAAAGGGAAAATATGAAGAAACTATTATTGGTCGTATTCCTGGTAATTGGTATACGTGCAAATGCCCAAGAGCACAAAACCTATTATGATACCGGAGAACTGGATGAGGTTGGCGTTTTGGAAAATGGTATGCCAACGGGTACTTGGAAAAAATATTATAGAAGTGGTCAGTTGGCGGCCATAGCCACTATGGAAGCGGGTATGCCGATTGGCGAGGCAAAGGTTTACCATGAGAACGGGCAGTTGGCCGAGGTAAGGGTATATCAGAAAGGAAGGATCCATGGGACATACAAAGAGTATTCGGAGAACGGCCAATTGATTAAAATTGGAAGTTATTCAAATGGCGATCAGCAAGGCAATTGGAAGGAATATTACAAGAATGGGCAACTTAAGGAAACAGGAGCTTACAAAAATGACAGACGTGACGGACAATGGGAAATGTACTATGAAGACGGTAAACTCTCGGAGCTGATAAACTATAAAGATCAGGTGCGTGAAGGAATCTATGAGAAATATTATAAGGATGGAACCTTGGAGAAAACTGGGGCATATGAGGACGGGGATGGTTTTGGAGAGTGGAAATATTACCACGGGAATGGAAAGTTGGCAGAGATAGGCAATTATGAAAAAGGATCAAAGGATGGAGAATGGAAACATTATCACGATAACGGTCAACTATATCATGTGCTTTTGCATGATAAAGGTAGACTTATGGACGTAATTTCTTGTTTTGATGGAAAAGGAAACCGCTTGGAAAAAGGAAGCTTGGTGAATGGGGATGGCACGGTGAATTACTATGACAGTAATGGGAAGTTACTGGAAACCATCGATTATTTGGACGGATACCTGCCCATTTTCTAGGGATTTTAAAAATATGGTTCGTGCAACAAGAAAGGCCGGGATTTTAAATCCCGGCCTTTCTTGTTAATGTCATCTTGATGTTTGGGAATCAACTTGGGATTAAGAATTTCAATATTGATCTTTATACGTACAATTCATCTCCTATTTTCGAAAAACAGGAAGGAATCCTGGAGACTACCCTATAAGTTTATCGTCAAAACTCCGATAAACATGATATCACTTCACATCAATGGTAAGTACTACACAATTGAAGATGACCCCGCAACACCTTTACTTTGGGTATTAAGGGACAGTCTGGGTCTTAAGGGGACAAAGTATGGTTGTGGAATCGGACAATGTGGTGCATGTTCCGTCATGGTGGATGGTGTCTCGATCCGGTCCTGCGCATTGCCCGTTGAAACAGTTACAGATAAAACCATTGTAACCATTGAAGGAATAGGAACGGAAGATAGACTGCACCCTGTACAAGAAGCTTGGATAGCGGAAGATGTTCCCCAATGTGGATACTGCCAGAGTGGTCAAATCATCAGTGCCGTCTCCTTATTGGACCAAAACCCTGATCCTTCCCTTCAGCAAATCAAAAAGGCCATGGATGGGAATCTCTGTCGATGCGGTACCTACAACCGGATTGAAAAAGCCATCTTAAGAGTCAAAAGCATATAGTATATTGATATGGAGCGCAGATTTTTTTTGAAATCAACGAGTTTTGGGGCTGGAGGGTTGTTAATCAGTTCCTGTATTGGTTTTATGGGCTGTGAGACAGAACCCGTGGAGCCATGGGAACCTAACTTCTTTCTAAGGATAATGCCAGATGGTACTGTGGAATTCAGTTGCCCCCAATCTGAAATAGGCCAAGGAACTTCTACCGGCCTCACCCAAATTTTGGCCGATGAACTGGGGGCGGATTGGGACAAGATCAAGATCCAATTGGCAGATGGAAGCTTTGAAAAATTTCCCGGAACCCAAGGGACAGGAGGAAGCAATGGCATCAGAAAGTTATGGGAACCCCTACGAAAAGCTGCTGCCATGGCTCGGGAAATGCTGATTCTGGCCGCATCCAAAAAATGGGATGTTCTTCCTGTTGATTGTTATGCCAAAGATGGATTTGTACATTCAACCAAGACCCAGCTAAAAATAGCATTTGAAGAATTACTGTCTTTGGTCAAAGACGAATACCCATCGGAAGACATTGCTTACAAAAAGGAATCGGACTACCAATATATTGGAAAGTCCATTTCGGGCCACAAAAACAAAAAAATCGTTACCGGGAGTTTGGAATATTCCATGGATGTGACCCTTCCCAATATGATATATGCCCGCATTGTCCGATGTCCGGTATTTGGCGGTGTGGTGAAGCATTTCAATGCAGATGCCGCTAAAAAGATGCCGGGTGTTATCAAAATAGTTCAGATTGAGCCCATTCCTGTTTTTGAAAATGACTTTGTTGGTGGGGTGCGTTCGGGAATTGCCGTATTGGCCGATTCGTCATGGAGGGCAATCAAAGCCAGTGAATTGCTGGAGATCACATGGGATTATGGGGCCAATGCATCTTTGGATGAAAATGCCATCTATAATGAATTTGAGGAAAATGAAAAGGCAGTAAAACCTATTGAAGGTGGAGCGTTCAGTGATTTTCCCAATGCGCCGATAGAAGAGACCATTTCGGCAAGATATACAATTCCATATCAGGCAAACGCGTGTATGGAACCCTTGAACTCGGTTGCTTTTCATAAAGGGTATGAGGTTGAGGTTTGGGCCGGGACCCAATCCCCACAAATGACCCGGGAAAGAATAGCGGAGCTTACAGGCCTTCCTCTGGCATCGGTCATTATCCATAATAAATTTGCAGGAGGAGGTTTCGGAAGAAGGTTTTTTACGGATTTTGTAGAGGAGGCCGTAATACTGTCAGGGAAGGTAAGGAGGCCGGTAAAATTGATTTGGACCAGGGAAGATACCATATCAGTATCCAAATATCATCCGTACGCGGTGGAATATTGGTCGGCCCATTTGGGAAAGAACAATATCTTTTTGGGCTTTTCCAACAAAGGATATTTTACACGGGCATCCAATTATCCATCTTACTTATATGGCAAACCCATACGATTCCATGAAAGCATACAGAACTCGGCAAAGCAACTGCTTCCAAGAGCTTCATGGAGGAGTGTAATGGCCTATCCATGGGGTTTTGGTATGGAATCTTTTATGGATGAGGTGGCCCATAAACTTGGAAAGGACCCCCTTGCATTTCGGTTGGAATTGTTGGGGGGAGCAGATGTTTCCAGCTTGAATAGAAACCCGGAATCGCCCTACCAACTGGAAGCAATACGGTTAAGAAAGACCCTGGAAACGGCATCCCAGAAGTCTGGATATACAAAAACTACGAAAGAGGGTCGTGCCTTTGGGGTTTCGGCCATAATGTACAACTACTCCTATTGTGCCCATATTGCTGAGGTTTCGGTAAAGGAAGGCCAGTTGAAAGTCCATAAGTTCACCTCTGTTGTGGATTGCGGCAAGGTAATCAACCCCAGTCAGGTGAAATCCCAAATTGAGGGGAGCATTGTTTGGGGATTGACGGCATTGCTCAAAGGGTGCATTACTGTAAAAGAAGGCAGGGTGGAGCAGTCTAATTTCCATGACTATCCCTTGTTGAGATATAGTGAAACGCCAGAAATTGAAGTCCATTTGATGGCATCCGATCATATGCCGACGGGGGTCGGCGAGCCAGGGGTTCCTGGAGTGGCCCCGGCAGTTCTGAATGCTATTTACAATGCTACGGGAATACGGTTACGGGATGCACCGGTTTTGGAAATCCCCTGAATATTGGAAGCTCAAGGATAACAGACCCATTATTTTTGTTGTTTCTTTTTTCCCAGCAACAATCGCAACTGTGACCCCCATCCTCCAATGAGGGCATCATCAATGCCGTCACCGTTTACATCGCCAATGGCAATGTCCCAGCTTCTGCCAAAAGTGTTTTTTGGGATAATCTCTTGGGTCTTGTCTATAAAATTCCCGTTCCCGTCATTTTCATAGGCATGCATTTGCATAGGGGCAAAAGGAGGGATTTCTATGGCACTCATCAGAAGGTCCATGTCACCATCTTGATCAAAATCTATAGGGCTGCCGGCATAGGTTGAAAAGGTATTGGAAGGCATTTTTTCGGTTTGGTCCTTGAAATGGGCGTTCCCATCATTGATAAGAAGACGGGTTCGGGGGTCTTTTTCCCATTGTCCCCCATTATTGGTGAGGTTGGCAAATACAATGTCTAAATCGCCATCATTTTCGGCATCTACCAAAATAACCTTTCTAGTGTGCAAAGGGACAGAAAGTTCCAATTGGTCGGCCACTTCCTTAAATGTTCCCATGCCATCGTTGAGAAACAGCCTGTTCGGGGGGATTTCGTTGCCCACGACCATATCCAAATCCCCATCGCCATCCAAATCGGCCAGTGCGATGCTTTGGGACCCATCATTGATTTGGGGCAATCCCTGTGCGGTATAATCAATAAAGTAACCCGGGTTGTTTTTGTCATTGAGCCAAAGGAAGTTTTGACCGGAAACTCCTGAATTTCCAATCAAGATGTCAGGTAGCTCGTCTCCATTTACATCACCTACGTCCAATCCATTGCCTTCACTTTGACCAAGCATTCTGTCGCTGACATTTTGGAAGGAGGCATCACCATTGCCCAAATAATATTCATGGTATTGGTCATCTTCGGCAACAAAGATGATATCCATGATTCCATCATCGTTGAAATCAGCAATACGTACATGTTCCGTGTCATGTGACCCACCTCCAAACACTCCTTTTTTCCATGTGAACTTTCCCTTGCCATCGTTGAGGTACAGTCGGTTGATGTCTGATTCCAACGCCAGTATGGCATCCAAATCCCCATCTGCGTCCACATCCAACAAGGCAACATCCAAAGCATGGGCTTCTGGATCATGGGGAATGTGGGTTTCCGTGACATCCATAAAATAGGAGGTTTCATTGGATTGTGAACTTGCACCGGTAGAGATACCCAATAGTGCTATGAAAATGTAATGGTGTGGCTGTACGTTTTGCATGTGCTATGTTTTAAAGTTTTGAATGCTTTTTAGCCATATCAAAAAAAAGGTATTGCCGATAATTGGTCCAACTCAATTGATTTAATTCCCTTTAAACCTTACGGATTTATCGAGGTAGATATTTAAATTGTTTTCGTAAGGTGATGACTCCCTCGCTGGGAAAATCATTGGGTACTCTTTGGGTGACCTTTCCCGAAGCGGCCCATTCCGCCCCCCGAAGCAAGGTGACCTGAAACCCCGTACATTCTGTAGAATACCGAAGTTCAGGATCGTTCCCTGCATGCCCCATGGCTGTAACAAACACACGTCCTTTTCCATATTTTACGGTCCATAGCATAGGCTCATTTCTACCTGTACCATCCAACTCGGGATCATCATAAGCGGTGGCCAGTACTTCCATATGTTGGGCGGGACCACGGGTTCTCCCATAAAGCTCGTCCTTGAAATGTTCCCATACGGGCGGAAGACCTTTTAAAATTGGGTGGTCTGGCTTTCTGTGGACCACGGTAAATGGATGCTGTAAAGCATGGTGCCCAGCACTTCCAGGAGAATAATCGTAGACAATCCGGTCATTTTTCCAATAAACATAAGGTCCATCTTTCTCATTGCGCCCGTTCCATGCACCCAATCCGATCATTTTGTTGTATTCGGCCCAGTCGTCCATGGCCACAATGGAAGAGTGCATGACCACGACGCCTCCTCCTTGGGCAACGTATTCCTCGAACTTCTTTTGGGTAGGTTCGGCCCAAGTGGTTCCCCCATAATTGATCACTACCAGATCATACTGGTCAAAGTTGGGGTTGAACAAGGCAATATCCCCATCCCAATTGGGCGTGGTTTCTATATCGACCGAGAACAGACCGCTGTTCTCCAAAGTCTGTTTTAAGGCATCACTACTGCCTTTCCACCAATGGTTTCCATCTTGTCCGGTCACGATCATCGTTTTGATTGTCTTTTGTGCCTGCATCTGGGAAACACCTCCCAACAATGTAATTAGGCCAAGCAGGGCCATATTTAGTTTTTTCATGGCTTTTGGGTTCTTAAGATGTTATAAATGGTTTTTATCATGGCTCCTTCCTCGTCGTCGGATTCATAGGACCAGTACATACCTCCCCGCAGTCCCCTGTTCAATATGAATTGGCATTTTAATGCTATGGATTCTGGGGTTTCAAACGTATAGATCATCTGGCCCCGTGAGTTGACCAAATAAGAAACCTTGGCGTCTTCATCCCATTTTACCTCATATTTGGTCTGCCGCAGCAGGCTCTTGTAATCCACATCCCCGACTTTGTCCCGATCCCCTTTTCCATAAAGGGGCATCCCCATGACCAGTTTATCCAATGGTACACCAGCTTTTAAATGGGCATCCACGGCTTCCTCGGAGGTTATATTTCCGGTTCGTTTAGATCTGTAGAGAGCTGAATGGTGGTTTGGGGGCATTCCCATATCATAGGCCATGATGTTCACAAAATCAGTATAAGGCATGATGTCCCTAAAATTGATGTATTCCCCAGAGGCCACAGTGGCCAAGGTCAACAGTTTGTAGGGGCCAATGGCATCCCTGATGTCTTTCATCAACAATGTAAAGTTGGCGGTATCGTCAGGAGAGGCGGAAATTTTGGCCAAGTTGCTTGTGGGATACTCCCAGTCGATATCTATTCCATCAAGGCCAAATTCCTCCACTACGCGTTGGCAGTCGGCTGCAAATCGCTCCCGATTCCCTTTATCGGCGGCCATTTCACTAAAACGTCCGCTTCCCCAGCCTCCAATGGACAGCATTACCTTCAGGGAAGGAAATTGTTTCTTGAGGTCCACAATGGTCTGTAAACGTTCCTCGTTGTCAATACGCACCCCATCAAAACTATCGGTAACATGTCCAAACGCATAATTGATATGGGTCACATACGATGGGTCTGGCAGCCCTTCTTTCCATGAGGTCACATAGGCCACGACCACTTTTTTGTCGAATTCAATCGTATCATAAAACCACTCCACATCCAGATGGTTGCCTTCTTCATCCACAGTAAATGCATCATCCTTGAAATACTTGCGATAGAGTTCGTATTTGCCATCCTTGTCACGGTCTTCCAATAGGATATCCCGTTCCGTGGAAATGGTAACCGATGAGGTGTACTGCACTTCCTTGGAGTAGTGATCTAGAATTACATAGTAATTTTTAAAAAGATCGAAGTAGGGGTAATGCCCATTATGCGCACTGAACAACAGTACATCCTCCAAGCCTGGGTCACTGTCCATCTGCACCAATTGTGACGCATGGAGTCCGAATCCCCTTTTTTGGATTCCCGAAGGATAGTGGTCCCAAGTTTTGGGAAGGCTTGTAGTGGCGAATTGTCCCCATCCTGAAAAAGATAGGAGCAATGCGGCGAAACAAAATAGTAGTCTCCTCATTTGTTTTGATTTTATCGATTCATTTATTTGGCCTTTATGATCAACCTAAGCGATCATTACAGTTTTCTTACGAGATTTTATCTTTGATACGGGATGCAGCGGCAGCATCCAACAATACCTCACAATTGGGGTGTAATTGCACCACCGAAGCAGGAATATCAGTGGTTACGGGTCCCAATACGGCCTTTTCCACCATTTCGGCCTTGTGCTCTCCCTTTACGATCAGGATCAGTTTTCGGGTGAGCATAATATTTTTGATGCCCCGGGTAAGACCACCCAGTTCATGATCGGCGGACACATTGGTTTCCCTACGCACCCGTGCCTCAAAATCGGGATCCATGGGGGAAACCCAAGTCTCACTTTCAAACGGAGTTCCTGGCTGATTGATCCCAATATGGCCGTTGGTGCCGAGCCCCAACATCTGTAGGTCGGCCCCGCCCCGTTCGGCCAAACGCTCCTCAAAAAGCTTTGCTTCGGCCTCAAAATCATCGGACATGGTAGGGGGCATGATGAAATTCTCCTCTGGAATCCCTAGCGGACCGGCAATCTGGTTTTTGATCATGGTATAGCAGCTACCGGCATACTCACGGGGGAGATTGGTCAATTCATCCACATTGAACAGGGTGAGCTGATCTACGGCAAAAGGGTATTTTTCATGGATTTGGGAAACAATGGCGTGCATGTTGATCGTGGTCTGTCCCGTTGAAAGCCCGATTACGGAATCTGGTTTTTCCAAGATCTGTGCAATGATCCGCCATGCAGCGGTGATGTCAAAATCCGATTCGTCCTTGGTAATGGTAATTTTCATGTATCGTTGTTATGGTTTACTCAATTCGTTTTGAAAAAAATCTTCTATGGCTTGGGCAGCTTCCAATTCGTCCTCACCCTCTATGGTCAGCATTATGGAATCGCCCCCTTTTGCCCCCAACGTCATCAACCCGATCATACTGTTGAGTTCAATGGGGTCCTTATCTTTTTTGATTTGTATGGTCGATTGAAATTTTCGTCCAATTTTGATCAGATTTGCCGCTGGTCGGGCATGGATTCCATCTGGATCCGTGATGATGTATTCTTTTGAAATCATATATGTTTTTCGAGATAGTCGGTTATACTTTTTGAATGGTCCATGTTCATGACATGATTCCATATTTCTTTGGCTTTCTTGATATTGTGTTTGCGAATGATATCCTTTACCTCTGGAATGGAGGTACTGCTCATTGAAAATTCCCTCAGTCCCATTCCCATTAAAAGGAGGGTTGCCCTGGTATCAGAGGCAAGCTCTCCGCACACGCTTACTGATATGTTATGGTCATGGGCCCGCTCAATACTCTGATGAACAAGCCTCAACACGGCGGGATCAAATGGGTCGTACAGCTGTTTGATGTTTTCGTTCCCGCGATCTACGGCAAGGGTATATTGGCAAAGATCATTTGTACCAATGCTGAAAAAATCCACTTCCTTGGCGAGTACATCTGCCATGATTGCGGCTGAAGGAACCTCAATCATGATTCCCACGGGGATGTTCGGAGCAAATACAATGCCTTCGGAGAACAGCTCTTCCTTGACTTGGTCCAAAATTTCCTTGGCTTTCCGAAGCTCCATGACACTGGAGATCATGGGGAACATGATTTTAAGGTTTCCATGTACACCCGCTCTGAGAATGGCCCGAAGTTGGGTGGTAAATATTTCCTGGCGGTCCAGGGAAATTCGAATGGCCCGGTATCCCAAAAAGGGATTCTCCTCTTTGGGAAGGTCAAAATACCCCAAGGGTTTATCACCACCTATATCAAGTGTTCTTACAGTAACGGGAGTGCCTTGGGCATGGATGGCCACCGATTTATAGAATTGGTATTGCTCCTCTTCAGTTGGGAAGGATTCCTTTTCCATATACATCATCTCGGTACGCAAAAGACCTGCTCCCTTGGCGCCAAATTCCAAGGCCTTCGTCATGTCTTTGTCATTGGAGATATTGGCCAATAGGGTTATACCAACCCCATCATTGGTAATGGCAGGCACCTCTTTCAACGAGTTTAGATAGGCCTTGTGTTTGATAAAATCCACCTGCTTTTGTCGGTATTCTTCCTTCACATTTTCGCTTGGGTTTACAATCACCGTTCCTTGGGTTCCATCCACAATGATATGATCTCCATGGATTACGGTTTCCAATAGTTCACCACAGCCCAATACTGCGGGTACATTATTGGATTTGGCCAAGATCGCGGTATGCGAAACGGCTCCCCCAGTTTCCGTGGCGAAGCCCAAAACCTTTTCCAAATCCATGGATATGGTGTCCGAAGGGGAGAGTTCCTTGGCCAATACGATGGAATTGGGGCCAAGAGGAGTTATTACTTTGTGATTTCCCTGTAGATTTCCCGCAATACGATCTCCAATATCCCGAATATCTGCCGATCGAGCACGTAAATAGGCATCATCCAATCCTTCAAAGAGCTGTACCATTTTGTTGACCACCAAGGTCACCGCGTCCATTGCATTCTTTCTTTCCTCGGTAATATGGTTTATGACTTCATCATTGATCTGTGGGTCCTGCAACAATTCAATATGTGATTCCAGAATGTCAAATTCTTCTGGGTTTGATTTTGCTTTGTCCTTCAACAGCTCAAGTTGCCCCATTGACTTACGGATGGCATCCTCAAACTTTTCAAGTTCGATGGGAATCGATTGGTCGTCGATCAAAATTCCAGATAAAGTTGGTCTGGTCTTGATGATAAGATGGGCGTACCCTATGGAAATGCCTGGGGATGCGGCCACCCCCATAAATCGTTTTTCTATTTTTTCTTCTTTATCCACTTTTACAAGTCTAGATGAATATGTGGAACATGCTTCCCAAGAATCCTAGTACAAGCAGTCCCAATAACAATAGGGTGACCTTCACGTTCTTCTTTAAAAAGAAGTAGGTTAAAAAGGTCAATAACAATGGAATGATCCCTGGCGCCAATTGATCCAAAATTCCCTGCAATGCAACCGTGGAATCTCCTGTCCCAATCTCTATTGGGGTGTTTACCGACATGAGCAGGGAGGGCATGGCCCCAACAACCATAAGGCCAACAATGGAAGACCCAAACGTAAGGTTGTCCATTAGCTTACTCCCTGACAGTCGTTGTAAAAAGCGGTTCCCTTGGGTATATCCAATAAAGGTAAGCTTGTATCTGAGCCAAAGGTGCGGACCATTGTATATGATGATAAATAGAACCGGACCTATAATGTTCCCTTGAAGGGCCAGTGATGCTCCAACACCTGCGGCCACTACTTTTAGTGTTCCCCAGAACAAGGAATCGAATATTCCGGCAATAGGCCCCATAAGACCCACCTTTACGGCATTGATGGATTCCGGGTTGAAATCCTTGGTCTTTGCATTTTGCTCTTCCATGGCCGCGGCCACACCCAAAATCAATGTGGAACCATATGGACTTGTATTGAAAAACTGTAAATGACGTTTAAGGGCGGCTGAAATGTCTTCCTTGGTCTTGTATAGCTTCTTCAGTACATGGATGATTGAAAATGCAAACCCTGTATTTTGACATGTCTCAAAATTGAAATTGGCTTCCAAGGCAAGAGATCGATAGAAAATACCCCTGACCTCCTTTTTGGACAGTGAAAACATGGCTTCGTCACTATCTGCGGTTTCGTCCCCATCATCGGAATCAAAATTTTGTTCTGTAAACTTGGTGATGACGAGCGCTATGATAATCCCAATTCCGCCAATGGCGATCATGGGCAATTTTAAGTAACTGCTCAGAATGAAGCCCAAGAAGAAATAGTGGGCCACTTTTTTGTTGAACATTACATGCATGAGCAAAGCAAACCCCAAAGCGGGAAGCATGTTGCCGGCCACTTTCAACCCATCGTTTACCCAATGGGGGATCATATCCAAGAACACTTTCATGGCATCCGCACCAAGAAAAAGTGCCAAAAAGACAATCAGCCCCATTAAAAGGGGTTTTAGCAGACCTGAAATAATGTGCAGTCGCTGAAATTTTTGAATATCACCTGCTTCAGCATACTGTTCAAACTTTTTATTGAACACGGCACGGAAAATAAAGAGTCCACTCAAGATCATTTCCGCCAAAATTGAGATGGGTACTGCCAATCCCAATGCTATGGACGTTCCCTTGCCGGACATGATGGCAAAGGCGGTTCCCAGAACACCTCCGGTAATGACATCAGGGGGGATGGCCGCCCCAACTTTGATGTTTCCCATAAATATCAGCTCCAAAGTGGCGCCCATGATGATGCCTTGGGTAACATCACCCAGTACCAGACCCACGAGAGGGCCCAGCACCAAAGGTCTGCTGAGCAAGGTGGTGCCCAAAAAGTCCTCAAAATGACCGAACACCGCTATTAAGGTTATTAGAATATTGGTTATCATCTAAAAGAAGGGTGTTATAATAGAGTTTCGATCATTTGCTTTTTGTCCGTGGGAACTTGACGAACCTCCAATTCCACCCCTTTTTCCAGCAGGGTGTGTATAAGTGTGCTATCCTCTTCCGATATGGCCACCGATTTGGAAATCAGTCGCTTTCCTTCCCCAGAACGGATACCTCCGAAATTGATTGATTTGATTTCTTTGACCCCATCTACCATGGCAAAAGCATCCATAACCGAGTTAATCAGGATGAGCACTTTCAAGGACTTGTTTTTCTCATCGTTCAAAAACTGAATGGATTCTTCAAGGGAACGGATTACCAATTTTACCCCGGCCGGTTTGGCCAGGCCCAAGGTCATTTTTTGGAAGTCGTCTTGGGCAACCTTGTCGTTGGCCACCAAAAGGCAGTCCACTCCAAGGGATGGCACCCATGTGAATGCGACCTGACCGTGCACTAGTCGATCGTCTATTCTAGTTAATTTAATCATTTTGAGTTTGTTTAGTTATCAATTTGCTCACGTAAACGATTTGCGTTTTTGCATTTTCAATGGCATCATTCAAGACCTTTTGAAGATCTTCGTTAGGGTCTGAAAGGATTACTTCGATCAATAAGGGTAGATTTACCCCTGAGACAATATGTGCATTGCCAGAGTTGATCCGTTGTATGATTTGATTCGTAATACTTCCTCCCATGATGTCCGTGAACACGACCAGCTCATCACCTATTTCGATTTCTTTTAGAATGTCATCCAAATGGTCCTGTATGGGACTATCGTTATCGGTATAGGCATCCAGGACAAAAATGTTGTCCTGTGCCCCGATGATCATATCCAAAGATGATTTTATACCGGAGGCAAACCTGCCGTGTGTTGCTATCAAAAATTTTCTCATCAATCTTTTTTTAGGGCCCATTGAAGGGTGTTTTCAAAGAGTGTGGTGAACTCTTGTATCTCAAACAATCCGCCGTGGTGACCAAACAGAAAGTATACGTTTTTGGCTTTCTTGGTGGGATTGGTCCAAATGACCGGATGGTCTCCCATGGTTATATCGGATGGTGGGTTGTAGCTATTTTCATCCACGGTGGCCAAAACCTTTGCGCCATCCCTTGGATTGCGGTCAAAGGTGTACCATTCTTCCCTTGGGAGGTTAAAGTGGTCGGGAAGCGACTTGAAAATTGGGTGGCCCTTCTCCTCAATATGTACTTCTCCATCCACTCTTTTAGCAACATAATCCTTGAACCGGATGCCTCCCAAAAAGTTGGAAAACCAACCCCACATTTCATAACCGTCGAACTCGCCCAAGAGTGCTGCATGGTGGAATCCTATCCATGCTCCCTTACCATTGTCAATGTAGTCTTCAAAGGCGGCCTTTGATGCATCCGACCAGCGATAAGGCGGGAAATTTAACTGAAGGAACAAATCATACCGGGCCAAAAAATCGGTGGAAATGGAATCGGTTTCCGTAATAAGGTCGTATTCCAGGTGGTTCGCGGCGCTATAGCCATCCAGCCATTCCAAAGCAGCGGCCACAAAGCTTTCATGGATTTCACCCCGCTCGGCAATCACGATCATTCGTTTTTTGGTTTGGGAAAATGCTGAGGTGGTCATCACTAAACCGAGCAAGGCGGTAAACAGTATAGAAATCGTTTTCATTTGATTGATCTTTTTAAGTTGTCATATCGGGAAACAAACCCTTTTTTATTTTGATTCCAAGGCGGTCAACGCTTGTAAAAACCATGCGGTATGGGGAATCCATTGCTCACTCCATCGCCATTCATTACCAGAATCCTCATATCTGAAATCAATTCCGCTGCCATCCGGTTTTTCCTTGAAACCGGTAATCCCGTTGGAAATGCCCCCTATGCCCGACCCGTGCCCATACATGGAGGCCATATAGGGTACATTGACCTGCCCATAACCGTACATCATGCATACCTGATAGGGATTGGTGCCCAAAATCCAGTTCAGATAGGCACTAATGGATTGCTCCAATTCTGGGCTCACTCCCAAATGGGTGGGTGCGGGATATACCAATCGACCCCCTTTCAACAATGCAGTGGCCAACGAACCGATTCTGGCATTTTCCCCTTGCCACCACCAGCCACTTTCATTTTCATGCGGGATAAAGAAACCATTCATGATAGTGCCTTCATATTTGAAGGTCTGTCTGGGATACTGGAACGGATTGGCGGTCTCTGCCGAAATCTGTAGTTGATAATCAATGAATTTTTTAAGGGTACTTAGGGTCTGGCTTCTCAACTCGCTGTCTTTTTCGGCATCCAAATATCGGATCAAGGCTATCAAGGGAAGTCCGGCATCCGAGGCATGCCAAAAGGGTCTTGTCTTTGCATCATCACTCCAGAAGAAGCCTTCCTCGGACTGTCTTTGGACAAGCTTTTCCGCCCTTGTCCTGGCATCTTTTTGGTATTTGGGTTTTCCTGTGGCCAACCATAGTTCGGTACTGGCCATTAAAGCCGAATAATCATCCAAGATGTTTTCCGTATGGTCATCAATGTACTTGGTGCTGTTTTCTAGCAAATGTGCATAAGCCTTCTCGGCCGCTTTCAGATATTCGCTGGGCCTATACTTACTTTTCCATTTCCATGTGGAGATGCGGGCCAATGCGGCCACACCCATGCCCCCTCCTTCGCGAAAGCCACTTTGATAATCCGATGTGGTTTTACTATTGGCCAACAATCCCACTACACGTCTTTCCTTGGGATCTTTTTTAAAGTACGAGAAGAGGGTCATGTAGAAATAGCCTTCGGGGGATAGCGATTTCATGATGTAATCTGCCCCGTAGAACGTTTCTTGGATGAGGGAGTCCTTGATTCCAGAGGCCTCCAAAAGATTTGGAATGGATTCTACGGTTTCCATCATGGACCAATCCACCAATGGGGTCTGTTGCGGATTCATGTAGTTGGTATACGCCAAATGCGAAAAGTATTTGCTCACGTCCCCTGAAGCATCACACCAGCCGCCGCGAAGATCAACGGTGGTTTCGCTGCCAAAAAGTTTTACGTTGCTGTCCCCAATAAGCTCTTCTTCGGAATCTGCCCTTTGTCCATAAAAAAATTTGGTGATGGCAGGAATCAGGCTTTTGGATATCAATTGGTGGTTGATTTCAAAATCAAAAGATTGGAGATTATTACCGTCAAACGCTATTTGAATGTTATAAAAGCCCGGGGTGTTGAATTGGGAGAAATTGATGGTGGTATACCAATCATCCGACCAATCCATGACCTGTTCCGATTTTCCAATGGAACCGGTAAATACTTTTTCTCCTGTCCTGGTATCAACCAAGGCGAAAGCTTTACCGGAGGGAATGGGAGCTTTGGTTTTAAGAACGGCCTCTTTCGGAAGATTGCTGTCATAACCCACCTGATTGACCAAAATAGTGGCTTGGCTTTCCAGAAAGCTATCCATCTGTCTTTCTTCTTTTCCATGTTGGTCTGCTGCCCAGTTGATGGCATTTCCTACCAGGGTCCTATAGTCTGGATTGTCGCACGAACTGGTGTGGTGGCCAATACTGATGTATACCGCTTTGTCATAACTAGGGTTGGTCCAGACCACGGGGTGGTAGCCCATAGGTTTTCGGGGTTCGTATGTGCTTTCGTCCGCTATGGCAAGGATGTTCACGGGTGGGGACGGAAGCCGGTCAAACTCATACCACTCATCGCGCAGGGTAAAGCTGGCGGATAGCCCCTTGGTAATTGGGTGTTCTGAATTCACAATTCGAACCAAACCGTCTTGGAGCGGAGGATGGGGGGAATAGATTACACCACCCAAGAGATTTTCATACCATTTCCAATATTCTTTTCCCTTTTGGTCAAATTGGGTGCCTGTGAGTCCGGCAGCATGGATTCCGATCCAACCCTTGCCTTTCTCCATAAACTGTTGAATGGCATATTGCTGGGCAGCGGAAAGGTCAAAAGGAGCTACGTGCAGTTGAACGAACACATCGTATTGGGCCAGATTCAATGGATTTATCTCTGAGGTATCCCGCGTAAAATGCAGTTCAAAATTATTTTTGTTGGCCAGTTGGGCAAACATGCTCTCGGATTTGTCCGCCATGGGCGAATGATATTGGTCCACGGCCCCGATGACAAACACCTTGTTTTTTTTGGTGTCATGCTCTTGAGCATGCAAGGTTCCAAGGCCGATCAAGGTGAAGACCCATAGAGCAGAGATAAAAAACTGGCGACTTTTCATGGTTTGATCAATTGGTGGGTTTAGTATGAGATACCATCCTGCAATGCGGTTTCGTATTTCTCAACATCTATTTTATATAGGTTTGGGGGCTTGTTGGCCCCTCCTTTTCTCTTCTCGGGAAGCTTGATAAGAAATTCATAGCGCATCAGCAGTTTGTGAAAATTCCGCCGGTCAAATTCCCGGTCTAGGATGGTTTCATAGAGGTTTTGCATATCGCGTAGCGTAAACTTTTCCGGTAAAAGCTTGGCGATGGGCAAATAGCGCAAATCCTTTCTTAGGGAAACAAGGGCCATATCCACAAAATCGTTGTGGTCGAACAAAAGGTTTGGAATTTCTGAAATGGCACACCATTGATATTCTTTAAAAGGAGGGGCGATTTTTTCAAAATCAACCAAAGCATAGTAGCCTATTGAAATGGTGCTCTGATAGGAAAGGCTCTCGGTCGCCTCTTTTTTAGAGGATTCCAATACCGCTTTGGTCTGCTCTTTTGAGTAGTGTTTATAGCGATCTACGGCGCCAAAGGTTTGAAACTGCTGTAGAAAAACATTTCCAATACCCGTTGTTTCCTTCAGTACCCTTGATGCGGCCATGCCGAGGGACTCTTTTCGCGAAACCGCACCTCTAGGCAAACTCCAATATTCTGAATCATCGACTTTTAGCAACAAGACTTTGAGGTCTGTTGCATGAAAACCGAAAATGACACAATCCACTGAGACTTCTGGAATATTGATGTTTTGATCTGACATGTTCCTTGGTTGGTGAAAACAAATATAATAGTTAGCGTAAATTTTACACATTAATTAGCGTATTTTTTACGCATTAATATTTTTGAAGAGTTTTGAGTTGTGTAATATGGGTGGCATAAAACCCAGTATTTAGGGATTTTTAGATGCATTCAAGAATTGATTTCTGATTTCATCCTTGTCTGAATCACAGGAGAATTATGGGGAAAGTAGGTTGGGAAACGAAAGGATAGGACATAAAAAAGAGCTTACATTGCTGTAAACTCTTTCTTAGTAGCGGGGACTGTACTACAACCTTGAACCTTTGGAAACCTAGATAAACTAATTGTTTATATTAAATATCAGTTTATCAATAAATTAAATAAAAATTTATTCCTACTCATTTCGATATATTTCTACAAGTTTCGTAGATTTCGGGAAAATATCGGGATAAATGGCCAATGTGAAATTAATAGTAAAAAGTACTAAAAACCCATCCGAAATATATGTAAGATTCTACAGGGGCAAAGAATTGGATATAACTTCTAAATCAGGTTTTTTAATCAACCCTAAGTTTTGGCATAAAAAAGGTTATGTGAAAAATATGGTTGACAGCCAATCCTCTCGTTTCTTAAATGAGAAGCTACCGAGATTAAAAGAGCATATCATCAATACGTTTAACGAATCTTATAATCAAGGTAAGATAATTAATAAAAAGTGGTTGGATTCAACTGTTATGAGTTTTCACTCTCAGCCTTTAAAAGATGAGGAGAATGAAAAATTTTACTTTACGCCCTTTTTTGAAGTTTTTGTGGATGACAAAGAGAAGGAGGTAAGTATAAAAACTGGGAAAAAGTTGTCAGATAGAACAATAAAAAAGTACAAAGGAACTCTGAATGTTGTTAAAGCATTCGAATCTGAGAGGGACGTTAATTTAAGGTGGCGTGAGTTAGACAGTGAATTTCATAAGTCTTTTTTGGATTACATGACCAATGATTTACTATACAATAGAACCAATGCAAGTAAGCACCTTTCAATTATTAATCAGGTATGCTCCTATGCGAAATCAAAAGGGATTGAACTCAATCCGTATGCAGCCAATAATAAGTTTTCCTTGCCTAGGGATAAAACTTATGACCCTTATTTGAACATTCAGGAAATAAAGAACATTAGTTCATTGGATTTCTCAGATAACCCAAGATTAGATAATGCACGTGATTGGTTGTTAATTGGTGTTTGGACAGGTCTTAGAATATCAGATATTTTAGAGTTGAATAGTTTGCAAATCCAAACTGGAAGATTTCAAATCATGACCGAAAAGGTTAGTGATAAGGTAGTTATTCCTATTCACCCAGATGTTCAAACCATACTTGACAAAAGAGGCGGCAATTTTCCAAAAAAGATTAGTGACCAAAAGTTTAATGATTATATAAAAGAGATAGGTGAGTTGGCAGGTTTGACAGAAAGTATCCTTGGAGGCAAAAAAGTCAAAGTGACCTTGCCCAATGGAGAAGAAACATTCCGTAAGCGAATCGACTATTATCCAAAATACGAGTTAATTTCCAGTCATATTTGTAGAAGGTCATTTGCAACAAACCACTATGGTAAGATACCCAACAAGACCATCAGAGCCATTACGGGCCATAGCTCTGATAGTATGTTGGAACGGTATCTTAAACAAAGCCACCTTGAACATGTTATTGAACTAGAGGAATATTGGGCTAAGCAATTTTCTGAACTTTAGTGCTTTCCTCAGTAACTTGAAACCATGGTTCAAAAACTATATTTGGTGCAATGCCAAGCATTCCGATAAAAATATCCATCATCGTATCATGAACATATTTCATATTATCAACAGTACAAATTATACTATCATGAATAGTTAGCATAAATAAGTCAGGTCTTTCTTCTGCGATTGTTTTGGTGATTATATCAATAATGAAGTAGGCCTCAATATTCTGTAGGATAAGTGCAAAATCATTTCTGTTGAATTTCTTCTCTTCGTCCTTGAATTTTAGCATGTTAACTATTCTATTTACGCTATCTGGAAAAATTCTACGTATCTCCTTGATTCTCTTTTCATGAGAGTTTGGAGAGCAGTATAAGTACTCTAAAACAGCTTTTTTACAATAATCTCTAAGTGTTTTAAACTGTTTACGTTGCTTATAACCCTTGCTTAAAACATAGAATTTATCCTGTATATGGCCGTTCGGTCCTTGGATTTCTTCCAAAAATTCTTCCGAAAAATTGTTGCCTACATGCTCATATATATCATTAGTGAGTACTAAATCAATGAACTTGCTAAGTTCTTCGTAAACAGTGTTTTGCGGCGTTGACAGAATCGTAACAGTATACACTTCACTTATCTTCTCTCTAAACCTTCTCTTCAACCCACCAAACACTAACCCTTCTCCACTTGTGTTTATCAACTCACTTATCAACCCACAGAGAAAATATGGTTGTGATGATTTTAGGTCAAGTGACACTAACTTGTCTCCTTTAAAACTTAAGAATGGCCTTAATTCTTTAGGCAAGCTGGTAATTGTTGTATGAAGTCTTCTGTCTTTTGCCAATCTCCTATAGTATATAAGGCCGTGACTGAGCTTTTCACATATTAACATTCTCTGATACTTCTGACGAATACTTAGGTCTGTACTGTTAGTAATAAACTTCATTGCTGACTCGTAATCGAAACTGATTTGATTTGTGTTTAGCCACTTGGTCAGATGCTCTGTGGTCTCATCGGTAATTTCACATGTCCTGTTTTCGAAATCAACAAGGTTTTTCGTGAATTCTGTTTGTGAACATAAGTGCTTTACAATTTTAAGTTTTTGATTAACGGGGTAAATTACCTTATATCCATGAGATAGGTTCTTGTTAATTATATAAGGACGTTTACTTATGAAGTCATTGGATTCTAGAAAATCAATGTGCCTTTTATAATTCCAAAAGTACTTTTTGAGATAGCTCGCTTTTAAACGTACATGTCCTTTAGTAAGGTTATCTTTATGTTCAATTGATTTTTGCTCTATTAAATCAATTACAAAGACTAAATAATCAATGTTTAGATGATTTCGGCCTTTTGGATATTTCCTGTTATTTGTGTTCACAAGCTTCTTCATTTTCTTATATAAACCTTGTTCAATAAGCATGAAATATTCTCTGTTAGCTAGATTAACTCTCATAATCATTCTTTTTTAAATAGTTCAACAATTCACTTTTAAGGAACACGGTTTTCGTGTTTAATCGCCTTACAGGAATAGCCCCTTTTTTGCTAAGCCTCCATAAAGTGGTTTTGGAAATCCTAAGAAGCTCACAGGCTTCTTTTGTACTTAATACTTCGTCACCCTCGTTTTGAGTCTTAAATTCATACTTAGGTAGAGCATCTTGTAGCTCTTTGGCGACTACCTGCCCGATGATTGATACAAGACTATCTTGCTCAATTCCGATAACTTTTAGGTCATTTTCCCTCATAATTACTTTTCGATTCTGGTTTGGTTTGCAGAATCATTCGCAAGCTGATGAAAGGGAAAACAGGGGAGAAAAAGGGAAGAATAAAAATGAAAAAAGCCACTTTTTATAATGTAAGTGGCTGTCTGTAAGCTATATAATTAATGTTAAAATTATCTTTTCAAAATAGGCTTTAATTTTTCCCTTTTAATTTGAAGTTGGTTTTCTATTTTATTTAATAGAATATCTGCTTTTTTAAATGGATAATCAGTGGATTCTACTTCATATTTGTTGGAATAGTACTTTTTGAATTGATTTTTCCATCTTTTCAAATTTGTTGGTGGAGAAGAAAGGCTTAGATACAGAAAGTCATTTTCAGTTTCGAAGGACAAAGATTTATCCTCTTCGTAAAAATCAAAAATGTAAAATAGATAACAGAGCCTAAAAAATTCAACAGAGTTGAAGTCAATGTATCTTATGTTCAGATTATTAAAATCGTTAAAAGATAACAGGTTAATTACTATGTAAATTTCATTATTGTCGAACCCTTTATCTTTAAGATAGTTTACTAGAGGTTTGTTGCGTTCAATTTGTTCGTAGAAGCTTTCAGAAAGCGAGGACTCTTCACTTTCATTTTCTCCGAGAAGAGCTTTATGATACTTATATAGCATTAAGCTACAGTCAGATGGAACTTTCAATAACAATATGTCATAACTTAATTTAAAACGCTTACTTAATTCAATCCATAAGGTTACGGTTTTCTCTAGGTCAATAAAGTATCCCTTTGAATCGAAAAAGCCATCAAACTGGAACGGTTTTTCTTCAACTACATTGAAGTATTTGTTTTTGGATTTCAGTAGACGGTTTTTTTGGAAATCTTCTTTAATGTTACTGGGAATAAGTTGCCTGCTTAGAAGAACATCATTAAAACGAGTAATGTTTTCTTCCAATGCCCGATGTTGTATTTGCCACTGGTGAACGAAAATTTGATGTACGTAAGAAATGTAAATGCTGGGATTAATCTTCGATAAGGCCAAGTAAAGTTGAAAGGTTTCGTCCAATTCAAAGGGAGATATGTTTAGATTGTAGCTCCCATCTAAAGGATTCCCTTCTTCGTCACAATCTGTTGGGAATCCGAATTTGAAATTTTCATTGATAGTTTTTAGTAATGATTGTTGTTCATTTTTGGAGAGTAGGTCATCCAAGCTTTCGATTGTAGGCTTTAACTGAGGGTTTATTTTCAACTTTTCTAAAAATCCCAGTTCTTGTCTTATGTAGTCTAGGTAATTAGTTTTTTCTTTCCCATCAAATAGCATAACCATATTCTCCTGATTGAAGAAATATCCAATAGGTGACAATAGCTCATCCTCTTGCAGTAATAGAAAGACAACAAAATCCTCTAGGATTTCTGTAGGGGATAATCTGTTCATACCATCCATCTTTCTAGCTTATCTTTAGTTTCCTTCCAATCTGGATATACCTTTTCCAGAAGCTCATAAAAAGCTGAACTGTGATTCAGGTACTTTAAATGACATAGTTCATGTATGATAACATATTCAATGCATTTTTTGGAAGTTTTAATCAATTCCAGATTTAAATGAATCTTTCCATCCTTATCACAACTGCCCCACCGTTTCTTCATCCATCTGTAAGCTAATATTGCATCACCGTCGAAAAGACTCTTTGCTAATGGGCGTTGTTCTTCAAAAAGTTCTTTAAAGTGTATTTCGGCTTTGTCCTTGTACCAACCTTTAATTAACTCTTCTACAGTTTTCTTATTTTCAGGATTCTGGCAATATACCTGTAAATATCCTCCCGAAAGCTTTACTGCTGCTTTTTTAGATTCGTGAAGTTTTAATCTATATTGTTTGCCTAGATATAGATGGGTTTCACCATTTACAAACCTTCGAGGTGGAGTAATTGGTTGAAATGAAAGAAAAAAGTCCTGCTGCCTAACTATCCAAGCAGCCTTCTTTCTTACTTTGTCACGGACTTTCAGTAAATCGCTATCTTTTGGAGCGGTTACTCTAACCGATTTATCTGGATAGACTTTAATTCCAAGCGTTTTACGTTGGGAGAATTCCAAATCGTAGACTATAAGGGTCGTTCCATATTGGATTTCATCTCTCATAGGGCTACTTGTATTTTATTATCGCCACCTTCAGACAATCCTCGATTAGCTGGTCTATTTTGTCCCAGTTCGTATCCTGTCCGTATTTCTTAAGGAGATCATAGACAATATCACCTAGAGCAATATTTATTTTGCCTGTAATGTCTTTGTTTTTATCCCATTCTACAATCTTATTTCCATTCAGATAAATATGCTCTTTTACTGTTTTATCAATATCCAAACTAGTTTCAATGTGAAATCGGGTCTTAAGCAATTCCACATCATCAAATGTTGTCTTGCTAAAATTGTAAAAAGCCAACCCTGCATCGTTGTTTGCTAATTCTTTTGGAGCATCTTCTGACCGTCCGTGTAAAAACTTATCCTCTAACTCCTTTGCCTTTTTCAAAAACTCGGCTTCTGAAATACGCTTTTGGTAATATTCTTCAATGGTCTCTTTTATAAGTTCGGCCAGCTTTTTGTAATATACTGGGTCTTCCTGCATTTTTACATTGATAGCCTTAATTGTTCTACTGGCAATATGGTCAGCCTGTGCAGCCTTACCAGTAATTTTTTCGATTTCGACTTCACGTTGTTCTTTGTCAAAGATGTCAACCAATTCAGTTACCTTCATTATTTCACCTTCAGTTGAAATATGCTGGTTAATCAGTTTCTGAATTTTAGGCTCAAACTCTTTATAGGATAAATCGTCATTGTACCTACGCTTCACATCTACACGTAGCTTAAGAAAGAACTTTGCGTCTTTTTTGTATTGGGCTATCTTCTTTTCATCCGTATTGTTGGCGAAATCGACTGAAGATAAGGCCATCTTAAGTAATCTAGCGAATTGACTGAGCTTTTCGTAAAACTTATTTCGGATGTCCTCTGGTTTTAGCAGCTCCTCATAAGCGGTTGGTTCAAGGTTTTTGTCTTTTAGCTCTTTGAAAATGTCCCAGACTTCCGAGTAAGCCTGTGGAAGCTTCTTTATTTCATCATCCAATTTGGTCAAAGTGCCTTCAAGTTCCTCTTCGTCAAAATCAGAAAGACCTGAATAAGTGGCCAATGCATTATCTAAGTTTTCAAGATTGCCATAGTAATCCACGATATAACCATAATCTTTGCCTGGGTATACTCGATTTACTCTCGCAATGGCTTGTAATAGGGTATGTTCTTTTAATGCCCTGCACAAATAAAGTATGGTGTTGTTTGGAGCATCAAAACCAGTTAATAATTTAGCGACTACAATCAATATTTCTGGATGTTCCCTTTTCTTGAATTGGGTTATAATGCTCTTTTCAAACTTTTTTAAATCTCCATACTTATCAATTCTAGAGTTAAAATATTCGTCTTCGATTCGTTTCTCTTCATTTGTGTTGTAAAACCCATCTTCGACACCTTCACGTTGGTCAGATTGAGTAACAATGACCTCTGAAGTAACCATTCCTATGTCATCCAAAAACCGTTTGTAAAGTAAGGCAGCCTTGATAGTTGGTGCAACCAATTGTCCTTTCGGTTTGTACTTGTCACCCTCAGTTTGAAAAAAGTTCTTATAGTGTTCCGAAATGTCCCATGCTCTGGCGTAAATAACCTTTTCAGTTTTATTAAGTTCATTAATGGTGTTGAACTTTCTTTTCAGGTTTGCTTTACCATATTCGGATAGGGGTTCAGAAAGTTTGTCAAAATATCTATTTACAGGGTCTTCATCAACTGTAATTAGGTTGTGTCTGCCTTCGTACAAAAGAGGTACTACTGCACCATCGTCAACAGCGTCTTTAACGGTATACGGGAGGCCTATATAGCCACCAAACTTGTGAGCGGTACTCTTTTCCCTTTTCATTAAAGGTGTGCCTGTAAACGCAAGAAAACAAGCGTTAGGAAAAACCTGTTGCATACTAACATTAAAGCTACCGTATTGCGTTCTATGTCCTTCATCAATCATGACAAAAATATCTGATGAAAGAAAGGGGTTCTTTGTTTGTTTAACGGCTGCTTCGAATTTGTTTATGATTGTAGTGATTATAGCATCACTTTTATCATTCAACAGTTCTGTTAGATGTGTGCCAGTTTTTGCTTGCTTCACCTCTTTTTGGCACTTTTTAAAGGTGTCTGAGATTTGGTCATCCAAATCAATTCTGTCTGTGACAAGAATTATTTTTGGGTTACTTATTTCAGGATTTGAAGCAATCATTTGAGCCAACATAACCATGGTGAGAGATTTGCCACTACCTTGTGTGTGCCATATTACACCACCTTGCCTTTTCCCTAGGTTGTCAAAATGGGTAACTCGTTTTATTGTATCCTGTATGGCAAAAAATTGTTGGTATCGAGCTACTTTTTTAATGCCTTCATCATAAACTGTAAAGTTCCTGATGATTTCCAGTAAACGTTCTTTTCGACAAAGAGAATACAACAATTCATCTTGGTTGGTTGTTTCTCTTTTTTCCTTTTCCAGTCCATCAAAATAGGACTTCACATATTTAAATCTTCCTGAGAACAAATCGTTCTTTTGAACCTCTTTTAATGGTTTGTTTTTAATGCTGGAAAGCTCATTGGCAAAATCCTCCTTATCCTGCTTGCTTGAAAACTGCTCTTTCCATTTAGACCAAAACTCCTTACTCGTTCCTGTAGTGCCATAACTGCCATCGTTTGTAGCAATACTTAACAAAAGATTGGAGTACATATACAAAGAGCGGATGCCAGTTTTACTAAAATTGCGAATATGCTGTTCTATGGCCAATTCTGTTGGAGACTTAGTACCTTTTAGAGAGGGACTTTTACACTCAATAATTACCATTGGAATTCCATTTACAAATAGCACTATATCTGGACGGTAAGTATCTGTTCTGGCAGTTCTTAAAACACTGTATTCCTCAGTAACGTGAAAAATGTTGTTTTCTGGGTTTTCCCAATCTATGTATTGTAGCGTATGACTTTTTTTATCTCCATCGATACTTTGCTCCATAGCTTTGCCCAAAGTGATAAGGTCATAAAATGCAGCATTGGCATTTAGAAAGCCATCCTGAATAGGTAAATCTTTTAGAGCTAAAATGGCCGAATTAAGGTTTGCTTCTGAAAAAGGGTACTCTTTACCTTTGCGATGAATAGTATTTATTTCATGCAATTGCGTTTTGAGAATATTTTCGAAGAGAACCTGTGATTTTTTACCTCCTCGCCAATCCAATGCTTTTTCGGGTGTAACATAATTATATCCCATATTAATAAATAGCTGCAAAGCAGGGATTTGGGATATATGGTCTTCTAAAAAGGAAGGAGTCTTCATAATTTATTTATTGTGGTTATAAAGCCATAGAATAAATGCCACGACTGGGCTTGCATAGGCTATTACTGTAATCCATACGGCCACTAGGAAAAGGCTGTATTTGGTGCTAGCAACTTTTGCCAATGATTGTATCTGATTGGCCAAATCTTTATCAATTTCTGTGAAGGTGTCACTTGCTCCTTTTTCGGTAAGACACTTTAGAATTTTTTCCTCAGACATATCCTTTAAATTTTCAAAAAAGAAAATGTTGTCTTCCATTTTTTCTGGAACAATACTGAGGTATAGAAATCGTAGTCTTGGAACAAAAGAGGTTAAACAGGTAATGGTGGATACAACGAGAAAAAGAATGACAGCGGTTAAATAAACTGTCCAAAATTTCGACTCATCAAAAAAGTCAATATCAAATAGTTGTGCTACTCCATAAATAGAAGCTCCATTAAATGCAATTAGCATTGCGTTTTTGGCTTCAGCAAACTTCAGCCAATCTTTTGTGTTGTAGAAAATTTCAAGTAATGTACTGTTCATATAGAAAATTTTTAATCGATGTCCCAAATAATATTACCCCCAAACACATCGCCGTTAACATCATTAACAGTATACTTTTCTTTTTCCCAATACTTATTTAATAATGAATTATCAGTTGAACTTTCTTTTTTATATCCCTTATAAACAGTATCTGAAAGTAAGATAGGAGGGTAATTTTTTTTTCTTGATTTCTTTTCGAAGCTAATGAATTTGCCTAGAGAGATTCCTATTTTGCCCTGTTCATGGTTCGTTAATGAATTGGCAAACTCTTCGGGTGTCATTTCGACAGTTTCAACCCGATTTTGATAAGGTTCATCATTTTGTAGATTACCAGTGCCTAAAAATGGCGATGGTCTAAGCATTCCTAAAAGTCCACCAAAACCGTATAATGGATTGATTGGATTCCTTTTTACTTCATAGTAGGTTTCCTCCATAGTCTTGTTAGCAACATCTGTTAATCTTGAAGCGATGTTGGCAGGGTAACCAGTCCATACTAATCCTCTATTTTCAGCTGCTTCGTCTCCTTGTTTTGGTGTGCCAACCTTAATGATTTTCAATTCTCCATAATCCACGCCAATACCACATTTGAAATCCATGCCGTTGAAATTCTTATCAATAATTTTATTGCATACATGATTTATGGTAATTGCACATTCAACTGCATTTACAAAGCAATTGGCAGAAGGAAATACTATCATTACTCTATCTCCAATAATATTCCTTACATATCCACCATGATGATGAGCAGCTTTTAAGCATACTTTTGCAAAAGCAGAATAAAGTCTTCCCATAGTTTTTGTATGATGCTTTTTTGTCAAAGCAACGGAAGACCTTATGTCTGCGAATAAAACACATGTTTTTAATTCTTTTGCTTTCTTTTCTTCTCCATTACCAAAAGTTAAAGAGGTATCGGTAACACTTGGAACATTAACTGTTGTGATATATGAAAATTCTGTCTGAATTATGTCTTCAATATCTTCTGTCAGTTCTTCTATTTTTCTCTTCATTTTGGCCATTTTTTTGTTTTATGAGTTGATGGGATATTTTGCTAATTCAAATTTTTCTCAGCAGCAACAGCAGCTTCATAAGCCAGTTTGTTCGGATATTTGGACAATTGAGTAATTCTTCCCTTTCCGTTAACTCCGAAGTTCGGGTCAAATTCAAAGGTTACTTTTAGAAACACTTCACCTTCTAAACGCAAATTAGTAGTTACGTCTATTAACTTTTGAAGCTCACCTTTTGTTTGGTTATAACAATAAGCATACAACTGTTGAATATCATTTTCAAATTCCTGTTTTTGAGCTTCTGTCAGGTTTTGTAACACTTCAAATTCCTTATTCATATTTTGAGTTTACTCTTATTTTTCCAGTTAACAATTGCTGCATCAACCCTTTTTTTTGCTTTTGTAATTGTTCTAAATATTCTTGTTGCTTCTTAATTTCTATATCCGAAATCAATAGAATATTTGCTATTGCTTTTTGTTCGTTTAGACTAGGGATGCTAATTTTCAATGAAGAGAATTCTTTATAGCTGATTTGCTTTCCATCTCTGATTCCGTAGATTATAGAGTTTAAACGGTTAATGAAATTTTGGGTTTTGAAATACTCTCTAAAATATTCCTTGGAGATTGGAATCATTTCCTTTAAAACAGTGTATGCAGGACTAACTAAACCCTCATAGTTGGAATATTCAATTCCTCCCTGAAATGACCTGAGACTAATCACAAAATCCCCGATGTCTATTTTTTTGTAGTTTTTTAAAGAGGCCTTATCGTATTTAATGTCTATTCCTGTTTCGCTTCTTGGGATTACTCCATTCTCCTGAGTTGCCGAAAGAACTTCAAGTTTTCCATTGTGATTTTTGTTGGTGTGATTTACAAAAATATCTCCCGCTTTTATTTTTTGCCATTCGTCAGTAAACCCTGTCAACCTCTTTTTGCCAATCAATAGCTCTTGACACAAACCTTTTTTACGAAGTTTTAATTTCTCAATGAGGTTTGTGGTGGTTTCAATGGCCTTGTCCCAATCTGAGAGAAAAGAAGCTATCTTTTTCTGTTCGTGTAGTGAAGGCAAAGGAATAGCAAATTTTAATATGTTTTCTTGTGATAATGTTGGAATTGCACCACCAACCACAACCGAAAATATTTGTCTTTGAATAATTTCATCAGAAATTAAGTAACTTAAATATTTGACATTGCAGTTGATATTTTTGATGATTACCAACTGTGGGTTTATTGTGGCTTTTTCTTTTAATTCTTTAACTAAAGCAGACTTACCAAATGTAGAACCAGTTTTAACCAATAATATATCGTCGGATTGGAGCTGAATTTCTTTAGATTCTTCATATTTATACCAAGATATATAGGTTGAATCATCGAAACTCAATGAAGTTCCTTTAATATTTGATGGACTTATGGTTATTGCTCCTTCTCCTTTTGGAACAATATCATTTACTGTATAGCCTCTATACCCTATGCGACCCTTAACTTCACATACATCCTTCAGGGTTTTTAGATTCCAATCGATTGGAATCCAGCCTATTTTAGTTTCCTTAAACCCATGTTTTATGTACTCGGTTAGTTCCATATTATAAACCTAGTTCAGTTAAATGAGCTTCTAACTTCTTTTCTACATCAGCTATCTGTTGTTTAAGGGAAAGGATTTCCATTTGTGTAGCTTTTATGTCTACTGGTTCTTCCTCTACAAAGGTGTCAACATATCGAGGGATATTTAAATTGTAATCGTTTTCAAGTAGCTCTTCCCTAGTTGCTACATGACTATATTTATCAATTGTCTCCCAATTTTTATATGTAGCTATAATTTTTTCAATATTCTTCTCATTTAGAATATTTTGATTTTTACCAGAATCATACTCATTGCTGGCATCAATGAATAGAACATCACTATTGTCCCCTTTGTTCTTATCGAAAATTAAGATTGTGGCTGGAATGCCTGTTCCGTAGAATAGATTGGCAGGTAAACCGATTACAGCTTTTAATAAATTTTCGTCTATAAGTTGTTTTCTTATTTTCCCTTCAGAACTACCCCTAAACAAAACCCCATGTGGTAGGACCACGCCAGCTTTCCCATGTTCATTTAAGGTTTCAATCATGTGGGTAATAAAGGCATAGTCGCCCTTACTCTTTGGTGGTGTTCCTCTATGAAACCTATTGTATTTATCGGAACTTGCATTCTCTGCACCCCATTTATCCAAAGAAAAAGGAGGATTGGCAACTACCACATCAAACTTCATTAATGCATCACCTTCTCTGAGTAATGGATTATTCAATGTGTCACCCCATTCAATACGAGCATTGTCCATTTCATGCAAAAACATATTCATTCGTGCTAATGCCCATGTGCTACCATTTACTTCTTGCCCATTTAAGGAAACGTTCTTACTTCCTATTTCGTTGGCAACTTTGAGAAGCAATGAGCCAGAGCCACAAGTTGGGTCGGATATTCTGTCACCTGCTTTAGCTTCAACTAATTTTGCCAACAAAATGGAGACATTTTTAGGGGTGTAAAATTCACCAGCTTTTTTGCCTGCATCCGAAGCAAATTTTTCAATAAGGTATTCGTAAGCATCACCGATAATGTCGTTTCCTTCTAAATTTGAAGGTCTAAGATTCAGCCCAACAAAGTCGCCCAAAAGATTTTTTAAACGACGATTACGGTCTTTGGTCTGGCCAAGGTTGGGTTCTGAATTGTAGTCGATATTTCGAAACACCTTTTCAAGCTTTCCTCTATTTGCATCTTCGATGTTTTCCAATGCGATATTGATAAGCTCTCCTAGATTCGGTTCATTTCGGTTTTCATATAGGAAGTCAAATGAGCTTTCTTTGGGTATCTTAAAACGTTCATGCTTCATGGCACGTTCCACTCGTTCAACATCACCATCATATTTTTTTAAATAATCCTCCCGTTTTTCATTACTTACATCAGTAATATACTTTATAAAGAGCATGGTAAGGATATAATCTTTGTACTGTGTGGCATCTATTGTACCTCTGAAAGTGTCGCATGCAGCCCAGACCTTTTCATTGATTTCACTTTGTGTTAATTTATTACTCATGATTATTTTATTTCTTGATTCATTATTCTGTTCACTAACCCTCGCTTCAGTGTTGTTCGTTTTTCCAATAGGTCTTTGGTTAGTTCTATATTCTCATCCAAAACCCGTATTAGTTCAATAATCTCCTGTTGTTTTTTGATAGGGGGTAGGGTAATGGTTATTTGCCCCAATTCTTTTTTAGGAATCGATGTGATTGTAGCGCCAGCTCCAATAAGTTTTAATTCGTATTGAATTTTTTCTGAATTTAGGTAATAGGCTAAATATTCTCCTAAGACATAGTCGGTGTTAGGTCGTATGATGTAGAAAAGAGAAGAAGGGATGGCTTTACCAAAATTAGGGTCGTATGGCCATGCGAAAATACGATGTCCCTTACCAGCTAAAATTAAATCATTTGGCTGCAACAGGAATTTATCGTTTTTCCCATCAAGTTCAATATAGCTATCTTTAAAATCGGTTGGATTATAAAGTTTGTCAAAATGACCAGCATGCAAGTACTTAATGCTACCTGTATGATGAGGCTTTTCGTATAACCCAAACTGGATGTTGGCGATATTTTGGAGCTTTTGCTTAATCAACGTATATTTATTTGAAACTTTCTACAACGAAAATAGTAAAATAATTTTGTAGGATGTTTCAAAATACACCAACATCGATGAAATGTGTTTAAATATCGATGAAATGCGGTATTATCTTGCATTTACACGTTTAACTGTCCATCTTGCTTCTGGTTCAAGCAAAAAATCTTCCCCATATTGCATAAAATGAAGCTGAACAGTGTGATTTCCAATGCTGCAAATTCTTAATAAGGTTAATCCATTCACTAGTTTGTTATGGACATTGGTGCTTGAAACTTTTAGTTTGTGAAATGCAACACCAGAATCCTCCGTACCCTTCACTTCATATTCTAGCCTATCATTTGGAGAGTATACAATTAAATCTACCCCATCAATATTATACTCAAATTTTGGGTTTTCGTATATACTATTAAAATAGTATTTGGCAATCTGAACTGCTTTCTTGCCAATATCAGCATTATTGCCTTTTTTGGGATATGCTTTTTCAAGGTGTTCAAATTGGTCGGTGGTTAGAATGAAATCAATTGTTTTCATTGAAAGCCTTTTCTTTTATTCTGTCAGTTATGGTTTTCCAAATTTCATTCCTAGCATCTGACGAAATTCTTGCTTGTGGGTGGGGAACGGCTCCTAACGGATATTTTGAGAATAGTATTCCTGTGTAACCGTAAACTGTTTTTTTGTTTACATCATCCCAAACAGAAAATTCTTGTTTGCTGGATATATGTTGAGAAAGAGCATAATTTGACTTGCCTAGCATCAATGTCCATGGAGGGTTTATAAAGTCCACATATTCTTTGAACAATGGATAAGCAAGTTCCCAGTCAGTGTTTTCTAGTTGGTGTGCTTTTGGTGTTCTGAAGAAACAAAAGTTGGAATAATTTAAATCCTCTATTTCTGAGTTTAGATATTCTCTGAAGTACTTTCTGCTATGGGATATAAATTGCCAGTCCCTTTTACGATGCTTTTCGGGATACGTGGTCTGTTGGCCTATATTGTTCCCTCCCCAATTCAAACCGAAAAACAAGCCTTTGCTTATTTGAATAGGTGTTTCGCATATAGCTGAATTCCAATTTTTGTCTTGATGCTTTTCAAATGTCTTGCTTTTCAGAAATAATGCTCTGGTCTTCCCCATAAGCTGATGAAAGAATCGTTCTTCGCTGGTCATAAAAAGAAATTATATTTTTTGTGGGGGAATGTAATCCACGTATAATGGTGGGATTTCTGGTAAGAAAAATAGTCATAAAATTTCAGACTTCATACTACGCACCATTGCAATATCGCAATTTAGGTTACCCCCTCCTTGCTTGAACGCCCATGTTCAACCCCCGCCCTTTGGTTTGATGATTGGGGGCTACCCCCTCTAAGTTTGTTGTATGGACTGATTGTTTTTGGATATTTCTGAGTGAAGTTAAAATGTCGGGAAAATATCGGGCATAAAAAAAGCCATTCGACTGATTTTCAAGTGAATGGCTTCAAGTTTAGTAGCGGGGACTGGACTCGAACCAGCGACCTTCGGGTTATGAGCCCGACGAGCTACCTACTGCTCTACCCCGCGATGTGGACGGCAAATATACAACCGTTTTTCGGTTATTTCCAAACAAAACCCAATATTCCTAAATCATTTGGGGCTATACTGCTGAAAATCCCTAAATTCGGAGTTTTTGACCCTATGAAAGCAATCAATGATTTTCTGTCCTCTATACTACCATACACTGAATGGCCCATGCTTCTATTACTGATAGGAGGAGGGGTTTTCCTGATTTTTTACTCCAAATTTACGCCCTATCGCTATTTCGGGCATGCCATTGCTGTAGTTTCAGGAAAGTATGATGATAAGAATGCCAAAGGGGATGTGAGTTCATTTCAGGCATTGTCAGCAGCAGTAGCGGCCACTGTAGGCTTGGGGAATATATCCGGTGTGGCCATTGCCATCCATGATGGGGGGCCAGGGGTTGTTTTTTGGATTTGGATGACTGCACTTTTGGGCATGGGTATAAAATTCTATTCCGGTAGTTTGGCCATTATGTTCCGGGATACCGATGTCGATGGAAAATTACAGGGAGGCCCTATGTTCTATATTACCAAGGGAATGGGAAAATGGGCAAAGCCCATGGCCATTTTTTTCAGTATTTGCGGATTGTTCGGTTTTCTGGGCGTGTTTACCGCCAACCAGTTTACCGAGGCCTTTATGGGGGTGATAAAGCCCCATGAAACTATATTGATGACCAGTGAATTTAACTGGAAACTGGGTATTGGATTCGTTTTGGCCATAGTTACCTCCATCGTTATCTTTGGGGGGCTCTCCAAAATCGCCAAGGTGGCATCGGCCATTGTGCCCTTTATGGTAGGGGTATACCTCTTGGCCGTGATTTTTGTGATGGCAAATAATGCTGGGGAAGTATTGCCGGCCCTTAAGATGATTTTTGTGGAAGCTTGGAATTTTGATACCATAGTCACGGGTGGATTCTGGGGCCTGGTGATAGTAGGGGTACGCCGTGCCATGTTTTCCAATGAAGCCGGTCTGGGTAGTGCACCCATGTACCACGGACAATCCCGTAACGATGAACCTACCAAGGAAGGATTGGTGGCCATGTTGGGCCCATTTATAGATACCATAATGGTTTGTACCTTTACCGCCGTGGTCATTATTTTGAGCGGGGCTTATCTGGAGGATGGCAGCGGAATTACCATGACCATGACCGCTTTTGAAACAACGCTTTATGGGGTTGGGGACATTTTGTTAATGGTGATAGTAACGGCATTTGCCCTTTCCACACTGTTTACCTATTCCTATTACGGGGTAAAATGCCTTTCATTCCTAACAAACCCCAAAGTGGGTAAGTGGTACAACGTATTTTTTATAGTGATGGTGGTTTTTGCCACGATTGCATCGTTGGATTTAGTGAAAAATCTCATAGATTTATCCTATGCCCTAATGGTAATTCCCAACATGATTGCCGTACTGTATTTATCACCCAAAGTAAATGAGTCGGCCAAAAACTATTTTAAAAAATTGAAGCAAGGTGGCGCATAGATCAGGTTTTGTAAATATCATTGGAAATCCCAACGTAGGGAAGTCTACCCTAATGAACGCCTTTGTAGGGGAGAAACTTTCCATTATCACCTCCAAGGCCCAGACGACCCGTCATCGGATTTTGGGTATTGTCAACGGGGACGATTTTCAGGTAATCCTTTCCGATACCCCGGGGATCATCAAACCTGCTTATGAACTCCAATCTTCCATGATGGATTTTGTGAAATCGGCCTTTGAGGATGCCGACGTCTTGCTCTACATGGTGGAAATCGGTGAAAAAGCACTCAAGGATGAGGCTTTTTTCAAGAAAATACAGAACAGTAAGATTCCGGTGTTGCTATTGCTTAACAAGATAGATACGTCAGACCAAGCAGCTTTGGAGGAACAGATGCAACATTGGCAGAATGTGCTTCCCAATGCGGAGATCCATCCCATATCAGCCTTGGAGAACTTCAATGTAAAGGAAGTCTTTGAACGTATTTTGGAATTGCTGCCCGAAGCCCCTCCTTACTACCCCAAAGACCAATTGACCGACAAACCCGAACGTTTTTTTGTCAATGAGACCATCAGGGAAAAAATATTACTGCACTATAAAAAAGAGATTCCCTATTCGGTAGAAGTGGAGACCGAGGAGTTTTTGGAAGACGAAGATATCATCCGAATCCGTTCCGTGATCATGGTGGAGCGCGATACCCAAAAAGGAATCATCATCGGCCACAAGGGGAGTGCCTTAAAAAGAGTGGGTGTGGAAGCTCGTAAAGACTTGGAAAAATTCTTTGCAAAGCAAGTACATATCGAACTCTATGTGAAGGTCAACAAAAATTGGCGCAGCAACAGCCAACAACTTAAGCGCTTTGGGTACAACAACTAGACCGATTCTCGGGGGAATCCAGAGACCATTTTCCTAAAAAAATCCTTGAGTTGCTCCATTTGGGGTTTTCCCTTGGATTTTCCCATACGGCCAAAAGCATATAGCCCAAACCAAATCAATACCAAGAAGAACATGCCCACGAGCAATAGGGTCACATCCTTTCCCAACGAATGGTTGGAATAGGCAAATACACCCAAAATCACAAAGAGGGTGCCCACACCAAAATGCAGGAACATAAAAAAGGTCCAAAGTGTGGGGTTGGGGCCAAAGACCCCATGAATTTGGCTCTCTCCTTCCTCAAAGGAAATGAGTTCCAGGTGAAGTTGCGGGGACCAAAAGGTGATTTCAGAGGGTTGGAACCGGATGTAGATATGCTCATCCAAACGTTTTACCACAAATTGTCCGTCCCCAACCGAATCAAAAACCTGCTTTATGTGGTCCAAATCGGTTTTCAAGGCCAACTGAAATCGGGGCCTAAGGACAATCTCATTGGTGAAATCACTCATAACATATTGAAATAGATAAAAGAAGGTATCATTTTTTCTTCATAATAAATGGTACTTTTGCCAAAATTTAATGCTGATGGGAGCTATAGTAGCCATCGTAGGGCGACCCAATGTAGGGAAATCCACTTTTTTCAACCGATTGATACAACGCCGTGAGGCCATAGTGGATGCCGTGAGCGGGGTAACCCGTGACCGTCATTACGGGAAGAGCGACTGGAACGGTCGTGAATTTTCCTTGATCGATACGGGAGGATATGTGTTGGGGAGCGATGATGTTTTTGAAAAGGAAATCGACCGGCAGGTGGAACTCGCCATAGGCGAGGCCGATGCAATCATCTTTATGGTCGATGTGGAATCCGGGATTACCGGCATGGATGAGGATGTGGCCAAATTGCTCCGTAAGGTTGATAAGCCTGTTTTCTTGGCTGTGAACAAGGTGGATAATGCACAACGAATGGCAGACGCCGTGGAATTCTATGCCTTGGGATTGGGGGAGTACTATACCCTTTCCAGCATCAATGGAAGTGGAACTGGGGAGTTGCTGGATGCTTTGGTGGAAGTATTGCCCGATGTAAAGGAAGAAGAAAGTGAATTGCCCCGTTTTGCCGTAGTAGGGCGACCCAATGCAGGAAAATCATCCTTTATAAACGCCCTAATCGGGGAAGACCGTTACATTGTTACCGATATTGCCGGGACTACCCGGGACAGCATCGATACCAAATACAACCAGTTCGGGTTTGAGTTCAATTTAGTGGATACTGCCGGAATCCGAAGAAAATCCAAGGTCAAGGAAGACTTGGAGTTTTATTCCGTAATGCGTTCCGTGCGGGCCATTGAGCATTGCGATGTCTGTATTTTAATGTTGGATGCCACCCGTGGTTTCGATGGACAGGTGGAAAACATTTTCTGGTTGGCCCAACGGAACAACAAGGGAATCGTGATATTGGTGAATAAATGGGATTTGGTGGAAAAGGAGACCAATTCCGTGAAAGAATATACCGCTAAAATTAAGCAGGCCATCGCACCTTTTGAGGATGTGCCCATTCTCTTTATTTCGGTAATGACCAAGCAACGGATTTACAAAGCCATCGAAACGGCAGTGGATGTTTTCAAAAACCGTTCAAAGAAAATCGTGACCCGCAAATTGAACGATATTATGCTTCCTATCATTGAGCATACCCCTCCACCGGCCTACAAGGGCAAATATGTGAAGATCAAGTTCTGTACCCAATTGCCCACGCCCTATCCGCAGTTTGCTTTTTTCTGTAACCTGCCGCAATATGTGCGCGACCCGTACAAGCGATTTTTGGAAAACAAGCTTAGGGAGCATTTTGATTTTACAGGAGTTCCCATCACCATTTTTATGCGGAAGAAATAGGCTCAATTTTCTGAAGCCAACCGAACCTGGATGGATTGTTCAAGGCGATTGCCCAAATGATCCGTGGCGGAAAGCACATAATCCCCCGGTTTGATGTCCAGAATAAGTTCGTGGAAATTTTCGGTCTTGCCCAAATAGGTCTTATCCAAATACCAGTACACAATGGCATTGGATTGCTGATGCGCCAATTTTAAAACAATATCGGAAGTGGTATTGCCCAAATCCTTGGGGAGCAAAATGGTCTCATTCCGCTTCGGGTAAAGAAAATCCATAGGTTGGCTTTCCATGGAAGAACATCCGTCCAGATACGGAGGTAGCGGTGCGTAATTGGGGTGCGATGTGGTATAATAGTACTCCAGCACGGGGGGGAGCACAAACCAGTTTTGGGCCACCATGTCTTCCAAAGGGTAGCAGTTGGAATGCACCCGAAATTGTTCCGAGGCATCCAGAAATACCTGCTGATGATAGGGGCAGGGACCACTTCGTGTACCGTGGGTGGGCACATGCTCCTTTTGGGTTTCGCTACAGTAGACCGAAGCACGGTAACCACTTTGGGTGCACACCTCCAACTCGATCAGGTCATCAAAAGGTTCTTGAAACCAATTGCTGTAGGGCAGGGCGTCCAGTACATCAAAAAGAATAGGGGCTGCTGCGGTGATTCCAGTTAAGCCGGGTCTGCCTTCGCCATCGGCATTGCCCACCCAGACCCCAATGGTATATTTGGGAGTGGTACCCACGGCCCAGGCATCCTTAAATCCAAAACTAGTGCCCGTTTTCCAAGCAATGGGCTGGGAGGAATCAAAAAATTGCCAATTCTCACTCCCTTCCGGACGGTTCACCTCCATCATGGATTGAAAGGTGTCATAAATGGCTCCTGCCCCAAAAATGGGTGGGTCAAATTGTTGTTCCCCAAAATCCGGTTTATCCTCTAGAAGATAAGAAGGTTCCAAAAACTCGGTTGGGCGGTAGGTGCTCGAGTGGTCCACAAAATAATTCAAGGTGGAGGCCAAGGCAGCATACGTTTGGGTCACTTCCCATAAAGAGCTTTCGGCTCCCCCGAGAATCAAGGACAATCCATAATACGAAGAGGGTCGGTCCAGTGATTCCAAATTCATTTTCTTGAGCTTGTTGTAGAATTTTTGCAACCCATACTCCCTAAGCAATCGTACTGCGGGGACATTCAAAGAGCGGGAAAGTGCCCTGCTGGCCGGTACCGCGCCCACATGTTTTTTGTCGAAATTCTGAGGATGGTATCCATTGATGACCGTGGGAACATCCTCGACCAAACTATGGGGCAACACAAGCCCTTCATCCAGCAAGGAAGCAAAAAGAAAGGGTTTTAGGGTACTTCCAGTACTTCTGTTCTTGGTGATGACATCCACGTAATTGGCATGGTCTTTCCCCGAAGGGGAATTCCCCACATAGCCCAACACTTTGCGCGATTCCACATCCAGGGCCAAAACGGCCAGATTATGGATTTCGTTACTTTTTAATTGCTGATAGTGTCTTTCGGCCAAAAGGTTGAGTCGATTTTGTAGGGGGCGGTCAATGGACGTTGTGATGCGTTGTCCAGGATGTTCATTTCTAATCCGTTCCGTGAGATGGGGCGCCACATCTGGGAGAGGCATGGGTTTTTGGGGCAAGGGCTCCTCCAAGGCCAATTCATAGGTGGTTTCGTCTATCACACCCTTATCCCGTAGCTTTTGCAGCAATCGGTTACGTTTGTCCAAAAGCACCTGTTCATTTCTGCCGGGAAAGATAAGGGAGGGTGCATTGGGCAAAATCGCCAATGCCGCCGATTGCCCCCAACTCAATTCATGGGCGGGTAGGCCAAAGTAGCGCCATGCAGCCGTTTCCAACCCCACCACGTTGCCTCCATAAGGGGTATGCGAAGCGTACAAATTTAAAATCTCCTCTTTGGAATATCCCAACTCCAAGCGGGTGGCCATAAAAATCTCAATACACTTTTCCCAATAGGTGCGACCCCTGTTTTTCCGACTTAGGCGAATCACCTGTTGGGTAATGGTGCTTCCACCCCTACGGGTTTTTTTGGTAAGGTTGTGTCCAATCGCCTTGACGATGGAGATGGGATTGAAGCCGGGATGTCTGTAAAAATATTCATCCTCAAATAATAGGATACACTCCTCGAAACGCTTGGGAACGGAGTCCAACTGGGGAAAACGCCATTGCCCATCATCGGCGATCCTAGCCCCGATCAGAATCCCATCGGAACTGTTGACGACCGTGGAGGTAGGGTCTTGGAACAGTTTTTTGGGCAGACAGAACAACCATAAAATCAAGACAGCGCCAAGGACACTTATCTTGATTTTATGCTTGGTAAGCGTTTTTCGTAGGGGCGATATGTTTTTTATCCACGCCACATCACTGAACCACTTTAATCCATTGTCCTTTGTTTCGGGCTTGGTAGTTATTGTCGTACATGGCTTCGGCTTGGGCTCCGGGCAGATAGTAATCGCCTAGGAACGAAGCATTCAGTTTTATGGTGAAGCTTTTTGATTTTTTCGGACCAAGATCAAAATATAGATGGGTACGGTCGTCCCTTGTATCCACATAATCCGCTTTGGAAGCATTGCCATTGTCACCACCCGCATAGGAAGTATCCACAATCTCCCATCCGCTGGGCACAATATGGGTCAGGGCCACATTGTCCACATAATCATTGGAACTGTTGTAGACCGTGATTTTTGCCTGGAATTCGCTTCCTTGCCGAAGCTCGTTCACATTGATTGCGTTTCCAATGGCATCCAGATAGGCCACAGACAGATTCAGGTTTTGCTGTTGCGCCAATTCTTCACCAACGGGAAGTTTCCCGGTTTGTGTGAGGGTGGCATATATGGTATTGCCCTGTTTGTTGTTTATCTGCAATTCATTGCTGAAAGACGTAATGGCAAGGCCTCTTTGTGCAATGGCTCTATCGGTTTTTACCGCTGTTTCTTTTCCATTTTGGGTAAAAGTCAAATCAATGGACTTACCGCCGTTCTTCAGCACCATTTTAGATAGGGAGAGTAGGGCATAGGCCGTTTCCTGGGTGCTGTACCAACGTTGTGATGATAGGTTTTTGGCCAAGGAAATTGCCAGCTCCCGTTGTTGGGCATCCCCCAAAATGACCAAGGTTTCCAAGGCCATGGCCCGGTTTCGGAACACAGAACCATAGGTTCTGTAATTGTAATTGTTGGGAGTGAAGTCGATGTTCGCCTTTTGTGCAATCTCTTGTGCCACTTCTTTCTTTCCAGCCAAGGCGTAAGCCGCTGCCAAACGCCATTTGGCCTCGTTGCTCAGGTTTTTGGATTCTCGTAGTCGGTTCATGGCTGCCAGTTCCGGTTGTTGAGCCAAGGCCAAGGTGTAGAGGCGGTAAGCCTGTGCAACATCAGTGTTGTATCCCGTAGCTTGATTGCTCCATTGGCGGGCCGTATTCTTTTGGTATCGCAACCAATTGCTCAAGAAGGTCAATGGCAGTTGATAGCCTTGTTGTTTGGCCTCCAACATAAAATGACCGGCGTATGAAGTGCCCCAATCATCGGCATTGCCATAACCTGCCCAGTAGCTGAGTCCGCCAGATGGGGTTTGAAAATCACCCAATCTGCGGATGGCTGCCTTCACATTTTTCTCGATGTCTTTTTTTCGTTCAAAAGTAACATCCAAGACATCGGCCAAATATAATTGCGGGAATGCAGCGGATGTGGTCTGTTCCACACAACCATGGGGGTAGCGCAGCAGATAATCCATTCGTTTTGAAAAATCCATGGGGGGGAGGGTAGAAAACTCCACAAACGCCTCATTGGTTCCCGAAGTACCGAAGGTTTCAAAGGATAGGGTCTGCGAACCATTGGCATCAATAGTGTACAGTTCACTTTTTGTGGTGATCGGGTTGGGGTTTTCTACATCAATCTCGGTTTCACTACTGGCATTTTCCCCAGCACTCGAAGCCGTAACCTTTATGGTTTGGTAGGAGGTTGTGGGGTTGACTTTAAAATCAAAATTCACGATCTGTTCCCCAACCGAGCTGAACGTAATACTTTTAGAGGTGCCTTCAATGGGTTCTAAGGCTTTGCCTGCATCAATGGAAACTGTTACGTTTTTCACTTTGGGCTCCATGGCAAAGACCGTCACAGGAATAGTCACTTTTTCGCCGGGGGACAATTTTCTGGGAATGGAGGTCAATACCATCAGAGGTTTGCGTACCGGAGTGGTTTTTTCGGTATTCCCATAAGCGCTGTTGCCATTTCCGGCCACCACCATGGTTCGAACGGCACCCACGTAGTTGGGCATGTCAATGGTATGGGATGCTTTTTCGCCAGCTTTCAAGGTGAAAGGCCCCAGATAGGTGACCACAGGTTTAAAGCGCTGTGCCTTACGGTTTTTGGCCCCGGCACCGATTCCACCCCCACCAATGGCGTAGATATTGTCCACACTGATGGAGTAGGCACCCATGACATCATCAAAAATATCAAAGGTCTTTACCCCCAATGCCTGTCTTGCATAGAACGAACTGTGGATGTCAGGGGTCTTGAAACGGGTCAGGTCCAATAGACCTTCATCTACCACGGCCAAGGAATAGGTCATAGGTTTTTTATTGGCTTCGGAAACGGTTACCGTATAGGATTTCTCAGGTTGAAGCACCTCGGGCATGGAAAGCTGTGGTTCCAAAAAGGTGGCCGGGTTTTCAACCAAAAGGGGCACCACGCCATACAGACGGATGGGCAGATCATTCTTTACCTGTCCATGGGGCTGCAACAAGGAGATATTAATATAGGCATTGGGTGCCATTTCGGCCGTGATGGGTATGGTGGCCTTGGTTTCTTGGGCCGAGGTCTCGATCCATTGTTGGGAAAGGACCTCGGTTCCATTTTCAATACTGATCAATGCGCGTCCACCCCTATCCGAAGGGAAGGTGACTACAGCTTCTTCTCCCAATTGGTATTTTTCCTTATCAGCAGAGAAGACCAGGATTTTGGAACTTTCGGTATCCCCGGAAGCGGGTCTTTTCCACCAATTGCGGTAGAAATAGGCTGTTCGGCCTGTGGCGTGGCCAGAGGCTTCATCAATCACCCGAATCAAGAAACGCCCACCTTCCTCGTCGGGAACTTTGATGTTGAAGTTGGCTTTTCCATCGGCACCCGTGGTTATTTCCATTTCCTTGAAGGGACGGTGTACCGTGGCATTCTCGTATCGCGAGAGATTGTCATACCCTCGATTCCACCACCAGCGCCATTCAATTTTGAACACTTGAACCTTTAATTTTCGATTCCCTGATGGTTTTCCCTGATCATTGACCGAGACCACATCAAAAGAGGTGTTCTCATCGGTCAGGAAGGAGCCATAGCGTTTGGCTTCTGGTGAGCGAAGCCCGACAAAATGTGAAAATGGGGCCAGTTTTTTGGAAAAGACATCGATGGAGAAATCCCCACCGCCTTCAAACACTTTTGTGGTAAAAGTAGCCTGCAGCATGCCGGGAGCATTGCCATTGATGCTGATTTTTTCGTTGATGTCCAAAACCCCATTGGCATCCAATTTTGAGGTGATCCATTGTAGCTCGGTCTGGTTGAAACTCCGCACGGGATCTTGGAAAACATATCCCTTGAAGTTGGGGAATGCGCTACTGCTTTGTTCCAAGGAGGCATTGATATCGATTTTAAGGTTTCGGGCAGGTGCTCCGTGCAACCATTGAACGGTTGCTTTCCCTTTATTGTTGGTGTTGGCCTTAAGGACTTCATCGTCAAAGGTAAAGTCTACTTTGAGTCTGTTGGGCTTTACGGTGGCTACTTTTAAGCTCTTATTGAACTGGGCCCCACCCACAATGATTTTGGCATTCCAGGTCCCGGTCGGTGAATTGGGTTGGGTGGGAATGGGGAAATAGTGGAACTTTTCCTCTTTTTTGGCATAAAGTCCTTCAGATATGGGAGCGGCTTCCCCACTGAGCACATTGCGCTGCACCAATTTGCCACGGGCATCGCTGACTTCCAAGGTTACCGGATGATCTTTGGGCAAGGGATTGCCCTTGTCGTCCAAGACAAAGGTAAGGTGGATGACATCGCCAGGGCGGTGCACTCCTCTCTCGGTATAGATAAAGCCTTGGAGTCCCTTTTGAAGTTCCTCCCCAGAGACATCGAACTTGCTCAAGGAAAGGGCGTTGCCATCCGCTAGTTTGGCATAGGCAAAGTTGTTGTTCTTTTGGGCCACGGCAAAAGCAATGGATTTATCACTGTCAAAAACAGCGAAGCCAGAAGCATCCGTGGTTACTTCACCCACCAGTTGTTGTTGGAAATTGTACAGTTTTATGGGAGTATCGGCTTCAGGTTTGGTAGTCAGTAGATTGGTCACTGCAAAATGATGGGAGCGATTGTTTCCCTTTTTTACAATAAGTCCAAGGTCACTGCCCAATAAATTGGTTGAGGCAATGCGGTCGTAATTGTAATAGGCTTGGTGACATGGATTGTCGCGCTTTTCCCAATTGTAGCTGTAATTTCTCCAGTAGTAGATTTCATTGTCCCAGTATTGTTCCTCCAACGATTCATCGCTGGAGCTTTGGGAGACGTATTCCTCGATTTCTTCAGGATTGTCCGTATTGCCACAATCATAGGTGGTGTGTTCTTTTTTGAAGCTGAACTCTACCCGATACAAGGAACCCGGGTGAATCTTTATCAACTCGGATAAATCCAACGCATGTGCCTTCCAATAGCTGGTATTTTCAGCACCTTTTTTCGCCAAAGGAATCACTTTGTGGGCCACCCTTCGACCCACAGGTCTTAAATCGGGGTCGTAATCTTGGGTGAGGTCATTGTTCTGCAGGTATTGCAGCATGTTGTTCTCATACACCTGGATGACCCTTACTTCAACGGCGGAAAGGTTTACGGTTTCAAAATAAATGGGAGTGGATGCGGCATTGGGCAGGATGGTTCCTTTGGAAATGAGCCGAACGGCAGGCTTTAATTGCTCAAATGAAACCAGTTCAGAAAATGTGTTTTTTAAGGTAAAGCCATACTCGCTTTTAATGCCTTCAAATGCATTGACGCGGACTTCCCCTAGGATTCGGTTGGATGGATATACTTTTAGAAGGTTTCCATCGATTTCATAACGGAGACTTTCGGCATTTTCAATGGTGACCAGACCCTTTAGGTTTTGATTGGGTTTAAGGGGTTCCGAAAAGTTTAGGGTCAACACTGCATTGGGAGCCGAAGTGGTCTTGGCATCCACGATCACAAATTTGTTCAAGCCTGGAATCGGATAGGTCTCGGAGCCTTGGTTGTCCACACCCAATGCTTTTCCATTCCAATTGATGAGTAGCTCACTGTCTTCTGTTTTGCGTGAAATACTGTCAATTCGAAAACTGAAATATTGGGCATTTTCCGTGGTTTCGTCCCATGTGATCGGTACGTTGTTGCCATTTTGTTGTACAGAAAGTACTTGAATGGCTTTTGAGGTTTCCAAGATATCGGAAGCATCCAAGGTCCCTGTCAAATATTGCCAATCCTTGCTATAGGATTGCAGGGTGCCCAAATTGATCTTGAAGTTTGGGGCAATGGTCTTAAAGCTGAAGGTATATTTTTTAAAATCTCCCTCAATACCCTCAAAAAGCTTGTTGAGGGCCACTGTGACGGTGTATTCCGTGTCAGGTTTTAGGTATTCCGAAGGTTGGAAGGTAAGTTCCCGGCCATTTTCTATGATCAGTTTTCCATCGACTTTGGGAGAAATCTTGAAATATTCATTGGGGAGTTCCTGGGTAAGTTCATATTGGTCCAATTGCTGTGCCAAGGCAAGGGTGATGGGGGTGGAAATACTTTGGTTTCCATGGGTATGGTAACTGATATACTCCTTGAACTTGAAGAGGTTGTCCGTTGCGGTTTCATCAGATTTTTTCTTACAGGAAACAGCTAAAACAAGTAGGGATACGAAAAGAAATTTACAAAAATGGGACATGCCAAACGGGAATTGATTAAACTAAGACTTTTGCCAGAACCAAGATAGTTAAAATTGGATACAAGGCCTTTACTAGTTTACGGATGGCGTCTATGGATTTACGAATGGATCTTTTGGCAGGGATGTCTCATTATGAAATATTTATGATTTTGAGGACATTCGATACCAAAATTTCGTTAAACCGAATGGTTCGCTTTATATAAAATAATATTTTTCTGTAGGAATTACCTCAAAACCAGAAAATAGACAACCATTTGACCAAGTCGTTCATAGTATCTGCTCTCTTTTTTTTATCGTGTTTATCCGTTTCGGCGCAAGATTTTCTTGTGAAGGGAAAAATGGTGGATTCTACCAATGAAACTCCTTTGGAGGGGGCCACTATATATGCAGAGTCCGCCCAAGATAGTACCCTTATTTCATACACTATTACCAATGCCAATGGAAGCTTTGTTTTGGAGGGTAAAACTTCGGTCAAAAGGGTTAGGGTAAATTTTTCTTATAATGGTTTTGAGTCAAAGAGCATTGAAGTACCGCTTAAGCCCACGGTGGATCTTGGTACGATAAAGATGGAGGAACGTTTACAACAGCTGCAAGGCGTGGATGTAATCGCCGAAAGAGTTCCCATAGCCATACGAAAGGATACTTTGGAGTTCAATGCCGATTCCTTTACGGCCCGACCCGATGCCACGGTGGAAGAATTATTGAAACAACTGCCCGGTGTGGAGGTGGATAGCGAGGGCAAGATCACAGTGAACGGCAAAGAGGTCAATCAGGTTTTGGTGAATGATCAGGTGTTTTTCAGTAAAGATCCCAAGGTGGTCACCAAGAGCCTTTCCAAGGATGTGATCAGCAAAATCCAAATCACCAATACCAAGACCAAACAACAGCGGTTTATGGGTGAAGAAGGGGATGGGGAAACCAAGACCATCAACCTTACCCTCAAAGAGAACATGAATAAGGGGTATATGGGGCGCCTTTCCGCGGGATATGGTACAGATGATCGATACCAGGCCAATGGCTTGGTGAACTACTTTAACGATACCCAAAGGGTAAGCCTGTTGGGAAGTTCCAATAATGTGAACAATCCGGGTTTTTCATTCGATGAGATTTATGATATGGTAGGAAGGGCAAGAGGGAATGGGATGCGATTTGGGCAGAATGGGTCCTTTGCCGTAGGAAACACCTCTTTTGGATTTGGCCAGGGAATTGCGACTTCTTCTACCGTTGGGGCCAGTTATGCCAATCAGGAGAAGGACCGCTACAGGACAGACGGTAACTATTTCTATTCCTATAGCGATTCCTACAACGATGAGAAAATATCAAGGGAGAACATATTGCCCACCGGTAATTTCTTTACCGATACTGAAACCAATTTTGTGGGAACCACCAATTCGAATCAAGCTACGGCCAATATGGAATTTGATATCGATAAGACTACCCGCGTTAGTCTGGAACCTTCCCTAAGTGTAAACCGGACCAACTCAACCGATACGGAAAATACCATATCCAGGAACGAAGCTGGGGATTTGATCAACAGCAATACCTCCCTTAGGACCAGTGATGGGATGCAGCGCAATTTTTCCAATAGGCTCGATATCATGAAGAAACTGGATACTTTGGGGAGATTTGTCCGGGTCTATTTCAATAATAACAACAGAATAAATGACACCGAGTCGGCATTGAACTCGGAACGTACTATTTATGGGGATGACCCCAGTGAGCAGATTCTGGACCAGCAGACCATAATAGACAATGCCGAGGATTCCTATGAAATGGGAATGGTATATAGGCAGCCATTGAAAAAGGACCTTTTTCTGGATTTTGAGTATCAGTACAGTGATAGTGACCAAAAAAACAGCCGGTCGGTCATGGATTTTAGTGAGGCAACCGGAGATTATGTCTTTAATCCCACCTTGAGTTCGGATTTTGATTTTAGTACCCGAAAACATGTCCCTGAAGTGGGGATTGTGTCCAATGGGCAAAAAATTAGATTCAACCTTAAGGCAAGGTATGAGGGTATTGACCTTGAAAATGAAGATCGTATACAGTCCATTTCGTTTTCCAAGGATTATTCCAAGTTCCTGCTCAGTTCGTATCTCAACTACAACTTGGGAAACAACAAAAGAATCAGTGCCAACTACAATACCAATGTCAATGTGCCTTCCGTGAACCAATTGCAGCCTGTGCCCAATGTGAACAATCCCTTGAACATTGTGGTTGGAAATCCGGATTTGGCGCCTCAGGTCACGCATAACATCTATCTCAACTTCAATGATTATAATTGGAAGGAGCGCACCGGAATATTTTTGTATTCCGGGATGAGTTTTGAAAAGGACAAGGTAGTTGCCAGCACAACCACCGATGCCAACTTTATACGGACCACCACCTATCAAAACGTTGAGGGCAATTACCGTGGATGGGCGGGAATCAACTATTCAAAACAGATTAAAAAAGACAGTCTGTACACGCTGGGGATTACGTTCAACCCCAATGCCAACTTTAGAAAAGAGGTGGGTTTTACCAATGGCAATAAATTGGAGGCCAGTAATATAAACCTGAACCCGAGGATAGGTTTAAGGTTCAATTATATGGAAATGGTGGAGCTGGAGCCCAATTACACCTTGGGTATGAATGCTACCCGTTATAATTTGGATATGGTGGATGATATTGATTTTATAACACACAGCCTATCGGTTAAAATGACCACTTTCTGGCCCGAAAATGTGGTGTGGGGCAATGATATTGTGTACAGCTACAACGGAAACTTGGGAAGTGGTTTTGATAAAGATGCCCTCTTTTGGAATATGAGTTTGGGCGTACAAATGTTCAAGAAGACGGCAACCCTTAAAGTGTTGGCGTATGACTTGCTCAACCAAAATATCAATACGCGAAGGACCACAGGGCAGGATTTTGTGCAGGATTTTCAAGGAACGGCATTAAAACGCTATTTTATGGGAAGTCTCACCATCAAATTCAATTCCTTTGGTGAAGGAGGAGGTCCCCAAAGAAGAGGAGGTCCTCGTTTTATGAGGCTTTAATGGATTTTTTTACCATCCGCCGGAAGCACCGCCTCCGCCGAATCCACCTCCACCGAATCCGCCACCAAAACCGCCTCCGCTAAAGCCACCGCCACTGCCAAAACCGCCGGAGGAACCAGAACTGCGGCCCATATTGCTGAGGATGATCATATCCCAAATGTCCAGACCGCTGCCACGGCGTCCACCACCTCTACCATTGTTGTTGTTCTTGCGATTCCAAAGGATGATCGTAATGATGATGAAAATGATAAAAGGGAACAGGGCCTTGAAAGGAAACCCTGGGTTGTTGCCAAAGGTGCGGTCTTCCGTAAACTCCCCGTTCAGGACCTGAAAAATGGCATCGGCCCCTTTGTCCAGACCACTGTAATAGTCCCCTCGCTTAAATTCGGGGATAATGACGGATTCAATAATGCGTTTTGACATTAGATCTGTCAAGGAACCTTCCACGCCATATCCGGTATTAATGGCGATTCTTCGGTCGTCCCGGGCCAAAAGTACCAACACGCCATTATCCTTGTCCGCTTGTCCAATGCCCCATTTCTGTCCCCATTGGGCGCCCAAATAGTTGATATTCTCCCCTTCCGTGGAACTGATAATGGCGATGACAATCTGTGTGGAAGTACTATCCGAGTATCGAATGAGCTTTTGCTCCAAAGCTTGGCTTTGAGGCGCGGAAAGCAGATTTACATAGTCGTATACGCTGGTCTGTTTTTGGGGTTTTTCGGGTATGGTGAATTGACCCCAGGATAGGGTAAAACTTAAAAAAGCAAGTATAAGAAGGCTACCCTTTGGATATGGCATCGCTCAATTCGTTCGTGTCGTTATGGTCCCATGGAAAATGGGCCTCCAATTCCTTTCCGGCCGATAATACTCCCTCAACGATTCCCTGTTTGAAGTTTCCGTTTTTAAAGTGGGAGGCCATAGTGTCTTTGGTACTGTCCCAAAATCCTTTCGGTACAGCACGATCAATGCCTTGATCCCCATAGATCACAAACTTTTTGTCATCCACGGCCACATAGATGAGTACGCCGTTGCCATCCTTTGTATTATCCATTTTTAGGAAATGGAATAGCTGTTGGGCCCTGCTGAAATGATCTATTTTGGAAGTGGCTTCAATATGCACACGGACTTCACCAGAGGTGTTTTTCTCGGCTTCAACAATGGCATTGATAATCTCTTGCTCCTCCTCTGCTGTTAAAAATTCCTCTACATGCGACATGTCTATTCAAAATCGAAGTTGACGTCCGGAGCATTTTCAGCTCCCGGATTGGAAGCAAACAAGGCCATTTCATCAAAATTGGCCAAGCTGGCTATAATATTGGTGGGAATCTGCTTGATCTTGATATTGTATTCCCCGGCCAAATCGTTGAATCGGTTCCGTTCCACATTGATCCGGTTCTCCGTCCCCTCAAGCTGTGATTGTAGTTCCAAAAAGTTTTGGTTGGCCTTGAGTTCCGGATAGCGCTCCACGGTCACCAAAAGTCGGGACAAAGCAGAGGAAAGACCGGTTTGGGCCTGTTGGAATTCGGCCAATTGTGCTGCGGTCAAATTATTCGCATCTATGGTGGTCGAAGTGGCCTTGGCCCTGGCCTCGATAACATCGGTAAGGGTCTCGCGCTCAAAATCGGCAGCACCCTGGACCGTTTTTACCAAGTTGCCTATAAGATCACTTCTCCGTTGGTAGGAACTTTCCACATTGGCCCATTGCTTAGTGGCCTGTCCTTTCATATCCACCAACATATTATTGGTTCGGATATACCAGCCTCCTATGATTACCCCCAATACGATTAGGATGATAATGGCGATGATACCTTTTTTCATTTTCTATGGTTTTGTGTTATAGTTGTTCTTTGATCTTGATAAGTTCGGCTTTGACCTTTTGCAACTTTTGGATGACCTCAAAGGTGGAAAGGGTCTTTTGCTTCTCTTCCTTCAAATGTGTTTTGGCACCTTCAAGGGTAAAACCACGCTCCTTGACCAAATGATAGATCAATTGCAAATTGTGGATATCCTGGGGCGTGAACTTGCGGTTGCCCTTGGCATTTTTTTTGGGTTGGAGTACATCAAACTCTTTTTCCCAAAAACGAATCAAGGAAGTGTTCACCCCAAAGGCTTTGGCCACTTCGCCAATGCCATAGTACCGTTTTTCGGGAAGGTCTACGTACATTAATCCAAGGATTGGTTCTCTTGATTGGCGAACTTGAGCATGTTTTCAAACTCTTCCGCCGTTAAACTTCCATAATAGAAGTTGATGGGGTTGATGCGCTCACCGTCCTTAAAGACTTCGTAGTGAAGGTGAGGGGCTTCGGAGCGTCCTGTATTTCCCACAAAACCGATAAGATCGCCCCGTTTTACCTTTTGGCCTACGGTGACATTGTATTTGCTCAAATGGCCATACAATGATAAATATCCGTATCCATGGTCTATTCTTATATGTTTTCCGTAACCGGAAGACCGGTTGTCCGCACGGGTTACCTTTCCATCTCCCGATGCATAGATCGGGGTTCCGCGTGGTGCGGTAAAATCCATTCCCCAGTGCATTTTACGGGCTTTGGTAAAAGGGTCGGAACGCCAACCATAACCGGAGGCCATTCGGGTTAGGTCTTTGTTGCTCACAGGCTGGATGGCAGGGATGGCCGCCAGTAATTTTTCCTTCTCTTCGGCCAGTTTGGCAATTTCATCCAGCGATTTGGACTGGATCACCATCTGTTTCTGGATGATGTCCAAACGTTTTGTGGCGTTGGTAATGATCTCCGAGTTGTTGAAACCTTCCAAGGACTTATAGCGATTGATTCCCCCAAAACCGGCCCTGCGCTGTTCTTCAGGGATAGGATTGGCCTCAAAATAAAGGCGGTAGATATTGTTGTCGCGATCTTCAATATTGGCCAATACCTGCTCCATTTGCTCCATCTTCTTGCCCAAAATCTCAAATTGAAGCTCGTAGTTCCGCACTTCGCGTTCCAATGAAAGCTCTTTGGGAGTGTTCACCCATCGGGTGTTCAATAGAATGATAAGGCCAAGAAAGCCGAACAAGGCAGAACCCAATAGAAATAGGAAGAGATTCCTATATTTCTTGGATTTCTTCGGTTCGATCTTTCTATAGGAAAGCGTATCCGGGTCGTAATAGTACTTAACTTTAGACATGAATGGATTTTATCCTATTTTTGCTCACTCTTTTTATCAAAACAAGCAAATATAAAAATTGTTTTGCTTAAAGTGTTAAATTTAAGAAAACCCTAGCAATCGCAATGACATCCCAAGAAGTTAGAAACCAGTTTTTAAACTTTTTCAAAGAGAAAAACCACAAAATAGTGCCTTCCGCACCCATGGTGATGAAGAACGACCCCACATTGATGTTCACCAATGCGGGCATGAACCAATTTAAGGAGTTTTTCTTGGGAAACACCGTCCCAAAGTCAAAACGGGTCACGGATACCCAAAAGTGTCTTCGGGTAAGCGGTAAACACAACGATTTGGAGGAAGTGGGCAAGGATACCTACCACCATACCATGTTTGAGATGTTGGGCAACTGGAGTTTTGGCGATTACTTCAAAAAAGAAGCTATCCAATGGGCTTGGGAACTCTTGACTGAGGTATACAAAATTGATAAGGACAGTCTGTACGTCTCCGTTTTTGAAGGCAGTAAGGATGCCGATCAATTGGAAATGGACAAGGAAGCCTATGATTTGTGGAAGGCCATAGTGCCCGAGGATCGCATCATCATGGGGAATAAAAAGGACAATTTCTGGGAAATGGGAGATCAAGGTCCCTGTGGCCCCTGTTCCGAAATCCATGTGGACCTTCGTTCCAAAGAAGAGAAAGAAAAAGTTCCGGGAGCATCACTGGTCAACCAAGATGACCCACTTGTGGTTGAAATCTGGAACTTGGTATTCATACAGTACAACAGAAAGGCCAATGGGGATTTGGAGGACCTCCCCGAAAAGCATATTGATACCGGAATGGGCTTTGAACGCCTGTGTATGGCATTGCAAGGAGTGAAATCCAATTACGATACCGATGTATTTACCCCCCTTATTCGTGAAATTGATACGATTACCGGGCAAAAATATGGGAAGAATGAAGAGACGGACATAGCCATTAGGGTAGTGGCGGACCACATCCGTGCCGTGGCCTTTGCCATTGCCGATGGTCAATTACCAAGCAATACCGGAGCAGGCTATGTTATCCGAAGGATACTTCGTAGGGCCATCCGTTATGGCTTTACCTTCTTGGGAACCAAGCAACCTTTTATCTACCGATTGGTGAATGTTTTGGTGGAAAGTATGGGGAAAGCCTTTCCCGAGCTTTCCAAACATCGCCAATTAATCGAGAATGTGATCAAGGAGGAGGAAAATTCCTTTTTGGGTACGTTGGAGCAAGGATTGGTACTGTTGGATTCGGTCATCAAATCCTCAAAAAACAAAACGGTTTCCGGGGAAAAGGCTTTTGAATTGTACGATACCTTCGGATTCCCCATTGACCTTACTTCCTTGATCTTGGAGGAGAAAGGCTATCAATTGGATGTGGAAGGATTTGAAAAGGCCTTGAAAGCCCAAAAAGACCGTTCCCGTGCAGCATCTGAGGTCTCCAAGGATGATTGGACAGTACTGATGCAGGATTCCGAACAGGAATTTATTGGTTATGATAGCCTTGAGGCAACCGTAAAGTTGGTAAAATATAGAAAGGTGACCAGCAAAAAGGAAGGGGATCAATACCAACTCGTGTTCAACCTTACCCCGTTCTATGCCGAAGGAGGGGGGCAGGTAGGCGACAAAGGATATCTGGAGGCTTCCAATGGAGACGTCACCTATATCGTCGACACCAAAAGAGAGAACAATGAAATTGTCCATTTTGCCGATGGTCTTCCCAAAGATGTTTCGGGAAGCTTTAAGGCCGTAGTGGATAAAAAACAGCGCTGGCGTACCGCAAGCAACCATACCGCAACGCATTTGTTGCACCAAGCCCTTCGTGAGGTTTTGGGTGACCATGTGGAACAAAAAGGATCTGCCGTCCACTCCAAATACCTTCGATTTGATTTCTCCCACTTCTCAAAGTTGACTACCAAGGAACTGCGTGATGTGGAAAACTTTGTGAATGCCCGTATTGAAGGCCAATTGCCCTTTGAGGAAAACAGGAATATACCCATCAAGGAGGCCATGGAGCAAGGGGCTATGGCACTTTTCGGGGAAAAATATGGCGATACCGTCCGTACGGTGCGTTTTGGTCAATCCATAGAACTGTGTGGCGGGACCCACGTAAAAAATACGGGTGACATCTGGCATTTCAAAATTGTTTCCGAAGGAGCCGTTGCGGCAGGAATTCGTAGGATAGAGGCCATCACCTCCGATGCGGCCAAGGATTTCTACTTCCAGAACAATCGCATGCTCTATGAAATAAAAGATCTGTTGAGCAATGCCCAGGACCCTGTGAAGGCGGTTGCCGGGTTGCAGGAAGAAAATACAGCTCTTAAAAAGCAGGTGGAGCAGTTGTTGAAAGACAAGGCCAAAGGACTCAAAAACGAATTGATTTCCGAGTTGAAGGACATCAATGGTGTTCAGTTTTTGGCCAAAAAGGTGGACTTGGATGCGGCTGGTATCAAAGATTTGTCCTTTGAGATAGGAGGGCAAGTTTCGGATGTATTCTTGTTGCTCGCTGCTGAAAATGACGGAAAAGCGTTGCTTTCGTGTTACATTTCCAAGGATTTGGCGTCCAACAAGGGACTGAATGCCGGGAGCATAGTCCGCGAACTGGGCAAGCACATCCAAGGAGGCGGGGGCGGACAGCCGTTCTTTGCCACTGCCGGAGGTAAAAATCCCGAAGGCATTCCGGTCGCTTTGGCAAATGCCGAAGAGATGATCAGGACAACAACGTAAGCATGGGCTTCTTCAACATAAAAAACATCAATTGGAAATACATCTTCGGAGAGATTTTCCTGTTGTTTGTGGGTATCAATCTGGCCATTTGGTTCAACAATTGGAATACGTCCAAGAGTATGGAAAAGGACAAGGTGGTGGCCTTGGAAAAGATTGAGGGGGAGATCAAGGCTAATTTGGACCAATTGGTTAAAGACCATGAGGTGAATCAAAAAATCCCTTCCTTTTTTTCTGATTTTGATGCCCTAGAGGCTGAAGATGGACGGTTTATTGCCTCTCCGGAGACCATGGGGAAACTTCGAGAAAAATATCCTGAGTATATCCGGGAAGTGGACTCCACCGAAGTCAGTGACGGCCAGTATGCGTATCGAATTGACTCCTACATCAATCTGGAAATCACCGATTTGAGCAGTATTGCCTGGGAAATCTCTAAATCCACCGGGATATTCCATGAGTTTGGCTATGATTGCCTGTACGACCTGCAATCCCTGTACAATACCCAAGATTTGGTGAAAAACGAGTTGAACAAGGCAACGGAAGCCTTGCGCAATACATCCATGAAGGATTTGGTGCGTACCCTAGGCATTTTGAAACAGCTGGAGGAACAGTTGGAAAAGCAGTACCGGGACATGCTCCAAAATATCAAGGATTGCAGATAAAAAACCCTTTCCCATGAAGTTACAGACCATTGTTCCACTTCAAAAAGCAGAACACCCTATCGATTATTCGAGTAAAATGCTGCTTTTGGGTTCCTGTTTTGTGGAAAATATGGGGAGCAAATTGGATTACTTCAAATTCCAACAACTGCAAAACCCTTTTGGAATCCTATTTCACCCGCTTGCATTGGAGAATTTGGTGGAACGGGCCCTGGCAGGTAAAACCTATCATGTGGATGAGGTGTTTGAACAAAACGGGATTTGGCATTGCTTTGATGCCCATTCCGATTTGAATGCGCTTTCAAAGGAGGACTTGCTTAACCATCTCAATCAGGGTTTGAAAGAAACCAAATCGGAGCTGGAAAATGCCACCCATGTAGTCATAACTTTGGGAACAGCTTGGGTATATGAACATCGATCATTGGGCAAGACCGTGGCGAATTGTCATAAAGTGCCCCAAAAGGTGTTCGAAAAAAGATTGCTTTCCCCTGAGGAAATACAATCAAGTCTGTACCGTTTGGTGGATTTGGTCGCAAAAGTGAATCCAAAGGTGAATTTCATTTTTACCGTCTCACCTGTTCGGCATCTGAAAGATGGTTTTGTGGAAAATCAACAGAGCAAGGCACACCTAATCACTTCGCTTCATTCTGTTTTGTCATCTCGAGCGCAGTCGAGAGGTATGTCCTATTTTCCGGCCTATGAAATCATGATGGACGAGCTGCGTGACTACCGTTTTTACGGAAAGGATTTGGTACATCCCAATGCATTGGCGGTGGAATACATTTGGGGAAAGTTCAAGTCCGTATGGATTTCGCCCGATTGTTATACGGTAATGGATGAGGTGGATGGTGTGCAAAAAGGATTGCAACACCGTCCTTTCAATCCCGATTCCGAGGCCCATCAAACGTTCAGGAAATCGCTTCGCACAAAAATTACGTATCTTCAAGAAAGGTATCCTTTCATGAAATTCGAATAGATGAAGAAAATACTTATAGGAGCTGTCATTGCACTGGCCTCCGTATTGATCTACAAATCCTGCGCTGATGAACGGGAGCGGAAAACGGTATTGCAGGAGCATTCCATGCTCATCCAACAGGAACTCAAAAATGTCTCCAAGCTTATCGTGACCGAAGGCCACTTTGTGGAAGTCTATAACTATAAGGATTCCAGGGAATTGTTCGGTTCCTTGGTCACGGCGAATAAAAAAGCTTTGGTGGTGGTAAATGCTGAGGTGACCATTGGTTATGACCTGTCCAAGATTGGGTATGAAATGGATGAGGCTAGTAAGACCATTCGCATTACGGAGATTCCCCAACCAGAGGTGAAGATCAATCCGGATTTTGAGTATTACGATGTCACGGCGGATTACTTTAATCCATTCAATGCGCAAGATTATAACGCCATCAAACGAAATGTGAATGTGTCCCTTTCCAAGAAAGTGGAAGCCTCTTCCTTGCGCAAAAATGCCGAAAACCGGCTGTTGAGCGAACTTTCCCGAATCTATGTGCTCACCAACTCACTGGGATGGACCTTGGTCTATGGCGATGAAGGTGTTGATTCTCCCGAAAAACTAATCGACCTTCAAAAAACTGTGGTCGATTAAGCGAATGCCGTCATCGATCAAATGCCCCACTTTGGGATTGTTCCGTTTGATATCCTCCAAATGGGATAGGATTTCTTCCTGAAATCCAACATTGTTTCCTTTTTTGGCCAATTCGTACAGCTCAACGGGCAACAACCAATCATGGGGGTGGTTTTCCTTGAGTTCCTGGAATACCTTGTTACGGGAGATGGTCGTATTTTTTCCTTCCCTGAACTCCCGGATTTGTTGGTAGTAGAGTTCCAGTTGTTGGCGTTCGGGACTTTTCTTGGGTTTGATGGTGGTTTCGGTAATCTCGTGGGTAATGAGGTCAAAGCTGGCTAAATCGGCCGGCCCGTTAAAAGCGGAGACCACGTGCTGCCCCACGGCCATATGGTAAAGGCCCCATTCCGGAGCGAACAGCACTTTGCCGTTATGGGTCACCGTACAGTTCTCAAAGGTCACCAAGAGAATTTTCCCCCTGAGGTTTCTAGTTCCGGTGATGATCGTCCCTTCAACTTTTACACCACCTTCAAATTCCAAAGAGACTTCTTCGCCTTCGTAGATTTTATACGCTTTTAGATCACGGGGTCCCATGTCCTCTATGGCGATGTTGATGCCTTTCAGTTTGCCCACGGGCATGCCAAAACCATCAGGATGTTGCGCCGTACTGTGCCCTACCAATTCCTTTTCGCGATAGGCCAGAGCCGTTGCGCCTTTGGTCTGGATGTATATGGGTTTGCCATCCTGTTCGAGGACATCATGGAACTGTCCCGAAACCTGAAGCCCGGTACTCAGTTCAATGGTGCCCAATGCTTGGGATTCAATCAATTTTTGAACCCCCGATAGTCCACCCTTCCGCAAGGCCATGGTGTTGGCGAAATCCTCCAAAACCTGACTCAAAAAGGCAAAGTCGGGCGTGACGAACAATTGGGGTTGTGGTTTGGTAATATCGAACTCGGTATGCGCCGCCTCATTGGAATAGGGTATTTTTTTTACTTGGTCCGTCATGCACCATGCACTTTCCCCGATGGAGGAAAGCAATCCCGCCCCATAAATTTTAGGCATGTCCACCGTGCCAATAAGGCCGTATTCCACCGTCCACCAATGCAGGTTCCGGATCAAAGCCATTTCACTGGGCTTGCCCATGTTTTTTTGAAGGTGTTCTATGTGTTTTTCCGCTTCCTCGATTTCCTTTTCCGGGGTGCCATGGGCCTCCTTGATGATGCTCAGGTGCCGCACCGCATTGTACAGTTCGTAATCCTTGGCACTGGAAATGGCCTTGCAGCCTATTTCCCCAAAACGGCGGAGGTACTCTGCGTATTCGGGATTGGCAATGATAGGGGCGTGTCCCGCACCCTCATGGATGATGTCCGGCGCCGGGGTGTACTCAATATTTTCCAATTGTCGGATATCCGAAGCAATGACCAGCACATTGTACGCTTGGAATTCCATAAAGGCCGATGGGGGGATAAACCCATCCACGGCCACGGCGGCCCAACCGATTTCCTTGAGGATTCGGTTCATCCCATACATGTTGGGAATGTGGTCTATGGAAATCCCGGTTTTTTTCAATCCATCCACATACGAACTATGGGCCACACGGCTTAAATAGTCCACGTTTTTGCGCATCACATAACGCCAAACCGCTTGGTCAATAGCGGTATAGTCCCCATAATTTTGCGGTTTTATGAACTGCTTGAGGTGTTTGGGCAATTTGTCCAGTATAGGATTGGATTCGTAACTCATACGTGCAATTTTGTGCTGCCTAAAGATACGAAATCGTTATCGCAAACCAGAAAATTTGGAAGAGGGACAATAAAAAACCGCCCTTGGGCGGCTTGTATTTTTAGTTGACGGCAACTGCCGTGGTAGGCGGATATTCCTGTAGGATCTGCGACACAAATTCTTTGATGCGTGCTTCCTTTTTCTCAATATCCTTGGTATTGCTCAAGGTGCCCACACCGCGACCTTGCCATACCAATTCCTTTTTGTTGGCGTCAATGACATCAATATATAGGGAGCCTTCGGTTCGGGTGCTCACATTATTGTTGTTCCAGCCCCATCCCCAGCCTGGACCCCAGACCCATGGGTTGTAGAATGCGCCATAACCCCAACCAAAGTTGTTGTTGTAGACATCCACACGTTCCCGTTCCTTGGTGAAAATGCTGATCAAAACATCAGGATTGTCGGATTTCACAAAACCACGGGAACCCAATTCGGCCTCAATGGCCCGTAAAATACGTTTCTTGTCCAAGTCTGAAATCTGAGCCTTGTCAATCCCAGTTTTGTAAAAAGCATAGCTTCTGTACGTATTGAAGTCCGCTTGCTTGTCGTAGTCGGAAACCACCCTAACGGAACTGCAGGAGGCCAACAGAACCACCGAAAGTGCAGTCAAAATGTATAGTTTAAAATTTTTCATAGTACTTTTTTTGAAGTGTTGAGATTATAATAAAAACCACAAAGATTATGCCGAAAACCGGTTTCAGCGCCTTGTGTTCGTTTTCGTACTATAGCCATACGGACAGTGACGGCAGCCACTTTCGCAACAATACCCCCTTTTTAGATGGTATTGGGCTGTAAATACCTTATATCCCTCCTCTGAAAAGTAAAAATCACCCTCTTCCAAGGGAATACGCTCTTTCATACACTACGGCACCGATTCGTTACTTAAAAGTAAGGCTTTCATGGCAAAACCGCTAGGATTTTAAGATTTCCGAAACAGGTTATTCACCGAAAATGTTAATGGTATTGTCGATAAGGTCCATTTTTCTTCTTCGTAAGCTGTTATATTTGTGAGGAACCCTTGAACGTTTTCAAGTGATATTGATCTTTAAACATTTCTTCTACAAAAATTATGTCGGGCTATCGCTCTGGCCTTTCATCATCCTGAAGGAAGGTGCCCTGCGAACCGATGATGTGCTCATCAACCACGAGCGCATCCATCTCCGACAGCAGCGGGAATTGTTGCTTGTACCTTTTTATTTCCTCTATTTTTCAGAATGGATTTTGCGTACCGTCCTATATTTGGATAGCTACCGCGCTTACCAGAACATCAGTTTTGAGCGTGAGGCCTATGCCAATGAAAGGGATATGGAGTATCTTTCCAAGCGGAAACGGTTTGGTTTTATGCAGTACCTGACGCGATAAGCATTCACTTTGAACATTCCCAATCAGCATATTGATGTGCCCTTGCTTCGAGAAAAGGGCGTGACGCTCCATATCAAAAGGGAAGATACCATCCATCCGCAGATTTCCGGAAACAAATACCGAAAGCTGAAATACAATCTGCTCGAAGCCCAAAAATTGGGACACGAGACCCTGCTCACCTTTGGTGGGGCCTTTTCCAACCATATTGCGGCAGTGGCCTGTGCAGGGCACGAACAGGGATTTAATACTGTTGGCGTGATCAGGGGCGAGGAGTTGCAGGATAAGTGGCAGGACAATCCTACTCTGGCCTTGGCCCATGACCACGGCATGCGGTTCCATTTTGTATCGCGAAGCGATTATCGACAAAAAAGCGAAGCGGGTTTTCTCCTGATTTTGAAAGAAGCATTTGGAGATTTCTACCTACTGCCCGAAGGCGGTACCAATGCCCTTGCCGTAAAAGGTTGCGAGGAAATTGTAACGGAGGCCGATTCCAACTTCGACTATATCTGCAGTAGTGTGGGAACGGGAGGGACCTTGGCCGGACTCATCAACTCGGCGAAACCCCACCAGACCGTTTTGGGCTTTCCCGCATTGAAGGGTGATTTTTTGAAACAGGATATTCATACATTTGTACGGAACGATCAATGGAAATTGATGACCGATTTTCATTTTGGGGGATATGCCAAAGTGAGTGAAGAATTGATTCATTTCATCAATATCTTTAAAGAAGAAACCGGGGTTCCGTTGGATCCCATCTACACAGGTAAACTGCTTTTTGGTATTTTTGAACTGGCAAAACAGGATTTTTTCCCAAAGGGAACCCATATTTTGGCCATCCATACGGGTGGTCTGCAAGGGATAGCGGGAATGAACACTGTGTTGAAAAAGAAAAATTTACCCTTATTGGATATATGATCAGGCGAATTGGATATGTACTTGTTGTGACACTGCTGTTGACTTCTTGTGGTGCCAAAAAACGGACCTCGACCCATAAAAAGGGCGCTCCCATTGTCAGGAATACCGAAAACAAGGACGAAAGGCCTGTCGCTGTGGATGAAAACGCGGAAGGTTCCGATCTGTATCCCATGCCTGCGGACCCAGGAAGGTTCAAACATTTCCCCATTACCAACACTGAGGAATATATTGAAACCTTTGCCGAAATTGCCCAGTACGAAATGCGTGCCTTTGGCATTCCGGCCAGTATCACCTTGGCCCAGGGTATTTTGGAGAGTGGTTCCGGAAGAGGGGAGCTGACCAAAAAGACCAACAACCACTTTGGGATCAAATGCCATACCGGATGGCAGGGCGAATACGATTTTCATGACGATGACGCCAAAGGGGAGTGTTTTAGAAAGTACAACCACCCCATGTTTTCGTTCCGGGACCATAGTATCTTCCTTTCGTCCCGTTCCCGATATGCCTTTTTGTTCAATTACCGGAAGGACGACTATAAAAAATGGGCCCACGGCCTCCGTCAGGCGGGTTATGCCACGGACCGTGCGTATCCCCAAAAGCTCATCGCTTTGATCGAGCGGTACGATCTGCACCAATATGATGAGGATGTGGTTCGAGGCGGGCTGGAAGTGGTCCGGGAACCCAAAAGCTTTGAAGTACTTACCCATGTGGTGGAAAAGGGAGAGACCCTGTATGCCATTTCCAGAAAATATGCCATCTCCGTGGACGAGATAAGAAGGCTCAACAATCTCAATGACAATATCATTTCCATTGGGCAGGTATTGAACATCCGAAAAGAAAAATCAAAATAATTTTTCCTTTGTTATATCGAGCTGTCATCCCGAGCGCAGTCGAGGGATGCTTATTGATGTTGTTCTCGGCTGCGCTCGAATTGACATTTTCAATTTCCATGAAAGTATGAGGTTACTTACCTTTGCGGGGAGCTGTTCGAATAGCACGTTTCTGTCATCCCGAGCGCAGTCGAGGGGTGCTTATTGATGTTGTTCTCGACTGCGCTCGAACTGACAATTATGGATTAAAAAGATTCCCGCATTCACGGGAATGACATGGATATTTAAATTTATGATCTACCAACGAAGCAGTGCCTTGTTTGCCGAGGCGAAAAAATACATCCCCGGAGGGGTCAATTCACCCGTACGGGCGTTTAAAGCGGTGGGCGGCGACCCTATTTTTGTAAAGGAAGCCAAAGGCGCCTACCTCTATGATGTGGACGGCAACCAGCTTATCGATTACATTGCCTCCTGGGGCCCGCTGATCTTGGGCCACGCCTTTGAACCCGTGATCAATGCCGTGGTGGAAAAGGCCAAAAAAGGCACTTCCTTCGGGATGCCCACCGAGATTGAGACCGAACTGGCCCAACTGGCCGTTTCCATGGTGCCCAATATTGACAAAATCCGTTTTGTGAACAGTGGTACCGAAGCCTGTATGAGTGCCGTTCGCCTCGCGCGCGGGTACACGGGCAAGGACAAGATCATCAAGTTTGCAGGTTGCTACCACGGCCATTCCGACTCGTTTTTGATCCAAGCAGGGAGTGGTGCCGTTACGTTCGGGAGCCCCAACAGTCCCGGGGTCACCCAAGGTACGGCCAAGGACACCCTTTTGGCCACCTATAACGATTTGGCCAGTGTAAAGGCGTTGACGGAGGCCAATAAAGGCGAGATAGCCGCCATTATTTTGGAACCCGTGGCCGGGAACATGGGCTGTATCATCCCCACCGATGAATTTATTCATGGACTTCGAAAACTCTGCACCGAGGAAGGTATTTTATTGCTGTTCGATGAGGTGATGACCGGTTTCCGTTTGGGGAAAGGCGGTGCACAGGAAGCCTTGGGTGTGGATGCCGATATGGTGATGTTCGGAAAGGTGATCGGGGGCGGACTGCCCGTAGGGGCCTTTGCCGCACGAGCCGAGATTATGGCACATTTGGCCCCCGAAGGGCCGGTGTACCAAGCAGGGACCCTCAGTGGGAACCCCTTGGCCATGAGTGCCGGACTGGCCATGCTCACCGAACTCAACAATTGCCCTGAGGTGTTTACCAGCTTGGCGGAAAAAACCGAACACCTGCACAAGGGCATTGCCGAGGTGCTCACCGAAAAAGGGGTGGTGCACCAGATCAACCGCTATGGAAGCATGATCTCCGTACATTTTACGGACGAACCTGTGGTGGATTTTGCCTCCTCGGCCAAAGGGAACAACGATACCTTTAAGAAATACTTCCACGGCATGTTGGAGAACGGGGTATACTTACCGCCCTCTGCCTTTGAAAGTTACTTTTTGAACGATGCCCTCAGCTACGACGATCTGGACAGGACCATTGAGGCGGTCCGTAAAGTGTTTTAGTCCATTTTAGGCCTACTCACAAACCGTGTTCAGTTCTTGGTAATCCGATTTTGATACGGTGGGAATCTCCTGCCCGGACCCAATTTTGATACAGCTCAAGGTCGGATTCCTATCGGCACGTAGATCGATAAGTTCGTGGTTGCTGCTCACATCGAGACTGGTCAGCGTATTGCTCGAAATATACAGATGCGTCAGGTTGCTGTTGCGTGAAAGGTCAATGGTTTGGATCGCATTGTCCGAAAGTAAAATAGTCTCCACCAAAGTGTTCTGGCTAAGGTCCACCGTGGTGAGTGCATTGCTGATCAAGAAGATGTTCTTGAGGTTCACCGCCCCGCTGATATCTATGGATGTTAACAGGTTCTGGCCCATATGCAACAACTCCAAAGCGGGATTGTCCAACTGCAGATCTTCCACGTTGTTAAAGGACAGGTACAATTTTTTCAATTGGGTGGCCTCGGACAGACCTTCAATGGAAGTCAGTTCGTTGGACTCCGCGTTCACCAATAAAAGGTTGGGGTTGTTGGCCAGATCAATATGGGTAAGGTAATTGGCCTGCAGGTACAGGGTGTCCAACTGGGTGTTGGCACTTAAATCGATTTCCTCCAATTTTTGCCCGCTGGCGGCCAGGAACTTTAGGTTTACAAAACCCTCAATACCGGTAAGGTCGGCAATATCGCCAAACTGGCCCGGAGGGCTGAGGTCCAAATAGGTTAGCTTTTCCGCATCGGTGCGCAGCATTTGTTGGTCCACAGTGCCGTCCGTGTCTATGCCCTGTTCCACCAGAACGGTCTCAAAATGGGGGTCCGGAATATATAGGTAGGCATCTTCGTTGGGATTGGGTTGCTCATCGCTTTTGGAGCATGCGGCAAGGAAAAATAAAGAGAGTGCTACGATAGCGTAGGCTTTTTTCATGTTTAGGTTTTTTGATGATTGCCTACAAGACGGGATTATGCCCCATGCGTTACAGCATAGGTAGGCTTTAGCATTTTATTAACTTTTGTCATTTCGAAGAAGCATAACGACTGAGAAATCCATCGGGGAAACATGTCATTTCGAAATGAGGAACGCAGTGACGATTGAGAAATCTATTGGAGGTTTTGTATTTGATAATAGTTTGAGATTTCTCACGCTCCCTTCGGTCAGTTCGAAATGACCAAGAAAAGGACTAAGTCATTTCGAAGAAGCGAAGCGACTGGGAAATCCATCGGGAAAACATGTCATTTCGAAATGAGGAGCGCAGTGACGATTGAGAAATCTATTGCAGGTTTTGTTTTGATAGTTTTGAGATTTCTCACATTCCCTTCGGTCAGTTCGAAATGACCCTTGAAGTGGATTCTGTCATTTCGAAGAAGCGTAGCGACTGAGAAATCTATTTTTTCTTTTGGTTGGTAACTGTGAGATTTCTCACGCTCCTTAGCTCCCTCGCAAGCTCGGGACAGGGGTTCGAAATGACAACAGGGTTACTCTTTGGACGGCACCAACAGTTCACGGACATCCACGTCCAAGACCTTGGCCATCTCATATAAAATGGGAATACTGGGCTGGGTTTTGTTGTTGCAGTAATTGGTGACCACCACATAGCTTTTGCCAATTTGCTCGGCCAGCCAAGTTTGGGTCCTGCCTTGTTGTTTTAATACGGCTTTAATTCTATTCATACGCAGATGCGATACCACAGCATATTACTTTGTAATATGAAATTGTACCATATCACAAGCTGATTTTTTATCATATAGCAAAATACAATACAAAAAAATGTTGTGAAATAATATATTATAATATATATTTATATTGAAAAATGATATAAAATGGACAACAGAGAACTTGTGGTGCAGCTTATACAGCAAGATTTAAAGCACAGCCAACTTACCGAAACCCTACGCCATATGGGTTTGGACGATGGCGGATTGTACGCTTTGGAGCTGATCACTATTGTAGCCCGACTCATGGACGTGCCGCCCTACCAAATGGATGACTTTGCCGAAGTGTATGGTACCTTTTTGGACGAGGCTCCACAATACCCCACTACCTATTTGGGAGAAGCCTTGTTGCCCGTTGCAGAGGAATGTTATGCAGCCTTGCAAAAGTGTTAGTAATGGCCTTTACTCTTCAAAAAAGAATTCGTGATTTTTGATTAAATCGCCAAGGCCAATTTGAATTAGATTCATTGTTTCTTTTAGGTAAATTCCCAATAATCGTTCATTGTAAATAAACCTAAACCATAATTTTACTGACTTTGCCAGTTAGCTGTATAAATTGTCATACTACACTTTTTTCTTCCCAAATTTTATTCCTTGCTATTATCATCAGAAACAAGATTAATAGACCTATAAAAGTTATGGCGCCTGCTGGTATTTTAAGATAATAGAGCATAAGGCATATTAAAACTGTATTAGCTACGCTTAAAATCCAAAAATATGACTCACATACAATTTTAAGGTTTTTAATTCTTGTGGTAATGCGAACTTTGATTTGATTAAAAATCGTAAGCTCATCGGGAAACTTGATGAAAAAATTATTGTTCTTTATTGATTGAAAATCTTTTTCGGAAAGCTGGTCAACATATTTTAAGTCTCTGAAATTCATCCGCAACAATAGGATTAAATAAATTGTTGTGACAAGAATGACAAATGCTAAAATCCACAGAAAAATTTCATTGGACTTAACTTTCTCTATTGCAAAAAGTGTTGAAGCAGCTACTATAGGAAAACCAATAATTTGTTGAGAAACTTTTTTTAAAATATCAGAAACTTCAGAAAAATACTTGGATTTATAGTCATCATAATCCTTTCTTATTTTGTCTATTGACAAGTTGTTAATGTATATTTCAAAATTCATTTTTGCATCATCTACAATTTCTCTTAAATTTTGAAAGACTAAATTTAATCTGTTGTCATAATCATAACGAGATGCAAATTTAATCAAGCTACTTTTCAAGAACTTTGGCAAGTTGAAATTGTCTTGCAAAAAACAATTTTTAAACAGATTTAGACCTTTTGAAAAATCTTTGTCGTTAGGTATGTCTTGTATTTCTTTAAAAAATTTTAAAATTATTCGGCTTTTTTCAGTGATGCTAGTAAGCACGATTTTTCTATTCACACCATTTGCATAGTCTATGAAATGAAATGCATCTTCAGTTTCTTGGTCTTTAGATTCTAGAAAGTCTATAAACTCAACATAATGTTTTGCGTTTGAGAAGAAGTAAAATTTTTTATTTTGCTCAAAATTCAAATACGTTTGATTTGAAATAAAACTAAGAGGAACATCGTCAGAAGAAAGTATTAGAATATCGAGCTCTTTTCTAACATTGGGAATTGTAAGATATCCAACGGGTTTTTGAAAAATTAAAAATCCAAGGTCTTGATATGTAATTTGAATACTCTGGTCTCTAATCGTCTCAAATGAAATCCCATTGTTTTGAAGATATTTAATTAGACCATCATTGTATCGGAATTCAATATAATCGCCCCTTAAATCGAAACTAAGTTCATTACAAAATTCATATATATGTTTATGAGTCTCTAACATTAGTTGTTAGAATTATTTATCTCATTCCTTAGAGCATTTGCAAAAATTGTGGATTCAATTATTACGAGACTTTCATCTTCAGCTGAAAATCGAACCTTATCATCAAATGCACCTCTTGATATTTTGAAATTTATACCATCTCGATTAACTTCTAATTTGATGAATCTTTTTAATTGTCGTCGATGGTATCTAAATTCGGTATCGATGGTAATGCCGTTTTCGAGTGCATAGTCTGAAATTATATTTCGATCGCCGTAAAAGTGTTGACTCATATCCCTAATGTTAATTGTACGATTTGGACTACTTGACGCATAACTGTAAACACGATTTCTAAAGTCTTCGATATTATATTCGGTTTCAGTTTCAGGGTCGATAGGCCTTTCTATCTGTGATATAATGTCATATAGTTGCTTTGTGAATTCGCTACTCGTCTCAATTTGCTCGATAGAAATCCAATTCTTAAAATACTCTGAGATGTCTTGCTGCCTCAATTGAGTTAATGATAGATAGTTTCCTTGGTCTATTTCATATTTATCATTATTAATTCGGCAAGCCATTGCTAAATTTGAGGTGTCAACATACTCGATGCTATCAATTGAGAATGAATTTTCAGTTTTGCTTAATGTTTTACCTTCTGTATCTCGAATTATGAAAATACCTAAGAAATTGTTGTCGTTGCTGACATATTCTGCAAATACAAAATAGCCACCAGTTGCGAGTGTTACGGGCTGGATTAATGATTCTAAATTGCCAATTATATTTCTGGTAAAAGAGATGAAATCATCATTGCTACATTCAGAATCCTTGTACTCTTGAAATTTTTCAGGAAAGTATTTGCCTTCAGATTTATCGAATACTGCATATAAAATTTTGTCACTGTTATAACTGCCATTTAGTGCAGTTACTAATCCTATAGAATTTTCATCGACTTCTACAAGTTCTTCCGAACGGATTAGCTCCGTTTCATTTGTGCCGCTTTCCTTCTTTAGTTCGTGAATAATTATTTTGTTTAATTCCATGGTTTAATGGTTGGTTCAAAAGTGTCGCATAATTATTTATAGAGATATATTTTTTACATCGCTAAATATCTTAATCGGGGATAATCAATGTATTCTTGTTCCAAATATTTTGCTGTTAATGGGGGAGGTACCGTACAAAATACCACTTTTTCCAAACTGGCGATTGCACCAAAACCTTAAAAAAACTAGGGTTTTTCCATAAGTCCAAAACAAAAGCCGAGACAGATTACCTGCCCCGGCCTTCACACAAACTAACTCAAAAACTAAACCGTTACATTCGAAAACGATAACAAAAGGGGGCAACGGTCCAGCCCAGAGCATCCAAATAAAAATCGTTCGGCTACAAGAGTTCAAACTCAAAGGCCGGGTAGCCCCGTACACCGCTTTCGTTGGTCAGCGCCGTGAACCTGATCTTGTACAGATTGCCATCGGTATCCTTGAGCACAAAGAACACATCGTTCTTCAAAGAGGGCAAGGTACCGGGCCCTCCACCGTTTCTCCATTGGCTGCCAATACCGCGTTGGTCGTCCTCAAAAGAGGCTTCGTCCACATCGGCCAAGGCAAAATCGACATAGGCCATTGTGGCGGTTTCCACTGGGTAGGCCAAGGCGCCACTTAAGCTATTGGTGGTGATAAAATCGGCATAGCCGTAAGAACCATAACCTTCAATCTCGTTGGTGAACACGGTAAAATTAAGGTCCCAACGGTCGGCTTGTGGCTGTACGTCCACCACCTCTTCGGTATCAAAACTAAAGAAGGTAAAGTGGTGTCCCGCAGTTTTTGAAAGGGTCACTTCCTCATGGTCGGTGGCGTCCAAATCGGCATATTGGAGTACGTAGTCCTCCCCACTGCGCAGGATGCGTATTTTCTTCCATCCCCTAGCATCGCCTTTGGCGGCCTCGCTACCGACCTCTGGCTCCGTGGTGCCCACGGCAAAGCCGAGGTTTACCAAGTATACGGGGTTATCGGCAGCGGTTTCCGAAATGGCGGCAATGGCGGTTCCGTCCAAGCTGCCGGTAACATCATCCACATAGGCGGTATTGGCGGCATCAAAAGTACCCACGGCCACTTGGGGCTGAAGGGTCTCCACATCGGCTTCGGTAACGGCATCGATATCGGTGCTCTCCAAAGCGGCCACGGCCATAAAAATGGAACCGTTGATGGCTACCCTAAAGTCATTTCCGCTATAAAACCCAAGGTCCCAGCTATCGCGCTTGGCAGTGGTCTGGGTCAGGGAGCTCAGGTCCACGTACACTTGGTTGTCCTCATTGGGACCGCCCACTTCGGGGGATACACTCCCGGATGGGGCCGCCGTTTCGGTAAAGCTCACGGCCAATTGGGTGTTCCCTTGGATCTTAGCATTGGCCACACTCACGGCGGATAAGGTAAAGTTCACGGCCTTGGTGGTACCTTCAATGGCATCCTGCAACTTATTGAAGGTAAATGCAGTTCCTGTGGCACCGCCCGTGAAATCAACGGTCAGTTGGCCGGAAGCCGCAGCGGGTTCGGTGGTAAAATCGGTATCGTATTCCGCATTCTCCGTGGTGAACGAAACGGTAACGGACCCATCCTCCGGGGCCGTGGTGGAAAATACAAGGTTGATCTGCTTTTCGCTGTCCACCGTATCAAAGCTCAGGGACGGATTTTGAAAGGCGACCACAAATTCCGCAGGGGTGGAGTCTCCACCGTCATCGCTGCTACAACTTGCGCCGAAGAGCGTTACGGCCAATGCGGCTACATATAGAAAATGATTTTTCATAAAAATTGGTTTTGGATTAAGATTAAATTTTGAGGTTGTACAAAAGTTTTACAAAATAGGACCGGCCATAGCCCAACAGCAGCCCCGTATTGGCGGTGGCATGCGTGCCCCCTCCGGACATCGATGAGGTGTTGATGCGGGTGATGTCCAGTAGATTTCGGGCGCCAAGGGTCAGTTGGAGCTTGTCTTCCATAAAGGTTTTTTTGATGGAGGCGTCCATCCACCCATAGCCCTCCCGCTTGGAGCGCATAAAGGTGGGGTCGTCCTGTTCAGGGTCCAATACAAACTGGTACTCGGGCCCATTGTATTTGAAGAACAGGGAGAAAGTGGTGTTGATCTTGGGGATTTGATAGCCCACGTTGGAACTCACTTGCAGGGCATAGAGGTAATCGTCATTGAAGGAGTCCTCGCTGTTCAATACCTTGCTTTCACCTGAGAGGGACAGGCCCAGGTCAAATTGAAAATCGCCATGGACCAATTTGTTGGTAAAGGAAGTACCCCAGTTGCGGTATTCATCTATGTTGTTGTACTGGAAGGCCAGGGGAGTCTCATTGACAATGGTGAGCTCTATACGGTCGTCCACGGTTAGGTACCAGGCCGATATTTTGGAGCTCAGGCGCCATTTTAGGTCTTTTTGGAAAAAGTTCTTTTTGAGGTGCAGGAAGGTGGACACCCCACGTTCCGGTTCTAGGTTGCTATTGCCCTGTACATCGTGGTTGACATCCACAAAATAAGTGAAGAGCTCATCAAAATTGGGATTTCGTGGCGATGTTCCCACCACGGCCCGAAGCTGGTACCCGTTGTCAAAGGCATATTTGGCACTCAACGAATGGGCCATTTGGGTCTTGAACTGGGACGAGAACATGGCCCGTGTGCCCGGTCGGAACGAAAAGCGCTCCCCCAAGGTAAACTCGGCCGTGGCAAAGGCATCATAGGACTCCAACCTACGTGCAATGTTGTTGCCACTGAAAGCGATGGCGGCCGAAGAGGAATACCCGTTGATGTTGCTCAGTTCGTATCCCAGTTGAAGGCTTGTTTTTTCGGAAGTGAAGAAATTGCTGAACGTGCCGCGGGAGTAGAACCCTTTTCGGGATTCGTATTCTTGCGATTCCACATCGAACTTTTCACGGCTGTTGATGCGATAGGTAAATTGTTCCACATCCCGTTTTTGTTGTTGGTAGGAGGCGGAGATATCGTAGTTTACTTTTTGGAAGAGCTGCCCGGCAACATTAAGGTGGTTAAAGAACCGTCGGGAAGTAAAAATATCGTCGGAAGCCGTGGGGTTGCTCGTCTGGGTAGAGGGGTTGAAGTTTTCCCGAACCACGGAATCATACCGATCTACCTGTTCGTTGAAGTATTCCATCCGATAGAAGGAACGGAAATTGTCCCTGGTATAGCTTACCAGTCCCTTGCCCGAGTACTGGAGTTTGGGGAGCCATTCGTAGCCCCTTCGGCCATCATTTAGGGCATGGAACTCACCCTCGCGATTGTTCTGATGTCCGGTAAAATCATTGTGGGTCACATTGCCGTTCACATACCATTGGTCCGAGAACCGATGCCCCACTTTTAAAGATTGGATGTGCCTGCCCTGATCAAAAAAACCATATTCATTGCCAATGGTCTCTTCCTGTACATACGGAGTGATTTCCCACTGGTAATCGGAATCTTTTCGGGTGATGATGTTGATGATGCCCGAAACGGCGTTGGAGCCATATTGGACCCCCATGGACCCTTCCACGATTTCAACCTGTTCAATATCATCCAAATTGATTTGGGTGAGGTCCGTGTTGTTGCCCAGTCCTTCGTCATTGATCAGCGGGATGTTGTCCACCAAAATTTTAAAGTACTGCCCGTCCAACCCAAACAGTTCCACACTGCTCTTTCCAGAGGAGGGGTTGGGCTGTATGCTGATGTTGAGGGATTGGTTGAGTACATCGGCCAAGGTGTTGCCTGCCAAGCGGTCCAAGGTTTCCCGTGGGATCACTTTGACCTCAAAAACGGACTTGTCCACACTTTGTTTGTTGATCTGTCCGGTGACCACAACCTCATTCAGGTTTTGCATGGCCATTGAGTCTTTTTCCACGGAAGCGGGTTCTTGGGCCAAGATTCCCACGCTGAAGAAAAATGAAAAATAAATGAACAACTTATTTTTATTTAGACTCATTCTATTTAGATTTACAGCAAATATATATTTTATTTTTATTCAATCTAAATAAGTTTAATATTTTTGTTTCACAATTTTTAACCGTCTAACTGAAAACTATTATGAAAAAATCATTGCTGCTTTCCATGGCCCTCATGGGTGTCTTTACTGTTTTAAAGGCCCAAGAGAAGAAAGAATTGGACCGAGAGGCCATCATGGATATGTGCGGGTGCTACGAGATCACGTTTAAGTATACCGAGACCTTCGCCCCTGAAATCGATTATGAGAAAAAATTGGATTATACGGCCAAGGCGTTGGAATTGGCCCTTCCCATTATAGATGAGGAGAACAAAATTTCCATCCAGCATTTGTTGGTGATCCATGACAGTACCATCATCAAACACTGGAGACAGGATTGGTTGTACGAAAACCAAGAGGTCTTCCACTACGACAAGGACAACAATTGGACTTTTTCAACCTTACCTGCGGATGCCGTGAAAGGGCAGTGGACCCAGAAAGTGTACCAAGTGGATGACAGCCCGCGATATTCCGGTTCGGCCACATGGGTGCACTATGATGGAAAACATTATTGGGAAAACACTTCGGATTCGCCCCTACCACGAAGGGAGTATAGCAAAAGGAGCGATTACAATGTCATGAAGCGTGGTAATCGACAGGAAATTACTTCATACGGATGGGTACACGAACAAGATAACGACAAGATCATTCGTGAGGAAGGCGCTGAGGATGTGTTATTGGCCCAAGAAAAGGGAATGAACATCTATACCAAGATTGCCGATGAAAAATGCAAGATAGCACAAGAGTGGTGGGCCCAGCACAAGGATTTTTGGGCCAATGCCCGGGCATCTTGGGATAAGGTGTACAATAGACAGGGAGACCTTACCTTGTTGAAAAGCGTGGATAAAAAGCCGTTGTTCATGCATTTTTATGAATTGGAAAAGGCCAACGCCAAAAAGAAGGAAATATCCAAGACCATAGAAAAATTCATCACCGAAAAAACAAGTAAAAATGCTGAGGGTAAATAAGTTTAAGGTTCTCAGCGGGGTCGCCTTTTTGGCGGCCCTTTTACTTTTTGGGTTTGGGACCCAACAGATTTCACCGAAACTCCAAGAGAAGATTGACAATGCGGTGCAAACGACCTACGAGGTCTCGGATTTTGGTTTGGAGCATATTTCTGTCAGCAGCGAACTGAATGGACAGACTCCCTCGGAATTGGGTGGGGAAAACCTGTTCAAAATTACCGTGGATGGTTCCATTCTGGGTTATGTGTATGTGGGCCAGGCACCCAGCATGAAGAAAATTTTTGATTATGTGGTGCTGCTCAATCCCGATCGGAGCATAAAAAAATCCAAGATCCTTATCTATCGTGAAGACTATGGACGACAAGTGGGAAGCCAACGGTGGTTAAAACAGTTTATTGGCAAAAAATCTGGGGAAAGTTTGGTATATGGCGAGGATATCGATGCCATTTCCGGGGCTACCATTTCGGCTAAATCCATGACCTTGGCCGTGGGCCAAGTTCTGGAAAGCATGCAGATATTGGATGAGAACCAAGTTTTTTAATTGAAAAATCACATATCAATCAGTAAGAGGCCACCTTAAGGTGGCTTTTTTGTTGAAGGGAATCCACATTCTGGTTACATTTGAAAAAAGCCAGTTGTATGACCCGGGACATTTTGGATATCAACGACTTTACCATCTTGGTGGAAGAGGCACGGGTGGGTCAAGTGACCAAGGATGTCTGCACCTTTGATGAGCCCGTCATAGCGGTGGCTTTTTATGGTTCCGGTAATGTGGACCTTTCTGTGAGGTATGGGGCCAAGCAAAAAGATTTTCAGAATACCAAAGGCTTGGCATTGTCCTTCTACGCCGATGAACATGTGCAATTTGAGCATACCGTCCATGCGGACAAACCGCTGGAGTGTATTGTAATCGCCACTTCGCCCAGAAACCTTGAAAAGCTGCCCAATCAGGAGGGGGAACTGTTCTCGAGTATGTTGAACGAACTGGTTGATCCCAGTGACCATTATGTGGAGGGTCCCGATTTTTTGATGACCCCTGCCATGCAGTCCATTGTGGATGGGGTTTTTCACAACACCTACGAAGGAAAGACCAAAATGATGTTCTTTCGAAGCCAGATGACGGCCCTGCTGTCCCATTTTTTTGGGCAATTGGCCCAAATGGACCGGCCTTCCATCAAAAAAACTGAACAGGAAAAACTTTTTCAGGCCAAGGAAATCCTTTCTGCCCATTTGGAGAATCCTCCATCCCTCACCGAACTTTCCCGGGAAATAGGACTCAATAGTTTTAAGTTGAAGAAAAATTTCAAGGAACTCTTTGGCGTACCCGTGTTCAAATACCTTCAAAACCAGCGCATGGAAAAGGCACATGAGCTCCTTCGCAACCAAGAAGCCACAGTACAGGAAGCTGCATGGCAGGTGGGCTATGATAGCCTGAGTTCCTTTTCCAATGCATTTTCCAAAAAATATGGATTTCGGCCCAGCGAGATTCGTAAATAGTAGGCAATACCGCTAAAACACACCTCTTTTCATCATAATCCTTTTCAAACAAATCATACTGCTTTTGGAACAAATGGGCCATAAGGTACTGCTCTAGTTTTGTCCCGTAATCAAAAAGCATAGCAAGATGAAATTTTTTAGAGCAGTATTGATCGGACTTATCATTTGGGTTTTAGGGGTAAGCATTTTTTTGCTTTCCTATTTCTTTCCCATCATGAAGGATTTGGATTTCCAGGCCAACCTGGTTCTTTCATTGGTTGTTCTGCCCTTGGTTTGGGCTGGAGCCTGGATGTACTACCAAAAGAGAGACACTATCCATGGCCTTAAGTTGGGCATGGTGTTATTTGCGACCAGCGCCTTGATGGATGCCTTGGTTACCGTGCCTTATTTAATGGTTCCGTTTGGAGGTTCATATTACAGTTTTTTTACGGCACCCGGCTTCTGGCTGATAGGGACTGAATTTATTATCACCACAGTACTGTTTTGGTATTTCAGGGTGAAATCCGAATCAGGAACAATCATCAACACATAAACATTGAAATCAAATCATAAACCATAGGATCATGACAAGTAACATTTTAGTTTTAGGAGGAAAAGGAAAAACAGGACGTAAGGTTGTTGAACGGCTTACAAAGCGGCAACAAAATGTCCGTGTGGGGTCGCGCAGTGAGGCCATCCCTTTCGATTGGGAAAATAGGGCCACTTGGGCAGATGCATTGGACGGTATGGACAAGGTGTACATTGCCTTTCAGCCCGACCTTGCCGTGCCCGGCGCTTTAAAAGCCATTGAGGAATTGGTGAAAGTGGCCCAACAGAAAAACATAAAAAAGTTGGTGCTTTTATCCGGAAAGGGAGAGCGGGAAGCAGAGCTTTGTGAGCAGGTGGTGGTCCATTCCGGAATAGATTATACCATAGTCCGGGCGAGTTGGTTCAATCAGAATTTTAGCGAGAGTTTCTTTTTAGATCCCATTTTGGCCGGACATGTAGCCTTGCCCATGGCACAGGCAAAAATACCTTTTGTGGATACGGATGACATTGCCGATGTGGTGGTTGAGGTATTGATGAACGAGGGGCATGATGGCAAGACCTATGAATTGACCGGGGCCCGTTTCTTGACCTTTGAGGAAGTGGTGGCCGATATTGCAAAAGCAACCGGAAGAGACATTGCTTTCACCCCGATTTCGCTTCCAGCCTATACCAAGATGATGGAAGAGGTTGGCGTGCCTTCAGACTACGTCTGGTTGATCAATTATTTGTTTTCTGAAGTGTTGGGGAACAAGGAAAATGAGGTAATTGCCCATGGTATTGAGAAGGTGTTGGGAAGAGCCCCGAAGGATTTTTCGGAATACGTACGGGAAACCGCCGCTACCGGGGTTTGGACTCCAACTACCTAGGTTTGTGGATGGAAAGATAAAAGGACAGGCCCAAAGGGCCTGTTTTCTGATCAGAGCAATTCTTTTAAATGACTATAAGCCAATCCAGATAGTATGGCCAACCCAAAACTCAATAGTGTACCAATGAGGACATATTCGGTAAGTTTTCTATTTTTTCCTTTGTTGAGGTCGCCAAAACGGAACACGGACTTGGCCGCAATCAACAGGCCTATGGCAGCCCACTGTTGCAATAGGATGAATCCGAACACAAAAAGGCGCTCCAGCATGCCAATGTATTTTCCGGCATTTTTTAGGGAACCTCCTTCTTCCGATTCATCATCGCGGGCGATTTCATCAATGTAGGGCGCCAAGAGCATCCGCATAAGTATACCGCACACAAAAGTGACAAACACCAAAAAAGTGGCCAGTAGGAGATGTTGCTCCGTGATGATGGAGTGGACATCCACCTCAAAAGGGCTTATCCAATGTGCCACGATTCCAAGGACCACCAGATGTAGAATTTGGTCCGCTGCAAAGAGCCATCGGAAGTTTTTTTCGTTGGTCAGGGCCAATTTTCCGATATCGATGAGGTAATGGGTAACGATAATGATGGCTACGGCTCCCAAATGCTGAAACTGTAGGAGAACCAGTAACGTGATTAAATGCACCCCAATATGCCAATAGAGGTATTTGGATTTCCATTTGTGCTGGAGCTTGTCATCTACCCAATGGGCGGGTTGCAGAACAAAATCCCCAATAAAATGGGCGAGCATGAGTTTTAGGGCCAGTATCATAGTTGTGCGAGTTGGGTTCTATAAAAATGGATCATTTTTTGCACTTCGTCAAATCCGGCCTTGTTGAGTTCCTCGCTGATGTTCCCTTGTGACTTGTTCAATATGGAGGCCAGTTCCTTTTGGTTCATTTTGGGGTTTTCAATCGCCTTTTGTACTGTTTTGGATATGGCCGGGGTCCAGTTGTCCATGGTCAAAAGGGCCAATTCCAGCAATAGATTGATGTGATCATCAAACTGGGCATTCGCTGTTTTGATGGCCAGATTTTGTTTTTTGAGATTTTCAAAACACTTTCCCGAATATACAAAAGCAGGTCCGTTGGATTCCGTAATTTTTTGTGCCTCATAGGTTTTTTCGCCCAATCCAATGGCTATCCTTACATCCATATGGCGAATCTGTTTTATACAGGCCTTGAGGTATACTGCAGCTTCCAAGGCCTGCTCTGGAATGGTCTGTAGTTGAAAACTGTCCCCACGATAGATTTCCCATTGCAAGGGTTCATGTCCATATTGGTCCAAGGCCTGCTTTAAAAGGGGCAACCACTTCGCTGTCTTATGGTCTGTGGAGTTTTTGATATCTCCCGTAAGAATACCTACCATTTTAATCTTTGTTTATGTAAAAATATCTGTTTATTGGCAGATAAACAAAAATATCTGTAAAATAGCAGATAATTGTAAATATCTGTTTATGGGCAGATAACGGGAGATATCTGTACAACGACCCCGATCATGGATTGGGAACCTTCTTGTTGTACTTGGGAATCAGTTTACCATCCACCCAACTTAGCTCACGGGTTTCCACGGCAGTCTGTATCCAATTGGAGGAAGCATCCAAGTTTTTCCCTTGCTCTTTCTTATAGAAGATTTTATCAGGGATGCCACCGTGATCATCCGGAAAGATGAGGTTTTCGGAATGATAGTAGTTCCCGGCTTCTGAAACTTGGGAAAGTTGTACCACTTCGGTGAGCATATGGTTGTGGGGAAACAAATAAATGCCCCCATTTTCCCTATCCTCGGTATTGGACAGATAATCAACAAAAAGGATCCCATCCAAATTGGGTACCCCTTTATCGCCCAAGACCGTAATCTTAAAATCGGTGTGGACCAATCGGGTCTTTTTCTCCCAATAGGTGCCGTCCTGTACATGTCTGATGTTCAAAAACACGGTATTTCCCTGTTTGGAAAGTGCAAAATAGTAATGGGTGCCCTTTAAGGTTTTCCTTTGGATGGATAGCAGTCCACCAAGGATGTACCCGGTCATTTCATTGTACTTTACTTTGTAAAACGGAGATTCAAAACCGTTGTAAGGCCAAGAATTGGGTGTTTTTTCAATGATTTTGACCCATTCCCCGATTTTCAGTTTTTGTAAAACGTCCGAGGAGGTATCCGGGGCTGTTCTCAGCTGTACCTCATTGCCAAAGACATAAACTTGCTGTCCGGGCTGAAATTCGCCAAAACCGGCCTGCTCTGGGTTGTGCTGGGAAAAAATGGAAGAAAATGCAAATATGCAAACGAGTAGTGTGGTATAAAAACGTGCCTTCATGATTATAAATTTTAAAGATTAGACTAAGGCAGTTCTTAGGGAGGTCTTTATATATACGGCCAGAAATAGGGGAATGGTTCACAGCTTATGCGAAAAGGGCCCTGAACAGGTTTATAAAACAGAGAAGCCGCGTCCATGGCAGGCGCGGCTTCTAAAAAATCAACAAAAAACACTATCCTCTTCTTCCTCTCTCCTGCATTTTCTTTTTGCCATGCATGGCTTTATGCTTTCTCATTTTCTTCCAGGTTTGGTATTGTTCATCATTCAATACCTCTTTCATTTTTTCCTGATGGGCGATTTGGTGGTCCAATCTGGCATTTTCCATTTCAAATCGTTCCTCGGAAGTGGGTTTTGTCCATTCGCCACTTTCTTTCTTGGCTTTCATTTCATCCCACTTGGCTTTTCTGGACTGCGCCTCATCCAGATGTATTTTCATGACCTTTTTTTGTTGGGCATCGGTCAAATCAAGGGCCAACGTCATTTTTTTGGTCTGGAGCGTGGCCATCTGTTCTGGGGTCATATCCATTTTAGGGCCTTTGTGCATTTTATGACCATCTTGCTTTTGCGCCATGGCACCAAGGCTTACCAATAGTGCCATCAATACTGCGAATCGTTTCATATGTTTAAATTTTAATGATTTGTTCCTAGGACAAGGGTTTTGTTCCATGGTTTAATCACTAAGACAACAATTGTGAAGCTTTTAACAGTAGTGGGTCAAAGGGAAATCACTTTTGATCTTCCTCAAAATCAAGTTGTGGGTTTTCAGGTTCCATTTCATCTTGGAACTCTGCCTCTACGAAGGTTTCGGAATCCATGTGCTCTTGGAGCTCGTCCTGTTGCTCAATTTGGTAATACACCAAAGAGGCAACCACAAAGCACGAAAAGTAGATAAGGCTTTTTGTTTTGTAGGTCATGATTTTGAGATTTGGGACTACTAAAGTAGGTAATCCAAATATCAAACTCCACGATATGTTGTGAAACACCTCGATGTAGATGTGAACGGGATAAAAAGCATGGTATAACCGATAAAATGCACGGTTTACCCCTCAAGACCCAATTTCCAAAGTAAATTCTTACAAAGGCTTTGTGGCTATTTTGGCTCCAAAATCAGGTCAATACGCTCCAAGGCATCTTGAAGGTGGTACCGGCTCATGGTATCGGAAATTCTACCCAGACCACTTCGGATATCGCTTTTCAAATTGTTGAGCTCGGCCCTGGCCACAGAGCGAATATCGGACTGGCTGGTATTGACCACTGTCGATTTTTGATACCCCCCAAAATCAGGAAGCTTACCCAAATTATCCGCGGTCATCAAGTATTCCAAACGATCTATATGGGCTTTCTGGAGGTTCCTTCTATACGTATCAATGGCCTTTCCATTTCGGGTTTCGGACCAAATGCCCCTACGAAGGTCACGCATCATTTCCAAGAGACCGTAGGCATTTTTGCCATTGATGGTCTCATTTTCGATGATCCGGGCCAGTTTACCCAAATGTAAAATGGTGTTCAGGTAACGTTCCTGCATGGCACGGATACGATCCACCGAACCTGAATATTGGATTTTATTGATAATGTTTTGGTCCAACAACCATTCAGGGGTTTCAAAGAGTTGCTCTTGCAGAAAGCCCATGCAGTTTTTTTGGTGTTCGCGATCTACATGGGTATACACGGCGCCTTCTTGATCGGCAGTTTTGTGGTATTCATATACTCCACCGATATTATTGGATACATGTCCCATATAACGTTGGAATTGCGCAATGATCTGTCCGTACATGGTTTTCAGGTCTTCATAATCCTTGCCATCCTCCGTGGTCCATTCCATAAGATTGGGCATAATGCGCTTAAGATTGGCAATACCATATAAACTGGCTTTTATGGCATCGTCCCCTAAATCCTCCGTTTGAGAGCTTGGGTCATGGATATCCCCAACTTGTTGATGTCCAAATCGGTACATGGGATCGTTCTCATGTACTCTGATCCAGCTGTTCAGGATGGGTTTTTCTTCTTCGGCAGATGTATCCAAAATGGGTTTATAGCCCCATCGAATGGCATACTTGTCATATATGCCGATATTGGGCATAAGGGCCACACCTTCATCACCGGGCTGGGCCACGTAGTTGAAACGGGCATAGTCCATAATGGCAGGTGCGGTACCATATTTTTGGGTAAAGCTTGCCGAACGTAGCGAATCCACGGGATAGGCCACACTGCTTCCCATATTGTGTGGAAGTCCTAAGGTATGTCCCACTTCGTGGGAAGATACAAACCGTATCAACCTACCCATAATATCTTCTTTGAACTGTACGCTTCGGGCATTGGGATTGATGGCTGCCGTTTGGACAAAGAACCAATTGCGCAACAAGCTCATGACGTTGTGGTACCAGTTGATGTCGGATTCCAAAATCTCTCCACTTCTTGGGTCGCTTACGTGCGGACCATTGGCATTGGGGATGGGGGAAGCCAAATACCGGACCACCGAATAGCGAACATCCTCGGGGGACCACTCAGGGTCTTCCTCCTTGGTGGGAGGGTCTTTGGCAATGATGGCATTTTTAAACCCAGCTTCCTCAAAGGCTACCTGCCAATCTTCAATACCCTTTTTAATATAAGGGACCCACTCTTTTGGGGTGGCACGGTCCACATAATAGACAATGGGTTTTTTGGGCTCTACCAATTCGCCCGCTTTGTATTTTTCAATATCCTCATCTTTCACCTCCAAGCGCCACCGATCCAAATATCGAACGGTTTTGCTCTCTTGGGCGTCCAGACCATAATCCACTTGGCCTCTGGCAAACCAGCCCACACGCTCATCAAAATACCGGCGTTTCATGGGTTCTTTGGGCAATAGGATCATGGAGTTGTTGATTTCTATGGAAATAGAACCTGTACTTTGATTGCTGGGAGGTTCCCCGGCCGCATACGTTTTTACGTGGCGCGCTTCTATGTTCAAGGGGTAACTTTTAATGGATTCGATAAAACTACGATCACCATCCACACGACTTACCTTATACTGCTTGCGATATGCGTCAGGCATGCCCAAGGCATTTACATCCTTGGTGAAAAGGGGGTCCACCTCGATCACCGTTGCCGGGTTCAAGGAGTCTTTTTTGTTGAATGCCTTGATATCGAATGCAAAGAGTACGGGTTCAAAATTGGAGTTGACCACCGCCTCATGTACGGGAAGTGAATCCGCGGCAACATTTCCGTAGGAAACCACACGGAGCAATACTTTTTTGGGTTTTTTCTCCCAACGGAGCACCTGGGTGTTGATTTTTCCCCCACCAAAACCTATTCCAGTGGCAGTTTTGGAAATACGGCTCACCATCAGCATCTCCCTGTTGAAAAGCGAATCTGGGATTTCATAAAAATATTTGTCCTCTACTTCGTGTACACTAAAAAGTCCCGCATCGGTCTTGGCCTCTTTGGTAATGACTTTGTCATACGGTTGAATGTCACCAGGTTTCGGCTTATCCTCTTTTTTTTGTTCGGTGTTCTTTTTTTTCTTTTTGAAAAGTTGCGCTTCAGCAGATTGAAAAGCACCCAATAAAACAAATGCAATGAATAGTTGAGGGAGTAGTTTTTTGATCATTTTCTCGTCGGTTTGAAAAATGCGATGGGGTCAAAGAACTAAAAAATGGACAAAATGAACTGTTAAATAAATATTAATGATTGTTTTTTTTGTGAAATGATGTAATTCATGGGAGTCCTGCGTTTTACTGATACTTCGCGTTAAAATCCTACCTATGACTGGGCTGAACGGCCATTCGGTTTTTGTGAAAAATTTCAAAAGACTGTAACAATCTAGAATATGAACAGTCTTATAAGCATATCATCAATCAAAAAATTCAATCAAAAAATGAACAAGTTATTATTAATGTATGGTTGTGTACTTTTAAGTAGTTCCGCCATAGCCGCTGACCAGCAACCCGGTATGGTCCAACAATCGAAACCGGAGACCAAAAGCACTTTTGAAAACAGTTTTACAGCATTGAATCTAAGTGCTGATTGGAACGAAACAACCTTTGATTTTTCCGATGGGACAAATGCATGGTTCTATGAACTGAATTTGGACGAAATAGAGTTTATGGAGGAAGAGATGGATATGGACCTTGGGTTCAACACCTCAGAGTATCTCCCCAAGGGTTTTAATCCCTATGAAACCTATTTTGATTTGAATTCCATTATATACCTAGAAAGCGAAGTTGAACTGGATTTGGGGTTTGACACCCAGAACTACCTTCCCAATGGGTTTGACCCTTACACCGAAGTAGTGGATGTCCATGGAATCAACTTTTTGGAGGAAGAAGATATGGAATTGGGTTTCAATACCTGGGATTATCTTCCCGAAGGATTCTCTCCTTATGAGATCTATGTGGATTTGAACGCCATTGCCTACATCGAGGATGATGTGGAACTGGAACTAGGTCTGGATACCGAGTACATGCTTCCTGAGGATTTTGATCCTTATACCAATGTGATTGAAATCGCATCGGTGAACTATATGGAAGATGACGAAGTGGAATTGGGTTTTGATACGTCCAAGTATCTACCCGAAAACTTTGATCCCTACGCGGATCAGACGAGGTAAAATGAGTTGGTTTTCATTTTACAATTTTTTTGAATTAGGAAGGCCCTCTTTTTGAGGGTCTTTCACCTTCAAAAGGCTGATTAACAAAAATATAACACAAAAATCAGCAAAGCGCAGAAAGCAAAGAAACGTAGGTAATTTTGTCAATCCATTAAATTTTGAAAACAAAGGACGCAGGTCTTTCAACAGATGAGGGACAAGTTTGACGATGTTGCTTTCGTGTTGCTTTTCCTACTACGTTAACAAAAAACTAATTATAATAATCTTCACTATTTAGGGTTATATCTTTGTAGTGTTATTAAAAATAGACGGCACGATGGTGAACAGGTGACGTCGCTTTTAAATCTTTCCGAAGTACTCTGAAAAGGTGAAAAAATGGATAAGTTGAACCGAGGGGGATTTAAAAAGTATGGATTAGAATAGAGTTGAGTTAGTTTCTACTATTTTTTTGAGTTAGTTAGTTTGTCAATGCCCTTCCTATCGGAGGGGCATTGTTGTTTAGAACAATACGGGAATCACAAACTGGAACACCAAAATCAACAAGACCACTGCTATCAGGTTTAAAATAACACCCACTCGGGCCATTTGGGCAATTTTTACGTGTCCGCTGGCGAATACAATAGCATTGGGCGGTGTGGCCATGGGTAGCATAAAGGCGCAGCTACTGGCAATGGTAACCGGGATCAATAGGTAGAGTAGGGGAACATCCAATCCTATGGCAATACCGGCCACAACTGGGGCCAAGACGGCCACAAGGGCCACATTGCTCATCAGTTCCGTCATAAACAGCATCAGGAAAATCAATAAGGATGCGGTGAGAAGAATACTTATCTCGCTTTGGGCAATGGCGTTGGCCACCATATCCACAATGCCGCTGCTGGACATGCCTTGTGCCAGGGCTAGTCCACCCCCAAACAAAATCAATATACCCCAGGCCAATTTGCTGGTGTCCTTCCATTCAATGATAAAGTCTCCCTTTTTTAGACTGTACGGAACGGAAAACAAGGCAAGGGCCGCAAAAATGCTGATCATGGTATCGGTAAGGCCCAAACTGGGGAAAATACTGTTGATCAAGGTTCGGAAGATCCATAGGAACACGGTGACCCCAAATATGGCCAACACCAGTTTTTCTTTTCCGGAAGTTGGACCCAATTTCTCCAACTCCGATTGTATGACCTCTTTGGAGGCATTGAACTTCAAATCCCTGTTGGGATACATCCATTTCACCAAGACCAAGTAGCAAATACCGATCATAACAATGGAAAAAGGGAGCCCTATGGTCATCCATTTTAAAAAGGATATTTCGGTGTTGTATTCATTTTCCAAGAGCCCAATGAGTACCGAGTTGGGTGGGGTGCCGATTACGGTAGCAATTCCTCCTGCATTGGCCGAAAAAGCAATCCCGAGCATAACGCTAAGAGCAAAATTCTGGTCGTTTTTGGTAAAACCATCCTCATCATTGATCAACAAATTGATTACGGAAAGGGCAATGGGTAGCATGACCACGGTACTGGCCGTATTGCTGATCCACATACTCAGTGAGCCCGTGGCGATCATAAAGCCCAAAATTACCTTGTTGGGTGTGGTTCCCGTCAGTTTTATGATGTTGAGCGCGATACGCCGATGCAGATTTACCTTTTCCAAGGCCAAGGCCATCACAAATCCCCCAAAGAAGAGGAACACAATGGGACTGCCATAATTGGCGCCCACCTCGGCAATGGGTAATATTTTAAGTATGGGCAACAACAGTAGGGGAAGAAGTGCTGTGACTGAAATGGAAACCGCTTCGGTGATCCACCAGATCAACATCCATACCGCAACGGAAATTACGGCATCCCCTTTTTCGGAAACCAGTTCCATGGGCAAATTAACCAGAATAAGAAAGGCGATAGGCCCAAGAAAGAGCCCTAGTTTTTTGCTTAGTTCCATTGAGGTCCTAAGCTATGCTTTTTTAGGAAAACTTAAAAATCCAGTTTTCATTTCAAATAAAAGCCCCAACAAACGTGGGGCTTTATATGCATTGCGATATAACAATTATCTTATTTTGAATGTGAGCCTTCCAAAAACATGTCGCCCATTTGTACCGAACTGCACGGATCGTCTGGAGTAAATGAACCTTCCATCGGATCTAAAGGCTGGGTCATTTTCATCGGGATAAACATCAAGTAGGTTGTTGGCTCCAACGGTAAGCCTTAGATTGCTTGAAAAATCATAGCCTACAGTAAGGTCGGTAATGACCTTTCCGCCAAAGGTGGTGTCTATGGTTGGGTCATCGTTATTGGTAGCTTCCTCTACTTCACCAAAATATCCATTTCGCAAAAAGAAGTTCCAGTGGTCCCCTACCTTTAGGTTATGGGAAAGATTTCCTTTGGTGGTAGGGACGGCAGATTCCAGATAAATTCGACTGGTGGGGTCGAAATATGTATCGCTCAATCCCGCATTGGCAATGGCCTCGGGAACCTTTACTTCTTCTACCGTAGTTTCTGAAAAGGTGAAGGCCAAGGTATTGGTCAATGAAATATCGTCTGAAAGGGTTGCCTTGTGGTCAATTACAAGGTCTATCCCCTTGGTTTGGGTATCTACAGAATTCGCAAAGAATGCTGCTTGGGTTGCGTTGGCCTGTTGAAACAAGTTGGCCAGTTCCGCATTTCCATTGTCATCAAATTGCCCGGTCAATATGACACGATCATCTATGTTGACCAAGTACCCATCCAGGGTGATTTTAAGGTTGGCACTGGGCACTCTGGCCGTGAAACCAACTGTTCCCCCAAAAGAAGTCTCTTCCTTAAGCGTTTCTATGCCCAAAAGGCGGGCCACCCTTGATGTGTTTGAGAAAATCCCCACTTCATTGGGAATACCATCAACAAACAATGTGGATGTGGAGCTATAGTGAATCTGGTGTAGGGAAGGTGCCCTGAACCCAGTTTGCAGTCCACCTCTAATATTGAAATTTTCTGACGCTTTTATCCGGGAAGCCAACTTAAAATTTAAAGTTCCTCCAAAATCGGAGAAATTCTCATAACGGACGGCTCCGCTCACCAAAATACTTTCCGTGAAATCCGCCTCTACATCAAAATAACCAGCAATGGCATTTCTGAAAGCATCCACTTCATTATCCGGTTTAAAACCGGGGAACACCTGTATACCACCAGGACGGGAAGAACCAAAAAAGTCAGCAGGAACCATAGAATCGGGGTCCGTGGGATCATGCACGTTGCCCAAGGTATTGTATTGTGCATAGGACACTTCTTCCCCTGCCACAATGGAATAGTTCTCTACCCGATATTCTGCACCAAAGGCAATGTTGAGACCGGCTAAAATATCATCGAAAAACTGGCTCATATCAAAATTGGTGGTGTTTTCACTGTAGTTGAAACCTCCCGAATCTGCTTCAAAAGGTGTGGAGTTGGCCAAAGAGGCGTTGTTGGAGTTGGTAATGCGATACAGAAATTCGTTCCTGCCGTAGGAGTTGCTAAAATCAACATTCCAATCGCCCAACATACCTTTTATCCCAAACGCCACTGATTGATCGGAGATGTTTGAGTTGATCTCTGGTAGAAATCCGTTGAGATAGGCAGGGGTATAGGTTCTGGATTGGTTGGGTAACCGGTAAAACCCTGCGGCAGTACCAGTTTTAAAGCTAAGCCCACCAAAACTGTACAGTTCCAGGTTTTCACCCAAGGGGATGGACAGGTTGGCGAAGAATTGTGCCCCGCGTATTTCGGACTGCCCTACCTGCATATTGAAATCGCTTCGTTGGAGACCTCTCGCAGAAAGTTCGGAATCCGTGGCATCAGCACTGAGGATATCCTGAAGTTCCTCTTTGGTCTCATCGCCGTTAAGGGTAATTCCTGCACTTCCGGCATACTGGAAAATATCATCCAAATCGTCATCCAAAAGCAAGGAAATGTCATAATTATCATTGGAAGCAACCCTTTCAATGCTGTTGTATGCATTAAAAATGGTACCCTCCCATTCCTGCATACGGTTGGTGGAACCTCTGTAATTAAAGTTTCCTGTGAAATTGATGTACCCACCATCCTTGCCAATGGGGAGACCGTAGTTGAGTCCGAGGTTGACCTTTTCGCCATCCACATTTTTGTCCGGACCGTGTTCACTGGTAAAGTTGGCCCCAGTGGTCAGGTCTACCTGCAGTTCGTTCACGCTTTTTTTGAGTACAATGTTGATGACCCCTGCTATGGCATCGGAACCGTATTGTGCGGCTGCACCGTCCCGTAATATCTCTATACGGGATATGGAGTTGGATGGGATGGTTGTCATATCGGTTCCCACGCTACCGCGACCAAAGGTCCCATTTACATTGACAAGGCCGGTTTTGTGCCTTCTTTTTCCATTGATGAGCACCAATACTTGATCAGGTCCAAGTCCACGTAACGAGGCAGGAGCGATGTGGTCGGTACCATCTGAGATACTTTGTGGATTGGATGAAAATGAAGGTGCCGCATAGTTCAGGATTTCCGTAACGGATACTTGTGGGGCGGATTGCACCAATTCGGTGACATCCAAAACATCCACAGGTACCGGTGTGTCCGTGGCGGTTCTATTGGCATTCCGTGATCCCACCACCACTACATTTTCCAATTCGAGCCCTGCTTGTAGTGTAACGTCCAATGTGCTGCCTGTAACGGTTGCTTCTTGGGTATTGAAGCCAACGTAAGAAAAAACCAAGATATCCCCGGTATTCGCTTCAATAGTGTAGTTTCCGTCAAAGTCGGTAATGGCTCCTGTGGTAGTTCCTTTTACTTGGACCGAGGCTCCCGGTAAGGGCACATTTTGGTCATCATAGACCGTTCCTGTGACTTCTTGTGCCATGCTTGTTAAGGTAGCCAAGAAGGCCAGAAAAAATGGTAGTTTCAATTTTTTCATGTTGTTAGTTTTTAAGTTAGATATTATGATGGGGGCTGCCGAAATTCCTTTCATATTCCGAAGGAATTATTCCTTAAGGTAAAGGTTTTTTTTAATATAGGTGTTGAAGCACAGGGCTTTAATGAAAAAAGAAAGGCCCCGAAGGGCCTTTTATTCATAAAATATGTAGCTGGGAAGTAGTATCAATTTTTGGCCACTCGGAATCGATTTTTTAGTTCAATCCAGTGTGATGGAATAGCACTTATCCCGTAAATTTGGCCGTAAGAGTATCGTCTACTTTTTCAATTTTTAAGAGCCCATGCTTGGATAGGCCTTTGGTGCCCTTGTCCCATTTTTTTCCACTAAGACCTGCTTTTTCCTTAAGTTCGGCCAAGGGCATTTCCCCTACAGGTTTCAGGATATCCATGATGATTTTTTCCTCCTCGGTAAGCTCCACTTTTTTCTTTTCGGGTCGCATTTGTGGGAAGAACAGCACTTCTTGGATAGAAGAGTTGTTGGTCATCAACATGACCAAGCGGTCTATCCCGATCCCAATTCCAGAGGTTGGGGGCATACCATATTCCAAGGCACGGAGAAAATCTTGGTCTATAAACATGGCCTCATCATCCCCTTTTTCAGAAAGTTTGAGCTGATCTTCAAAACGCTCCCGTTGATCAATGGGGTCATTGAGCTCCGAGTAGGCATTGGCAAGTTCCTTCCCGTTCACCATGAGCTCAAAGCGCTCGGTTAGCGCTGGATTGCTTCGATGTTCCTTGGTCAAAGGACTCATCTCCTTGGGGTAATCAATAATGAATGTAGGCTGTATGTAATGGTGCTCACATTTTTCCCCGAAGATTTCATCAATGAGTTTGCCCACACCCATGGTCTCGTCCACTTCAATGCCCAGTTTTTTAGCCACTTCGCGAAGTTCATCTTCACCCATGCCCGCTACATCATAGCCGGTATGGATTTTTATGGCCTCCAAAATGGGGACCCTAGGATAGGGGGCCTTAAATTCAATATCGTTTTCACCTACTTTTACCTTGGTGCTTCCCGTGGCATCCATGGCCACTTTTTCCAATAGTTTTTCGGTGGTGTCCATCATCCAGTTGTAATCCTTGTAGGCCACATAAAGCTCCATTACGGTAAACTCTGGATTGTGGGTACGGTCCATTCCTTCATTACGGAAATCCTTCGCAAACTCATATACCCCATCAAAACCACCTACGATCAATCGTTTTAGATACAGTTCGTTGGCAATCCGTAGGTACAACGGAATGTTCAATGCGTTGTGATGGGTCAAAAATGGACGTGCGGCCGCTCCCCCTGGAATAGGTTGCAAAATGGGGGTTTCCACTTCCAAATACCCCTTTTCGTTATAAAATTCACGGATACTATTGGTAATCTTGGTCCTTTTGATGAACGTATCCTTCACCTGTGGGTTCACCACCAAATCCACATAACGTTGGCGGTACCTCAGTTCCGGGTCATTGAAGGCATCGTATACCTTTCCTTCGTCATTTACCTTTGGTAAAGGCAAGGGTCGCAAGGCCTTGCTTAGCAAGCTGAAGTTTTTTACCATCACGGTTTTTTCACCTACTTGGGTCTTGAACAGTTCACCTTCAACCCCTATGATATCACCAATGTCCAACAGTTTTTTATAGACTTCGTTGTAAAGGGTCTTGTCGTCATCGGGGCATATTTCATCCCGATTGAAGTAGACCTGGATACGGCCATCGCTATCCTGAAGTTCGGCAAACGAGGCTTTCCCTTGGATTCTGCGCGACATCAATCTACCGGAAATCACTACCTTCTTCCCTTCTTCAAAATCGTTCTTGATGCTCTTGGAAGTGGCATCAACAGGATACAATGCTGCAGGATAGGGGTTGATTCCCATTTCCTTGAGTTTGGTCAATTTTTCCCTTCGAACGATTTCTTGTTCCGATAGTTGCATAGTCTATAAAAAATTAAAGCGCAAAATTACACTTTTGCGCTTTAATATCTTGCCTTGTCCCTGTCTTAATGTGCATAATTGGGGATGTAGGGTCTTTCGTGGACGATTTGGGCGATGTCTTCCTCCAAATTTTCCATAGGTCGTTCCACGATGCGGTTTACCTCCTTGCCATTTTTATAGAAGACCATGGTGGGGACTTTGATGATGTTGAGCCCTTTTTCATCACCGGTCGGGCTTTTCTTGTAATGCCCCTTCCTTCGGTCCAAGGCAATGAGCTGCAATTGGTCCATGGGAAACTCCGCAGCCTCCAAAATTTTAACGAACCGGGGTGTTTCCCTTTTGCTGTCGCCACACCAGGTGCCCAAGAATAATGTGATGGTGTAATCGGAGAGTTTCTCCTTGAAAAGGTTCACCATGGTACTGTCCACACTATAGCTCTGATGCCCTTGAAGGTACCATTGTTGGTAGGGTTGGCTGCGTAGGCCATCCAAATTGATTTTACCGACCAGAAACCGTTTTCCGTCCTCTTGGACAATTTCCTGATTGAATTCTTGGGCAAAAACCATTGCGGTACAGAGTAGCGTGCATGTTGTAAGAATGATGTTTTTCATAGTTCTTTCGATTACGGATTGGAGTCGAAAATTCTATAAAAACAACGCCCATGGCAGATTTTCTGGGATGGAAATAGGGACTAGACCCCCGGTTGAAATTTTATTTCTTGAGGAGATGCGAAATCTCTTCACGGGTGGAGACCCCCAATTTTTTGTAGAGGTTGTTGATGTGGGTTTTCACCGTACTGAGGCTTATGAACAGCTCCATGGCAATCTCCTTATTGCTCTTATCCTGTAGAATGCCCTGTGCAATTTTTCGCTCTTGGGGGGTGAGTTGTTGATAATGGGATTGCGTTTTTTTTTGCATCTGCATTTTTCGTGAGGCCAAAAAGTACACATTGGCCAATAGCGATAGGATCAAAAGGGACCATACAACCCATTTCCATGGCCAAAATTGGGATGTATCGGCACTGACCCATTGGCTGTCCATTTCAATTTCGGTTGCGAATTCCTCAGTGAACTCTGTATTGGGATAGGTGGCCTGTAGCCGTTGCGAAAGTGCATTGTAGTATGGGTTTGTGGCAAGGTCCTTAAGATAGTGGGGATAGGTTTCATTTCTTTTGTCGGAAAGAAAATCATAAATAAAGAGTTCCACCAAAGGCTCGTTGGAGTTTTGTCCGAAGGTGTGCAAGGTCTTGAACCATTTTTTGGTATTGAGGTTCTGGTTGGTGGCACTGGGATAGGTCATAAAATCATAGGCCATTTCATCTTTTAAAGCCTTTACTTCCAACAACAGACTGGATTTTGGATTGGTGGAGGTAATGGAGCAAAGCGGTTGGTCATCAAACGAAGAGGGGAAATATAGGGTGTCCTGGTTATTGGCGATAAAGACCACACTTTGACTGTTGTTGCATTCGCCCAAATAATGAAGGGCTTCACCTTCATTGGTACAGCCATCCATATGAATTCGATAGATCCTATTTTTTATGGGCAGATTATCCCCTTCAAATTGAAAATGCCCCAGTGAGTCCACCTGGGTCTTTTTGATGATCTGATCCAAATAAATCCGGGATGACTTCCTGTAATTCTCTACCAACGATAAATAGACCGTCTGGCCAGAGTGGTTTTGGGAAAGCTCGCCCGAAAACTGGTACTGTCCCCTTAGCATGGGGGAGGCCAACAAGACCAGTAAGAATACCAAAAGCCGCATATCAAAATCAATAAGGTTTAAAAGTAAGGGTTTTGTGTAACAAATACTCCCATTTGTATACTAATAGGTATCATCAATCAAAATCAAGATCATGAGTTTTTGGAGAGTACTATTGGCTATTTTTTTTCCACCCCTTTCCGTAATCGGGAAAGGTTGTGGCTCTTTTTTAATTGTGTTACTTTTGACCCTATGTGGCTGGGTTCCGGGAGTTATTGGGGCCTTGGTCATTCTTAATAACACTAACTAAAATCAGTATGAAACGTACCCAAGTCTTGGCTTGTGCCCTTGTGGCTATTTTTACCTATTCCTGTAATTTTACCGAAGAGATCCATATCAAGGAAGATGGATCGGGTAAACTGTCCATTAATTTTGATGGTTCCGAACTCATGCAAATGGCAGGGGATGAAATGGCACAGAGTGATGAGAAACCTATGGATTCCATTATATCCTTCAAAGATCTTTTGGCTGAAAAGAAAGACAGTATTGCCCAGCTTTCGCCGGAAGAGCAGGCCAAACTGAAACGGTTGGAGCCTTTTAACCTCCATATGGTGATGAAGCCTGAGGAAAAAATAATGAAGTTCGACCTGTTCAGCGAGTTCAAAAATGTCAGCGAGGTCAACGATGCTTTCAATTCGTTTAAGGAGGCCGGTATGCTCGGTCCAGGCCAAAGTAAACAACAACCCACACCCTTGTCAGGTTCTGAACAGGCCACGGAAGTCAATTATACCTTTAAGGGAAATACTTTCTCACGAAAGGCCAAAATAGTGGACGAAGAATTGTTCCAACAAGGTTTGGACAGTTTGGCGGGAGCCGAGATGTTCCTTTCGGGGTCTACCTATACCATTAAATACCATTTCCCAAGAAAGGTGAAATCCACCAATTTGGAAGAGGCCACGTTCAGTGCCGATGGCAAGACCCTCATTTATGAGGTCCCCTTTTTGGACCTAATGAGAGATCCTACCGCATTGGACCTTCAGGTAAAGCTGGAAAAATAGATTTCCGCCCAAGCCTTCGTATCTTTGTGCCATGAACAAGAAAGTAAGGGTTCAGGACCTTGGACATAGGGATTACAAGGAAACATGGGATTATCAAGAAGCGCTTTTCAAGGATATTGTTGACCTAAAGGTCAAGAATAGGAGGGAAGGTACCGAGGTGGATACCCCTAACCATTTTTTGTTTGTGGAACACCCCCATGTCTACACCTTGGGCAAAAGCGGGGATATAGGCAATCTGTTGGTGGATGAACAGGTGCTGAAGGCAAAAGGGGCCACTTTTTACAAGATCAATCGGGGAGGGGACATCACCTATCACGGCCCGGGACAAGTAGTGGGCTATCCCATTTTGGATTTGGACAATTTCTTTACAGATATCCACAAATACCTCCGGTTTTTGGAAGAAATGGTGATTTTAACCTTGGCCGAATATGGCCTAAGAGCCGAACGCTCCGAAGGGGAGACCGGTGTTTGGTTGGATGTGGGCACTCCCTTTGCCCGAAAAATCTGTGCCATGGGTGTACGGGCCAGTAGATGGGTGACCATGCATGGGTTTGCCCTGAACGTCAATGCCGATCTGGGCTATTTTGACCTAATGATCCCATGTGGGATAAAAGATAAGGCCGTGACTTCCCTTAATGTGGAACTCGGGAAAAAAGAAGTGGATATTGAGGAAGTTAAAGCAAAGCTCCTCAAACATTTTACTGCATTATTTGAGGCGGAGTTGGTTTCTTCGGAATCCATCGTATAAACAAACACTGCTTTTTATCTTCATCCGTCAATTAAAGTGGGCCATTCGTCAATTGGCCCATGGATTTTCATAGAACTTCATTTAGCTTGACCATCAGTAGTGAAAATTGAGTAATGGATGTCAAAGTTGATTTAACCCACACCAAGCAAAATAGGCAAATAAATGACCTTCGGAATCGATTGGAAGGTGTGGGTTGGAAAATAGGTAATGAAGTTGAAAGGGTGTTTAAGGGAAAGCCAAAATGGCGGACAAATGATAAAACCCCGAATTTAATTTATTCATGGTCAATTCGAAGAAATCCCAGTTATAATTCAATTTGGTTGGATTTTATTGCATGGTGGAATTATAGGACCTATGAAATTGATATCCACAATTGTTCGCATTGTCAAATTAGGGGGCAAGGGATTCAGTTGGATTTTCCCAAGGACAAAAGTTTAGGGAATGATAGAGGAATGCTGGATTGGAAAAATAAATTGGATGATTTTCTTAATCGCTTAAATGAAATTGAAGTACAGTATATGAAACCATAGTTCTTTTGAACTGAAAAAACCGGGGCCATGCCCCGGTTTTTATTTTATAGATGTGATTTTTACTACTGGTTGTAGGCCGTCAGCTCCATACTTGCGATGAGCGTTCCCTTTTTGTTGTAGGATTCCTGTTTTACCATCCCCACGCCTTTGGCAAGCCATACCCGTGAGGGCATGGTCTGGTTGGCCATCATCATTTTGGTTCGGGTCTCACTATAAATCACGTAACACTCAAAGGTGCCGGCCGGGATGGTCACGGTTTCTTCTTTTTCCACTTTTCGGTTGATGGTCTCCACGTTCATGTTCATGTTCATGGCCCCGCCCATTTTCATCTGTACGCTCACATTGCCATCGGGGAGTTCCTGCCCCACACCAAGATTGCCAGGGAGTTCCACATCCGTTCCGGAAACTTCCACTTCCATATCGCCCATTTGCCGCAACATCTGCTCGTTCATCAGGGATTTAAAATCGATTTTGACCTTATCGCCGTCACAGGTGACTTGGTATTCCGAGTCGTAGGTGTTTCCTTTTTTATCCTCCAATTGCATGACCATGGTTGCGCTGACATTGTCCCCTGAACCATTTACTTGGGTGACCTTGTAGCTCGTCTTTCCATCTTCATTGCCTTTTCTGTCATAACTGGTGTATTGGAAATTGGCCCCGTCCACCAAAGGATAATAATGGCTGCAGTTGGATTGCCCCAAGGCAATACCCAAGGAAAACATTGCGGTGAGCAATGCGAAAAAATAGTGTTTCATATATTGTATTTTGTTCTTATTGTTTGATGAATTCAACCCTTCTGTTCTGTGCCTTGCCGTCTGGGGTGTTGTTGTCCCCCACGGGCTCGCTTTCCCCTTTTCCTTCCGAGGTCAATCGGTCTGCAGATACCCCATAAACGGATACCAAGGCGTTTCTTACGGCTTCTGCCCGGTCCTTGGAAAGCTTTTGATTACTCTCATCGGAACCGTCAGCATCGGTATGGCCTACAATCTTCAGCTTCATGGAAGCTTCTTGGGCGAGCACTTGTGATATTTGGCGGATAATTCCCATGGACTGCGGCTGTATGTTGGCCGAGCCCACATCAAAAAGAATCCCATTGGTGGATACCTTGCCATCGGAAAGGAGTTTTCTGCGAAGGTCTACGCCTCCTTCGGCCACTTTAAGATTGGAGATGAAGATTTTTTCCTTCCCATCTTTAAGTCCGTTGACATTGAACTTAAGGGTGGTTAACTTGTTCATGGGTACCATCTGCGGAATGTCCACATATTTTTCCTCGTTCACCCAAAGGCGAAAGCGGGCCTTGTTCACCGCAATGGAGATATGGGGCTGGTTGAGCACGGCCTGTCGTATATCGGCTCTGACCTCACTATTGATGGTAACCCCCTCACCACGGGTGTGATTCCTTGCACGTATTCCAAAAGCGGCATATTGACCAACGGGAAGCCAAGCCTCCGCATAATTGTTGCCGGCATTGAAATTTGGGTCATCACTTAGGCTGATTTCAATCCCCGCTGTGGATGATGTTTGGTTGTCCATACCGTAGGTCAACAAGTCGAACTCTATGGTATATTCCTCGGGCAGTTCGGGCATGTTGGGAATGTAATGGATACCGTATCCGGGAACAAGCTCCATCCAACGCTGTGGGGAATCATCTATGGTAACGACTTCGCCACTGCCATTGGTGTTCCATTTGGCAGGGAAGTCTCCTATAAAATCTTTGGAATAGTCGTCAAAGAACATGAGTTTGTCCCCCGGGACGTAATCGAACTTACTGTATACGGTAATGCTCTTTGCCTGTGGAGCCGTGATTCCACCGCTATTGGTATTGTTGCCGGAATCGTTTCCGGTATTTGTGGGCAAATCGTTTCCTTGTGGAGTGTTGGGACCTTGCTTTTGGCCAGAACCGGGTTCCAAAATGCTATCCAAAGCCTGGTCGGTCTTTTCGCTGGTTTCTTTGTCAACCCTTCGTTCAATGGTTCGCTGTGCCGCTTGTTCGGCTTTTTTGCCCAGTTTTTTCAGGAATTGGGCGTTGATGCTGGAGCCAATCATCAGAACAATCAATAAACTGAAGACGGTTTTGTTGGAGGTTTTCATTATTGTGTACTTTACTTATGGTTTTTGATGAAAAATAATTCCATCCAAAGTACAAAACACTACTCCTCATAGCTGGTTAAAATGTGTAACTCGTGCAAACCAATGTATAAGCCGCAATGAAGGTCTTCTTAATTCATTTTGTACACGATCAATGAATTTTCTTGGTCCTTGGCCACCAGCTCCAACTTTCGGTCGTTGTCCATATCGGTTAGATCAATAAGGGAGTTTCCAAATACGGGAAAATTGGGAATGGGCTCCGCTTGACTATCGAACAGGTATATTTTTTGGTTTTGGATATCGGTCACACTCACATAGATCTTATCGTAGATGTAGAAAATCTTAGGTTTTGAATATACACCAAGGTCCAACTCCACTTTCTTGCCTTTAATGCTAAGGATGTTGTCATCCATGAACACCAAAGTGTTGCTTGTGGCATACATGCCATGGTCTTTGTTGAGGTTGAAATTGGTAGCGGTGAGTTTGCCATTGGTGTCTATTTGGTGGAGCACCCCTTTTTTGTTGGTCATGGAAAACTTGTTCTTGTATAGGAACACTTCATTGTTGGAGAAATCTATCTTTTCCGCAACCTTTATACGGTCCTTTCCGGTCCTATGCAGGATTTTGAGGGTCTGGTCCTCCAATTGGAACACTAGATAATCCCTATTGCCCATCCTAAAATGCTTTGGGGCGGCAATGATCGGGCTGGAAGCTTCGGTAAACGTGAATCCACCCACAACCTTTGCCTTGTTATTGTACATATGGACCTTTCTACCCTGGGTGATCACAAACCGATAGTCTTTTCTTCCATCGTAATCAAAGACGGCCAATGGATTTAGGTTTCCTCCTTCAAAATTGATCTTGAACGGAGGAACATCCTCGCCATTGCGATCTAGAATCATGAACTGATTGCTGGTGCAAAAGGCCAACTGCAGCCTTCCGTTTTTGTAAATATCAACCTGCTGGATGGGACCACGGATCCTACTGTCCAGTTGTTTGGTCCATAGTACTTTGCCTTCCGTGGAAATCAAGTAAAGCACATTGTTGCGGTCCTGTACCACGATTTCCTGCTTATTGGTCCTGTGGTTTTTCACAAATTGGGGGTCAATGGCCAGATCGGTATCCAATTCCAAGGTAAACAAAGGGGTCACGGTGTTGGAGGTTACCTTCTTTCCTACTTTGGAGACCAGTAGATTGAGATGGGCAAAATCACTGTCGCCCACAATCTGCGAAGCAAAGGCATATTCGTCCAAATCCGTTTTTTGGATAGGCTCAAAAAGCTTGGGGGCCAGTTCCTGTTCGGCAAAGAAATCAATTCCGGAATCCGTTGATACGAACAACATGCTGGATTCGTTGGCCAAAGGAGCCTTTGCGGTTTGGAATATGGGACTGTTGCTAAACGAGGTGCCACTGCTATGGTTGTTGATGATGGTCTGCAAGGCCTCTTTGCTTTCGGAAAAAACAAAGCTGTTTTCCAGAATGGTGCAATAGTTGGCCTCAAAACCGGAAACCAAAGGGGCAAATCCCTCTGTCAATAAATTTTTCTTTTGTAGTTCAATGATTTCACTGCCTTGGTAGGATTGTGAAGAAGCCTTGTCCCGATCCAAAAAGTCCGAGAGGCTTTCAGTGCCATAGGAGTTCAAGAGCACCACCTTTTGGTTGTTCAAATAAATAATGCCCACCTCCTCTATGGTATTAAAAAGGGAATCCACAGGTTTTACGCGGTCCAGATATATGTTCTGGTTCTTGGCAAAAACCTGGTAATCGTCAAAGGTATATGAAAGAATGGCCTGCGCGTTCAAAGGAGCATACTGTGGGGTTTTATTGGCAAGTGGCGCCGTGCCCTTGAACAGATTGATGAAATTTTTGGTGGAATCCGGGGCCATGGCAATGCCGTTGAGGCTCACCTCGTCCGAGTTGGCCGTAAAATCAAGGGAGACCCATTCCGAAAAAGGCTTACTACTTTTGTTCTTGTCGTTCAAGGACAGAAGCGATGGGTTTCCGTCCAAATTCATTAACAATGTGGCCGATTTATTGATGCCCGCAGTTTCATAAAGTTTCTCCAAGGTGGGATTGATGGGAGTACTGCCCTTGGCCCGTATCATATTTTCCATGAGCATTTGGGAAGAAGCGAGAATCATATCACCATTATGGGACATGGCGAATATCTCATAATCGTCCAAGCTGTATTTTGTTAGGTCTTTGCCTTCATAGGAAAGGGTCTCAACGGTTTTGTTGCTCACCTCTTGTACGTTGAAGAGGTTTGGATTTTTATTGGATATTAGGACAAAATCATAGTTGTCCTTGCCCATTTCATAAAAAGCAAGAACGCAAGGCTGGTCCGTGGATACATGATTCATACCATCCAGTTGGTTCATAAGTTCGTCATGGATGGAAAAGCCTTTGGTCTTGGCCAAGAAGGAATTGTTCTTGAGTTCACTCTTGAAATTGGCCAGATTGTTGATCTTTATGATCAAAGCGGCGTTGGGAGGCAGGTGGTCCAATAACGAATCTTTGGTCTTTACCTCGGTTTTGCAGGCTAGGATGAAAAGTGGGAGCAAGCAAAAAAGTACCTTACGTCTCATTTTTGAAGTTTGGAACAAAGTTAGAATTTTTAAATATCCAGAGTCAATTGTTCGGGCAGCTGTCTGAAGCTTTTTCTGTGATATGGCGTCAATCCGTATTTTTTTATGGCCTCTCGGTGTTCTTTGGTGGGGTATCCTTTGTTCTTTTTCCAATTGTACATGGGGAATTCTTCATGGATTTGCGCCATGTATTCGTCCCGGTATGTTTTTGCCAATACCGAAGCGGCGGCAATGCTCATGTATTTGCCATCTCCTTTGATGATGCATTCATGGGCAATGGCAGGGTAGGGTTTGAACCGATTTCCGTCCACCAAAATAAAGCTGGGTCTATGGGACATGGTGTCCAGTGCCCTGTGCATGGCCAGGAAGGATGCATTGAGAATATTGATTTCATCAATTTCATCCTGAAAAACATGGCATACCGAGAAAGAAACGGCTTCTTGCTCCAAAATGGGGCGTAGGGCATCCCTTTTGGTTTCGGTAAGCTGTTTGGAATCGTTTAGGACGTTGTTGGTGAAACCTTCGGGAAGAATAATGGCGGCCGCGGTCACCGGTCCGGCCAAACAGCCTCTTCCCGCTTCATCGGTTCCCGCTTCGTTCGGATGTTTATATAGTGCCTGTAGCATGTTGGTCAATGAAGGTGAAAGATAAGGGCTCATTTGTTCAACACCAAATATTGGCTTCTCAGGGTGTGCCGCTATAGCTTGCCGGGAAATTTTTCACATTTCTTTAGAAACAAAACGTATACCTTTGCCAGACCAATACCATGGAATGAGATTTCTATTTTTTGCCCTACTCTTTTTTTTGGGACAGGTTCTTTTTGCACAGCAGGATTCCATACCCCCGCAAAAAGAGACAGACTCTTTAAAAATTGCCGAGAAGGATTCCTTGCTGATACAGCAGATGGATTCTATAAAAGTGGCAAAGAAGGGTCCTCCAAAAACAAAACAAAAAGATTCTTCGTCACAGGTTGATCCTGAAAAAAGGAGCAGGTTTATACGTATGGAGAAAAAAATAGTGGAGGCCGACTCTGTTTCCATTGCGGATTATAAGATTATTTCCTACGCTAGGGATACCACCATTCTGGATACGACCCTTACCATATATAAGGAGTATAAATACAATTATATAAGGGAGGATGATTTTGAGTTGATGCCTTTTGCCAATATGGGGCAACCTTATAATGAATTGGGAAAAACCTTTTCCAAAGGATCCTACTATCCGCGTATGGGCGCAACCGCGAAGCACGCCAGATATTTTGAGGTGGAGGATGTTGACTACTACAATGTGGCAACGCCCATGACAGAACTGATGTTCAAGACATCCATGGAGCAAGGGCAGTTTTTGGATGCCATGCTCACCTTTAATACATCAAAGCGGTTCAATGCTTCGTTGGCGTTCAATGGATTTAGGTCTTTGGGGAAATATAGGTATGAGCAGGCCCGATCGGGAAATTTCAGGACCACCTTTAATTATATCACCCAAAATGGCAGGTATGCGGTTCGAGGCCATATTGCGGCGCAAGAATTGGAAGGACAGGAAAACGGGGGATTGTTGAACCGAAATCAGTTTGAAGGGGATTTGCCCGATTTTCAAGATAGATCCAAAATAGATGTGCGGTATACCAATGCCAACAATCGGGTTTTGGGGAAGCGGTATTTCTTTGACCAGCGTTACAAATTGGTCAACCATAAAAAGGATTCCACCGATACCAACCCGACTACCTTGACCATTGGCCACGAATTTACCTATGAAACCAAACTGTACGATTTTGAACAATCAGCACAGAATGATGCCTTTGGGGATGACCCTTATGAAGTTCCCATTGTGGACAGGGCCAGATTGAAGACCATGTTCAATAAAGGGAGTGTGGAGTTTTCCAACAGGACCTTGGGTAAGCTTACGGGAAGCGCCAGCTTGTACAATTACAACTATTACTTTAACAGAATCATAATAACCGAAGAAGGAACCATCCAAAATAAATTGGATGGACAGGAAATTGCCATAGGTGGGGCGTATTCAAAGCGTATAGGTCCGCTGTCTTTGTATGGCGATTTAAACTATACGGTGGTGGGTGATCTTACGGGGAATATTTTAAATGCTGGAGTCCGTTATCAATTGAACAAAAATAATGCAGTGTTTGGGGGGATCCACATGTCATCCCGAATGCCAGATTTCAATTATCTATTGTATCAGAGTGATTACAGGAACTATAATTGGCAGAACTCGGATACTTTCGAAAAGCAGCAAGTGCAAAGTATAAAGGCTGGGTTTGATTCAAAGTTGTTCGGAAGGCTCGAAGCTGAATTCAGCGCCATAGACAACTACACCTATTTCATGTCGACCGCCACGCAGGAACAAATAGATAATGCGCAGGAGACTGCTTTTGTGAAACCTTTTCAAGAGTCCTCCACCATAAACCATCTGAGGGCAAAATATACCAAGGAGTTCAAATGGAGAAAGTGGGCGTTGGCCAATACAATACTGTATCAAGAGGTTACGCAGGACAATCAGGTTTTGAACCTTCCCCAGCTATTGACCAGAAACAGCCTGTATTTTTCAAGTGATGTTTTTAAAAAGGCAATGTATATACAGACCGGGGTTACCTTCAAATACTTTACTTCATACAACATGAATGCATATAATCCTCTTTTGGGGGAGTTCTATATACAGAACAATGAGGAGTTGGGGGGCTATCCTTTGTTGGACTTTTTTATAAATGCCAAGGTAAGACAGACACGCATATATCTAAAAGCGGAACACCTTAACTCAATGTTTTCAGAGCCCAATTATTATTCGGCCCCTAACTACCCGTACAGGGATTTTGTTATCCGTTTTGGGCTGGTTTGGAATTTCTTTTCATAAAAGAAAAAGTAAATTGAAAACAATGGTATCTGAAAAACAGTGGCTTACATTTTTAATGCATTTTTTTGAAAAAAAATACCTCAAAACATTTTGTGGAAAGAAAATAACGTGCGTATATTTGCACCCGCTTAGCTGATAAGGCAGGGCGTTAACGAAAGAGGAACGGGAGTAAAATCCGGTTCAATTTGAGTTAGAAGAAACAAGAAGTTCATATACATATTGTAACGACAGCGTAAAGAGAATTAAGAACCATTTTGATGCGG